>CP070729.1:1363161-1378141 GCA_020351185.1 Dehalococcoidia bacterium | reverse complement strand
TGAAATGATAACACATATTATCATTCAGACATCTGCAATGTGATTGATTTGATGGAGTTGTTTGGGGTTAAACCACACCTAAGGGGATTGCTGAGAAAGAGGAAGTGGGCTAGGATAAAAGCAGAGATTGGGAAATTGACTAAATTAATGAGTTAATTCCAATCCTTGTCACTATTTTTGATAAAGTTCAACGTCTTCGCTTAATAAGAAAATAAGTAGCTACAAACCCTACTGCACACCATGCTCCAACTACTATAAACGCCAGTCCCAGATTAACATCTAAATCTGTTAATGTACCCCTTGACAAATCAGCCATGTATTTAATTGGTAAAACATTGTGTATTTGAACAAGCCAGTTTGGAAGTTGTTCGACTGGGTACATTACTGGTGAAAAAATCATAATAACAAAGACAAGTACTTGTGTAATAAGGTGCGCAATCTCTGGTTTCGGTGCGCCATGAGCAATAGTATAACCTAGAAGAACTCCACTTATTGTTATGAGCAATAATCCAGGTATCGAAAGTAAGCTAATGTCTAAACTAAAACCATGATAGGCAGCTCCTATGGCAAGTGAAATAATAACACCGGGTAATGCAACTAAAACCCAAATTGTCGCATCAGCTGCAATATAAATCATACGTGGGATAGGAAGTGACCACATATAGTCAAATGTTCCTTCTTTTCTAGCCATACCTACAATTTGAGGCAGCAACACCAGCCCAATCATCAATATTATAATTGTAGGTGCTCCTGTTATAAGATATTTGGCTATCGTTGAAGATAGTTCAGGATAGAAGAAGCTCAATCCTATCACAAAACCAATTGCTATCATTATTTGCACAGCCATACTCAGGGGCAATATTGGTTTCTGGCTGAGTGCTTGCCATTTTAATAGAAGCAGATAGCTACGAAGTGCTCTGCTCATTGACGATATCTCCTTCTGTAATTTCTACCACATCTGTACGCCCAACCATTCTCACATAAGCATCTTCTAAAGTTGTTGGTCCTAAAAAAAATTCCTCTACAACTCCCTTTTCCTTTAATGATTGCGCCCATTCAAGAGCTTCAACAACCTTTTTTTCAGCGATTCGACCAATAACTCGTCGTCTTGAAGTGACAGCATGCTCTAATAAATCAGGATGCTCGCTAAATTGCATTCCCGGTTCAAAAACTAGCTCTAAACGCATATGATCTTCATCTTGCCCTTTAAGATCAGCAGCAGTTCCTGTACCAACTACTTTTCCTTGATCAATTATAGTCAGTCTATCCACAGCACGTTCTGCCTCTAGAACATTATGCGTCACCAGTAATACTGCAGAACCCATATCAGCCAAAGAACGAACTTGGTTCCACAATAAGCGACGCCGTACTGGATCAATATCATTGGTTGGTTCATCCAATATAACAACACTACCTGGAAAAACTGCAGCCATGCAAAAGGCAACAATACGTCTCACTCCACCAGATAAAGTCGCCCCCATTTTGTTAGCCCATTCACCAATTTCTAAATTGTCAATTAATTGCTTCGTTCGTTTTTGCACTTCTATATTATTCCCACCCCTGATTAAGCCAACCAGTTCAATAGCTTGAATAGCAGTAAGCCCTGCTATTGGTACTTGGGTTTGGGATTGGAAGGAACAGTTCTGTCGTGCGTAATCTGGGTTAGAGACAACATCGATTCCATTTATATTGATAGATCCGCTTGTTGGCATCGTCAAACCAATTATTTGGTTTACCATTGTGGTTTTACCAGCGCCATTAGGTCCTAGAAGCCCAAATACCTCACCCTTTTCTATATGTAGTGAGATACCATCGTTAGCTAGGATGTTTTTATTGAATACTTTTACTAAATCGTTTATTTTGAGAAGCAAGTTTTTCAGTCCCCAGATGATTTAACCAATTTCAAACAAAATATCCAATCACTTTCAAGGAATCTTGAGAATAAAAGTAATTTTACTAAATTTCCAACCTTGGTTCAATTCCAATTGCCGCTCTTATTAATACCATGATAAGGTAGGTTTTAGGTTTTGTTTTTTGATTATTGACGAAAGTAGTATTCAGAATTCAACTGAATTCAATTGACTTGTGGAGGTAATTATATGGCAACAACCATGACTGATGAACAAATACTTGAGGAAGCTAAAAAGAGGGTTAAGGCAAAGAAAGATTTCTACGGTCATCTTGGTGCTTGGGCAGTTGTAAATGTCGTATTAATTATCGTATGGGCCCTTAGCGATCGTGGCTATCCTTGGTTTCTATGGCCTCTTTGTACTTGGGGGACTTTCGTATTACTTTACTAGTTTTATGTCTTCGTCTTTGGGAAGAGATCCGATATTGGAGCAATAGAAAAAGAGGTTGAGAACATAAAGAGAGAACAAAGATAATAAAATATATATTCTAATACTTCATTAAGTGGGGGCAGGGTTTAGGCTCTGCCCCTTCTTTGTTTTGGCAGTGACAATGTCAAATATTGATAATAAAAACACCCTATCAAGATAGACTACTTTCCCCTTTTACAATTCAGGGATATGTGAGGACCCTGAAAACTTTTTACTTATGGTTGTTTCTTCAAATGAGGCTAGGTTTAACAATTGACCTTTCGGTATGACCTTTTTATAATGAATCTATTTTAATTGGAGTGATATTTATCGTATCTTGGTCAATTTTGAAATAATAGCCTGTATTACCATTCTCATTTTGGCGATGGTCGCGTTTGTTTCAGGTAAGTTTAGAATCGATTTAGTCGCGATTGGAATTCTCGTTACTTTACTCATCTTCGGGTTAATTGATGCTAATCAAGCCCTGAGTGGTTTTGCAAGTCAAGCTACAGGTGCAATAGCCGCTATGTTTGTAATAAGTGCTGGCTTGGTACGTACTGGCGCTATGCATTGGTTGACACATCAAATTGAGAAGCTCAGTGTAAGAGGTGAACGATGGTTGATTCTAATCCTTTGTGCTGTAGTAGCAGTTCTATCAGCCTTTATAATGAATACTGCAGTTATAGCCATCTTTATCCCCATTGCTATAGTATTAGCTAAAGGAAAGAAATATTCCTCATCCAGATTGCTGATGCCGATGGCCTTTGCTAGCCAATTTGGCGGTGTATGCACTTTAGTAGGTACTTCAACTAACATGCTAATAAGTGGTATCGCCGTAGATTACGGTATGGCTCCCATAAGTTTTTTTGAGATTACCCCCCTCGGTGTTATTACACTTATTGCAGGATTGGTTTATCTTGTAACAATAGGGTATTGGTTGATACCAAAACGTCCCGGTGAATTAGAAAAAATAGACAAATACCACCTAGATGATTACTTAGCGGAATTTCTTGTTACCGCTAAATCTTCCCTTATTGGAAAGACATGGAAACAAAGCAATATAGAAAGAGATATCAAAGTTAATCTTTCAAATTTACTCAGAGAAGATAAGGCGGTCTCTCGCCCAAAAACGACCAAGATTAAACCAGGAGATTTATTACTACTTCAAGGTAATGTGAAGAAACTTATCGATATGCAAAGTAAATATGGGTTTGAACTTCTAAAGGATGTTAAGGTGAGGGATCAACATCTAAATTCTCATGACTTACGAATTAATGAAGTCCTTATCCCGCCAAATTCAAGGTTAATTGGGCAAACAATTCAGTCATCTGGTTATTTTTACCGTGCCCATTCAGCTATTTTGGGGCTTCAGCGACGTGGTAGAGTAATAAAGGAACGACTTGGTGATATCAAGCTTGTAAGTGGTGATACTTTATTAATCCAGAGTCACAAGGAAGATCTACCTTCTTTATTAAATTCACCTAATGTTATTGTTACTAACGAGTTAACTCACCTACATATTCGAAGGGATAAAGCCTTGCTCTCTTTTTTAATGATGCTTCTAGTGATTATTCTAGTTACATTCAACATACTACCTCTAATAGCTGCGGTTATAATAGGTGCTGCGGGAGTAATTTTAAGCCGTTGTCTTACATTAGAGGAAGCATATGATGCAATAGACTGGAAAGTGATTTTTTTGCTAGGTGGAATTATCCCGCTTGGTTTGGCCTTAGAACAAAGCGGCACAGCCTTATGGATAGCAGATTCCATTCTTAAACCATTAATACAATTTGGTCCCATTGTAACTTTAGCAATGGTCTATCTTATCACGGCAATTATGACGGAGGGTTTGTCAAATATTGCCACAGCGGTGGTAATGGCTCCAATAGCAATTTCTTTGGCTATAGCTATGAATGTTGATCCCAGGCCATTTCTTATCGCAATTACCTTTGCGGCATCAACAAGTTTTGCCACACCTGTAGGCTACCAAACTAATACAATGATTTATTCTCCTGGTGGCTATCGGTTTAAGGATTTTCTAAGAGTAGGTGGACCTCTTAATCTGGTTTTCTTCGGGATTGCAGTTTTATTAATCCCTGTAATATGGCCCTTATAAAAAATGGAAACTGAATCTATTGTTATTGCTTCAGGTACCATTATAGTTATATCGATAGCCTTCTCAATGGTCGGACTCGGTGGTGGTGTACTATATGTACCTATACTACTGTCTTTGGGGGTTAGTATTTATGATGCGGTAACTATTAGCTTGTTTGTGATTTTGGTGATGTCAGTTTCCGCAGTGGTTATATATCATCGGCGAAATGTCATCGATTGGAAACTAGCACTGGTTTTAGAACCACCAACTGCAGCACTGGCTTTCACGGGCGGTATGTTAGCTAATAATATTTACGAGACCGCGCTGATAGTAATTTTTGCTGGGGTTTTATTTATCACGAGCATTCTCTTAATTAGCCCCATTAAGGATAAAAAAGTCATATTATCTCATGGTTGGGGATATTGGCATCGAAGGAAGAAAGAAAATAGATACGTTGTGCATTTACGTGGCTTGATACCCATATCAGCTATAGCTGGTTTTGTGGCTGGAATGGTTGGAGTGTCCGGTGGTATCTTTAAAATGCCAGCCATGGTAATCATCGGACGAGTACCAATGCGTATCGCCATCGGAACTTCATCGTTTATGGTAGCTATTACAGCCCTCGCTGGTCTATGTGGTCATATTATAAACAGTACCTTTGATATCAGAAATGCTTTACCACTTGCTGCAGCAGCATTCATTGGAGGATTTATTGGTTCAAACATCTCGAACCGAATAAAAGTACCGATACTAAATATGTTTGTTGCTGGAATCTTGCTGCTAATATCTATTTGGATGATAGTTAATACTTTACTCTAACTTATGTCATTGTGTTATTCAAATTCAGCGAAACTAAGTCTACTACTACAGCATTCCTCTTGTTTATATACTATTTAGATAGGCACTAATTATCGACGAGTTTTCTCATCTCGATGTTTAATTAGGAGCCATTTTTTATCATCAGGTTTTGTTCTTATCAAAGTCCATGCTCCTTTGAGTTTTTCCCCCTCCAAATATATAGAGAGTTTACCGTTAATAAGACCTTCCCTGATTACCTCCTGAGCACTAGAACGGTTGGTAAACAAATACTCACCGTTATTATACGGGAAGTAATTTCCCTTATCCCATATGATTACCTTTCCTGCTCCATACTGCCCCTCAGGAATAATGCCTTCAAATTTGGAATAATCCATAGGGTGATCTTCGACCATTACTGCTAAACGTTTCATTTTTGGATTCAAAGATGGCTCTTTGGGTATTGCCCACGATTTTAACACTCCGTCCGCCTCAAGACGGAGGTCATAGTGTTGCTGTCGGGCGCTATGCTTTTGGATAACAAAAATAAGAGGATCTTTACAAGAAGATTGCTGAGAAGTTGAAGGTTCTGGTGTTTGTTTGAAATTCCGTTTCTTTTTGTAATCTTTAAGCATAATTTGAATTATAACCCCTAATACTGAAAGGGAACTAATTTAGAAGACAGGTATGTTTTTAAAAGTTTATTGTTTACAGTAAATTTGCGTGATCATAACTGGTTTCGATGAATTATTACATCACTTCTGATTTTATTAAAGTATTTTGTATTCTCGGTTATATTTCGCCTGCCAGTAGGTCACTTGGAAAGATTTTTTTATGCTCCATACTCCATTATTAAAGTCACAACAGTGAAGCCCATTGATGCTAAAGTTTATAATATACGAGTTTCAGGCATATTGGTTCAATACACATGTGGATTATGATCAAATCTTAGAGATCCAAAGACTATTTGTTTTTTTCGTATAGAATGGCTGGTAATAATAACGGTCGCTCCGTTATTCCTTGTTTGTTATTACCGGAGAGCTATATATTAGATCTTTTTTTTGAGTCATATATAGCCGATGAAATTAATTCACGACCTAATCTAGCACAATGCATCTTTGATGGCGGTAAACCGTTCAGGGCCGCTGATATTTCGTCTTCTGATATAGCCAGGGCTTGGTCTATACTCTTGCCTTCAATCATTTCACTTACCATAGAGATAGTGGCTATGGTGGCGGCACATCCGAAGGCTTTGAACTTAGCTTCAGTAATGATACTGTTATTTATTTTAATGTACAACTCTAGATCAATACCGTGTGATGGATCGCTAACGTAGCCTATACCATCTGGTTTTACAATTCTACCTACATTTTCCGGATTGCTAAAGCGTTCTAAGATTTTCTTACTGAAATTAAATAATCCTTTAGCCATCATTCTATGTTTTTCACTTTCACGACTAGGGGGGACATTGCTCGGAGTTTCGTTACTATTTTTATCAAAGAATCTAATATATATTCTATATGCGTTTCATTAGTCCACCTACCTAGTGTAATCCGCAGAGAACCGTAAGCCTGTTCCCGTGGCAAACCCATTGCTAATAATACATGGGAGGGTCCATGTTCTGACGAACTGCATGCTGAACCGGTAGAAACACATATTCCCTCAAGGTCAAGGTTTAGCATAACTGATTCACCTTCAATATAGTCTATACTTACGTTTATGTTGTTGGGCAATCTAAGCTGAGGATGACCGTTTAATCTGGTATCATCAATTTTTTCTAAAATACCTTTTATAAAAAGGTCGCGTAGCGAAGTTAGTCTTATAGTTTCAGTGGGTATTTCTTGAATAGTCAGATCGACAGCTTTAGCAAAACCGACTATGGAAGCCGTATTTTCAGTCCCTGATCGATTTTTATTCTCTTGACCTCCACCATGAAATAATGGAGTTAATTCCAATCCCTTTCTTACATAAAGAGCTCCAATCCCCTTAGGTCCGTAAAGTTTGTGAGCTGAAACGGATAGTAAATCTACACCCAGCGATTTTACGTTCACCGGAATATGCCCGAATGTTTGCACAGCATCCGTATGAAAAGGTATATCGGCTTCTTTCGTAATCTTAGCGATATCAGCTATTGGTTCTATTGTTCCGACTTCATTGTTGGCATGCATTATCGATACAAGGATTGTTTTGTTGGTGATGGCTTTTTTTATTTCATCGGGATCTACTAACCCATTACTGTCAACACGAAGGTAGGTTATCCTATTACCTCGTTTTTCAAGAAACTTACAGGTTTCAATTGCAGCGGGATGTTCTATGGAGGACGTAATAATGTGATCACCTCGAGACTTATTTTGGAAGGTGATTCCCTTAATTGCAAGGTTATCAGCTTCAGTGCCACCGCTTGTAAAAATAACCTCACTACTGCGGGCACCAATAGAATCAGCAATACTACCTCTTGCTTCTTCGATTGCTTCTTTTGCCTCGAGTCCAAATGAATGCAAACTAGAAGGATTACCATATGATTTTGTTAAGTATGGTAACATTGCTTTAGCAACTTCAGGGTCCGTTGGTGTGGTTGCTGCATAATCAAGATATATTCGTTTCATGTATATCACCTTCAGCAATCTTGGAAAATGTTTTTATTTTCTAATACAGGGGGAGGCTATAACGCTATAACCCGCCCCCTATATTAATTTACCCTTTATCCATTGTATTCAATCTTGCGTTCTTCAAGTGGTTTGAATTTTATACCTGATTCCATTCCCGGTATTGGCGCAACTGGCTCCGTTAACAGGAATTCGCCCTTCTTTATCCAATCCTTTAGCTGATTAGCAATCGATAGAGCTTTAGAATAGCTGGACAGGCCTGATGTTGTTATGCTCTTATCATTTACTCTTATTTTACCACTTTTGAGTTGGGCATAGCTGACCTCTCCCAATATGTCCACTTTACGCTGAGGATAAGCTTCTGAGTAGTCGACAACGGGAGCCAATATCTCTTCATCACTTACTGCTGTATTACTAACTATTTCCTCTGATAGGATGGGGATGGGAAGTCCAATACCAACAGTTAGGGTTGTACCATAACCGAGCATGCTAGTACCGCGTAGCCATTCCGGTTTCATTTGTTTAAGGTCCCCAATTACTGCCAGAGTACCTGCTGGTCTTTTAGGGACACCATTTTCTGCCCTAGGAGCGGTTGGGTTGTGCTGCGTACCCTGCCAGGCTACGTAACCAATACCTCCACCAACAAAAATTTTCGTTCCGATACCAATGGTTTTATAATGCGGATCATTAAGTAGGGGAGATAGTTGGCCAGCACTGCAGAAATTGGCATTACCCAGATATGGTTTAAGCACTCCCATATAAGTATATATTGTACTTCTTGAGAGATTAATGGCTACATTATAGTTCTGATAGGCATTTCTCACATTGAATAACACCGCTTCATTCAGATCATTTAGTTTTATCAGGGTTTCCAATTTCTTTCTGGGATAGCAGTCGGTACCATAAGCAGATGCTGCAAGCCTTACATCCTTGCCGGCTACCAAGTCTTCAATTACATGCCCACCTCCGTAATTGAACTCTCCTGGATACAGTTTATTTCTCGGGTCATCGTCTGGGATAGCAGTAGCGCCAAGGAAGATGTCCAGAGCGGCAAACCCAGCATAGGTGGGGATATCATTGATATAAACACGACCACCACCCAATTTAATCCTTGGTTGTGTATGCCCAATGTTAAAATAAGCACCGGATGAACACATTGGGCCAAAAGTGCCTGTGGTTACCACATCTACTTCTCGAGCCGCTTGCGCAGTTCCCTTTTCTCTAACAATATCAATTATTTCTTCAGCGTTTACTACGACCACCTGCCCCTTTTTTATTTTCTGGTTTATCTCAGCAATTGTTTTTGCCATATTTTTCACTCCTTAATAACTTTAGTTAACAGATTAGCCCCTCGGGGCAGGCCATTATCCATAGCATTGCCTTCACCTCCTTACCAGTTATACCTATTATATTTTTATGGTTTTCTGGAGATAGGTGACCACATGATATTTATAATAGATAAAAATCGGACTTCCAAACAATTTTTTGATAACCTTTAATATTAATTTTATTATCTGTAGTAATGCCATCCTCTGTTTACTCAAAGAGCCAGGTGGACAGATAGCGCTCCCCGGTATCTGGTATAATTACAACGATCATCTTATTTGCGTTTTCTTCTCTGTTAGCTACTTCTAGTGCTGCCCATGTTGCAGCTCCAGCGGAAATGCCAGCTAGGATACCTTCCTCTCGTGCCAGTCTTCTTGTGGTAATGCCAGCATCTTCGTTGGTCACTTTGATAACTTCATCAAGTAACTTCATCCCTAATACACCAGGGATGAAACCGGCACCGATCCCCTGGATTTTGTGTGAACCCGGTTTTCCTCCCGATAGCACTGGCGAATCGATTGGCTCTACAGCAATAACTTTAAAACTTGGTTTTCTCGGTTTTATTACTTCAGCTACGCCAGTAATAGTACCCCCGGTACCAACTCCAGCAACAAGAATATCAACCTTGCCCTCGGTATCCCGCCAGATCTCTTCGGCGGTTGTTAGTCTATGTACTTCCGGATTTGCCATATTCTCAAACTGCTGTGGCATAAAGTAATTTGAATTTTCCTTAGTCATTTCTTTTGCTCTATTTACGGCACCACGCATGCCCTCTGTTCCAGGAGTCAGCACAAGTTCAGCACCTAAAATAGATAAAAGCTTTCTTCTTTCTAACGACATAGTATCTGGCATGGTAAGTATCAGTCTATAACCCTTGGCTGCACAGACAAATGCTAGGGCGATACCCGTATTACCACTGGTAGGTTCTACAATCACCGTATTTTCATGGATTAAGCCTTTTTCTTCGGCATCCACAATCATTGCCACGCCTATTCTGTCTTTGATGCTGCCAAGAGGATTAAATGATTCAAGTTTAGCCACAATATCTGCTTTCGTTCCCTTATTAATCCGCTGCAGCCTGACTAAAGGAGTATTACCGATGAGTTCGGTTGAGTTTTTAGCAATACCCCTAGTTAGTTTAGGAATTTGAATTGTCTTATAGTTGAGCTTTTCTATTGCAGTAGATTCCATAATCATTAAACCCTCGTATTTTTATTGGTGTTTAGTGATAATAAACTTAAATGTAATACATCGATTTATCTGATTTCATCTTTTGATTTTGGCGTTCGACAAGATCCTTGATTGTTATCGATTCTAGAAAACTATCTGTTTTTTCCCTGAGTTCGTCCCAAATATCTCTAGTTGCACAAAGACGAGAACGGTCACACACCATTGGATTTTTGACGCACTCAACAGGTGCTGTAGAACCTTCAAGAACCCGAATCACTTCACTTAGCTTGATCTTTTCTGGTCTTTTTGCCAGCGAAACGCCACCCTTGGGTCCACGTGTAGTTCTTATTATCCCACTAACTACAAGCGGGCTGATAAGTCTCTCTAAATAATACAGGGATATTCCCTGTCTTAACGAGATATCTCTAAGTAGGACTCTTTCACCATTATCATGCTGAGCAAGATCAAGCAACATTCTTGTTCCGTAACGTCCCCTTGTAGATATTTTCATCTCAAATAAAACCTGACTATTATGGTATACTTTGTATACAATATCACATAATATTTTCTTTGTCAAACTCCTCTGTGTATTGTTTTTCATTTTTTTAACTAATTCACCCTTTAATTATTATTTTCATGATTAAATTGACACAATTCTCTTGGTTAAGCTAAACATTTACAAAAAGACATGAATATGTTAGTATCGGCAAACAGTTACCCTTTAGTGTGTGTAATATATATGGGTTTTGAAACACGGGACGTAGAGAGAAAAGTTATTGCGATTTTGAAGGCATTAAACGACTCCCAAAGAGTTTTGGGTGCCAGGGTCATAGCACGCCAATTGAAGGAACAGGGAGTCGAACTTGGCGAAAGAGCAGTCCGCTACCACCTTAAACTTATGGACGAGCGAGGATTAACGAAGCTTATAGGTAGAGACGGCAGAATCATTACGGAATCTGGTATTGAAGAATTAAACAACGCCCTAGTGAGAGACAAAGTCGGCTTTGCTATCTCAAGAATAGAATTACAGGCATTCCAAACGGAATTCGATATTAAAAAACAAACTGGTCTGATTCCAGTAAATGTGTCTTTCTTCTCAGAAACCAATTTCTTAAAAGCTTTAAAAATAATCCGACCTGCCTTTAAAGCTGGGCTTTGTGTAAGCAATCTGGTTGCTAAAGCTGAACAGAACCAGATGCTGGGTGAATTGATTGTGCCAAAAGGTAAGGTTGGATTAGCCACTGTATGTAGCGTAATCATAAACGGTGCTCTTCTCAAAGCTGGGATACCCATGGATTCAAAATTCTCAGGGATTCTTCAGATCAAAGGTAATAAACCTATTCGTTTTATTGAGCTTATCCAATACTCTGGGTGTTCATTAGACCCTTCAGAAGTGTTTATCAGAGCTAAAATGACAAAAGTAAGAGAGGTGGTTGAAAGCGGTGATGGGAGAATACTTGCCACATATCGGGAAATACCAGCACCCTGCCAGACCCCAGCAAGAGAAATCATTACAGAACTTGATAGTGCTGGTATCGGTGGACTTTTAATTATGGGAAATGTAAGCGATACGGTCTGCGAAATACCGGTTGAATTGAATAGAATTGGCATTATTATTGTTAATGGATTGAATCCTATAGCCGCTGCTGTTGAAGCGGGAATTGAGGTCGAAAACCGTGGTATGAGTACGGTTATGGAATACGCTGATTTAACCAAATTAGAGGATTTATAATATGCAGGAAATAAAAGTAATCCCTTGCCTAGATATCAAAGAAGGCAGAGTTGTTAAGGGAATAAAATTCAAAAAACTTAGGGATGCTCGTGATCCAGCAGAAGCGGCAGCAGCATATAGCCGCGAGGGTGCAGATGAACTCGTTTTCCTCGATATCTTTGCTACTGTTGAAAACAGAAAGACAAGAATGGAATGGGTAAAAAAGGTGAGAGACGTGGTAACGGTTCCCTTCGCTGTAGGTGGTGGTATCAGTAGTATTGAAGATATGGAAGCTTTGATCGATCTTGGCGTCGATAAGGTTTCCATAAACACTGCCGCAGTATTGAACCCAGAGTTGATCAGAGATGCTGCAAATAAATTTGGCAGTGAAAAACTTGTCGTCGCAGTTGATGGTAGAAAAAATGCATCTAATAGCGGATTACCTCGGCTTGAGGTAGTCATTAAGAGTGGCACCGAAACAACTGGAATAGAGATAGTTGATTGGTCAAAACGCGTTGAATCACTTGGCGCAGGTGAAATTCTACTTACCAGTAAGGATGCCGATGGTACAAGGGAAGGATATGACTTGGAAATGACGAAAGCGGTAGCTGAGGCAGTAAACATACCGGTTACAGCCTCTGGGGGTGCAGGTAAACTTGAGCACTTTTATCAAGCGGCTAAAATTGGCAAAGCTGCGGCGGTTTTAGCCGCTTCAATATTCCATTTCAAAGAGATATCGATTACAGAAGCAAAACAATATCTCAGAGAAAGGGGACTAGTAGTAAAAATATAATAATCATTATTTAGGAGGAGTAATACTGCATGAATTTACAAAGACCAAATGCGAATGATGCCACCCAAACCACTAATCGATCCAAATCGATATCTCCAATGAGCGGTCTCTGTACACGGTGTCTTGACGGTTGTACGGGGAATTGTGAGGTTTTTAAGGCGACCTTCCGTGGGCGTGAATTAATCTACCCAGGACCTTTCGGGGAAGTCACCGCAGGGGGTGATAAAGACTATCCGGTGGATTATTCACATCTTAATATACAGGGTTATGCCCTTGGAGCCAGAGGAATGCCCGAAGGAGTTATCGGCGATCCAGACAGTGCTATATTCCCAGCTGTTAATACTGAAACCGAATATGGCTGGGATAAAAAAGTAAAGATGAAAGTTCCCGTATTTACAGGTGCCCTTGGCTCAACCGAAATAGCTCGTAAGAACTGGGAGCACTTTGCTGTTGGAGCTGCTATTGGTGGCGTGACGCTAGTATGTGGGGAAAATGTCTGCGGTATCGATCCCAGACTTGAACTCGATGCAAGTGGAAAGGTTTCTGCATCACCGGATATGGATCGCCGCATTGAGATTTATAGACGCTACCATCAGGGATACGGTGAAATACTAGTGCAGTTGAATGTTGAAGATACTCGATTGGGTGTTGCCGAATATGTTCACAAGAAGCACGGATTGAATACAATAGAATTAAAGTGGGGACAAGGCGCCAAATGCATTGGTGGTGAAATAAAAGTTAATAGCCTTGAACGGGCATTGGAGCTACAAAAACGGGGTTATATTGTTACCCCTGATCCATCAAGCCCGGTTGTACAGGCAGCCTTTATGGATGGTGCCTTAAAAGAGTTTGAAAGGCATAGCCGTCTCGGTTTTATTAATGAGGAAGAGTTTTATAACGAAGTTGAGAGACTGCGGGATATAGGGTTTGAGCGAATCACGCTAAAAACAGGAGCTTACGGTCTTCGTGAATTAGCCATGGCAGTGAAATGGTCTTCAAAAGCTAAGATCGACCTCTTGACCATAGACGGTGCCCCTGGTGGAACTGGTATGAGCCCGTGGCGTATGATGGAAGAATGGGGTATGCCCTGTCTACACCTTCATGCTGCTGCTTATGAGTTTTGCAGAAAATTAACTGACAAAGGCCAAAGAGTACCAGATATCGCATTTGCAGGTGCTTTTAGTAGTGAAGATGGGATTTTCAAAGTTCTTGCCCTTGGATCTCCATTTTCAAAAGCAGTGTGTATGGGGAGAGCATTGATGATCCCGGGTATGGTTGGTAAAAATATTGCGCAGTGGCTCAAGGATGGCAAATTGCCAAATACCATAAGTAAATTCGGTGGTACAACAGAAGAGATTTTTGTCAACTATGAAGATGTAAAGAATATTGTCGGTGTTGAAGAGATGAAAAACATTCCATTAGGCGCTATTGGCATCTACAGCTATTGTGACAAGTTGAAAGTTGGTCTCCAGCAATTGATGGCTGGTGCTAGGTGCTTTAGTATACCATCAATTACACGTCGTGAGCTCATATCGCTGACTGAAGAATGTGCCAAAATAACTGGTATACCTTATCTGATGGACGCATATAGAGAAGAGGCACTAGAGATACTGGATAGCTAAAGAAAATAAAATCATTCGGGGTGACTTTGGATTAGTAGATAAATATTAAACTGTACACTATATTGTAGTATACTTTATTCTCAATGAGAGGGAGATATCCTCCCTCTCATTTACTATTAATTTGAGGGTGATTTCACTTGACAGAAATACCTCTGGATTATATAGTTATCAACTAATATTTACATTAATATCTTTCATTTACTCTATTACTATATTTTTTTAACATTAACATCTGTAATATATAATGATGACCAGTAGAGCAAACAGAGTTTACAAATCATCAAATGAATTGTATAGGCGTCCTCAAAAAGGATGCCTTTCTTACATTTAAGAGTAATATTTTTTAAGGGGGTAAAAATATATGCAACCTATATTAACTTGGTCTGGCTACAGGGACAAGGCTGTACCGGAGATACAGTGGCACTGATAAGTGCCAGTGAGCCATCTCTAGTAGATGCCCTTACCGGAATACTTCCGGAAGTAGGTGATATCAAACTCGCCTATCATCCCACTGTTATGGCTCCCTGGGGAGAGACCGCCTTGA
>CP070729.1:1314076-1363061 GCA_020351185.1 Dehalococcoidia bacterium | reverse complement strand
TTATTTTTTAGTTGGTGACAATTTATTTATGAAAGAGAAAATATCATAAATGAAAGTTGACTTCTATTGCTGGGTAAGATGAAACACATGTCGTAAAGCGAAAGAGTTTCTTTCGCAACAAAATGTGAAAATAAATGAGCGTGATTTTTTTAAATACCCATTCGATAAGGATGAAATAGAGGAACTATTAAAGGGCGAATCAGCTTCTAAGATGTTTAATTTTAAAAGCCCTAGCTTAAAGAAATTGGGATTAAAACAGGATAAGTTGAACAATAAAGAACTGATCAAATTAATGTTGCAAGAACCACGATTCATACGCAGACCTGTGATCCGCATAGGAGAGAAAGTATATTTTGGTGCCAATAAGGCAATTCTTGAAAAACTTTTAGGCTAGAATATAGATGTAATTTATCTTGTATTTTTAGTAAGACTGAATCTATTTGCGGAGTATTACCCATAGACCACCCTTTTCTTCGATATGACATCTATTTGACAATTGAACATCTAGTAAAAGGTTTTCAAGCCAATCCTTAGATACCCAATTTTTCCCCAATTGCTGGTTAAGCCAATGAGATTCAGCATGTATTTTATCAATCAATGCTTGAGGAGTTTTATAACCGTAGCCTCCTCCAATATAACCCAATCCCCCTGGGCACATGATCCTGTAAGTTTCTTTAAAGAGATTACTGTCCAAAAAGAATAAGGCACCTCGGGAAATTATTAAATCAAAACAATTATTATAAATTTCAAACGTTTTACTAGGGCCGATATATATCTTTACTCTCTCTTTTAATTTGGCTTTATCGATCTCTTCCTTTATGTAATCCTTGACATCTTTTTGCCAAGTGTAGATACTAAATTGCATCTTTGAGTATCGTCTAGCTAATTCCACAGTTATACCCCCAGAGAAAGGGCCGATTTCAAGCACTCTTCCACTGTTTCTTCTATATTTTTCTATTATTGCATCAACCAGAAAAGGATATACATCCACCCATAATCGATTAATACTTTTGATATACTCAAGATTGTTATCGAATAAAATATTATTCATATAATTTATTCCATGAAAGGATGGCTTCTACCACGCCACCAGCGATAGTACGTCCTTTATCTGAGATAGTATAGCAATACCTCTTTATGCCACGCGGGTCTATATCTCCAGCCTTCATACCTACGTGAACATTAGTTCCATTAGCTAACATACCTCGGATCACACCGCTAATTTCAGCTTTAACGGGGATCCCGTCAACTATGGCTAACGTCTCACCAGCCTCTACTATATCACCAATGTCTTTAACATTCTTAAATGTGCCTTCTTGAGGTGCTCGAAAAACACGCTCCTTTGAATAACCACCGATGACACCGGGAATACCGGTATTAGGCTCGGCTTCTCCTTCAAGAATGATTCGACCCAAATCATGCCCCCTCTTAGTCTCTATAACCACATCTACATCCCTTCCAGCAGAAAACCCGGGACCTAGACCGATGACTAAGGGAGCTAGATTCTTATAAACACCAGTATTCTTTTTTGCCATAATAGCGTCAATGAATACATCTACTTTTGCATTACCTATTATTGAAATCTTCGGGCCAATAATAAGGGGAATATTACCTCTTTGCCAAACAGCATTAATTTCATTAGTAGTTACTACCAGTTCAGCGGTAACACCCTCGACTTCTATAGAACCAAGGTGTACAGCTTCGCAAAATGCAACTTTTCTTCTTACTGCCTTAGGGTTAGCAATCTCGGTTAGGAACACCCGAAAGTTACATTTATGAAGTTTATGAGCCACTGCGGTAGCAAGCTCGCCAGCTCCTCGAATACAAACCTGAATATTCGTATTATTCATTATACTATTATCTCCTTTAGTTGTACGGGTTTTTTGCTATGTCATTGCATCCCTGAAAAATTTCATACCCATTATTCTAATGGCATGATAAGCAAATATTGAAATATTGGAAGATATCACTTAACGTATCTCCGTCATTATATCAATATTTGATTGAATAATTATAGTTTCATCATAAATTCTACCTATTGTTAATGGTATAATATGAATATTGGAGCTCGATTATGACTGATATTTTTAAAATTGGGGATGGGGTGTTGTACCATACCGAAAATCAAGAACCACATGCCGGAGAAATAAAAGACATTACCTACAATCAAGATGGAAAACAGAAGGAATATCTCGTCAGACTAAAAGATGGGCAAATGGTGACTTGTAATATTGATCAAATAGCTCATTATGACTTAGAGAAGCTATAATCTATTAACTCTATAAGATAAACCTATGATATCTCTTTTTTCAATGCCTATTATATTTTTTAGTCATTTGCCATTTCTATCTATCCATTTGATATGTTAAATAATAATAGCAAGCATGCCCTAGATTACTTTTTAATATGCAGCTTATCGATACTTAATAGTTTACCAAAAATTCCTTCCAAGGAATTGCTGTTAAAGTTTCGGTTGTTTCATGTCCCATGGTACTAAGAATCATAGCGGCTTTGGCTATTTGTTTCGGGTCATCTGATTCAATAATATCAACAATATCAAAGCGCCCTAATGTTCCAAAGCTTTCTTTCCAAACGACATCAGGACAATCGTTTAAGATTTTCTTAGAAACCCTTTCAGTAAGCTGCTTGAATTCCTTGGGCTCTTTTAACACCTCTGGATGCACTCGACTTAAAATGATATAGGTTGTCATTTCAGTACCTCCTTATTAAATAATAAGCGCTAGCTTTGTCGCGAACTAGCGCCCTATATACCTTCGCTTCATCCACCCACCCAGGTAATATCCAGTTGTATATAATAAATCTAATACTTGGAATAGGAAGTGTCAATCCCCAAAATAGAGTAAAGCAAAAAACTTATCCTGTGAGATAAAAATAGGGGTTGTGATTGAGTGCAAGTCAACGATGAAAAGCTTGATGGGGAATTATGTCGGAGATTGAATACTGGTAACTATCTTAAATATATCGTATTATATATTAAAAAGAATTAAGATTTATATTTTATTAATAAATATGAGGATGTCGCACAGAATATGTCAAAGTTCGATCTAGAGTTATTTTATAAAGTAGCTAGTAGAATTAGGGATAAAGCGTTAATTGAGAATCGATTAACGGACAATCCTTCAAATGATAAACTCAGAGAAATCCTCGAGCGAGAACCTGGAATAATAAAAACTAGGTATGGGAATTTCGTTGCCCAAAGCGAACCAACTTCTCGTTCAGCTATGTTCACTAAAAACAGTGTAGACAATGCATTCGGTGAAACAGAAATACAACTTCTTACTCAATGCGAAGAGTCTTTATCCAAGGAAAATTTAATATCAGTTGATTGCATAGTTGGTAGCGTTGATTCAGATACAACAGTCCGTTTGATTGTTCCAGAACGCTTTGCTCACGTAGCTTATGGTGGTCGCAATCTATTTATCCCCGCAAATAAAGAGGTGGAGAAACCTAAATATCAAATCATCTTCTTTGCCGATAATAACTTTGAAATTAACAAAGAGAAGCCACTTCCCGAAAAGGATATCACTATTCGTTTAGCCATGTTACCAGATGGTCGCTTCGTCAAAATAATCCGCAATGGTAATTATATTGGAGAGTTTAAGAAGGGTGTGTTTGCGGCTGAAGATTGGGTAGCTAAAACTCAAAGGGGTGGAATATTCCTGCATGCTGGGTGTCGAGAGGATTATTTGCAGAACGTTCATGGTGACTACCAATGGGTGCGTACTTTGCTCGTAGCCCTAAGTGCAAATGGAAAGACCACTACCACATCACGTATTTTATCTAAGAAAGGAAGAGAAAAATCATGGTTGGTTCAGGATGATGGTGGAGTGCTCATGCCTGATGGCTCCTTCCATGGTTTCGAAGCAGGAGGCATCTTTGTAAAGACAGAGGCGGTAAACCCCGGTGATCAAACGGAGATATATTTCGGTTTGCACCGCAAGGAGACTGTTTGCGAAAATGTTCATGTTGACGACGATGGTGATTTTGATTTTTATAACTTCACCAGAACTTCCAATGGGCGTGCGGTAATACCCAGGTCTTTCTTTCTACATGCCAGTTCATATATTGATGTCGATAAGGTTGACAATCTTATTCTTATCACCCGAGGTCCTCAAATACCAGCTATTTCGAAATTAACTCATGAGCAAGCTGTGGCTTTGATGATTTTAGGACAGGCGATGGAGTCCTCTGCTGGTGACCCCACCCAAGCTGGAAAAATTCGTAGTGAATTCTTTTATGATCCTTTTGTCGCTGGCGATCGGGCTGAACATGCAAACATCTTTTACGACGTTACCAAAAGATTTCCCTTTCTTAACTACTATCTATTAAATACAGGAGGCATCGGCGATAGCGAACATTACCAAGATATACGCCTTGATACTACTATGGGTATTTTAGACTCTCTGCTTAGAGGGGGTTTAGAGGATTGGGTGGCATCACCAACTGGTTTCAAGGTACCAAAAGCTATCCGAACAGTCGATGAAATGTATATGCACCCAGAAAAACTCTTCAGCTGGTTTGAATTCGAAAAGGGGCAAAAAGAATTGAACGATATTCGTCACAAAGCTCTTGAAAAAATCGGACCCTCTCTGAATCCAATTATTCAGAAGGTTTTTATGACGGTGTAAATCCATTTTTTTTAAACTTCAACTAGCTGAACGTCAATTTTTAATTTTTAAGTATTACGGGCTGACGGTACTTAACGCTATTTTAAACAATGGGGTATGGGTTCAAACCCATCAAAAGACTTTTCTTTTTAGGATTTAATTTTTAATAGAAGAGTTACATTATAAGGTCCTGAATTTCCGGGTATCAAACACTGGCTAGAAGGAAATATGGTTGCTATTGCTTAAATCTTTCAGGATTTTAATCAGCTCTTTAATTACACAAGGAATTAATGATATACAACAACAAAACAAATATTTCATAGAAAATAAAGTTGGAATATGAAAACTCTTCCTGTTTGTAATTGATTTTATGTTTTTAATTTCCAGATAGTAATAGGATTATTCGACAACAACTTTGGCTTGATATGATATATACTTTTCAGCTGTAAGGAGTTCATTTAGCTCGTTGGGATTGCTTAGTTGTATTACCTGAAACCAGCCACTAACATATGGTCTTTTCTCGACCCAATCTGGATCATCTAAAATTTTATCATTATTTTGCAGTATCACTCCGCTGACTGGAGCTACCATTTCAACGTTCATTTTTTTTGCTTCTATATCCCCAAGGTATGAATTACGCGTAATGGTAGTACTAACGTCTTGAAGTGATATTAAAAATACATCTTCTAGGAATTCAAGAAATTTCTCAGTAATCCCAATAACTACAATACCTTCAGCAATTGGCTTAATCCACATGTGCTCTATAGCATAGAGTCGGTCCACGGCTACAAACGTAGTGCAACCAGGTATTGGCTCCACCTCGGGGTCCTCATTAGGAGGAATATATTCACCATTCCATGTCACGTTGGGAGTGTAAATTTCGGTATTTACTGATGTAATTGAAGTATCTTTAGTTGTTGTTTTAGTCGATGTGTTTTCGCCTGTAAGTGTACTAATTGGAGTATTATTTGTATTATTCGAGGTAGAAATGTGTCCAGAATCACTACAAGCTGATGTTAATGGTACTGAGGTTAAAGCTATTCCACCTACTATAATACTGGCTTCTTTTAAGAAATGACGTCTGGTTATAGATTGAAGTTGTTTTTGTCTACTCTTTCTCGCAGCTGTTTTCTTTTCTGACTTATGATACATGTATCTATGACTCGATAAATTTTACTAATTAATCTTTATAGATAAACTCATTATTGATATCAGATAAAAGCCGACGCCAATAAGGAAGATTCCCGATATAATTCGAAGCGGTTTGTCAATTTTAGCCATAATTCTCGAAGCTTTACCCATGCCTACACCAAGCATAATAGCCACAATTGGGAAGGTATATCCCAGTGCAAATAAACCGAGTATGAAAGCACCTTGCAACATTTCACCTCTAAGTGTTGCTAGCCCTAGTACGACTGGGAGTTGTATAGGTGAGCAAGTAGCGGCGCAACCGGCCGATGCCAGGCCGGCGGTAAGTCCGATTACAGAAGCACCTAAAATACCACTTGGCACCTTCTCCGGCGCTAGCTTGAATTCCGGGACTCGAAAGGGTAAAATGTCGAGTGCCAAAAAACCGATAAATATGGCTATAAGACCAACTGCTTTCAAGGCATAAAAACCTAACCTGCCGGTTAGATCCTGCATAGCCCCGCCGAAGTAACTCATTAGCGCTCCAAGAAGCATTAGTGCAGTAACTGAAGCTATTGTGAAGGCAGCTGCCGTAATAAATAATTGTCGACGTCCACCCTTACTGGCACCAGTATAACCGACGATAACCAACATTGCGGGGATACCACCACAGGCTGCAGTAGTGAAAGCGCTGGATATCCCGAACAAAAAAGCAGCAAGAAATGCTAGCAGACCAAACTGGTCACCTTTGAGAATTTCCATTATCCAATCTTCCATTATTACCACTCCTTTGTCTATTGAATAAATACAAAGTTGAGATAGGTTTCGTAGATGCTAGATGTGGTTATATCTTCGCGGATTGTCCAAGAGAGGTCTGGTTTAGTTGGATCATGATGCAATACTCTAACCGTAACACTGGGACTTGTGGCATATTCATCCTTTGGTAGTGTATATACTCCTACATGAATATTATCCGTATCCTGAATATTATTTGCTGCTTCAATTACAGTATCAGTAACAGGCTCATTTAGGCCGTCATCATTCACTGGTGTTATGACAAGCACAAGCTTATTATCGGAAAGGTATGCCTCTTGGCGATCCTCAATAAACTGGGGAGCAGTGATTTCTTCTAGGGGTGTAGTTATCGTTGGCGTGATATTCGGTTGTGCATCTACTACCCTGCTGCTCTCATACCTAATTATTGAATTTGTAGCGATTGCGATAGCTGCAATTAGGGTAACAGTGAAAATTATTGTACGCCAGCGCTTACCCCGTGGGAACCACTTGCCCAGAACCGAAGACGATATCAATTCTTCATTTTGTTTTTCAGGATCGGATATGTCTTGTTGGTTCATTTCTTTACTCCTTCTGCTACCGGGTTTTTTATACCATAAAGCAACATTCCAGCCTGCACTAATTTATCTTTACCCATAAGATCTTCATCAAGAAGCGGCAGTTGTATAATGGGTGCTTTGAATCTATTTTTCATTTCTTTTAGATATTCTTTTTGCATAGCCTGACGCTGTCGCCAGTAATCATTTGTTATTATTGTATTAGGTAATATCATGTTAGCGACAACGAGTGAGGTTTTTATGTCAATTTCTGATAATTCACTCATTGCCCGGCTGGCTTCTTCGATTGGGGTCTTTTCTGGATACATAACAAAACTGAATGTGGTTTGTTCTGGGTCTTGCATCATGTTGATAACTTCAAGAAAGCGGGATTTGGTAATCTTATCTGCATTGGACTCCACGGTTGTAAAAATCTTTATTTCCAGTTGTCTATTCCATTCAACTGGTAAATTTAACAGGCGAAGGGTGTGGCCTGTTGGTGCTGTATCAAAGATCATAACCTCGTAATCCTTTAGGGTAGCGAATTCTATGAATTTCTCAAAAGTTGCCATCTCCTCGGTGCAAGGCGAATTTAGCTCCTCCTCGACGGCAAGAACTCTTTTTTCATCGTATTTCTGTTGTATTTCAGCCAAGACTTTTTCTTTGTACTGCTGTGCAGCCTTCGACGGATCAATATGCGATATCCATAAGTGTTGTTCACCCTCTATGAGGGTAGGTTTGTCGGATATATTTTGCTCGAAGACCTGAGCTAAATGAGATGCTGGATCAGTAGTAATTAATATTGTCCGGTATCCTTGTTTTGCTATCCAGAGACTAGTTGCTGCGGCAACAGAGGTTTTACCGACCCCGCCCTTGCCGGCAAAGAATATTGTTCTTCTTCCGTTAATAGGTGTTAACAGTTGGTTTATGGCTAAGTCTGTGGACGGATAATTTTGTATGGAGGTTACTTGAATGTTTTCTAATATAATCGGTGAATAGTTATCCATACTCATCGGTTTTTTAAAAATCGCTTCTGCCACTTCATATAGCGCTGCAACCCCTTTTACCTCGCTAGGTTTTAGTTCTACTAAAGTGGTAGGTAAAGAGAAGTCATCTTTTATGGTTTGCAAGAATTGTTGTTGACGCGAATAACGACCTTTCATAAACGGGCTATCACAAATATTCTGTGGATAAATGCCATTGACAATTAATTCTTGTGACCTTATTCCCAGTTTGGAAAGTTCGGTGATTGAGTTATTCGTTTCATAAATAGATGTAGCTTCTGGGCGTAAAACAAAGATAAAGGTTGCTTCATCGGGATTACGCATAGCTTCGATGGCACGGTCAAATTTTAGTTTCGATTCAGCTAGTGATGCTGCTGGACCAACACAGGTTTGACCACCTGTGCCGCTCCTAGCGGCTTCTTCAATAACTCCGCTCCATTCAACAGGTAATTGAATTAGTCTCAGCGTGTGACCGGTTGGGGCAGTATCAAAGATAACAGTATCGAATTCAGGGTCCTGTAGAAAATCGGTAAAACGTTCAAAAGCAGCTACTTCTGCTGTGCATGGAGAGTTTAACTGTTCCTCAATGACTTCAAGACTTTCAGGGGGAACTATACCTTGTAGTGGTGCAATAGTCCGTTGCTTATACTCTTCGGTGGCTTTATCGGGATCCAGCTCAAGAGCAAAAAGATTAGTAGTTGTATTGATTGTAGTTATCTCGTTCCCTATGTTCTGTTCGAAAACATCGGCTAGATTGGATGCCGGATCGGTCGTAATGATAAGAGTTTTTTCCCCAAGGGCGGCAAGGTAGATAGCACTTGCACAAGCCATTGTTGTTTTACCGACTCCACCCTTGCCGGAAAAGAAATAAAATCTAGTTTTTAAGCTTTTTCCCATCTAAAATTATAACGACTTATTTCCTAAATATTGCCATTGTCAATTAAAAATATCGGATTAATTCATCAAGAGTTGGGTAGCTGCCTGCTTTTATAATCTGTCCTTCAAAAGCAGTAATGGGCAGGGCATTCAACTTTTTTTCCTGTAACAGTTTTATTACCTCAGGATTTTCTTGGAATTTTTTTGGGTGTGAAGTAATGGTAAAACGTTCAGTTTCGATTCCCTTTTCCTTTGCTTTATCTATAGTATCTTGTAATGTTATCAGCGCTTGGTCAGGGTTGGGTCCGCAGACACCACTGTCACAACATAGTGTTGGTTCATAGATAGTTATCTTTTTATTCATTTACACTCTCCTTCAGGCCTGTAATTGGCCCGGAACATGATCATTTTGTATAGTAATTGATGTGGCGCAAGCTTCGTTAAAAAAAGTATTTAATAAATTTAATGCCTCAGGATTTACTTGACATTCAACATTCTGACCCCGTCTAGTCATCGTGATAAGCCCTGAATGGCTAAGCTCCTTTAAGTGATGAGAAATGGTGGATGGTGCAATTGCTAGGTCGTTGCCTAATGTGCCAACACATTCACAAATCTGATCGTCTGATTTAGTATTCTGTATTTGTCCAGCACAATAGGTTAAACGCATGAAGATTCTAAGACGGTTGGTATTGGAAAGAGCTTTGAATATTTCAGTAAGTTGATGAATATCTATAATTCGATTATTCGACATATTTAGTATTATCGAACATTTCTATCGATTTGTCAAGTAATGTGTAGTAATATATACAGAATCTTTTCTTCATGAATCTTATCCATTTGATTTCTAGGGATTTTTCTAATTTTACAACATAGTGATAACCTTTTATGCATCGACGATCGGGGAAATCATGTTAAAACTAAGGATTCAAGCATCATTACACCTTATGTGGTTTTCGAATTTGTGATATTGCGACTATTGACAATTCCCTACTTTAGAACTAGGATATCTTCGCTAGTTTTAGGGTTTTAAAGGAAATAATTGATACAGGATCAAAAAATTAAAGGTTGGCTTCTTTATCAAGAGACCGCTGGCAGCGCAAAACCGGATGTTTACAGCCGAAAACGCCTTGCCCAAGTAGCAGAACGGGCACGAATTGAACTTCGAACCTACAGACCGGAGCAATTTGACTTGGTTGTCAATAAGGAGCAAGAAAAAAGGATACTGGTGGATGGTGAGGCTGTTCCTTTACCTGATTTCATTCTACCTAGAACTGGCGCCGGTACCACATATTTCACACTGGCTGTAATACGCCACCTGGAAGGTTTGGGAGTTAGGTCTTTTAATTCATCTGAAAGTATAGAGAGAGTCAAAGATAAGCTGTTTACACAGCAGTTACTAGCAAAACACAACCTACCAGTACCCAAAACGATGCTGGTCAAATTTCCAGTTAATACTGACATAGTTTCTAGATACCTTGGATTTCCGCTAATTGTAAAACCCCTTTCAGGAGCGCAGGGTATAGGCGTATTTCTAGCCGTTTCTAAAACTCGCTTTGAAGATCTTATGCAACTTATAGAGGCGGCTAATAGTAAAGCAAATATAATACTGCAGGAATTCGTCTCGCTGAGCAAAGGAAGGGATTTGCGAGTATTTACCATTGGGGGCCATGCTATAGCTTGTATGGAGAGAAAGTCAAAACGGGGACGCCTTAAAGCAAATTATTCTCAGGGTAGTTCTGTGAAAAAAATTGAGCTTACGCCAGAAATAAATAAATTAGCCTCCAAAGCCTCCAAGATTCTTGGATTAGAAGTAGCCGGTATTGATTTGTTATTTGACGGTAAGCGGTTCAAGATATGCGAAGCTAATTCATCACCCGGTTTTCAGGGGTTGGAAAAGTGCTGTGAAGTCGACATTCCACAAGCAATTTATAAATACATTAAACAGACTCTTATCAAGTGTAGTAAGACGATAGAGTCTCTAATATAAACCAAAAAGAATTGTGAATCTAAAAATAATTGAATTGCTTTTGCTTATAGACAGTTTTATTTATTGTATTTTAATACTATAAAATTTATCGGTCATAAGCTCTACAAAAAAGGGAGAATGGGAGAGTTTTGTAGATTAGTTAAAAATAAAATAACCCGCCCAATACCCCTCTTATGAGCTTAATCACTTTGACTCTTTAAATAGGATATGACACACTTTCTATGCTCCAGGTAGTTGAAGCATTGGTGATAACCACCTGAGGGGCGCCAGAGTAAGTGAAACACTTCGGTGAGATCTGAAAAGTGCGTTTCAAGTGGAAATCCCGGAAGCAAAGGTTACCTGGGGTTCTTTTTTGTGACCCTATCGCGACTACGGGGGATTGTGGTTTTTCTTTAGCTGTGGCTTTTTTATATCGGGTATAGCAATAAAAGGAAGATTTCTATACTCCTCTTTGTAATCTAGGCCATAACCCACCACAAACTCATCCGGTAATTCGAAACCTGTATAATCGATTGGTAGTTTAACAATCCGTCGTATTTGCCTATCTAGTAGAGTACATATTGCCAAGCTAGTTGGTTTTTTTGTTTTTAGATGGTTAAGGATATAATTCAAAGTTATACCAGTATCGACTATGTCTTCCACTACAATTACATCCCGACCAGCTATTTTCAAATCCATATCCTTAGTAATTTTTACCACTGAATCACCGTCACCAGTGTAGTATGATATTGCAATAAAATCGAGATCAAGGGGAACCGTTATTTGTCGTATAAGGTCGGCCATAAAGCAGATAAATCCTCGCTGTATTCCCACAAGAATCGGATGGCGATCTTTATAATCCTTTGAAATTTTTTCGGCTAGTTCAATCACTCGGCTTTTTATATCATCAGCTGAGTACAATATTCGCTTGATACCGCGGGCTCTAGTTTGTGAAAGCGGACCAACACCGTACTTTGCTAGTAAGTGGTTATAGTCGTTTTTGTATAGTAGGTTTATATTAATATCTGGGTACATCTCTCTGAGCTTTCTAAGTTTACGGTTTTTATTTGTAACTAGGCTCTGTTTTAGTGTCGTTATTTCCACGTATAGATCAAGACCTGGCAAATAAAAATCGGGAGTAAACATTTCGGTTACTCTATCACCATTCCATTTAAGCGGAAAAGAACGCGGTTCATAAACCCACTCCATGTTATAGAAATCGAGTATGCGGGCAAACTCTTTTTCGCTGGGATGTGCAAAAGTAACCGGTTGTACATGCTTTATTTTCTTTATTTGGTTTT
The DNA here is from genome assembly GCA_020351185.1 of Dehalococcoidia bacterium. Taxonomy (GTDB): domain Bacteria; phylum Chloroflexota; class Dehalococcoidia; order Dehalococcoidales. Next base: position 1,350,827 of record CP070729.1, on the reverse strand, counting down.
TTTCTTTAATTGGAAGGTGCACTTTAAAGGCTATTGCGATTAAACTGGCGATCGTTTCAATAAAACCGATATCCTGCTTGCTGCACTCACAGGGCTGTTTCGTATAAACACGGATACTTCCTATAGGTAATCCATCAATAATTATGGGAGTACCGATGATGGATACAATCCCAGCATTTATTGCCATGCGGTGATACTGTATCCGGCTGTCATGTGAAACATCTTCTATAATAATTGTCTTTCCACAAACTACTTCGGAGAGGCTTCGGTGAGCATCTGGTATGCCCTTTTGGATGTAGAAACGAGGTAATCCCCAAGTAATACTGTGCATCAACTTTTTGCCGTTAGCATCAAGCAATACCAACGATGCGCCGGCTTTCATTGATCTGGCAGTGCTCCTGACAATAACGGCTAATGTTTCATTGAGATTTAATTCAGAGATAACCGCAGTTATTGCGCGGCGTACAGCTTTAGCGTAAATCCGCTCTTTACTGGATGCCAATATGGTACTCCAGCTTAATTTTAAGTGGGCTGTTTTTTGGTGTCAATATTTGTGTGCTGTGGATGGGGCAGATATTCGAATCAATAAAGCTTTACTGACGCAACCGATTATACAACAAGATTGGCTATTAATTATGACCCTGTCAAACTAAGGTTGTTGGTTGTCTAATTTTTCTGACTTAGATTTGTAAGCAAGGCAAAGGTATCAGGTTCTCTGACAGCTATTTCAGCTAGCATTTTACGGTTGATTACAATATTGGCTTTTTGCAGGCTGTCTATCAGTTTGTTATAGGTTATCCCATTGGCTCTACTAGCGGCATTGATACGCGAGATCCAAAGACGTCTCATGTCACCCTTGCGCTCTCGGCGGTGGTTATAGGCATAACTTAATGAATGCAGCATAGCTTCATGAGCGCGTTTGTAAAGAGAATGTCTGGTTGCTCTTTGGCCTTTCGTCATTGAGATTACTTTTTTATGTCTTCTATGTTTAGTCACACCCTTTTTTACTCGTGACAAAATGACCTCCTATCTATTTAACACCGTATGGTAAGAGCCTTCTTACCCGTATTCTATCGTGGGGGTGTAGGGGTATTGTCTCATCAAATAGCCGTTTAGAGCGGCTCGATTTTCGTCTTCTCAAGTGGCTTTTGCCACCTTTGGTACGCATAATTTTACCACTGCCAGTAATATGAAAGCGACTCTGAGCTCCCTTATGTGTTTTCAGTTTTGGCATCTTGTTCCTTATCCATTTCTTCTTTAGCTTTTGTTTTCTTGTTTGAAACTGGTGTCAAGATTATGTGAAGTCTGGCTCCCTCTCTTGTAGGCTGTTTTTCAATTGATGATATCTCCTTCAAACCCTCCCACATTCTATCGAGTAACTTCAATCCGATTTCTGGATGGGTATTTTCACGACCACGAAACATTATGGTTATCTTTACCTTATCTCCGTCTTCCAATAGACTTTTTGCTTTTCTAGCTTTCGCATTGAAATCGTGTTCACCTATTTTCGGACGCAAACGGACTTCTCTGAGTGTAGCAGTCTTCTGGCTTCTTCGGGCTTCACGATCTTTCTTTGTTTGGAGGTATTTATATTTACCATAGTCCATCAAACGGCATACTGGTGGTACCGCCATTCTTGCTACTTCAACAAGGTCAAGACTATGTTTCTGTGCTACTTCGCGTGCCTGATACAAAGGCATTACACCGAGCTGTTCACCCCTTTCCCCTACCAGGCGAACTTCTCTAGCCCTGATCATTTCATTAACGCGTAGCTCTTTAAATATGTTTTCAGTTACCTCCTGACTTAATCAAGATATGTAATGGACTATAGCATAATCTAGCGTAGCTAGCAAATTAGATATTTAATTCTTTACCTTTTTCTCTGATTGTTTTGGTTATCACTTCTTTGAATTTACTAAAGGGTATGTCATTTTTTTGTGTGCCATTTCGCAGCCGGACGGAGACGTTAGTATCGGTCATTTCTCTATCTCCGACTATGAGCATATATGGTATTTTTCGATTTTGAGCCTGGCGTATTTTATTATTCACCGTACCCTGTTGGTGGGCAATTTCAGTGCGTATATCATCTTTCTTGAGGTTTGACTCAAGTTCGTAAGCATAATTTAGATGTCGGTCAGCCACGGGTATGATAGTCACTTGAACCGGTGAAAGCCAAGTTGGAAAAGCACCACCATAATGTTCGATTAAAGACGCTAGGAAACGTTCCATGCTACCGAGTACGGTTCGGTGTACCATGGCTATAGGTTGCTCCTTTCCATCATCACCAATATATGTAACTTCGAATCGTTTGGGTAAGTTAAAATCAACTTGTATAGTAGGCCCTTGCCACGCTCTACCAATGGCATCTTCAAACTTTATATCTATTTTTGGCCCATAAAATACACCCTCACCGGGATCTATTTCATAGGCGCATTTCTTGCGCTCTAAAGCTATCGATAATATATCTGTTGATTTCTGCCACATATCTATTGTACCCGCATATTTTTCAGGTCGAGTGGAAAGTAAAATTTTGTATTTATTAAAACCAAAAGTATCTATCATTAGTAATGCTAAATCCAATACTTCAACAACCTCATCCTCAAGCTGTTCAAAGCGACAGAATATATGAGCATCGTCTTGCGTAAAACCCCTTACACGGGACAAACCATGCAGTACACCTGAGCGTTCATAGCGATAAACGGTACCTAACTCTGCCCACCTTAATGGTAATTCGCGATAACTCCGTAGTCTTGTTTTATATATAAGAATATGATAAACACAATTCATTGGTTTGATGATATATTCTTCTTCATCAACCTCCATCGGACTATACATATTATCCCGGTAGAATTTCCAATGGCCGCTCGTTTTCCACAAACCCAGTTTTGCTATATGTGGAGTATAAAGTATGTCATAACCTCTTTTAAGATGTTCATCCTTCCAGAATTGTTCAATAATACGGCGTATGGTTGCACCTAAAGGATGCCACAAAACTAACCCTGACCCACATTCTTCATTGATGCTAAAAAGATCGAGTTCCTTTCCTAACTTTCTGTGATCGCGTTTACCGGCTTCATTCAGCTTTCTTATGTAATCATCAAGGGTATCTTTAGACTCAAACGCCGTACCATATATTCGCTGCAGCATCTGATTGTTTTCATCTCCACGCCAATATGCCCCAGCAATGCTCAGTAATTTAAAAGCCTTTATCTTGCCTGTAGATTCAACATGAGGACCCCTACATAGATCAGTGAATTCTCCCTGACTATAAAGACTTACCATGTTTTCTTCAATTTCATCAATAAGTTCAAGTTTGTAAGGTTGTGAAGAAAAAATCTGCCTTGCATTTTCTTTATTTACTTCTTCTTTTTTAAAAGGTAAATCTTTGTTTATTATTTCATTCATCTTATCAGTTATGATTGGAATATCGTCAGTAGTTAAAGAACGTGGCAGTTCAAAGTCATAATAAAAACCGTTGCTAATTGAAGGACCTATGCCGAATTTAGCATTGGGAAATAAGGAAAGTACAGCCTCAGCCATTACATGTGCTGCTGAGTGCCGTATGGTATCGATATTCATATTCACTGCCTGTACGTAATCTTACAGTAGTTATTGAAGATTATTTAAAGAAAAACCCCTCACCCAATAAGGAACGAGAGGCTTCCTATGGTCCACTGGTTTTAATTATAGCAATTATTACCTTTAGAAACAACTTCTGGAAAATAAATTTTAGAAAAATGTTATTGTTATGTAAATTTATATTTTTTTATATGTCGTTAACTTAAATACCTCCAGCAATTGCTACGGCAAGAAAGACAGCACCGAATATTATAGCTAGGATTATGATTGCTCCGTATACAACCCACTCTGATTGGGTAAGTTTCCTGACTATCTTCTTTACTAATGCTTCTTCAGCTTTGGCTAAAGCGATATCAGCAGCTTCTTGGGCTGCTTTAGCGAGTTCTTCCGCTCTGGATGCTGCTTCCTGAGCTGCCTTTTTGGCTTCCTCAGCCCTTACCCGAGCAACTTCTTCGGCTCTAGCGGTAGCCTGTTGTGCTGCTCTCTTAGCTTCTTCTGCCTTGGCGATAGCTTGCCCTCCTGCAGCTGAAATAGCAGCTGCAATAGCTTCATCGGCTATCAGATCTGCTTGTTCAGCAATTTTGGCCGTCTCTTCGGCAACTCTAGCTGCCTCGGCTGCTACTTCTTTGGCTTCCTTGCCTACCTTACCAGCTTTATCGGCTGGTTCACCGGATACCTGAGCTGCCGCTTCAAGGGCTTCTTCGCCGGCAATACCGGCCATTTCGCCTTTTCTGGCTGCTTCTTGAGCTAACCGAGTAGCTGCTGCCGCTGCCCTTTTTGCTTCTTTACCAGCTTCGTCTGCTTTCCTAGCTGCTTCAACGGTCATGCTTTTAGCAGCTTCTTCAGCAGCTGCTTTAGCCGCCTGCATTTTTTCTTCTGCTAACTTAGCTGCTGCTCTGGCAGCTTCGATAGAACTGACAGCTGCATCTTTTGAAATTTTAGCAGCTTCGGTGGCTCTTCCAGCAGCCTGCTCGGCAATCGATTTAACAGCCGCGGCTAGAGCTTCATCACCTGCCATATCAGCTAGCTCGGCTTTCTTGGTTATTTCATCTGAAATACGAGCAGCTTTTATTGCAGATGTTTTTGCATCTTGACCGGCTTCGTCAATTCTTTCCGATAGGATCCCTGAAACTCTAGTAGCCGCATCAATGGCTTCATCACCAGCTATATCGGCAAGTTCACCTTTTCTAGCTGTTTCTTCGGCTAGACGAAAGGCAGTTGCGGCTGCTTTCTTGGCTTCCCTACCACTTTCATCGGCTTTTTTTGCAGATTCTACTGTTAAAGTTGAGGTAGCTTCTGCTCCCGCAGCTTTTGCTGATTTTGTACTTTCATCAGCATGCTTACCTGCGGTTGAGGCAGCTTCTATTGAGAGTTCTACAGCCTCTTTTGCAGCAATGGCTGCGTTTTCAGCCCTTAAGGCGGCATCTTCAGCTGCTTTTAAGGCGGCGGCTGCGGTTTCTTTTGCTGCTAGCTCAACCTCTTCAGCTTTCACTGTGGCTTCTTCAGCAGCGTATTTTGCCGCTCTTGCTGTATCCTCGGCTTTCATAGCCGCATCCTCGGCTCTTTGTGCAGCATTATCGGCTGATCTTGAAGCTGATTCCGATGCTTCTATGGCTTCCCGACTTGCTTCCTCAGCTTTTATGGTAGCTTCTTCAGCGGCTGATTTTGCTGTTCTTGCTGTATCCTCGGCTTTTATAGCCGCATCCTCGGCTTTCTGAGCAGCTTCTTCAGCTGATTTTGAAGCTGCCTCCGACGCTTCTATAGCTTCTCGACTTGCTTCTCGAGCTTCGCGATCTGCCTTTTCGGCTTCAGCAGCAGCTTTTTCAGCTGATGCTATCGCTGCTTGGGCTATTTTTTCGGCTTTTGCAGCAGCATTAGCAGCAGCTGCTGTAGCCTTATGGGCTGCCGTTTCACCAGCTTTACGTGCTTCCTCTGCCCTTTTTTCAGCTTCGCTGGAGGCCTTCGTAGCTGATCTAGCTGCGTCATTAGCTTTAATAGCAGCATTTTCAGCTCTTCTAGCTGCCTCAGCTGCTGCTTTTATGTTAGCCTCCATTTCGTCAAGTATTATGGGCAATGGCTTCGTTAGTATTTTTGGCGGTGGTCCAACATTTTTTGCGTCGGTTTTACTAGTGTTTTTTTCGGCCATTTATAGCCTCCTTTTATTTAGTTAAAACATACAAAGCTAATGCGGTAATAAAGCAATGGTCCTATGAGTATTCATAGTAATATATTAAAAAATAATATTGAGTTAAAGCAGACTCCTATATAAAATAGAGATTACACTTAATAAGATTGAATGTCAATACATAATATTTATGCAATGGGTTTGTTGCTGTTTATTAACAAAAGCTTAACATTCACCTAAATAATGGATTATTATCCAAAGTAGTGGATGGATGGTTCTTTAAGTAAAAACATCCATGTGATATTCTATAGTCAGTTTTTAATGTTTTTATTAGTTTTATTTTGCGGGAGGATTGTATGTACCCTAGTCAATTAAAATACAGCACTGAACACACTTGGTTGAAGATTGATGAGGATAATAGAGGAACAATAGGCATAACCCATTATTACCAAGAGCAATTAAGAAACATTGTCTTTATCGAACTACCTAAGGTAGGCGCTGATATATGCCGGGACGGTGTGTTTGGTTTGATTGAATCATCCAAAGCTACCAGTGACCTATACAGTCCCGTTAGCGGCACAGTTCTTGAGATAAATAAAAAACTAGAGAAAACACCTGGCATTATTAATAGTGATCCATATGGTAAGGGATGGATGTTTGTAATTGATATCAGCGATATCGATGAGATTGATTCCTTGTTATCCGCCGAGGAATATTCTGATTTAATTAAGTAAGTAACTGCGTGTTGTGGAGAGTATAGTGTAATGAAGGGGAAATGTGTCGCAGTGATTGGTGGTGGTCCAGCTGGTTATACAGCTGCTATTAGAGCTGCACAGCTTGGGGCCGAAGTGGTCATGATTGATAATATTGAAGTCGGCGGTGCCTGTTTGAATAGGGCATGTATACCCACTAAATTTCTTCTAAGGTGTGTGGAAATATATCGGCTCATCAAGGATTCTACCAAATATGGCATTGATGCTTCCATTAACTGCATTGACTTAGCCAAATTGCAGTCTAGTAAGAATAGACTTATATCTACCCTAATTACTGGGCTTAATAGCGTTATAGAAATGAATGGCATCGAAGTCATAAAAGGACATGCAAAACTAGTATCAAAAGGAAGCATAGAGGTATTTAATGAAGGGGGTGATAGCCATTCCATTGTTGCGGATAAAATAATTTTGGCTACTGGGTCTAGGGAAAAAAAATTAGATATACCTGGGGCTTCTCATCGGGAAATAATATTTGCTGAGGATATTCTAAATCTTAATTATATCCCTAAGAGCATTGTCATCATTGGTGCTGGTATTGTCGGTGTGGAAATGGCGACAATATTGGCTAATTTGAATTGTCGGGTTAGTCTTATCGAAACAATGCCACATATTCTACCTGAAGAAGATAGTGAAATAACAACAATCTTGGCAGGGGCATTGAAAAGAGATGGTGTTAGGATATATACCGGAGTGGTTGTCAACAGAATTGATACGGATCATAAATCCAAGCGAGTTTTAATAACAATCAAGGATACTCAAAAATCTATAGAAGCGGAGATGATTGCTATAGCTTCGGGGTACGAACCGTATTTTGATGGATTAGGATTAGATAAATGTGGCATAGCTGTTTCCAATGGTAGAATTGAAGTGAATGAGTATATGGAAACATCAGTTGCTGATATATATGCGGCTGGTGATGTAACAGGTAGATTAATGTTAGCCTATACAGCTATGGCTGAAGGGCGTATCGCTGCTGAAAATGCTCTTGGAGAGCATGTAAAGATGGACTATAGAGTGGTACCACGATGTATCTTTACCTTACCTGAAGTAGCTAGTGTCGGTATATCCGAAGATAAGGCAAAAATGCAGTATTATTCCATTAAATGCGGCAAATTTCCATTTGCGGCAAATTCAGCGGCAAACATTTTGGGCGAGAGAAGAGGTATGGTAAAGATTATCGCTAATAATGATGACGACAGGATTATCGGAGTACATATAATAGGATCCGGTGCTGTTGATCTGATATCAGAAGCCACAATGGCCATTAAACTTGGGTCTACATTAGACGATATTAAAAACACACTTCATGCCCACCCTACTCTCTCAGAGGCTTTGTGGGAGGCTACCCTAGACATTACCGGTGAAACGATCCACCTAAAACGGTAATTAGAAGGATTGATGGAACAACTAAAAGGCACCGGAAAGAAAGCACGTATTTGTTCACATCTTCATTCAAAGATGCGTGCCTTTTTCCATACACAGTCTACACCCAGAATACTATTATTTTTCATTGCAATATTTGTAAAACTCGTTGCCTCGTTGTTAGGAGGTATAGGTTTTGTTTGGAAAGATACCCCTATGATGGTAACCGGTACCTTTATTTGGCTTATCTGGTTCATCCTTCTTTTTTTAATAGCAATGCCAAGGACTGACAAGTTTCTACAGAATCAGGTACATTGGCTAAAACCGAGTGCCATTGTAATTTCAACACTATTTATTATTGCCGGGTTGGGATTATTGATAACATTAACCTCATTTGGAGTGGGAGTGTTTCCAGCCGAAGACTCCAATAAGAAGTCTAATGAATTGATGGCTTCTTTTGAAGGCGTGCTCTCGTATAATGATGGCACAGCTCTTTGCCACCAGGCTATCGAAAATTTAATAGATGGTAATAATCCATATGCCATGCCAAATATAGTTACTGCTACTATATTGTACGATAATTCATATGATCAGGTAACTCCTCTGCGGGAAGGTGAGTTTGCTGATATATTTCCTTATCCCAGCGATGCGCAATTGGAACAATTATGGCAGAGAGTGTCACAAAATCCACAACAAATACCGCCGGAATTAGAATCCAAACTCAATTATCCAGCTGGTTGTTTTATTTTACCATCAATTTTTTTCCTTTTGGGTATTGATGATTTCAGGATTGTACTTCTTATATTTGTACTTCCGATACTGGCATACGTTGCCTGGAAAGTCCCTAAGGATAAAAAAATTCTTTTCATTAGTGCAGTTTCAATCAGTCTTGAAATATGGTTTGGCATAGCCGCAGGCGAGACAGGTTCGCTTATCTTTCCATTTTTACTCTTAGCTTGGATACTCATAAAGAGGCAACTGTGGTTATCTGCCCTATTTATGGGTATAGCTATAGCCACCAAACAGGTAGCTTGGTTCTTTATACCTTATTACCTGATACTTATCTTTAGAATAATGGATTTGAAAAAGACGCTGTTAGTTGTATTTATTGTCGCTGTTATATTCTTGGCGTTCAATTTACCTTTTATCATAATTGATCCTCTACTTTGGTTTACATCAGTAATGGCTCCAGTATTTGATGATCTTTTCCCATTGGGAGTGGGTATCATTACTCTAGTTACTGGGGGTGTTTTAATCATTGAGTCACCTTTATTTTTCACAATTTTGGAATTACTTATCGGAATCACAGCAATAATATGGTACTATCATAATTGCAATCGTTATCCACATGTAGGACCACTTCTGGCTGTATTGCCGTTATTTTTTGCTTGGCGTAGCCTGTGGCCCTATTTCTTTTATTTCGATATCATAATTCTGGCTGCTATTTTGATAGAAGATTATAGTATCAAGTCACCAAAACGTCTTGTTCCGGTTTCTTTGTTTGCCAACCGTACTACCTAACACCATTGAAGCATAATTTGTCTGAAATACCACTGGTACAATATTTTTTGTAAAAATTGTTTTCATGTCTTGTCAGGTCGTTTAATGTGTGTTATCTTAAGTTAAGTTCTATATGTTGCCACTATGGAGACTTATTATTCAATATTTCTGATTATAGCCGCGTTTCTACTTGGCTCTTGTCCGTTTTCGGTATGGATAGGACGCCTATTCTTAAAAAAAGATATAACAAAATACGGAGATGGGAATCCTGGTGCAGCCAATGTTTTTCGAGCAGGAGATATCAAACTCGGTTTACTAGCTGTTCTTCTAGATATACTCAAGGGTATACCTTTTGTTTATATCACTTATTCTGTTTTTGATCTTTCATCATGGGTTATTGTAATCGTTGGATTAGCAGCGATTTTGGGACATTCTTTTTCACCTTTGTTGAAATTCCGAGGCGGGAAATCAATAGCGGTCACATTTGGTGTCATTATAGCAATACCCCATATAGACATACTCGCTGTCTTTACACTTCTAACCTTATTTGGTTTCTTATTAATCGAACAGCATTCCTGGGCAGTTATGCCTGGTCCTATTGGTACATTGATTTATCTACTAATAGTACGCGGGGGCTCTTGGGAAGCACTGTTTATGATGTGTATACTAATTTTGTTTGTCATAAAACAGTATAATGGATTACAAACTGTACCGCGTTTTAAAGCTAGATTAATAAACTGGCTTCAGTCAAAGAATAGTGAAACCTAATTAGTCATTAGTGGATAATATATATGGTATATCAAATAATAATAATAATTTGCCTGGTCATCTTGATGATCAATTTGCTTCTAAACTTGAGAAGCATTAGGCCCTTGGAACCAAAAAATAGAATAAAAAAACCAGCCCCCCTAGTATCTATCCTTATTCCAGCAAGAGATGAAGAGAATAATATCGTAACCTGTCTACAAACCCTGAGGAAACAAGACTACCCTAATTTTGAAATTCTGGTGCTTAATGATAATTCATCTGATAATACGGTTTCTATCGTCAGTCGATTAGCGGCTGAAGATAACCGTATCAGACTACTCCATGGTAAGCCATTAGAGAAAGGTTGGACAGGAAAACCTTTTGCCTGTTATCAGTTAGCAGAAGAAGCCAAGGGCTCTTGGTTGCTATTTGTTGATGCCGATACGATTCATGCTTCTAATATGTTGCGTTATGTAATGTCTCAAGCTCTTAAGCTTAAACCAGCGTTGCTATCAGGTTTCCCTTGCCAACTAACGGATTCAATTCCTCAAAAAATAGCAGTCCCAGTAATATATTTCATTATTTTCAGCTTATTTCCATTATGGTGGTTGAAGCAATTTAAAAAACCCAAACCATCAATGGCAATAGGACAGTTTCTCCTCTTTTCTAGTGAAGAATATCGGAAGATTGGTGGTCACGCAGCAGTTAAGTCTAAGATATTAGAGGATATTTGGCTTGGAATTGAAACAACCAAGCATGGCGGGCGCCATTTAACCATTGATTTATCTTCGGTTGTCTCATGCAATATGTACTCGACATTGACCTTAATGTGGCAAGGATTGACTAGGTGTATTTTCTCAGTAGCTGCAATATCTTCAATGGCTTTAATAGGTCTTTTGATAGTAGGTTATTTTTTATTCCTTGCACCGTTCTATTGGTTATGGAATGTATTATTCATAGATACTTCATTGGTTTTGCAGGCTATTGTTATGTCGCAGGTAGCAATCATTCTGGCTATGCGGTGGTTTGTAGATAGTCATTTTAAGGCATCTGTATTATCAACTCCACTGCATCCTATTGGATTATTTTTCATTATTTTGATTTGTACTCGTGCGATAGCCAAACAGTTAGTGGGTGCTAGTGTTGCTTGGAAAAACCGATTATACAGTAATGAATCAACTGTTGAGTAATTATTAATCTTACTAAAGCACAAAGCTTATGCAGAGAAAGCATATCGATTACCATTTGCACTGATTCTTTGTTGTTGTTAAACTATTTGAGGGCCGTTAGCTCAGTTGGTAGAGCACGTTCTTGGTAAGAACGGGGTCACCAGTTCGAGTCTGGTTGTGGGCTTAGAACAAAGGGAGGCTGAAATGGCTAAACAGAAATTTGAAAGAACAAAACCACACTGCAATGTTGGCACAATCGGTCATGTCGACCACGGCAAAACAACCTTAACTTCCGCAATTACTTGGGTCCTATCCAAAAAGACAGGTACTTCTTATCGTGCATTTGATAGCATCGATAACGCACCTGAGGAAAAAGCTAGGGGCCTGACAATTGCCATAGCCCATATTGAGTACGAGACAGAAAAAAGACACTACGCACATATTGATTGTCCAGGTCATGCTGACTTTATTAAGAATATGATTACAGGAGCAGCCCAGATGGATGGCGCTATTCTAGTAGTAAGTGCTCCAGATGGTCCAATGCCTCAAACTCGGGAACATGTTCTATTAGCCCATCAAGTAGAGGTACCAGCTATGGTTGTTGCTCTCAACAAAGTTGATATGATGGACGATGAGGAATTGCTGGAACTGGTGGAAATAGAGGTTAGAGAACTGCTCAGCAAATACGAATTTCCTGGTGACGAAGTGCCAATAATTAGAGTGAGTGCCCTTAAAGCACTTGAGTGTGGTTGTGGTAAAGAAGAGTGTCAGTGGTGTGGACCTATTTTGAAGCTAATGAGTGAAGTTGATGCATACGTTCCGATTCCAGCACGGCCAAAAGACCAGCCTTTCCTTATGTCTATAGAAGATGTTTTTAGTATCAAGGGGCGTGGTACTGTACCCACGGGTAGAGTCGAGAGAGGTATTATTAAACCAGGTGATGAAGTTGAAATTGTTGGTTTACACCATGAATCGCGCAAAGTAGTTGCTACCAGCCTTGAAATGTTCCATAAGATCCTTGACAGTGGAGAACCGGGAGACGCCGTTGGTGTATTGCTACGAGGTGTTGAAAGAGAAGATATCGAGCGAGGACAAGTACTTGCAGCTCCAAGTAGCATAAAACCACATACATATGCTGAGGCCGAAGTATACGTATTAACAAAAGAAGAAGGTGGTAGACATACTCCTTTCTTCAACGGTTACAAACCTCAATTCTACATAAGGACAACAGATGTTACTGGTTCTATTGAACTACCTGAAGGCGTCGAGATGGTAATGCCGGGCGACAATACAAAAATGAAGATAAAGCTCCTTTACCCAGTAGCTATGGAAAAGGGGCTTCGTTTTGCCATTAGGGAAGGGGGAAGGACAGTAGGCGCTGGTACCGTCACAAAAATAATAGAATAGCATGGCGAAGAAAACCGAAGCTAGAATCATAATTCATCTTGCCTGCACCGAGTGCAAGGAGAGAACATATACTACGAGTAAGAATAAAAGGAATGACCCACAGCGTCTAGAATTAAAGAAATATTGTCCTCGCTGTCGTACCGTTAAACTCCACAGGGAGGTAAAATAGTACTTCTCAACACGGTAAAGGGAGCACTTCTTATGGCAAATCCAACTTCCAAGAAAAATAACTCCAGGTTAGGTTTTATCAGTGAGACCGTTGCTGAACTTAAAAAGGTTTCTTGGCTTTCGAGGCGTGAAGCATTCTACTTGACAGGATTAGTGCTAATAGTAGCCATCACTGTAGGTGCCATCCTAGGAGCTATAGATTTTGGTTTCTCTTTTCTTGTAGACGAATTAATAATTGGGGAATAATTAACCTTTTATGAGAGATACTAAAACAACTGAGGACAGGAAGGATTGGTTCGTTGTTCACACTTACTCTGGATATGAGGAACGTGTTAGGAAGAATCTTGAACAACGCATAAAATCAATGGATTCTGAGGGGGATATTACCGAAGTTGTTATACCCACGGAGGATGAGGTAGAGGTTAAGAACGGTCAGCGACGAACAGTAACAAAAAAGATATTACCTGGTTATATTCTTGTCCAAATGAAATTAAACAATCTCAGTTGGAATATCGTACGCAATACACCAGGTGTTACCGGCTTCGTAGCCAGTGGCAACAAACCAGTACCTCTTGAAGAAGATGAAGTTAAAAGAATAATGAAGCAGATGGAAGCAGAAGCACCACGGGTTAAGGTTGGCTTTAGGCAGGGTCAGAGCGTCAGAGTTATTGATGGACCCTTTATTGATTTTATTGGTACTGTCGATGAAATAGATGGTGATAAAGGCAAGGTGAAGGTTCTTCTTTCGCTTTTCGGAAGAGAAACACCCGTTGAACTTGATTTTCTACAGGTGGAAAAGCTCTAATTTATAAGAACTCAATTGGAGAGAAAGTGGCAAAAAAAATTAAGGCGATAATCAAATTACAGCTACCAGCTGGGCAGGCTAATCCAGCGCCTCCAGTAGGTACGGCTCTTGGACAACACGGGGTTAATATCATGGCTTTTTGTAAGGAATACAATGAGCGTACTTCCAAACAGGCTGGATCTATAATACCAGTTGAAATAACTGTATACCAGGACAGATCTTTTAAATTCATTACAAAAACTCCACCAACAAGCGATTTGCTTAAAAAAGCATTAGGCATTGAAAAGGGAGCTAGCTCCACCAGCCACGACGAATCTGCCACCTTATCTCGTGAACAGCTGCGAGAAATAGCCAAGCAAAAAGCACGTGATCTAAATGCCAATGATAATGAGAGCGCTGAGAAGATTATTACTGGTACTGCTCGCAGTATGGGTATAAAGGTAGAATAGCAAATGACAACATATGGTAAAAAATATGCTGAATCAATAAATAAGATTGATAAAAATAGCGAATACCTACCACAGGAAGCCATTAAACTGGCGAAAGAAATTACTTATGCTAATTTCGATGAAACTGTCGAACTCCATCTGCGAATGGGTGTCGATCCCCGTAATGCTAGTCAGCAAGTACGTGGTGTCGCTCTTTTACCCCATGGATTAGGAAAGCCGATAAGGGTTCTTGTTTTTGCTCAGGGTGAAGCCGAGAAGATTGCTAGCGCAGCGGGCGCTGATATAGTCGGTAGCGAAGATATTGTAAAGAAGATTGAAGGCGGTTGGTTGGAATTTGATATTGCCATTGCCACTCCTGATATGATGGGTAAAGTTGGCAAATTGGGTAAAATTTTAGGCCGCAAGGGTCTTATGCCCAATCCTAAAGCAGGTACAGTAGTTGTCGTAGATGATCTACCACGTGTCATCGAAGATGCTCGTAAGGGTCGCGTTGAGTTTAAACTAGATAGAACTGCCATTATACATTTGCCCATTGGCAAGATAAGCTTCGAGACTAATAAGCTACTATCAAACTTAACAGCGGTTATCGAAGCCATCATAAAAGCGAAACCTGCAAGTGTCAAAGGGCAGTATATAAAAAGTGCCTTTTTAACAACCACAATGAGTCCCGGTATTAAACTGGACCTTAGAATGGTACTAGCGTTGAGTGCCGCATAGGCATTAACAACTGAATAATACCAACTGGTCTCATCCAGAGAGAGCAGGTACCTTTTTAGGTTTAAATATTACCTGCTGAGGATTGAGGATCTTGGCAATGCATTCAAGTCCTTGAGCCCTTGGCACAAGGACTTTTTAACATGTGCACTTAGGAGGTAAAACATTGAATAAGGAGCAGAAAGCCCAAATTGTAGCAGAACTAAAGCAAGCGATAGCTAGATGTAGTAGCGGTATATTCACCAACTACAAAGGGCTATCAAATGCCGAACTATCCCTTTTACGTCGAAGGTTGCGTGAACTCGGCATTGAATATCGAGTAGTTAAAAATACTCTTGCTCGTTTTGCAGCCGAGAAAGCGGGTAAAGAATTCCTAATTAATCTTTTTAAGGGTCCGGTAGCAATTGCTTTCGGGTATGATGATGTAACAGAACCAGCTAGAGTCCTTACGGGTTATATACGCTCTTCAGACTCTATTCTAAGCATAAAGGGAGGTTTTTTAGGCGACCAGTTGTTGGATCAGAATGAAGTTGTGAACCTCGCCAGTATACCGTCTAGAGACATACTTTTAGCCCAGATTGTTACTGGTATGCAAAATCCCGTCGCTGTTCTTATTAACTGTCTCGCACACCCATTAAGGAATTTGAATACGGTACTACAATCTAGAATAAAACAATTGGAGGAAAAATAAATGTCAGAAGAAAAAGAAGGAACAACAACCAAAAAAATCACTACGTCTGCAGCTAAGAAAGATGAGCCAATTGCAGAAAAAAAAGCTACCAAGTCAACAAAAACAACTGCCAGTGAAGCCAAAGAAAAAGATGCTAACATAACGGATTTGTCACAGGAAATAATTGACAAAATAAAGAATATGACAGTGCTTGATCTCTCTCGGCTGGTTAAAGCCCTAGAATCTGAATTTGGCGTTACTGCAGCTGCTCCAGTTGCGGTTGCCGCCACTGCAGCAGCGCCAACCGAAGTGGCAACTGCAGCAGAAGAAGAGGAAAAAACAGAATTTAACGTTATCCTTAAAGAAGTGGGTGCCAACAAAATTAACGTCATAAGAGCGGTGCGTGAGTTAACCGCACTCGGCCTGAAGGAATCAAAAGATCTTGTGGAATCCGCTCCGAAAACAGTAAAAGAAGGCGTCAGCAAGGATGATGCAGCGGCAGCCAAGTCTAAGCTAGAAGCTGCTGGTGCAACCGCTGAAATAAATTAGTAAAAAATAGTAAAGTTAGCAAGCGTTCCTATTGTAACTAATTACTAGCGTGGTTATAATTTTTGCTTAAAGAATATAAACAGGAGCAGCTCACTGATGTCAGATGTTGACTTAATAATAGTTTGCGTCCTCGGCCTTTTTTTTCTCTTACTCGGAATCGTGGCTTTCATTTGGGGTAGATACGAAGAAAAAAATTATTATCAAGCCATTTCAACCCGCAGTGATGTTCGGGAATACATCCAACATACACCGGAAAGACCTGAACCTGGTGGACTGAAGATAGGTGGGTTGATCGCTGTTCTTCTAGGATTATTCACACTCATCCTGGGTGTTGCCTTCTGGCTTTCCTAATGATGTAAAAGCATCTGCTAGACTCTCAGGTCCTCCCGTGACTTCTAATTTACCCGTAGCCACCTTGTCTGGTAATATCATTCCGCTAGAAACGACTATCTTTATACCTTCATCTATTGATATGCTGGTATGGATAATCTGTTCCTCGGTAGCAACCTCAAAGTAACCTGAAGTCGGTACTGGTGCCGTGGGTACATATAATCCATAGTATTTCTTACCATCTTTGTCCTTTATGATGTTGGTTACGAAGGCGATAGTAGTCATCCCGGGCCGGGGGAACTCTACGAATACAACCTCCCTGAATGCAGCTTGGTTCATCCCCTTTCCCGATAAGCCCTCAACTACCTGTTTGGCACCTATGTAAAGTTGTCTAAATATCGGTACTCTTCTAGCTAGTGTGTCAGCAAAGTTGATCGCTCTTTTCCCTAGATAGTTGCTAGCAACAACGCCAGTAATATATATAATCACTAGAAAAATGGCAAAACCAAGCCCTTGGATCTCCCGTCCAAAGGCGGCTTCTATTAGTGGTTGTAATATACTATCTACACTTGAAAACACCCACCACAGAATCCAGGAAGCTATTATCAGTGGCACAACAACTAGCATACCGGCCACGAAATTTCTTCTGAATAATTTTAAAAAACGATAACTAAATTGTTCTTCTCTATCTGTCATTTGTATACTATCTTTTCTGTATAAACATCCTTTTTTATCGAACAGGGGTACTGTAATGAAATATGCTACGTCTATTATAACACTATCTTATTCACACGGGTATTGCATAGGATAGGAATTTGTGATATATTATAGTAAGTAGAAGATGTGAAATCTAAGTGGGTTAAAATCCCACTTTTTTATTTCAAATCATTGATTTAGTGGAGGTTTTTCTCCAGCATGAAGAGTGATTTTTTATTGGCTATCACACAGCTGGCAGCTGAAAAGAACCTACCGCGAGAAATAGTGTTAAATGCTGTCGAATCTGCCCTAGTATCAGCCTACCGCAAAAACAGTTTCACTCCTACGCAGGAAATCTCTGTTAAAATCGATCCGTCCAGCGGTAAGGTCGAAGTATGGGCAGAGAAGACAGTGGTCGAAAAAGTATTAGACCCCCGCGCTGAGATCGCATTGGTTGATGCGTATAAATTCAATGCTAAAGCAAAAATTGACGACGTTATCAGTGTTGAGGATACACCCCGCAACGCCGGGCGTATTGCTGCCCAGACAGCCAAACAGGTTATTTTGCAGCGTCTACACGAAGCTGAACATAGTGCCATTTTTGAAGAATATACTGATAAAGAAGGTGAAATAATAACAGGAGTCGTAAGACGTATCGAAACCCGTCAGTTATTTATTGATCTAGGTAGAGCTGAAGCAGTGATGCCAGTAGCAGAGCAAGCTCCGAATGAAAGGTATCACATAGGTCAGAGACTAAAGGTCTATCTTCTAGAAATAGGTCAATCAGTCAAAGGACCTTTACTTATAGTATCACGCTCCCACCCCAATCTTCTCCGCCGACTCTTTGAGCTTGAGGTGCCCGAGATATACAACGGCACCGTCGAGATTAAGGCTGTGGCGAGAGAGGCAGGCTTTCGTAGCAAAGTTGCTGTAGTGGCACGTCAAGAAGGCATTGATCCTGTCGGTTGCTGTGTTGGTTTGCGCGGTATAAGAATACAAAATATCGTCAACGAGCTAAACGGCGAGAAGATAGACGTAGTCAATTGGAATTCAGATATTACCAACTTTATGGCTAATGCTCTAAGTCCCGCAAAAATTACAAGTGTTACCGTAAATGAAGACGAAAAGACGGCTAGTGTCGTAATCCCCGATAAACAGCTATCCCTTGCTATTGGTAAGGAGGGACAGAACGTAAGACTGGCAGTCAAACTCACCGGCTGGCGAATAGATATCAAGAGCGCTTCTGAGGTTGAGGAGGAGAGGTTGAAGGAGATAGAAGAAAGGCATGATGATGTCATCAGTGCCGCAGAGGAACTATCCCTTGAGGGTCTTCAAACCTCTGTTGAAACACCTACTCCTGTAGATAACTCGGATAAAAAGGGTGATGCAATAGAGGCCATTGGTAATGAACTAAAAATACCATCTACTTTAAATAAAGATGAATTAAAAACTGTAAAAAAGGAGTTGAGGTTTGCTGAAGAAATAATACCAACATCAATACCTAAACCAGAATCCAAGGCGAAAAAGAAAAAGAAATCCTCCAAGAGGAAAGAGACCGCTGAAGATGGTATTCGACTGAAGAAGCAGCGACGAAGCTATGATGACTATGGGGACGAGGAAGACGAATACTAATAAACGCATCCCATTACGCATGTGTATTACCTGCCATCAGACAATGCATAAGCGACAAATGATTCGCTTAGTACGTGATGTCGATGGTAGTGTACAATTTGATTCTAGTGGGAAAAAATCGGGGCGTGGTGCCTATATTTGTCAATCGATAGAGTGCTGGCACAATGTTTTTAAAAACAATCGCTTAGAACATGCCCTTAAAACAAGCATTACAAATTATAATAGAGAACAGCTTGTTAAATCTAAGGATGAGCTATTGGATGAAAATTAAATGGATAAATTAAATAATTTTGATAGCGATGATACAACCCCAGAAAAACCGAAAAAAAGTTCGGCTTCAACTGAGATGAAACCAATAAAACTTCCACCCAATATAAGTGTTAGACAGCTGGCTGAAACTCTCAATGTCAGTGTAGTTGATATTATCAAGCAGCTGATGAAGAATGGCATTATGGTAAATATAAACCAAGTTATTGATTATGATGCAGCATCCCTTGTGGCGGTTGCCTTTAGTTATAAAGTTCTGCCTAAACCGCAAGTAACACGTAAGACAGCAAGTGTTATTAGCGAGATTAAGAAATACCAGCTTCTCTCTGAAGAAAAAAGTAATTTAAAACCAAGACCACCGGTAATAACAATAATGGGGCATGTTGACCATGGCAAAACAAGACTATTAGATGCTATCAGGCAATCGAACGTAATGGATTCAGAAGCTGGGGGTATTACCCAACATATTGGTGCCTATCAAGTAGAGGTTAGCGGCCAGAAAATTACCTTTCTTGATACTCCAGGCCATGAAGCTTTTACCGCTATGCGTGCTCGTGGTTCTCGTGTTACAGACGTCACAGTCTTGGTCGTAGCCGCCGATGATGGTGTAAAACCGCAGACTTTAGAAGCAATTGACCATGCAAAGGCAGCCAATGTACCTATCGTAGTGGCTATTAACAAGATAGATAAACCAGATGCCAATCCAGAAACGGTCAAGCAACAACTAGCTGATGCAGGTCTTGTTATCGAAGAGTGGGGCGGAGACACCATTAGCGTACAAACCTCCGCAAAGGCTAAAAAAGGTATTGATGATTTACTTGAAAACCTGCTTCTGGTAGCCGAAATGGAAAACCTATTAGCCGATCCTCATCAACCGGCTAAAGGAGTTGTAATTGAAGCAGAAATGGATAAAACAAAAGGACCTTTAGCTACTATTCTCGTTCATGATGGTACTTTGAAGCCCGGTGATTCGGTGGTTGTCGGTACTACCTGGGGGCGAATTAGGGCTATGTATAATGATACCGGTAAGCAGGTGAAAAAAGCAAAACCCTCTATGCCAGTTGTCATTCTCGGTTTGCATGCGGTTCCTCAAGTCGGAGATACACTATCCGCTGTTTCTGATGAACGCAAGGCGAGAGAGTTGGCAGAAAGAAAGAAGAATATAGACGAAAAGACGCCTAAAGCTGTTAGTCTTTATAATATCTTTGATCAGATAAGTAGTGGTCGTGTAAAGGAGCTCAACATTGTCATCAAAGCCGATGTTCAAGGCAGCATCGAACCAATTAAAAATTCATTACAGAAACTCAGTACGGATAAGGTGCAAGTGAAACTCATCCATACCGGTATTGGTAACGTTACAGAAAGCGACATTATGCTGGCTATTGCATCAAAAGGCCTCGTTATCGTTTTTAACGCTGGTGTTGAAACAGGTGCCAAACGCCTGGCTGAAACGGAAGGTATAGATATCCGTAACTACAATATTATTTACGAATTAGTAGATGATGTAGAAAAAGCCCTTAAGGGTTTGCTAGAACCCGAATATAAAGAAGTTATCGTAGGTCGAGCTGAAGTAAGAGCGCTATTCCCAAGTAGAAAAAAGAGGAGCGTTGCTGGTGTTTATATAACCGAAGGCAAGGTAAGTCGTGGTACACCTGTAAGGGTACTTCGCAACAGCAAAATAGCCATCGAATCCGTAGTCGATAACCTTAGGCGCTTCAAGGATGATGTAAAAGAAGTAACCAACGGTTATGAGTGTGGTATCATAATCAAGGATTATGACGATTTTCAGGTTGGTGATATTCTCGAATTCTTCAGTCGCCAAGCAGCCGACTAGGAAAAAGAATGGTTCATCGTATAGAGCGGGTGAATCACCTCATCCGTCAAGAGATAAGCAACTTGCTTAGCCGGGAAATAAAAGACCCAAGACTTAAAAGTTTAGTCTCAATTACCGAAGTTAATACATCTAGCGACCTCAAATATGCCAAGGTTTATTTTAGTTGCTTATGTAATGACAGTGAAAAGAAAGAGATAATTAGCACGCTAAACTCTGCTTCCGGTTTTTTCCACAATGAACTCTCAAAACGCATCAGGCTACGCCATATACCAAAACTAGACTTTCGTTTTGACGATTCTATCGAAAAGGGATCTCGCATCTTGGGATTGATAGATAGGGTAATAAAAAATGGAGAGCCTGATTGATAATAGACGGTATTTTTAATATCAACAAACCTTCAGGTACTACATCTTTTAATATTATTTCTATCATAAGACGCCTGACCGGTTATCGTCGGGTTGGCCATGCTGGTACTCTCGATCCTATGGCCAGCGGTGTTCTACCGGTTTGTTTCGGTAAAGGCACAAAGGTCATCGAGTTTCTTCTCGAAGCAAGTAAAGTATATCGTGCTCAGATAGAACTAGGTACTACCACTGATACTTTTGACGCTTTTGGTAATATTACTAGAAAATGTGATTATTCAGCGATAAATCCTAATCTTATAGAGCAGTCACTATTTTCATTCCGCGGTTCGATAAAACAAGTGCCACCAATGTTCAGTGCTATTAAGTATCGAGGTAAACGTCTTTATCACTTCGCCAGAGAAGGTGCTATTATCAATCGCCAAACGCGCAACGTCACTATCTATCGACTTGAGTTATTAGAATTCAAGTTACCCTATATTTCGATTGAAGTAGAATGTAGCCGCGGTACTTACATTCGTTCTCTGGCATTTGATCTGGGTGAGCTACTTGGATGCGGTGCTTACCTAAAGAATCTGATTCGTAGAAGTTATGGACCATTTGATATTGAAAAGGCTGCTTCATTAGGCCAATTAGAACATGCTTTTTCTAATAGCAATTGGCAACAATTTGTATACCCAATAGATATCGTACTTAACCACTTGTCGTCTGTAGTAGTTAATTATGAACAAGAGAAGGTTCTTAAAAACGGCGGCTCTATAGATATTAAGGACACCTATATTTCAAAAAGCCAAGAAAAAAGATGCCGTGCCTACAATAAAAATGGAGTTTTTTTGGCAGTACTATATCTTAATTCAGACAGAGGGCATTGGCAGCCGCAAAAGGTATTTGCATGATTAATTCAGCTTTAAGATCTTGACAACCTACCTAGAAAATAGATATAGTTCAAATAGTGTTTAGGAGGAGGTAGTAGATATTGCAAGCCTACTGTGTATAATGTCGTGGAAAAACTGAAATAAAAAACCCGCAGCGAGTTACCCTCAAAAATGGTAAACCAGCCACGCAGGGTATCTGTCCTGCATGCAATACAAAGGTATTCAGAATCGGAAAAAATTGATTAGATAAAAGTACATTTCCTATTTTAATCCGCACTATTAATTGTTCAGTGTACTTATTGAATGAAGCTATGGAATGGCGTCAATGAAAGGAAAACCTACTATATTATGCTGTATTACTGGAAAGGGGTAAAAATTGAGTAGTATAAATGTAGCTTTAATAGGAATCGGCAACTGTTGTTCTTCACTGGTGCAAGGTGTTAATTTCTATAAAAAAACCAAAGATGTTGAATTCGTTCCAGGGTTAATGCATGTAAATTTAGGTGGTTACCATATAAGTGATATCAACTTTGTTGCAGCCTTTGATATTGATAAGAATAAAGTCGGTCAAGATCTAGCTAAAGCAATTATTACTTCACCGAACAACACCTTTAATTTCTGTGATATACCACCCAGTGGCATAAAAGTGGAACGGGGCATGACCCACGATGGTCTTGGTAAATACCTTTCTACAATAATTGAAAAAGCACCAGGCCCAACTGCCGATATCGTGAAAATACTGAAGGATACTAAGACAGATGTTGTCATAAGTTATCTCCCGGTAGGGAGCGAAGAAGCCACAAAGTGGTATGTAGAACAAATACTAGAGGCTGGCTGTGGTTTTATAAACTGCGTTCCTGTATTCATAGCTCGAGAAAAATACTGGCAGCAACGTTTTGAAAAAAAGAAACTTCCTGTAATTGGCGATGATATTAAATCACAAGTCGGAGCAACTATAGTCCATAGGGTGCTTACTCGCCTATTCCGAGATCGCGGTGTCAAGGTAGAGAAGACTTACCAACTTAATTTCGGTGGCAATACCGACTTTCTAAACATGCTGGAGCGAGAACGCCTTGAATCTAAAAAAATCTCAAAGACCAATTCAGTAACCTCTCAACTTGATTACAAATTGGATCCAGATGATATCCATATCGGCCCTAGTGATTATGTCCCTTGGCTCACCGATCGTAAATTCTGCCATATTCGAATGGAGGGACGTACCTTCGGTGATGTTCCGCTGAATTTAGAATTGAAACTTGAAGTTTGGGACAGCCCTAACTCAGCCGGTGTCGTTATTGATGCTATACGATGTTGCAAACTAGCCCTAGATAGAGGATTAAAAGGAGCTCTATTGGCGCCTTCTTCCTATTTTATGAAGTCTCCCCCAATTCAGTATACAGATAACGAAGCCCGTCGTATGGTCGAGGATTTCATCGCAGATCAACAAGGATCTCAACTGGTAACCAAGGCTACACATAAAAAATACTAGCCTTATGATTAATGCTTAAATAATTTACAGAATATAAAGCGTTTTCTTATGAAGATCGGATTAGTTTCTCCTTATGACTTTGTCCACCCAGGAGGTGTAGTCAACCATATACTAGCTCTCTATGATCAACTCGTCGAGATGGGGCATAACGTTAAGATAATCGCTCCAGCATCTCGGTCCGTAGTAGACGAAGATAAAAACTTTCTTCACATCGGTAAGGCTCGACCGTTCCCTGTCCGCGGTACTACAATTCGTATTAGCTTTTCTTTGAGATTAGCATCTGAAATAAAAGAAGTACTATCAAGAGAAAAATTCGATATAATACACCTTCACGAGCCTTTTATGCCAATGCTCTGTAGCGCCGTACTTCGCTTTTCGGATTCGGTAAATATAGGCACGTTCCATGCTTGCCATGGTAGTCCTGGTTATAAATTTGGTTGGCCTATTTCCAAGTTTATGTTGGATCGCCGACAAAATAAATTAGCAGGGAAAATTGCCGTTTCAAAATCAGCTGCGGACTATGCAATTAAGCATATTCGAGGGCCATTTACGATTATTCCCAATGGTATCAATATGAAACACTTCTCACAGGACATCGCGCCAATTGAAGAATTCGCTGACAATAAAATAAACATTCTTTTTGTTGGTCGCCTTGAAAAACGCAAAGGACTTGATTACTTGTTAAAAGCCTACAATAGAATAAAAAGAGAATATAAAGATTGTCGGCTTATCATTGTCGGCCCCGGTATTATTTTTCGTCGCAAATATGAAAGGTATGTTAGACGCAATAAGCTAGCAGATGTCGTCTTTGTAGGTATGGTGGATTATAACGAACTGCCACGTTATTATAAAACTGCTGATATATTCTGCACACCAGCTACAGGTAGAGAGAGCTTCGGTATCGTCCTTCTGGAAGCTATGGCACTCGGTAAACCAGTTGTTGCAACCAGTATAGAGGGTTATGCTGGTGTTATGGCTAATGAAGTGGAGGGATATTTAGTTCCGCCTAAGAATGATATTGAATTATCACAAGCGCTTAAAAAGCTTATTGATGATAAACAATTAAGACAGCTAATGGGAGCTAAGGGTTTCATAACCGCTCAAAAACATGACTGGACAGAGATCTCGCAACAGGTAGTGAATTATTATAAACAGATACAAGGTCAGACTCCACAACGAAAGGTTTCTCATAATTATGATACTATACCGTCCTCAGTATGATTTACATCAAAATTGAAGGTTAATATTTTTATGATAGGTTTATCACGTTTTCGAAAAACTATGTCCTGCTATTTTACCAATCCCGTGGTTAGAATATTGGCTAAAACACCAGTTTCTCCAAATTCGCTTACCCTCTTCAATCTAATGCTAGCCTCTGGATCAGTAGCCCTACTAGTCACTGCTAATTTTCTTGCCGCTGGTATTTTGATTCTTGTTGCAGGCTTCCTTGATATGCTTGACGGCGCACTTGCTAGGCACACAAACCGTATTACACATTTTGGTGCCATACTTGACTCTACCATAGATCGGTTAGCTGAAGGATTCATCTTGTTGGGTATTCTGTATTTTTATGCGAACGAAGGCTCCGTAATCGGTATTTTGCTTACCGGTTCTGTTCTTCTGATCTCATTTTCGGTTAGTTATATAAAGTCAAGAGCAGAAGCTGCTGGGATTGAATGTTCCGTAGGTCTTTTTACCCGCCCAGAGAGAGTTATCGTTCTGGCGATTGGTCTTCTTATCAACCAGCTCGATATTTCATTATATATTATTGGTATATTTAGTCTGTTTACTTTTGGGCAGCGACTCGTCTATACACGGCAGCAGATTATAAAAAATAATTGGAGGAAATAATGCCAGTCATCGCTATTCTTGGAGCCCAATGGGGAGATGAAGGCAAAGGAAAGGTTGTTGATCAACTTTCTGAAGGAGCGAGGATGGTCATCCGCTTCTCAGGAGGTGATAATGCAGGCCATACCGTAATAAACCCATATGGTGAGTTTAAACTGCATATCGTTCCATCAGGTATTTTTTATCCCAATATTACTTGCATTATCGGCAACGGAGTTGTAATCAATCCCGCCCGGCTTATCAATGAAATTGATAATCTTATCAGCAATAAAATAGATGTCAGTCATCTTTTTATCAGCGATCGTGCACACCTTGTTATGCCTTATCATACCCTTTTGGATCAACTTGAGGAAAAATCGAAAGCCGAAAGGGCTATTGGAACGACATTGCGAGGAATTGGTCCAGCTTTCACTGATAAAACAGCCAGACTGGGCATAAGAGTTAGCGATCTTATCGATAAAAGAGGGTTTTTTAATCGCTTGTGTTCGATTGTGAACTATAAAAATGAAATTTTAACAAAAATTTACGGAGCCGATCCGCTTTCTGTTGAGGATATCTATCATCAGTATATCGAATATGCCGAGCGATTAGCTCCTTACATCAAACACACACCACTTATCATACAAAATAGCCTTACCAACGATGAGCTTATTATTCTCGAAGGGGCACAGGGAGCTCTACTTGATCCTGATTTTGGTACATATCCTTACGCTACTTCTTCATCCCCCCTCGCTGGAGGTGCTTGTCAGGGTTCTGGTATCAGCCCAAGATGTATTGACGGCATTCTGGGTGTATTTAAAGCTTACTGTACCCGTGTCGGTGGTGGCCCATTTCCTACCGAATTAAATGATGATGTTGGTAATCTTATCCGTGAAAAAGCCCATGAATTTGGTACTACCACCGGTCGTCCGCGACGCTGCGGTTGGTTTGATACCGTCGCTGCCCGTTTTTCCCATCATATTAACGGGTTTACTGGTATGGTAATAACACGCCTTGATGTTTTCGACATCCTTCCGCAGATTAAAGTATGTATTGGCTATAAACTCGATGGCGAAATAATTGATTATTTTCCAGCAAATACTACCGAACTTATAAAATGTCAACCAGTTTACGAAGAACTTGATGGTTGGCAATCAGATACAACGGGGATTCGGGAATTTGAGAAATTACCACTTGCAGCAAAAAAATATATAGCCAAACTAGAAGAACTCATTGGATGCCCCACCAATATAGTTTGTGTTGGCCCAAGACGAGAGCAGACTATTGAAGTTAAACCAGTTCTTGATGTTTAGTTAACCAAATCGATCTTATATTCTTTCAAGGATTCTCTAATAACAGATGCCACGGTTTCATCCGGCTCGAAAAGAGGTGGGCGTGGGTTGCCAACCTTAAAACCAATATGGTTTAGAGCGTATTTCACTGGCATAGGATTGGCTATTATAAAAAGGGCATTGATAAGTGGCATAAGATGTCGGTGTATATCAGCAGCTTTTTTTATTTCTCCATCTATATAGCTATAAATCATTTCTCTTATCTGCCTGCCGACTATATGAGAGGCGACGCTTATAACCCCATAACCACCTAACGCCAGAATGGGTAATGTATCAGTATCGTTGCCGCTCCAGACGGTAAAGTCACTACCTGTATTTTCGATAACTTTAGAGATTTCACTCAGATTACCACTGGCTTCTTTTATTCCAACAATGTTATCAACATTGCTTAATCTAATGACTGTATCAGCAGTAAGACTAATAGCGGTACGGGATGGCACGTTATAGAGTATACAGGGAAGATTAGTGCTCTCAGCAATGGCCTTAAAATGCCAATACAAATTATCTTGTGTGGGCTTATTGTAATAAGGAACAACTAGTAGACAAGCATCAACACCCGTTTGCTCGGCTGCTTTCGTGGCTTCAACAGCCTCGGCAGTGCTGTTACTCCCAGTACCGGCGATTATTGTGCCCTTTTCGCCAACAGCAGATTTAATATCAGTAAAAAGTTTAAGTTCTTCATCGCGAAACAGCGTCGGTGATTCACCGGTGGTACCTACTATTACTAAGCCATCACTTCCCGAATTTAGTAACGCTAATGCCAAACGTATTGCTTGTCTATAATCAACCGAGCCGTCTTCGTCAAAAGGGGTTACCATGGCTGTTATTAAACGTCCCAAATCCTTCATTTTAGCCTCCAAAACGGAGCCATCCCTCTTTTACCATAACCTCTGCTATCTGAATAGCGTTTAAGGCAGCTCCCTTTCTTATATTATCAGCCACTACCCACATGACAAGACCATTTTCATGAGATGAATCACGACGAATACGACCAATAAAAACCTCATCGGTGCCAGCAACTGACCACGGCTGTGGATATAGACTTATCGTTGGGTCATCTATCAGTTTTACTCCCCGTCCTTTAGCTAAAATACGACGGGCTTCCTCAGGAGACATCGCCTTCGAAAACTCCACGCTTATAGCTTCGCTATGCCCGATAAAAATTGGTACACGGGCACATGTTGCGGATATGGCTAAATCATTTGCATGCATAATCTTCCTTGTTTCTTCCACCATTTTCCACTCTTCTTTTGTGTAAGAATTGTCAAGGAAAACATCTATCTCCGGTAGTACATTAAATGCTATCTGGTGTGGGTAAACATGGGGAACAACAGACTGGCCATCCAATACTTGTTTTGATTGTAACGTGAGTTCATCTATTGCCGCTGTTCCAGTACCGGACACAGATTGAAAGGTAGTTACTATGATCCGTTTTATTTTATTAACTTTATGTAAAGGGTATAGCGCCACAACCATCTGGATTGTGGAGCAATTCGGATTGGCTATAATCCCTCTATGCTTTTGAATATCCTCCGGATTTATTTCTGGAACAACAAGGGGTACTTTTGGATCCATTCTAAATGCAGAGCTATTATCAATAACTACTGCTCCCGACTGAGCAGCTATGGGAGTAAAATATCGACTGACTTCACTGCCAGCAGAAAACAGAGCAATATCTATGTTTTTAAATGATTCTGGGGTTGTCTCTTCAACTACAATCTCTTTATGTAAAAAAAACAATTTTTTGCCTACTGAACGGTCCGAAGCCAATAGTGCAATCGAATCGATGGGGAAATTACGTTGCTCTAATACCCTGACAAACTGTTGCCCCACAATTCCGGTTGCACCGACGATGGCTATTCTATACCCCTTCATCTAAACACCTTTTAATCCTAATAGTTTTTCCAAACCATATATTAAGCCTTTTTTCCCATTGACTTCCTTTGTGGCTAATATAACTCCTGGCATATAGCACTCTCGGTTCACTGTATCATGCTTTATGCTAAGCGTTTGCCCTGGACTGCTAAGTATTACTTCTTGGTTTGCTAATATACCGGGTAATCGTACACTATGTATGGCAATTCCCTCAATCTGCTGTCCTCTGCTGACTGATGGTTCTTTACTAATTGGTCTGTTGAATGGTTTGCCTCTAGTATCTGCCATGGCTTTGGCAGTTGTTAATGCAGTACCTGAAGGAGCATCGACTTTCATATGGTGGTGCTTTTCTATGATTTCAGCTGAATCAAAGTATTTAGCTGCAGTTTTGGCAAGGTGTATCATCATCACAGCTCCTAGAGCGAAATTTGACGCAACTACCACCCCGACACCGTACTCTTTAGCCAAACTATCAATTGTTCTAAGTTCATCGGTTTGCAACCCAGTAGTACCGATTACCATGTTGGTCCCATACCTCACCGCAAGGCTGACCGCTGGTAATACTGCTTTCGCCGTGCTGAAGTCTATTATGACATCAGGTTTGCATTCTTTAATTACTTTCTCAAGATCAGATGATAATAATACTGAATCCTTGCTATTGGGTAATGGTATTCTATTGGCTACAGCCTGAATGTCAACAGCTCCTACTAACTGCAATCCAGGTTCACGACATAGAGCATGAACAACTTCTTGACCCATCCTTCCTAAAACACCATGCACTATCACTTTTGTGGGTATCATCGCCTAAACCTACTTTTTATGAATGACGTCGCTTACTTTCTGTGGGTCGTTGGCGGTGCTGAGATCGAAAATCGCGCTTCTTTTTATATTGTCTGTCGGTTGAATATCCCGTTCTCATGCCCGCCGTTGAAGCGGTTGTCTTTTCAAATACAGCTTGCCTCGAAAGATTAATTCTACCCTGACCGTCGATTTCGGTTACTTTAACTGTAATTTCATCACCCACCTTAACTACATCTTCAACTCTATCAACTCTGTAGTCAGCTAACTCGCTTATATGAACCAATCCTTCCTTACCTGGTAGGATTTCAACAAATGCACCAAAAGTCATTATACGGGTTACTTTTCCTGTATAAATAGAGCCAACTTCAACATCCCTTATCAGGTTTTCTATCATTTTTATGGCTTTCTTGGCGGATTCGGCATCGGTTGAACCAATAAAGGCAATCCCATCATTGTTGATATCCACAGTGGTATTAGTCTCTTCAATAATTGACCTGATAGTTTTGCCTCCAGGGCCAATAACAGATCCGACCTTATCTTGTGGTAATTCTAATTTATACATTCGTGGTGCATACTGGCTCATCTCCGACCGGCTAGTACTTATTGCCTTGCTCATTTCTTTCAATATCAACAAACGAGCTTGATTAGCTTGAACTAACGTCTTCCCAATTATTTCCAAACTTAAGCCCTTTATTTTTGTATCCATCTGTATGGCAGTAATACCTTGTTCTGTCCCAGCAACCTTGAAGTCCATATCGCCATAATTATCTTCCAGGCCCTCAATATCTGTTAGAAGGGCATATTCTCCATTTTCCCCGGTAACAAGCCCAATAGATATGCCAGCTACTGGCGTTTTTAATGGAATCCCTGCATCCATTAGCGATAAACTGGAAGCACAGGCACTTGCCATTGATGTACTGCCACTGGAGCTTAATACTTCTGATACTAGGCGTATGGTGTAAGGAAAATCGTTGTCTGGTGGCATTACCGGTATTAGAGCCCGTTCTGCCAGCGCTCCATGACCGATGGACCGTCGGCTGGGGGTGCCGACCCGTTTTACTTCACCGGTGGAAAAGGGTGGAAAATTGTAGTGATGCATAAACCTTTTGGTTTCTTCTATCCCTAGTCCGTCTAGCAGCTGCTCTTTTTTTATGGATCCAAGCGTGGTAATTGTCAATACCTGTGTTTCGCCGCGGGTGAATAGGGCTGATCCATGTACACGTGGTAATAGCCCCACCTCGCAATCTATAGGCCGCACTTGATCCAGACTGCGCCCACTTACTCTTTCACCCTTCACTAAAATAGTCTTTCTTATTTTTTCTTTAATAAGATTGTCAAGATAATTAAGGATATCATCTTCAGAATATGAATCTCCTAGACTATTTACAAGCTCCTGCCTTATTTCACTCAATGCTTCCTCGCGGTGATTTTTTACAGATTGTTTCAAGGCTTTAGTCAATTTCTTTTCTACTACAGCGGATACTGCGGATTTAAGTTCCGGTGAGACTTCAAAAATGGGAACTTCATCTTTAGGCTTACCACAAACCTTTCTCATATCTTCTTGAAGGTCAATAAGCTGTCGATTGGCGTTATGGCCAAATTCTATCGCCTGGTTAACAACCTCATCACTGACATTGTTAGCAGCAGCTTCCAACATTACCACCGTATCTTTAGTGCTCACGACTACCAGATTAAGTGCACTTTCTTCCATTTGTGGCATCGTTGGATTCAATACAATTTCACCATTAATATAACCAACATGAACGGCACCGACTGGTCCATAAAAAGGAATCTCCGATATCGATAGAGCAGCCGAACCACCAATGATGGATAGAACATCTGGATCGTTCTCACGGTCTGCAGAAAGTACGGTAATTACAAGTTGGATTTCACGGCGCCAATGTTTAGGTAGCAGCGGACGTAGTGGTCTGTCGGTAAGGCGGCTGGTAAGAGTCGCCTCCTCGCTGGGTCTACCTTCTCGTCGAATAAAACCACCTGGTATCTTTCCAGCAGCGTATAATCTTTCTTCGTAATCAACAGTTAAGGGTAAAAAATCTACTCCCTCCCTTGGCTGTGGGCTGACACATGCTGTTACCAAAACAACGCTATCTCCATATCGAACGGTGACCGCTGCGTTAGCTTGATTCGCGAACTTTCCCGTTTCTATAGTTAATTTCCTACCACTAATGGTGCAGTTAAAAGAATGGGGTACTGTCAATGCTTGCTCCTTGTTGTTTATTAACGATAGAGGGATTACTTACGGAGACCGAGGCTTTTGATGAGCTTTTTGTAGCGGCTGACATCTTGTTTGTTTAAATAAACGAGTAAACGTCTACGTTGGCCAATCAGTTTGAGCAAGCTACGTTTTGTATGGAAATCATGGCTATTAGCTGCCATATGACCGGTTAACTGGTTAATCCTTTCTGTCAATATGGCAATCTGGATTTCAGTAGAGCCTGTATCCCCGTCGTGGGTTTTATATTTTTCTATTATGCTTGCCTTTTTTTGTTTCTCCAAATTGAACTCCTGTACTATCTATCCAGCCGATTATAGCATAAGTGCCTGTGAGTGTAAAACGTTTTTATATCATAATATTTGTTTAATCACCAACTGTAATCCTTTTTTGTAAATATAGCTAGCCTTGACTTGGCAAATGAAATATTCTATATTGGAATTATAATACTGGTAAGTTTCTTTTCTTAATACATTGTTTTTAATCCCCCAAGTGAGATATCACAGGGTAAAATATCAATAACTGAATTTTATATATTATGATTGTAGGTGTATGTAAAATAAAGCTTCGCATAGCGGAAAATATGTCCCTTAAGGGCAAGAGGAGAGTACTTAAATCCATAGTAAGCCAACTTGGGAACAAGTTCAATATCGCTGTCGCCGAAGTTGACGATAATCAGTTGTGGCAAATAGCAACGATAGGTGTCTGCTCTATAAGTAATAATAGTCGGCATATAAATGAAATGTTTGCGAATTTGATGAACTTCATAACAGCCGGGCGTTTTGAGGTTGAGATACTCGATTACGAAACTGAAATCATACCATGCTAGCCGGAGAAACTTTGGTGGATATCTCAACCTTTGTTAACCAAATGACATTTGAACATGAGTACGATAACCAAATCGCTCATATCGAGCATATTTCTTCTCGCTATGCGAGTTATGCTGATCTTGAAAATCCCCTACCGTATACCTTAGAAAAAAGCCTTAAAGAAAAAGGATTACTGCCCCTTTACTCTCATCAGGCTCAAGCCATTAATCACACACGCCATGGTAATAACGTTATAATTGCCACATCGAGCGCAAGTGGCAAGAGTCTTTGCTATAACATACCTATAATAGAAAGGCTACTTATTTATTCTAGAAGTTGTGCTATCTACCTCTTCCCTACTAAAGCTTTAGCACAGGACCAGCTTCGATCTTTTACTGATACTTTCTGTCCTCATTTGGTTCGTTATGAACAAGTGGCCACCTTTGACGGTGACACTCCATTATCAGAACGTTCAACCATAAGAAAAAATGCCAAATTGGTGCTCTCCAATCCCGATATGATACATTTAGGCATATTGCCTAATCATCGTTCTTGGTCAAGGTTATTGCGGCATTTAGAATTTGTGGTAATAGATGAAACTCATAGCTATCGAGGTGTTTTCGGTTCCCATGTAGCAATGGTAATACGTCGCCTCCGTCGTTTGTGCCTTCTTTACGGTTCTAGTCCCCTCTTTATCTGTTGCTCAGCTACAATTAATAATCCACAGGAACATGCCGAGGAGCTGGTTGGTCTCCCTTTCCACCTGGTGGATAAGGACGGCTCACCAAAGGGCAGTAAAGATTTTATTTTTTGGAATCCACCAACAATCGACGATGCTAAGAGCATAAGACGTAGTGCTAACAGTGAAGCCTCCGCATTGTTTTCCGAACTTGTTAGCAATAATATCCGTACCCTTACTTTTAGTCGTACTCGCCGGCTTGCCGAGCTCATTGCTAGTTATTCAAAGAAGAGGTTAAACGAAACAAGCCCATCTCATGCAAACAAAATAAAAGCATATCGGGCAGGCTATCTACCGGAGGAAAGGCGTCTTATTGAGCACGAGCTCTTTAGCGGTAAACTCAACGGAGCGGTAGCTACCAACGCACTAGAGTTAGGCATTGATGTCGGTGATCTTGAGGCGACTATTCTTACCGGCTATCCAGGAACAATCGCCAGCACCTGGCAGCAGGCAGGTAGGAGTGGTCGACGTAATGACAATTCCCTTAGTATCTTAATCGCTGTTGATAATCCGCTTGATCAGTATCTGATGCATCACCCGGAATTCTTTTTTAGTAAAAGCTTCGAGAACGCTATTATCAACCAGCAGAATCCTTACATATTGCGGTCTCATTTACTATGCGCTGCCTGGGAGCTACCATTGTCGACTGCAGATGAAAAATTCTTTGGTAACGAATTAACAGAAAAAACTGAGATACTTGTAAAACAAGGAGCTCTGAAACAAAGACACAACCGCCTATATCTTTCGACATCTATTTCCTACCCAGCACAGGATATAAACATACGCGCTACGTCCAGTGATAAAATCACCCTTATCAACAGCATGACGAATCTACCTTTAGAGACAGTCGAGATAAACACTGCTCTTTTTCAACTACATCCTGGTGCTATCTATCTTCACCAAGGCGAATCGTATCTGGTGGATTGTCTTGACCTAACCAGCAAAACCGCCTATGCTAAACTGGTAAAAGTTCCCTATTATACTGTTGCCAAGGACTTAACCGATTTACGCATCATAAAAACCATCAACAGGAAAAAGCTCAATCGTTTAAAAGTATACCTAGGTCAGGTTGAGGTCACCACCGCCATAGTAAGCTTTAGAAAGAAGGCGCTCTTTACTGAAGAGGTAGTCGGTGAAGAGGCTCTAGATTTACCCCCACACCAGTTCCCCACTATAGCCCTGTGGTTTGACTTACCGAAAGATGTTATATCCTCACTTGCCAGAGCAAACCTTGATCTTGCCGGTGGCTTACATGCCACCGAACATGCTTCCATAGCCATGTTGCCTCTATTCGCTATGTGTGACCGCAATGACATTGGTGGTGTTTCCACTCCCTTTCACCCCGATTCAGGTAAACCCCAGGTGTTCATCTATGATGGTTATCCCGGTGGTATTGGTATCGCCGAAAAGGGATATAATCTGATACAGCAGCTATGGCAGGCAACGCTTGCTATTATTGCAGATTGCCCTTGCGACGAGGGATGTCCCAGCTGCATCCAATCCCCCAAATGTGGTAATAACAATGAACCACTGGACAAAAAAGCAGCCCGATTGATTCTTGAAGGGCTTGTATTTTAGAAAGATCGGAGAGAAGATTATGGAGATAAATATAGACCCTATAGCCTTTACCATCGGTTCTCTCGAAATCAGATGGTACGGTTTGATGATTGCACTGGGGGTTTTTGTCCTCGTACTATGGACCTTTTGGCAAGTAAGAAAGCATTGGCCCGGTTTCCCCTCTGACAGGATTCTAGCACTTGCCATAGTGGGAATACCGTCGGGTATAATATTCGCTCGACTGATACATGTAATCGATAAGTGGGAGTATTACAGCCAGAACCTTGGTCAGATAATCGGCGGAGAAGGGCTTACCATTTACGGCGCTATCCTAGGTGCAGTTTTGGGAACCTGGATTTATAGCCGCTTCAGACCTTTTAATTACGGCTTTGGCACCGATTTGGTGGCACCCGGCATTATATTAGCCCAGATAATAGGGAGGTTGGGCTGTTTCCTAAATGGCTGTTGTCACGGCCCAGAGGCACCAACATCCCTACCTTGGGGTATAACCTATACACATCCCAGTTGCGCTGCCGAAATAACGAATATACCCGTTCACCCAACACAGCTTTACGAAATCATGTTCTTGTTGTTTCTGTTCGGTATTATTATGCTACTAAAAGGTAGACTCAAACCAGATGGTTCGCTATTCCTTGTCTACCTCAGTAGCTATTCGCTTTGGCGTTTTAGTATCGGCTTCCTGAGGATTAATGAGCCATTCCTCTTGGGTTTGCATCAAGCACAATTTATAGGCATCATTGTACTCGTAATAGCCATTGGTCTGCTAATATATAACCGAGTACGGTTTTTAAAATCTAACGAAACACCGAAAGTGGAAAAGCAAGAGGAATAGGAATTTGTCTAATCAATAGCGCCATTAAAGTTTGATCTACTTATAAAGATACTGGTAAACATTATATATTCTTATATATTTGTATTCCGTTTAAATTATAGCAATTACCAGATATAGCGCAATCTATACTGCCAGTTTTCTGGCAGTAGTGATCCAAGGGTAAAAAACTTCCGTCCCTTAGCCAAAATAATCTGAGTACACGCTAGCAACGACACGATATCAATTAATACTGATTGTGTCATTAGCATTTCAGATAGTGGACCGGGAAAACAACCACAGGGGATTATTCTCCCCTGAATAAATATTACTTGAACTTTTACTACAATATACACCAGAGACATAAGCCCCCAACCGACTGCGGATAGTCTGGTAAGAACACCTGTTATCAGACCAAGTCCTATGAGTGTTTCTATATAAGGTGCAATATAACCCAAGATACGAGTGTGGGCCATATCCGGCATGAGCCAAGGGAATTGATAACTATAAAGCATAAATACCGAATATTTCTCAATATCAGCGAATTTAGGAATGGCTGCGTAAAGAACTAATGCGGCTATCAACAATCGCAATGCCAGAGTCAATTCGCCACTGTTAAGAAAAGCTTTTACTCTTGTCATAACCGTATATAAACTATATTGAAACGATGATATGAATTTATCTATTCATAGATTCGCAGATTTCCATCATTCTAGACAGGATCTGTTCAATCTCCTCTTTAAGAGAAACAAACTCCGCTTTTACTTCCTCAGTTGTGCAACCTTCCCCTATCTTGCGCATACCCTCAGCCACTGATGCCTGCAAGATTAGCATTCTTTCATTTACCCTGCGATATCTATTATGAATCTCCAAAAACTCTGCTGCTTGAACTTGGGTAGCTTTCACGGAAACACCTCCGATTGCTGGTATTTATCAAAAATCCGGTCAGATATCAAATGATTTACCACGTCCTTCTTAATTTATTATATTTTTCGTAACATATTAAC
Organism: Dehalococcoidia bacterium; assembly: GCA_020351185.1. Taxonomy (GTDB): domain Bacteria; phylum Chloroflexota; class Dehalococcoidia; order Dehalococcoidales. Next base: position 1,314,296 of record CP070729.1, on the reverse strand, counting down.
TAGTTACAGCATCGGCTACAAGATCCATCATGGAGGTTATTTTTATACCCAGAGTGTATTTTTCATTCAATGAATCTAGCTGCAAACGGCAGTTTTCACAGGGGCTAACCACAATCTCAGCACCTGTGTTTTTTATCTGCTCTACCTTTTTTTCTCCTGTTTCGATTCTTAGGTTGTCCATATCTGGTTGGGCTACAAGTCCACCACCACCACCGCAGCA
>CP070729.1:1301706-1313976 GCA_020351185.1 Dehalococcoidia bacterium | reverse complement strand
CCAGCTTACACTCATCCTGAATTCAAATCCCCCTTATATTAAGTTTACCATCGGAGTCAAGTTCTGTAAACAGGTTAGAGTATAATATCTTATTGTGGACTTATACATGCCAGTGATATAATGCCTACTATAAGGACCTTTGAACTAGGTGAATAGAACTTGTAATCCAGATGGCCGATGTTGTCAATGAATTCCAGAGAAAATGGAACGCTTTGATATAATAAGTAATAATCCACCCCAAACCCAGCAGCTCGGTAAAAATATCGGCAGACTTACTTTACCAGGAGATATCCTGCTGCTGGTGGGTAACCTAGGTGCAGGTAAAACCTGCCTTACCCAGGGCATTGCCTACGGACTGGATATAGATGAATATATATCCAGTCCTTCTTTTGTGCTAATACGGGAATTTTCAGGGCGTTTGCCATTATATCACATCGATCTTTATCGTCTCGATCTACCAGAGGAGATTGCTACCCTAGGACTTGACGATTATTTATACGGCAGCGGGGTTTGTGTAATAGAATGGGCGGAAAAGGGCCTGAATCTTATGCCATCAGATTTCATGCTGATTCGAATAAACTACCTCGATGACATTAAGCGTAGCTTTGAATTAGAAGCAAAAGGCACACACTACAATAAAATGCTCAAGGAATTAAAGGCAGAAAAAACTTATGTACCTAGCAATAGACACCTCAACCGATAATGCCAGCCTAGCTATTATCGAGAGAGGTTTGATATTAGCGGAACTTAACTGGTTTAGTCGCCAAAATCATTCGGTAGAGCTAATGCCAAACCTCAACCAATTGTTGGATGAAACAAAAACAAACCTAAAATCCACAGAAGGGATTATTGTTGCTATAGGACCGGGTAGTTTCAATGGACTAAGGGTTGGTTTAAGTACAGCCAAGGGATTGGCTTTCAGTATAGGAGTACCACTGGTTGGTATCAACACGCTAGAGTCTACTGCCTACCAATATCAAGAATGTGAAATACCGATTTGTCCCATTTTCAATGCTGGTAGGGGAGAGATTGCCACCGCCATTTATCAATACCAAAAAGATAAGTGGCTTACTATCATAGATCAGCAAATAACAACGATTGATAAACTTATTATGCACATAACCAAAAAGACTATCTTCTGCGGTGAGCCGACGACAGCTGATATTGAGAAGCTAAAAGGTCAACTGGAGCAAAAAGCTAAGATAGCCTCCCCCGCTTCAAGATTAAGGCGAGCTGCATTCTTAGCGGAACTGGGGATAAAAAGAATCGAAGCGGGCAATCACGATACACCGGCCAACTTACAGCCGATTTATTTGAGACAACCACCGATTACACAACCCAAAAATCCTGTTAAAATAATAAAAACCAGTCAATAACGAAAGGAATAAGATGGAAAAAACACTGGTTCTTATAAAGCCCGACGCTATGCGAAGAAGATTAGCTTGCACTATTTTGTGTCGCCTTGAAAATATTGGGCTAAAAATAGTGGCCCTTAAATTGCTCCACATAGATAAGCAACTTGCTCAAAAACACTATGCTATCCATAGAGAAAAACCCTTCTTCAATGACTTGGTGGATTATATTAGCTCAGCTCCTATAGCAGCCGCCGTCTTCGAGGGAGAGAATGCCATTGAAAGCGTGAGAGAAGCAATGGGTGCTACCGATCCCAAAAAGGCTCAAGCAGGCTCTATCAGGGGTGATTTTGGAGTGGATATCGAACATAACTCCGTTCATGGCTCAGATTCGATAGAGACTGCTAAAGTAGAAATAAGATTGTTTTTTAACAAGGGAGAGGTTTTTTCATCACAATCAGGTTATTGAATAACGACCATCGGACTTGCCTGACTCCATAACTCATCTAACTTGTAATACATGCGCTCATTGGGGGCAAATATGTGGATAATTACATCACCGTAATCGAGCAATAGCCAACCAGAATCAGTGGTACCTTCACGATGGCGGGGTAATACTCCCTTTTTCTTTAGTGTATATAGAATCTCATCATAGATGGCATTGATTTGTCGGTTAGATTGACCACTGCATACCATGAAAAAATCGGCAAATGTAGCAACACCGCGTACATCAAGTAGCACGATATCGGTTGCTTGCTTATCAGTAGCAATTTCAACCGCTATATGGGCTACTTCGATAGCTTTCAGGTTCTGTTCTCCCTTTAGTAAAGATTGAAATAGCATTATAGCACAACTATAAAACAGATGGCGTGGTATACTTGAATAAATGGCAGATTTAATATTCGGAACTGCTGGAATTCCTATAAGCACCTGGCCACAGACGACAATCGAGGGCATCAGACGCGTTGCTCAGCTAGGCTTGGATTGTATGGAACTTGAGTTTGTCCAAGGAGTATATCTTGAAGAAGAGGATGCCGTAGCTGTAGCCGGATTAGCTAAAAAAATTGGTATGAGACTGTCGGCTCATGCTCCTTATTTTCTCAATTTCAATGCTCACGAGCCTAGAAAATTAAGAGCCAGCCAAGGGATACTATTGAAAGCCGCCCATATCGCCTCAATCTGTGGTGCCGAAAGCGTTGTTTTCCATGCCGGTTTCTATCTTGGCGACCCACCCGAGGAAACCTACACAAAGATAAAAAATTACTTAGCAGAAGTAATTTCAAAAATGAAAGAGCAGGATATCCAGTTATTGTTAAGACCAGAAGTAAGCGGTAAGAGCAGTCAGTTTGGCAGTTTGGAGGAAATACTGCAGTTATGTAGCGAACTTGAAGGGACAGCTCCCTGCATTGATTTTGCCCATTTACACGCCCGCAGTGGAAGATATAATTCATACCCAGAGTTTGCCGCGATACTTGAACAGGTAAAAGAGAAATTAGGTAATAAATCCCTTGATAACATGCACGTGCATATCTCCGGTATTGAATTTGGCACCAAGGGGGAGAGAAAGCACCTTGAGCTCCAAGAGTCCGATTTACAGTATAGGGAGCTGGTAAAGGTATTAAAAGATTACAATGCCAGTGGAACAGTCATTTGCGAGAGCCCTAATCAAGAGAAGGATGCTCTTCTGCTAAAGACTGGTTATAAAGCTTTATCTAGGTAAAGGTCATGACATCCCCTTATAACCCATCGCCATATTTTTTCTATCAATACCTGATCTGGTATAATATAAGTAAGACAACGTAATAATCACACTCTATTGAGGTAGTAGTGAGAATAAACTGGAAACGCAGCCTAATTTTCTATATAGCCATCATCGCTGCTGCGGTAATCCTCTTCACTGTCATCCTTCCTTCAGGCCAAGAACCAGAGGAAATACTGCTTAGCGAAGCGATAGCAATGTCTCAAAATGGTGAAATACGAAAGATCGTTATTGATAACGAAACCCTGAGTATTATAGGTACTGATGATATCGAATACGTAACTTACAAAGAGTCGTTCACCAGTATTTATGAGATTGAGGGACTGAACCTTGAAAATATAGAGATTGACGTAAAGGGAAGTGGTGGCATCGACTGGGGTGCACTATTTATTAATATTCTACCTTTTCTATTCCTAGGCGCGCTATTATTCTTTATCTTCAGTCAGGCGCGCGGTGCCAATAGTCAAGCAATGAGCTTCGGTCGTTCTAAGGCCCGTATGTTCAACGCCAACACACCTACCGTAACCTTTAATGATGTTGCTGGTGTTGAAGAAGCCAAGCAAGAGCTTCAGGAAGTTGTTGACTTCCTCCGGTCTCGCGAGAAGTTTCAGGCATTGGGAGCGCGTATCCCGAAGGGTATGTTACTAGTAGGCCCTCCGGGAACCGGTAAGACGCTGATGGCACGGGCAATAGCCGGAGAAGCCGGCGTACCTTTTTTTTCAATAAGTGGTAGTGAATTCGTAGAGATGTTTGTCGGGGTTGGGGCTTCCAGGGTGCGTGATCTATTCGACCAGGCTAAACGTAATGCTCCCTGCATTATCTTCATCGATGAAATAGACGCTGTGGGTCGCCACCGAGGTGCCGGACTTGGTGGAGGTCACGACGAGAGAGAACAGACTCTGAACCAGATTCTGGTGGAGATGGATGGGTTTGATACTAATACAAGTGTTATCGTCATTGCCGCCACCAACCGGCCAGATATATTAGATACCGCCCTACTGAGACCAGGTCGTTTCGATCGGCGTATAGTTCTTGACCTACCTGATATTACGGGTAGAACAGCCATTCTTAAAATACACAGTAGCGACAAACCACTCGATGAAGCCGTTGATATGGAATCACTAGCCAAACTGACGGTCGGATTCAGTGGTGCTGACCTGGCCAATCTTGTCAATGAGGCGGCTATTCTTGCCGGCAGGCGTGATAAGAAAAGTATCGGTACGGAGGAACTTGAAGAATCAATAGACCGAGTGATAGCCGGCCCGGAAAGAAAGAGTCGCAAGATCAGTACCAAGGAAAAGGAAATTACCGCCTACCATGAGGCTGGCCATGCCCTGGTAGCCTGGTTGTTACCAAATGCTGATCCGGTGCATAAGATATCAATAGTCGCTCGCGGTATGAGCCTAGGACACACACGACAATTGCCTACAGAGGATCGCTATCTGGAAACCTATTCCCGGTATAAAGATATGTTGGCTACGCTAATGGGGGGGCGTGTTGCTGAAGAGATCATTTTCAACGAAATGTCCACAGGGGCTGCCCATGACATAAAAATAGCTACCGACGAAGCTCATAAAATGATTACAGCCTACGGTATGAGTGATAAACTGGGGCCGCGTACTTTCGGTAACAAACAGGAGATGGTCTTCCTTGGTCGTGAAATATCAGAGCAGCGTGATTATGGCGACAAGGTAGCTAACCTGATTGATGAAGAGGTACGTAACCTCATCCAGCAAGCTCATGAAACCGCCAAAGACTTGTTAACTAAAAATAAGCGGAAGCTAAAAACAATCGCCGAAAGACTAATTACAAAAGAAACCCTCGAGGGTGAAGAGCTGGAAACGCTATTTAATGAAACCAAGTCAACTACCCGATCAGAGAATACCGAAGAAGTGACTAGGAAACCAAGTAAAAAGAAATCAAAGAAACTCGTCCGTCAGCAATAATAGCCAATACCGCCTTCCAGGTAAGAGCTATGGCAAAAATAACCGACCAACCCATATCACCGGAGCTAATAATCAATCAAGTAAAGACTAGTGGTAGCGGTTGTGTGGCAACTTATGTCGGTTTTATTCGTGACAATTCGCAAGGTAAATCAGTTCTCTCGGTGGAATACAGCGATACTAACGGAACGGCAGAAAAGAGTCTCCAGCAGATAGTAAATGAAGCCAGAAGCAAGTGGCAAGTTAACGAAATGACTATTTACCATCGCATCGGTATACTAAAGGTAGGAGATATCAATCTGGTTGTCGCGGTAGCTGCTGCTCATCGCGAGGAAGGTTTTGCCGCTTGTCAATATGCCGTTGACAGGTTTAAGGAGAAATTACCTACTCATAAAAAGGAAACCTACACAGACAACACCCACCTTGAAGACGGTTAGTTTTTACCTATTTCTTTGAACCACATAATCCGCCAAAGCGAATAGAGCTTTTCGACTTGGACTATCCGATAGTAGATCAAGATTATCACAAGCTTTAATCTTATAAGCAGAGGCAACGCGGTAGCATTCATCAATAATATCCGAATTACATATCATCTCGATTGCTTGTTCGACGTACCGTTGTTTATCACTTTCCTGATCGAAAAGCCTCTTTACTGGATTACTTTCAGGATATCGCTTCAATAGGAGCAGTGATGGTAATGTAATGGTACCCTGAATCAAGTCCGATCCAACGGGTTTACCCATCTCGCCTTCAGTGCTAACAAAATCCAAGATATCATCAACAATCTGAAAGGCAATACCTAAATTATAACCAAATTCCTTCAATCGCTCTATAGCCTTTTCAGGAGCCTGGCTTAAAACAGCTCCCGACTCGGTAGCCATTGCAAATAAGGCAGCCGTTTTACCAGCAATCCGCTCGATGTAATCATCAAAAGTCTGTTCCAGGTTAAACGCACTAAAACCTTGTCTCAACTCAGCCCTTGAAATAGTCCCCAGTGTTTGAGCAAATAGCCTCACTACACGTAGATTATTAGTATCTGCAGCAAATTCTCCCGCCTTAGCAAATAGGTAATCTCCCAGAATAATTGCCCTTTCCGAACCCCAGATATTGTTTATCGTCGGTCTGCCCCGACGAATACTGGCTTTGTCAACAGCATCATCATGAACCAGTGTGGCTATGTGGAGCAGCTCGCTAGCAGTAGCCATCGGTAGCAGACTATTGAGATCGTATTTATAGAACTTACCCGCCAATAGTGTAAGTGTAGGACGAATCACTTTGCCGCCGATAATAATCTGATCCAACATGGAATGTAGCTCAGGAAATACTCCATGTTGACTATCAACCAATAATCGAAACTGTTCTTCCACCTTGAGTAAATCTTGTTGAACTAGTTTATACACCTTGTTCAATTGCATTTATTTCCTTGCATAATCATTTAGGTGCTTTACCAAGACGGGAAGTTTCCTCGGCGATAAGTTCTTCATCAAGTTTTCTAAAAAGGGGCTCCACTGCTGTCAGCTTCTGTCCCGGTTCGGGTACCAACGGTTTCCAGCCATAATCCTCTATAATACCCTTAAATCCTAGCATATGGTGAAGTTTCTGTGAGCTAAAAGGTAGAAACGGATAGAATACCGTTTTCAGATAGGAAATGATAACAACAGCTACATATAAAGCAGTAGCCGCAGACTGTCTATCCTGTTTGATTACTTTCCAAGGCGACTTCTCTTCCAGATAGCGATTGGATTCCTGAGCTAAAGCTAGAGCCGATTTAATAGCATCTTTAAACCGGCACTTACATAGAAATCCATCTATTACTTTCATTGTCTCTTCAGCTCTATCAATTAGATTCTGACTTCGACTGTCAAATTTGGCAGGTAAAGGCACCAGGCCATCGAAGCGGCGGTGTAGAAAGGCAAAAACTCGTTGCACAAGGTTGCCATAGGTGGCCACCAGTTCATCATTATTGCGACGCACAAACTCACGCCATGAGAAATCTGTATCGCCGGTTTCTGGCATGTTGATCGATAGTAGATAACGCAAAGGATCTGGATCATAACGAGATAGATAATCTGGCAGCCATACTGCCCAATTACGGCTACTGGACAACTTTTTACTCTCTATTGTTAGATATTCATTGGCTGGTACATTAAACGGCAGGTTAAGCCCGCCGTAACCCATAAGCATTGCCGGCCAGATGATTGTATGGAAGGGTATATTGTCTTTACCGATGAAGTAGTAGCTCTTGGCATTTTCTTGCCAGAAGTGTTGCCACTTTTGGCTATCACCAGTAGTTATAGCCCACTCCTTCGATGCCGAAAGATAACCGATGACAGCTTCAAACCATACATAAAGGCGCTTATTTTCAAAACCTTCAAGAGGTAGTGATACTCCCCAGTCTATATCACGTGTAATTGCCCTATCCTTTAAACCATTTTCGAGGTAGCTTAGGGTAAAATTATAGACATTGGGCTTCCAGTGTTTGTTTTGCCTTATGTAAGTTAAAAGTTTATCCTCAAAAGCACTGAGCTTTAAGAAAAAATGTTCCGATTCCCTGAATTCAGGAGTGGAGCTACAGACACCACAACGGGGTTCTATGAGATCAATGGGATTAAGTGGTCGACCACATTGATCACATTGGTCACCCCTAGCATTTGTATAATCACAATGGGGACAGATACCCTCAATATAACGGTCAGGCAAATACCTTTTACATTTTGAACAGAATGGCTGTGATACCTTACCTCTATATATATACTCTTTTTCAAGTAGGTTAAGAAAGAAGTCCTGCGCTACTTTCGCATGGTTGGCAGTACCTGTAGTAGTAAACAAATCGAAGGTAATACCAAATTTATCCCATAGTTCTAGGAACAGTTTGTGATACTTACCAGCTATTTCTGCTGGTTTTTTACCCTCCTGTTCTGCGCGAATTGTTATTGGTGTACCGTGCTGGTCAGAGCCAGAAACCATCAATACTTCATTGCCTTTCATGCGATGGTAACGGGCGAATATATCAGGGGGAAGATAAGCACCAGCGATTTGACCTATATGCAATGGGCTATTGGCATAAGGCCAGGCAACACCAATAAAAATCCTTTCACGCATAACAACTATTCCTGGCTAGTATCGGGTTCCTCGATTGTTTCTGATTCCGGAAAGAAGGTCAGTATCATTTCACCTTTGATTTCTTTATGATGGGCATAACCTCTTTCAAGGGCACATTGTGTACAATAATGAATCGTCTTACCTTTCTCCACTTCCACTCCATTCTCTTCATCAACCGCTAGATAACGTTCGGGGTAAGGTATAGTGCGCTGGCAAACATCACACTTTACTTCTCCCAGAGAAATACATCCACGTCGCATATTAAACTCCTTTCTAGTAACTATTATAATCTTAACCAAGCCTGGTAAAGCTCTTTCTTTGATAAACCTGTTCTAAGACTCACTTCAGCTAACGTTTCTTTAGCCGTTTTTCCAGACGCCTTCAAAGCCTTTAGTTGCTTTAATATCTCGTCAGTAATCTTCGGTCTCTCTTTATTTTTTTTACCCTCAACAACTATGGTAAACTCGCCTCTAGGTTTATTAAAATACTGTTTTGCCTGGCTAACTGTACCGCGGAAAACCTCTTCATGCAGTTTCGTAAGCTGGCGGCAGACGGCTATTCTCCTGTCACCTAAAATGCGCAACAAATCTTCCAATGCTTCCCGCAAACGGTGTGGCGTTTCTAGAGCCACAATGGTTCCGCTTTCATTGATAACCGATCGCAGAAAGCGTCGTCTTCCTGAAGATCTTCTTGGCAGAAACCCAACGTAGCTAAACCTATCTGTAGGTAATCCCGAAACTACGAGTGCTGTTATTATTGCCGAAGGTCCTGGGATAGCTACTATCGGTATATCCCTCTCTCTAGCGGTAGCTATAAGCTTATAACCCGGATCGGAAATACCCGGTGTTCCGGCTTCAGAAACAAGCGCCACATCGCCATCTGCAAGAGTTTTCAAGATATAATCCAGCTTTGATGCTCTGCTATGCTCATAGTAGCTGGTAACACTTGTTCTTATATTATAAGTATCGAGCAATCGTCTTGTCTTGCGAGTATCCTCAGCAGCTATCAGTTTCGCTTCACGCAACGTCCTAAGAGCACGTAGGGAAATATCCTCCAGATTACCGATAGGAGTAGCCACAACATAAAGGGTAGGCATCGTCCCAACCTTCCCTGATTTGAATTATTATAACCCAAATCTTCAGTACCCGTCCATTCGAGTTTGGGAAGTCAGTAATACTAGTTGCATGACTCTTCATGCCATTAGAAACTGCCTTGACTTGAATCCAAACCTTTTGATAAACTCTCTTTTTAAGGAGCTGCGGATGAGTTCACCTAGATTCCGAGAATTACGTCGTGCCTATGGATTTGATGAAGTAGCTATCGTCCCCGGGGATAAGACGATAAATCCAGACCAGACAAATATTGACTTCAGTATCAACAACCTGACCTTTTCCATTCCGATTATAGCCGCAGCTATGGACGCGGTCACTGATCCTAAATTTGCGGTAACAATGAGTAAATTTGGCGGTTTGGCAGTTCTCAACCTAGAAGGTATACAGACAAAATACGATAATCCTCAAGATATACTGGCCGAAATAGCGGCAACTGCCAATGATAAGGCCACGGCGCTATTGCAGAAAATATACTCGCAACCAATAAAGGAAAACCTTGTTTCTGAAAGAATAAGGGTAGTTAAGGAAGCTGGGGCAGCATGTGCTGTTTCGGTAACTCCAGCAAATACTAAACGACTAGCACCTATAATTTGCGAGGCAGGTGCAGATATTCTGATTGTCCAGTCTACGGTTACAACCGCTCGTCACATTTCGAAAAGCAACCAAGGATTGCTTTTCAACAGATTGCGAGAATCCGTATCCATACCAATTGTTGTCGGCAATTGTGTCAGTTTCAGTGCCTGCCTTGAACTTATGAGAACCGGCATAGCCGCTGTTCTCGTAGGTGTAGGACCAGGTGCTGCCTGCACTAGTCGTGAAGTGCTAGGAGTAGGTGTTCCCCAAATAACGGCCACCATGGACTGTGCTGCTGCCAGAGAGGCATACATGAAAGAATCGGGTAGGTACGTACCAGTTATTACTGATGGCGGTTTTCGGAAGGGCGGAGAATTGTGCAAGGCTTTTGTCGCCGGTGCCGATGCTGTTATGCTCGGCTCGGTTCTAGCGCAAGCTAAGGAAGCCCCAGGACAAGGTTATCACTGGGGTATGTCACACCCCCATCCTGCACTTCCTCGAGGCACTAGGATAAAAGTCGGCACCACCGGCAGTTTAGAACAGATTCTATTCGGGCCGACATCCGTTACTGATGGCAGCCAGAATTTTATCGGTGCATTACGCACAGCAATGGGTATCTGCGGAGCAAAAAACATTCAGGAAATGCATCAAGCGGAAATGGTCATAGCTCCATCCATTATTACTGAGGGCAAATCTTGGCAGTTGTCGTTACCGAGCTGTTAGATTATAACATTCGAGCTAAGGTACTAGTCCTCGTCATCCTCCATATCCGCTATTGAAATTGCTTCTTCTCTCAGTTTGGGCAATATAGCCCTTATCTCCTGACCCTCACTCTCGGATGGTTTTATTAATTCATCTATTAATGAACGGAGTTTTTTTGCGCCACCGGCAGTTAAATCAGTTACTACCACTCCATCTACCCCCACATCCCATAATAGTTGCAACTCGTATTGACTTATCTCCGGTGATACAGCCACTAGCAACGGCTTATTGCTCAGAGAAGCTAGTCGACTGCAAATCATCAGGTACCGCCAGTTAATAGATTCTTGAATCCGACCCCACTCTTTGCTAATTAATAATGCATCCAGCGGTAGATCATTTAACGAGCGTAATAAGTCTAACTCAACCGAAGCTTCAAATGCAATTACTTTTCCCTTTTTTAGACCTTCGGATATCAAAACTGGTGATTCTGGCTGAAAGATGATGAAATCTACACTTTCTGGTAATTCACCAATTCTATCGCCGGACAGTCGAATCCCCACCGGTATATCCAATTTTTTCGGTAAGTCTTTTTTTATATCTGGCAGTATTACAGCATCTGCCTCTTCTAGTGCTAGTTCAATAACACCAGTTCCAATTTCTACAACCAACATCAACCTAGGTTTTGAATAAAACTTTTCCCTTCTGAATCCCATAGGTTGTGATTCAGTTTGTGAAAGCTGCCTTAACTTATCTATGAAGCGACTCATTTATACTCCAGTGATAGCTTAATCAAAGCAAGATATTGTACCCGAACCATCTAATAACATCTTAATAACTAATCAATAATATAACAAACTGTTTTTTACTTTCAAATCAGTGTTTATCAGTATGTCAACCGAAAATCAATTCACATTTAAAATAGCAACTAGTACCGTCCCCTGTCATTCAATCCATCAGCAAATTATTAGCAAAATTAATATTATGTATTTCAAGTGTTAGTGCGGGAAAGAACAAATCTAGCTTTGAAAAATGGAGCCAGCGAATGGATTCGAACCATCGACCGGCGGTTTACGAAACCGCTGCTCTACCCCTGAGCTACGCTGGCGCGACGCCTGTTTTGACGTTGGTTTGACGTTGGAACCCCCGTCAAACTGCATACCGGGATATTATATGAGAATAGGTATCCATAGTAAAGCCAACGGAAGTATGGCGTAGGGCTTCAGAGATAACCTTTGGCTTAGTACCAAGCATGAGTGCCAAACTCGAAAAGTTATACTTGAGGCTATGGAATCTTACCCTTCCAAGTCCAGTCCTTCTTACAATCCTGGTAAAATTGGTAAATAAATTTCCAATGAAGACAATCTACCTATCTTTAACAGGAATTGGTACTAACTGCATTATGTTGGATTATGGCTAAAAGAGTAGTTTGTAATATTGACAATCTACCACCTAGTGATATAATACTCATCACATAAGATATCTCCCAAATAGGGGTAACTCATGGAAGGTTTCAACGGGCATAGATCAAGCTTCGAAACTATATCCTTTATAGCTGGGTTTCGCCTTCAACCCCAACCCTCCAGGTTAGAAAATAGGTTTAATCTAAAACCTCCAAGAGAATAAAGGGCTAGGAAATAATTATCAAAAGATACACTCCTAGCCCTTTTCATATTAATAAAGGAAAGAAGCAAATAAAAGTATAATAGGTGAATATAAAAGAGGCGGTA
>CP070729.1:1278974-1301606 GCA_020351185.1 Dehalococcoidia bacterium | reverse complement strand
CCAACCCGCGGGTATGCTCATTTCTTGAAGAGTTGGATTATAGTCAATACCAGCCATGACGGGAGAAGTGAGGGGTAGCGATACTCCTAAAGCAATGACTAGTGCCATTAAAACGGATAGTACTTTCTTCTTCATTTTGTTTTCTCCTAATTTGCGCTCTCATATATTTAGTCGTAAAAAAATAACAAATCCCTCAAAAGTACTATTACTATGTAACTAACAATTTGATAAACCCTATAGCAGACAAGATGAATAGAGAAATCAATAGAAAGAATAAATTGGATAGTTTGTATCTAAGCGGAAAGCCGCTGACACATCAATTTGAATCCGGCATCGCTATTGGATAAAGGCTGCAGCTTACGACTACCGTTACGGTAGACCGTAATGCCTTTTAATTTTTTAGCATAAGCTAGCCTATAGACACCAGCTATATCTTCACGTGTGGCTGTTTCAGGAAGATTGACCGTCTTGGATACTGCACTATCCGTATTTTTCTGAAAAGCAGCCTGCATTTTAATATGCCATTCGGGCTTTATCTCGGGAGCAGTAACAAAAAGTCTTTTGACGTCTTGCGGGACTTCTTTAAAGGCAGATAATTGGTTGCCGCAGGCAAGCATTTTCATCAACTCTGCCGAATAAAAGCCCTTATTATTGGCGATTTTTTCAAAATAGGGATTTACTTCAAGCAGTTGACCACCACCATAGAGGTTACGCACAAAAACAATTGCAAAAACGGGTTCAATGCTACTTGAACAACCGGCTATCATACTTATGGTGCCAGTTGGAGCAATGGTAGTACACGAGGCATTTCTCGGAGGTGAACCACTGGGCAAATCGTAGATGCTACCCTTAAAAGCGGGGAAAGCACCCCGCTCGTTGGCAAGTACAGCAGAGGCTTCGTGGGCTTCCTTATTTATAAAATGCATAATCCAAGCGGTTAAATCGACTGCTTTTTGTGAATTGTAGGGGATACCAAGCTGGATCAGCATATCTGCAAAACCCATAATTCCTAGTCCAATTTTCCTTGTCTGTTTGGTTATCTTCTCTATTTCAGCAAGTGGGAACTGATTAATATCGATGACATTGTCAAGAAATCTAACGGCTATCCTTATTGTTTTAGCCAGGTCGCCATAATCAATTTCAGCGGTTCCATTTCGCAGCTTCAACATCTTGGCAAGATTTATCGAGCCAAGATTTGAGGATTCATATGGTAGCAGTATCTGCTCACCACAACCACAGACACCTTCGATTTTGCCCAAATTGGGAGTGGGATTGGCATCTTCGATGCGGTCGATAAAGACGATACCCGGATCACCCGTTTTCCATGTTTGCTCTACAATATTATTAAATACATCTCGAGCATTCAGTTTATTAGTCACCTGATGACTATGCGGATCTAAAAGATTATAATCTGAACCGGTATTTACCGCTTCCATGAATTCTGAATTAACGGCGACAGAAAGATAGAAATTTGTCAGCACATCTGGATCATCCTTGGCCGATATGAAATGCATGATTTCGGGATGGTTTACCTTTAAAACTGCCATGTTGCAGCCCTGGCGGATACCGCCCTGCTTGATAGCTCCGATGGTATCTGAAAAACGGTGCAGTAGGGGAACCAGATCATCGGTATCCGATCCTATATCGGAGAATGAAAAACCGGTACCACCGCCGCTCCTGTGGACGATAACGGCGCTGTTTATTGCGCTATTTATTGACTGTGCGGAGTTGTTAATAGGAATCGCAAAACAGGCTGACAATTGTCCGTGTTTGCTTCCAGCGTTGAGCAAGGTGGGTGAATTGGGTAAAAATTTCAGGCCGGCCATTAATCTATAGAATCTACTTTCCCACGCATTAGTATCTGCTTTGGGATTATAAATTAGTTCAGCAGCAGCAACGGCTTTGGCTGTACGCCGAAACATTTGGCTAGGTGTTTCAATTACCGTTTCGTCTTTATTGCGTTTTAGATAACGCTGTTTAAGGATAAAAAGGGCATTATCCGTTAGTTTAGGTTCATGTAGGAACTGTGTTTTGTCTTGTGTAATTTTTACCACTATTTAAAATATCCTTACCGATTTTTCGCCAATTCTCTTCATTTCAAGTGTCAGGCAATTGACTTTGTTTAGGGATTTGGTTGCGAGTTTGGCCGCAGCCTCAACCTCGTCTGCAGTAGCTGCTCGCCAGGGATTATCACCTACCGGAAAATATGCGTCTATTCTTAGAGGAATATTGGGTTCAATATCGGCGATGAACTCGGCGATCCGTTCAATTTCGTATTTATCTATATAATCGGGAATGAGAACGGTCTCAGCCTGTAGTTTCTTACCGGATTTATAGATGGCAATAAAATTTTTAACAATGTTTTTATTTGACCGGCCGGTATAATCGCGGTGTAGCTTGTCCGAAAGAGCTTTAATACTGAAAATGACCTCATCTATGTGTGTTAGGTCAAAGGCTCTGAGACCGTTGGTCAGTATTATGTTGTAACACTTGAAATGATGATGCAAAGCTTGAGCCAGTTGTGGCATTTCTGGGTCGAGGGTAGGTTCGGTACCCATAAAAATAGCACGCTCGATTTCAAGATCCTCTATGCGTGATATTACCTCCGCCAGAGTTAGGAAACGTTTTGGTGGCTTTTCCCTAGTTCTCTGAGTAATGCCAGCAATAGGATCATCCAGTAAACCGAAATCGCGCTTTTCATAATGCGTATAACATGCCTGACAACTAAGGTTACACTTAGTCCAGAAGTGAATATCCAGTGATCGAAAGGTTGGTTCGTAAGCAATGTGATAAATTTTCATCGGGTTATCAATGGTGCTATCTGTTAACAAGGAATATTATATCTAATCATATCTGACCGATGAATTCAAAAAATATTAGCCCGTCTCCAATTTTGGGCGTTCTCTAGGGTAAATAAGAAATCAACGCAGCTGAAGCCTCAAATAAAAAATGAGGTTACGGATTTTAAAATATGGTATATTGGATAGATATATCTGCAGGTTATTTACTTTAATTATTAATGTTATACAGAAATTGGGGAAAATAAAATATGGAATTAAAACCAAGTGATGATTGTCGAGTAAAAATAACGAAGAACGGTCCTTATTTAGTAACCGGCGGTGTTCCCCTTTCCAAGCAGAGCATTGTTACTGATGAAGAAGGTTTTTCATACCAGTGGCGAGAAGAAGAAAAGTATCCTTTAAAAAAGCAGTATGTCCTTTGCCGATGCGGCAATTCCAAGAACAAACCCTTCTGTGATGGCAGCCACTTGAGGGTAGGTTTTGATGGTACCGAAACAGCCAGCCGCGAAACATACCTTCATCAGGCTGAAAAGATTAAAGGACCCGACCTTGATTTAACCGATGCCTATGAGTTATGTGCCTCCGCTCGTTTTTGTGATCGTGCGGGTAGTATTTGGGAGCTTATAAAACAATCCGATAAAAGGGAAGCTAAAACAACGGCTATTGAGGAAGCTAGCAACTGCCCATCCGGGAGGTTGGTGGTCTGGAATAAAAAGGAGAAAGTGATTGAACCGGTCTTTGAACCATCCATAGTGTTGGTTGAAGATCCACAACAAAATGTCAGTGGTCCGATATGGGTACGGGGTGGCATACAGGTTGAAGCAGCCGATGGTACACTCTACGAAGTTCGCAAACGGATTACTCTCTGCCGTTGTGGCAAGAGTGCCAACAAGCCATTCTGTGATACTAGTCATTTAGAATTATAAACTTATTAACTGAAAGATGTCGTCAACATCCAAGATCTATTTGATAAGATAATTTGCTATATATTACCACCGGTGGTTTATCCTTGATAATAATAAAAAAAATAAGTAGAATATATATAGGATATTGACAAATTTGCCGGGATCGGTGATAAAGGAGACGTGAAAAATGTCTCCTTTGGTATTGTCTAACTAATGAAAGACGGAGTCTATAATGCCTATCTATGAATATGAATGCGACAAGTGTGGTTATAAATTTGAGCTACTTAGGAAAATCAATGAAGACGGCAGCGTTGATTGCGTAAAATGTGGCGGCTGCAGCCGTCGGGTTTTTTCGTCGGTACCCTTCATCTTTGGTGGAACGCGGTGGGTAGGCGAGAAGACCAAAAAAAAGGAAAGTATGCCACCACCCAAACCGAAAGATACTAAACCAAAATCAGCCAAAAAGTCATAAAAAATATTTCAGCAATAACTCAAATTTTTACTCTTCTCGGGATTAGGTAATCCCATTGATCCTTTCACTTTTTTCTTATCCGTATATCTTATGCGGTTGAACGTTTCGAAGTGGTGTATCTATAAGCTAAAACCAATTTTTATCCGTGTGGCCAAAACACTTTGTGTTATTATTATGAGGTGCAGACTACAGCTGATATTACCATCATTGGCGCTGGCGTTATTGGCCTAGCGGTAGCCGCCGAAGTAGCCAATGAAAAGCGGCAAGTCTATGTTTTAGAGCGTAATGCCACCTGGGGTCAAGAGACAAGCAGTCGGCATAGCGGCGTTATTCATGCTGGTATCTATTACCCAATAAATTCCTTAAAGGCTAGATTATGCGTCAGTGGCAATCGCATACTTTATCGGTTGTGCCAGCAAAACAATATTGGCTGTTCGAAGCTGGGCAAGTTGATAGTGGCGACTACTGCAAAAGAAGTGGAAGAACTGGAAACACTTATACAAAGAGGGAATAGCAATGGTGCGCTTGGTTTGGAGATGCTATCCAGAAAAGCACTGAAGCAACTCGAACCGAATGTCGAAGGGATGGCAGCTATTTTTTCCGCTGAAACCGGCATCATTGATTCCCATGCCCTGATGAGTTATTTTGCAGCCAAGGCGAAGAGTAACCAAGCCCAGATAGTATATCGTACCCGGGTTGTCGGAATTGAGAAGATAAAAGATGGCTATCAGGTAGAGGTAGTCGACAGTGAAGGAGGATTCTCTTTTTTCACCCGGGTGTTAATTAATTGTGCCGGCCTCAGTTGCGATAAAATAGCAGGATTAGCTGGTATAAATATAGATGATGCCGGCTACCGGTTGCATTATTGTAAGGGTGAATACTTCAGCTTATCTAATGCAAAACGGGGATTAGTATCCCATTTAATCTTTCCGGTACCACCACCTCGGGTAACCGGTGCGGGTATTCACGTTGTTATGGACCTTGATGGCAGGCTGCGTTTAGGCCCGAGTATTGATTATGTGGATGTGATTGATTACAGCGTTACTGACAAGCACAAACAGCTGTTTTACGATGCCACAAAGCGATTTTTGCCTTTTATCGAGATAGATGACTTGCAGCCCGAGATGGCTGGTATCCGGCCCAAGCTTCAGGGACCTGATGAGAGCATAAAGGATTTTGTTATCAAGGGCGAGGGGGATAAGGGATTGCTGGGTTTTATTAACCTCGTCGGTATTGAATCGCCGGGTTTAACAGCCGCTCCGGCTATTGCTAGATATGTGGGTAGTTTGGTTGCTGAACTACTCTAGGTTGGTTTTCCAGATTGGCAGGTAATTAATACTTGGAATCTACTTGGGTAAAATGGAAAAGATTGGAGATGGTATCGATTCTATTTAAAAGATCAGAAAGAAAGTGAACTGGCGGCTGTCTCGACGATTTGCATTATGACTACCGGTACAATACCCAGCAGCAGTATTCCCGAACAACAAATAGCTAGAGAAAATTTTGTGGCATTAGACGATGGTATTTTACCTTCAAACATTGGCTCGCCCAACCACATCACTTTAACCACTCTTAAATAATAGTAGACCGATATTACGCTATTAATAACAGCTACAATCACCAACCACAGCAGACCACTGCCGGCAGCTCCAGTGAAGATATAAAATTTAGCTAGAAAACCGGCAGTAGGTGGCAAACCAATGAGTGAAATTAAACTAAGAGTTAAGACAGCGGCTAATACGGGTGCCCGTTTGCCAATACCGGCATAGTCTTTAATGAGATCACTGTTGAGTTTGTTGGAAATTACAATGACAGCAATAAAGGCTGCTAGGTCAGCCAGTGCAAAAGCGATAACATAGAATAAAATAAAGCTTTGGCCGGTGAAATCCCCGATTGGAGTAAGCCCTACGGCGGCCAAACCAATCATAATATACCCAGAGTGCGCGATACTTGAGTAAGCTAGCATACGTTTAATATTTGCTTGGTGAATAGCAATAATATTACCCAGTGTCATCCCGATAGCGCTTAGAACAGCAAACACCAAACCCCAATCCTGACTTAGCGATTCAGGAGAACCAAAAGCTGAGAAAAAGACTCTCAAAATAACGGCAAATCCGGCTATTTTACTGCCTACAGATAGATATAAAGTTACCGGTGTCGGAGCCCCTTCATAAACGTCGGGTACCCACATCTGGAAGGGAGCCGCGGCAATCTTAAAACCAAAGCCGGCAATCATCAAAACTAGGCCTAGAATAAGCCCTGAGCTTGCTAGTAAAACTTCTGGAGACATCTGTTGAATCACCTGTGCAATTTCAGCAAGTTGTGTTTTTCCAGTAAAACCAAAGGTGAGCGCCATTCCAAAGAGTAACACCGCCGAGGCGATTCCTCCCAATAAAATAAACTTAAGTGAGGCTTCAGTCGATCTATCATCTTTTAAGAAACCAACCAGGGCATAGAAAGCAATCGCCGACAGTTCTAATGATACAAAGATAGAGATTAAATCAGTACCGGCTGCCATCAGCATCATTCCTATGGCAGCAAGTAGCACTAGTGCATGGTATTCACCCTGAAAACGGCGCAGTTTTGAAACGTAATCTCTTGAGGCGAGAAGAACCAGCGCAACAATTACCAATAGGAGTATCTTAAAAAATACAGCAAAATTATCTATAACCAGCAAGTTGTTGAAGATCGTCTGTGGATTTTCTCCCCATAGGGTAACAGCAAAGCCAGTGGCTACCGCTATGCCAGCCAAGCTGATGACGGTTAACCAGACCTTCTTCTGGATAAAAAGGTCGAGCAAGATGACCACTATTGTTGTTATGGCCAGAGTTAGTTCTGGTAAAATCGGTTCAAGGTTCAAACTTTCTTCTATCCTCCTAATAAGTTAGCAATAGGTGTAATACCGGTTCGGATTACATCGGTTAAGATCATCGGGTACATACCGATTACCAATATTGCAGCTACAAAAATGGCACAGTACGTTTTTTCTAATCTGTCGGCATCCGCGGTGCCGTTAAATTTCTCAAGTGGGTGGTTAAAGAATACCCCGCGTAGTAACCACAGTATATAGGCTGCGGCCAGCAGAATACCCAGCATGGATATTATGGTGTAAACGTTAACACCATCAACAATATTGCTTGAGAAAGCGCCGATGAAAACGGTGACTTCGGCGATAAAACCGCTTGTCCCTGGAACGCCCATGGAAGCCAGTCCACCGATGGTAAATATGACTGCTATAAAAGGTATTTGTTTAGCCAAACCACCGAGTTTGCCAATGTTACGTTCGCCAGTATTGTGCATTACAAGTCCGGTCACCGCAAAGAGGAGACCAGTAACAATCCCATGGCTAAACATCTGAAGACCGGCACCAACCATACTTAGTTCACCTAGGGCAAAGATACCCAGCAGCACAAATCCCATATGGCTGATGCTGCTGTAGGCTATAAGCCTCTTGAGGTCAGTCTGTCTTAATGTGACTGCTGCGCCATATACAATATTAATCACAGCTAGCGCTAGAAGTAGCTGAGCATAGTCCTGGGCTACCTGCGGGAAAATGCCAACGCAAACTCGAATCATGCCATATCCGCCCATTTTTATCAGTGTGCCGGCGAGGACGACACTCCCGGCAGTTGGTGCATCGGTATGGGCATCGGGCAACCAGGTATGCAAGGGGAAAACAGGCAACTTGATGGCAAATCCGGCTAACAGCATGAAGAAAATCGGCGCGGCTGGCATAAGCGACTGAACCATGGCTGACCCACTGTGTGTCATATCGATGATGCTTAGACTGCCAGTGGTAAAATACAGGCTGAGTATTCCGGCCAGCATTAAAGCGCTGCCGAATAAAGTATAGACCACATACTTTATAGCCGAGTATTCCTTCCTGCCGGCTCCCCAAATAGATATAAGAAAATACATCGGGATAACCTCTATCTCCCAAAAGATAAAGAAGAGCAACAAGTCAAGCGAACAGAATACACCCAGTATGCTTGTCTCAAGCAGCAGCAACCAAGCGAAATACTCGCGAACTCTTGTATTTATCTTCCAGGAAATGAGGACTACTAAGAAGCCAATCAGGGTCGTCAGTAGGACTAAAGGCAGACTGAGACCGTCAACACCTAAATGGTAATTGGCATTTATGGCACTAATCCAAGGAGAGAGCTCCTCAAATTGGATTGTTCCTGCTACTGATGTTGATCGATCAAAAGCGATAAATAAAAATATTGAAATAGCCAAAGGGATGAATGTAAAGAGGCTGGCGATATATCTAATCAGCTTGGAGGATAGCCCCGGTACCAGAGAGATAACGATCGCCCCGGCTACCGGTAGAAATATTATGAGTGTCAGGTAATTAAAATCCAATTATTTTGCCTTTCTTAACCCCAAAGAATCAACCCAATAGCGATGGCTAATACGCCTAATATGATAAAGATGCCGTAGAGTTGAAGCTGCCCTGTTTGTACTTGGCGGATAGCTCTGCCCATGGTCATCACAGCTTCGGCAACTCCGTTTACAGCTCCATCTACCAATTTACTATCGAATAATTTCAATCTGGCAAAGATGCCCTTATTTAATATCTTCTCACCGATAATATCTTCATAGAGTTCGTCCATCCAGTATTTTCTGAAGAACATGGTATGTATGGGAGAAAAGAATTTCCTTACTTTCGTTGCTGAGATCCAATTCTTACTGTAGATTGCGTATGCGAGTAGAATACCGGCAAAAGCCATTATTAATGATATCCAGGGTAACGGGTGAGTTAATATGCCGAAGAAACCCTCAATAAAGCCATGTTCTGCCCCATGCCCCAATAGATGGCCGAAATCGCCGGTAACGTTGAACCAGCCGGAGCAAATCGCCAGGACTGACAGAATTACCATGGGTATAATCATTACCATCGGTGATTCATGCGGTCTGGTATCCGTTTGGCTGGAGGTGCCACCTCGATACTTGCCTCCGAACGTCAAAAAAACCACCCGGAACATGTAGAAGGCAGTCATAAAAACAGTAGCCATAGCTAAATAAAACAATACAGGCTGACTGTCAAAAGTGCTGACTAAAATCTCATCCTTACTCCAGAAGCCAGCTAGAGGCCAGATTCCGGAGATGCTCAGCGATGCAATGAGAAATGTAAAATACGTCCACGGCATTACTTTACGTAGTCCACCCATTCGACGCATGTCAAATGTACCGGTAGCGTGATTTATGCTACCTGCCCCTAAAAAAAGTAGAGCCTTGAAAAAGGCATGATTAAATAGATGGATAATACCAATAGCAACGCCACCCGTGCCTAATCCAAGCATCATATAGCCCAACTGACTAACTGTAGAGTAAGCCAGAACTCGCTTGATATCATTCATCACTAATCCCATGCTAGCAGCAAAAATGGCGGTGAAGCCCCCAATGGTAGCCACAATGAGTAGGGCATCGGGAGAGTGTTCAAATATGGGGAACATACGAGCGACCAAGAAAACACCTGCAGCTACCATAGTAGCGGCATGGATTAAGGCACTGACTGGAGTGGGGCCTTCCATAGCATCAGGCAACCATACATGCAGTGGGAACTGGGCTGATTTGCCCACTGCCCCAAGGAAGATCCCAATCGCAGCCCACATTAGAATTGTGCCACCTATTGCCCCAGTTAATGCCAGACTATGGATTTGAGCAATGTCTAGTGTGCCTGTCTGTGAAAAGAGAAGTAGTATCGCCGCCAGAAAACCGAAATCACCGATGCGAGTGACTATAAAAGCCTTCTTAGCTGCTTTGGCTGCTTCGGGTTTATGAAACCAAAAACCAATTAGTAGATAGGAACACAGACCAACGAGTTCCCAGAAGACATACATTAAGAGCAAATTATTGACCATTACTAGACCTAGCATTGATGCTGTAAAAAGTGACATAAAGGCATAATAACGATGGTAGCCTGGGTCACTATGCATATAACCCTGAGAATATATCTGCACCATTAGGCTGACTGTTGTTACAACGATA
Source organism: Dehalococcoidia bacterium (assembly GCA_020351185.1). Classification (GTDB taxonomy): domain Bacteria; phylum Chloroflexota; class Dehalococcoidia; order Dehalococcoidales. Next base: position 1,291,437 of record CP070729.1, on the reverse strand, counting down.
AGCATCACAGCCGTGAGGGTGTCCATAACAAGCCCAACTTGGATGTTGATCACGCCATTGATAGTTAACCAGTTAAAATCAGGTATGACCAATTCGTGACCTTCGGCTCTTAAAATGCTTATTAACGTCCAAATAGATAATGTCAGGGAACCAGCAACCGCGCCGATGGTTAAATAACCGCTAAGTCTGGGTTTTTTTAATATCGGCTTGGTGAAAAATGAGATTAAGACAAACGAAGCTAAGGGCAGTAAAAAGATGAACCAGATTAGTATATTTGGTATTGGCATATCCATATTGTTCTAACCTGTAATAATCTACTCCTTACCATTTCAGCAGATCAATTTTTGAAGCATCTATATTCTCACGCCGGCGATAGATAGCGATTATGATAGCCAAACCAACCGCAGCTTCAGCGGCGGCTACAACGATAATGAATATCGTAAAAATTTGCCCGGTTAATTCTGTCGGTACGATATAACGTGAAAAAGCAACCATGGTAACAGTCACAGCCGCCAGCATTATTTCAATTGACATAAGGATAACTACGGCGCTTCTTTTAGACAAGGCTCCATATAATCCTATCGAGAATAGGACTGTTGACAATATTAGATAATGTTCCAATCCTACTTCCATGGCTTACTCCTCTCGCATCAAGGTCACCGCCCCAATGATGGCAGCTAGCAGCATGATGGCCGATATTTCAACCGCCAGGACGAAACCATCTCTACCAAACAGTTGGTTAGCTATAGCGGAAGTGGTGGGTTCTTGTGGGGGTAATGTTACCACTGACCAAGATGTGTTAATAACAGCATATATGGCTACACCTAAAAAGAGAAGGGTAGTTACTAGTACCGGAATCTTCAACTTATTCGACAGGCTACCCTTTTCAACTTCTCTTGTAAGCATGATCGCCAATATTATTAAAATAGCCACCGCACCTACATAGATTAGAATTTGAATTGCCGCCAGAAAATCGGCGCTCAGAGTGACAAAAATGCCGGCTACACCTAGAAAACATAGGATAAGACTTAGAGCTGCCCGGAAAATGTTACGTAACCAAACTACAGCTACGGCAGATATAATAGTAACTACAGCTAGTATCCAAAAAGAAATTTCTAATCCCACGGTTTTCCTCGATTGGTTCGATTAACTAATAGAGTTTGTTCTGGTAAGGTCTTTTCTACGTCAGGGTGGTAATAACCACTAACTTGCTTGGTATTCGAGTAGAGTAATTCATCGTTGGATAATACCAATTTACTTCTTTGATATTCAGCGTATTCCCAGTTATAGCTTAGAAAAATAGCGTTACCAACAGGACACGCCTCAACACACAGACCACAAAAGATACACAGTCCAAAATCAATAGTGATATTATCTACTTTGAGTTTCTTGTCTTCCCCTCTTGAAGTTGACATATCAATACAACCAATAGGGCAGGCTCTAGCACAAGCGCTACACGCAATGCACGTATCCCTGTTCCATATGATTTGAGTACCTCTGGTTCGACGAGAAACGTTTAATCTCTCTTCGGGATATTGAGTAGTGATCGGTTTACGGAACAGGTGCTTAAAGGTTAAAGCCATGCCTTTAGCAATGCCATTCCCGTATCGCCTAAATCCCAACTTTATTACCTCCCGGTTTGAAAGACTTCGACCAAACAAGAATTAGTGCTACCAGAATGGCAAAGCTTAACAACACTATTATCCAAGATGACGCTTCGGGCCAAAAAACAATCTGCAAACTGGTTAAAAGTAGATTAATCAGAGCTAAGGGCAGCAAGAATTTCCAGGCAAAAGCCATCATCTGATCTATTCGAAAACGGGGTAAAGTACTGCGTATCCATATGATTATGGCGAAAACGGCAAACATCTTGATTAACAACCACAAGATAGGTGGCAGTAGCGGACCACTCCAACCACCAAGAAAAAGGGTAGCGGTTAGAGCTGATAGTAATACCGCTTCACTATATTCGGCAAGGAAGAAGGTGGCAAACTTGGACCCGGAGAATTCGATATTGTACCCGGCTATTATTTCAGACTCTGCTTCTACCAGATCGAAGGGGCAGCGGTTAATTTCAGCCAATGATCCGATAAAGAAGACAAAGAAACCTATTGGCTGAAGCAAGATAAAGGGAATATTTTGAGCCCCAACTATTTCAGTTAGAGAAAGGGAACCGGTTAGCAGAACGACACCCACGATGGATAATACTAAGGGAATCTCATAGCTTATCAATTGAGCCACATCTCGCATCGCCCCGATGATGGAGTATTTGTTGTTGGAACCCCAACCTGCCATAAATATCCCTATTGATACAATAGAACTTAAGGCTACTACATAAAGGATACCTATGTTTAGATCAACAAGCATTGCTCCGCTTTGCAATGGGACGACGGCGAAAACCATGAGCACTGGGACTAAAGCTACCAGGGGGGCCAACCAGAAGACCACTTTATCTGCTTTTTGGGGTACAATGTCTTCCTTGGTGAGTATTTTTATTACATCCGCGATTGCCTGAAAAAGACCAAATGGTCCGACTCGGTTTGGACCTAGGCGTATTTGAAAACGCCCTATCAATCTTCGCTCAAACCAAATAAACATAATCACGCTAACTATAATAAAAGCAATAAGAATAATCGTGAATACCAACCAGTGCAGCCAAAAGTTACCCGGCCAATCAGGTGGTAGGGTGTTGAATGCAAATGTGGGATTAAAACTTGTGACACTGGTTTGCATTATCGATCTACCTCACCTAAACAGATGTCAATACTGCCGAAAATTACGATAGCATCGGCAAGTTTCCAGCCGATCACCATTTCACGCAAAGCTGTGAGATTTATTAGTGATGGCGCCCTTATATGTAATCGGTACGGTTTTTCGGAGTTATCTGAAACAAGGTAAAAACCGAGCTCACCCTTAGGAGCTTCTATATGTGCATAGGCTTCACCAACAGGTGGCTTTAACCTAGGTGATACCTTAGCTAATACTTCGCCAGGTGGTAGTTGCTCAATGGCTTGTTCTAGTATACGCACACTCTGTCGCATTTCCTGTATTCTTACTCGATAACGGTCATAACAGTCGCCAATAACTTCGGTGGGTATATCAAAATTAAACCGATCATAAACAGAATATGAGTCTACCTTGCGGATATCCCATTCCACACCGCTAGCTCGCAACATAGGGCCACTGACTGAACTATTAATGGCTAATTCTTTAGGCAGAATGCCGACTCCTTTTAACCTTGCTAGTAATATTTCGTTCTCAGCTAGGAGTTGGTCGTATTCATCGATGAAACCGGGCATGGTAGAAACCAACTTACATAAGGCAGGTATAAACTCATCAGGAATATCGTGGCTTACTCCTCCAAAACGCATATAGTTGTAGAGGAGGCGTTGTCCACATACCATTTCAAATAGGTCAACTATTTTCTCTCTCTCCCTGAACATATATTGAAACGGGGTGAAAAAAGTTCCCAAATCATTAGCCAAAGAACCAACAGCAAGTAGGTGACTAGCAATGCGTTGCATTTCAGCCATAATAATCCGTATATATTCAGCTCTCTCTGGTACAGCGATTTCAGCCAGTTTTTCGACAGCCATTACATAGGGCAGGTTATTACTCATAGATGCTACATAATCTAGCCTGTCGGTTAATGGAATATCCTGTTTGTAATTGCGTCCCTCTGCTATTTTTTCGATACCCCGGTGCAAATAACCAATAATTGGCTCAATATCCATGACAACCTCACCATCAAGGGTGGCTCTTAAGCGAAAGACCCCATGGGTACTTGGATGCACTGGACCGAGATTAATAACAAAGGGCTCAGTTTTCAGTGTCATTACTATTATCCTTACGCAATGGATGACCTTGGAATCCGTCCCATAGGAAGATGCGCTTCAGGTTTGGATGACCCTTAAATGTTATTCCCATAAGGTCGTAAATCTCCCTCTCCTGAAAGTCAGCACCTTTCCATAAATCAACCATCGAGTCAACTATAGGCTCTTCTGGCTGACGGCACTGAGTTTTTAACACTAAACTATGATTATGTTTTGTAGATACAAGTTGGTAAACCAGCTCAAAATAGTCTTTGTAATCAACACAGGTAATATAACTAAGGTAGTTGAACTCAAGATCCGGTGTGTTCTTGAGAAAAGAAGCTATATCTAACAGAAAATCACCTTTGATAATGAGACACTCTTTTTTTGTCTCGGTAATAGCCTCGGGAAACTGGTTTTTTAATCTATCTGCGATTTCGCTACTGGAAAGAGCTACAGTCATTATTTATCCTCTTTAATAGTGCTTCTTTTTCTGATTTTCCCCCGCAACTTCTCTATACCATAGAGCAAGCTTTCGGGGCGTGGTGGACAACCCGGTATATACACATCAACTGGAATTATGTGGTTATAGCCGGGTACGACCGAGTATGAATCATTGAACAATCCACCACTAATAGCACATGCCCCCATAGCTATTACCCATTTTGGTTCAGCCATCTGTTCGTATATGCGCTTCACTTGAGGTGCCATTTTCCAGGTTAGTGTTCCAGCAGTAATCATCAGGTCAGCTTGGCGAGGTGAAGCTCTTATTATTTCCATACCGAATCTGGCAATATCGAAGCGTGGAGAGGCAGCTCCAATGAATTCAAAGGCACAGCAAGCAGGAAAACAAATAACTGTCCACAGCGAGGAGCGCCTAGACCAGTTTAAAATACCGTCCACTGTTGTTAACAGCACATTGCGGTTTAATTCTTCACTCAGCCAAGCATCTGGGTCTGGGATTATCTTCTGACTCTTTTCTTGTAGCGCCTTGATTACTTCCCCTTCGTCGCGATCGAGCTCCAGATTAGGGTAGATGTATTTGCTCTCTACTTCCATTCCAAAACCTTCTTCTTCAAAGCGAAAATATAACCCACGATAATAATTAGAATAAAGACGAGAACGGCTATAAATCCGTATACCCCTAGGCGCCCAACTTCAACCGCCCACGGATAGAGAAAAACAACCATAACATCAAGAGCGATAAGCATTAATGCATAAAAATAATAGCGGAAATTAAATTGAACCCACGATCTACCTATGGTCTTCATACCACACTCAAAAGCGGTGTTTTTTATGGGATTTGGTCTTTTAGGTACAATCCGGAAAAATCGCAGGATAATCGGGATAAGTATTATAAATGAAACAAAAGCCAGAGTAACTAAAAGAAAGAGTGCAATATAACCGTAATCCTGTAACAATCTATTGCCCCTGAGCTGAAAACTTTAAAAAAATAAAAAGTGAATAAGTATATCACTTTCCAATTTTTTTAACAAGTAAGCTGTGATATGTAAATGAACGATAATTAGCCTTTTATGACACCGATTGGTTTCGTTCTGGCTACAATCCTTGAGATGCCTGCGCCGTGGGCTACATTGACGACAGAAGCCACGTCTTTGTAAGCTTGCGGGGCTTCTTCAGCCAGTCCTGACAGGCTGTCTGTGCGTACTGTTATACCACGAGCTGCTAGTGACTCCAATACATCTCTACCGCGTAGTTGGCGTTTGGCGGCAGCTCTACTCTGCATTCGCCCAGCCCCATGACACGTCGAGCCAAAGGTTTCTTTCATTGCCTGCTCGGTGCCTACCAGTACGTAGGAATACCGTCCCATATCACCGGGAATAAGAACCGGCTGGCCTATTTTAAGATATTTACTCGGGATATCGGGATGCCCAGCAGGAAAAGCTCTGGTGGCACCCTTACGATGTATGCAGAGCTTATTTTTCTTATCAGCAATGCTATGCTCCTCTATCTTTGCGATATTATGCGTTACATCATAGATAAGCTCGAGACCGGCATCTATAGGTTTAATTTTCATTACACGACAGAAAGCCTCCCTAACCCAATGGGTGATACATTGGCGGTTAGCCCAAGCATAGTTGGCAGCACACTTCATCGCTGAAAGATAATTTCTACCTTCGGGGGATTCTATTGGGCTGCAAGCAAGCTGTCGGTCGGGTACGCTGATCCTGTATTTCTTCATAGCCGCCAGCATTACCTTTATATAATCATCCGCTATCTGGTGTCCTAGTCCACGGGAGCCACAATGAACTAAAAGCATAACTTGCCCTATCTCGTTGATACCCATAGTATTTGCTGTATCAGGCTCAAAGATTTCGTCTATTAACGCTATCTCGAGAAAATGATTGCCAGAACCAAGTGTGCCAAGTTGAGGTATTCCACGCTCTTTAGCTCTGGAGCTGACAAGTGATGGATCAGCCCCGAACATCTCACCTCTTTCCTCGGTGGACTCGAGATCTTCGATAAAACCATAGCCGTTTTCAACTGCCCAACGCGAACCATTGGTAAGTACCTTGTCAATTTCCCCAAGGCGCAGTCTTATCTTACCCTTTGAACCCAGTCCCGAAGGTACATTTTTATAAAGGACGTCGACGAGATCTTTTATTGCCGGTAGAACATCATCTTTTGTCAGGTTAGTACGCATAATCCGGACACCACAATTGATATCGAAACCGACACCACCAGGTGAGATGACACCCTCTTTGATATCCATGGCCGCTACACCACCTATAGGGAAACCATAACCCCAGTGAATATCGGGCATTGCTAGGGAATTACCGATTATGCCAGGTAATTGAGCTACATTAGCAACCTGTTCAAGAGTCTGTTCAAGCAGGATGTGTTTTAACATTTCTTTATCGGCATAGATTAAACCGTCTACGCGCATACCTGATTTGTAACCTTTAGGTATTCGCCAGCGGTAGGCGTCTATTTTTTCAAGAGGACCAATCCACTTTGCCATATCTCACCTCTTAAACATCGAATATTACCTGTACCTCGTTTTTGATACCATCTACCTTGAGCTTGTGGTAAGTGGCTGATTTCACTCCTGTCTTCAGCTTGTGGCGCAGGCGATCATACTTTTCACCATAGCAAATTGCTGTCAGTCGGTTTCCGGGTAATATATTCACTTTAAAACTTCTAAACAGCAGTAAATCCACGTCAAAGTAATACAGCAGCCGATTAAGCCACTCAAAAAGCAGACTTTCCTGGTCGCTACTTTTAAGTTCAATGCAACGATTTTGGTTTTCTACAACATTATCAAGTTCGGCGATTATGGAAAACATACCAAAGGCGGCGTTACCGAAGGCTTCAGCTAAAGTATTGCCATATGCAATCAGACCGATATCAGCAGTATGCTCAATTAATTTGTACCGTTTCAATATATAACCTTTATATCATACGAACAACAGATTTTAAAGTCTGGTTGCTGGTTCTTGTGCAACGTATTTTAAAAGCTGGTAGAATAGGTTACCCGGATGTTAGCACAAACTTAAAGGTGCCAAATTGATAAGCATACTTATAGTAGCTGAGGAATCTAAACTTATTCAAGAGCTTACTGTCAAGCTTGCTCGTAGTGGTTTGGACTGCTTGGTTGCTAGCAGCTATGAGCAGGCTCTAAGGAAGGCAAGGGACAGGAAACTTGGTTTGATACTTGTGGATTTAAATAACACATTTAAAATGCATCAGGTAAAGAATTTGCAGTCGGAAGTTGGAAAAGCACAGAATCCGTTAATAATGCTTTTAGTTCCAAGGGTAATGATTGGGGATATTGCCAGTAACATTGATATAAATGATTTTATTGTCAAACCCGGTAGTATAGATGAGCTTTATGTCCGGGTACAACGATTGCTAAAAACCTTTAAAGACGTTGATACCAATAGTACCATCAGGTGCGGTGACTTGATAATAGATACAGTCGGTTGTGAGGTACGCCTTGGTGGTAGACTGATAGAATTAACCTTTAAAGAGTATGAATTGCTTCGTATTCTGGCTACCAATAAAGGCCGGGTTTTTAGCCGTGAGGCTTTGTTGAATAAGGTATGGAAATACGATTACATGGGTGGGGAAAGAACAGTTGATGTGCATGTAAGAAGATTAAGAAGCAAGATTGAAGATGCTGATCATACCTTTATAGAGACAATAAGAAACATTGGTTACAGATTTCGCAAGGATTCATAGTTATTAATCCTCCTTTCCAAATTGTTAACATAGATTTAACAATTCTGCAATATAGCTGAAACATTAATGGGCTAAGCTGATGACAAAGGATGTCGGAGGTGATGTGAAGAATGGCCATTAATGCAGCTGATACTGTCTGGATTCTTATCTCATCCGCACTGGTAATGTTAATGACACCAGGATTAGCCCTTTTCTACGGTGGGATGGCGAGACGTAGCAACTTACTGTCAACTATTATGATGAGCTTTTTTGCTCTGGGTGTGATAGGAATATTATGGGTACTCTATGGTTATAGCTTAGCGTTTGGTTCAGACCTAGGGGGTTTCATTGGGGGTTTCGATTATCTAGGTTTAATGAGCGTTGGGCAAGAACCATCATCGGTATACGCAAGTACCGTTCCCCATTTAGCTTTTATGGTTTTTCAGGGTATGTTTGCCATTATTACTGTAGCATTAATTACGGGTGCAGTGGTTGAAAGGATGAAATTTAGCGCCCTGATGCTTTTCTCAGTTTTATGGCTGACTTTTATTTATAGCCCTGTGGCCCACTGGGTTTGGGGGGATGGAGGATGGCTAGCAGGTATCGGAGCCCTTGATTTTGCTGGGGGTGCCGTTGTGCATATTAATGCCGGCATATCAGCCCTAGCTCTAGTTATACTCTTGGGTCGCCGACGTAATTTCCCGAAAGAAGTTACCGAACCTAATAATATTCCAATGGTGGTACTAGGAGCCGGATTGCTCTGGTTTGGTTGGTTTGGCTTCAATGCTGGTAGCGCTCTCACAGCCGATGGTTTGGCTACCAGTGCTTTTGTGGCTACTAATATATCGGCAGCGTCGGCAGCTTCCACTTGGATGGTCATCAGTTGGCTTCACCGCCGCCCTAGCTTGTTGGGTGTTATCACCGGTGCGGTAGCCGGCTTGGTAGCCATTACTCCAGCAGCAGGCTTTGTAAATCCGATCGCAGCGATACCAATTGGAATTGTTGTCGCATTTATTTCTTATTACAGTATTGTATTGATAAAGACCAAGCTCAATTTTGATGATAGTTTGGATGTTTTTGCTGTACATGGTATGGGTGGTATCTGGGGAGCTCTTGCAACTGGTATTTTTGCTACTTTGGCTGTTAATCCTGGTGGGGCATCTGGATTAATAGAAGGCAACGGAATGCAAGTACTCATACAACTTGTCAGTATTATTACTGTTGCTGTCTTTGCCTTTACCGGTACTTGGCTGTTGGGGAAAATGGTTGATATGGTTATCGGGCTCAGAGTAAGCCAAAAGGAAGAAATGGTAGGGTTGGATTTGTCTCAGCATGGTGAAAGGGCTTATGGAGGTTCTTTAAGATGAAGAAAATAGAAGCAATAATACGTGAAGAAAAATTGGACGAGGTTAAACAAGCCCTTGAGCGTGAGAGCTATTTTGGTATGACTGTTAGTGAAGTAAGTGGCAGGGGAAGGCAGATGGGAATTCCGCTACAATGGAGAGCGGGTGAATATAGAGTGGACTTGCTACCAAAAGTCAAGATTGAACTAGTTGTACTTGATGAAGATGTATCCAATGTAGTAGTCGCGATAGCTCGAAATGCCAAAACAGATAACATTGGGGATGGTAAGATATTTGTCATACCAGTTGAGGGAGCAATCCGTATCAGAACAGGAGATGTGAATGAAAATGCGATATAATTAAAAATAAAGACAAATAATCAGGCTAGTTTTTAATATATATAGGAAATAAAAAATAGGGAGGAAATAAAATGAATGATGCTAATAGGAAAGAAGCTAATGAATATGTTTTAAAGACAGCTAAAGAACATGATGTTAAGTTTATAAAATTTTGGTTTACCGACATTCTAGGTATACTGAAAAGCTTCTCGATTACTGTGGAGGAACTCGAGGGAGCACTGGAAGAAGGAATGGGGTTTGACGGGTCATCAATTGAGGGTTTTGCTCGTATTGATGAAAGCGATATGGTGGCACTACCCGACCCTGATACTTTTCAGTTATTGCCTTGGAGACCAAGAGAGCATCGTGCCGTGGCTCGCATGTTTTGTGATATCTTAAGACCCGGAGGAGAACCATTTGAGGGTGACCCCAGGTATGTCTTAAAGAAAAATCTAAAACGGGCGGCTGATCTGGGCTACACCTTTTATGTTGGACCTGAACTCGAGTACTTTTATTTTAAGGATTCAAAAGGAACTGAGCCCTTGGATGCTGGGGGTTATTTCGATTTGACACCCCTTGATGTAGCCACCGATATGAGAAAGGAAACGGTACTCATTCTTGAAGAGATGGGAATAGGCGTTGAATACTCCCACCACGAGGTAGCCCCTAGCCAGCACGAAATAGATATGCGATATACCGATGCCTTAACGATGGCTGATAACGTAATGACTTATCGATTAGTTGTCAAGGAGGTAGCTGTTAAGAACGGAGTGCATGCCACATTCATGCCAAAGCCTGTCTTCGGCCAAAACGGGAACGGTATGCATGTCCACCAGTCTCTCTTTAAAGGGGAAAAAAATGCTTTCTTCGATTCGAACGAAAAATACTGCTTGTCCGACGTAGCTAAAGGTTATATAGCCGGATTATTGAAACATGCCCCCGAGATTACTTCAATCTGTAATCAGTGGGTAAATTCTTATAAGCGACTTGTGCCAGGTTATGAAGCACCGGTATATCAGTCATGGGCAAGACGTAATCGGGCTGACCTGGTTCGTGTTCCTGAGTATAAGCCAGGCCGGGAAAGAGCTACCAGAATAGAATTTAGATCCCCTGATCCGGCTTGCAATCCGTATCTTACTTTCAGTGTGATGCTGGCAGCTGGTTTGGAAGGTATTGAAAAGGGATATGAACTACCCGAACCAGTTGAACAAAACATCTATGAAATGACCGAAGCAGAAAGGGAAAAAAGATCAATCGGAACCTTACCTTCTAATCTATTACTAGCTACGTTGTTGACAGAAAAAAGCGAACTGGTAAGAAAAGCTCTGGGTGAACATGTTTTTTCTGCTTTTATCCAAAATAAGAAAATAGAGTGGGATCAGTATCGACCTCAAGTACACAGATATGAACTCGATAAGTACTTACCAGTTCTATAAATGTTAATTTGCTAGCGTAATCAAAAGTAGTGGGTACAAAAAGCAAATACTTAACATCCTATCTTGATAAGAATCATTTGATTGCGGGTTAACAATAGTCAACGGATAATTAAAAGGATTCGGCAAAGGGAATTATTTTGGCCAAATCCTTTCTATAATGGGGCATAAATTAAGTGTGATATAATATTCCGATTAATGACGAACATGTTACTACTTTCCGGAAATGAAGCAATTGCCTTGGGAGCATATCACGCTGGGGTGAAAGTCGCTACTGCTTATCCAGGAACTCCGAGTACTGAGATACTCGAAACATTGGCAGGCTTTAAAAATATTTATGCTGAATGGTCAACAAATGAAAAGGTAGCCATGGAAGTGGCGTTGGGGGCTGCTTGTGCCGGAGTTCGCTCCATTGTAGCAATGAAACACGTCGGCTTGAATGTAGCTAGCGATCCATTTATGGCAGCTGCCATAACAGGAGTAAATGCCGGTATGGTTGTTGTAACAGCGGACGACCCTGGGATACATAGCTCTCAAAACGAGCAGGACAACCGCAACTATGCTAGATTGGCTAAGGTGCCGATGCTGGAACCAGCTGATAGTCAAGAAGCCTATGAACTTCTAGCATATGCCTTCAATATAAGCGAAAAGTTTGACACACCAGTGATTCTACGCAGTACAACACGTATTTCACATTCGAAATCCGTGGTAAATGTGAAAGGAAAACGAAAGATACAGCTTGGTGAACCCAGATTCGATTATAACCTTTGCAAATATGTTATGTTACCAGCCAATGCTCGTTTAAGCCGTTTTCGGGTGGAACAAAGGTTGCTAGATGTTGCTGAATATAGCGAATCAATTCCCCTAAACCGGGTAATAGAAGGAAGTAGCAATATTGGTATAGTTTCCAGTGGCATTGCTTATCAGTACGCAAGAGAGGTTTTCCCGGAGGCGTCGTTTCTCAAACTAACAATGACCTATCCGCTGCCACGAAAGATGATACACAGGTTCGCAGCTCAGGTGGATAAACTGCTGGTTATTGAAGAATTGGAACCGTTCATGCAGGAGTATATCCAAGCTATGGGCATTAAAGTAATAGGTAAGGAGTATATCCCCACGGTGGGTGAGCTAAATCCGGAAATTATCGCTGCAGCAGGGAGGGGAGCTGGACTGTTACCAGAAAAAGAGGGGAAAAAACTCAAATTAAAAACACAGAAAATACCCAACAGACCGCCTTTATTATGCCCCGGCTGTCCCCATAGCGGTGTTTTTTATGTACTCAGTAGTTTAGGGCAGCGGTCAATACTACCTGGTAAGAAAAAGCGGCAGCCGAAGTTCGTTATTACCGGTGATAT
>CP070729.1:1275971-1278874 GCA_020351185.1 Dehalococcoidia bacterium | reverse complement strand
GTAGTTCAGGTAAAAGAAAGCCTTGATTAGCTAACTCTTCTGGAGAAGGAGGTGTTGGTATGCCAGTAGTAACTGAGTTTCCACTACAAGCGGATATTATGAATATCGTAACAATCAATAGAGCCAATATTAATCGTGCAACAGATGTTTTCATTCTTGTATACCCCTATATGCGCATTAGCACATATAGTATACTAGATTATTCTAACTTGTCAACATAAATATTTGGATACTTAAGAAAATAATTCACAGGAATTGGATTTGAACCAACGGCTATGAAAATAGCTACAGTATAGATGCTGTCCTTATTTCAGTAGAACTTCAAGATAGGGCTTGCTTCTTAAAACAGTCCTTAATTGTGTTAATCTTGACTTCGTGTAATGATAACACATATTATCATTCAAACAGCCGTATTTTATCGGATTTGAGGAAGATGTTTAATAACAAGGCTCATGTGGAGGTGCTGGTAATTACAGAGAGATAGAGAAGCATAAAAGGTAGTCAAAGCCATAAAAAAATTATCTCTAGCGCCACTTCCAGAAAGATGGGGTAAATAGTGCAAATAATGTAAATATCTCGACTCTTCCGGCCAGCATACACACTATTAATACTATCTTGCCAACTACCGGAATAAGAAAATAATTTTCCTCTGGCCCAACAAGCCCCAGTCCAGGACCTACATTACCTATGCAAGAAGTAACTGATGAAATAGCCGTATCAAAGTCAAGACCAAGAGCACTCATTATCAAGAGGCCAATCAAGATAATGCCAAAATATAGGATAGTAAAACCAATGGCTTTACCTATTACATCTTCAGGAATAATATTTCCACCAATTCTGAAGTGAACTATTCTACTGGGATTAATGTGCCTTAATAGCTTCCGGTAAGCAAATTTAGAGAGAATTAGAAACCGTACTATCTTCAACGCACCACCGGTAGAACCAGCCGAAGCCCCAACAACCATTAAGATTAGTACCACTGCTCTAGAAAAGGTAGGCCAGGTATTAAAATCTGCTGTAGCGAACCCAGTAGTCGTAACCAATGAAACGCTTTGAAAACTACTTTCTCGGATTGCTTCGCCAAGCGGTAAACCGAGATTAATAATCAGGTCTATGTTAATTATTAAGGTAGCTATCACCAGTATAGCGATATATAACTTAAACTCACTGTTATTAAAGAGACTCTTTGGATGTCGTTTCCAAATTGCCAGATAATATAGACTGAAATTCACTCCCGCGGCTATCATAAAGAAGATAATGATGCCCTCAATCCAAACACTATCGTATGCACCTATACTCGCGTCTGTAGGTGCGAAACCACCAGTAGCTGTAGTACTCAATGATATGGTTAAGGCGTCAAAAAAATGCATACCAGTTAGATGAAGTAATAAAAATTCACATACCGTTAAACCTATGTATACGGTAAGTAATATCTTGAAGGTGTCTTTTATCCGCGCTGTTATTCGCCCTGTTTCTTGTCCTGGGGTCTCAGCTTTGACAAGTTCTGCAGCTCCCATGCCAACCATGGGGAATAAAACTACAAAGAACATGATTATCCCCATACCACCTAACCACTGTGTTAGTGACCGCCATAGAAGGATACCGTGAAGTTGTGTTTCCAAAGAGGTAAAAACCGTGGCTCCAGTCGTTGTAAAACCGGCTACTGATTCAAAAAAGGCATCAAGGTAATTGGGAAGTGCTCCCGAAGTAGAATAAATAATGGCACTTATTGCAGAGGCTGAAATCCAACTTAGTATCACGATTACCATTACCTCGCGGAGTCCTAAATTAGCTACTTTGAGAGGTTTTAAACGCCAAAAGAGTAAACCCGAGATTAAGCTCAGTGCTATTGAGATACCGAATGATAGACTATCTGGTTCTCTATGAAACAAACAAAAACCCAGAGGAAGAAGCATGAATAGCCCAAGGAAGATGTTTACTAAACCTATATAGTGCAGGATAACTCTGAGTCTCATTTGTTAATGAAAGCTATATTTTCGAATATCGTTAGTGTTTAACATGTATGATAATCATCATACCATATAAATATGCTATTATTAAAATCCCACTAGGTTAATATAGGCTAAGGAGGATTCAATATGCATAAAGTTTCTAAAGAAGATAAATGCTTCAACCTCTGGTTATTACTGCTTAAGACAAGAAGAGTATTATACCGTGCTAGAGAAAAGGAACTAGCTCAATATGGCATTACTCCAGAACAAGGGGAAATACTGTTTATAAACAGAGCCAAGAAAGGGAATGTTAACCAAACCGATATAGCACGCTTAATGGCTCGAGAACCGCATACCATCGGGGGTATTATTAAAAGAATGGAAAAAAAGGGATTTGTAGAGAAATATGAAGACCCAAAGGTGAAGAACGCAAAAAAAATCACTATCACTAACAAAGGCAAGAAGGTAATGGAAAGGGTAGATTCCAGGGTAACTATTAACAATATTATGTCCATCTTGACTGAAAACGAATGCTCTCAATTATGGATATTATTAGAAAAGCTCCTAAATGCTGGTATAAAGGAACTTGATAGATTCTATGTATCTCCATATACACAGTTAATAGAATAAAGTCTTGAATAATACTAGTTATTAAAATTATGGAGTTAGTAAATGACTGAAAGAAATTTAGAACTGCTAGATATACTTAAAGATATCAATAAGAAGCTAGGTGAAATAAAATATAACTTAAAAGATATTAAAAATAATTTACCGAAGGTACCTTACTATGGAGACCTATTAGAGGACATTGCAAGAGCTAATAAAAATATAAATAAATAATTAATATGAACTAAGGAATAAGTTATAATCACCAGCCAGGCCATTATGGGGCGGGGTTTAGACTTTGCCCCTTTCTGTTGTTACCTAATCCCATTGAACAAACATCGGGAT
>CP070729.1:1252077-1275871 GCA_020351185.1 Dehalococcoidia bacterium | reverse complement strand
AAACATCACCATAAACAAGCATATGACCTCCTGTCATCTACTGCTTAATTGTTTATGGAGATAAAAGATATCTAGTGTCCGTTTGTTAAGCGTATACGCTTAGATTCCCTTGCGGGTGTTTTCAATACAACCACCTCCTTTCGATTTTCCTATATATAATAACACATACTGTCAATAGTTGTATTAAGTGATAAACTCATTATTATTACTATTCCATAATTAATTTATATTAAAAATTGAACTTAAAAAGACATTAATTTACTAAAGTTCTACTTTTCCTTACCTAGATTTGCCAGGAATTCGGCATTCGTCTTTGTTTTACGCAGCCGTTCGATAATTCTCTCTGTCGTCTCAACAGAGTTAACCGAATCAGCTGAAATCATAGCCATCATGCGCCTTAAAAGTCGGATTTGTTTCAAAGTGTTTTCATCGAGGAGTAGATCATCTCGTCTGGTGCCGCTGCGCTGCATATCAATAGCAGGGAACATACCGCGTTCAGCTAGTCGTCTGTCGAGATGGAGTTCCATATTACCAGTACCCTTGAATTCCTCATAAATGAGTTCGTCCATACGGCTACCGGTGTCAATCAAACAGGTAGCGATAATGGTTAGACTGCCACCTTCATCGACATTTCGGGCAGCACCAAAAAAGCGCTTTGCCGGATGAAGAGCGATAGGGTCAATACCGCCAGAAAGGGTACGTCCACTGGAAGGCATTGCTAGATTGTAAGCACGGGTTAGCCGGGTAATACCATCAAGTAAAACCAGTACATCGACACCACTTTCTACCATCCTTTTAGCTCTCTCAAGCGCAAGTTCAGCTACTCGGGTGTGGTTTTCAACAGGTTCGTCAAAGGTGGCGCTTATCACCTGTCCCTTGACCGAGCGTTTCATGTCAGTTACCTCTTCGGGGCGCTCACCAATTAGGCAAACCATTAGGTGAATATCATTATAATTAATAGTGGCTGCATTGGCGATCATTTTCAAGAGTAGCGTTTTGCCCGCTTTGGGTGGTGATACTATCAATCCCCGCTGACCCCTACCAATGGGGGCAATCAGGTTAACAAGACGAGTAGAAAGGTTTTCCGATGAGGTTTCTAAATTGATTAATTGATCTGGAAAAGTTGGTGTAAGGGCACCGAAATGAGGACGACTCCTAGCTAATTCGGGATTCATATCGTTTATGGCTTCAACCCTTAGCAAGCCGTAATACTTCTCACCCGCCTTTGCCGGTCGACCCTGGCCGACAACCATATCACCAGTACGCAGTCCAAAACGCCGTATTTGCGACTGTGATACATATACATCCATTGAGCTGGGTAGAAGCGTGTTCTGCCTAAGAAAGCCGTAACCATCCGTCATTATATCCAATATACCACTACAGAAGATATTGCCTCGCTGCTCTGTGTTCACCTGTAGCAGTCGCATTACTAGTTCTTGTTTCTTGAGTGTACGATAGTTGGCTAACCCACTTTCTTTAGCTAGCTCAAGTAATTCCTCTCTGTTTTTGTTTTCTAAAAGGTTTATGTCCATGAAGCCTCCTTCCTCTTCTTCTCCCCAATATTCAACACAAATTAGAGAATAGTTGTTTCATAATTTCTAAAATATTATGTTCCCTCTGAGACACTTTGCCAGTCAGCCAGAAAACGCTCTATGCCAACATCGGTAAGCGGGTTTTGTGTCATCTGTAGAAGTACTTTATATGGGATAGTAGCGATATGAGCCCCAGCCTTAGCCGCCGCCACACAATGTAGTGGATGACGAATACTAGCAGCCAATACCTCAGTTGTCAAGTCCTCATATTTTTTATATATATCAACAACATCTTTAACCAGTGCCATACCGTCATGGCCAGCATCGTCAAGTCTACCAACGAACGGGCTGATAAAAGTCGCACCAGCGAGAGCCCCCAGAATCGCTTGGTTTACTGAAAAGCACAAGGTTAAATTGACTTTAATATTTTCTTTTGATAACTGCGATGTCACCTCTAGCCCATAGGTAGTAGACGGAATCTTGACAACTACATTTGGTGCCCAAGCAGCAATCTTTCTCGCCTGAATCAACATGGCCTCTTTATCATTCACAACCACCTCGGCAGAAACAGGTCCATTGACAATCGAGCAAATTTCTTTAACCACTGCTTCATAATCTCGATGTCCTTCTTTCGATATCAGCGTCGGATTGGTGGTAACGCCACTAACAACGCCAAGTTTGACTCCCTCTTTGATCTGCTCAATATTAGCAGTATCTAGAAAAATACGCATCTGATTCCTCCCAATTAAGATTTGAGGGGTAGCGAAGGCTGAGCCCCTTCACGTAATATTTCTTTTGCCGCACCTATGAAATCACGAAACAGAGGGTGAGGACGACCAGGACGCGACCCGAATTCAGGGTGGAACTGACAGCTGACCATCCAGGGATGGTTGTCAAGCTCACAAATTTCTACCAAATTTTCATCCGGTGATAATCCACTAAAGCGCATACCAGCCATCATCAGTGTTTCGCGAAAATCATTATTAAACTCATAACGATGCCGGTGCCTTTCGTAAACAAGATCATTTTTATAGGCATTAGCAGCCCGGCTGCTCTCAATCAGTTTACATGGGTATAATCCCAGACGCATGGTGCCGCCTTTTTCCTTGATTTTCTTTTGCTCAGTCATAAGGTCAATAACCGGGTATGGAGTTGTCTTATCAAATTCAGCTGAATGTGGTGTCTTTTGGCCCAAAGCATGACGAGCAAACTCGATAACCATTACCTGCATGCCAAGACATAATCCAAGATAGGGGATATTGTTCTCCCGAGCATAGGTCACTGCTTTGATCATACCCTCTACACCCCGATCACCAAATCCACCGGGGACGATTATTCCTTGAGCCTGCCGTAGCAGAGCTTCGCCACCTTTCTTTTCCAAGTCTTCAGAGTGAACCCACTGCAGATTGATGTTCTTATTATGGTAAAGTCCAGCATGACACAGCGCTTCGCGCACCGAATAATAAGCATCCTCCAGTTCTACATACTTACCTACTAGCGCAATGGTAACGGTCTCGCAAGGCTCCTTGAGGCAGCTAACCATCTGCCGCCATTTATTAAGGTGAGTTCTGTGTTTTTTAAGGCCTAACTTCTTAACCAACAATTTACCGATACCAGTTTCCTCCAATATCAACGGTACCTCATAGATGGTCGACACGGTAGGTAGGGGTATAACAGCTTCCCGTTCGACATCGCAGAAGAGGGATATCTTGTTTCTAATATTATCCAAGATTGGATAATCGCTGCGGCAGATGATGATGTCCGGCTGTATGCCGATGCGCCGTAATTCATTGACGCTGTGTTGTGTGGGTTTCGTTTTCAATTCCTTGGTGGTATTAATAAACGGGAGCAGGGTAACATGGATGAAAAGTACATTATCACGACCGACATCATTCCTCATCTGTCGGATCGCTTCCAAAAACGGCTGCCCCTCAATATCACCTACTGTGCCCCCTACCTCAATAATTATGACATCTGCCTGTGAGATCTCCGCTAATCGTTTGAACCTCTTCTTAATTTCCGTAGTTACATGAGGAACCACCTGAATGGTACCTCCTAGGAAATCACCCCGCCTCTCTTTGGCGATAACGGCACTGTATACCTGTCCCGAGGTGACATTGGAATCAGCGGTAAGTTCAATATCAATAAAGCGCTCATAATTGCCGAGATCAAGGTCCGTCTCGGCACCATCCTTGGTAACGAATACCTCACCATGCTGATATGGAGACATCGTACCCGGGTCAACATTCAGGTAGGGATCCAGTTTTTGTACCGATACGCTTATATTACGACTTTTAAGGATGGTACCAATAGAAGCAACGGTAATACCTTTGCCAACAGAACTAACAACGCCGCCGGTTACGAATATATACTTTGCCATAAGTAAACTTATTTAAAAAACCGGGAAATCTTAAATCTTAACCAGATACGGCTAAGAGTAAAATCTGAAATACTTTTGGAGAGGAAACTGGATAAGGTTTCTCCTATTATAACCCTCTAGCTTATTCTTTGTCAATATATACAAATTGTTTTTATAATCTAGTATTTGTTTACAATGTTATTTAGTAATGATTTGTTAATTATTGTTATTAATGTTTGACAATTATTATAATACTATATTATAATAAATATATAAATTCTTCCTCATAGTTAATGGCCAAAGATGACTACAAAAGATTATTATGGATTGCTTGGTGTCAACCGTAATGCTAGCGAAAAGGATATAAAACAAGCCTTCCGCCGATTAGCACGCAAGCATCATCCGGACGTCAATCCAGGTGATAAAGCTGCTGAAGATAAATTCAAGCAAATCAGCGAAGCTTACGAAGTGCTCTCTGACAAAGAAAAACGTAAAAAATACGATCAGTTTGGTGATAAGTGGCAGTATGCTGACCAGTTTAGTGGTACTGGTACTAGCGGCGGTGTACATTATCAACATTTTGATTTCGGTGACCTTTTCGGCAGTGGTGGCGGTAGCTCCTATTCTTTCAGGGGGGAGGGTTTCGATAGCCTGCTCGATGAACTCTTACGGGGTGGTAGCCCTTCTAGTCGGCGTAGTCGAACTCGACGCGGACAGGACATTGAGCATTCAGTTGAGGTTACTCTAGAAGAAGCTTTTTCAGGCACCAGCCGTTTCCTAAACCTACAGGATGAAGATATCTGTGCCACTTGTCATGGTAGTGGATACATTCAAAACGCATTCTGCTCGGTATGCCAAGGGCATGGCGTACTAAGCCGTACAAAACGGCTCGAGGTCAAGATACCAGCAGGTGTTAAAACCGGCTCGAGAGTACGAATTGCCGGTAAGGGCGGAAAGGGCTACGGTGATGCTAAAGGTGATCTTTACCTTGCGGTAACGGTCAAGCCTCATTCTCTATTTGAACGCCGAGGTGATGACCTCCATATAAATGTAGATGTGCCACTGACTGTGGCTATACTGGGTGGCACAATCAATGTACCCACCCTCAAGGGAAAATTAGAACTTAAGATTCCGACAGAAACGCAGAACGGACGTATCTTTCGGCTGTCCGGCCAGGGTATGCCTCATCTCGGTAAAACCACGCGAGGCGACCTGAGGGTAAAAGTAAATGTCATACTACCAACCAAATTATCAGCAGAGGAGAAGGAAATATTTCAGAAACTCAGCCAGTTCCGTAAAATATAACGGAATATGCAGGAGGTTATTATGGAAGAAGAAACCAAACCGCGCTACGTAATTAGTGTTGCCGCTGAAATATTGGGAACCCAAACCTATACTTTACGTTACTATGAAAAGGTAGGCATCATTAAACCAGCTAGATCGCGGGGTAATATCCGCCTTTATTCCGACGTGGATCTGGCATTACTCCAACGCGTAAGGACTCTTATGGAAGACCTCGGTGTTAACCTTGCCGGAGTAGAGGTTATTATGCGAATGTCACACCAGATTGCTCAACTTCAAAAAACAACCGACGAACTTCAAGAAGAATTGGATAGAATAACGGGAGAGAAAGAATGAGACAGGAAAGATTTACAGAACAGGCTCAAGAGGCATTAGCCGCCTCTCAGCAACTTGTGCGTCAGTTTAAGCACAGCCAGTGGGATGTCGAACATATATTACTAGCCCTGCTACAACAGGAAAAGGGGCTGGTCGGCGATATCATAAAAGAACTCGGTGCCAATATTGAAGCACTTAAAACACACGTTACTTCATCCCTGGAGAAAACTCCTCAAGTTACCTATGAAACCGAACAGATATACGCCACCCCGCGTGTCGCCAAACTGCTGGAAGCTGCTGGTAACGAAGCCGATCGACTTAAGGATGAATTTGTAGGTACCGAACATTTCCTGATCGCTATGAGCAGAAACGAAAAAGGAGAGGCAGCCAGAATATTACATGATGCTAAAATAAATCAGGAGAAGGTTTACAGTGCTCTACAGAAAATAAGGGGTGGTCGCCGGGTTACAGATTCTAGAGCTGAGAGTAAATACCGCTCCCTAGCAAAATACAGCCGCGATCTGACCGAGTTAGCACACCAAGGCAAGCTAGATCCGGTTATTGGTCGTGATGAGGAAATAAAAAGGGTAATGCAAATACTTACCCGTCGTACTAAGAATAACCCAGTGGTTGTGGGCGAAGCTGGCGTTGGTAAAACAGCTATAGCCGAAGGAGTAGCCCAGAAAATTGCTGCTGATGATGTTCCTGAATCGCTGAGAAACCGCCGAGTGTTGGCGTTGGACATGGGGGCGCTCATTGCCGGTAGTAAATTTCGCGGCGAGTTCGAAGAACGTCTCAAGGCGGTCATGGACGAAGTACGTGAAGCACAGGGTGAAATTGTGCTTTTCATTGATGAGATTCACACTGTTGTTGGTGCCGGAGCTGCTGAGGGTTCGGTTGACGCCAGTAATATGCTTAAACCTGCCCTGGCTCACGGCGAACTTCAGTGCATTGGTGCTACCACGCTTGACGAATACCGCAAGTTTATCGAAAAGGATAAAGCCCTAGAGCGGCGCCTGCAGCCTGTTTACGTTAACGAACCGGATATCGGAGCTTCTGTCGCTATATTGAAAGGCTTGAGACCAAGATACGAAGCACATCACAAGATTAAAATAAGTGACCAAGCTCTGGAGGCAGCAGTAAATCTAAGCCATCGCTATATAGCCGATAGACACTTACCTGACAAAGCCATAGATCTTATTGATGAAGCTGCTTCAAAATTACACCTAGAAACAGAGACCGCCCCACCAGAGGTTAAGTCACTAAAAAACCGTCTTAATCAATTAATAAATGAAGAAGAGGCTGCCTCTCAACGGCAGGAGTATGAAAGCGCCGCCCAGTTGAAAACCGAAAGACTGCGTCTTGAAGAGGAATATAACCAAGCAAAAAGCCAGTGGTTAAACCAACAAAAGATTGAAGAAGAGGTTAACGAAGAGAATATCGCCCAATTGGTCGCTAGCTGGACAGGTATTCCAGTATCCCAAATGCTAGAGGGCGAAGCTGAAAAGCTTATTCATATGGAAGAACGTCTCCACGAACGACTTGTCAATCAACAGCAGGCAGTGAAAGCTATCTCGGAGGCTATTAGACGAAGTCGCGCCGGATTAAAAGATCCACTGCGACCTATTGGTAGCTTCATGTTTCTAGGACCAACCGGTGTTGGCAAAACTGAGCTTGCTAAAACTCTCGCCTGGTTTCTCTTCGGTGATGAAAATGCAATGATACGCTTGGATATGTCCGAATATCAGGAGCGGCATACTGTTTCACGCCTTATCGGCGCGCCACCTGGCTATATCGGTTTTGATGAGGGCGGTCAGTTAACCGAACTAGTTAGGCGCCGCCCTTACCGCGTAATATTACTTGATGAGATAGAAAAAGCACACCCAGAGGTTTTCAATAGCCTGTTGCAGGTGCTTGACGATGGACGCCTTACCGATGGTCACGGACGAACAGTGGACTTCAAGAATACGGTGGTTATAATGACCTCCAATGCTGGTGTAGAGCTTATAAAACGCCAATCCACGATCGGTTTTCCAGTCCCGAAGGATAAAACGAAAGCAATTAAAAACAGCTATGAACAAATGAAGGAAAAGGTTATGGCAGAGGTTAAAAAGACTTTTCGTCCCGAATTTCTCAATCGTATTGATGAAATAATAGTCTTCCACGAACTCGACGAAGAGCAGTTGATGCAAATTGTTGATTTGATGATAAAAGATCTTCAGGGTCGATTGAGCGAACGGAAGCTGGCAATAGAAATATCTGATAAAGCCAAGTCTTGGCTTGTAGAAGTCGGCTACGATCCGGTTTATGGAGCAAGACCATTGAGGCGGGCCATTGAACAGCACGTAGAAAATCCCCTTTCAAGCAGTCTTCTGCGGGGTGAATATAATTCAGAAACTACTATCTTTGTTGATCTCGGGATTGACGGTCTAACCTTTAAAGCTAAAAAATTAGGGTAACAATGACAAAAAATCACCCACGGTGGGATAAAGTTGAAGGCTGATCAAGTAGAAAGATACGGCAGGCCAAATAGTCTGAAAACTACCCTGAAAAGATGGGAATTCTGGGTTGGAATAATGACGATAGGTCTAACCTTCAGTTTAGCAATACTGGTTGTTGTTTACTGGCAATCATTCCAAGAAATGGCTGGTTATAGTTATCTCGGTATGTTTTTCATCAGCATAATCGGTGGAGCTACCGTTATCATTCCGGTGCCATCACTGGCACTACAATTTACAATGGGCGCTGTGTTACATCCTGCAATAATAGGTGCTGTCTCCGGTTTAGGCACCGGAATAGGCGGTACCCTGATTTATCTTTTTGGTCGTAGTGGGCGCAAGTTCTTTTCCTACACTGAATTTTCCATAAACAAGTATGACAATTTTATCGCTCGCTGGCTAACCCGAATAACGGGCTGGACACAGCGGAGAGGATCGCTGACTGTCTTTTTAATGTCGGCAGTACTTAATCCAGTTTTTTTCCCGATGGCACTCGCCATTGGAGCGAGTCGCTTCAAATTATGGCGTTTTTTTACGATGTGCTGGGCAGGTAATACGGTAAAGGGTATAGTTATAGCCTATCTTGGATATTATGGCCTTGGCTCATTGCTTCGTCTACTGGGGATTGACGTTTGATTTCTAAATATGTAAACACTTTAATAATTATAAACCTGCTTTAGGCCAATGCAAAGTTTAATTGACTGGAATACAACCATGTTCTATAATAAACTTTTGGTTAATCTCAAATTATCCAGGTTTTGCTCGAACTAAGGTACCCCGATTTTTATGAGGTAAGCGATTTTGCGCGAAGCTTGCGGTGTTTTTGGAATATATTCCCAAGATGAAGATATAGCCAGGCTTACCTTTTTTGCCCTCTTTGCCCTCCAGCACCGGGGCCAGGAGAGTGCTGGTATCGCCACCACCGACGGTAACATCATTCAAGTATATGCCAAGATGGGTTTGGTTTCCCAGGTTTTTACCGAGAATACCCTTAGTAACCTTACCGGACATATTGCTATCGGTCACAACCGCTATTCCACTAGAGGGTCAAGTCGCATCTCCAATGTGCAACCCATTACCGTTGGTCAGAATTCAAATACATTAGCTATCGCCCATAATGGCAATATTACAAATGCGGAAGCACTTTTTAAGGAATTATCAGATAAAGGTTATATCTTTCGCACCTCGACAGATACCGAAGTCATTGCTAATCTCATCTTATCATCCCCGGAAAAGGCTTGGCTAAATAGGATAAAGTATGCGATGCGTCGTCTGCAGGGAGCATATTCTATGGTTATAATGACGAAAGATACACTCTTCGGTATCCGTGATCCCCTAGGTGTTCGACCTCTGTGTCTAGGGACTATCGGTAATG
The DNA here is from genome assembly GCA_020351185.1 of Dehalococcoidia bacterium. GTDB lineage: Bacteria > Chloroflexota > Dehalococcoidia > Dehalococcoidales. The sequence goes on along the minus strand of CP070729.1, from coordinate 1,266,490 downwards.
GTCACTACGTACTGGCTTCGGAAAGTTGTGCCCTCGATCATATTGGTGCAAAATTCCTAAGAGAGGTTAAACCAGGTGAGATAGTTTCCATTAACGATAAGGGTATAGACAGCTATCACGAAGAGACAGATAAAAAATCACTCTGCATTTTTGAGTATATCTATTTTTCTCGCCCCGACAGTAATATTAATGGACGCCTGCTCCATGCAGCGCGCCAAGCAATGGGTGCGGGCTTAGCAGAAGAGCACCCGGTAGAGGCTGATCTCGTGATCGGAGTGCCCGATTCGGCTACTGCTGCTGGCTTCGGTTACGCAATTAAATCCGGTATCCCTCCGGGGGAAGGTCTGATTAAAAACCGTTATATGGGACGTACCTTTATTGAACCTGACCAGCGAATAAGGGATCTCGGCGTCCAGCTTAAATTCAATCCCCTGCAACCTGTTTTGGAAGACAAACGCGTGGTACTGGTTGACGATAGTATAGTAAGAGGTACAACAACACCCAAGGTAATCAAGCTTTTAAAAAAGAGCGGTGCCAAAGAAATCCATATGCGTGTCTGTGCCCCACCCATCCGATATCCCTGTTTCTTTGGTGTGGATATGGCTACTCGCTGGGAGCTTATCGCTGCTCAAAAAACAATACCCGAAATAAGGAACTTTATCGGGGCTGACTCACTCGGTTACCTTAGCATCGATGGACTTATAAAGGCGGTTTCTCTCCCCAAAGAAACGTTTTGTCTTGCTTGCTTTACCGGCGAATACCCAGTTCCAGTGCAACTTGAGATGGATAAACTAGCTTTAGAGTCAGCGATATCAGGCGGTGTGGTACCAGTTTAATAGCAACTATACCAAAATTTATGAACTCTCTAAACTGGCTTTTTGTTTGATTGCATCAGTTATTTTCAAGTGTTATCATTAATTCGTCCTTCGAAAGAAATTAGAGGTCTGTTTTCCAGGAGGTTTTTAGCTATGGGTTGTAGTGCAATAATAGGTGCAGCCATCCCTGGTTTTTTTGTTAGTTCTTGGTTTGGCATGCTTTTATGGGGTGTAATAGCACCTAGGTTTGGGGTAGTTACAATCAGCTATATTGATTCAATGTTGATTACAATAAGTATGTGGATTGTGGTGGCACCACTTGCAGCTGCTGGCAAGGGAAAGTGGTTTAAAAAATAATATATCAAACCGATAATGAGCCAAAAAGCTAAACATACTTATGCTGCAGCCGGTGTCGATATCGAAACCGCTGATAGCATAAAAATGCTACTAAAACAGTACACAAAGGGTACATTGCGTCCTGAAGTACTGGCGGGTCCAGGATTATTCGGGGGTTTATTTGAATTAAGGGGATACAAGCATCCGGTTCTTGTGTCGAGTGTAGACGGAGTTGGTACCAAGTTAAAAATCGCCGAATCCCTTGACAAATATAGCACAGTAGGTGTTGACATTGTCAATCACTGTGTCAATGACATCTTGACCTGTGGTGCCGATCCGCTGTTTTTTTTGGACTATATAGCTATGGGTAAGCTAATACCGGAGAAGGTAGCCACCATTGTCAAAGGTATGTCAGCCGCGTGTCAAGAGGTTGGTTGTGCCCTCATCGGAGGTGAGACCGCCGAGATGCCAGGTATATATGCAACCGATGATTATGACTTGGTAGGTTTTATTATAGGTGCTGTCGAAAAAGAAAATATTATTAGTGGTAAATTAATCGCAACCGATGATGTGATCATTGGAATACCTTCAAGTGGCTTGCATACCAATGGCTACTCCTTAGCTCGTAGGATTTTTGGTGACACCCGTGCGTCATTAAACAAATACCTTCCTGGACTGGGGAAGACTATCGGTGAGTTGCTTTTAGAACCGCACACAAACTACTATGGAAAACTCAAGCCAGTTTTACCTGTTGTTAAGGGGATGGCACATATAACTGGCGGTGGTTTAATTGGTAACATACCACGCATATTACCTGAGGGACTGGCAGCTCAATTGGATGTTAAATCCTGGTCTGTACCACCCATTTTTCACCTAATACAGAACAATGGCCATATTGATACGAAGGAGATGTACCGCGTATTCAATATGGGAATTGGTATGGTAGTATTTTGTTCACGCGATGAAGTCAAAGAGATACTTAACAAATTGCCCGAAGCTATGGTTATAGGTAATATGATTAAACAAACTACTAAGGAACGAGTAATAATGAGGTGATTAACTCATTCCGGGGGAATTATGCGAGTAATAATAAGCGTTTCAGATAAAAGTGGGGTAACCGAATTTGCCCAGGAATTAAATGGATTAGGTTTTGAAATCTTTAGCACCGGTGGTACAAAGCAAACACTATCGAATGTGGGCATTGCGGCTAAAAGTGTCTCTGAAATCACCGGTTTCCCAGAAATACTGGGCGGTAGAGTAAAAACCTTACATCCAGCTGTCCACGGCGGTTTGTTAGCTAAACGCAATCTCCCCGAACATATGGAGGAATTGGCGAAGCATAACATCCAACCCATTGACATGGTGGTGGTCAATCTTTATCCATTTGTCCAGACTGTGTCAAAAGAAAGTGTAACTCTAGACGACGCACTTGAGAATATAGACATTGGTGGACCAACGATGTTACGGGCATCTGCTAAGAATTTCCCCAACGTTATAGTCATTGTTGATCCTGCAGACTACTGTGTAATACTTGAAAGGTTAAAGGCCGGAGAAGTGTCCCAGGAAGAGCGAAAGAGATTGGCTCAGAAGGCTTTTCAGCATGTTGCTATTTATGATACAGCCATCTCGCAATACCTTAGGCAAAATGCAAAAGAACTACCTAATGAAATGACGATTGCTCTGAAAAAATGCCAGGATTTGCGTTATGGCGAGAATCCTCACCAAACGGCTGCCTTCTATACCGAACAGTTAGTGGCTACCAAGCAAGATACTGGTATAGCTTATGCAAAAAAATTATGGGGCAAAGAATTATCCTTCAACAATATACTGGATGCTGATGCCGCCTGGAGTGCTGTTGTTGATTTCACTGAACCTACGGTAGCTATTGTCAAGCACACTAACACCTGTGGACTTGCTAGTCACCCGAATATTGCTGAAGCTTATCGCCGGGCATTCAGCGGCGACACTGTATCCGCCTTTGGTGGTATCGTCGCTGCTAATCGAACAATCACAAATAATATGGCTGAGGCAATGAAAGACGTCTTCTACGAAATAGTTATCGCTCCAGAATACACCACAGATGCGCTAGTAGTTCTTAAAAAGAAGAAAAACCTGCGTATTTTACTTGTGAAGTTGCCAGCGGATTATGGCGGATCTCCGTTGTCCTATCTTGATTATCGTCGAATAAAGGGTGGTATTTTAGTTCAGTTTTCGGATTCTTTAGCCGAAGAAGACGTTAAACTGCAGATGGTAACCAAACGCAAACCAACAGCAAAGGAGTTGGAAGATCTACTTTTTGCCTGGCGTGCGGTTAAGCATATAAAATCCAATGCCATATTGCTTGTAAAAGACAAGATGATTGTCGGTATGGGAGCTGGTCAACCCAACCGTGTGGTGAGCGCTGAGATTGCCAGCAAGAAAGCTGGTGCTAAAGCTATAGGTAGTGTAATGGCTTCCGATGCTATGTTTCCATTCTCGGATACCGTGGAGCAGGCAGCAGCAACTGGTGTCACTGCCATTATTCAACCAGGTGGTTCTATACGGGACGCTGATTCCATAAAAGCCGCTGATAGCCATAAAATCGCTATGGTCTTTACCGGTGTAAGACATTTTCTGCATTAGTACGTTTATTTTATAGGAGAATAAAATGTTGCGGGTAGTATTGGTAATAGATATGTTGCGTGGGTTTTTGGAAGAAGGTCATCCTCTGTATATCGGTAAAAAACCCCGTAACATTATCCCCAATATTCAGGATCTTTTAGAGAGGGAGATCATTGGTGGATCAAAAATTTTCTTTTGCTGCGATAACCATGATCCGAATGATCTTGAGTTTAAGATGTTCCCGCCACATTGCATCAATGGCACATTAGAAACCGAGATTATACCAGAGATAGCAAAATACCCTGGTGAAATAATCGCCAAAAAACGCTATAGTGCCTTCTTTGAAACAAACCTTGAGGAAAAACTTCAATATCTTAAACCCAGTACTCTCATCATTTGTGGGGTGCTAACCGATATCTGTGTTATGCATAGTATTGCTGATGCTAGAAACCGAGATTATCAAGTAGAGGTACCAGTTGATTGCGTTGCTGCTCTTGACGAAAAAACACAACAATTTTCTCTTAACCACATAGAGAAAGTTCTTGGCGCCAGACTGACCAAATCAAGGGGGAAATGATAAATGGCTGAATTTATAACTTCCAGAGATGTTTTAGTCGGCGATACGGCCGATGTTTATTTCGCCCGTACTATTGAAATTCTAAAAAAAGAGGGATTAAACCCGGTGACCACAATGGAGGTGTTTGCAAGCCGGGCCGGTATACTGTGCGGCATTGAAGAGGTCAAAGCTCTTCTATCAACCGCTCTATCTAATATTAAAGGTGAGGTCTGGTCACTACATGAAGGTGAAGCTATGGAGAGAAAGGAAGTGGTATTACGCATAACCGCCCCATATCAAAGTTTTGGCTTATACGAGACAGCTATCTGTGGTATTTTGGCACACTGCAGTGGTTGGGCAACCGCCGCCAGAGAGTGTGTTGAAGTTGCCGGTGATATACCAGTCATAAGTTTCGGTGCAAGACATGTCCATCCATCGGTAGTTGCTGTTATGGATTATTCTGCAATCATCGGCGGTTGTCAAAGTTGCTCCAGCATCTCTGGTGCCAGATTAGCAGCTATAGAACCATCTGGCACTATCCCCCACGCCCTAGTTCTAGTAATGGGTGATACGGTAGCGGCAACTCTAGCCTTTGACAAACACATGCCACCTAACGTACCCAGGATATCTCTTGTTGATACCTTTAAAGATGAAGCCGAGGAGAGTTTACGGGTAGCACAAGCACTTGACAAGAGCCTTGACAGTGTTCGTCTAGATACACCTAGAGAAAGGGGAGGGGTTACCGTAGCCCTTGTCCGTGAATTAAGAGCTAGATTGGATTTTGCCGGTTTCAACCATGTTAAAATATTTGTGAGTGGTGGTTTAAATATGGAACGCATAAGACAGTTTATTGAGAAGGGAGTACCCGTTGACGGCTTTGGTGTGGGTAGCTATATTACCAGTGCCTCCCCGATAGACTTTACAGCCGACATCCACGAAATAGAGGGAAAACCAGTAGCCAAACGTGGTCGTATTCCAGGTAAAACGCTTAATTCCAGGCTAAAGCAGCTGATATGAATAGATTTAATAAACTTAACCGCTTTTGAATTCCAACCGTAAAACCTTCTTTGTCTCTTTTGTAACCTTCACCCGATCATCAATACGGTAGCCTACTAACCACAGGATATGTTCTGGCGTAAAAACGATCGGAATTCGCCGACGCCAGTAGCGGGGTATTTTTTCATCAATCATAAATTTATTCAATTTCTTCATTCCTTTCATGCCTAGTGGTTGAAATCTATCCCCCGGTTTTCGGTGGCTAATTTTCAGTACAATACCAGTCTTATCAATATCAAAACAAGCAACAAAACTGTTCTCTTCTCTAACCTTCGAATCTGGTTTTAAAATTTCAGCGTTTACCAACCATCCCGATACCGCAGTTCTTCCCGGAACTTGAATATGCTTTTCACCACTTATGACAGGGTATGGACATGTATTGACATTTATAATACCAAGTAGAAACCTGTCATACTCTATAGAGAGTAAAAGACCACTGGGTAAATCTATACGCGTTCCTGCTGGTTTATCCATCGCCGCTAAGATCGCTTCAATATGACGAGCCTCAATATTTTTTAAGCTACCAATCAAATCCTCAATAACCGCCCTTATGAGATGTCTCTTTAAAGCCAAAGATAGTTTATTGAACCTGTCCTTTTTTAGTATGACAAAACCTTCTCTTTCTATAATCATCAGTGGCCAGAGGCGAGCAATCTCAGCGTCGAAAAAGTCAACTTCATCTCTAGCAATTGTAGTAACACGTAGCAGAGCTTCGACCACCCTAGGATTGTAGCTTTTAAGTAATGGTAATAACTTCTGCCGTATTCGATTTCTTAAAGGAGACAGCGATAGATTCGATATGTCCAGCTTTGGTTGGATCTCATTTTCCCAACAATATTGAGCTGTTTGCTGACGGCTTACCTTTAGCAAGGGTCTTGTGATATAAAATTCCTTATCATCAAGCTGCCATCTACTAATTGGTTTCAAGCCTATAAGTCCCTTCGTTCCAGTGCCACGAATCAGATGCAGCAACAATGTCTCCGCATTATCATCTAGTGTATGACCAGTAACTATATAATCAGCGCCACAAGCCACGGCTGCTTCAGTGAGAAATTTGTAACGCACCTCCCTAGCTGCTTCTTCGAGTGAAATCCCTTTTCGTATTTTGTAAGCCTTTACATCCCTCTTTTCTGTTATCACTGGTACATTAAGATCAATAGCTATTTTCTTTACATATTCAGCATCGGCTTCGGACTCTTTTCCGCGTAGTTGGTGATCAAGGTGTGCTATATGTAGCTCTAATCCCAGTTCTTGTCTGATTCTGAACAGTATATACAAAAGACAGACAGAGTCAGCTCCACCTGACACCGCCAATAGTAACCGTGAACCTCTCGGAAACAGTTTATTTTGCTGTATAAAGCAGGTTACCTCTCGCTCCAGAGCGGATCGTTGTTTTCCTATCACCATTTTTGCCTTAATTATGTTCAGGAAGTTTAGGGAGGATCGTGTCTAAGGAAATTTAGCAAGATAACCAGTATCGTTAAATAACTCTAGCCGCGCTTCCTTTTCATCAAGATTGAGTATATTAATACAACCAGTACTCAATCTGAGCCGGGTGATATGAGATACAGGCAACATTAAAGCTGAGCAAATTATTGTCAAAATGGCAAAGTAATGGCTGACAACCACAATTTCACTGGTAACATGCACGCGGTTTATCCTTTGTATACATTTCCAGCTTCGTTGTTGCAGATCGATAAGCGATTCCCCTTTTGGTACTTTGTATGACACGCCATCCCGTGTTAGTATATCGCTAAATCTCACCCCAAGCTCGGCCGATGTCAATCCCTCCATATCGCCCGCTTCAATCTCTCGAAGTGATTTTTCAATTACCACTTCAATATCGTAATGTTTGGCAATTAATCGGGCTGTCTCGAAAGCGCGCTTCAGTGGACTGGAGTAGACAGCTTGGATATTGCGCCGACTCAATCTTGAGGCTAATTTTTCAGCCTGGCACCTGCCTTCCTTATTTAACGGGGTATTACTAGAACCACCTTGAATGCGCAGTTCCTGATTCCAGTCTGTTTTGCCATGCCTCACTAGTATAATCCTTGCCATTTATACCTACCCATATATCTATCTACTGCCCCCCCCCTTCATAAATTCATAGTCCTAAATAGCAAAATTAATTGTATATTGTGACTAATTATTACTTATATCGCCCATATTAGTTCGTTTCTAATATCAACCGAGTGCGATGAATGGATAGCGGTTGTTTTAAATCTAAGGCTTTGGCAACCTGTTCTGGTCTGCCTGAACCGCGATCGTCGCAACGTAATCGCATACCTAGAATTCCACAACCGTCATGCCTATCAACTAACCACAGATCGTCGATCAACGCTCTCAGGTCATATTGGCGAGGGCCAGTATCTCGCCAGTGTTGCCACTGCAACTTTTCTTTTGCCAGAAGAGAGGTAAGAGATGTAAGGAGATGATCTTTTCTTTTTTGCGATCCGATTTCAACTATATATTCAGCAAAACGCACTTGCGCCTGCAATGGCGGCAATGTGGTAGCTATGTTATTAACCTGTAGTATCTCCATACCCAACGGTAGCTGTTGGCTAATGCAAGTTTTCATTGAATGAGGTGAGACGAAACCAGCTGTGTACACATCCATTAACTCAGCTTCACTGGTTACTCCAATAGCAAGTGGTGCCGCTACAGATATTTTGGGGTGGGGATTAAAACCCTCAGAATAAGCCAGTTTAATACCAGCTCGACGAAAGGCTCTGTACCACAGTCTGATGATATCCAAATGTGAAATAAATTTGATTTCCAATCCACGCCCAAATTTAATCCGTAGCCGATGCATCCTTCTTTTTCTTTTCCTTGGTAAGCAGGATTTCCTCTATTTTATACCCCTTCATCTTGGTAATAACCATTTTCAAACCCTTATATCTTAACTGCTTGCCCTGTTTTGGGATATGACCTATAAGATGGAGAATAAAACCGGCGACGGTTTCATAATCACCTTCGGGTAGTTCGAGGTTTAACTCCTCATTAGCCTCTTCAATGCGCATACCCCCATCAACCTGAAAAGTATATTCGTTTATCGGTTCATACTCCTTCTCGGCTTCGGCGAGTTCATCACCTACTGGGCCGACTATCTCCTCCATCAAACGGCTGAGGCTGACGATACCAGCAGTACCACCATACTCATCAACGACAATAGCCATACGATAGTTTCTATCACGCATTTCGCTAAATAGTTCGCTGATACGCTTTGTCTCTGGGGTGAAATACGCTGGTCGGATAAGTTTGTCAATTGGAGCTTCTGAAGTTATCGAACCTTTCGCTAAAGCCATCAATACGTCTTTAATCGATAGAATACCCACAACATTATCCATATTCTCCTCATAAACAGGAAAACGTGAAATGGGAGATTCTGAATATTTCTTAAGGAATTCCGCTAATGTCTCACCTTTCTGAATACCAACAACCTCGGGTCGTGGTACTAGAACCTCGCTGACGGGGCTATCGCCAAAATCAAAAACAGCATGCAACATATCAGCTTCGGCTTCCTCTACTGTACCCTCTTTATGCCCTACTGTTATCATTGTTCGAATTTCCTCATCACTTACAATCGATCGCGGTACTGGTGTACCCCCGACAAATTTAACTAGTCTGGAAGCAAGCCAGCTTAAAATTACTACCACCGGTGAGAAAAACCACGAAATTATCTCCACCGGCCTAACAAAAAGCAGCGACAGTCTCTCTGCATGGCGATTAGCAAAGGTTTTGGGAACTGTCTCGGCAAAAATAAGCAATACAAATGCCATGCCGAAGGTGGCAATAACAACACCTATCTCCTGGCCCCAAATGGATACGGCTAAAATAGTGGCTAATGCAGCAGCAGCCGTATTAACTAAATTATTGCCCAATAGGATTGTCGACAGAAACTTATCGGGCCTCTCAAGCATTCTAGAAACCTTCTTTGCCCCTTTAACCTTGGTTTCAATCATATGCTGAATGCGGAATCTCTCAAGAGAAATAAAAGCCGTCTCGGAACTTGAGAAAAAGGCAGAAAGGATAATACAAATAAAAAGAAACACTAAATATAGTGTTTCAATAATGGACATACCACCTCACCTCTCTTTTGTTCAAACTTTTTTATTATAGGCAGTTATAGGTAGATTTCTGTCAATAATAGCATTGGCTAGTGGGTGTGTCAAAGCAAAAAACTCTTAGAATATAGACCTGTGCTATAATTTTTAGTATATGAAAGTTTTGGGTATTGAAACCTCTTGCGATGAAACGGCCGCAGCTGTCATCGAGGATGGGGTTAAGATAATATCTTCTGAAATAGCATCCCAAATTGAACTGCACGCCCGATACGGCGGTATTGTCCCCGAAGTAGCTTCAAGGCAGCATATGGTATCTATTATCCCTGTTATTTCTAAGGCAATGAACAAAGCGCATATTGGCTGGCACGAACTTAGCTGCATTGCTGTTACCAGAGGTCCGGGTCTAGCCGGATCGCTTCTCGTGGGTACGAGCATCGCCAAATCTATTGCTGCCGTGAAGCAATTACCCCTTATCGGTATCAATCATCTGGAAGCGCATATATATGCCAACTGGCTTTCCAATCAGAAACCCGAATTCCCGCTACTGTGTCTTATCGTTTCGGGGGGCCATAGCGACCTAGTGCTCATGCAAGACCATGGGAAATATACAGTACTGGGTAGAACAAGAGATGATGCTGCCGGTGAAGCCTTTGATAAAGCCGCCCGCATATTAGGTCTGGGTTATCCCGGCGGTCCGGCTATCGACCGAGCTGCTACAAAAGGAACCGTCTCTATCGATCTTCCGTACGCCTGGATGAAGGGAACTTATGATTTTAGTTTTAGCGGGCTCAAAACGGCGTTGTTTCGACTTGTAGAGAAGGATAAAATAAAAAATATGGCTGATGCTGCCTTTAGCTTCCAGCGAGTAGTAGTGGATATACTCGTATCTAAGACTATAGCTGCTGCCAAACTACACCGTGTCAAACAGGTTCTTCTTTCTGGAGGGGTCGCCGCTAATAGAAGATTACGCCAACAGTTAAAGGAAGATTCCCCGATACCAGTCCTCATCCCTGAACCTGTTCTATGTACTGATAATGCCGCTATGGTAGCCGCATGTGGGTATTTTTGTCTCCAAGCAAACACAACTCATGGCTTTGATATGGATGTAGTCCCTAACCTTAAACTGAATCAAGTTAATAATTAAGAATATTCAAGTCAATATTATAGTATTATGGACTATTAATCCGTTTTTTAGAGTATAGAGAATTATATTCATAATATATTGTTATCAACGCTTGTTAATCGTCTCTAACAAATATTTATCCGGTTGCGATATTAAACAGATTGAGCTATTATATTTAAGTTAGCAGTCTCGCCTTGAGACTGCTAATCATTGGATTGCTACATTATTAACATAAGGAGGAAAATATGGCGATCAAAATACAACCTTTAGCAGACCGTGTTTTAGTTAGACCTATCGAGCGGGAGGAGGTAACCAAAGGTGGCATTGTTTTACCAGATACGGCTAAAGAGAAACCCATCGAAGGTGAGGTTTTAGCAGTTGGACCAGGTAAGTTAGCTGACGATGGTAAAAGGCTACCAATGGATATTAAAGTGGGTGACAGAATAGTCTATACAAAATATGGCGGTAATGAAATCAAGGTTGATGAAGAAGAGCTAATCATATTGAGTGAGAGCAACATTCTGGCTAAGAAGAAGTAAATTTAAATTTAATTTTTATTAATTCAAGGAGGAAAAATAATGGCAAAACAAATAATTTTTGGAGATGAAGCCAGACACGCGTTAAAAAAAGGTATTGACGTACTGGCTAACTCGGTAAAGGTTACTTTAGGACCGAAAGGTCGCCCTGTAGCCTTGGATAAGTCATGGGGTGCACCGACAGTTATCGATGACGGTGTAAACATCGCCAAGGAAATTACATTACCCGAACCCTTTGAAAACATGGGTGTCCAGCTTGTAAAGGAAGCCGCCAGCAAAACGAACGACGCCTGCGGTGACGGTACAACAACGTCAACCATCCTAGCAGCGGCAATCATTAATGAAGGTTTCAAAAATATTGCTGCTGGTGCCGATCCTCTTAGTCTTAAGAAAGGTATTGAAAAGGCAACAAATACCATTCTTGACGAACTGACAAGGGTATCTAATCCAGTAAAAGGTAAGGAGCAGATTGTTCAGGTGGCAACCATCACTGCTAAGGATATCGAAATCGGTAACCTTATTTCCGATGTAATGGAAAAAGTGGGTAAGGACGGCGTTATCACTATAGAAGAATCTAAGGGTACCAAGTATGAAACCGAATATGTCGAAGGCATGCAGTTTGATCGCGGTTATATAAGCCCCTATTTTGTTACCGATACTGCTCGTATGGAAGCAATACTAGAAGATCCTTATATTCTAATAACTGACAAAAAAATAACCGCCATTTCCGAAATACTACCATCGCTAGAGCGTATATTACAGATAACTAAAAATCTACTGATCATCGCCGAGGATATGGAGGGAGAAGCCCTAGCAACCATGGTGGTCAATAAATTAAGGGGAACGATGAATGTAGTAGCAGTAAAAGCTCCCGGTTTTGGCGATCGTAGAAAAGCAATGCTAGAGGATATAGCCATCTTAACCGGCGGAACTGTAATTTCCGAAGAGGTAGGTCGAAAACTTGACTCCGTAAATCCAGAGGACTTGGGACGTGCCCGACGCTTGGTTTCTACAAAAGATAAAACCACCATTATTGAGGGTAAGGGTTCAGCAGAAGATATTCAGGATAGAATCAAACAGATAAAAGCCCAGGCGGATGAAACCGATTCCAGTTTTGACCGTGAGAAACTACAAGAAAGAATGGCTCGCCTTGCTGGTGGTGTGGCCGTTATAAAAGTAGGTGCTGCTACTGAGACTGAGATGAAGGAGAAGAAGCACCGTGTCGAAGATGCATTAGCAGCAACTCGTGCAGCAGTAGAAGAGGGCATCCTACCCGGTGGGGGTATTAGCCTGCTTAATTCACTAAAGTCTCTGAGTAAACTTAAGTTAAGTGGCGATGAAGCCACCGGAGTTAACATAGTTAAAAAAGCGGTAGAGGAACCCATCCGACTTATTGCCGAGAATGCGGGCAAAGACGGTGCTGTCATTGCGGATAAAGTAAAGAAGAGCGCGGCTGGTATTGGCTATAACGCTGAGGCCGATGAATACGGCAATATGGTTAAAATGGGCATAATTGACCCAACTAAGGTAGTTAGGTCAGCTTTACAGAATGCAGCTAGTATCGCCAACATGGTCTTAGTAACGGAATCATTGATCGCTGATATCCCCGAGAAGGAGAAGACTCCATCGATGCCGCCAGGTGGTGGTATGGAAGGAATGTACTAAAAACCATTTTAAAGGTTTTAAATAGATTTTTGATAGCCGCAGTTTTAAAACTGCGGCTATTTTTATAGTTTTAAAAGGTCTCCTAATATTTCATTTTCAGTTACAGGTCCAACAACTGCCAACCTGAGATGTTTAGCAATAAATAATTCCCGAGCCAGTTTTTGAATATCTTTTGCGGTAATATCATTAATAATGGAAATCACCTCATTAACACCCAAAATCTTTCTGGTAATAACCTCCTGACCTCCAAACCAACCAGCAACACTACGGCTATCCTCCATCCGCAATAGCAATCGTCCCTTAGCCATTTCCTTTGCCTTTATCAACTCTTTCTCGTTCACAATTTCATTCTTCAACCGGATAAGCTGCTCCAAAACAACCCGTAAAGTCAATTTAAGGTTTTTTGGCTCTACACCAGCATATATGACAATGGCGCCGGTATCGGAGAGATGTTCTACAAAACTGTTTATGCTATAAGCTAAACCCAAACGATCGCGAACTTCGCAAAAAAGACGGCTGCTCATCCCTTCACCAAGAATAACATTCAACAAGTCAAGGGTAAAGCGCTGTGGATGATAAAGCGATAAACCGGGCAATGCCAGACAAAAATGGATCTGTTCAATATCCCGCCTCTCGATACACAGTCTCGGATTTGTTTGCTTTTTATAGGGTGCAAATCCAACAAATCCTTCTTTGGTGGACCAGTCGCCATAACAGTGATTTACCATAGTTACGACCTTCTCATGATCTACATGGCCGGCAACCGATACAACGGTTTTTATCGGTAGGTATTGAAGTCTCATATAGTCAAATAGGTCATCTCTAGTGATTGCCTTTATTGACTGCTTATCTCCGGCGATATCTCTCCCTAGAGGATGACCAGGCCACAGGAGTTCGTCAATCAGTTGGCTGACTCTCTGTTGTGGGGAATCGTAGCTAATATTAATCTCTTCGATGATTACCTTTCGCTCTCTTTTTATATCTTCAGTTTCAAATTTGGAGTTTAGGAGTATATCAGCCAAAAGATCTATAGCCACCGGAAGATGTTCTCGGGCAACCTTACACCAGTAGATGGTCATTTCCTTATCGGTGCCTCCATTGAGAATACCACCTAATCCCTCAATAGTCTCTGAGATATCTCTGGCCCGTGGCTTCCGCTGTGTTCCACGGAATAAAAGATGCTCTATAAAATGAGAGGTGCCGGCTATTTCATCCCTTTCGTAACGTGAACCAGTGCCAATAAGCATACATACGGTTACCGAGCGCACCGCTGGCATTTTTTGGGTAATGATCCTCAATCCGTTATTCAGAGTCGTTTTTGTTGGCAAAATATGTAATTTCTCCTTGGTATTCCAAACAATTCTAATGATTATATAACAAAGGTGTCAACCAGCATTGTTGAATAAAAATGGATATAAAATATACTATCGATTATAATAATTAGCCCTGGATGCACTTAATTTTCTCGGTATTGTATGGTAATATAATCAATATACGTAGGAGTGTAGCTCAGTTTGGTAGAGCAGCGGTCTCCAAAACCGCCGGTCAGGGGTTCGAATCCTCTCACTCCTGCCAATGCCGAGATGGTGGAATGGCAGACACGCTAGCTTGAGGGGCTAGTGAGCTTAGGCTCGTGAGAGTTCAAATCTCTCTCTCGGCAC
>CP070729.1:1241130-1251977 GCA_020351185.1 Dehalococcoidia bacterium | reverse complement strand
GGCGTCACTTTTGCCTCGGAACAGCTTAGCAAAGATTCAACACAACTTTCCTTCAGCTCGGTCCAGATCGGCAATCCCATAGTTGAAAAGAAGCTAATAGACACCGTAATCCAGGCAAGAGACCGACGTCTTTTCCGTCGCATTACAGACTGCGGTGGTGGTGGACTTTCATCAGCAATAGGTGAGATGGCAGCTAAAACAGGAGTCCGCGTTTATCTCGACAGAGTACCGTTAAAATACGCCGGCCTTTCCTATTGGGAAATATGGATATCCGAATCCCAAGAGAGAATGCTTTTGGCGGTGCCACCCGAAAGCGTTAACGAACTGCTATCACTTTTTAATGCCGAAGGCACTGAGGCAACCATCATTGGTGAATTTACTAACGACAAAAAGCTACAACTTTTTTATAAGGATAATCTCGTTTGCGACCTAGAGATGGACTTTCTACATAGTGGTTTACCGCAACTCGAGCTTCAAGCAGCTTGGAAACCTCCGGAAAACAAACAGCCTAATTTCGAGATACCAAACCTTAAGGAAATAATGCTTAAGATACTCGGCTCTTGGAACGTTTGTAGCAAGGAATGGGTAGTACGCCAATATGACCATGAAGTACAGGGTGGGAGTGTCCTTAAACCATTTGTAGGTAGAAATAATGATGGTCCCAGCGATGCTGCTATCGTCCGTCCAATACTCAATTCAGATATGGGTGTTATTATCTCCAATGGTATTCATCCACAGTATAGTGACATAGATCCCTATTGGATGGCAGCATCGGCTATCGATGAAGCCCTCAGGCAAATCATAGCTGTAGGGGGTAATCTCGAACAAGTAGCACTGCTAGATAACTTCTGCTGGGGGGATACCAGTCACCCGCAAAAATTGGGAGCCCTAGTGCGCACCTGCCAAGCCTGTTATGACATTGCTAGCGTCTACGGCACTCCGTTTATCTCCGGCAAAGATAGTCTCAACAACGAGTTTGAATTTGAAGGTAGGAGAATATCTATTCCCGATACATTGCTAATTTCGGCTATAGCTGTCATGCAGGATACAAACAAAGCACTATCGCTGGATCTCAAAACCAGTGGCAGCCTGATATATGTCATTGGCACGACATTTAGCGAATTGGGCGGTTCAGAATATTATAAAAGCCTTGGTTTCACTGGCAACCATGTACCAAAGGTAAATCCTAAAAAAGCCAAGGAGAATATGCGTAATCTGAGTTATGCTACAGAGAGGGGTTTGGTTAATGCCTGTCATGATTTAAGCGATGGTGGTCTGGCAGTCGCCGTTGCTGAAATGGCCTTCTCTGGTGATCTTGGGGTTACCATTAGACTCAAAGAGATACCGTTGGGTGAGCCCATAGACCGGGATGACTTTATATTATTCTCGGAATCCAACAGTCGCTTCCTAGTTGAAGTAACTTCAGAAAATAGGCAGGAATTTGAAATAGTTATGGGTGAAGTTATCTTTGCCCATATCGGTGAGGTCAACCAATCTGAGAAATTAGAGATATACGGACTCAATAAAGAAAAAATTCTATGCGTAGATATACAAGAACTTAAGGAAGCCTGGCAGAAACCACTGGACTGGTAAAAGTTATGAGCAAAGTAAAAGTACTGATACTACGAGCACCGGGAACCAACTGTGATGAAGAAACTGCCTTTGCCTTTCAACGGTCAGGAGCAGAAACAGCACTGGTTCATATCTGGCAACTTATCCGCCAGGAGAAACAACTCAAAGACTATCAGGTTATGGTTTTTCCGGGCGGTTTCACCTACGGAGATGATTTGGGAGCCGGCCGAGTACTGGCCAACGAAATCAGGCTTAAGCTGGGTGAAGACATTGAACGATTCGTGGAAAGTGGTTATCTTATCCTGGGTATCTGTAACGGTTTTCAGGTGCTTGTTAAAGCTGGCATTCTGCCTGGATCAAAAATCCACCAAGAAATGACGTTGACTACTAACGATTCAAGCCGTTTCGAGTGCCGGTGGGTGCATTTAACTACTAACACAAGCAGCAAGTGTATCTTCACCAAAGACATTGAATTCCTTTATTTGCCTGTCGCCCACGGTGAAGGTAAAGTTGTTGCCACAGTAGCAACGCTGGAGAAATTGGATATCGCCATATACTATACCGATGCAAAGGGCAACCGATCTGCTGGTTATCCTTATAATCCCAATGGCTCAATGGGAGATATAGCTGGCATCTGTGACATTACTGGACGTATCTTCGCCCTCATGCCACACCCAGAACGCCACATAGTTCCTAACCAACACCCAAGATGGCTGGAGGGTAAAGCGGGTAACCAGGGAGATGGCCTTAAAATCTTCCAGAATGCTGTGGACTGGATTACCAAGCTTTAGGAGCAAATATCTGAGGAGGGGACAGTATGCAATATGAATATGAAATAAATGAACTGGAAAAGGAAGATTCTTGGCGTATGTTTCGCATCATCGGCGAACTTGTAGGGGGTTTCGACGCATTATCAGATATAAAACCAGCTGTCAGCATATATGGTTCAGCACGCCTAAAAGCAGAGGATAGATTATATTCAATCACTGAGGAAATTGCCCGTAAGTTGGGAAAGTTGGGCTTTTCCATAATAACTGGTGGGGGGCCTGGTGTTATGGAGGCAGCTAACAAAGGTGCTGCTGATGCAGGCGCTAAATCTATTGGTCTCAATATAGAACTACCCGAAGAACAAGCAATTAATAAATATGCAACAAGGTCAATAACCTTCAACCATTTTTTTGTTCGCAAGGTTATGCTCGTAAAATATGCCAGCGCTTTTGTTATTATGCCCGGTGGATTGGGCACCTTGGACGAGCTAACTGAGGTTTTGACGCTTATGCAAACTTACAAGATAAAACCATTCCCAGTGGTACTCTTTGATGACGAATACTGGAAAGGACTTCTAAAATGGCTACACAATAAAAGTTTAGCCAAAGGATATATCTCCGAGAAGGACCTTAGCTTGCTGCGCGTATGCCATAGTTCCGATGAGGTGGCTGAAGCTATTCACCGCTGGCACCACAAACATGAGCTAGCCGGTAAGCAAGCTATTACCACATAACTACAATAATTCCACCCATCCTTAAACTTATTTGCTGCCTATTTTTGGGTATGATATACTGTAAAATTAAAATCACGAGTATTATTTAGAAAGGAAAACAAGTTGCTAGATGCTGTTAATATAAAAGAGCTTCTCGAAGCCGGAGCTCATTTTGGCCATCAAACAAGTCGCTGGCATCCCCGTATGAAAAAATATATCTTCACCAAGCGTAACGGCATCCATATCATTGATCTGGAGCAGACAGCTAGCATGCTCGAAAAAGCCTGTGAATTTATCAAAGAGACGGTAGCCGAGGGTGGGAAGGTATTATTTGTTGGAACGAAAAAGCAAGCCCAAAGTATCGTGGAAGAAGAGGCAAAGCGCTGTGATATGTATTATATTAACCAGCGCTGGATAGGTGGCATACTTACAAACTTCACTACTATTCAAGGTAGAATAGATCACCTAGTTAGGCTAGAAGACCAGCAAGCCAGAGGTGATTTCGCTCGCCTGCCGAAGAAGGAGTCGATGAAGCTTAATGAAGAAATTGAGCGTTTGAATAAGAACCTAGGCGGTTTTAAAGAAATGACAAACCTACCCGACGTTATATTCATCATCGACCCTTCAAAAGAGGATATTGCTCTAGCCGAAGCCCGAAGAGTTGGGATATCAGTTGTAGCTATAGTTGACACCAACTGTAATCCGGATGATATCGACTACCCCATCCCAGCCAACGATGACGCAATAAGAGCAATAAAACTTATAACCACCAGAATAGCCGATACCATTATTGAGGGTAGGGGTGATACAGCAAGCCTGACAGGAGAAGTAAAAGAAATAGAAGAAGTTTCATCCGAAGAGGTAAAAGTTAAAAAGTCCGAGATTGAGGAAACAAATGAAGATGAAAAGGCAAAGGAATAATAGGTGGATATATCCTTAGATACCATAAAAGAACTTCGGGGACAGAGTGGTGCTGGTATCATGGAATGTCGCAATGCTTTAGTTAATGCTAAGGGGGATCTGACAAAAGCCCTAGAAAGCCTAAAAGAGAAAGGTTGTATTAAAGCGGCAGAGAAATCAGAGCGTGTAACCCAACAAGGGTTGATTGAAGCCTATATACACACCGGTGGCCGTATCGGGGCAATGGTAGAAGTCAATTGCGAAACAGATTTAGTTGCTCGTACCGATGAGTTCAAAGAGTTGGCTCATAACCTGGCTATGCAGGTAGCTGCTATGTCTCCTCAGTACATCTCAGAAGAAGAAATACCCCAAGAAAAGAAAGGCGAATTGGAGGAAGATACCGCCTGCTTACTGCAGCAATCCTATATAAAAGATCCAACATTAACTGTCCAGGATATCATCGTCCAGACCATAGCCAAAACAGGTGAAAATATTAAAATAAGCCAATTCACCAGATTCGAATTAGGCATAAGGTAGGACTGAAATGCCCGCGGTAAAGTACAGGAGGGTACTGCTAAAACTAAGCGGTGAAGCTTTCAAGGGCAAAACAGCCTTTGGCATTGATGCTCCTACGGTTATAACCGTAGCGAAAAAAATCAAGCAGATGGTGGATTTGGGAGTAGAGGTAGCTGTAGTTGTCGGCGCGGGTAATATTTGGCGTGGTGCTACTGCTGAAAAGGAAGGTATAGATAGAATCACTGCCGATTATGCCGGTATGCTTGCGACTATGATAAATGCTCTTTCCCTTCAAGATTCCCTCGAAAAACATAATGTTATTACCAGAGTACAGTCGGCCATAGTAGTCGAACAAGTAGCTGAACCCTATCTCAGGCGCCGTGCAGTACGCCACCTAGAAAAAAGAAGGGTTGTCATCCTTGCTGGTGGTACAGGAAATCCTTACATGTCTACTGACACGGCTGCTGCCCTAAGAGCTATCGAGGTAGAGGCTGATGTTTTGTTGATGGCAAAGCACAATGTCGATGGCGTTTACAGCGCTGATCCTCATAAAGATCTCGATGCTAAGAAGTTTGATCATCTTACTTACCTTGAAGCTTTGAATAAACGGCTTGAGGTAATGGATCCCACCGCTTTATCCCTCTGTCTAGAGAATAAACTACCGATTATCGTCTTTGATCTCCAAGCGGAGGGCAATATTGAACGGATTATAGCTGGTGAATCTATTGGTACAATAATAACCAGTGAATAACGGAAAATGATCGAAGAGATCCTTCTTGATACCGAAGAAAAAATGGAAGATGCGGTTGAAGCGCTCAAACGTGAGCTCGCTAGTATTCGC
Source organism: Dehalococcoidia bacterium (assembly GCA_020351185.1). Taxonomy (GTDB): domain Bacteria; phylum Chloroflexota; class Dehalococcoidia; order Dehalococcoidales. The sequence continues at coordinate 1,246,668 of CP070729.1, read as the reverse complement.
ACCGGACGGGCTTCACCAGCTCTAATAGAACATGTTAAGGTAGAATATGCCGGTTCCTTGCTGCCGATTAAGCACATTGCTAGTGTTTCCGTTTCTGGAGCTAGTCTACTGCTTATTCAGCCTTGGGATCCGACAACTACACCCAATATAGAAAAGGCTTTGCTCAGATCCAATCTAGGATTAACTCCAAGTACAGATGGCAGCCTAATCCGGTTGAATATTCCGCCACTAACTGAGGAAAGACGCCTTGAGCTAAGAAAGCTTGTCAAAAAACGGGTTGAAGAGGGTAAAATATCAATAAGGGGCATCAGACGCGATGGCACTGATAGATTAAAACAAGTGGAAAGGAATAAGGAAATATCACAAGACGAACACAAGCGCGCCTCAAATAAAATCCAACTTCTGACTGATAACTTTGTAAACACCGCTGAGCAGGTTGGACAGAATAAAGAAGCAGAATTAATGGAGGTCTAGCCCACATTATGGGCTGGCAATGAAAGAAATCTCGCGGCTACCCAACCACATAGCATTCATTATGGATGGTAATGGTCGATGGGCAGCAAAACACGACCTTCCCCGACTTGAAGGCCATAAAGCCGGACTCAAGGCCACCCGCTCCGTTATCAAACACCTAGGTGAATACAACATTAAGTATGTGACCCTTTACAGTTTTTCAACTGAGAACTGGAATCGTCCTAAAAGCGAAGTTAGCGGACTTCTTAAAATCCTTGAAAAATCACTAAATAAAGAACTCCTAGAGCTACATAAAAGAGGTGTCCGGATTCGCCACCTCGGTCACCTGGATAGATTACCGAAGCATCTAAAACGAGCGATAGTAGATGCCGTAGAGCTAACCCAAGGGAATACCAAAATGATCTTGAGCCTCGCCTTTGATTATGGTGGACGACTCGAAATTCTAGATGCAGTACGTAATATTTTAACCGATAATATATCCCCACAGAATATAGATGAGAGACTATTCAGTAATTATCTTTACACTGTTGACTTACCCGAAGTAGATCTTGTTATCAGAACTGGTGGCGACTTGCGCATCAGTAATTTCCTATTATGGCAATCAGCTTATAGCGAATACTACTTCACAAATGTGCTTTGGCCAGACTTCAATGCTGAGGAATTGGGCAAAGCTCTCACTGACTATGGCAAACGCCAGAGGCGTTTTGGTAGAATTTAATAATGCTTAAGAAGCGGATTGCTACCGCCGCCTTCCTACTACCCTTAGTAGTAGCTGTTGTATGGTTTAATGAGCCCTTACCTTGGCTCACCATATTCACCGCCATATGGGGAGTAATGGCCGCCTTTGAATTCTTTACGGCAGTTAACAAATCGGGACAGAAACCGCCTTCGCTTACTATATTTGGTTTACTGTGGACTCTCTTCTTCATTATTAGCCCCCTTTTTGATTATACCTACCTTAAACCTATTTTGTTAGTTTCAGCAGCGGTTTTACCCGCTATCTGGTTTTTGGTGCGACATCATGGAAAAAGAGCTTTTATGGGTTGGGTTTGGACTATTATTGGTATTCTCTATATCGGCGTGTTACTCAGTTATTTTGTGGCATTAAGAGAACTTGATTATGGCCGTGAATGGGTATTTTTTGCTCTATTTGTAACCTTCGCTTCAGATTCAGCAGCATTTTTTGTTGGTAGTGCCGTCGGTAAACACCCTCTCGCTCCAAGCATCAGTCCAAAAAAGACCTGGGAGGGCGCAATAGGCGGTGTGTTGGGAGCCATCGGTACCGGCTTGCTGCTCGTTCTGATCCTAGAATTACCTATTACCTATATACAGGTTATTCCTCTTGCAATAGCTGTTAGCATCTTCGGACAACTTGGCGACCTGCTGGAATCCCTTTTTAAACGTATAGTTAGAGTAAAGGATTCTGGTAAAGCAATACCAGGGCACGGCGGCTTTCTAGATCGCATGGACAGTGTCGTCCTTGCTGGCGTACTCGTCTATTATTATACCATAGCAATATGCGTTGGCTGACCGTCTTTCTAAATATCCCGTCGGGAAAATAAGAAGGTTCCCAACTAAAACTCACTAGTTGAATTTTGCAGCGTCATGTAACTGATAAGGCAAAACTCAGTGCATTAGTTGTAGGCTAACCGCACCGAAAAACTTATTTAATTATTTATTATTGCTAGAGATCGCTTAATTAAAAATAACTCCACACAAAGCCCATGCTGGCTATAAAACAAAATCTCAAACCTAGAAAATAATATCTGTCTGTGTGATAATATAATTTGTGGTTGATGCAATAAAAAAACTGGCAGTAATCGGCTGTACTGGTTCTATCGGTCGGCAAACGTTAGAAGTTGTTCGTTCCCTATCTGATAGATTTAAGGTAATCGGATTGACAGGGGGTAGTAACATCACTCTGCTAAAAAAACAGGTTGACAAATTCAAACCACAGTTCATCTATTACAGGGATAAAAAAACCGATGCCCAATTAGAAAACTACGAATTCCTGCCAGAAGAAGCAATGGCATCCCATCCAGACGTCGATACGGTAGTCATTGCCACACCTGGTGGCTGCGGATTGAAGCCAACATTAGCCGCCGTCAAGGCGGGTAAGGACGTAGCTTTGGCAAATAAGGAAGCCTTAGTTACCGCTGGAGAGATTATCATAGCAGAAGCAAAGAAAAGCGGTGCTCACATTTTACCAGTTGATAGCGAACACAGCGCTATCTGGCAATGTCTTGAAGGAGAGAAGACACCGCCTGCTCGCATTATACTAACTGCTTCTGGTGGCCCTTTCCTTGGTTATACAGCAAAACAGCTAACAGAGGTAACGGTAGAGCAAGCCCTAAAACACCCAACTTGGCGGATGGGGAAAAAGGTAACCATAGATTCAGCAACACTGATGAATAAGGGGTTGGAAGTTATCGAAGCCAACAGGTTATTTGATATATCCTTCGAAAAAATAAGCATCCTCATTCACCCACAGAGCATCATACATTCCTTTGTTGAGTTCATTGACGGTTCAACCAAAGCCCAGCTGGGTTGGCCCGACATGCGTCTGCCAATCCAATATGCTCTTACCTACCCCGAACGCCTACTCAATATACAGCTACCAAGGCTCGACTGGGATAAGATCAACCAACTTAACTTCGAGCAGCTCAATATGGACAGCTTTCCCTGCTTAAAACTGGCTATCGAAGCCGGTAAGAGGGGTGGCACTATGCCCGCGGTATTATGCGCTGCCGATGAAGTAGCCGTTGATTTTTATCTTTCCAACCATATTGGATTTGGTGATATTGCCAACCTTATACAGCAGTTATTGAAACAACACGAAACCCTGTTCGAAACGCAACCGACTATAGATGATATTCAAAACGCTGATGCTTGGACCAGAGAAAATGCTATTCGGCTTGTCTTAGGAGAGAAGCATGCTAATTAATATATTAATAGGTATCGTAGTTATTTCGTTCATACTGCTGGCTCACGAATTAGGGCATTTTATATCAGCCAAGTTGGTAAAAGTGAAGGTGGAGGAGTTCGGTTTTGGTTTTCCACCACGTCTTCTATCTATAAAACGTGGTGATACCATCTACTCACTAAATACTATACCCTTCGGTGGTTTCAATAAGCTGGCTGGTGAAGAAGATCCCAAAGTATCAAGCGGGCTTGCAAGAAGAAGTATTCTCACACGATTGTTTATCATCAGTGCTGGTTCAGTAGTTAATATCCTATTGGCATTGCTCTTATTCTCGATTGTCTTTATGATTCCACAGGATGTAATACGCGGCGATGTAATCGTGGAAGAGGTTGCTCCAGATTCTCCAGCTGCTATGGTAGGTATCGAACCAGGGGATTTTATAATAAGTATTAATAGTAAACAGGTCATTAACAATTACGAATTGCAACGCCAAATTCAATTAAATCTTGGTAGTAAAATCACGCTTACCGTCAGACATAGTGATTCCACAAACGATAGCTTCAATTTAGTACCAAGGTGGAAACCACCTGAAGGTGAGGGAGCAATCGGAGTGGGGATCACCACCATAAACCAGACAGTTATCCGCCAGTCATATCCATTCTGGCACGCAATCCCTAAAGGATTTGTGGGACTCTATGAGACAGCCGTACTCTATAAAAATGGCATGCTCGGTGTTATAACTGGAGCAGTGCAGGCTGATTTCTACGGACCAGTAGGTATAGTGCAAGCAACAGGTGAGATAGCCAGATACGGTGCCGCCCCATTATTAGAATTTGCTGCCTTTATCAGTCTTATACTCGGTATTCTCAACTTGTTTCCGCTACCCGCCTTGGATGGTGGTCGCATTGCCTTCGTCCTGCTGGAATGGATACGTCGTGGTAAGCGCGTCTCCGCTAAAAGAGAGGGATTAATACACCTCATCGGTTTTGCAATACTAATGATACTGATGCTAGCCATCACTCTTCAAGATATAATACGAATTGCGAGCGGGGAGAGCATAATACCTTGAAGAAGAGGCGTATTTCAAAAGCAATCAATATCGGTGGTGTAACCGTCGGTGGTGGCGCTCCTATTGCAGTGCAGTCAATGACAAAGACGGATACCAAAGATGTTATGTCAACTATAAGCCAGATTAAAGAGCTTGAGGAATGTGGCTGTGAGCTTGTACGCGTCGCTGTTCCAGATGATGAAGCCGCTCGATCTTTGTCAGCTATTAAAATGGGCATAGCTATACCACTGATTGCCGACATACACTTCGATTACCGTTTGGCGTTGGCTGCTCTTACTGCTGGTGTTGACGGATTAAGGCTGAATCCAGGTAATATAAACCAACCGGATAAGATTTCTACCATTATACGAGCTGCTAAGGAGAGGGATGTTCCCATCCGCATCGGAGTTAATGCTGGAAGTTTACCCAAAAAGATTAATCCGGAACTAACCACCGCCCAACAGATGGTTGCAGTGGCAATGCAGCAGATAAGATTATTGGAAGAACTCGATTTCGGCCTTATAAAGGTATCACTGAAAGCCTTTGACGTACCAACTACAATTGAAGCCTATCGTAGTATCGCTGATAAAATCCCCTACCCGCTACATCTAGGTATAACTGAAGCCGGTCCTCCACGTAGTGGTATCATCCGTAGTATCGCCGGCGTCAGCCCACTACTGTATATGGGTATTGGCGATACTATACGTATATCGCTATCGACCCACCCCAGGGAAGAGGTAATCACCGCCTATGAAATCCTGAAGAGTCTTGATTTGCGCCAGTACGGTCCTACACTAGTAACCTGTCCTTCATGTGGGCGTGCTGAGGTCGATATAATAAGTCTAGTTGCTGAAGTGGAGGAGAAACTGAAGTATATAGATAAGCCTATAAAGGTAGCAGTTATGGGATGTGTAGTCAACGGACCCGGCGAAGCCAAAGACGCCGATATAGGTATCGCCTGCGGAAAGGGTAAAGCCGTACTATTTAGCAGAGGTGAAAAAATAGGTGTGGTGGAGGAGGGAAACTTCATCGGGGTTTTGATGAAGGAGGTAGAGGATTTCATCACTATTTAATTATTTTCTTGATAAAGAGC
>CP070729.1:1221525-1241030 GCA_020351185.1 Dehalococcoidia bacterium | reverse complement strand
GGCGTTACGCCTGGTAAGCAAAGGTCATCGGGTGGTAACCTATGATGTTTCACAATCGGCCATAACTTCAGCGGTTGGGCAAGGTTTGGAGGTGGTAAAAGATTATAAAGAAATGCTAGAAAACATCGATTGCCCACGTAACATATGGATGATGATCCCCGCGGGCAAGGCAGTGGATGACGTTATATTTAATGATCTTTTACCATATCTGGTAGAGGGTGACTTGTTGATCGATGGGGGTAACTCTAACTATAAAGATTCAATAAAACGTGCTCAAAAGCTTGCTGCCAGGAAAATAGAATTTATGGATGTTGGTACTAGTGGGGGAATTTGTGGGGTGCATAACGGTCTGTCATTGATGATTGGAGGCAGTAAGGATAACTTCAAACGGATTGAACCGGCCTTAAAAGACTTAGCTGCGGAAAAGGGTTATCATTTGATGGGGGGAAATGGTGCCGGACATTTTGTAAAAATGGTGCATAATGGTATTGAGTATACCTTACTACAATCATATGCAGAAGGTTTTGAACTTCTTCGAGAAGGTCCCTTTGAGCTTGACTTAAGAGCGATTGCTAGCGTTTGGAATAACGGTGGAATTGTGCGTTCTTGGTTATTAGGCTTGATACAGGAAATTTTGGAAAAAGACAAATTGGACATAATTGATGCTGAAGTCGGTGGTGGCCAAACGGGAAGCTGGGCAGTTGAGGCGGCTATGGAGGCTGAGGTACCCTTTACCATGTTGGCAGCAGCTCTTTCAAACCGTTTTCACAGCCGACGCGATTCGTTTGCCGCAAAGCTAGTAGCTGCTCTTAGAATGCGCTTCGGTGGCCATACAGTAAAGAGAAAAAGATAATTAAGTTCGCGTACGGGATACTTTCAATTCACCCCAAATGCCGATTTGATCGTTTTTAATAATAACCACCCCCATTAATTTAGCTATTCCTTTGGCAAATTCAATACCGGGTTGTATGTCATCTGGTTTAAAGATTCTATTGGCGATAGCGGTGGCGGCAGCATCAGCTAGGGCAGCGTCTTTAGAAACGGTAACAACAGCATCGGCTTTCCCTAGGCTTAATGAATGGCCAACAGTTCCCGATGAAGTGCAGATGGCAATCGGTGTGTCAACTGCTTTTATTTCGAGACCTATTTTGCCGCTTAAAAGAGAATTACCTGCAAATATCGCGACGGTTCTATTTGTTAGACTTTTAAGATAGATATCACCACCATTTTCGATTATAAGTTCTGGTGAAAAATAAGCTAGGTCTTGGCCAACAAAATAAGCTATGGTACCTGCTACAGCAGCCATAGGGCCTACATTGGCCTTGGCAGCAGCCGTTGACATTTTACTTATTATGGGGGGGGCGCCCTTCTTCACCAATATCGGTGTAAGGGAAGTGGCGAATGACGGATGCTTGGTTATATACTCCTCCAAAATGCGGCGGTGTTTAAGCACTGATTTACGAGCTCTCGTACTCAGATCTGAAGAAGCACGGATATAGAGATCACTCTCCTTTACTATTATATGAAAAGAGATAAGATCCTGTCCTTGAATCCAGAGGCGATAGGTTTTCGGCTGATACATTACCTAGAAGTGTAGTTCCATTGCTCTCGGTGGGCAAGCTTTAATACAAAGACCACAGGCTATACATTTTTCGTTTATAAAAATTACTTGCCTGCTTATCTTATCTAGCTCAAAGGCATTGGTAGGACAGATAGTGATACATGCGCCACAATGCGTACACCTGCTCTCGTTGCGAAGGACATTCTGGCTCAAAGACTGGATTTTTACTCCAGTTTTCGTGAGATATTTAATACCTTTATCATAATTGCTCTGTTCACCACTAAGCTCAAGAACCAGCAGACCTTCCTCATCCGGGATTACGGATGCCTTTAAAATATTGAAACTGAGATCGTATTCCTTTATAAGCCGGTAGACTATTGGTTGGTCTACAAGGCGACTAGGGAAATGTAGCACTATTTTCTTCGAAACAATCATAGCTTTACTCCATTATATAGCTTTTATAAGAGTCAGACCACTACTGGATCCGAATCGGTCTTTCTACTAAGGGCTTTAATTGATAACCAGAACCGGAACCGGGAATAGGTGCCACCGGTTCTGAAAGCAGGAATTTACCATCCTGTAGCCATTGTTTGAGGTTAGTGGCTATTGATACTGCTCCAGCATAACTTGATAACGAAGCAGTTGGTACCTTTTTGCCCTTAATAGTGATATTACCGCTTCTCAACTGAGCGTAATTTACTTCCGTAAGAATATCAGGATTACACTGGGGATATGCTTTTGAGTAGTCAACCACCGGTGCCGTTATGTCAGCATCGGTAATACTAGTGAATTTTAGGATTTCATCCGACAAAATCGGAATAGGTATACCAATACCAACGGTTAGAGTGACCCCATAACCAATCATACTGGTACCTACTAGCCACTTCTGTTTCATCTGCTTCAGATCACCGATGAAAGCCAATGTAGCTGCTGGTCTAGAGGGGATTCCGAGGTTGTTTCTGGGTGCATTCGGATTATGTTGTGTACCCCACCAAGCAATGTAGCCGATACCACCACCTAAAAATACCCTGGTACCGATACCGATGGTTTTATAGTAAGGGTCATTGAAAAGGGGCGATAGTTGCCCAGCTGTAGAGAAATTAGCATTACCAAGTTTGGGTTTCAAAATACCCATGTAAGTATAAAGCGTCTTGTTCGATAGGTTGACGGCAACGTTATAATTTTGATATGCATTTCTTGGATTGAATAGTACTGCCTGGTTAATATCATTGATATTTAGCCAGGTTGCAAGTTTTTTCCGTGGATAGCAGTCAGTACCATAGCTATTAGCCACCAACTGAACATCCTCACCAGCTACAATTTCTTCAATAACGTGTCCTCCCCCGTAGTTGAATTCACCCGGATATAGACGGTTTCTTGGATCGTTATCAGGTAAAGCGTTGGCACCGATGAAAATATCAGTCGCAGCAAAACCAGTATAAGCTGGAACATCGTTAATGCATACGTGACCACCACCGAGTTTTATTCTCGGTTTTGTGTGACCAATATTAAAATAGGCACCTGAAGAACACATGGGGCTGAACGTACCGGTGGTAACAATATCCACCTCCTTAGCTGCTAGCGCGACGCCCTTTTCTTTAACGACATCAATAATCTCTTCAGCCGTGGTGATAATCGCTTTACCCGCTTTTAATTTCTCATTTATTTCTGTAATTGTTCTTAGCATTTTGCTATTTTCTTCTTTGGAATGATTTAACGAGGGGGGATAAATATATAGTACCTTTAGTAGGCAGGATTAGGACACCATAATAGTATAAAGCAAGGAGTATTGTCAAAGGTTTAATGTTGTTTTATTTTTATATCTAGATCAAGCTTGAGATCGTTATTATTCAGTGTCATCAGGCAACATTTCGTAAGGTTTATTAATTTACGTTGAAAAACTGATAATAGAATTTCTGGAGCTTGTTGAGACATTACTAAATGTTGTACTACAATAGATTTCGCCGTATTCTAGATAGGAAAACGGTTTTTATAACCTAGGTTGTAAATAAGGCAGGATAATTCTTATTAATGAAAGAGAAACTGACAGGGGCTGCTATTATGGAATGTCTAAACACGACTATCGTAGGCAGGAAGATAATCTACCAATCGGAGATGCCTTCAACAATGGATACCGCAAGAAAAGAGGTTTTAGGAGGAACATTGGAGGGGACGGTGATTATTACTGATGAACAGACAGCAGGTAAGGGGCGTATTGGGCGTCCGTGGTTGTCACCAAAAGGCTGTGTCGCTTTGTCGGTTATACTTTGTCCGGAAGTGTCTCTTTTGTCTTCGATCATAATGGTAGCCTCACTAGCGGTTTTATACGCTATCAGAGATATTACTGGGTTAAATCCCATGATAAAATGGCCGAACGATATTATGATAAACGATAAAAAGGTATGTGGTATTCTTATCGAGAGTGGAGTAAAAGAGGGTGGCAAGGATCATACCATTATCGGTATCGGGATCAATGTAAATTTGGATGCTGTGTACTTGGGTAAGGTATCCGTACCGGCCACCAGCATACTGAATGAGCTCGGTAGAGAAGTATCACGTCTTAAATTGATACGAAATTTGCTGATTGAAATTGATAAATTATACTTATGTGTAAGGAACGAAGGTAGCTTATATGAAGAATGGCGGCAATATTTAGATACATTGGGGCGACAGGTATATGTGAAAATGGGTGAAGAAATATTCGAAGGCGTTGCGGAATCGGTGACAAGAGATGGAAACCTGATGCTACGCACGAGAGAAGGTAATTTGAAACGGATTATAGCAGGTGATGTTACTATAAGGTATTAATCCAATGCTGACTCTGGCACTGGAACTGTAAACTAAGGTTAGTTCCAGTGCCAGTAGCTTATCATGCACTAATTACTGTGTGGACTTGGTTACTTATTTTTATCCTTCATAAACATGTTAATAAGGTCTATAGGAATAGGGAAAATAAGCGTGCTGTTCCTCTCGGTAGCTATCTCGGTAAGAGTTTGTAGGTATCGCAGTTGGAGTGTTACCGGTTCCCTGGCAATAACATCCGCTGCTTGCGCAAGCTTCTCAGAAGCTTGGAACTCACCATCTGCATGAATGATTTTAGCCCGTCTCTCCCGTTCTGCTTCTGCTTGAGCGGCCATCGAACGCCTCATTGTCTCAGGTAGCTCGACATCCTTGATTTCTACAGTGCTTACCTTAACACCCCAGGGATCAGTATGCTCATCGATTATACCCTGTAATGTCTGATTGAGTTTTTCTCTCTGGGCTAGTAATTCATCAAGTTCAGATTGGCCAAGGACGTTGCGCAATGTTGTCTGGGATATCTGAGAGGTGGCTCGTATATGATCCAAAACCTTGACCACTGAAGCTTCAGGATCGATAACTCGAAAATAGACAACGGCGTTGACTCTGACGGTTACATTATCTTTAGTGATCACATCTTGTGCCGGTACATCCATAGTAACTATTCGAAGGTCAACCTTAACCATTCGGTCGATAAAAGGAATAATAAGAAAGAGACCTGGACCCTTTGCACCGATAAGTCTACCTAGACGAAAGATAACCCCACGTTCATATTCAGCAACGATTTTAACCGCGGCAGCTATGATAACGAGAACTATAAAAGCAACTATGGCAATAGGAATAATATTTTCCATTAATTGTCTCCTTTATCCTTTTTGGTTACATAGAGTTTTAGGCCATCAAACTTCTTAATAATCACCTCCTCTTTAAGTTCGGCCCGTCCCTGATCAAGGACAGCCGTCCAAATTTCACCTTCATAAAGAACCTTGCCTTCAGGCTCAAGTGGAGAGCGCACTACAGCGGTTTTACCCAGCAATTCTTCTCTACCGGTGGTAGCTTGGCGTTTATGAGCGGTTACAATGCGATTTATTACGAAGGCAAGAAAAGCGGCAAAAATGACTGCTATTAATATAATGAGCCAGATATTCACCTGAAATAAAGATCCTCCTTTAAATAGGATTAGGGAGCCCATAACCAATGAGGTTATACCCCCTGCGGTTAACAAACCAAAGGTAGGTGTAAAAGCCTCAGCTATAAACAAGCCGAATGCCAAAACCATTAGTAAGATACCGGCGTAGTTGACGGGCATCATACCTAGAGCGTAAAAAGCCAGCATTCCCGAGATGGCACCAGCAACACCAGGGAATATAAGGCCAGGATTGAAGATTTCAACCGTTATACCCAAGATTGCTAAGCTTAGCAGGATATAGGCTATGTTAGGATCAGTAATTGCAAAAAGAAATCCTTCAACAGCATTCATCTTTATATGCCTGACCTCGGTTGAATGAGTATCTAAGGTAATAATATTTCCATTGGGCATGGTTAATTGCCAACCGTCTATTTGCGATATAAGATTCTCCAAAGTTTCGGCCCGAATATCAATTAAGTTAACATCCAGCGCCTCCATATCGGTAAATGATTTACTCTCGGTTACTGCCAGTTGAGCTTCTTCCGCATTACGACCACGTGCTTCAGCGATAGTCTGCATCCATTTGGCTGAGAAGTTGGTTATTTTTTCCAGTTCGTCTTCTGATATCTGTTCATCCCCGATAGTGACCGGGTGAGCTGCTCCGATGGTGGTGCCAGGGGTCATCGCTGCAATATGTCCTGACAGAGTTATAAACACCCCGGCCGAAGCTGCCCAGGCACCTTTTGGAGATACGTAAACCACTATCGGAATATCGGCATTCATGATACTTACTACAATTTCCTCAGTCGAATCGAGAAGACCACCGGGGGTATCCAGTTGAATAATGCATAATATGGCATTATCCTCTTCAGACTGATTGATACCGCGCTCAATATAATCAGCAAGCACAGGATTAATGGTTCCTTCGGCGTGGAGTACATCGATGGTAGAATTTGCAGTCTGTGCACCAACTACGCTTGGCAGTATTGCCAAAAGGAACAGTAGAACCAACCAACGAACAAGTCTTAGCATAGCCGCCCCTTGATCAGGGTATGTTAAGAGTATAGCCGTATTACTCGTCGTGTGCAAATGAAGAAAGAGACTAGAATTCAGTTGAATGCAAAAGGTCCAGTGGTGTAGAATCTACAAACGTATTAAAAGGACGTGACTATGAAAGTAGAAAGATGCAAGGGCTTTAAAGATTTTGTACCAGAAGATATGAAAAGGTTTCGATTGATTGAAAATATCTTCAGAGATATATGTTTTCATTGGGGATATCACGAAATAAGAACACCAACACTTGAATATCTTTATCTATTTACTTCAGCGGGAACACTAACTCCGGGTAAGTTAAGAAGGGTATATTCATTTCTGGACTGGGACGGTTGGAGTGGTGAGCGGGTAGTGCTGAAACCTGAAGCAACCATACCGGTGGCACGCTACTATATTGACAATCCCCAAAAAGGATTTTCCCGCCTGTTTTATGTGACGAATGTATTTATGTTCGAGGAGACGGGAAGAGAACCAAGGGAAAGGTGGCAGTGTGGTGCTGAGCTAATTGGTGGAAACTCAGTTATTACCGATAGCGAACTGGTGATGTTGGCATTAAATGTTTTGAAAAAATTGGGTTTAAACAATTTAGAGGTAACTCTATCACATGCGGGATTGATACGGGCATTCCTTGATGAAATGGAACTAGATCCACAAGAGCATGGACGTATATTCGACAGGATACTGGATGGAGAATTAGAGACACTAGCGAATATAAAACCAGTTAAACCGGAACTGATACAGGTATTAGGCCTTTTACTCAAGCTAAAAGGAAAATCACCGGGCTTGTTAAAAAATATCAGAGTGATTTCGGCAAGAACCTTGCCTGGACTTATACCTGCTTTGGATAACTTTATAACCATTATTGACCTATTGGAAAAGACAGAATGCAACTATAAGATAGACCTATCTTATGGTAAAGGCTTCGAATATTATACCGGTGTTATTTTTCATTTTAGTGTAGATAAAGAGATAGTTGGCGGCGGTGGCCGATATGATCAATTGATTCCACAAATGGGTGGTAGCGATATACCCGCTGCTGGTTTTGCATTGTATATGGATAGACTTTCGAAACTTATAAAGGCGGAAAACATTGACACAATAAATACAAATAGAGTCCTTGTTGATTTTGCCCCTAAGGTGGTGAAAGAGGGATTCAAAATAGCTACTTTGCTACGAGAATCTGGTTTAATCGTTGAACTAGCCTCAAAAGGGCAGCAAGAAACCGAGTATGATTGGGTAATCGAGTTGAAAAGTAAAAGCCCCACGTTTGTTATCAATAACCCCAAAGATGGCAGGAAACTAGAATTGGATAGTTTTACTGAGGTAATGCGATTATTGGGATGTAATTAGTATGGCCTTTAGGATAGCTTTACCAAAGGGTAGATTATTAAAAGAAACGTCAGCTCTCCTTGAAAAATCAGGCTGGAAGATTGAGGGCTATAATACTCAGATGAGACATTATCGCCTCCTATCAAAAAAGTACCCTGAAATGGGGATTAAGGTTTTTCAGGAGAAGGATATTCCCATTCAAGTCGCGGTAGGCAATTATGATATTGGCATCTGTGGTCTGAATTGGATTGAAGAACTACTTGTTAAATACCCGAGTAGTGCCATCGATAAAATACTGGATTTGGGATATGGGGAAGGAGCATTGTTTGCTGCCATGAGACCAGAAATGATGAGAGGAACGGGTACAATAATCCGCATTGCGAGTGAATATTCCAATTTGGCCGAGTCATTCGCTGAGCGATTACGCTTGAAGCGCTTTAGTATCTTACCGTTATGGGGAGCAGCTGAAGTATATCCTCCAGAGAGTGCTGAAATTGTATTATTAACTGGTAAAACGGAAAAGGACTTGGTAAAACACAAACTGGTAAATCTAAGTCTGTTAGTTAAAACAAAGGCATATCTAATCGCAAATAAAAATAGCCTTAAGAAGAAAGATATGACGCAGATTCTGGCAGCATTAACAAAAAACGTACCCCATGGAATTCATGAGATTGATGAAATTAATAATATACCGGTAATAGTTAGGGCGGTAGGCATTAATGCTGGGAAACAAAACGCTAATGACAAAGTCAGAATTGCTTTACCGGATGGTCATCAGCAATCACATGTTTGTAGCATATTTAAACAGGCTGGAATTTATGTACATGATTATCCATCGAAAACGGGTAATCGAAGACCAGTGAGCAATATTGAAGGGATATTGATAAAGGTTATAAGACCACAAGATATGCCGCTACAGGTAGCTAATGATAATTTTGACTTAGCAATAACCGGTCGGGATTGGTTTACTGAACACAAGTATCAATTTCCTTCAAGTCCCGTCGTAGAACTGGTGGATCTGAAATATGGTAGAGTTAGATTGGTAGCCGTAATTAGCAAGGATATGCCGGCGGAAAATATTGATGAATGGCAAAGAAACCGTCATCAGAGCCACTCTGCCTGTCGTGTGGCATCGGAATATACAAATATAGCCGATAATTATGCTCGAGATAAACGTCTCGGACGCTACAGAATTATACCGACATGGGGAGCAACAGAAGCTTTTTTGCCGGAAGATGCGGATATTTTAATTGAAAATACGGAAACTGGAGGAACGATCGCTCGACACAATTTAAAAATTATCGATACCTTGTTCGAATCAACTGTATGCCTAATCGGTAGTAAAAGAATAATATACGATAAGATAAAGCAAAAAAGAGTTAAGCGCATAATCGAGGCACTTGAAAGTGCAGTGGGAGCAAACTAAATTGAGAATTATAGATGGATTTAAAGAGGCAAAGGCAATTTTATCAAGGCAGTTGGCGACAGAAGAATATAAAGTATCGAAGGTATTACAAGATAAATTAGTCCAGATATTCGAAACCAAAGAGCCAGAAGAAGCGGTCAAGCAGATTATAAGAGAAGTACATATGCGGGGTGATACTGCGCTGTTTGACTATACTTTAAAGGTTGATGGAGTAAGACTAGATTCACTTGAAGTGAACAGGAGGCAGGTGGAAGAAGCCCTTGCGCAGGTAGATTCTAGATTAATGAACGCATTAAAGCTGGCAGCGGAAAAAATATACTTATTCCATGAGAAACAATACCAAGTACTAAAAGGTGGGCTGAAGAAGATAGCTTCCAATACCATAATGCGGCCACTAGAAAGAGTTGGTATCTACGCTCCTGGTGGTATTGCTAGTTATCCGTCAACAGTACTGATGACGGCCATACCGGCAAAGATTGCTGGAGTTAAACAACTATTTTTAGTAACGCCACCAGGAAAAGACGGTAAAGTGCCGGCAGAAACTTTAGTAGCGGCCGATATGGCTAGAATCGATCGAATTTTCTGTATTGGTGGTGCCCAGGCGATCGCCGCATTGGCTTATGGTACACAAACCGTACCTAAAGTAGATAAAATTTGCGGACCAGGTAATATCTTTGTGGTAATGGCTAAAAAACTTGTTTTTGGATCGGTTGATATTGACGGGTTGCAGGGGCCAAGTGAGGTCGTCATCATTGCTGATGAGATGGCTGACCCTGCAAACTGTGCCGCTGAGATACTAGCTCAAGCCGAACATGATTCTCTAGCTTCATCTATCCTAATAACAGATTCTTTTGAACTTGCTAGCAATGTTAAAAGAGAGGTACAAAAACAACTGGTGTTAATGAAGCGCAGGGTGATCGCTGAAGAATCATTGAAAAAAAGAGGTATTATTATAGTAGTCTCGAGTATTGATAAAGCCATTGAACTATCCAATAGTTATGCACCTGAACATCTATGTCTCGATCTAAGGAAGGCGGAAGCTTATATTGACAAAATAATAAATGCCGGGTGTGTATTTTTAGGGGATGAACCGACAGTTGTAATGGGTGATTATATAGCTGGCCCGAGCCATGCATTACCGACTGGAGGTACGGCTAGATTCAGCTCGCCTTTAAATGTAACGGATTTCATAAAATATACAAATATCGTAAATGTTGACAGAACAAGCCTACAAGAACTAGGACAGGCAGCCATTACAATCGCCCTTACCGAGGGGCTTGAGGCACATGCCCAGGCAGTAGAGAAAAGATTAAATAAAAATAAGTGAATGTGTCTAAGATATGGATGATGAAGGTATCGAAAAGTTAATACGGCAAGATCTTCTAGATTTCAGTGGTTATGCAGCTAGCAAATCACCTGAAATTTTAAAGCCCGAGATCAAGGGGCCAGTGGAAGGTATCATAAAATTGGATGCTAACGAGAATCCTTATGGATGCTCGGTAAGGGTCAACAGAGCATTAGCTGATTACCAGGGTATAAATATATATCCGGATTCAGGACAAAGGGAGTTACGAAAACAACTTCAAGAATATACGGGTGTGGCAGCAGAGCATATAGTGGCTAGTGCTGGTAGTGACCAGCTTATAGACCTGATATTACGACTTTTTGTTAATCCCGGTGATGAGGTGATAAATTGCGTTCCAACGTTTGCCATGTTTCAATTTTTTACCAAGCTTAATTGGGGAACCTTAGTTGAAGTACCACGTGATGAAGAATATCACATAGATATTGCAGCCGTTAAAGCAGCTATTACCAATAATACAAAGCTTATTTTCCTAGCTACACCGAACAATCCAACCGGTACTATCACACCAAGGGAGGATGTTCTTGAAGTAATCGAAATTGGATTGCCGGTGGTTATTGATGAAGCTTATTTTGAATTTTCCGGTGAAACAGTGGCGCCTTTCGTAGGTAATTATAAAAATCTGATGGTGTTGCGGACGTTTAGCAAATGGGCTGGATTAGCTGGCTTAAGGATAGGCTATGGTATGTTTCCACAAAAAATTGTAGAATACCTGATACGCATAAAGGAACCGTACTGTGTTAATGTAGCTGCTTTGGTAGCTGTTAGGGAAACACTCAAGGACAAAGATATACTTATGGACCGAGTAAAAACAGTAAATGATGAACGGGAAAGGCTTTATTACAGGTTAAAGGAGATAGGATGGCTTAAGCCATATCCCTCAAAAGCAAACTTTATCCTCTGTTCGGTATTAAAGTTTGGGGCTAAGGAACTGCAACGAAAACTCGAAGAAAGAGGCATACTGGTGCGGTACTTCGATCAGCCGTTGTTAAGAGATAGTATCCGTATAAGCATCGGTAAACCTCAGGAAAACGATATACTTATAGAGATACTCAAAGAATTGGAGGAAGATTCGAATGGCTAATAGAAAATCAATAGTCAAAAGAGAAACAAAAGAAACCAACATAAGCATAGAACTGGATATTGATGGTAGTGGTAATTTCGAAATGGTTACTGGTATTAGAATATTCGACCATCTACTATCTCAACTAGCGAAACATGGCGTATTTAACATAAAGGTTTCAGCTACCGGTGACGATCCGCATCATTTAGTTGAAGACGTTGCCATCTGTTTAGGTAAAGCGGTGACCGAAGCCCTTGGTGCTAAGCTTGGCATTGTGCGCATGGGTGATGCTAGTGTGCCGATGGATGATGCGCTGGCCACTGCAGCGATTGATATAGGTGGCCGCGGATATACGGTCTTAGAACTGTTATTTGACGATAATGATATGACCGGTTTCGCTACGGATTTAATCCGACATTTTTTGGAAACATTTGCTAGTGAAGCCAAGATTAATTTACATGCTAGGATCTTATATGGTACCAATGACCATCATAAGGCAGAAGCCCTTTTTAAGGCTATCGGAAGAGCTTTAGGTGCGGCCACAAGAATTGATGAACGCATATCTGGAGATCTACCGACTACCAAGGATATATTATAACCCTTAACACTTATGAACAAATAACCACAGATCCTCTTCTGAACAACACATTTATTAGCAACTCTCCAAATAAAATTACCAATTATTCATGCGTAATTTTCATGCGTAATTCTTGAAAGAACAGGAGAGACAGTTGGGTATCGATATAAAGATTAACGGATTATTCTAATATTTTACCCATTAACCGCTGGTAGACTTGCTGGTATCTTTCGCTAGTCTGCTGTATGACATCAGGTGGTAGCAAAGGGGCAGGTGGTTCCTTATTCCAACCAGAATTTTCGAGCCAGTCGCGTACAGGTTGTTTGTCGAAACTATCTTGATGCTGGCCTACTCTATATGAATCAACGTCCCAGAAACGGCTCGAATCAGGAGTAAGCAATTCGTCGATGAGAATTGTTTCACCGTTCTCAACACCGAATTCAAACTTGGTATCGGCAATGAAAAAAGAGGCAGGGATTCTGGCATATTTTTGAGCAAATTTGAAGATATTCACACTGGTATTCTTTATTTTTTTAGCGAGAGATGTACCCACGATTTTCTGTACTTCATCCATTGACATGGGCAGATCATGACCTTCATCTGCTTTGGTGGTCGGTGTGAATATTGGTTCGGGCAATACATTGCTTTCGAGTAAACCTTTAATAATGGGTAAACTAGATACAGTACCTTTGTTTTGGTACTCAACCCAGGCTGAACCTGACAAAAAACCACGCACAACACACTCAACGGGAATACGTTGTGCTTTTTTTACGATCATAGAGCGACCACTTAGGTATTCGGGATAGTCAAAACGGCTGTCTTCGGCTATATATACATCTAAATCGCTGACATCATTAACAACATGTAGTACGTGATTGGAAACTATGTGTTCTGTTTTTTCAAACCAGAAAGCGGATAGTTGATTTAGTACCTTTCCTTTATTGGGTATACCACACGGTAAAACAACATCGAAAGCAGATATGCGATCGGTGGCAATGATTAGTAATTGCTCTCCTAAATCATAGACGTCTCGTGTTTTACCTCGCATAAAAAGGGGTAGCGGAAGATCCGTTTTTAATAATATTGATGGATAAGCGTATTGTTCTTCCATTTGTTAAGTTCTCTTTCCCTTTCATTTGTTTTTCTGTTAACAATATTCCTTTTTTCTACGATGATTAAGAAGTGAATATAATTATATCGAACCGGGGGCTAACCTCGCAGGATCGGCAGCAATAAATTTCCTTTTCCATTGCGTTTCAGTCAAACCCAATCTCCTGAAAATATCGTCGGTATAGCGGAGATAAAAGTTATAATCGAAGATCGCTTCCAGTTCTGCAGACGGTAGTATAGAGATGATTTCGCGATCAGACTTCAGCAGCTTGAGATAATCCCTATTCCCCTTCCATGATTTCATGGCGTTTTTCTGAACTAGTTTATAAGCTTGTTGGCGACTCAGCCCCTTGTCAATTAGGGCAAGCATAGTGCGTTGAGAAAAAACAAGTCCTTTAGTCAACTCTAGATTCCTTTTCATTCTCTTTGGATAAATAAGTAGACCGGCAATAACTGATGTAAAAATAGCTAAGCAATAATCGAGCACTATACAGGCATCTGGCAGAATAATACGTTCAGTGGAGGAATGACTAATATCGCGTTCATGCCATAGAGCAATGTTTTCCATTGAGGTAAGGGCATAACCCCTTATCAGTCTTGAAAGACCACAGATTCGCTCGCATAATTCGGGGTTCCTTTTATGTGGCATTGCTGAAGATCCTGTTTGCCCAGATCCAAAAGGTTCTTCAACTTCTCGAGTTTCTGTTTTCTGGAGAGCCCTGATTTCAGTAGCAAATTTCTCAAGTGAGCCAGCGATGATAGCTAAAGTTGTTGCGAATTGAGCATGACGGTCTCTTTGTATCACCTGATTTGATATCGGTGCTGGGGTGAGTGCCAATTTGGCACAAGCTTTTTCCTCAACCTCGGGTGTAACTGTAGCGTATGTACCAACAGCACCAGAAATCTTGCCAACGGCTATCATTTTGCTTGCTTCAGCCAATCTCTGTCGGTTACGTTGCATCTCTTCAGCCCATAGAGCTAATTTCAGGCCGAAGGATATCGGTTCAGCGTGTATGCCATGAGTTCGACCTATCATTAAGGTATATTTATGCTCAAGCGCCTTTTCAACAATTGCAGATATGAGCTCTTTAATATCTTGATTAAGCACCTTGGAGGATTCAACAAGTTGTAAGCTAAGAGCGGTATCCATAACATCAGATGACGTTAGACCAAGGTGAATAAATCGAGATTCTTCACCAAGGCTCTCAGCAACTGAACCGAGAAAGGCAGTCATATCATGGTGAGTTTCCTCGAGAATCTCCTGCATGCGTTTGAAGTTGCAGCGCGCCATTTTTATCTTGGGAACTGATTTTCGCGGGATCTTGCCCAGTTCAGCCCAAGCATCACAGACAGCGATCTCGACATCAAGCCACTTAGCATATTTATTTTCATCGGACCAAATTTTCTTCATCTGAGGACGGCTATAGCGTTCAATCATCTATAATCTCCCGGCTCTTTATTTGACAGGCATAATATATAGTATAAAGGGTTCAGGTGTCTAGATACTATTAAGCTTGGTTAAGTTGCTGACGATAGTTCTCATAAGCTTGTCTGATAGCATCGTATTTTAGACCTAAGATTTCAGCAGCTAGATAGGCAGCATTTTTTGCCCCTGCGCTACCGATGGCGACGGTAGCTACTGGTATACCGGCTGGCATCTGAGACATAGAGTAGAGGGCATCAACACCATTTAATTCGTTAACGGAAATTGGCACACCAATTACTGGTATGGTAGTCCAGCTAGCTAGTACACCTGGTAGGTGGGCAGCACATCCTGCTGCAGCGATGATGACCTCAACGCCATTATTTTTGGCTGACAATCCGAATTGTCTGGCTTTTTCGGGAGTGCGGTGGGCAGAGATGATCTTGACTTCGTGGTCAATCCCTAGGTTCTCGAGTATTTCCATGGTAGGTTTTATGATTTCGTTATCAGATTTCGAGCCCATAACCACAACAACTTTTGGCATAATTTGTTCCTTCAATCTTAAGGATCAAATAGGGCAATATCTTTCCGAAAGTGGCAACCCTCGAATTTAATCCTTGATATATTATTATAAACCCTTTCTCTTGCTTGGGCTAATGTTTGAGCTGTAGCAACAATGGTAAGAACCCTTCCACCGCTAGTAATAAATTTGCCAGCTTCATCAAGCTTAGTTCCAGCATGAAAAGTAAGGATATCATCATCCAGATTATCAAGACCATTAATTGGGAATCCCCTTTTATAGTTACTAGGATAGCCACCAGATGCTATAACTACACCGACACAGGCTTTATTATTCCACTCAATTTTAATCTGGTTGAGTTTTTTATTTACCACTGCTAGCATTATATCCACTAGATCAGTTTTTAATCTTGGTAGAACAACTTGTGTCTCTGGATCACCAAATCGAGCGTTAAATTCCATTACTTTGGGCCCAGTGTCTGTGATCATAAGGCCACCGTACAGAACGCCTTGGTATGGCAAACCTTCATTTTGCATTGCTTTTACTGCAGGCTGCATTATAGTATTATTTATCTTTTCGTATAAACCGTTAGTAAGGAAATTGGGAGGGCTATAGCTACCCATACCACCAGTATTGGGACCTCTATTGCCATCGAAAACCGGCTTATAATCGCAAGCAGGCATTGAAGGAATTGATGTGGCAGTATCAGAAAAGGAAAAGACGCTCATCTCTCGGCCGTTTAGCTTTTCTTCAATTACTACACGATCTCCAGCAGCACCGAACACTCTTTCCAGCATAATATTGTCAAGGGCTTGTTGGGCTTGCTTCAAAGTTTCGGCAACAATGACACCTTTGCCTGCTGCTAGCCCATCGGCTTTAATTACAATGGGAATTGGTTGTCGTACAAGATATTGCTTTGCCTCTTGGTAAGAAGAAAAGATGTTGCTTGGAGCGCATGGTATATTGTATTTTTGCATAAGTTTCTTAGAAAAGACTTTACTGGTTTCAATTTGAGAGGCAGCCTTTGTAGGTCCGAAGATTGGTAATTCTTTAGCCTGAAACTCATCTACTATACCTTCTGCTAGGGGAACTTCTGGACCGACAACGGTTAGATCTACCTTTTTTTCTATGGCTGTTTTAAGTAGAGTACGTATATCGTTAGGATTGATATCAAGATTACGGGCGAGCATGGTAGTACCAGCATTTCCAGGAGCAGCAAATATTTCTTTAACCTTGGTGCTATGAGAAAGCTTCCAGACGATAGTATGTTCCCTAGCACCACTGCCTACAACGAGTATCTTCATTAAAACCTTTTTATTAAGGGTTTAACCCTTTCAAATTAAACTGTACTTATAAACTATTCCCATTCAATTGTTGAAGGTGGTTTGGATGTAATATCATAGACAACTCGGTTAACGTTAGGTACTTCGTTAACGATGCGGTTAGATATGCGGGCAAGGAGATCATACGGTAGACGTGCCCAGTCAGCTGTCATGGCATCATAGCTGGTAACGGCCCGTAAGGCAATTAGGTAACCATAGGTGCGAAAATCACCCATAACGCCGACACTCTTTACATCGGTAAGAATGGCAAAGCTCTGCCAAAGTTGCCTATACATTTTGGCTTTCTTGATTTCATCCATAACAATCCAGTCAGCTGACCGCAGAATGTCCAATTTTTCCTTGGTAACTTCACCGATGGTACGGATAGCTAGCCCAGGTCCGGGAAAGGGTTGACGCCAAACCATTTCATCAGATAAACCCAGTTCTAAGCCAACTTGGCGTACCTCATCCTTAAAAAGATAGCGTAATGGTTCAAGTAGTTTTAGGGTCATTTCTGAGGGAAGACCACCGACATTATGGTGAGTCTTAATTTTTGCTGAAGCGGTACTAACAGAGGAAGTGCTTTCAATTACATCTGGATATAAAGTTCCTTGTGCTAAAAAATCTACCTTCCCTAATTTACCAGCTTCCTCCTCAAAAAGATGAATGAACTCGTTACCGATAACCTTTCGCTTTGTTTCTGGATCAGTTATTCCCTTGAGGCGCTTTAAAAAACGCTCGCTGGCATCGATATATACGATATTCATCCCCAGGTTTTTCTGAAAAATATTAAGCGTTCTTTCCGCTTCTTGACGGCGCAATAGACCATTATTAACAAAGATACAGGTAAGCTGATCGCTGATAGCACGATGGATGAGAGAAGCTACCACCGATGAATCTACACCTCCAGAAAGGGCATTTATAACTCTGCCATTACCCACCTGTACCTTTATCTGTTCGAGGCTATCACTGATGAAGTTACCCATAGTCCAGTTCCCTTGGCAACCGCAGATCTTATAAGCAAAATTCTTTAAGATGGTTTTACCATAGGGAGTATGGACAACTTCAGGGTGAAACTGGAGTCCGAATATATGTTTGTCATTTCCCATCACGGCAATAGGTGAGTTTTCAGTATATGCTAATATCTTGAAACCGGGAGGCATTTCCTCGATTCTATCGCCGTGGCTCATCCAAACAGGGGATGGAGAAGGGAGTTCATCAAAAAGCGGGGAATCGGAGTCGCTTGTTTGAAGGATGGCATGTCCGTATTCCCGATTGATGACCGATTCAACAAGACCGCCTAGCTGTTTAGTTATCACCTGCATACCATAGCAGATACCTAAGACTGGTAGATTGCTTTCATATACATAAGATGGCGCTAGTGGAGCATTGGCTTGATAAACGCTGGCTGGTCCACCCGAGAGTATAAATCCCTTTGGATTCAGATGGCCTATCTTTTCCCAAGGTGTTTCATGGGTGACAAGTTCACAGTAGACCTGAAGTTCTCGGATACGGCGAGCTATAAGCAAGCTATATTGTGAGCCGAAATCAATGACGATAATAGCTTCACGTTCGGCACCAGATATTGCTTCTGTGGCAGCAACTGGCTGTTCGCCGGCTATCTCCCTGGCAATTTCGAGATAGGTGGAAACTTCAATATCGCCGCTGGTGGTGACCCTATAGCTCTTATCCGAGGTTTTTTCTGGTTTTCCAGTTGCCATGTTTATAGCGTAAAGATTATCACTATACTGTGTATTTTGTAAAGGCCATCGAAGTATGTTCAATATTAGGGTAGGCGCTCGAGTATGTTGGAATAGTTGACAATTGTTAATGAAAATATGGAAGTCAATTGATATTTTATAATTCTATGATTAAAAAATATTAAAGGTTGAGAGAGGATCTAATAAGGATGACCAATGAATATTATTGTGATAAACTATCGTCCAGTTATTACCAGGTAGGAAGAAGTGTTTGCCAAAGTACCTCTGAATATAGAAAGACAGATAAAATTCGCCATTGATACCCTTAGAGACGGTGGATTAGTTGCTTTTCCAACAGATACAGTATTTGGATTAGGTGCCTGTTTTGATAATATAGCTGCAGTAAAAAGAATATTTGAAGTAAAGCAACGCCCATTTAATACAGGATTACCTCTTTTAGCTGCAGATAAACCACAAATAGGCGGTATTGTCAAGTATATCCCAGAGGTGGCTAACTTATTAATAAACAGATTTCTACCCGGCGGTTTGACACTGATATTGCAGAAGAATGTTTTAGTACCAGATATCGTAAGTGGTGGTAGGGATACAATAGCTGTGCGTATTCCGGCACATCCGATAGCCCTCGGTCTTATAAGAGGAGTTGGTAAACCCATTGTTGGGACGAGTGCGAATAAAAGCGGAAAACCTAGTGGTATAACAGCCGAAGATGTTCGTTCACAAATCGGGGAAGAAATAGAATTCATAATTGAAGGAGAAGCGGGTCAGGGAGGCAAAGAATCGACGATAGTAGATATTACTGGTAGTATACCTAGACTATTAAGAGAAGGAGTCATTTCAAGAACCGAACTCGAGAAAGTCTGTCAGATTGACTAGAAGGAATGTTTTATAATGCGTAGTGACTTTGAGAGTGACCATAAGGGATTCAGATTGAAAAAAGTGATTCGTATAATTGATGATTTGGGCGATAGCTGTACAGACCTCAGGGGGATTCGATGGAATAAGTTTGACTTTAAATAGCACACTATGTTATTTTTAGATAGCCCAAAAAGGGAGCTGGGCTCAGTAAATTTCAAGCCGTCCTGGGAGGGCGGTTTTTTGTTATAATGGGA
>CP070729.1:1216042-1221425 GCA_020351185.1 Dehalococcoidia bacterium | reverse complement strand
TTACGATCCAGACGATATCATCTAGTAGCATATACATTTGTAAGTTACTTAGATTATCCATCCCCATTATCCCTTCCCAATATATAATAGTTGCCTCAATACCTCCAATTAGCATATTGGTACGGTAGATTTCCATATAGACATCAACAAAGGATCGGATACCGGCGATTTCTGCATCTACAGCTTCATCGAGTGATGAAACCGGGAAGGGTAATGATTCCACGACGATATTTGCACTCGGCTCCCAGCCCAAATCAGTGGGTAATCCAGCGGCAAATATGTAACTAACTTGATTTAAAGGTAAACCAGAATCAATGCTGGTTAATAAATCTTGTACCATCACCTCTAGATCTTCTAGGGTGTAATTTAGCAGCTCCCAGTCGGAAGGATATGAAATGCCAAAGAGACCTTGGCTGGTATAAGTTGTATAGTCAGCTGGAGGTTGTATTTCCGTCGTTGTAGTGGTTTGTGTTGTCGGTGGTGATGTTGTAGTCGTTGTAGTCGTTGTTGCGGTATCAGGTGATGTTCCAGTGGTTGTCGTAGTCTCGTCCTGTTGTTCCGATGTGAAGATTGTAGTCGTTACTTCTATCGTCTGGGTAACAGGGCTTTGTGTTAAAGTTTCTGTTTCTGTAATAGTTTGGGTTTGGTTTAACGTTTGGGTTTGCGTTATAGTTTGGGTGATAGTTCTTCCACCACATGAAGCGATGAGAGTAACAAATGATAGCAGTAGCAGGTTGCAAAATAAAATTCTTATCATTATATCCTTTCTAACGAACAAATGTGCAATATAGCCGGTTTTTCATTATAACCATATCCATATAAAAACACTTTATATATTAAGATAAATATGGGTAGCGATGCAAAAAGGGGGGTCTCCAAAGACCCCCCTTTAGGCAATCAAGGATGTTTATCTTATTTATTCTTCCCCTTACCGTTATTGCTTTTTTCTGATTTATCAGATTTATTTGGGTTACCTGGGTTATTATCTGTTGATTCGGATGTTACTGTTTCTACTTCAGGTGCAACAACTGGAATTAAATCGTATTCAAAAAGGTATTCAGCTGGTTGCCAGCCAGCCATCTGGTTTTCACCTTCATCAACTTCATCAACATCACTTAAGAGGACCAACCAAACTTTTATTCCTCCATTTTCTATTACGTTTTCATCTAACACTTCTCCAAATTCATCTGTTCTTGGTAGGAGGCCTTCTATATTAGCCGAACCTTTAATATGAACGTTACCTCCTTCATTAGAAGCATCGGATCCAAAGATAATTAATCCTTCACCAGGCCAGGGATCCGGGTAATATATGAGGGCGTACTTAATTGGAGGTTCGCCTTCCACACTTGGTTCCAGGCCATGACCATTAAAGTGAAAATCGAAAGTTTCTTCAGTGAGAGTGTACTTTAGTTTTCCCCAAGCACCCCCCTCAACTATAGTCCAATCGGTAGAGTCTTTCTCAAATAGTTTCATAAACCAGTTACTGGAATTACCTGCCTGGCCTACAATGCCGCCTAAACCAAAATTTGCCCATTCAGGCTTAGCTGCCATCACAGGACTGGCCAGTGCAACAGATAAAATAGCAACTAACCCTATTAGAATTACTTTTTTCATAAAACACTCCTTATATTTATTTTTTTGTTTCCTATATATTAGTCGTTAATAACCTTGAAATCATTTGAAAATAAGAGCTTACTTTTTACCTATGGTAAAATTTTCGTATTGTTAGTATATATAACGAAGAAGATGATCATTTGTCAGTTGTCGGAGGTATTTTAATTATAAGATCAAGTATTTTTGTAAATGTCGTGTTTTGGGACTACTGCCCGCTATTGAGGCTAAATTGCTCCATATATTAAATATATTTGCTTGATAGGATATTATTTTTTAAGATAAATAGGATTTATATGCACCATTCATTGCCAATATATAGTAGATATCGTGAATTATTCCTGAGATATTATATCTTCCAGGCTAAGTGGACCAAAATTCCTTTAATAGGCAATATCGTCAGATGGGTAGCTAATCTTTATGGCAGTAATATGAGTAGAGCTTATTTATTAACACTCGATGAGGCCAAAGAAATAATCGATAGTGCTAGTGGTCTTGCATTAGGTCCATGTACTTGCCGGGAGGTTTTTAAAAACTGTGACAATCCCATAAATGCGGAAATAATGATTGGATTGAACAGGAACATCTTTGTACAAGAAAGAGAACACGATTATCGGGAGATAAGTAAAGAAGAAGCTAAAAGCATTCTAGGGCAATGCCACCAAAATAGCCTTCTGCATACCATTGTCAAATACAGAAATAAGTTCTATGCAATATGCAACTGCTGTGCATGTTGTTGTGTTCCGCTAAGACTAAATAAGAAATATGGGATAGGAAGTGCTTTAATTCGAGATGGTAATATAGTAGAAACCGTTAAAAAACAACTTGAATGTTATTGAAAAGGCCTTTTAAGTACTGGCTCCCCTCAAACTACGCAACAATTCCTAAGCTTTTAGGTTACCCTTACCTGTTACTGCTGATTTTGTTTGGTAGTTTTCAGGTTTATATAAAGACTAAGGAGGAGGATTGAAGACCCCCTCCTTTATATGTGGCAGCTTATCAAAGCTTTAAGACTCTTTTTTTAACTGAGCTATATGTTCTTCGACTCCTTTTGCCTCAGACTGAAGCTGCTTGAGATACTCTTCTAACTTAGCAATAGTCTCTTGCTTACTCGTATAGTATCGGACAAATAATCCACCATGGCCATGATGCATTCCAGTCTTGGGATGACAGCAACAACAGCTAATACTATGATGTCCTCGCCATTTTCTATGAATATAATCCATCCCAGATCCCTTTCCGCAACCACATTGAGTTTCGTGATACATAATACGTCCTCCTAAATTATAAAATTTTTATACATCTTCCTTTAATAGAACGTGTATCATCTGGCCTGCCCGCCTAAGTCTTTCAAGAGAGCATTTAAGGTACTCAAGTCCATCCTCGGTTATATGATATATTCTCCTGGCAGGACCAGATTCCTGGATATCCCAATTTGATATGACAAAGCTATCCTCTTCCATTCTCCTGAGAAGAGCATATATAATACCTCTAGGTGCATCTATTTTATATTTTTCTTTTATAGCCTGGTAGATTTCGCCACCGTGAGTAGGTTTATCCTTGATTATATCGATTACAGCAATATGCAGAAGTCCTTTAAGTGGAGCATCAGTATGGCAACAATCGCCGTGACCTGGCATTTTTTCATGGCACATAAAATATTATCCTTTATTTATATACTTTAAATACTATGGTATATAATATACTATAATAACTAACTTGTCAATACTATCATATAAAAGAACGGAGGTAGCAATGCATACTAAAACCATCAGGCAATCTGTGACTATTAAAGCGAGCCCATATGAGGCATAAGAAGCACTTATGGATTCAAGAAAGCATGCTCAATTTACCGGAAGTAATGCAGATATCAGTCGTCAAGTAGGAGGCAGATATACCGCCTTTGATGGATATAACGAGGGAGAAAATATCGAATTAATTCAAGATAAAAAAATTGTGCAAAGTTGGCGTGCCAGCGATTGGATCCAGGATTATTATTCCCGGGTTACCTTCATATTGGATAGGGTCGAAGACGGAACTCAATTAACCTTCACTCAGACTGGGGTACCTGAGGAACAATTCGAAGACATATCTCAAGGTTGGTGGGATTTCTACTGGTATCCAATGAAAGAGATGCTTGAAAAATGAAAAAGGCATGGTTTAGGTCATACTTTGTATCAAGTTGGTGGGGGTAATTAGATTTGAACCAGCACCATTCTAGTTGTGTTTGAGTATCCGCGTTATTTAGGTTTCATATTTCTTTCATGTAAGGTGTCGCATATCTTTTTCATTCTATTAAGGATCAAATTTATTTCCTTTTTTAAAGCTACAAATTCAGCTCTTGATTCTTCTTGAATGCAACCCACCCCGATCTTTCGAATACCCTCCACCATAACCTCTTGCATGAAGACCATCCTTTCATGCGCTTTTAAATATCTAGCTTGAAAAGTTTCGAACTCAGTAGCTAATTCGTCAATTGTTACTTTCATAGTGAGCCATCCTAATCGCCTCGAATTTTAATGACTTATTCTTTTAGTCAATAATACTAGTAATGATAGGTTTATTTTTCACGAATTCCATTAGCTTCTTCCAGCGTTGTTGTAGCTGACACAAACTATCGAAAGGGTTCTGCATACTAGCAATTTGAGATTTGGCTAGAGAAATGTTCTTTAGTGCTTCTCGGCTACCCTGAAGATCTCCTTGATTACTATATTGTTCGGATAGTAGGTGACATGTAGTTTCAATCCTCTCCATCAAGTTCTCCTTTAGGAAATAACCTGGATAGGGATCGAGTTCTTTGGCGTATATTCTCGTCATGCCCTTTATTTCCTTTTGATTGTCAACCTTTGCTTTCTCATAGATGAAGCGATAAATGTCCTGGCGCAACTGCTGCCAGATCGGGTGCGTTTTAGGTGGCGGTAGATGCTTGATTGACAATTTGTTATCCAAGAAGAAGGTAAACCCAAACATTTTGGCGTTAATGAGGTAGTCGATGTCTTCTCCTCTGGTTATCCCTGGATCAAAGGGCACTTGGCTAAAAAGGTTTCGGTGAATAATCATGTTGCCACCAAAAACAAAGGGCGTCTCCTTTAACCTGGGTTGGTTACCGATGACCAGATCAAACGCCTTATTCATCGTTTCATATTGACCCCATTGTTTCATCCACGGATCGATCACCTTTCTAATATGGTAATTACCATCTTTTTGCAGATAATACCCGGCGATAGCATTCACGCGTTTACCATTATATTCTGTGCCTATAAAATCAAGCATCTTTATTGTAAAGGTAGCATCTTCAAAAACCTCGTCATCATCAATTAGTATCGCAATATCTGAGCCCAGAATATGTGGAAGGAAAAGACACAGATTTCTGATGTTTGAGTAGCCCTTCAAATTAAGTAGATCATTATCATCTTGCCTACTTTGGGCAGTGAGTATTTCATGCACTCTTCTAAGTTGAGTAGGTCCGAAAATAGTAGTCTTAATCCCAGTAGGAACCGAGCGTACTATATCTTCAACTTTCTTCTGGGCTTCCTGCTCAATGCCATCTGAAGCCGAAGCGATAATAATCACAAGTTGAAAATCTCTGTTTTTCAATATTTTAATGCTTTCTAGTGTACGGGCTAGTGTACCCGGTTTGTCAAAATAGGTAGGGTGATCATAGATTTTTTCGTCAACCGTCGACTTAGCCGCGGTCGGTTTCGACCAGTATGTAGGTATAACCATAGAGGTTTTCATGGATTAATACACCCAGGTTTGGTAGTTAGTTATT
>CP070729.1:1208354-1215942 GCA_020351185.1 Dehalococcoidia bacterium | reverse complement strand
AGCCTCATTCCCTTAAGGCTATCAAGAAGTTCAAGATGCTACTCGTAATGATAAAGTCTTAAGGTAGTATTACACTGAAATATTCAAACAAATATAAAACAAAGTGGCAGCGATTGGATTTTCACTAACGATTTACGTAGTTGAAAGAATAGAGGGAAGAGCTTAAATCCTAATCATCAAAAAATAACCGGAAATTTCTAAAAGTCTACTCAACACTTTTAATTTTATCGTTTGCTATCTCGCGTAGTTCAGCTAAATCACGTAATACTTCATACGCCCCATGCCATTGGCTATAATCAGGACCTTGCATCCAAGCACCGAATTTGGTTGTACGGCCCCAATGATGCCAAAGATCGAAATGAATGAAATCGAACGGCTCATCGAATGGAGTATCAGTCAATAGACCATTGTTTTTTAGTTCGGTTAAAATATCATTACTCTCTACCACCCAGTCGTTGACTGCTTCTGTAGCTTTATCAGCATCAGCATAAAATTCAGAAACAAAGTTATTATTATGGCACTGCAGGCATACCCTCTGCATACGCGCCTGGTTTTCCTGCCAATTTGGGCGCCTTTCACTAATAGAAGCGAATAAGTACCAACTTAGACGTTCGCCATGATCGTGGGTGGCATCAACAGTGCCAAAAGCACTATGATGGCAGGTTGCGCAGGTGGCTGCTGGCATATCTCGGACTGATAAACTATTTGCACTGGCAGACCAATTCCAGTTATGACCGTCAGTAGCATAGGCAATTCCATGCCCTGATTCCTGATAGATTTCCCATTGGGGATGGTCTGGTCCTATGTGACACGCATTACACGTTTCCGGTTTGCGAGCTTGTTCTAGGCTAAAGATATGTCGTTGGTGGCAGTCTTGACATTGACCAACAGAACCATCGGTATTTGGTCGACCAATATTGTGACAACCTTCACAGGCAAACCTGGTAATCTCAGGGCCTTCAAGGATATATAGGGCGTTGCGTTCTTTATCGGGGGCGTAACCACCTTCAGGTATAGACTCATACATAGTAAGATGTTCAGGGGTCAGGTTTTGAGTACCCATCATAGCTACATAAGCTGGCAGAGAATGTCGGCTCTGATAGAATTGTTCGACTTCAAGTTCGTGACAAGATTGGCACATTAACGGAGTTGGTCGGCTAACCCTATAAATTCCTTGATGAGATTCTGCTTCGGGGTGGGTTGATTCAACCTCATGACAATCACGGCAAACGTTTCCTGCTGCTGCCATTTTGCTGTAACCAAACTGTTCTACAATACCCGGAGTTTGTATACGATGACAGAAGATACATTCGTCACTACTTCCCTCTAACCAGTTTGTACGTCCACTGGGATTTACTGTAACCGTTTGAGTCTGCAAGCCTGTTAGAGTTGTAAAGATAGAGTTTGTTTCAGTTACGGTTTCGGTGCTACAACTAAGCGATGTTAAAAGAATCGATAAGCACAAGCCAATAGCTAGACTCACGCTAACTATATGGGGTTTGGATAACAACCTTAAATCGGTTTGTTTTTTCCTCATTGTAACTATTTAATTAATTATTCTTATTTCAAATAAATTAATTATAGGGGGCAGGCTATCACAAGGTAATGGGATTGTCAATAGGGGATTAATATGAAAAAGGCAGGGTAT
Source organism: Dehalococcoidia bacterium (assembly GCA_020351185.1). Taxonomy (GTDB): domain Bacteria; phylum Chloroflexota; class Dehalococcoidia; order Dehalococcoidales. The sequence goes on along the minus strand of CP070729.1, from coordinate 1,214,294 downwards.
GGGCTTTATCCCCTTTCTTTAGAAAGTAAAAATTATTTTGGTGTAATTATGGAGGCTTTAATAACAAGTAATTGACAGATAGAGGAAGGCAAGAGATTCTAAGCTTGTTGACAACTTCCCATTCTAGTACTAGACAAATTACAAATATAATAATTTCGGTTGGAGGTTATGATGAGCGATTATAAAAAACTTCCGGTCGGAGTTTCTGCAACCCTCCTCTATGATAAGACTGGGATCTCTGTTTCGATTAAAAAATGGTCAACCGCTATATTTTGAGAAGGCTGTTAATATATTTTTCAATCCCATATTGGAAAAAACTGCGCTCAATATTCTTCTTAATAATCCAAGCTCTATCGGCAACTTCCGATAAATCAAATTCAATTAATGGTCAAATTTTAATTTCGGATAAGGCGGTCTGATATATATCATAAGTCTTATAGCCATAGAGAACAAACACTACTTCCCTTATGGAAGAAGCTTCCTCTTTGAGAAAAGAGGTAACCGTTTTTAAAGCTAGTCTCGCCGCCTTGTTCACAGGATAGCCATAAGCGCCAGTGCTTATCGAAGGAAACGAGATGGAGTGCAAATTATTTTTCTCAGCCAACTTTAGGCTTTCTTTATAGCTGCTCACCAATAAATCGGCTTCTTTTCTGTTTCCACCCGACCAGATGGGGCCAACTGTATGTATTACATACTTTGCCTTAAGATTGCCACCAGTTGTAATAACGGCTTTACCAGGTGGTAAATTACCTTGTTTTTTAATTATTATCTTACATTCCTTAAGGATAACTGGACCACCGACTTTGTGGATAGCACCGTCAACTCCGCCACCGCCCATTAGACTTGAGTTTGCTGCATTCACTATAACTTCTGTCGAACTAATGGTGATATCACCTTGGATTAATGATAGGCTTCTGTCGTTGATTTCTATTTCCAATTGATAATCCTTAATTACAATTAAAAGTAGTATATAAAATCTAGTATCTACATTCTAGTTCTGTGTTGAGTGATATAATAATTTGTTAATAAAAGGGAGGTAAAAATGGTAATAGCTGAAGTATCGATTGTACCTATAGGAACAAAGACTTCATCACTGAGCAAATATGTGGCTAAAGCAATCGAACCACTTAAAAAACAAACAAGTATAAGTTTTAATCTAACGGCTATGGGTACAATTTTAGAAGGTGAATTGAGTGACGTAATGACGGCAGTCTCTCGGATGCATGAAAATGTATTTGATGAGGAAATCAATAGGGTGGTAACGAACATCAGGATTGATGATCGACACGATAAGAACACAAGTGGTAATTATAAAATACAATCGGTTATGCATAGATTATAAGCCTTGATGAATATATAATGCCACCAATAATAATTACACCCCCCGATTATGGCAATACCGAAAAAAGTATTTTCTATTATTGTATCCATACCGTTGTCAGTCTAAGGTTCGATTTATCGTATTTCGTAATAGCATATACAAAATCTACGCTTGTTGCGATAATATTTCGAAGGATATGAATTTAACTCCTGAATCAAGATAAAGAGAATAATCTTGAAGCGGTAAATTTAAGTCTGTATAATGGCAGGATACAGTGAGGTTGACTTTAAAAGCTGGGTTCTTAAGGACGGTTTTCTTGTTAAGGAGAAAGAAGGAGCGGATAAAGTGAGACTAAGAAATATAATTCCACTTTCAATTGCGATTTTATCCGTAGGGATTATCCTTATCATCTTTAGCAATTCTCAAGTAAATCAATATGGATTCGCCTCTATGTTAGCTTTGTCCTTTATCCTAGGTGACGTTGTCTATGTATTATCTCTGTTTGTAACCTATATGCTGATTAAGCCAGATATGAAGTAACAGAAATAATAATGGGTATACAAATAAGGCTTTTGTATTTGATATGCGATAATAATGATTTTATCAGGTACGAAAAAGACTAGTTTTCATTAATGCTGATCCTACTAGCTATTTATACCAGTACTAACAGAAAAGAAAAAACACCTTATTGCAAGAGATAAATGGAAACGTCCATTACTTTCAAGAGTGGCAATGATGATTTGTCCGCAAATCTAGGTATCCCGTATAAGGGCGCTCCATGCGTGATAATGTCTCATGGGATGGAAGGGAATAAGGATGGCGAAAAGTGGCTGGCACTGGCTTCTAGACTCTATAAAACTGGTTTTGCTTATATGCGGTTCAATTATCGTGGTTGTGGTACTGATAATGAAATTAACCATATAATTTTTGAGAATACGAGTCTTACCAGTAGAATCCAAGATTATCGGTGCGCTGTTAGTTTTATTAATAGTACCGCGGTGGATAACAATAGATTGGCAGTAATAGGATCAAGCTTCGGAGGTACAGTATTAATTGCTGCTTATCAAAAAGGGATAAAAGCGATGGTTACATTAGCTACACCTTGTAGGTTTCATATTCCAAGTAACGATATGTACCTCATATCTAAAGGTGAGAAATTCTTTGAATTACCTTCGGGCAGAAGATTGAAAGAAAAATTCTTTTCAGATATTAATAATTATGATTTTGGTAGTGCGGTTGAAAAAATTAACTGTCCGTTGCTTGTGATACATGGTGATAAAGATAAAATGGTTTCACAGGAGGATGCGCGTTTTATTTATAATAAAGCAAAAGTACCAAAGAAATTGGAGCTTATTAGAGGTGGTAATCATGGCTTTGATGAACCTAAACATTTAGAATTGATGATTGAACTAGTCATGGACTGGTTGAAACGATATCTTTGACTTCATTTTACAGATTTAATTCAAGGGACAAGATACTAAATATATATAACAATGTTTAACATAAGAATTTCAAGAAACCAGAGTATGAGAAATTATTAATGATATAGAAAAATGGTCGGATAACCGAGTTTAACAGGAGAGTGATACGTTTAATATAATAAAAAACTCTCCTGGAAAGTTTGATTAAGTATTGACCAAGTGGGTAATATATAATAATATTATTATATACTGATATAAATATATATGTTTTATAGGTTATGGCTATAGAAATTGGTAACAATACTTGGCTTTTTGAAATACAGGCTGAGATATGTAAAACACTCTCACAACCCAAGAGGTTGATGCTTGTACATCAATTACGTACAAATGAGAAATCAGTTGGACAATTATCTTCCACTCTCAATATCTCCCAGCCCAATGTTTCGCAGCATTTATCAATATTACGTAAGAGGGGTATCTTAACAACTAGGCGAGAGGGATCTACGGTTTACTATAGGCTATCTAGTCCGAAGATAGGCGAAGCCTGTGATCTAGTGTATAAATTCCTTACGGAACAACTCGAAAATAGCAAAGAGTTGGCATGCTCGTTAAGTAGTTATAATAAGGAGAGCACATAAAATTCAAAAAAAATATAAGGAGCAGGAGACAAATGGAACAAAAAACAGAGAAGAAGAAAGCAACTATTATCGTTATAAGCGGAGATTTTGACAAACTTTTTGCAGCATTCACTATCGCAACTGGTGCTGCTGCTACAAATATGGATGTTACCTTGTTCTTTACTTTCTGGGGTTTACGGGGAATTAAGAAGAATATGACGACCGGGAAGAGTTTGTTTGGGCGGATGGTGGGATTGATTGAGGGCGGAGACGTCACTAAAGCAAATCCCAGCAAATATGGATTTCTGGGCATGGGCCGCTGGATGTTCGGCAAAATGATGAAGAATAAAAACGTATCCGGTCTATCTGAACTCAGACAGCTGGCTATTGACTTGGGTGTTAAAATGTATAGTTGTATTACGAGTATGGAAGTAATGGAGATTGATAAGAAAGAGTTAATTGATGAGGTATCGGGTGTTGCCGGTGTAGCCCTGATGGTTGAAGAGGCTCAGAATTCAGAATTTTCACTATTTATTTAGGGAAGGAGATGTAAATGGCAGAAAACATTAAGGTTGACTTGGAATTGGACCTCAGAGGGTTGCTGTGCCCTTTGCCGATGGTGAGAGTTAGTCAGAATATTACTAATGTACCCATTGGCGGTATTATTAAAGCCATTGCGACTGATCCTGGGAGCTTGGCCGATATTCCATCTTGGGCGAGGACGACCGGCAACGAAGTCGTTAAAACTGAGCGAGCCGATAAAGATATAACTTTCTTCGTTAAGCGGTTGAAGTAACAATGGACTGGTTCTCTTATCTCGTAGCCGGAATATTGGTATATGTAGGGGTAGCTATTTTTATTTTAGGGATTGCCTTTCGAATATACCAGTGGTTTAAGGTAAAACGTAGTAGTGTAAAGCTAGGGATGTTTCCCAAACCTAAAAATAGGTGGGCAAGGGGATTCAAGCTCTTTAAGGATACATTTTTTTATCCCCAGGTAATGGGAGTCGATCCTGTCATGTGGGTATTTGTCTTGCTACTTCACATTGGTGGGATTGCTGCCTTTATTGGCCACTTAAGACTTTTTAATGAATTCACGTTCATCGCTAATGCTCTTGGGGATGAAGGCATGGCAAGGTTCGCCGCGTGGAGTGGTGGTACTATTGGGATTATTCTATTGGTTAGCGTGACTTACTTGATAATGAGACGTTTCAAATCTCCTTATAAGGATTTATCAATACCTGAAGATTACCTACTTTTAGTACTCGTACTCGTGATTCTTTTATTCGGTAACCACCTGCGGTTTTTCGGCGATGTGCATGTCGCTGATTACAGAGAATATATCCATAGCTTATTAGCTTTTCGACCCGCATTCCCAGAAGCCATCGTCGAATCTTCAACCAAGTGGGTGTTGGTTAGCCATGTGCTAACGTCGAATCTATTATTTATCTATTTTCCTTTTAGTAAATTGATTCATTCTGTTGGTACTTTCGCCAGCAATCTTGTACGGAGTGAGGTCTAATGGACGATAAATCAAGACAGACTATCGCTGGCGAAATTGATAATAGGATGAACCGACAGCTGCTCTATTATCTTGATATCTGCACTAGGTGTTCGATATGCAAGGATGCCTGTCACCAGTATGTAACCACTGGAGATATCATTTATTTACCTGCTTATCGAGCAGAAATTATCCGCCGTGTGTATAAAAAATATTTTACGCTAAGTGGAAAATTATATCCAGCTATTAGCGAAAGTATTGAATTAAATGACAAATTGCTGGATGAGTTATATAAGACAACTTATGCCTGTACTGGTTGCCGTCGTTGTATGTACTTTTGCCCATTCTCCATCGATACAACGTGGTTTATAGCAGTAGCTAAAGCAATGCTAATTGCTGCCGGCAGGGGCTCGCAGATACTAACCGAACTTGCCGGCGCTGCCGTTATGAAGGGGGAGAATATTGACCTCTTTAAGGACATCATCGCTGAAACACTGAAAGATACGGAAAAGGAGTTGCAGGAAAGGGTAGCTGATCCTCAAGCGACGATACCAATAAGAAAAAAGGGATCTGATTTATTGTACGTAGCTTTAGCTGGTACACATACAATATTACCAGCAGCAGTAATTTTCCATAAGGCAAAAGTTAACTGGACGCTGTCGTTGTTTGAAGCAGCAAACTATGGCTATTTTCTGGGTGATGTAAAGCAGGCTACATCGATCGCTAAGCGGATTATAGACGAAGCCAAATCGCTTGATGTTAAAGAAATAGTAATTACAGAATGTGGTCATGCCTATCGGGTAGTGCAATTCCTCTATGAAACATGGGCGAAAGAGAAATTGTCTTTTAAGATAAGGGGCATCGTTGAACTGATGGCAGAATATGTAAAACGAGGAAATATTAATATTGCACAAGCGAGAATAAAAGAACCGCTTACCTACCATGATCCATGTCAGGTAGGTAGGAATGGTGGATTCTATGAAGAACCAAGATATCTAGTTAATCAGTTGGCAACTGGGCAAATGGGGGCCCACCACATCCCAGTAGGAACAAGGGCGGTTCCAGGAAAAAATCGCGCCAT
>CP070729.1:1195229-1208254 GCA_020351185.1 Dehalococcoidia bacterium | reverse complement strand
TGCTAGACAGCTCACCGAGGCTTATCGCAGCCTTGCCACGCCCTTCTTCGGCCCTTGATGCCAAGGCATCCACCATGTGCCCTTAATGCTTGACCTGCTTCAGACTTGATATTAACCCTATTCAATTGTTAAAGTCCTTAACACAAAAAGAAACGGCCTGGCGATTTTGCACCAAGCCGCTGGCTTGTCTATTTCACCAGTGAAAGCCGCTTTATGTGTTAACCTTCAGCATAAGCAAAACACCTTAGAAGGTAAAAGTAATATTATCACAGATATGGAAGCTTGTCAATAGTACAACATCAAACAAATCTAGTAAGATTCTCTATAAATACCGGCTATGGTTTCTGTATCTAGTCTATTTGGGTGCTTATTAAGCCAATCGGCTGTCCTTACAGCACAATCAGCCATTTCTCCAATACTATCAAATTCAATCCCAAGTTCACCTAGTCGTTTACTCATACCTAACTTCTTCAGCCATTGTCCAGTGGCTCTAATACCATCTGGCTTGCCGAAAACATTTCTACCAAGTGCTGCAAACCTTGCCTGCCTTGCCGGGTAGGTATATCTCATCCAAGCAGGCAGAAGGGCGGCTAATCCATCTCCATGTGCTATATCGAAGTAGCCACTTAATGGATGCTCAATGCCATGGAGTGTCATAGCTCCATTACCACCACCAAGCAGAGTAAACTGGGAGCAAGCAATGGTGCTTACCCAAGAAAGTTGATTGCGAGCATTCGCGTCATCCGACTGAGCCAGTACTTGCGGTAGATACATCACCACCAATCTCAACGATGCTTCAATAATAGCGTCAGTAAGGGGCTCTGGTTTTCCAGAAGTAACATAGGGTTCTATAAGATGGCAAAAAATATCCACTCCTCCCTGCAACGTTTGTCTGGCTGGTAAAGTAAGCGTTAACTCTGGATCGACAATTGAGACACTTGGGTAGATATGTGGAGTACTAAGTACGCATTTTTCATGTGTCTGCCAGTTAGTAATAACGGCACCACAATTGGCTTCGGAGCCACTAGCGGCTACTGTGGGTACCAAAATCAGCGAAGGAATCTTATCCTTAACCTCAATACCCTTATTAATATAATCCCATACCAGCCAATTACCGCTACTAGCTAGTGTTATTCCTTTGGCTGCATCCATAACACTACCGCCACCAATCCCAATAACAAGATCAACACCATTCTTTCTTGCCATTTTAGCACCTGTATCTACGGTGAAAGTACGAGGGTTGGGTTCTACTCGATCATAGACTATGGATTCAATATTATTTTCTTTCAAATCATTCACTACCCTATCTAGTATGCCAGTTTGGCGTAGGCTGTTTTTGCCCGTAACAAGAATTGCCTTACGCCCCAGTTTGGTTGCCTCGGTTCCCAATTGCGCCAGACTTCCCAAGCCGAAAATTATCTTTGTCGGTAGATAAAAGGTGGTTATCATAATTATTAGGATACCATATAATTAAAATCCATAATAAGAGACTATTTATTTTCGCTACACATCTCCAACCACTTCTGCTTCTGAGAAATGCGTGCTTTTTCATTTGTTGGTTTGTAGTTTCTTAAAAAGGTATCTTTAAACGAACTAAATGTATCATTTAGAATAGCTTTCCTAATGCTAGACATCAAATTGTATATAAAGGTTAGGTTATGGATGGTAGCCAAGCGTAATGCTAGCAGTTCTCCACTATGAAACAGGTGGTGCAGGTAAGCCGCTGAGAAATCTCTACAAGCATAGCAATCGCAATCAGGATCAACCGGTTCTGCCATCTTTTTGTATATACTCTTCTCAATATTGATCCGCCCATTTAGTGTAAATAGGGCACCATTTCGAGCGATGCGAGTGGGTAATGCACTATCAAAAATATCAACGCCCCTCGATACCGCTTGAACGAGATCCTCCGGTGAACCAACACCCATGAGATAACGCGGTTTACTCGGTGGTAACAATGCTACAGTGTCCCCAGTGATTTTCCAAGTAACATCTTTTGGCTCGCCCAAGCTCAATCCGCCAATAGCATAGCCGGGGAAATCCAACGAAACAAGGTATTTGGCTGACTTTCGTCTCAGTTCTGGAAAAATGCCCCCTTGTACAATAGCGAAAAGCGATTGATCATCGCGGTTGTGAAGCTGTCGACACTTTACTGCCCAAAGATGAGTACGGTTCATCGCCCGCCTTGTTTGATTGAAATCAGCATCACTTGGAAGACATTCGTCGAGAACCATAATTATATCAGCACCTAGTGACTGCTGATTTTCTATTGCCATTTCTGGAGTGATAAAGTGCTGACTACCGTCAACATGGGAACTGAAAGAAACCCCCTCATCGGTCACCTGTCTTAAACTAGCCAGGCTAAATATCTGGTAACCGCCACTATCAGTTAGAATGGCTCCGTTCCATCCCATAAACCTATGCAGACCACCCATCTCTTCAATTACCGAAATCCCTGGTCTTAAGTAGAGATGATAAGCATTAGCCAACAGCATATGAAAACCGATTTCCCCAATTTCCCGTGGAGTTAGCGTCTTGACACTTGCCTGACTAGCTACTGGAAGAAATATGGGTGTTTGTACTGCTCCGCGAGGTGTTACCAGCTCACCAGCACGGGCTCCAAAACTGGCACAAGTCTTTGTAACATTGAAATTCAATTTTACTAATCCTTAAATAGGTGAAGCGATATTTCTAAGTTAAATAAGCCATATATCAAGACACATTGCGAGGAAGATAAGGCCAAGATACGGAAAACTGGATACTTTATAAAGCCTCCAGGCATTCTTCGAGGTGCTAGAGATCACTAACCTGGATGTTGTATAAAGAATGATTATACCCAGAATATTCGTAAGAATAAGGTAGAGCCACCCGAAACCATCTACAAAATAGAGTGTCAAGGAGATTATATAAAGAGAAAAGGTGAAGAGAAGCAGTATCATTACTGCCGTCTTTATGCTAACGTTCATGGGGAAGAAATCCAAGCCAGTACCCAAATATTCATCTCGGTTGGATACCATTACACTCCATACATGTAAAGGGAGCCAAGTTAATATTAGCAAACACAGCAATAGCAACTGCCAACTAAAAGCCAGCTCCACAGCAAACCAGCCCATAAGCACCGGGGCTAAACTAGCAATAGCCCCCTGAGGGAAAACACAGGTCATTCGCTTGCGCCACGTAGCGGCAACAGCGGTACCAACTAGATCAGCAGTAAAAGCAAGCGGGTGCAGCCACCAAGCAAGCACCAATCCTGTAATAATAAGGGTCAATATTAAAGGTAGCACCTTCTGTGGTGGATAAATGCGCTTTGCGGGTAATACTCGATGCTTAGTGCGCTCCATTCTAGCGTCAAATTCACGGTCCAAGTAGTTTGTGATGCCATTTGCACCAGCACTGGCTATCAGAATGGCGAATAACGCCAATAGTACGACTCCCAGAGAAGGTTCTCCATCGGCAGCGATATAAACGACGGCCACGCCAATAAAGGTTAACAAACTGGTCTCTCTAGGTTTCAGTACTTCGATGTAATTTTTAAGGATGCCAAAGTTCATTTACTCTTACCAAACGGATTATTGACAAAGATAGCTATCTTGGTTGATCCTGCCTTTCATCTAAGAAAGCCTGTAACATAATGGCAGCGGCTATGGCGTCATCCCTACTTTTTCTTGATTTTCTATTACCAGACGCTCGCATCAAGCGTCGGGCTGAAACTGTTGTCAGTCTTTCATCACGGAACTCTACCGGAATATCTAACTTACCGCGTAATTGCTGTGTGAAATCTTCTACCTTATGTGCCTGAATTCCCAGGTTGCCATCCATCATAAGCGGCAAACCAACCACAATCAGTCGTACGTCATAATTTTCAATAATATGGCTAATAGTCTCAATATCGGCTATATCGTTGCTACGCTTAAGGATAGTATGTGGACTTGCCAGTTTTGCTAATGGATCGCTGAGGGCAATCCCAATCCACCTGTCTCCTATATCAAGCCCCAGATATCGCATCTATATCAAGCTCTTTGCCACTTTCAGAGCTTCTCCCAGTTTTCCGCTAGCTTTACCGCCACCCTGGGCGAGGTCTGGTTTGCCGCCACCACTGCCACCTGCGATAGCAGCCACCTTTTTTACAATCTGCCCAGCATGATACCCCCGCTTGACAAGATCTGGTGTAACAGCGACAATAAAAGCTGGTTTGCCCTGATATATACTACCCAGAATAACCACCACACTTTGCAACTTATCCCTCAGCATGTCAGACATTTCTCGCATCATATCTGGTCGTGTTGTTGGTACCGATTCCGATAACACCTTAATACCGTTTACTACTTCGACTCGATTTAATAGTGCAGTGGCTTCCTTCTTAGCAAGCTCGCGTTCAAGTTGCACAGTCCGCTGCCGCTCTGCTTCTAGTTCCTCCTGTACTGCCAAGAGTCTATCCCATAAAGAATCTATTTTCTGCTTTATCATCTCTTCCGTGCCACGACCAGTAACTGCCTCGATACGACGAAGACCACCGCCAATGCTAGATTCCGTCAGAACTCTGAACAGACCTATCTCACCAGTAGCAGTAACATGGGTACCTCCACACAACTCAGTACTCACAACCGGCTTACCGATTTTAAGCACCCGCACCATATCCCCGTATTTTTCATCAAACAAAGCAATGGCTCCCTCTTCAATTGCCCGGTTATAGGGAACATCCTCATCATATACTGGTAGATTCTGGCGGATATTTTCATTCACGATTCCCTGTACTTTATTAAGTTCTTCCTCTGTCAACGCCAGCAAGTGCGAAAAGTCGAAGCGGAGTCTGTCGGCCGCTACTAGTGAGCCCCGTTGTTGGACGTGCTTGCCCAGCACTCGACGTAAGGCAAAATGAAGTAGGTGTGTAGCTGTGTGGTTACGTGCAATATCCATACGTTTTTCACAATCTACCACGGCTTCTACTTCATCGTTCACGGACATTCTACCTTCGGCGACAAAGCCCCGATGGAATATGGTGCCCTGCGGCGATTGAAAGGCATCAGACACAGTGAAGCATCCCGAATTACTGGTTATTTTACCGCTATCACCTACTTGACCACCCATTTCCCCGTAGAAAGGTGTAATAGATAGGATGATATCAGCATTCTGTTTTTCAATAATACTATTCACTGCTTTATTATTCACCAATATCTTCTGTATAACCGATTTCACTTTTAGATTATCATAACCGACGAAGGCTGTTGACTCCAATCCAAGTTTGTACTTTTCAATACCCTTGCCATCAAATTCAAAGCGGTGACTGGCTCTAGCTTTTTCCCGCTGCTTATCCATTGCCTTTGCAAAACCCTCTACATCCACCGAGAGACCCTGCTTCTCAGCAATCTCCCGTGTTAGCTCAACCGGGAAACCATAGGTATCATACAACTTAAATGCTTGCTGGCCACTTATTACATTCCTTACTCGGCTTGAAGCCTGTACTGCGATAGCATCCAACTGCTCTAAACCTGTTGATAATGTTTCACCAAATCGTGTTTCTTCGCGTTCAATAACTTTAAATATGAAATCCCGCCTATTGTTCAATTCGGGGTAATTATCACTCATGACATCAATTGTTTTTCTAGCAATCTCGGATAAGAAGGGCTTTTCCAGCCCTAACCGTCGTCCAAAGATCGCCGCTCGGCGTAATAACCGCCGTAGCACGTAACCACGCCCCTCATTATCCGGTGATACGCCATCAGCAACAAGAAAGGTGATACCCCGGCCATGTTCGGCTACTACCCGTATATAGCCATCTGTATCTTCATCTTTACCGTAATTCTTTCCAGATAGCTGTGAGATTGACTCTATAAGAGGAGCAAAAAAATCAGTTTCGTATACGGAAGTTTTGCCCTGCATTACAGCCGCTGTCCTTTCGAGCCCCATACCAGTATCGACGTGGCAGCATGATAGCGGGATACGTCTACCCTGTAGATCTTGATTATATTGTACGAAAACAAGGTTCCAGATTTCGGAGAATCGACCGCATCTGCAATTAGGACCACAGGAAGACTTGCCGCAACCAATCTCCGCACCGAAGTCATAGTGTATCTCGCTGCAGGGCCCACAAGGACCGGTATCACCCGCTGGACCCCAGAAGTTATCTTCTTCACCAAACCTTATTATCCTAGCTTCGGGAATACCCATGCGATGCCAGATTTCGAAGGCTTCGTCGTCATCAAGGAAAATAGTAATCCACAGACGTTCGTTTTTTATATGTAGATGCTCTAGAACAAATTCCAACGCTAGACTGATAGCCCCTTCTTTGAAGTAATCGCCTACGCTGAAATTACCCAGCATTTCAAAAAAGGTAAGGTGGTTAGTATCTCCAACTGCCTCGATATCGGTGGTACGAAAACATTTTTGACAGGATACCATGCGGGGGCAGTGCGGTGTCTCCAATCCTAGAAAAAATGGCTTAAATTGGACCATACCAGCACTAGTTAGCAGCAGGGTAGGATCACCATGGGGTATGAGAGGAGAGCTTGGAACAACTTTATGTCCTTTGGTTTGAAAGAAGCGCAAAAAAGCTTGCCGAACCTCATTGCCTGTCACTTTGCATTTACCTCAAATGTGAAATTTACATACGATTTTAGTGCAAGCAGAATTGACTGTCAATTTAAATGCGTTCATAAAAACCGAGTCTTGCTGTGCAATATATTTAACAAAAGCTATTATTAATTGAGGGCTTTAGAGGTTTTCGGTATAGCTTTTGGCGAATTCTCGCATAAAACAAGCCTTAATGACGATTTCAACCCAGACCAATGCTAGTTAGCATCCTACTGGCACATTTCAGCCACTAGTATATTCAAGGCTAGTTCTGGTTCGTATCTACCTGTTTTTATAGCTACGTCGGTAGCCAGAAGTCGTTCGTATAACTCTTTCAAGTGTAAAAAAGAATAACGGCTAGCCTGTTCTGATGTCTTACGCCAGGCAAACTCCGATTTCAAGCCCAACTTGTTCTGAATCTCAAGCTCGGATTTGCCCTTCTTAACGAGTTCTTTAACCTGTACCAACAACCTGGCCTGTCTTGCCAGCATAAAAAGTAAATATGGCGGCGCCATGCCCCTCTTTAAAAGCTGCTGTACTGCTCTTTGTGCCTGACTAACCCTAGACTCAAGAACCGCATCTACCATATTGAATACACTTGCTTGCTGGCTGGAACTAACGACAGCTCTGACATCTTCTTCTTCAATGCAACGGTTCAAAGCGAACGAAACCAGTTTCGAAATTTCACTAGCCATCACCCATAAATTACTGCCTACCAACCGGGAAAGTAAATCGTTAGCCTGTGGAGAGATAGTTCCACCTTCTTGTTGGACGCGCTTGCTTACCCATTGGCGTAGTCTGTTATTTCTTAAAAGAGGGAAGGTCCTCACTTTTGCTAGTGGTAGTAGCTGTTTGAAAAAGGGATTATTATTTTTAATATCACCATCAACTAACACAAGAACAGTGGTTTCGGGAAGTTTCTTGATTAGGGTAGCAAATTCTTCTTCATAGCTTTGCTGATTATCCTTATTCTTTTTTTTCTGGGATTCTTGCACCGGCCGGAACTCAAATCGCCCCAATAAGCCCTCAACTACAACTAGGCGCTTCGAGGCAAGGAAAGGTAGAGCCGAACAGATCTCACCCAGCTTGCTAGCGATAAGCTGCTGACCGTCCAATATAGTTGTATTACTTTCCAGTAGCGACTCGTCACCGATCTCTCTTTTTATCTCCTCAAGCATCTCACGCAGTGAAAAGTCGTCCAACCCGAACAAGATATATAACAAACCCAATACTCCTTGAATTACCAGCTCATTTTATCACACAAGCAGAGTTATACAATAGATAACTTATATTAAAAACATAAAACTGCCGATTGTCTCGCTATTGAAGTCCGGTATTATAAGGCGTAGAATTAGGCGGGATTGTAGCAAAATAAGCCCAACCTATGTTAATAAAGGAGAGATAAGATGTCAGAACAGATTATCAATGAGATCAAAAAGCTTGCGAATATTGCCACCGACATGGACCTTTCCAGCAATATAAGAACAGATGCAGTTAAATCAATCGGCGCTATCGGTACCCGCGAATCACTACTAGCTCTACTGGATCTGGTCGCTAATGAAAACATTAACACCGACGAAAGAGAATTAGCCCTCAAACAAGCTCAGAAAATAGTAAGAGCAGCCCGTTAACAGGGCTCATTTTTCAGACGACTTCCTTGTAATAATAAAGACCTTGTGTATCACTGCAAAGCAACAATAAGCTAAAGTAGAAAGTTATTAACACAAATCGATGAGCGTTGATATTGGTATTATTGGACTCCCCAAAAGCGGCCGCACAACAGTTTTTAATACCCTAACTAGCAGTAAAGCTCACGTGAATAGCTATGCCCGAGAAGCACCGCATATCGGGATTGCCAGAGTGGCAGACCCCCGACTTGATAAACTCGTCGAGTTATTAAATCCGAAAAAAAGGATACCATCCGAGATCAGATATATTGATATAGGTGCCTCAGTAAAAAGTATGACAAATGATATGGCCATAGGCGGCGAATACTTATCTCAGTTGAGCAACACCGATGCCCTAATGAATGTAGCTCGCGCCTTCACCGAAGCAAGTGTCCCCCATATAGAAGGCAGTGTAGACGTAGAGCGAGACATTATTGCCATGGAGTTAGAGTTAGCTTGCTCTGATCTTAACATCATCGAGAGGCGGCTCCATAAAATTGAAATTTCCTTGAGAAGCACCAAACAGGAAGAAAGGCAACAATCTCAGCACGAACAGAACATCCTATTAAAAACAAAATCAGGACTTGAAAAGGACATCCCAATCAGGGAGCAAGACCTAAGCGTTGATGAAAAGAAACTGATAACCGGATACCAATTCTTAAGCGCTAAGCCATTGCTGACACTATTAAATCTCGGCGAAGAGCAGATATCTGAAATAAAATTAATAGAGGAAAAGTTTAGTCAGCGTTTTTCAAAACGAAACCATAAATTTATAGCTCTTTGTAGCAAGCTAGAATTGGAACTGGGAGAAATTGACTCGGCCACCGCAGAAGAATGCCGTAAGGAATTCGGTTTAACCGAACCTGGTCTAGAAAGAACCATAAAGACATCCTTTGACCTGATGGGTCTCATCACTTTTTTCACTACCGCATCTGATGAAATCAAGGCTTGGTCCATTCCCTACGGTAGCGAAGCTACCAAGGCAGCTGGCAAAATCCACACCGATATGGAAAGGGGATTTATTCGAGCTGAAGTTATTAGCTTCAATGATCTTGTTAAAGCTGGTAGCATAACCGAAGGAAGAAAACACGGGCAACTCCGCCTAGAGGGTAAGCACTATATAGTCCAAGATGGAGATGTAATTAATTTCCTTTTTAATGTATAACTCAATAAAATTTTTAAAAAACAGCCAATTTCTTAATTTAAGTACTTGTCTTCTGATTGCCACCAAGGTAATATATTAGGCATTCTTTCTTTAGCTTGATAACAATAGTCGTAAATTTTGAGTGGTTTGATTTAATTTTACGTCATAAATGCGTGAACAGCTAGATTATTGAATAATTAATATTAATATAATATCAAACTGAGAGTTGGGGATTATGACTGGAGAACTCATTCACATCGGTTTTGGCAATATTCTTGCAATGAATCGGGTTATCGCGATAGCTTCACCTAGCTCAGCACCCACCAAACGCGCCATCCAAGAATCCAGAAACAACGGGTTACTAATCGATATGACCAACGGCAGAAGAACAAAAGCGGTAATCTTCACAGACAGCAAGCACATTGTGTTGGCGGCTCTAGCTCCGGAAACCATCACTGGCAGACTTCAGGTAAGCCGCGGCGGTTCGATGCTGAAACTAGAGCAGAGTGATGAAAAAATCAGAGTATGAAGATGAAAATTTTTCTAATAGAGGTAACAAACCACTCCTACTAGTCATTTCCGGTCCTTCCGGGGCTGGAAAAGACACTGTTCTTTCCAAGATTAAAGAGCGCAAATTTCCCCTCGATTTCATAGTGACCGTAACCACTCGACCACGACGACTCAAAGAAAAGAACGGGATTGACTACCATTTCGTTTCCGAAGAAGAATTCAAGAAGATGATTGTGACAGATAAACTACTTGAGCATGCCAATGTCTACGGCAATTGGTATGGGGTACCTAAAAAACCAGTTAAACAAGCACTCGATGAAGGGAGAGATGTTATCTTAAAGGTCGACATACAGGGTGCTGATACCATAAAAAAAATCTTACCCCATGCGGTCTCCATATTTCTGGCAACACCATCAATGCAGGAGCTGACTATCAGACTTAAAAGTCGTAATACTGAATCGGAAACAGATTTAGATCTACGATTGAATACAGCCATTGAAGAAATGAAAAGACGGTATTCCTTCGATCACATAGTAATCAACCAACAGCATATGATCGACAGCGTGATTGCAGATATTTTTGATATTATTACCCAAGAAAAGAAGCGATTAACTTCTCGGGAATACAATCTCTAAAGTAAAAAGATAGACTTAGAAATAAAGAAGGTTGTAGTCAAAAAGCAAACGTATATAAAAAAGACAAGGGCTCATATTTTAGGCTATATAGAGCTTACGCGCAAGTACCATGACTAAATCAAGCCATTTCTCCAAGACATTTATTGTTTTTGTGGCAATAAAGGCTATGAGTATACCGCCAGCCGCTCCAGCAAGAACATCAAAAGGATAATGTACTCCCACATATACGCGAGAGAAAGCGTGCAAGAAAGCTAATATGAAGAGAAATCCACCAATCCTTCTATTTGCTAGGAAGATAGCAAAGGTGATGGCGAATACAATTGCGACTGAATTGGATGGAAAGGAAGAATCGGTTGGTTGATAGAAGAGCAGGTTGGTTGGTAGTTCTGTAAATGGGCGGGGGCGAAAATAAAAAGCATTCAAGGTGGATACAAATCCCTGAGATAAACCTAGGCTCAAAGAAGCACTTATTACCGCCTTCTGGTTGCGATCTCGCTGACGAGTATCAATCCCCCATATCCATAAGACTAACAGGACTAGGCAAGAACCTACAATAACTAGATAGTCGTTAGCTATCCCTTTTAATAACCAATCAAAAAAAGCTACATTTCCAGCTAAACCATTAATCCAAAGGAAGATATTTTCGTCAATAGTTATCATTTTCTCTTGATAATTTTATACCGCAACGCTTGAAAGAAAGTTACATCTTTGAGGGCTTCTAATCCTTCGCAAACGATATTGTTGTTACGGAGGCGCGAGTGATTTAGAAAAGACGACAGCACTATAGTGAAACCGATAGCGGAAACAATGGCTAACATAAATAAATAGAATTGTTCGCTACCCTCAATCACACCTGTGAGATTCCTCTCGTTCCAGGTAAAGAAAGCAGTGATCACCGGCCCCAGTGAAATTAACATAAAAAAGTAAGCATAAATCTTCCGATTAAAAAATGAAATCCCTCTAAGTCCATTATGGGCTACCGCTGCCTGAATTACGCCAATAGCGGCTATGAATACAAGATAAAAATATTCAAATATCAAATGACGAACCCTGGTCTTTAAAAATACTCCCCTAATACTACATCAGAGGTTTAATAAAAGCAAAAAGAGTGCGGATCAAAAACCACTACCTTGGCACGATTCAAGGCTGCTTCGCTATTGACAGCTATAGAACAAGAGCATAGAATGCTAAACTAAAATAGAGTAAAATGGGATCGAGAACATTTCTTAATCATGGAGATTGAGCCTCTTAAGCAGCTACCGGCTTCTAAACCAGGCGATAAGGTATTACGTAGGTGGAAAAAACCGCGTAACACACTTAAGAATACCTGCCAGAACATTTCAAGGTACTTTAAAAGTTTCTGCTTCAAGCGTTAGGTTGAAATAGATGTATATCGTTATTGCTGGTGGAGGGGTAATTGGTTTTCATATTGCTTCCCTGCTAGTCGAAGAGAGTCATCAAGTAATTGTTATAGAGCTAACTGAAACGGTTCTTGCAACATTCCGTCGCCAGCTCGATGTCAAGACAATACAGGGCAATGCTGCCACACCCAAGATACTTAGGGAAGCAGAGGTTGATCGGGCTGATTTGGTTCTGGCTGTCACCAACAGTGATGAAGTGAACATGGTGACCTGTTTTATGGCAAAGGAATTGGGCGCCAGAACCACTGCTGCCAGAATCAGAAACCCGGGTTACTCGGGTTATTTTGTAACACCTGCTAGATCAGCCACAGCGACACGCAGGGTTGTCAGGCCCAAGAGCTTCGGGGTTGATGTCTTCATCAATCCAGAAGCGGAAGCCGCCGATGAAATAACGAGCATACTCTCGAGCTTTTATTCCACGCCAGTTGAAAACTTCGCCGATGGCTTAGTACAGATAAGAGAATTCAAGATAGAAGGAGAAGTCCTAGGTGACAAGACCCTGGGTGATATCACTTTCCCCAAACCTTGTGTTGTGGTAGCTATTGTCCGTGAAGGAGATATCATTACACCTGAAAGCAGTCAAGTAATAACCCAGCATGATAGTGTTTATTTAATTGCTTCCAGAGAGTTTATTGATGAGCTGGGTAAGATATTCAGTCAACCTCAACGCCCGGCAAAAAAGGTGGTCCTTTTTGGCGGTAGTAGAATCGGTTTTCTCACTGCCGAAGGTCTGCAAAGACGAGGAGTTAAGGTGAAGGTCATAGAGAATGATCTTGGTCTCTGTCAAGAAATAGCTGCTAAACTGGAAAACATAGACGTATTGCAAGGTGATGGTACCGATCGCGGTTTTCTCATCGAACAGGGAGTGCCATCGGCAGATGCCTTTGTGGCTACAACAGAAAACGATGAGTTAAATATTCTTTGTGGCCTACTTGCAAAAAATCTTGGTGTGCCTCGTAGTTTGGCTGTAATTAACAGGCCAGGTTATATCCCTCTCGCAGAAGCTATAGGTGTCGACGTAGCCGCACTTCCTACAATACTGGCTGCAGATAAAATCACACGCTTTGTCCTTCATGGT
>CP070729.1:1173872-1195129 GCA_020351185.1 Dehalococcoidia bacterium | reverse complement strand
TCAGGCAGCAGTTAAAAGAGCTTTATTAGCTGCTGCATAGCCCTAGGATTACCTAAGGTATAATAGTAAAAATAACCGTGTCAAGCGGTATTAGGCTGTTTGACACGGTTATTGCTTTTTAATAAAATTAAATTACCAGAGATTATCTTATCACTATTTATTGGTTGAAGGGCTAACTTAACCTTGCGTAAATCGTTATCGTGTTAGTATAGACAGTATAAAAAAGTATGGAGTGTGGTCATGAAGATATTGAAAAAATTTAAATTCCAGAAAAAATATTTAGCCTTTTTTACGGTCATGCCACTGCTTCTAGTAACCAGCTTTATACAAGTTGATTGTCCTGTTTGCGATGGAACTGGAACTGTTACCAATAGCCTTGGCATGGAGAATGTCAGGGTAGTTGAAATGGAAAGTCGCGAAATAGGTACCATGTATCACGCCTGTGGTATGTTTTTAATGTACGGCTATGAAGTCGATTTTACGCTTAAAAACGAGGGTTCTCAGGATGCTATAGGTTGGATAAAAATGGTGCTTGTCGATTTTGAGGAAGGTAAACCAACTGATCGCAGGTATACCGTGGTAGAAGTCCCTGCCGATTCTGCATGGGAATTTACTTTCAGTGCTTGGTTCCAATCTAATCACGATGAGAAAAGAGTAACCGAGGTAAGGCTTGAAGTATTAACGGGTGAAATTCCGGATGAAACATGTGATGGAATCGGTACAATAGCCCTGAATACGTATCCTGTTGTTAGTAACCTTAAGCAGCAATTTCAGGAATTATACGCAGCCGAAGTACCTTGGGTACCACCCGCATTTTGGCAGTGGTATGATGATGAAGACACAGGGACTGGCGCTTTTACCGATAACCCTGAGCTTGAACAATAAATTACCTTTGGACTAAAGTATTCTTACAGATATCTAAATCGGATAGATAAACAAGCTAATCCCCTGAACCATAAATACAATTCCAATAGCTACCATTGCCACGCTTGAGATGCGGCGAATTCTATCTAATGAAATCTTTTTGCTCGTTGCGCCTAATACCGCACCACTGATGGGCCCAATAAGGAAAATCAGTGCTGAAGATGCCAACCAAAATGACATCATAAATGTAATAGTTTCACCAATACTGATTAGGGTAATACTGTAAGTTAAGGCTGCGATGAGAGGTATGCAGGGACGTAGCCCGGTTAGCATTCCAAGATAGATCAAAGATCTTTGGCCCTCTGTATATCTGCAAAAAGCCGAACCTAACGCTGTTTTTGCCTTAAATAATCCCAGGATGGATAGCCCGTGAAAGGTTAGCAGTAAACCCAACACTGCTGTAGCCGTTGCCGTAATAATGGGATTTATTTCAACTGATGTAATTAACAAACCGAAAATCAAACCAAGAATAAGGTAGGATATTAGTCTACCGGATGAGAAAATTAAAGCTGAATAAAGACCTTTCATTATAGATGGCCGGTTTGAAGAGGCGATATAGGGTACTAGTACTGGAGTGCATAGAGCCGCACATGAAGTACTTAGTCCAATGCCTAATGTTAATCCGAGGTATATTATATTATCCATTATTATACATTTTAGATTAGAGATAAGTGTATTTTATTTTGGTAAACCGACAATGATAACTATAAACCAAGCATACCAAGCAAGCGCCGTAATAATTGCCGCGGCCATAAACCAAGATCTTGCTTTTATGGATGTGCCTGCCCAGTAAATATCCATTGCGTCCTCTGGGCAAACCTCGATACACCTTCCGCATCTTATGCAGTCTTCATTTGGAGATTTAAAATCTTCTATCATAGTTGGTGTCAGTGCATACATCCTGCATTCCTGAACGCAGTCATTGCATTTTATGCATTTCTTCTTGTCCATCTTTATCCTGAAGAAGCTAATCTTGTTAAGTAGCGCAAAGATAGCACCAACAGGACAAATAAACACACAGAACCATCTTCTCTTTGTCATAAATGGCAAAACGACGGCAAAGATTAGAATAATAGCCAGGATGATCGAGAAGACGATGAGTGATTCAAGCCATAAAACAGGGCAGAATATACAAACCAATGGAAAGGCGATTACAAATGATAGAATTACAAGGGCTAATAGAAGTCCATATTTGGTGTCTTTAACCCATTCCTTTAGTCCTTCATAGCGGAAACCCCTTTTGCCTGTAGTCTGTCTTTTGAATATATTTAGCGACCATCTCTCCTTCTTTCCGGTTACAAACAATTCGGTTATGCCACCAAAGGGACATATCCATCCGCAGAATCCGCGACTAAAAAATAAACCAGTTACAAAAAATGGGATCATCATAATAAGGAATTCGTTCATCGTTGATGGGAAATCTGCTGCCCATCCAACCCCTCGCAAAAATGATGCCCTCCCCATCAGCAACTGCGGTACATCTCTGGTGCATGGATAGGTTAGGGTGCCGGGTGCCTGACCGGGTAGATAGTATTCCTTATCATGTATTTGGGCCCAATCCAAAAAGGTATGTGTTCCCATATCGGCAATAACCACTACTAGGGATGTAAAAGCTATAAAGAAGAGGGATATGAAATATATTCTGCGATATCTTTCCATCCTCCTTGAATTTAGTATGAAGTATGTAAAAAGACCTCCGGCAAGCCCCATACCGAGACCCAGCCAGAAAGAAATATTTGTGTAAAACTCATACCATTCACCTGAGGGCGGGAAGGGTATGTAGTACCACCAGAAAGCAAAGCCACCCACTATAAATCCTGTAATGATTGCCAATTTTTTTGATTGTATTGCTGGTTTCATTAATACCTCCGAAAGAAATTACACAGTGTTTAAGGTAAACCTAGTATGCATTCATTTCAATAAAAGCCTTCACTTGATAGTCGATCTTTTCAATATCCTCAAGGGGTAAGGTGGTTTCTATTGATAGAACTGGAAGATTTAATTCTTCCTTGATTAAATCCCGTACCAGTCTCTCTGCTCCAGGCAAATTCCTTGAACCAACTACATTGCTTATGATAATGGCATCCGGTTTTTGTTGTTTTATATAAGGTATGGTTTCTAAAACTCTGGCAGTAGTGGGTTTGTTGTGCGGCATATTCCATATCCATCTGGCCAGAGCATCCATTGCCGGACCCTCTTCTTTCACTGTTTCGTAATAAAGCGACAATCGACTATCACAACCTACTAGTGCACCTCCATACTGTTCAATAACATTCAGTAATTGAAATTCCTGTGTTTCATCTCCCATAAGATAGATTCTAGTTGGTTTATTAGCTGTTATACCTGGGGCCGCTATACCTTTTTTAATCCTTTGCTCAAGTTCCTCTATAAGCGCTCGATAATGGCTATGTAAAGCTGCCGGGTCTAGAGCATAATCACTAAAAAGCAACTGAGCAATATAGAATTCAAGGGCTGGTATTGGTACAGGGGAGGATTGTAGCAGGCGTGTCAGATCAAGCATATCCTGTCTTAGAAGATTACCCTGCTTGATGGCGCTACTAAGGGCTTCTTCAGTTACCTTTATACCGGTTTTCGAGGATAAGAAATTAAAGAGTTGCTCTAGATCTTTTTTAAGAAAACCTAGAGCCCATTTTTCGGTTGCTTCCTCGAATCTAGGTATCTCCCAAAAATAAAAGGGAGAATTGCCAAGCTCAGCCATGGTTTGCCAACATTTCTTCATTTGGTCATCCCAGCAACCACAGGCGGTTGAATACATATCTACCGGTATTTCGTTTTTACCAGAAAATACAGAACCGAGCATGATGAGATTCCAGGGATTGAAATCGGAATTCAAACCGGCATCAAGGGCTTCTTGCGTAAGGTTGTAGTCTTCTTTGATAACCGAATTGATGATGGTTTCGTGCGTATAAGGGTCGTAAGCAAGAGCTCCGGCGGCGTAAATGGGATCAACTGGTGATAAAGGACTTTTAGCTACAACCTTTTTCCCGGAAGTCTTTACCCTATCTGCCGAATCAAGGAATAGGGATAACAGTCCATCGAAGGACTTAAGTTCCTTATCAAACTGCAATCTCTCAAGTCCAGGTAATTTTACTTGTTCCATACCTGCCCTCCGATCATTTCGAGAAATGCTTCTACTTTAGTTCTTATGGTGCCGACGTCTGTTGGTGAGTAATCGGTCTCGATAAGCAGTGATGGTACCGAAAGTTGCTTGTATAAAGCTTCCTTCATGAACTTAAACTCTGATCTCCAGATATCACAATATTTAAGGTTGTAGTACACAAGTCCTTGCACGGCATATTCCCGGGCAATTCTTACGAGACGGTTTAGCCTCTTTGGTAGATCGGTCATGAATGGACATGGAATGTTATACAAATAACGCTCAGCTATGCCATCCATTGGGCTGCCGATAATACCTGGCATACTTACCCTTTTGCGAGAAAACATCGAACCAGTACAGGTGAAGTCAGCTACAACATTGGCACCTGCTCCATTGATGATATCAAGTATTTTCTGGTCGCCGATACCGATAATGCTGCCACCTATCATTACTCGAGGACGTGTATCTAGGGGTAAATCTTCTTTTTTTAACTTCTTTAACTCTTTTATTATTTTATCAAGTTCAACAATAAAATCAGCTCTTTCTATCAGAAAACCGGCATGGGTAATATTCAATACATCCTGCCACTCGATTGGAGTTGAATCACTTTGAGGATATTCAAAAAGGAGCCATAATTTCTCCCTTATCTTGTTACACAGTGAAATCGATTTGCGAATGTCCTGGTCAGTTACCGTTTTACCACTAAAGTCTGCCAGCTTTTGACGCAAAAGCTTTAGCTCGTTTTTAAAATATTCGATAGCGTGCGGCTTTGTTCTAAATCTGTCATGGGTTTGTGGAACACCCAGTGAAAAGGTTGGTATACCAAAATATTTTTCCCAATATTCCTGAATCCTTCTCATGCTGTCACAGGTATAGGCTACACAAATGGCATCAACGGCGGTGTAATAGAAGTTATTCGAGAGTTTTCTATACCCTATGCAACTTCGAGCAAAAGGGCAGCTGTATGACTTCAGGAAGTCTTCTCCGGCAGCTACTGGTTCAAGCTCGCCGCCGAATGTTAATCTTATAGGTAGCATATCAGCAGCAAGGATGAGTTCTTCAGGCAGATGAGGGCAAAAATAACCAACGACCTTTTTACCCGCCTTCTTTGCTTGTGTTATCCTTTCCGGTTCCTGCGCCAATTTAGTAGATAGTGATCCCAACAAATCCTTGTTAATGAAGTCAATCGTAGTCTCAGTCAAAAAATTAACCTCCTATTTAGCTATTAGAAAACAAATCTTTTGCTATTAGGGCGGCACCTAAGGCACCAACGAGTTGAGGGTCAATGTCGCTAGGAATTATCACTTCCGTGCTTAGGTCGTTTTCCAGTGCATTCCGAACACCTATATTTTTTGCAACGCCACCAGTCATCATAATGACCGGTTTAACACCGACGCGCTTTGCCATACCAATAACTCTATTAGATATTGAACCGTGAAGGCCAGCGATAACGTTTTCCTTGCTCTCTCCTGCTGCAAGAAGTGAAACAATCTCTGTCTGAGCAAAGACTGTACAGGTGCTTGAAATCTTACAAATGCTTGTCGCTTTAGATGATAATTCACCGAGATCTTCTAATGGGACATGTAATACAAGTTGTGCTGCCGATTCGAGGAATCTTCCAGTCCCTGAGGCGCACTTATCATTCATGACAAAATCTATTACCTTACCATCTTCACCGATTGAAACAACTTTAGCATCCTGACCACCGATATCAATTACAGTTCTTATTTTGGGGGAAATATGGTGAGCGCCGCGTCCATGACAAGTAATCTCGGTAATGGTTTTATCAGCAAATGGCGCCGAAACTCGACCATAACCAGTCGCCACAATATATTTGACATCCGAAATTACGTGATTAGAATCGTCAACAACTCTTTCTAGAATCTGCTTACCCGCCAATGCAGGATTTGTTCCCGTTGGGCCTATAAGGCCACCTAATATTTCACTGTCCCTCATGACTAAAGCCTTAGCTGTAGTACTCCCGATATCAACACCAGCTACAATACCATTTGACATTATGACTCTTTCCTCTAATTTAATTAATATTTTACTTGAAGTGTAAACCTAAATACAAAGATAACAATTCTGTAGAAACAAAACCGGTACATTTGTGTTGATTAGATAACAGATGTATTACGAATTAATTACAAAAAAGTAATATTCTAAAAGCTGAAAATATTAGATAATGAGGTATGAAATGAGAATAGGATTACTATTTGACAATTGCTATTATATTACACCCAACTATTTGTTATTTGCAGTGGGTAGATCTAAAATATAACCTAATCCTGGTTTGGAAATAATCAATCCTGTACATCCGGGCTCTGATTCAATTTTCAACCTTAATCGCCTTATATATACCCTGATAGCTTCAGGTGCGTTAGGGTAATAATCGCCCCAGATGATATCTGCTAGTTGTGAATATGATACTACTTTACCTTTGTTCTTTAAAAGTTCATTTATAATTAAGCATTCAGTACGCGTAAGATGAATGTTCTTAGAACCGCATATCAACTTACAAGATTCAGGATAGTATTTTAGTGGACCTGAACTTATTGGAGTTTGATATTGGTGATTTTTAATACGGAGAACCGCCCTAATCCTGGCTAGTAATTCAAGTTGCCCAAAAGGTTTAACAATATACTCATCAGCACCGAGGTTTAAGCCTTTAACGATACTTTCTTCGGTATCAGTAACAGTGATAATAATAATAGGAATATTTGAAAATGATCTAATATCCTTTAAAACTTCAAAACCACTGATATCAGGAAGTCCTAAATCGAGAAGAACAATATCGGGAGGATCACTTTCTATAATTTCCTTTACTTCTCTACCACGATTTATTGCTTTTATCTCAACTTCAGGCCAACCTAAATCGAGAGCTAGTGAGACAAACTCTATGATCTCAGTATCATCTTCGATAATTACAAACTTCATTTTAAGTTATTAAGCACACCTAGTTATTGGGGGATGATAATATGGGTAAGATCAAAGGGATAGAAAAACTAAACTTGCTACCTACACCTATTTTACTCTCAAACCAGATTTGACCACCATGCGCTTCAACAATCATTTTTGCTAGTGGTAACCCTATGCCTAAACCACGTAATCCCTCTTTATTATTACTTGATACGAAATATAAATCAAATAACCGTTTTTGATCGTCAATTTCTATGCCAGTGCCATTATCTGAAACGTGAACTGATAAAACATTTCTACCCGCATCGAGATCCAAATTTATTTGGCTATTGTTGGGATTATACTTAATTGCGTTATCTAGCAAATTTATTATAACTTGCCGAATTCGGTCTTCATCCGCCCATACGGTAGGGAATGTTGGGGGTTTTTTAACTATTATTGTTTGGTTATTTCTTTCAGCAATTATATTAACATAATCTACTACTTCCTCAATCATCTCTAAGAAATTAAAAGGTTTATATTCAATATTAAGTATTCCTATTTCACCTTTAGCCAGATCTGTTAGATCACTGATTCTCCTATTAAGATTGTGTGCCCCTCTATTAATATTTATAGCTAATCGAGAGAGAATCTTATTATCTTTCGTTTTGCTTAATAACATCTCACTAGTACCGAGCATTGGAGTCAGCGGAGTTTTTAGCTCATGCACCATTGTTCTAGTGAATAAAATTCTCTGGTCAATCTGTTGCTGTAATTGTTTGTTTAGGTATTCAAGTTCCTTGGTACGCTTTTCTACGATATCCTCTAAATTATTGCTTAGTTCTAGCAGTTTATTTTCAGTTTTTTTATGTCTATTGAGAACATTCTGAACAATTATGGAAAAAACCATAATAACGGACATACCCAAAATACGCATCCATACTTCATGGGTGTCAGGTGTAATTAACTGGGTAATAAAACTGCTTTCTTCGAATGTGATAGAGGTGACAAGAGATTCAAATATCCAATAGAATAGTGAAAGCCCTATGCCAGTCAGAATCGCTCCACGATAACCAATTATCTTATGGATGTAATTTTGCTCTTTATAATAATTTTTCATTTTTCGATAATCAAAATTCACTAATTTTTAAAGAAGCATTGTAGATAATAGATTAATACCTAAAAAGATTTAGTATGCACCCTAGATTATTATATAACGTACATAGTGAAAAAAAAATTATTAGGAGCAGCCTTGATTAACTACGACCTAATATAGCCTTATTATATAACACTCCTGCTTTAAACGAGCTCCTCATAAGGGGTGCCGATACCACGCCTCTAAAACCTAATTCCTGAGCAATAGGCTCATAATCCGCAAACTCTTGGGGTGTAGGGAAATTCTGTATGGGATAGTGCTGGTTAGAGGGGGAAAGATACTGTCCGAGCGTAAGTAGATCACAACCAATACTGCGCAAGTCGCGCATTACCGCGATGACCTCCTCTCTTGTCTCTCCTAATCCTAACATTATGCCTGACTTGGTCACAGTTGTGAGATCAATATTCTTGCATAAACGAAGTAATTCAAGTGATCGTTGATAGTCAGCCATGGGCCTCACAAGGGGATATAGTCGGGGTATGGTTTCGATATTGTGGCCTAAAACCTGTGGTTTTGCCTCAACAACAGATTTGATTGCTAATGCATTGCCTTTAAAGTCCGGTACCAAAACCTCAACGCCAACACTAGGTAATTCTTGATGAATAAGCTCTATTGTACGGACAAACTGGTTTGCACCACCATCCTTGAGGTCATCGCGGGTTACCGAGGTAAGAAAGATGTAGCTAATCTGTAACCGTTTAGCTGCTTCAACTATATTCGCTGGTTCATCCGGGTCTGGAGGTTGGAGAAAACCTCTATTAACAGCGCAAAAACTACAGTTGCGGCTGCATACGTTCCCTAAAATAAGGAAAGCAGCTCCGTCAGGAAGGCATTTGGATATATTGGGACAATGTCCACTTTCACAAATTGTGTGTAATCGCAGTTTTTTGATAAGACTATCCGCTCCCTGATCTTCACCAGCGCGAGGTATTTTCTGGTTAAACCACTTTGGTAGACTCTGCTGCATAACTATCTCCTATTACCTGCTGCATGGATATAGTTTCTAGATCGACGTCGAATACCTCTGAAAACGTATTGTGAGTACATTGAATTACGTCGTTGATATCTATATCATGACCGAGCAGTTTGCTTATCGAGGTTGCTTCTTTGCCTGGTAAACCACAGAGGTTGATTACTTTAAAGTTATTAAGGTTAGGGTTTACATTAAGCGAAAGACCATGCATAGTGATACCACGGCTTACAAGCAGTCCAATGGCGGCTATCTGTTTACCATGTTTCCATATACCAGGATGCTCGAAAAATCTCCCAGCTCTAATGCCGAAATGCATGAGTGTCTTTAATGCTACTTCCTCGAGGCAATGTATGTATTCGCGTAGCCTGCCTACCCTGTGCTTTATATCCATAATCGGGTAGGCTACTAACTGACCGGGGCAATGAAAGGCGGTTTCGCCGGCACGGTCGGATGCATATATGGAGATACCGCGACGATTCAGTTCGTCTTGTGCAACCAGTATGTTTGCTGGGTTAGCAAACCGACCCAATGTAATAGTAGGGGGATGCTCAAGCAGTAGTAGGATATCGTCAATTATATTCTTATATCTTAGAGTAATCAGTCTACGCTGTAGCTCCTGGGCCTCTAAATAGGACATTAAGCCTAGATTGCACACCCAGCAATGTGTCATCGGTTATAAACCTAACCAGTAACTTTTGCATTAAGATCTGTATATTCTTGAGGGGTTAATAGCTCGTCCCATTCCTCTGGCTTTGTTAATTGAATTGTAACTAACCAACCTTTGACATATGGATCAGCATTTATCATCATCTCTAGATCAGTATATATCGCAAGATTCTGTTGGAGTACTTCGCCACTAACCGGAGAAACAAATTCAACATTCATTTTACCAGCTGTTGAATAACCAAACATTCCCCCCTTTTGAAGGATTTTACCAACATTTGGAAGATCCATAGTATAGATAAGGGACATTAACTCAGACATTTTTTCGGTAATACCAACTGCTACTATATTTTCGGCAACCATTTTAATCCACATATGCTCAATGATGTACTTACGGTCAGTTGCCGTGAAAGTTGTGCAGCCCGGTATTTCCATCTTGGGTGGTTGTTCTGTTGGTGTTTCGTAAACAAATCCTTCTGCGGGAGGTAAGGTGGTAGCTGTAGTAATATTAGTAGCTGAGGTAGAGGTGGTGTTAGTGGTGTTATTTGGGATTGTTGTGGTTTTGGTATTTGGTGTGGTGGTATCACTAGATGAAGAACAGGCTGTTGTTAATGCAATCGAAGAAACAGCCGCTCCACCCATTAAAAGGCTGGCATTTTTTAAGAATTGACGCCTTGAAAACTGTTGAATATCATCTACTCTTTTATTATTTTTTTCGGACATATAATAACCCCCTAGTTGATTTAGTATTATTAATTATATTTTCATACTTTATATATATATATTATATATTTATTAAGTATACAACAATGTGATAGATTTAGACAAAACCCTCTACGATGTAATAGATACCGACTCCAATAAAGACAAGCGCCATTATGATGCGCATAACACGCTCTATCTTACTAAGATTGGTAACCCATTTGGATACAGCCGAAACACTTACCATAAGTAAAACTCCAAAGAGTATAACCAACATTCCAGAACCAATACCAAACATAGGTGGTAGTAGTAGACCGGTGTTGACCGTTAAAGCCAGTGGTATGGTAACGGCAAAAAACAGCACTGCACTATAAGGGCAAAAAGCTAGGGCAAAGATAATACCCATAATAAAAGAACCCCATAATCCTCTTTCGCCAAATTTCTTACCCCAACTAGCCAGTTTCCCACCGCCTCCGAAAGAAATCCTATGGGCTAGTAACATAATAATACCAGCAATGAGAAGTAGTGGTCCGAGCACATAGGCACCGACATCCTCGAGAAAATTACGGATTACTGGTACTTCTGTGCCGATAGCTATTATAATTATGCCGATAAGTGTATAGCTGACCATCCGCCCTAGGGCGTATAGAAGACTTGCGAAAAATGCGAACCTCCGATCTGTGAGCCGCTGGCTAATATAGGCGATGGCGGCAACATTAGTAGCCATGGTGCAAGGTCCAGCAGACGAGCAAATTCCCAAGAACAGGGCAGTAAATATTGGAATACTACTGTTTACGGCCAGATTATGAAAGAAGTCGGATATTGCTCCCATACTATTCTCCTGCTAGAGCTTTGTCTAGTTCCTGCTTTAGAAGACCAATGAATTTAGACTTAAGCATTTCATTCTCACCGGTTGTATCGGTGTAAAGCCACAATCCGCCAACTGGGTAGGTACTACATATTTCGCTCTTAGTAATGGTTATATAGAAACCGTAGTTGGTAGCGTTAAACTCAGCCATTACATTAGCATTAGCAGAATCCTTTGTGTCGTAACGAGTATAGATAAGCTTGCCGCTGGCAAGGTCAGCTTGGTAATCGCTAGTAATTGTTGTATCAATCCATTCTGAGGCTAATCCTAGGCAAAAACAAGCATCTGATTCATAAAAATAATCAACCTCTACAAGGTCTGGGGAGCCGGAAGGAAGGTTGGTACTTGTTCTGGTAATTATAGTTGAGTTTCCGCTACAGGCTGTAATACCAAGGAGTAAAAGGGATAAGAGTGCCAGGCTGAGTAATTTTATTTTCATTGTTATTTTCCTCCTAACAATATATTATTTATTATTTTTCCTTGTTATTTATATTATTAGTGATATATTTTTTTACCTCTTCCTTACTAGGTACACTACCAGAACATACTACTTCTTCATTGATAACCAAACCCGGTGTAATAAGAATTGGATACTCTAGAATCTTTGCCATGTCCTGTATATATTCTACTTCTGCTTTTATATCAAGTTCCTTGACAACCTCTCTCACTAACTTGTCAAGGCTATGGCATTTAGCACAACCAGGACCGAGTACCTTTATGTTCATTTTTAAACCTCCAATTTTTACACTATTAGCCCAAAGATAAAACCTGTTAGGGTGGCCATAATGACAACTAATATTATGTAAGTAAAGGTTTTTCGCCACCCCATAATCTTCCGTAGTACAAGTATACTGGGTAGGGAAACTGCGGGACCGGCAAGCAGTAGCGATAGTGCCGGACCTTTACCCATACCCAGGTCCAAAAAAGCACGAATAATTGGAACTTCGGTTAAAGTAGCAAAATACATCAGCATACCTGAAACAGATGCCAAAGAGTTTGCTTGGATGCTATTACCGCCAACCCAATCTGCTACAACATCTTCAGGTATAAGCACTGTCAACATCCCTGCGACAAATACGCCACCGAGTAACCAGGGCAATATCAATTTAAAGAAGCGCCAGGTTTCCTTCATCCAATAAATGATGTCTTGTCGGTTAAACCAGCGCCATAATACGAAAAACAAAAGAGCGAACGAGATACCAGTCATGATCCAATTGCTAGAGGCGGCAAATATCAGAATTCCCACCAATGAACCAAAGAAGAGTAGCAGTTGCCATAATTTCTTGGCTGATGGATCGTCGCACATACTGGCAAAAGCTTTCTCATCACCGAGGGTTTTTTCCCTGCGAAATATCCAGGCCATAATAATGCCAGTTACTATAGCAAATACAATAGCTCCCAGTGCCCGTGCTATACCAATATCATATCCTAGAAGACGGGCTGAATATATTATGGCGAGTACGTTTATGGCTGGGCCGGAATATAAAAAAGCTATTGCTGGTCCTAGACCGGCTCCTCTTTTATAGATACCACCGAAAAGCGGAAGAATGGTACAGGAACAGACAGCCAGCACAGTACCGGATACGGACGCAACGCCATAGGATAGGAATTTATTCGCTTTGGGGCCGAAGTACTTGAGAATGGCTGCTTGCGAGACGAAGACGGCAATGGCTCCCGCAATGAAGAAGGCTGGTATTAGGCAAGTAAGAACGTGAAAAGAGAGATACTCAACTAAGGCATCCCAACCACCTTGGAGAAGATCTAAGAAATAATCCATCTACATAACCATTTTACTTGTAGATTTAAGTCCTACTCGCTTAGCTTTATCAAGTCTCTTCAGATCTTTTAAGGCAATCGGATTTTTTTTCAAACTCTCTCCGATCGCATTGAATAGGTATCTATGAACGTCTTTATTATTTTTGGATTTCAGCGAATAGAGAGTAAAGAGGCCGTCATTGCGCATAGACAGGAAACCGGCATCATATAGAATCTTAAGGTTGCGTGAGGCACGGGTTTGTGAGATGTTAAGTGCTTGCATGACCTCGCATACGCAACATTCACGCTGCATGATAAGGTTGAGTATGCGAATGCGCGTTTCGTCAGAGAGGGCTTGTGCAGCTTTGGTTAGATTTTTCAATAATCTATAACCTTATATGCGCATTATTAAATATAAAGATATCATTACTTATGGTTTGTGTCAATAGAAAAGAAATAAAATATTGATTTCTCAGAATAAAATAGGCATACCTATTATGGTATGCCTTAAGATTTCCAGTTTTAGATGGGGAGAGTTTATTATTTTAAGCCACAAGTACCAACGGGTCTGTCTCCTCTCTCTTTCTCGGCTTTCTTGAGGAATAGCCTAAACTTGTCGCCTTCTTCAGTGACGCTAATAGTTTCGTGGCCCCTCATCTTTATAAATCTCTCGATACTCCTTTTATTTTCCATGTCTCCGATTACTTCGAGGATATCTCCAGAGTTCATTGTATCCAGTTTGCTCTTTATCATCATATTTGGTTCGGGACATTTTTTGCCACGCACATCGAGCTGTGCTGTCGCCTGAACTTCTACCATAATTATTAACCTCCTTAAATAATTTACGATTATAATCTAATTCAAAAAAGTAAAAAAGTCAATTAGTAATGCTTGACAAGCCGATCTATTATAGGTATTATTTATAACTGAATAAAAAAGTTCTTATTGTGTACTATACAATAATGTTTATACATCAAAGAAGGGAGGTACGCCTATAGAGTTGTAGAAAAGCTTAAAGGAACCATACTATAGAGGAGGATTATAAACATTGAATGCAATTATAGAATATTTTAAACCTAAGATGTGGGTTATATTGGGTGGACTTACATTTGGTGTACTCGGTGCTTTATTGGTTAATTGGGGGAATCCAGGCAATATGGGTACTTGCGTTGCCTGTTTTGTTAGAGACATTACGGGAGCATTAGGACTACACCAAGCTGGAGTAGTGCAGTATATTAGACCTGAGATTATAGGATTTGGTCTAGGTGGTTTGGTAGCAGCCCTTCTATTCAGAGAATGGCGCCCTAGAGGTGGTTCGTCTCCACTAATCCGTTTCTTCTTAGGAGCCTTTGCTATGATTGGCGCGCTTGTATTTCTTGGCTGTCCAGTAAGGTTATTGCTGCGCCTTGGTGGTGGAGACCTGAATGCTATTGTCGGCTTAGTCGGATTGGTATTTGGAATAGCCATCGGTGTTATTTTACTGCGGAGAGGATTTAGCTTGGGTAGGGCAAATCCAATGCATCCCATGGTTGGTGCCATTATGCCTCTGATTCTGGTTGGATTACTTGTTTTCGCCATTTTTGAAACTACACAAGATCTAGCAGTAATAAACACCAGCGAAAGTGGCCCAGGAGCGTTGTACGCACCACTAGCAGTATCACTTGTTGTTGGCTTGGCGGTTGGCTTTATATTCCAAAGAACAAGAATCTGCACAGTAGGTGGTTGGCGCGATCTTATGTTAACCCGTAGCACACATCTTCTAAGTGGCCTAATTGCTATTGTTATCGGTGTTTTAATCACAAATTATGTTGTAGGAAATTTCGCTGAAGGTGGGTTAGTAGTTAGTGGTCGAGATATTGTTTATAACTGGGGATTTGAAAATCAACCAGTTGCACACAATGATGGTTTATGGAATTTCCTCGGCATGGCTTTAGCTGGGCTAGCTTTTACTCTTGCTGGTGCTTGCCCGTTGCGTAATTTCATAATATCCGGTGAGGGTGATACTGATGCAGGTGTATTTATACTTGGACTGGTTGCTGGTGCAGCGTTTGCTCATAACTTTGCAATCGCAGCAAGCCCGAACGGTATCGGCACAAATTCTGTCGTCGCGGTTTTTGTAGGACTAGCCTTTTGTCTAACCGTGGGCTTGTTAATGCGTCAAAAAGCATAACATTTTTAAGAAGGGGGTGTAAGTAGTTTTGGGAAAAGGTAAAGTTGCCTTTAAAGGTGATGGAATAATAATCTTTCAAGAAGTATCGCATGCTATACAAGCGGAAAAACTCATTCGGAAACATGGTTATGAAGTAAAGTTAATTTCTCCACCACCAGAACTTCGAATGGGATGCGACTTAGCCTTAGAAATAAACCTTGTGGAAAGTCATGGTATTGAGCGTATATTAAAGGAGGATAATACCGCCTTTGTTAGCCTGAATCCTTTAATGAAAGGCACTGCTGACCTGTGTGAAATTGTTAAAACCACTGATTATGGTCAATGGGTCATGGTTAAAGCTGGGAACATGAAGATTACCTTTGATAAAAATAGTGGTTTGGTAGTGAATGTTTCTGGTGGGGGTTGTCCTGATATTCCTTATTTGCATGCTGAAATGGTGGACAAGCGCCTTGATGAGGCACCAAAACCAAAAGAACTCGGATATACATTGTGCGCTGTTATGCTTGATTTGGCATTTCAGGAAAGTTTACGACTATGGAACGGAGGTAATAACTGATGCTACTTCTTGCAGGTACAATACCCGACAAAAATATGCCATTAACTTTTGGTGAAGTTAGTCTTCAAAATGGTTCACTGGTGGCTGATGGCCAGCAGTTCAATCGTTTTCAAGGTACAGGCGCCATGATTAGTGCTGCTCTAGCAACGATAAAATATTTACAGTTGGAACCGGCCAAAGTGCTTGTGGTGGGTGATATCGGCGATGGTCAGGGCAGTCGCGAACTGTATAGATATCTTATAGATAATATTGCCGAGCTTTCGCCTGAAGTTTTTGTGATGCATTATTGTTTACCGATTATGACCTTAATGAGGCAGCTATGTCAGGCAGTGAGAGAAAGTGATAAAAAACCTATTATGGTTGCCGATGCTGGTGCTATGTATGCCGCAAAAGGTGCGAACCTCTCTTCAGAATTTGATATCATGACACCCGATCCTTCGGAGATAGCTTTTCTAGCTGATCCCAAAGCTACACACCCAGCTTATATCGCCGAGCATTTATTTGAATGTGACGCTAGTAAAATACCAGAGCAGATTGATGCTGCTTTTAGGAATGGAAGCGCTGCAAAGTTATTACTTGTAAAAGGTAAAACGGACTACATAGCCAGTGGCGGTAACATACTTGCCACCGTAAATGAACCCGATGTTCCCATGATTGAAGCAATCGGTGGTACGGGTGATACCATTACTGGACTTGTGTCAGGTTTGGTATATTCTGGTATGGAACCCAAAGAAGCGGCTGTAGTGGCTGCCAAAACAAATCGCGTAGCCGGTGAATTAGCAAAGGTTACACCGGCAACTAAAGTCGCTGAACTTGTTGATAAGTTTCAATCAGTATTCGAAAAACATCTATGCCAATGGAGTGAAGTATGTTGCAGATAAGGAGATTATGATGATAGAAGTAGATGTAAGAGGCTTTGTTTGCCCCATCCCTGTTTTAAGAACTAAGCAGGCAATGGAAAAAAACGAAGGTGATGAAATAAGGGTGGTAGTGGATAGCGCTGCTGCGAAAGAGAATGTGTCACGCCTGGCCAGCAGTAAAAGTTACTCGATTAAACTAGAAGAAGAAGAGGGAGATTATTACCTAATATTATCTCCTTCCGTAAAACAACTCTGATTTAATAAGATTAAAAATGCATAAAGAAATTGATTGCAGAGGACTTGAATGCCCCAAACCTGTTGTTAATACCCAACAGGCACTTGATGAGATAAAGTCAGGTACATTAACAGTAATAGTAGATAACCAAACCAGTCTTGAAAATATAAAACGCCTAGCAAAAAGGAGCAGCCATAATATTAAAGTGAGTAATAAAAATGGCGATTTTATTATCGATATTGTTAAACAAGATAAGATTGGGCCTGTCCAGAAGAAAAAGGTTGAAAAAGCATCTGGTGATTATGTCATATTCATAACAAGTGACAGACTTGGAGTAGGGGATGAGAGGTTGGGTGAGATTCTCATTAAGGCTTTTTTGAACACAATTTGGGATTATGAAAAAAAACCAGACAAAATAATTTTTATAAACAACGGTGTAAAGTTGGCTATCGAAGATTCAGATGTGCTAGAAACCCTAGAGCTACTTGAAAAAGACGGGATTGGTATTATCTCCTGTGGTACATGTCTAGCATACTACGAGTTAGCGGATAAACTCAAAGTAGGATTAGCAAGTAATATGTATGAAATAGTGGATATTCTAGTAAATACCCCAAAGATAGTTAAAATATGATGAAAGCTGTTTTTAAGCTTAATATATAGTGCTTACTTAATAATTATAGTCTAAGGGTTGAGATATAGTTTCCCTATAAAATATTATCTCAACCCTTATTTTTTGGGAGTTCAAGAGAGAAGAAAATCGACTGCTGATTTATTGACAGGATACCCATTTGGTAATACACTACTACGTAGAAAATTTTATTTTTATTATTTACAGGAGGTATGCTAATTGGCGGAACAAGCACTAGAAGAGGAAAAAGCACTTATTGTTTTCGATTACATCTATCATGCTTTGCGCGGTAAACACGTCCTGGAAGAAGCTGGTTTAGATATAAAAGAAGTAGCACCGCCGCCAGAATACAGAACTGGCTGCGACCTCGCACTTGAACTCAGCGCAATAGAGGTCGACAACGCAGAACGCATCCTTGACGAAAAGGATGTAATCATACTAGATATATTATTTATGCCCAAAGATACCAAACTGGTACCTGTATATCTCAAAACCTTGATAAAGACAACGGACTTCCCCGATTATAAAATGGTACGCTGTGGCAATATGAAAGTTACTTACCAGAAGGGGACCGGTACGATAGTCAACATTTCAGGAGGCGGCTGACCAGATATACCATATCTCGGTCTGAGACTTGTTGGCACTGTAATTGGCGAAGGTCCCAAGCCAAGACAGTTAGGCACAACCATATGTGCATATACGATGGAACATGCCTATCTAAAAGCAATGGAATTATTTAGTAAGGAAAGGAAAGGTAAGTAGAAATGCTTCTTTTAGTTGGTACCATACCCGTTGAAGATATGCCCCTTACCCACGGGCAATGCAAATATGAGGGTGATAAACTGATAATAGGTGGGTATACACTTGAGCAAGAATATGTAACAATTGGCACCGCTGCTATGATTTCGGCAGCTTCAGCAACTTGTCAGGCTCTAAATATTGATGAGCCATATGCACTTGTTATGGGTGATACCGGGATGGGTGAAGGAACCAAGAGTATATTTGAATTTCTAATCAACGAAGTCTCGAATCTGAAGCCAAAGGTTTTAACCATCCATTACATTCTACCTTCAAGAGATCAATTCCTCAAATTGGTTGATACAGTCGATAACTTGGAAGATAAACCATTCTTTATTGCTGATGCCGGCGCTCTTCTCAATGCTAAGGCTACTGGAGCGAGCAAGAAGTTTGACATGTTTACACCCGACCCGGGTGAACTAAGTTTCTTAGCAGATCAGGATGCAGCCCATCCGGCATATGTACAGCATTTCATATTTGAAGTCGATAATACTGATGTAGCCCGGCTGAGCAAGCAAGCCTATGACCATGGAGATACTCCGCGTTATATGGTGGTAAAGGCGGCCGTAGATCATGTCATTGTCGATGGTGAGGTAGTTGGAGTAGTGAAGGAACCTCTTATACCTGCCCTTGAAGCGATTGGTGGTACAGGTGACACTATTACGGGTATTGTCTCAGCATTAATATTCAGTGGTATTGAGCCATCTGATGCCTGTTTAAAAGCGGCACAGATAAATAGATTTATGGGAGAGCTAGCAAATCCCACACCGGCAACCGGTATTGCTAAATTGGTAGAACATATACCTGAGGCGGTTAAAAAAGTAGTCTCATAATAGAGCTTAAAAAAAAGAGAGGTACTGTATGCAATCTTTGCATTCCTTTTAAAAAGGGGGTTCTAAAAGTAGAAATGAAGATGAAACTACCCAAAATTAGCTATAATTTTAAACTTAGTGCTAACTTAGCTCTCATAACGGGTTTAATGATGGGCATACTCGCCGCAGCTGCTCAAGGATTTTTTGAAGTCCAACCACCTGTAGGACAGGGAGTTTGTGCCATCACCCATCCCAGCAATCTGGTCAACTGGTTAGTGAATAACATATTTGGTACTGAGTTTACCATACACGGGATCTTCGTTGCCGTGCCAGTGCTCACTCCAGTTGGTTGGATAATTGGTTCTTTTATAGCCGCCCTTAAAAATAAGGAATTTCAAATTCGGCGTGGACCTGTCAGGGAAAACCTCTTGGCTTTCATCTTTGGATTTCTGATTGTCAATCTTGCCTTGCTTTGGGGTTCATGCCCTATCAGAACAGCAGTGCTAGCTTCGTATGGTTGGGTATTTGCAATAATAATCTTAGCCACTATTGTAATCGGGGTGATTCTGGCCTGTGAATATATCAAGTGGAAGGTTAGGAGGATGTAATGATTGGGGTAGTTACACTAATAATTGGATTAATACTAGGTTATATGGGCCAAAGGTCAAGGTTCTGCACCATAAGTGGCATCAGGGATTTCTACCTCCTTAGAGATGCATACCGCTTTAAGGGGCTTATAGGCATCGTTATTGGAGGTATTATTGGTTTTTCTATCTTTAAAGTTGCTGGTGGAGAATTCCCCGGATTTCCATTGTTATCAGAAGGAATAAATGTTGAACCACCACTTTTAATACCGATAATGATTTTTGGTGCTTTTGGTATGGCATTCTTTTCAACGATGGCCGAAGGTTGTCCTTTCAGGCAGCATATAATGTTAGGGGAAGGCAGATTATCTGGCGTACTATATATAGCAGGTCTTGTAATAGGGATAATTTTCTTTGATATAGTAATAGTACCTTACCTTCAGTTACTTACAATAGTAGGTTAACGACAATAAAAGCAATATACAAAGGTTTAATATATTTTTCGATTGACGGAACTATCTTGTATTGACATAAAATAGTGGTAAACACCCATCAATAAATCGATTACTCCACTGAGACATTTGCAGCACAAAACTTATTTCTGCTATTATTTTCTTTGGATCATTAAATAGTGAAAGGAATTGACTATGCCCGAAAACTGGTATCAGGAATATAAAAAATTAACAGAATATATAACGAAACATCCTGAAATAAAAATTAGTGAACGCGTCGTTAGAATA
This sequence comes from Dehalococcoidia bacterium, assembly GCA_020351185.1. Taxonomy (GTDB): domain Bacteria; phylum Chloroflexota; class Dehalococcoidia; order Dehalococcoidales. Next base: position 1,174,689 of record CP070729.1, on the reverse strand, counting down.
CCAGAAACGGTGCGCGAAGAGTTTAATAATCTTCTTTGGAATACTAGAAAAGAATATGTCAAAGAGAGAGATAAGGGTATTCTTAATAAAGCTGAAGTACTGGTTGATAACTTCCAAGCATTACTAGGCAAGATGGTAAAAACCCTCAACATCGATGATGTTGAAGTTTTTCCAGATATCAGGGATTTCTTGGATAATCCGGTGGAAAAAGCAGCCAAGGATCTTAGGGTTCCCCTTATGGAATTGTTAAAAGGACGTACAAGCCTAGCTCAGTACGAAGAAGGTGCTATGAATGTTTTTATGTCCACTTACCAGAAATACTATCAAAGGGTTTATGAACTATGGTTAACGCTTGCTTTGATGAAACTTCTTGAGGCTGATGAATTATTCAGAGTAGATACCGAACCATTTGATGAAGAGGATTTCTGGGAGCATGGTGGTGGTGGACAAGCAATAATCCCAGCGCCTGAAAAAACTAAAGTATTATCATTTAAACATAAAACTGAAATAGGGTTTCTTGTCGCTGACCAGATAATACATTCAGCAAAGTTAGATTGCTATTTTTCTTTTAAACCACATGTGCAGCAACCTCTAAGTACAGCAACGGAAAGAAGCAAAGAAAGAGAGTGGATACCGCTACCTATTGAAACACTAAAGATTATGGATCGTAGTGTTTCTTTAGTTTATAGAAGTAAAAAACTAGAGGATTTAACCTTCATAGCCGATAAAGACAGAATATGTAGACCAAATTTAATAATAGAATGTGTCGGTGAAGAAAAAGCGCTACATATGGATTATCTTGATAGAGCAACAGTTT
>CP070729.1:1141050-1173772 GCA_020351185.1 Dehalococcoidia bacterium | reverse complement strand
CTTGGCTCTATTTGTCCCAGATACTGCTGGCGCAGGTTTTCAACTATAAGATTGGAGTCAACAATTTTCAGATTGACTCTATCGCCGGCATCAACCTCAGCAAGGACTTCATTCGTCGCCAAGCGGTAAAGCCTTACTATCCCCGTTTTACCAGTTTCCTCGATGAAAACCTGGGGTTTAACTCGCTGGAAATCATTCCCGGGGATGATACCGGTTTCTTTGAGGTGGGCAAGGCGGCGTAGGTTCTTTTCGGCAATGGTACTATAGGGGTCTATTTCTTTTGTTCTGCTATATGCCTCCCGAGCAAGCGAATACTCACCTAACTCCATGTAAGCTCGTCCCAGACGATTATAAGCATCAACGTCATTAGGGTAATTTTCTAAAATGCTCTTATTGGCGGCTATCGCCTCTTGCCACCTACCTTCCATAGCTAGGTTTATTGCTTCTTTACTGCTCCTTCTTATCAGCTTTGCCTGTTCTTCTGTCTCATGCAATATAGTATATCCTCTTATTCAACGATTTCTAAAAAAATTAGCTTATTCCAAAGAATTATTTTACTCCAGAACCACCAGAGAAAGTCAAGAAAATCCTGGCTTTAATAGATCATTTTTATTTATTAATCTGATGCGAAATTGACAAGATTGTATATCCATGCTAATCTTATATTTAGCATTCCCCCCCCTCTAAAAAAGCAATTGACCAAAGGAGAAATTTTCACATGCAAGAAAGAGTTGAGACGGTATTGGATAAGATCCGACCTAACCTAATAGCCGATGGCGGTAATGTTGAGCTGGTGGAGGTTAAGGATGGTGTAGTAAAACTTAAGCTTACTGGCGCCTGCGCCGGCTGTCCAATGTCCACCATGACGCTCAAGAATGGTATTGAACAAATTCTGAGGCAGGAAATACCTGAGATAAAGGAAGTCGTTGCCGCCCAGTAACCAAATTAACAATTGTTAATAAAAAGGGTGAGGAATCTCACCCTTTTTATTTTGCCTGTTCTAATTCAAATGCCCTATGTAAGGCATGAACTGCCTCACCAACCTTGGCTTCGTCAATGATACAGGTTATCCTTATCTCTGAAGTGGTAATCAATTGAATATTTATGCCTTCCCGACTGAGGGTACTGAACATCTTGGCAGCAAAACCAGGTGTATTTAACATACCCGTACCGATTACACTAACCTTGCCCAACTTAGAGTCGCTGGCGCACTGAAGGGCGTCGATAGATTCTGCAATAGGTCTTATTACCTCCATAGCTCGGGATAGATCACCTTTGGCTACGGTGAAAGTTAGGTCGGTAATGTTCTTTATGCTTGCATTTTGAACAATGGTATCGACACTTATACCAGCCTCTGCCAGCGGCTCAAAGATTGATGAAGCGATACCCGGTCGGTCAGGAACACCAACCACTGTTATTTTAGCCACATTAAGATCGTGAGCAATACCGCTCACTTTGTTGCGTACTTCCATAGACACCCCTCCATGAATTAGCGTTCCTGGGCTGTTTTTAAAACTAGAGGCTACCAGTATAGGGATATTAAAAAGTTCGCCGAGTTCAACCGCCCTAGGATGCATTACTTTAGCTCCGTATGTCGCCAACTCTAACATCTCTTCATAGCCAATTTCAGCCAGGCTTTGAGCTCCGGTCACCAGGTGTGGATCAGCGGTATAGATACCTTCGACATCTGTATATATGTGACATGCCTCTGCCTTAAGTCCAGCCGCTAATGCTACTGCCGTCGTATCCGAGCCACCCCGTCCCAGCGTTGTTGTATCCATATCCTCGGTGACACCCTGGAAACCGGCTACGATTACAATCCTGTCCTTATCTAATTCCTTTTCTATCCGCTTGGGGTTGACACCCAGAATGCGGGCGCGGCTGTATGCACTATCCGTTTTGATACCTGCTTGAGCACCGCTAAGACTGATGGCTGCATAACCCATTGCCTCGAGAGTCATCGCCAGTAGCGTGCTAGAAACGATCTCACCGGTAGAAAGGAGTATATCAAACTCGCGGGCGGGTGGCTGGTCAGTCAAGCTGTAAGCCAGCTCGACAAGTTCATCAGTGGTGTCGCCCATTGCTGATACGACGACTACCACCCGATTACCGGCATCACTAGTAGCTGCAACCCGATAAGCAACGTTCTTTATCTTCTTCGCATCTGCTAATGAAGAACCACCGTATTTTTGAACTATAAGAGACATTGATTTATTCCCGAGCAACAAGCATGCTCATAATATTATACCCATTCTGGATAAAAAGACCAGTCTTCTTTGCCTCTAGTTCAGTAAATCGTTCGGCCCCATTGTTGACAAAGCCTTTTCCCCACAAAACAAAGGGCACCGGCTCTGCGACATGCGTTCTTGTCTCTATCGGGGTAGGATGATCCGGCATAACAAGCAGTCGCAGTTTACCCGGGTTATAGATGCGCAGACGTCTAATGACATCTCTATCTATAAACTGGATTGCCTCGATTTTCTCATCAATCGAGCCAGCATGCCCGGCTTCATCTGGCGCTTCGATATGAACAACCACCATATCATAATAATTAAGTGACTCAAGAGCACCACTAATCTGTTTTTGGAAATCATTATCCAAACCATCCGTTACACCTGGAATCTCGAGTATGTCCATTCCCATCATTCGTCCCAGACCACGTAGTAAATCTACACCCGAAGTAAGAGCCGCCGATAGACCATAGGATTTTAAAAAGACAGGGATATCCGGTATTCTACCACTGCCCCAAAAGAGCCATATCATATCGGCTGTTAAATCACCAACTGATCGTCTTAGAGTATTGATCGGGTGTTCCTTTAAAACCGCCCTTGAAGCATGCATCAATTCCTTCAGTAAACGACTGCCTCGACCACGAGGCAAAAAATCTTCGATGAACTCACCTGAGATATCATGCGGTGGGGTACAATTAGCCTCTAGCGTATCTGTATGCCCCTTTAATTTCAACAGGTGGCGGTAGCTAACTCCTGTATAGAAAATAACATCATTCCTACCCAATGCCTCATTCAAAGCTTTGATAAGTTCTGCTGCCTCATTGGTACCTATATGTCCAGCGCAGTAACTGTTCATCCTGCCATCTTTGGTTGATACTAGATTGCAGCGAAAGACGACTTCTCCTTCGGTGATGGGAACACCCATACTGACGGCTTCAATGGCGGCTCTTCCCTTATAGTAAACCTTCGGATCATAACCTAATAGAGACATACAAGCACTCGCACTGGACGGTTCCATATCTTTGGGTATGGTGTTTGCCAATCCGACCATCCCCTCATTCGCCATTGCGTCTAGGTTGGGTGTTACCGCTAGCTCAAGGCAAGTTTTTCCGTCTCGCTCGGGTAATGGCCAACCCGCAGATCCATCCATAATCAAAACGCAATACTTCACAACTTCACCTTGCTCGTGTTGTTGATAATAACTATAATAATACCATCGGGGCGTAGCGCAGCCCGGTTAGCGCGCAGCGTTCGGGACGCTGAGGTCGGAGGTTCAAATCCTCTCGCCCCGACCATTTTATTGTACTCCTTCTGGGCGATAACCGATCACTAGCAGCATTCTAGATTGTAGTATCTCTTCAGAAAGGCAAGAAGGAGTATCCTCTAATTCAATGGCGCCAGGTGAGAAACCAGGGTAGGCAGATTTAAAGCACCAACCAGCTTTACCCAGAAGACAGACAAGCTCATGTAAGCTCCATATACAGTGATCAAAATTGATAACTTTGTCCAAGACATATGTTTTTTTGCTCTTCTGCTTCAAAAATGTCCACGTATTATAGGAACGGGAATTTACAGCATTAAAGGTCCTTTCTTCCAGAACAATCCAGTCCCGCCATCGGGTGAAGCCCTGCTCTTGAAAATTTTGGATAATCCAGTCCCTATTTATTATTTCGAGCGCGAAAAAGCCACCTTTTTTAACTAGTGGTAGGCACTGGTTTAATACACTAACATTGGTATCATCATCATAAAAGCCAAAGGAGGTCCAAAGACAAATAATCCCGTCAAATAGCTCTTCATCTTCAAGTTCGGATGCAATATGACGCATATCAGCTACCCTGAAACGTGCCAAAACCTTTTCTTCCTTAGCTCTTTCTCGAGCAACTGCTATGTAATTTGCTGAAATATCGGTTCCAAGTACCTCTATATTCCTCCTAGCTAACTCTACAGAATGGCGGCCTATGCCACAATTTAAATCCAGTACCCGCTTCGGCTGAAATCCCTGCTCTGCTAGGCAGTTTAGCAGCCCTACGATCTCTTCATGCGCCACTTCTATCCTTTCCTCAAAAGCGCCAACAAATAATTCTGGGTTCTCCTTAAAAAGTGTTTCCGTCCAGTGTACAATCATTTATCCCTTTTTACCTCTTCCCACAGTTTATTCTGCTCATCAAAGGTAAGGTCTGCTAAATCTAAACCTCGCTGCTGGCACATTTCCTCCATACGAGTAAAACGTCCATAGAAGCGCTTATTAGCTCGACGCAGGGCTGACTCTAGGTCTATACCCCATCGTCGGGCGATATTAGCAATGGTGAATAGTAGGTCGCCAAACTCCTCTTCTCGTCTCATTTTGGTTCTAGCTTCACTTAATTCACTAATCTCCTCGGCAAGTTTATCAATCACACCCGCGTCTTGTTGCCAGTCAAAACCCACCCGAGCTACTCTTCCCTGTATCTCTTGGCTATACGCTAATGCAGGCATAGTCTTGGGTACGCCATCAAGCATGGAGACAACCTTTTGCTTCTCTTTCTTCTTGAGCTTTTCCCAATTAAAAAGTACCTCTTCAGCACCACTGACATCTATGGAACCGAAAACATGTGGATGGCGACGAATAAGTTTAGTGTTGATACTTTCTATAACTTCCTTTAGGTCAAATTCACCAGCTTCACTAGCAACCTGGGCATGGAAAACAACTTGCATAAGCAGATCGCCCAATTCCTCTGACAGGCGCCTGCTTTCATCTTCATCCAGCGCCTCTAGAACCTCATAGCATTCCTCAAGCAGACTATCCCTCAATGATTTGTGGCTCTGTTGCTTGTCCCAGGGACAGCCATCGGGCCCACGCAATTGAGCAATGATATTAACCAGAGTGTAAAACTGGTCTGTATTCCCCACATTAGACAAGGTAGCCTCCTCGATTAGTTTTGTTAACCAAGATTATACAGGTGTGCTCCGCAGCAAGGCAATAAAATAATCATGGTCTCGGTGAGGATATTGACCAGCAGAATCAGGAGTTATCAAAAATAATTCAAAAACTTATGCAAATAATGAAAAAATACACTAATTCGGCAATACATCATCAATTAATTGGCGCTGCCCCCTTAAGAATTCACTAGCAGTCATTTCCCGCTTTCCCTCGAGTTGTAGAGTAAGTATTTTCAGCGTTCCAGTGCCCGTTCTAATGGCAAACCCACCATCGGTAGTGGCTAAAACTTGCCCCTCAATAGCATCTCTCTCGTCTATTACCGGTATTGCCTCAACAACCTTAACTCTCTTACCACGCCAGTGTGTATAACATCCTGGCCAAGGGTGGAAAGCTCTTGCCTGCCGCCAGATAAAGTCAGCCGGCATATGCCAGTCAATCTCACCGGACTTCCTAGTAATCATACCAGAATAGGTGGCTCTAGATTCATCTTGAATTCGGGGTATAATCTGCCCTTTTTTGAAATCTGGTAATACATCCTGTAGCAAATTGGCTGCTATAAGGGATAGCTTTAATCTAAGAGAAGCAGCGGTATCGTTATCGGCTATTGGTATTTGCGCCCTTGTCAGCACTGGTCCTGTATCTAATCCCTCGTTCATAAGCATAATACTGACGCCGGTAAATTCGGCTGCATCCAAAATCGCTGAATGAATCGGCGATGCTCCACGATATCTAGGCAACAGGGAGGGGTGAATGTTTACACAACCTAAGACGGGGGTATCGAGAACCATTTTTGGCAAGATCTGGCCGTAGGCGGCAACTATAATAAAATCCGCTTTAAAGTCGACCAATTCAGCGGCTACGTCCACATTTTTCAGATTGTCAGGTTGTAACACTGGTAAGCCCAATTTTAAGGCTTCTCTTTTTACAGGTGTAGGGATAAGCTTTTGTCCCCTACCAACGGGTTTATCTGGTTGAGTATAGACCGACACCACATGGTAGCCATTCAGTACAAGCAGTTGCAAAACTGGGACACCAAATTCCGGTGTACCCATAAATACTATTCTCACGCGAATCTCCTATGGGCAGATTCTAGCACTATAAAGACCACCCAACAACCTATTACAATAAGTTTATCCCCAGATCACGAAAACTGATTGCTAAATATACAAGAACTATTATAATAATTTTTCTAAGTAAAAATTTCTTACCTGCCTGTAAGCTCAAAATTTGGTAAAAAAAATAGTTTGAGAGAGCTTACAAGCATTTTGGGGATGCAAAATCGGCTACCAACAAACGCCAGAAGCCTTGCCTTTGCCGGTTATTCGTTGCTACCATAAGCAAGGTCTTATTTTGTTCCCCTCGCCCATATGAGACTGGGTTGATAACAACCACCCTGGATTCCGGGGAGAGAGTGCAGATAGTTTCAGGTAAGCAACACAATAGTTATAGTTATACTTTAATATTATCTCTTCAACTAACAATATAGGAGTAAATCTCTACAGAATGAAGTCTGCACAGGACATCTGGGAAGTCGCCCTGGGAGAACTAGAAATTCAGGTAAACAAACCGAACTTTCAGACTTGGTTCAGCGGATCAAGAGGACTATCCTATCAGGGGGACCAGTTCGTCATCGGTGTTTCAAATAACTTCATAGCCGAATACCTTGGAAAAAACCAGCGCTCTCTAATTGAGAAAACACTTATTGGGCTCATTGGCAGGAATATAAATGTCTCCTTCAGCGTAACTTCCCTAGATCAAGCAACCACTGAAGAGCTTACTAAAGATACAACCGTTTCCCGTTCAGAAGACGCCGCATTGAATAACAAATATACATTCGACTCATATATCGTCGGCAGTTGCAATCGCCTAGCTTACGCAGCGTCTTTGGGAGTAGCCCAGAATCCAGGAAAAAGTTATAACCCTTTATTTATTTATGGTGGCCCTGGTCTGGGTAAGACTCACTTGTTGCAATCAATAGGTAATATGGCTAGGGCAAACAATAATGCGGTACTTTATGTCAGCGGTGAGCAATTCACAAACGACTTTATAAATGCCATTAGGCAGCAGAGGATGGACGAATTCCGTTACAAATACAGAAGTGTTGATTTTCTTTTAATTGATGATATTCAATTTATAAGCGGTAAGGAGCAAACCGAGGAAAGCTTCTTCCACACCTTTAACGACCTACATAATTCAAACCGTCAGATAATAATTGCCAGTGACCGCCCACCAAAATCTATGCACCTTCTCGAAGATAGACTGCGTTCACGTTTTGGTTGGGGCTTGATTGTTGACATCCAACCACCCGAGCTGGAGACCCGCCTTGCAATACTGAAAGCTAAGACAGAGCAATTCGGATCCAAAACACCCCCGGACGTTCTAGAATATATCGCCCGACAGATAAGTCGCAATATTAGGGAGTTAGAAGGCGGTTTAAACCGTGTAATCGCTTATGCCCGATTATTGCAAGCCCAAGCATCCACCGAAATAGCTGCCAAAGCCCTTATTGATATAGCAAACCTCAAATCAAGCACAAAATTTTCAACAAAACCAACTCTAATTACCACTATAGCTAATGATTTTAATCTTACACCCGAAGAATTAATCGGCCGGCGGAGGGATAAAGAGGTCTCCCAGGCACGACAAGTGGCAATGTATCTACTAAAAAAACAGAACAACTGCTCCCTTGGAGAGATCGGCTCAATACTCGGGGGTAGAAACGCATCAACGGTCAGTCACGCCTATGAGAAAATTACTAACGATCTTCAAACTAACCCGATCTTAAAGCGCCGGATTCAACGCTTACAAAGAAAAATCTATGGTCCACGAAAATATTGAACCTATTAACTCATCATGACTATTTATTCACACTTTTCAAAACTTACTATATTTTTTGCATAAGTCTCTTGTGTCTTTGATAACTCCAATGGGTATTAGGTATCCTAAATAGAGTTTTTTATATCTTTTCGATACTTTTTCGATTCCGTAGGCACATACTACGGCAATAAAAGTCCTATTATTAATTATAATACTAGTCCTCTAGCAATAGTGATTAAATTATTATCTTAATATTATTTCTTCTGATAAAATAATTAATGAGGAGTGATCTTGTTCGATAGAGTTGAAATAGCCGTAATAGCTGGTAAAGGTGGAGACGGTATTGTAAGTTTTCGCCGGGAGAAATTCGTGTCACTTGGTGGTCCTGACGGTGGTGACGGTGGTGACGGTGGTGACGTAATAATAAGAGTTGATAAAAACATTTCTAGCTTGATTGGTTTTCAAAATAAATCTGTTTATAGGGCGAGTAATGGTAGTAATGGCCGCGGTCGTAAGAAGCATGGCCGTAGCGGAAGCGATCTGGTTTTAAATGTACCGGTAGGTGTAACGGTAACTAGCAGAACACGGGTAGGGGATAGGGTAGGGATACATGATCTTACCAATCCTGGGCAGCGAGTTATCATTGCAGCGGGTGGACGTGGTGGATTGGGGAATACTCATTTTATGTCTTCTACGAACCAAGCACCGCAGATAGCCCAAAAGGGTGAATCCGGTGAAAATAAGGAATTAATCTTGGAGCTTAAATTAATAGCAGATGTGGGTATTATTGGATACCCAAATGTCGGTAAATCCTCACTCTTGGCGGTTGCATCCGCCGCGAAACCCAAAATAGCTAACTATCCGTTTACAACCTTAGAACCGGTTTTGGGTTGTGTCGAAGTTGGCCAGCAAAATTTTATTCTAGCTGAGATACCGGGTTTGATCGCTGGTGCCCATTTCGGCCGCGGGTTGGGACATGATTTCCTACGCCATATATTTCGAACTAGAATTCTACTTCACCTCATAGATGGTAGTTCGACATCACCTTTAGAGGATATGGCTAGAGTAAATATGGAAATAGATCTGTTTGATGCAGACCTATCTCGGAAAAAGCGATTAGTAGCCATTAATAAAATAGATCTACACGATGTTAGAAATCGGAAGATGGAGGTTATACAGGCTTTTTGTGGAATCGGTGTTGAACCGTTTTTTATATCGGCCATAACTGGAGAGGGAGTGCCGTTGTTGATGCGGAAAATCCTGAAAATACTAGATGAGATCGAAGCCGAGCCGGCGAAAATTGCCGGAAGTGATGTTAAGGTTTTTCACCCCAAACCAAAAGGTATAAAGATCAAAGCATACAGGGAAGGGGATACTTATATATTAAAGGCAGCAAACCTTGAGAGAATCATAGATGGCACAGATCTGACCAATCCCGAAGCTAGAAGGCAGCTCAATCGTTTGCTTTACCAACCAGCGTTTAGAAAAGCGCTTGAAAAAATTGGTATCAAGCCGGGAAACAAAGTACGTTGTGGTATACTGGATTGGAGATGGTAGTATATGAAAACAGGCATTTTGGGAGGTACATTTGACCCCGTTCACTCTGGGCACCTTAAAGTGGCGGTTGTGGTTAAAGACGAGCTAAATCTTGATGAAGTAATATTTATACCAGCCGGTAATCCGTGGCTAAAAGCAGACAATATAGTTCTCCCAGTTGAACACCGCCTAAATATGTTACGCTTGGCTATTTCTGGACATCCCCACTTCTGGATTTCAACTCTGGAATTAGAGAGAACTGGACCGACCTACAGCGTTGATACTCTTAACGAAATGAGGCGGGAAATGGCGGATGAAAAAGAGTTTTATTTTATTCTCGGTTGGGATAATCTTGCACAATTACATTGTTGGCATCAACCGCAACACTTGATTTCATTATGCCATCTGGTAGCTGTTCCAAGGATTGGTTATCCCTTTCCCAATCTGGCTTCAATAGAGGTGGCTATTCCAGGCATAACGCAGCGATTGATAGTGCTAAATCAACCATATATTGATATCAGCGCTTCTGCAACTCGTCAAATGGTGCGACAGGGACTGCCCATCAGCCACCTAGTTCCCAAAGCCGTTGAGAAATATATACAGGACAACAGATTATATCAGGATTAACGGGAACTTAAATATCTAGATTTTGAACGCTTTTAGCGTGTGTCTGTATAAATGTTTTGCGAGGTAGAACTTCTCCACCCATAAGCATGCTGAAAATGGTATCTGCCTTAGCGGCATCTTCAACACTTACCGATAACAGAGTGCGGGTGGCTGGATTCATTGTTGTTTCCCATAGCTGCTCGGCACTCATCTCTCCTAAACCCTTATAACGCTGGACTTCAATTTTTTTACCTGATCCTTTAAGTTTGTCTAGTAACTCTTCCTTCTCGCTATCGGAATATACCCACCGCTTGGACTTACCCGATTTTATGCTATATAGTGGCGGCTGGGCGATGAAAAGATGACCACTGTTTATCAGCTCTGGCATGTGTCGGAAGAAGAATGTTAGCAGCAGCGTGCGTATGTGGGCACCGTCAACGTCGGCGTCTGTCATCAGGATAACACGGTGATAGCGTAGTTTTGAAAGATCTAAGGCTTCATCTATACCGGCACCTAAGGCGGTGATGATTGAGCGTATCTCTTCGTGGGAGAGCATCTTATCTGGTGATGCCTTCTCCACATTTAATATTTTCCCCCTGAGTGGTAGGATTGCTTGGAAACGGCGGTTACGCCCCTCCTTGGCTGAGCCACCGGCTGAGGGTCCCTCTACTAGATATAACTCGCAATGAGAAGGTTCTTTCTCTGAGCAGTCTGCTAGTTTACCAGGCAGAGTCCCGGTTTCAAGGCTGCTCTTGCGTATGATGAGGTCGCGAGCTTTGCGGGCAGCCTCTCTAGCTTTAGCTGAAGTTATACACTTCTCTATAATTCTCTTGGCTTCATCGGGATGTTCCTCCAAGTAAAGCGAAAGGTCCTCCACGACAACGCTTTCAACAAGGCTTTTTATTTCTATATTTCCAAGTTTTGATTTCGTTTGTCCTTCAAACTGTGGCTCGGATAGCTTGACACTGATAATGGCTGCAAGTCCCTCTCTGGCATCATCACCTACTAGGTTGGATTCCCCTTCTTTAAGTAACCTGCTTTTATGGGCGTAGTCATTGAGTACCCGGGTAAGTGCCGATCGAAAGCCGGTGAGGTGGGTGCCGCCATCAATTGTATTAACACAGTTGGCAAAACAGAGTGTATTATCGGTGAAACCGTCATTATATTGAAGGGCAGCTTCGATTATGGTATGGTTTACCTGCTTTGAGATGTATATAGGCTGTCGGTGGCGTACCGCCCGATTGCGGTTAAGGCGACGGACAAAGCCAGTGATACCTCCCTCAAAATAAAAGGTTTTTTCTTCGTCTTGCCGCTTATCGATTAGATGGATTTCAAGTCCTTTATTCAGATAAGCCATTTCCCTTAGGCGCTCGCTGAGGGTATTAAAATTGTAATCTATTTTACCGAATATTTCGGTATCAGCGAGGAAGGTCATAATAGTACCTGTGTTCTCAGCTATGCCAGCCTCGTTAACTGATCCTTGGGGAATACCCTTCTTATATTCCTGACGGTATTTTTTACCGTCCCGACAGATTATTACTTCAAGGTGCTCGGAAAGAGCATTAACAACTGAGGCGCCTACCCCGTGCAATCCACCCGATACTTGGTAGGTTTTTCCACCGAACTTAGCGCCTGCGTGCAGTACTGTCATTACTGTCTCCAAAGCAGAGGTTTTGGTTGTTGGGTGTATATCAACTGGTATACCCCTTCCATTGTCCTCTATAGTAACGGTATCGTCTTGTTGGAGAGTAACCGTTATCTTGTTACAGCAACCAGCCATGGCTTCGTCAATACTGTTATAGGTGATTTCATAGACGAGATGATGCAACCCCCGTTGATCAGTTGAACCGATGTACATCCCCGGACGACGGCGGACAGCTTCACGTCCACCTAGTACTTGGATATCGGCTGCCGAATAATCGTTTTTTGGCTTCTTTTTATCTGAAGATGCCTTTTCTTTTTTCAAATGTACTCACCTTTGTAGAATAAACTAAAAGAAGGCTAATTTAGTTAGAAAAGAGACTTGGTGGCAGTTGGTTAGGGCAAGAGAAGGGGTTGGCATGTTGATTGCCACCCCCAGCTTTTTCCATAGATCCATTTAATAAATTGTAGCATATTTCAGGCGTCAGGTAAACTTATTGAAGCTGACATAGCAATTTGTCTAGCAACTCGGCTATACTTACTATATCTTGCTCGCCAGTAGTCATATTACGAAGTATTGCTGCTCCTGTTTTAATTTCTTCATCGCCGATTATGATTACATAACGGACGCCGATGTTGTTTGCCTGCCGCAACTGAGCTTTAAGGCTCTTTGAGCTTGTTGTTTGAAACGCTCCTACGCTTGCTCTTCTTAGACTGGATGCTAGTTTTGTGACTTCATTTTTAACTCTATCGCTGGTGTGGGCGATGAAGACCTGTGGCTGATGAATAGGTGGAATAACTACACTCTGCTTCTTAAGATTGAGGATGATTCTTTCGATACCTGAAGCGAAACCCAATGCTGGTGTTGATTTACCACCTAGCTCTTCTATTAGGCCATCATACCGGCCACCACCACCAATTGTGCTCTGAGCACCGCCTACCTGCGGTTGTATCTCAAAGACGGTTCTAGTGTAATAATCAAGTCCTCTGACGAGACAGTGATTCACCAAAAAGGGTAGTCCTAGCTGCTGCAAATATCCTCCTAATAGCCTGAAATGCTCTTTGCATTCATGACACAGATAATCAATGCTTCTAGGAGCGGTAACAGCAAATGGAAGGCATGTCTCTTTTTTACAGTCAAGTAATCTAAGTGTATTCTTATCAAGACGCACTTTGCAATCTACACACAGTTTATTACGATAGCTGTGATAGTATTGTCGCAGACTAGTTAAATACTCTGGGCGGCATTTACTGCAACCAATGCTGTTGAGTAAAAGTGTCAGCTTACTAAGCCCTAGCGATTCGAAAAAAAACCATGCCATATCGATAACTTCGGCATCAAGAGCGGGGTCGTTATCACCGATAGCCTCGTAACCGAACTGGTGGTGTTGCCGATACCTGCCAGCTTGAGGTCGCTCATAACGGAAGACGGGGGTTGTGTAATACAGCTTGACGGGTTGAGGTTTGTTCTGCATGCCGTGTTGAATGTAAGCGCGGCAAACAGGAGCTGTCCCTTCGGGGCGTAATGTTATCTGCTTACCGCCCTTGTCTATAAAAGAATACATCTCTTTTTCGACTATGTCTGTTGTTTTACCGATACTACGGGAGAATAGGTTGGTGCTTTCAAAGATGGGAGTATCTATGCGTTCATAGCCATAAAGCTGGCAGGTTTGGGCTGCCTTTTGCCTAATGTAAAACCAGTAAGACTGCTCTGCAGGTAATATATCAACCGTTCCACGCGGTGCTTGGTACACGCCAACTCCTGTTTTAGGCTAGAATAAACCATTTTGGTCCTTTTTGTAAAGGCTGGAACCATTTTGCTAACCCATTGATATTGCATTATACTAAAAACATTAATTTGGTTTGCTGGTGATACATGACACCCGTTGATTTACTATTGGAAAAGGCTAGTCAGTATCTCCCTCAGGAAAAACTAGCTTTGGTTGAAGAGGCTTACCGCTTTGCTCTAAAAGCACATAAAGGACAAGTGCGAAAATCGGGTGAACCCTACCTTGAGCATCCACTTCAGGTTGCCTTGACCCTAGCTGAACTACAGCTTGATGCTGGTTCTCTGGTTGCTGCTCTGCTGCATGATGTTACTGAGGATTGCAACGTACCCATCACGCAGATTGAAGGCAAGTTTGGTTCTGAGGTGGCGAAGTTAGTAGATGGAACTACCAAATTGGGACGCCTATCCTTGCAGGTTCCCTCAGGGGCTGAAAGACGAGGCGGGATAGCTTCTAGGCAGCAAGCGGAGAGCCTAAGGAAAATGCTGGTGGCTATGGCTGAAGATCTGCGCGTTGTCTTTATAAAATTAGCTGACAGGTTGCATAATATGCGTACCTTGGATGCTCTGTCTTCAGACCGCCGGCGAAGTATCTCACGCGAGACACTTGAAATATATGCCCCTTTAGCCCATCGCTTGGGTATATGGGAACTCAAATGGCAATTAGAGGACTTGGCATTTCGCTATCTCGAATCCAGAAAGTATAATCGGTTAGTAAATTTAGTTGCTACTAGACGTACGGAGCGGGAAGATTTCATAGAAAAGATAATTAAAATTCTGAGAGAGGAATTTGACAAGGTAAAACTGAAAGCTGAGATATTGGGTAGACCCAAGCATCTGTATAGTATCTACCACAAGATGGAGAAGTACGCAGCTCAAGGCAAGCATTTTGATGATATATACGACCTTCTTGCCTTGCGAGTGCTTGTTGATACAATACCGGATTGCTATAACGCCGTTGGTATCGTTCACAGTCTGTGGCATCCGCTCCCGGGTACATTCGATGATTATATTGCTAATCCAAAGCCGAATGGCTACCAGGCGCTACACACGGCGGTTATGTGTTTAGGAACAACCCCCTTAGAAGTCCAGATTCGTACAAGGGATATGCATCATATTGCTGAATATGGAGTAGCCTCACATTGGCGATATAAAGGGGGTGACAAAGGGGATATACGCTTCGAAGAGAGGGTAGGTTGGCTACGACAGCTGATTGACTGGCACCGTGAACTTAGTGGTGCTGAGGAGTTTTTAGAATCGGTTAAGACTGATATTTTTATTGATCAAGTTTTTGTGTTCAGCCCTAAGGGTGAAATAAAGGATTTACCGAAAGGAGCGACACCTCTCGATTTTGCCTATCGAATACATACTGAGCTGGGACATCGGTGTATCGGTGCTAAAGTTAATGGCAGGATGGTACCACTTGATTATCAGCTGCACAACGGTGATGTAGTCGAGATTCTCGCCACTAAACGCGAGAAAGGGCCGACGCGAGATTGGCTGAACCCACATTTGGGATATATAAAGACATCTCATGCAAAAGAAAAAATACGACAATGGTTTAAGAAGCAAGAACGTGCGGAGAATATAGAGCACGGAAGAGAGTTACTTGAAAAGGAGCTTAAACAGCTGGGCTTACAGTTCAGTAATCGGGAAAAGTTGGCAGAACTGTTTAAGTATTCAAATGCTGAAGATTTCTTGGCAGCTATCGGTTATGGTGGCATAAGCGTTCATCAAATTGCTTTGAAGCTAGCGGCTCAGCAGGAGCAACCGAGACCTGTTGTTGATTTATCGCCGCCAAAACCACCGAAGTCAACTGTTCAGGTATTAGGTGTAGGTGATTTGTTGACAAACTTAGCTGGTTGCTGCCACCCCGTTCCCGGCGATAGTATAGTTGGATATGTTACACGTAGCCGGGGAATAACTGTGCACCGTCGTGATTGCTACAATGTTGTCAATGAAGATGAAAAGGAGAGATTAATAAAAGTAGAATGGGGGAAATCGGATTCTCAATACCCCGTAAGTATTCAGATAGAAGCCTTAGACAGAGTAGGGCTGGTGCGTGATATCTCTACTGTAGTCGCCGAAGAGCAAGTGAATATTGCCAGCATGAACGTTGTCGAACACAATGATCGCACTACCTCTCTGTACCTTACTTTAGAAACTAGGGGGCTAGCTCAGTTGAGCCGATTACTGACTAGGATTGGAGGAGTGCGGGGCGTAAGTAGCGTTTTCCGAGTGGGGGATGATTCTACCGTGAAACAAAGACCACCAGCTTAAAGAGAACTAATGATATTTGAGCTGGTTACTAGTAGCAACTTTGTGTATCCCTAGGAATTGCTGTATAATACATAAGGTAAGCAAGGAGGTATATACTTGCCAAATACGAAATCAGCACGAAAGCAGGTCCGTGTGAACCAGCGGAAGCGATTGCGGAATAAATCTGCTCGCAGCCAGGGTAAAACGCTTATAAAAAGGGCTGAAGAACTCATCTTCTCTGGGAAAATCAAAGAGGCTGAAGAAGGAGTAGCGGTTGCTGTTAGATCTCTGGATAAAGTAGCCGATAAAGGAATTATACATTCCAATAACGCTGCTCGGCGCAAATCACGACTGGTGCAAAAATTTAATCAGGCCAAGGCTGAACATGTAGCCGAGTAATCACCTTTCAATTATGAGTTAAGACTGTCAATAGCTGCCAACAAAACGGCAGCTATTTATAATATTGTCCATAAATCTATTGACAAAGAACCAAACCTGTTCTAAAATTGTAGAACATATGTTCTTTAGAGTATGACTATAAAAGTGAAATATAAGGGGATTTCACCAAAGCAGCAAAAAATCATTAATTATGTTCGTGCTTTCTGGCTGGAAAGGGGTTACCCACCCAGCATTAGAGATATAGTCTCAGGCTGCAGTCTAAGTTCAACCTCTGTTGCCGACTATAATCTAAAGATCTTAGAGAAAATGGGTTATCTTCATCGACACCGTGAGGTATCGCGAGGTATAGAACTGACAGATCGTAACGCTGTCCACAAGCGAAATATCCCCATTATAGGCACGATAGCTGCAGGTGAGCCGATACCGGTACCGAATGATGATAATTGGGATGTTACTGCCTCTTCTGACACCATTGAGGTTACCGAAGATTTAGTCAGAAACAAAGACGGCATCTATGGCTTAAGGGTAAAAGGTTCATCAATGATGGATGCACTGATTAACGACGGTGATATCGTATTATTGCAGAACGTAAAGCAGATTGAAAATGGGGAGATGGCCGCAGTATGGCTTAAATCGGAAATGGAGGCGACGCTGAAGAAGTTTTACACTGAAGCTGGTGAAGTTCGCCTCCAGCCGGCAAATAATCAAATGAAACCTCTGTTTATTGATCCTGCCAATGTCGAAGTCCAAGGCAAGGTGGTCGCGGTCATCCGTCGGCTATCGTAGATTTATTTGCTTTTCTTCCACAGTAAGTATAAACTACTGACATATTACACCGGTGTTGAATAACAAAGGTATTTATACTTAAGGTCGAATCATGATACTATCTCAGTTTCAGTCAGTAGGGCGTGATCTCTTTAACCGAGGTCTAGTATCTTCACATAGCGGTAATTTGAGCGTAAGGATGGGAGAGAATATAGTAATAACCCGCCGCGGCACCCAGCTAAATAGCCTTGAAGAAAATGACTTAATTGAAACTGGGATATGCAAAAATAATCGTGCAACTCCACTAGCTTCGATTGAGCTGCCCGTCCATCGAGCGATCTATCAACAAACAGCATCGCAGGCTATTGTTCATGCCCATCCGCCTCATGCTATAGCCCTGTCATTGACCGAGATGGAGATTATTCCCACTAATGAGTGGTTACCGGTAATCGGTCGTGTTCCGGTTATTGGTTGGAATATGGAAGTGGGACCCGGTGGCTTGGCGGATATCATTGCACAAGCACTCAAAGAGCATCGCATTGTTATGGTTCACGGCCATGGTAGCTTTGCAATCGGGCAACTTCTTGAAGAAGCCTATGCCTTCACCACGGCACTAGAAGCGGGTTGCCAGGTTAACTGCCTGCTAAAATCCCTGCAACCAGATCCATCAAGAAAAACCAGTCTCTAGCCCACCTTCTTGTTTCTTTGCCAGCGATCGATTCCTAAAGCACCCGCCCCGGATTTTTTTAGAGCGTTAATTGCTGTAGGCAAGAACTTTACCACTATTATCAGTAGCAACGCTACGGAGATAATTGTTGCATAACCCGAGTGCGAGCCGAACCAAACAAGAATAGGCAGTGATGCAAGGCCCAAAAACATAGATAGGGCTACATTACGGGTAATTACCAGTGGGATAATTATTATGGCAAAAAAGATACCTAGCTGAAGTGAATAACCGTATATGGGTAGTAAAACAATCAAGGCACCCATGGTAGCTCCCATTCCTTTACCACCGCTGAACTTCAACCATACCATCCAGTTATGGCCGATGACAGAAGCAAGCCCGGCAAGTAGAACATAAGCATCAGCAACATTCAGCCCCCATTTTGCTATTGCCACTGCCGCCGCCCCTTTGCTTAAGTCAATTAGCCCTACTGTAAGTGCTGGCCAGAGCCCGACCTCTCGGAAGACATTCAAGCCACCAACATTGCCACCCCCTAAGTTACGGATATCTCTGCCCTTGACAAGACGGGTGACTAAAAATGCTGCAGGGATGGAACCCAGAAGATAACCAACGATAATCGCAATTGCTCCGTTCATATTGACCTCCGGATTAAAATCGCTTACTTCTTATAGGCGGGTGTACACCAGTTGAGATATTTCTGGTTATTACCCTTGATGACTTCAAAGTACAGCTTTTGTAGCTTGCTAGCAACCTCACCAACCCTACCGTTGCCAATTTTACGGTTGTCGATTTCAACGACGGGAGTTATATGTGCAGCTGTACCCGTCAGGAAGCACTCATCTGCAGTGAACAACTCCTCCGGTTCTATGGGCTTTTCGATTGTCTCCATGCCTAATTCGTTCTTGGCCAGCATTATGGCCGTATCCCGGGTTATGCCGATAAGTATGCTGTCATTTACTGGTGGTGTCATAAGCTTTCCGTTTTTTACTAGAAAGATATTCTCACCGCTACCTTCGGAGACATGACCTTGGGGAGATAACATAATTCCCTCGTCGAAGCCTCTATCCATAGCTTCCGTCTTTGTGAAGGCGTTATTAACGTACAATCCTGTGATTTTTGCTCGCGGTGGTATTACATTGTCCGCTGGTCGCCGCCATGATGATATTCTACAGCGACAGGCTTCCATATCTAGGTATCGCCCCCAAGGTATGGCAAAAACTAGGAAATCGTTATCAAGGTCGTGGAGACGTACTCCTAACGCCTCTGAGCTTTTATAAACCAAGGGGCGAATATAAATATCTTCTTTAAAGCCGCATTTCTGAACCAGCTCGACTGTGATGCGGCAAAGCTTGTCAATGGAGTGAGGCAAGTTCATCCTCAGCAGGTGGCTGCCATCCTTCAGTCGCTGGTAGTGTTCTTTGAGGCGAAATATATAGATTTGCTGATGCTGGCTGTTCCAGTTGCCCCTTATCCCTTCAAAGACAGCTGTACCATAGTGTAGAGCATGTGTCATCACACCTATCTTGGCTTCGGTAAGTGGAACGAAACGTTTGTGAAAATAGGCATATGATGGCATCCTATACCCCTCTTTTTTGAATGGATTATAGCTAGTTATTAAATTTTATACAACTTTAGCGCGCTGTGAGCTTTATTTTGTCAATGTTGTTAACTTCTGTGGATTGCTACCGATAGACAATACTTCTAACATCACCACTTTATCCTAAAGCTTAGCTCCACAATGCGAGCAGAACTTGTTGCCAACTAGATTGGGGTTAGAGCATGCTTTACAGATAGTGGTAATACCCTGCTGGTTTTCACCAAAATACAGTTTTACGTGTGGCCATGGTATCTCAATGCCTTCGTCATCAAAGGCCTTCTTAAGCCGCTTGCGTAGCTCACCTGTGACTTCCCATTGTGTTTGAGGGCGTACATCACCCAATATTCTGATATCTATACCCGAATCACCGAAATTTTGTATCCTAAGTACTTGAGGTGGTGTTTTAATGAGTGTTTTAAAGTATTTATCCTCGGCCATTTCCTTGCCAACCCTGTTTATCACAGCGAATACGTGGTCCATATCCTCACCATAAGCTACAGGAACATCCAGTTTCACTCTAGACCAATCCCGAGTATAATTGCTAGCAGTCGTGATTTCACCGTTGGGTATGGTGTGTAAAATGCCGTCAAGATCACGTAGCACCGTGCGTCGGAGATTTACCTCTTCAACAATACCAGCTACACCTGCGATACTTACCACATCTCCCTTATTGAATTGATCCTCAAGCAGAATGAAGGTGCCAGAAACAAAATCCTTGATTAGACTTTGAGCACCAAAACCGATGGCAATACCAGCGACTCCAGCACTGGCTAGAAGGGGGGTGATGTCAAGACCAAGTTTGGAAAGTATCATAAACAGGAGTATTATGCCTATAATAAAACCAAAACCCCAGGTAAGCATATTGCTTAGAGTTTGCGATCTCTTCTCGAACCAGGATTTTGAATGACGGGCTTTACCTTGAGCTTTTACGTAGGCGGTAACGAACCGGGGTAAAAACAACTTCACCAACCGATAGATAAAGTATGCCACTATAATATAGGAGACAATGATAATTCCATCCGTAAGCAACCATTCCTGTATGCGCTCTGCATCAATAATGGCATTGGCGCCCTCACTTGAGAGAATGATCGCTACCACTGCGGTTATCATGATTGAGAGCAGAATGCCTATCAGAATCAGAAAAGAGCGTTTTATTGACCGGTTTCTACTAGTATTTTTTTCCTCTGGTTTCAATCGAGCAATTTTATCTCTGAATCTATTCCTTATGAAAATAAGAATGGTTACGCCAATAGCGGAGACACTCAGAAACCATATACTGTTCTCAGTAAACCACTCCCACATCTTTAATCTCCTTAAGCTGAACTATCGGGATTATACCATAAATCAATTACTTTAAATCATACTTCAATTATATTGGTATTTATATATTTAGATCGGTGTATTATAATTGATTTGCAGAAGGAGGAAACGGTATGAAGCCAATCACTCTTTGCTTGATATCAGTAATGATTATCTTATCCTTGACAGTAATAAATTGTAGTCCGGCTGAGTTAAAACCCGGTGCTATTGAAGTGTTGACAGTAACTAATATAGTCGAAGGAGATACCACTGGTTCTGAAGAAATTGAAATATCTAGTGTAGAAGTCAGAGTAACCGAAATAAGAGTTTTCAGTGGTGGTTTTACCCCGGAAGATGAGAGTGAACAGGGCGAATGGATAAATCTATATGTCACTGGCAGTCCCCTTGATCTTCTCCAGGACCTTGGCCAGCAACATTTTCTGGCTTTTGCTAATGTGGCGGCCACCAGCTACGACGAGATTGTTATGGTTATAGAAGAACTGGATGTTACGCTAAATAACGATACTAAGATGCATGTAACACCCAATGATCCATTTAGTTTCGAGGCGTCGTTTGTCGTATATTCGGAACAAACAACCACCATTATCTTTAAAATCGATGTAGATAAATCAGTTATTTTCACCGGTGAAAACCAGGCAATCATAAAACCACTTACCGGTATAACGATTAATGTCAAATATGAGGATCTGGAGTAGTCTACTTTATTTGTCTGATATCGGCTGATTTATAGAGAAAAATCCTAAACAGTTTATTGTATGATAGGACGAGTTTTTATGCTCCTCTGGAAACGAATGTTTTTATCTTACGCTCTAAAACACTTCTTTCCAGCAACACACGGCGTTGGCACTTTAAACACCTAATCCCAATATCCGCACCCAATCTGGTTACCTGCCACTCGTAACTACCGCAAGGGTGCCTCTTTTTTAAGTGGACGACGTCATCCAGCCTGATCTCCATTACCATGATTTATTTTCTTTCCGACAGGATTAAATTGGCTTTTTGCGGTAGTAATTTATCCGGTCACGCAATTCGGTGGCTACTTTGCGAGCTGCAGAGGCAAAACCGCTCCCTTTTGAAGCAAATATTATCTGCCGTGATGAGTTAATAATCGCCTTTTCACCATTAGCATCAACTCCATAAAGGACTACTTTCTCTAAGTCTCCCCCCTGAGCACCGATGCCTGGTATTAAAAATGGCATACTAGGGAATCTTTCCCTGATTGTATTCAGTTCCTGCGGATAGGTGGCACCAATGACTAGCCCTATGTTACCGTACTTGTCCCAACGGCTGGCTTTGGTGGCTACCAGATCGAAGAGATATGAATTCTGGCTCCCATTTTGATAACTGAGGCTTTGAAAATCGTCCGAACCAGGATTAGATGTGCGGCATAGTATAAATACCCCTCTATCCTTATACTGAATGAATGGCTCTATTGAATCAAAGCCCAGATAGGGATTTACTGTAGTAGCGTCAAAGTTTAGCTTGGAGAAGATGGCGTCGGCATAGGCTTTTGCCGTATTCCCGATGTCGCCACGCTTAGCGTCACCTATTGTTAGTATATCATTAGGAATATAATCTACAGTACGCTTTAAGACATCAAAACCCTCAACACCGAGTGTTTCATAAAAAGCAAAGTTGAGCTTGTAGGCACAAACCAGATCGTTGGTGCTATCAATAATGGCTTTATTGAAATCAAAGATATTTAACCCATATGGTATTAATTTCAAGTCAGGATCCAGCCCGATACAGACAAGGCTGTTGTTCTGCCTACTGGCGTTTAGTAGCTTTTCAACAAATATCATTTTGGTCTCTTTGCAGCTGATATTATCAGCCGTTGTATATGGGCGTCAAGTTGTCTAGTCTCAACTCTTTACAGTATTGACTTCTTTAAAACAGTTAATTATTATGGCGGAAGTATTATTGGCGTATATTGGGAGGAATTATGAAAAAGACTGTGATGTTGATGACTGCGGTTTTAATGGTAGCTCTAATGGCGGCAGGTTGTTTCGGTGCCTTAAGAGGCTCTGGTGACCTTGAGACCAGGATGTTTGACTACAGTGACTTTTCCCGGTTAGAGGTGGGTAATGCCTTTGAAGTCAAAGTATGGCGAGCTGCTTCATTCAACATTGACATAACAATGGATGATAATCTGTTTGACTATCTAAACATCTCCAAGTCGGGCGATACGCTTGAAATAAGGCTGAAGTCGGGTTATAGTTATATTTCCTATACTGCTACGATTGAAATTACCATGCCCGAGCTTGGCAAGCTTGACTTTTCGGGTGCTACCAGCGGTATGGTGAACGGATTCGATTTAGGCCAGAATCTTGCCATTGAACTTTCCGGCGCCAGCTCTCTTGAGATGTCCGATATGGTAACGGCCAGTGTCGATTGTAAAATCTCAGGCGCCAGTAGCCTCAGTGGAAGTATAACAGTTGAAGGTGACATTAAGTTTGATGTATCTGGCGCTAGCTCGGTCGCCCTATTCGGCGCAGCCGATGACCTGGATGCTGAAGTCTCTGGTGCCAGCGTACTAGACCTTGAAGATTTCCCTGTCAGTGATGTGAATGTGACATTCAGCGGTGCCAGCAACGGTACGGTAAATATGGATGGCACCCTGAATGCCGACCTTTCCGGCGCATCGCACCTCTACTACATAGGCGAACCTATCTTAGGCGACCTTGAAACCTCTGGCGCCTCCAGCATAAGCAGTAAGTAAAGATAAATAGGATTAAAAATGACGCCTGATGGCAATCTGGAGTCTTTTTTCTTTTTAAAAACACAGGCAGTGTTAAATCAAAAAAGAACTCTGGTCCTTTGAAGGAGTAATTTTGCCTGATTCTCAGTATCAAAAAGTACTGGACTACCTATATAGTTTTATAGACTACGAGACAATGCAACAGCCCCGCAATATATCCTACTTCGACCTGCGTCGCATGCATGAGCTGTTGATGTACTTTGATAATCCCCATCTTAAAGCTAGAACTATTCATATAGCAGGTACCAAGGGCAAAGGCAGTACCGCTGCCATGATGGCCTCGGTACTCAGTATAACCGACTATAAAACTGGTCTTTATACCTCACCCCACCTCATCGACCTGAGAGAAAGGTTCCGTGTTGATGGTAAATTAATTTCTGAAATAGTACTCATTGATCTTGTAGATAGAATAAAACCAATAGTTGAGCTTGTAAATCAGGAAGCTAAATACGGCAGGCTCACCACCTTTGAATTACTAACAACGCTTGCGTTTCTCTATTTTTCGCACTGTCAAGTTGACTTTCAGATTATTGAGACCGGATTAGGGGGACGGCTGGATGCCACCAATGTCGTACACCCAGAGATTTGTGTTATTACCGCTATCGACTTTGATCATTTGGACGTACTGGGAAATTCATTGATATCAATAGCTACTGAAAAAGCGGGCATTATTAAGCATGGTTCAGTTGTTGTGAGTTCCCCCCAACCAAGTGAAGCTGCAAGTGTAATAGAAGAGAAATGCCTCGAAAGTAAAACTAGGCTTATCCGAGTTGGGAAAGATGTTTTCTGGCGCGGTATTGACTTTGAATCTAATGCGCAGTTGATCGAGATTAAGGGTAGGCTGAAAAAATATCGTATTGCTCTACCTCTGTTGGGTGGCTGTCAGCAGGAAAATGCAACAGCAGCGGTGGCAGCCCTTGAGGTTTTGGTTGAAAATGGGGCAAATATTACCCATGAGAACATCGTAACTGGCCTTGAAAACGTAAGTTGGCCGGGGCGATTTCAGATTATTAAACAGAAGCCACTAGTAGTGATTGACGGTGCCCACAATCAAGCCTCAATTCACCAGTTCAAATTATCACTGGCCAGCTATAAAAGAAACTGTATCGGTTTTCAAAAGGACAAGAATCCTTTCAACAGGGCAATATTAATTATTGGAGTATCCGCTGATAAAGATATTGCTAGTATTGTTTCCGAGTTATTCTTGCTTTTTAATAGGGTAATAGCCACTCGCTCGCAGCATCCGAGAGCTATGGCGCCAAATTCTATCGCGGCTGAATTTGGGAAGTACGGGTTCGAAGCCAATGTCACTGATTCAGTACCAGAAGCCATATCACTGGCATTATCAGAGGCTGGAGAAAGGGATATAATATGTATTACTGGCTCCCTTTTTGTTGCTGGTGAAGCTATTGAGTATTTAAGTGCGGATTAAGGATAATGACTAATTCAATCGCCGTTTTCGAATTTGGTAGTAAGAGCTTTCATTGGTAGCATTCCGCCCAATACCTTTTCCATTGTCATGGTGTGACTGCATAACCCCCAGTGCGAAAAGAAGTCACAGGTGCAGTTCCATTTACTGTCCTTATATCCGGTAACGTGGCTGTCGTTATCACCACGGATGCTGGCTGAAAACTCGTAAAAGGTAATGCGTTCCGTCTCTTGAGCATAACGTTTTGCTTTTTCAATCTTACCGATTAGACTTGACTGCATTAGCCTACCTCCTTAAAAATATAAGACATCGGTTGAAAATAAGCCGATGTCTTTCGCCTTGATATCTTTCAACAACATCATACTATCTATTCATGAATGATATGTTTATTCTACTCTCTTTTTCAGGTGAAGTCCAGTAATAAATTTGCCCATCAGGTAGAGTCTTTATGAAAATATTATCAGCATTAATTTGCCTAAGAATTTACCTTGCATTAGAATGCTGCCGAGAAGTTGATAGAAAGAAAAATGTATGAAAGCGTTACTCCAACGAGTAAATTCTGCACGAGTTACTATTGCCGGTAAAGAAGTGGGCAGCATTGGCATCGGTCTTGTTGTTTTTGTTGGTGTAGCCATTGATGATACCGAAAGGGATATAGACTACCTTATCCAAAAGATTATAAACCAACGTATTTTCTCTGGTACAGCTGGTAAATTTAACCTTTCGGCACTTGATATCGGTGGTGAATTACTGCTGGTAAGTCAGCTTACCTTGTTGGCCGATACCAGAAGGGGAAGAAGACCTAGTTTTACCAATGCGGCCCCACCAGAGAAAGCAGAAGAATTATTTACAAAGTTTGTTGAGAAGGCAAGCTCAACAGGTTTGAGGATTGCCTGTGGGCGCTTTCAACAGTATATGCAGGTGGAACTAAACAACGACGGTCCAGTAACCATAATGCTTGACAGTCGGGATAAATTTTAGGCAAATTTATTGAGACAGATTGCAACTACAAAGGGTTGCAATTGCTGCTATTATCCGCTATGATGAATAGATAATTGAGGCCAATGGATCATAGTAGTGATATAATCAACAAACTGAGCCGTCGTGGTTACCGCTTGACACCTCAGCGAATGATGATACTGGATGCGGTAGAAGCGGCTGACGATCACATAAGCGCCGATGAGATATATAGCCGAGTCTGCGATCGTTATCCTCATCTCAATATTTCAACTGTATACCGTACTCTCGAACTACTTAAAGAGCTTGGTTTAGTTACAGAAACGGATATGGGCGATGGTCGGGTTCGATACCATAGTATTAAAAAAGGACACCACCACCATCTTGTTTGCCAGAGCTGCGGCTGTGTTACAGACCTTAATGAAACGGTGTTGTTGCCGCTGCGGGATACCTTGCATAAAACCTACAACTTTAAAGCTGACCTTGCCCACTTAGCAATTTTTGGCCGGTGCGGTAAATGTCAATAATTTTTTTCTACAATTATGCAAGCGTTTGCATTTGCTATAAAATGCGAAAGAGAGGGAGCTAATGCACATTCCAGACGGCTTTCTTGTTGCTGCCGCAGTGGGTACCACTTATGTTATAACAGCCGGTGGAGTAGCTAATGCACTCAGAAAAGCCAGAGAAAAAATAGGTGAAAAACATATTCCGATGATGGGTATTCTAGCAGCTTTTGTGTTTGTCGCCCAGATGCTCAACTTCCCCGTTGTTGGTGGCACTTCAGGCCATGTCATAGGCGCCGCGCTGGTGGCAATTCTAGTTGGGCCATGGGCGGCAGTGATAATAATGAGTATTGTAATGATTGCCCAGAGCTTAATCTTTCAAGATGGAGGTTTGCTAGCCCTGGGTGCAAATATCCTGAATATGGGTATTATCGCCTGCCTTGGTGCTCATTACATATATAACCTAATAAACACTGTACTGGGCAACAACCGTCGCAGCAAACTAGTGGCTACTTTTGTCGCCGCTTGGGGTTCGGTACTGCTGGCATCAATCGCCTGCGCTATAGAGCTGGCTCTGTCTGGAGTATCCCCTATGGGAGTGGTACTACCAGCAATGGCAGGGATTCATGCCCTGATAGGTCTCGGAGAGGGATTAATTACAATTGTTGTGCTCAACTTGGTAATGTCAACTAGAGCTGACTTGCTTAATCTACAGAGGATTTAGAAGAGAATGAAAATGAGCAGAAAATGGTGGGTAATAGCGCTGGTTATATGCTTAGTCTTAGCCACCATTTCGCCTCTGGCATCCTCTTTCCCAGATGGACTGGAGAAGGTAGCTGAAGACAAGGGTTTTATAAGTGCTGCTGAGGAAGCACCTTTCGCGTTCATAGCTGATTATATTTTCCCTGGGATAGAGAATGAGGTATTAGCCACAATTCTGGCAGGCTGGCTGGGAGTAGTAGTTTTATTCTTCATAGTCTACGGACTGGCGTGGTTAATAAAGTTGAAAAAGCAAGGTAGTAACATTATCGAATAATTTATTATGGAATAGCAAATGAAACATAGCTTTCTCGATCAGTATAGCAACCGAAACAGCCTTATACACCGGCTTGACCCACGTAGTAAGTTACTGGCAACACTAGTTTTAATAGCAACCCTAGTACTGATGCCTACCGGTAGCTGGCCAGCATATGGCATGTATTTTTTTATCATCGTTACATTGATTCTGATTTCAAGGGTGCCACTACACTATGTACTCAGGCGCTCGCTAGTAATCATCCCCTTCGTTTTGCTTGTTGCTGTATTCATTCCTTTTTTTAAAGAAGGTGAAGTAGCCTTAAGTTTTAAGGCTTGGGGATGGACTTTTTTAGTTACCCACGACGGACTGGAACTTTTATGGAGCATATTGGCCAAGTCTTGGCTTTCCATTCTAAGCTTGGTTCTGCTCACCTCGACTACCAATTTCGCCAGCTTGCTTTTAGGACTAGAACGGTTGCGGATACCACGGGTAATGATAATATTACTTTCCTTTATGTACCGTTATATTTTTCTAATCACCGATGAGGCAATGCGTATGAAACAGGCAAGGGATAGTCGTAGTTTTAGGAGTGGATGGTTAAGGCAGATGAGAACGGTAGGTAATATTATCGGTACCCTTTTTATCCGCAGTTTCGAACGAGGAGAGCGGATCTTTACCGCTATGGTATCGCGTGGCTTTGATGGTCATAGTCGTACACTAAACAGTTTGCAGTTTGGACGCATCGATTCCCTTTTTATCACCGGCATGATACTGGTGCTAGGTATTATCAACTTGTTTACCCTGTTTTTTTAAGGAGAGCAATTATGAGGGAATTAATAGCGGTTGAACACCTCTCTTTCAGTTATCCCGACGGACAGCAAGCCTTGAGTAATGTCAGCCTTGGTATATACGAGGGGGATTCAGTGGCTATTGTTGGTCCTAACGGGGCAGGTAAGTCGACTTTGGTACTTCATTTTAATGGCATATTGAGGAGCAATGGCCATGTGAAGTTAATGGGCAGACCGATCGATGATAATAACTTAAAATGGGTACGTAACCGCGTGGGATTGGTGTTTCAGAATCCAGATGACCAGCTTTTTTCACCCACTGTTTTTGATGATGTTGCCTTCGGGCCGATGAACATGGGCTACAGTCGGTTTGAAGTTGAGCGGGCTGTTGAAAGGGCTTTGGGATTGGTAGGCATGTCTG
Organism: Dehalococcoidia bacterium; assembly: GCA_020351185.1. Taxonomy (GTDB): domain Bacteria; phylum Chloroflexota; class Dehalococcoidia; order Dehalococcoidales. Next base: position 1,145,336 of record CP070729.1, on the reverse strand, counting down.
GTTTTGAAAAACGATCACCTCACCACTTGAGCATCGGTGAAAAGAGACGTGTAGCCATAGCTACCGTTCTGTCCATGGCGCCAGAAGTACTAGTGATTGATGAACCCACCAGTAACCTCGACCCAAGGGGTAAACGGGATTTAGTCGACGTTTTAATGGGATTATCAATTACTAAGATAATAATCTCTCATGACATAGAGTTAGTAAAAGAATTATGCCCAAGAATGGTTATTATTGATCAGGGAATGATTGTTGCTGACGGTAATACCACCAATATCTTGGCGGATAAGAAACTGCTTACCGCTCACGGACTAGCGACTATGTAATCAATCTATCGTAGGAGTATACAATTGGCATTATTGGATATAATAAGACACAGAAGAAGCGTACGTGATTTCATAGATAAGCCAGTCGAGCGGGATAAAATTATGCTATGTCTTGAGGCGGCTAGGCTTGCTCCCTCTGCCTGCAATTCCCAACCGTGGAAGTTCATCGTTGTTGATGATTTGCAGTTGAAGGATGAATTATGTCGCGCCGCTTTCGGCGGTATATACTCAATGATGTCTTTTGCTAAAAAGGCACCGTTGATAGTGGCCGTTGTTTCTGAAAAAGCGAAGTTTCTAGAAAGGATTGGCGGTCTGCTTAGAGATACAAAGTTTTACCTCATAGATATCGGTATCGCCGCCGAACACTTTGTTTTGCAGGCTGAGGAATTGGGGTTGAGTACCTGTTGGATTGGTTGGTTTGATGAGGGAGCGGTAAAATCAATATTAAAAATTCCCAGAGATAGAAGGTTAGATGTTCTTATCGCTGTAGGTTACTGTGATGAGAGCAAGCGGGGACAACTACATAAGCGCGATTCACTAAAAGAAGTGACTGCCTTTAATTCTTATGATGGAACTGGGGCGTAAGTGATTATTTTTATATAACCAAACTCTTCACCCTATATTTAGTAGCCGGTTATCGATCAGGCTGGAGATACCACTCACCGCTAGGATCATTGAGACCAAAAAGAGGTATGTAGTTTATGGATTTAGGGTACAAAAGCGAGAAATCGAACTAATCGCTCATTAGAGCAGCTCGTAGTTCATTTTCTGTTTCGGGACGAATAACAGCTATAATCTGATCTTCTGCTTCGATCACGGTACTTTCTGTTGGCACCAATGGCTTTCTTTCTTTGCGGATAATCAAAGAGAGAATGCTATCTTGGGGTAATGGAAGCTCTTTAATCTGCCTACCAACACAAGTGGAGCCTGGTGGAATGGTTACCTCTACCACCTCCAGACCTTTTTCCTGTATGTCTAGTAGGTGCATCAATGGATGTGATGGTAGTTCGTGCTTTATATGTTCTAGGATGAGGTTGGTGGTACTTACGGTGGCGTCAATTCCCAGCTTTTTAAAAACCTTTTCATGTTGTGGATTTCTGACGCGAGCTATTGTTCTAGGGACATTAAATTTATGCTTAGCTAACTGGCAAGCGACTAAATTATCTTCATCATCACCAGTTACTGTTATGAAAATATCACATCGGTTAGCCCCGGCTGCTTCGAGGGTAGCTACTTCACAGCCATCACCATGCAGGCTTACACTACCCAGTTCGGCGTTAATGGTCTGACTGAAACCAGCATCCTTTTCAATTACCAGCACTTCTTGCCCTTCATCTAATAAAGCTCGTGTCAGATAATATCCCAACCTACCACCACCAACAATAATTATGTACATGAGACTATTCTATTCCTCTACTTTTTCCTTTAACATCTGTGAAAAGATGGTGGTTGGGCTTAAAGCTTCAAGTCCAAGTGTAATATAAAGATCGCGGCGCAGAGGATCGTAGATACGGCAAACTACCTTGGGTACATTAAAGATATGCTTGGCAATTTGGCACGCCATTATATTACGGTTGTCTCCCTGGGTTACGGCGATAAAAACATCCGCATTCTCTATTCCGGCTTTTTTGAGCGAGATTTCGTCTAGACCATGCCCCAGAAGTGCAGTGCCTTTGAAATTCCCCGGTAGCCAGCGAAAACTGTGAGAATTTTTGTCTAGGACTATGACTTGGTGCCCGTCTTTATCTAGTAGGGTGGCCAGTTGAGCACCTACCCGCCCGCAACCCATTATTATTACTCTCATTATTAAGCCTGGTTATACATCTATTTGATGGTCCAGTAAAACTCGACAGGGGGCATTTTCAAGTACATATGGTAGAACATCACCCAAGCAAAACTGACCATAGTGTTTCTTATAGGTAACACCTATGAGAATCAAGTCAATTTCCCGTTCTGTTGCCTCGTCTATGATAGCTGGGCCAACCTCGCGGGCTTGAAGAATATCGGTTTCTACAACACAACCCATCTCTTGGGCGATTTTTTCTGCCTGCCCCAATATATCTTCAGCTCTGCCAATCTCGGGTTTAATCTCAGCATCGAGTGGCAAAGAACGCTCAACAGGAATTACGTGAACGGCGAAAATCTTGCTTCTGCTCTGTTGCTTTGCTAAGCTGCAGGCTAGCTCTATTGCCCCTTCATCAGCCTGGCTACCAGCAACAGGTACCAGAATTCTATAAAACTCCATACTCTCCCCTTTCCACCATCAAGCGGCTATTATAATCTTCCCGTTGAGAAATTACAATCCCGCTACCTGCCTAATTGAGATAAACTTTTTACAATAAAATCACTTACCGCCATCTCCAAAAAGCCGGTGTAAACAAAATAAAAAGAGTAAACAGCTCGAGGCGACCAGCAATCATACAAAACATAAGCACTCCTTTACCAACTGGAGGGATCAAAGTGTAGCTTTCTGTCGGGCCGACCATGCCCAACCCGGGGCCTACGTTACCTAGGGAAGCGACAACCGAAGATAGAGCCGTTATATTATCAAGTCCGAGACCGCTCATGATAAGGAAACAGATAACAAGTGTAGCGAAGTATAGAATCGCTAATCCAATGATTCGAGAAGTAACACTTTCGGGTATTATACTCCCACCAACCTTTAGTGGAATTACAGTCCGCGGATTGAAAGCCAGTAAGATGCGTCGATAGGTATACTTGGCTAGCACTAGTAGGCGGACAACTTTCAAAGCTCCCCCTGTAGAGCCAGCTGATGCGCCGATTATCATCAGAACAAGTAATAACGATTTGGCAAAGTCTGTCCAGGTGTTAAAGTCGGTGGTTGTAAAGCCAGTCGTGGTAAGAATTGATATTGCTTGGAAACTACCATGTCTGAGGGCTTCACCAAATGGTAGCTCCATATTTATTATCAGCTCTATATTAAGAATAAGTGTAACCAATACTATAAGGGCGATATACAACTTGAACTCGGAATCATTCAGCAATCGCATTGGCTGACGCTTGAAGATCAGGAAGTAATGAAGCCCGAAGTTTATTCCGGCAGCTATCATAAATAAGATAACAATTACCTCGACAAACAAGCTGTTATAGGCTCCGATGCTCAGATTGGTAGCTGTAAAACCACCGATGGGTATAGTAGAGAGGGTAACGGTTATCGCGTCAAATATAGGTAATCCACCAATAAGCAACAAAATGAACTCAGTTATTGTCATGCCCAAATAAATCAAACCCAAGGCTTTAGCAGTATCCCGTATGCGAGCTGTCAACCTTTCCCCCTGCTGGCCTCCTGGCATTTCAGCCTCTGCTAGATGTGCGGCACCGATACCCAGTATTGGAAATAGGGCGACGAAAAGCATTATTATTCCCATACCACCTAGCCATTGAGTAAAGGAACGCCAAAGAAGAATCCCCTCTGCTTGGTTTTCGATAGAGTTGAGTACTGTAGCGCCAGTGGTGGTATAGCCGGATAAAGCTTCAAAGTAAGCATCTAAAAAACTAGGTAGAGCACCTGATAATGTATAAGGCAGGGCACCAAAGAAAGAAGCCGTTATATAGCTAGTGACAACTAGTACTATGGCTTCCCGGCGATTCATGCCCTTCTCTTTTATTGGAAGTAGTCGCCACAGCAGTAAACCTGAACCCAAACTTATAGCTATTGAAATGGCTAAAGCAGGAGTATCTGTTCGGTCACTAAAAAGGCTCCATAATAGAGGCAGTAGCATTGTCAAGCCTATGCTGCTTATCAGCAATCCTAGGTAGTGGAGAACAACTTTTATTCTCATTATCGGCTCTTACTTGAAAAGTTTTTCCACAGTGGGCACAACCGCGATAGGGGAGACTATGATAACATGGTCCCCTGCTTGTACAATGCTGTCGTAAGGTGGAATGATAACCGAATCATTGCGCACAATAGCTCCAGCTATGGCTCCTTCCGGTAGT
>CP070729.1:1125076-1140950 GCA_020351185.1 Dehalococcoidia bacterium | reverse complement strand
AACTTAATGGTTCTTGGGGATAATCCCTCTCTGCGGGATTTGAGAAATTTGCTTACCAGTCGTGTGTAGGTGTGGGGATTAAGAGTCAGCTGCTCTGCCAGTTGAGCTAGCGGCCCAGAGGATTCATTGTAGCTAAAGTGCACCAGGGCGTCAAAACTATTCAAGGATGATACTATGTAATTCATTGCGGCTGGTGATGACAGACACTCTACTTATAAACTCGCTGAGTGAAGTATTTAGGTCTCTAAAGGCTCTCAATTCATCACCTATTGGATTAACAGATATCGGACCGGCAGCATAGGTACCATAAAAAGCAAAATAAGCCTGATTCAGACGTCTAATGTAGTATCCCTTTGAAGCCAGAAAGGTGCGCTTCTGTTCCATATAATATTCAGCTTGGTCAACTTCTCCCCTAGCCAGATAATCATCCACCGCCAATCTAATCTCTCTCATCTCTTTATAGAAATCGAAATCTGTCATACTGGTTTGGTTTTTCCCTTCCTGAGTAATTAACGCCTCCTCTTGGAAAAACTGAGCATAATATTTTTGATATATTCGATCACCGATTTCCTGTCTAGCTATCTCAACTAAGGTCTCATTCAATACGGCTATTTCATTATCTGGCATAATACCTGCTAGGTGTAGGCTATATAAAAAGCCCAATGGCCTAAAGAAGAGGTACTGGTGTAACCACTCTTCGATTGCTACATTTATTGTGAACTGTAGCCCAGCGTTGTCAATGACAAAGGATGGATATGTAGCCATACCTCCAAGTCCTACCACTATCGAAGATACACCCAACTCGTCTATAGAATCTTCTATCTGCTGTCTTTCCTCCATGGAAATTTCCTGAACTAGTATTACTTCCTCGATTCTCTCTATTTTTTCTTTGGGGGAAATTACGAGTAGATTTGGTGGTATTTCCAGCTCAAAAATTACAGGAGGAAAGCTAAATGTAAAATTTAAAAGATTATCCAGTGGGTGATAGATACCCATCTGCCCCATTGTCTCCGTAATTTGTTTCTGTATTACCCTTTCTACTCTATCTTCTAGATCATTTTTCTTTCGCCATAATTGTTCCAGATCCTTTTTTAAATCTTCCATATCGTCCTTAGGAACGCTATTGTTCTCTATCTCAATCTCCTGGCTAATATCCTTTATCTGCTGAATAATCGAAAAATATTCAACAACGATGGGTGTATCATCAGATGTAATATCCCTAATTCCTAAAAGAAAATCTTCAATCTCGTATGAAATTGCTGCAATCTCCCATTGGGCGATGTTGAATTTATAGGGTTTTATTATTTCATTAAGTTTATAATCGAAATTTTTCGATGGGCAACAACTTATATTGAGCAAACTCAATATTAAAAGACAAACAGCACTCATAAATACAATCATTATTTTGGTTTTACTCGGCTTTATTGGAAACGATAAAATCATTGCTCTATAATTATAGCATTTAACAGATCAACCATTGGTTAGTTCTTATTAAACGTTTTTGTTAGATGAAAAATTATTATGATATTTTAGGTGTCTCAGAGAAAGCCAATCAACAGAATATTAGGAGTGCTTTCAGAAAACTTGCCTTTAAACACCATCCGGATAAAAATCCAGGGAATGAAAGTCAAGCAGCAACTAGATTTAAAGAAATAAACGAAGCCTATGCAGTATTGGGTGATCAAAATAAAAGGCAACAGTATGATTATGCTCGCAATCATCCTTTTACAGATGATGGTTATCGTAGTTTTCACTATTCCCAACAGGATATATTCCAAAGCAAATTTTACAATCAAGCTTTCATAAACGAACTGCATCGTATGTTTTCGCAGGTCGGTCTCAGATTTGATTACGAATTTATAAATCAGGTCTTCTCTAGTGGTGGTAAGACATTCTATTCCCATAATAGGCCCAGCAGCAAAGGTGAGACCTTTCAAGACTATTCTTCCAGTGTCTCAATGCGCAAACAGAGCTGGTTGGAGCGTTTGATAACAAGAGTGATAACTCTACTTGCCCGATTCATTTTTAAAAGGTTATTGGGTATTAAATATTCTCCCGACCTGAATTTAAACATCAATCTTGAGGTATCGCCCGAAGAAGTTACCGCTAGTAGCGAGAAAGTGATCGTCTATAAACGAGGAAAACGAAAGAAAAAGCTCATTGTAAAAATACCTTCCTCAGCAAGAACAGGCACCAGAATCCGGCTTAAAAGAATGGGGTTGATAGAAAATCATATTGCGGGTGACCTCTATCTGCATATTAAGGTGATACCAAAAACACCATTATGATCCAAGCTAAGCTATACCGGCTGCTGTTTTTGCTAATTCCCAGGTATATTCGTAAAGGTGTATACCCTTGCTTGCGGCAATCATCTCACCGTCTTCAACACCTATTTCAGATGCTATATACTCCTTTAATAACTGCATGGCTGCTAGGTTGGATGGGAAGCCGGCCCACAAGTCCCAAGAGCGAAAATAAGCAAAAAAATGTAGTTTGCCATACCTTACCCGTGTATCAATACCACGCAGGCACGGTGGATCGGTGAGCAGTATTGACCGGCTATCACCGACAGCCATATAAGCTTGATTTGTATCGCATCCGTCTTCCTTATAAATCCTTATTACTTCGGCTATCTGTCCCTCAAGATACTGTCCGTAGGTATATTGCTCACCTTCAACTCGATGAGCCGTCATAAGGTATGGTAGGTAGTTCTCTATATATTCCATTGTTGTTGGCGCTGGCACTCCTCTTGGCACATCTGGGGTAAGTGGCCTGTTTCCCGGATTGGTTATCTTAACAACAACGAAATCTAATTCTATACGTCGTTGCCCAGCGTAACTACCTCGCTCAATACGATATTCATAGCCTTCTTTCAGTGTCTTCCGCAAGCACAGAAACCAAGCCTCGGATAAGTCCCTGGATTCAATAAATGAAACATTCATATTGCTAATTGAAACATTAACGTCGTTTAAGTAGTCTAAAGAATCTATCTTGGTATTCTTCAAACAGATTCCAGCGGTCTAATTCCTTTCTTACCTCATTAGGATTGAGTTCGCCTTTCGCCATTTTCACAAAAAGTTCTTCAATCCTCATTCTAGCATCCATCGGTACCCCAGCCTTATCAACTTCGATAAGTCCCCTGGAGAATAATTGTGAAAGATTATCCTGCATTGATATACTAGTGATTTCATAAATAAAGCGCATTAATGAAACATCCCAGAGTTCATCCTGTCCTTTTATTATGGTTGTCAACGGATCACCTCGTTTTTCTATCTCAATGTTCAACCTTTCAAGCACACTTTTCATCTCATTATTAACGATGGAAAGCTTCCCGGGTTCGTTACGATAGGTATAGAAAATCCCAGGTGCATTCTCTCCATAATTTTTAATTAGAGTATTGAAATACCTCTTGGCATTTATGCTAAAGCCTTCAAGTTGAGTCATATAATAGGGAGTAACAATTCTCGGTCTTTCAGCTATTACACGTCCTTCTCTGACAACGGTTTCGCTGCTTTCTTCGCCTGTTTCATCGTAAACAGGTTTGGTTACCATATAATAATTAATATTTGTAGTTCCAAATGTTGCTATCGACTGCTTTGGAAGTCTAAGAATTTCTGTATTCCTAACGGCATGTTCTATCCTTTCATCATCTAAGCGCATATTATTTTCTCCAAAAAGCAACATTCATTTTTAGTTTTAAAAATTACGTTAAATACATTCTCTCATTTATCTCTTTGGGTAATACATAGTTATTCGCCGAAATTTAATTGCCTTTTTGCTTGAGTAGCCAGTATTCCATGCTATCTGCTAAAGCAAGCCAGCTAGCTTCAATTATGTTAGTTGAACTGCCTACCGTTCGCCATTGCTCAATGCCATCATTGGATTCTATTATCACACGCACTTGAGATTCAGTACCGGTGTTACCCTCAAGGATCCGCACTTTATAATCAATCAGGTTGACAGCTGATAAATCGGGGTAAAACCGTAATAGTGCCTTACGTAGCGCTTTATCAAGCGCGTTAACCGGACCATTACCCTCTGCCGCAGTATGTACCACCTCACTGTTAATCTTTACCTTAACTATTGCCTCCGACATCATTTCTTCAGCATTCTTCATGACTGGTGGTCGTCTCCTCTTTTCGACGATCACCATAAAATCGATTAGTTCAAACGGTTTCGCATAGTCCGGCTTCACCCTCTGCACCAGTAAATCAAAGGAGGCTTCGGCATTTTCATATTGGAAACCGCGGTTTTCTAGATTTTTGACCTTTTCAAGTAGTTCCTGAGCTTCTCTGCTTTTGGAAGATAGGCAAAAACCTAGTTCTTTTGCTCGGTGGACTATGTTCGCTTTACCCGATAGTTCTGATATGAGTGTTCTTTGCTTATTACCTACCAGCTCCGGATCTATATGCTGGTAGCTATTCGACCATTTACTTAGCCCAGAAACATGTAAACCACCCTTATGACTGAATGCACTGGACCCTATGTAGGGCAGAAACGGATCTGGTACTAGATTTGCCACTTCGCTAATATAATGTGCTACATCTGTCAGCTTTGCCAACTGCTTATCTGTAACGCAATCGATACCTATCTTAAGTTTAAGTGCTGGTATTATTGAGCAAAGGTTGGCATTGCCACAACGTTCACCATAACCATTTATTGTGCCCTGTACTTGCTCGACTCCAGCATTTACCGCTGCTAGTGTATTGGCTACCGCTAGCTCGCCATCATTGTGTGTATGTATACCTATTGGAACATTTGTTATCTTCCTTACTTTGTTGATAATATCCGCTATTTCAGCTGGTAAAGCTCCACCATTAGTATCGCACAACACCAAGCATTCGGCCCCCGCTCTATCGGCTGTTTCCAATACCTGCAAGGCATATTCAGTGTTTGATTTATATCCATCGAAAAAGTGTTCAGCGTCAAAAAATACTCTGATTCCGTGTCTTTTAAGATATAGGATTGAATCCATAACCATAGATAGATTTTCATCAAGAGTAGTTTCCAGCACTTGTGATACATGCATATCCGAACTTTTACCGACTAGCGTTACAAACTCCACCCCAGAGTTAGCTAAAGCCTTTATATTACGGTCTTCTGCTACCTTTTTATTTGCTCGCCGTGTGCTACCAAAGGCAACAAGTTTTGAGTTTATTAGATTGAGTTCCCCAATATTTTTAAAATATTCGTCATCCTTGGGGCTTGAACCTGGCCAGCCACCCTCAATAAAATGAATGCCCAATTCATCAAGGCGGCGGGTTATATTAATTTTATCTACGACCGAAAAGGATATACCTTCTCTTTGAGCGCCATCACGCAGGGTAGTATCGTAGATTATTACCGATGTCAAGCCGCTATTCTCCAATCCTTTCAGCTATCAAATCACCCATTTCTTTGGTGCTGACTTTTTTCATACCTTCTCCCATTATATCATAGGTACGATAACCCTCTTCTAGCACCTTTTCTATGGCTTTCTCCACTGCTTTTGCCTCTTTCACTAATCCAAGCGAATAACTTAGCATCATTGCCATGCTAATAATAGTGGCTATGGGATTAGCCAGATTCTGTCCAGCCCGTCGAGGAGCGCTGCCATGACTTGGTTCATACATCCCTAACGTACGGTTGCCCGTGATTGGTACCCCTGCTAAACTGGCTGAAGCCAACATACCTAGCGAGCCTCCTAGCATAGATGCTTCGTCAGTTAAAATATCACCGAAGGTATTTTCGGTAACTAGGACGTCTAGATACCTCGGATTCTGTATTATCCTCATACCACAGGCATCAACCAGCATATGTTCCATCTCTACATCTGGGTAATCTTCGGCAATCTCAATGGCTACCTGACGCCACAATCTTGACGATTGCAGCACATTGGCTTTATCCACCGATATCAGTTTCTTTTTACGAGTGCGAGCAACCTCAAAACCAACCCTGATAATACGTTTGATCTCCTGTTCTGAGTAGCTCATTGTATCTACCGCTCGTCGCCCCCTAGTCGTTTTCCACTGTCGCTTTGGCCGTCCGAAATAAAGTCCGCCAGTAAGTTCACGAACAAATATAAAATCCGATCCTCTTATAACTTCCGGTTTGAAATTTGTGTTATCTACTAGAGCTGGGTATACCTTTACGGGACGTAGGTTGGCGAATAAACCTAGTTCTTTTCGTAGCTTAAGCAATCCATCTTCTGGATGAATCGGAGCCTGGGGATCATCATACTTCGGATCACCAACAGCGCCCAGGAGTACTGCATCGCTTTGCTTGCATACTTTTAGAGTATCCATAGCAAGGGCAGTGCCTTCCTTCTCTATGGCCACACCGCCAACCAATCCTTTAATATAGATAAAAGCATGGTTGTATTTAATACCTACCGTATTCAACACCTTTATCGTCTCGTCAATGATTTCTGGGCCAATACCATCGCCTGGTAATACCGCTATTCTAAATTCCATCTATCTCTCCAGTCTTTTTTTTGTGTATTCAATCAACCCACCTTCAGCGATTATCTCATACATAAATTGTGGATATGCTTGAGCTGTGAATTCCTTTCCCGAATCCATATTCATAATCTTACCACTGCTGAGTTCAACAGCAATAGTTTGTCCACTCCGAACGTTATCCACCGCTTCAGTGCATTCAAGTATCGGTAATCCGATGTTTATGGCATTGCGGAAAAAAATACGGGCAAAGCTTTTAGCGATAATACAGGATATTCCCGACGCCTTTATCGCCAGCGGAGCATGCTCCCTTGAAGATCCGCAACCGAAGTTTTTTTCTGCCAACATTATATCTCCCGGATTAACCTTTTTAACAAAGTTGCTGTCAAGACCTTCCATACAATGCAGGGCTAACTCTGCAACTTCTGAAACATTAAGATAGCGCGCAGGAATAATGGCATCCGTATCTACATTGTCACCGTATTTATGTACTTTACCTTTTATCATTCATGGCTCCCGTGATTTATACAACTTTATCTAATTTCTTCTATACACTGCCTCGTAATTTTTACATACCCATCGGTTCTTCCACCGGCTGTGGATCGTAGTGAAGCCAAACTTCTCTAAGAATGTATTCATTTCTCCAATATCTATCGTTACCAATCCAAAGCTTAAGGTCGATGTCTTATCAATGGCTGTTATGCTTTCTGGATATACAATATCAGCGTATAGAAAATAACCGCCAGGTTTTAATACTCTCTTCATTTCCTTAAGGGTATCTAGCCAGTTTTCTATATGATGCAGCACACCTACTGATAGCACGATATCGAATTTCTTGTTCTCAAAAGGCAGGCTGGTAGCATCGGCTTCAAGATATCTGATATCCTCTATGCATGTTGATCCTTTTTTAGCAAGTTCGATTTGCCGAGGGTCGATATCAATACCAGTAACTTCACCTCCATATTTATTGGCTAAATATTTTGTAATAAAACCACTCCCACAGCCAATCTCTAAAAAACTTCTCTGCCCGTTGAATTCAACAAAATCTAACAGTTTCTCTATTAGGTTTATTGTCCCTTTCTTACTCTGTAACCTGTTTAATAGAAACTTTTCAATACTTAGCATTTTCTTATCTTTTTACCTATTATTGATAATTTCTTTGGGACTGATAATATTTCCCGCTACAGCGCTGGCAGCTGATATCGCTGGATTGGATAAGTAGACTTCTGATTCAGCACTGCCCATCCTACCGATAAAATTTCGGTTTGTTGTTGAAATACACTTTTCACCAGAGGCAAGTATTCCCATATGCCCTCCTAGGCATGGCCCACAAGTAGGTGTGCTTACCACAGACCCCGCCTCAATAAATACCTCAATTAACCCTTCTTTAAGGGCATCCATATATACCTTTTGTGAACCTGGTATAATAATGCAACGAACATCCTTATGTACTTTCTTGCCTTTTAAAACACGAGCTGCAATTTGCAGATCTTCTAACCGGCCGTTGGTGCAACTCCCTATAAGTACTTGGTCGATCTTTATATCACCCACCTTGCTTATTGGGCGTGTGTTTTCCGGAGAATGGGGAAATGCTACTTGTGGCTCAAGTGTCGAAACATCATACTCAACCGTTCTTATATATTCAGCATCTTTATCCGGCTGATAAATTGTATAAGGACGCATTGCTCTTGATTTTATGTAATCTATAGTATTACCGTCCGCAAAAAATATACCTACTTTCGCTCCAGCTTCAATAGCCATATTAGCCATAGTAAATCTCCCATCCATAGACAGACTGTCTATTGCTGGGCCGACAAACTCCATTGCTGAATAGAGAGCACCATCAACTCCTATATCACTAATTGTATACAGAATCAGATCTTTTCCGGTTACCCATTGTGGTAAAATGCCATGATAGATAAATTTTATCGTCGATGGTACTTTCATCCAAATATTACCGGTTGCCATGGCAACAGCGATATCCGTTGAACCCATACCGGTAGCGAAAGCCCCTAAGGCACCATAAGTACAGGTATGAGAATCGGCACCGATGACAACATCACCAGGTAATACCAAACCCTTTTCCGGTAGAAGTACGTGCTCTATCCCCATCTCTCCTACTTCAAAATAATTAACACCCTGTAGTCGAGCGAATTGCCTTACCGTTTTTGCTTGCTCGGCCGAAGCAATGTCTTTATTAGGGGTAAAATGGTCGGGTATAATAACAATCTTTTCTGGATTAAAGACTTTCTCGACTCCCAGCCTACTAAATTCCTTTATGGCAATCGGGGCTGTGATATCGTTGGCTAATAACATATCAACCGGCACGCTTATGAATTGTCCCGGTTTAACTTTTTTCATATTCGAATGAGTAGCCAGTATCTTCTCAACTAAAGTCAAAACGTCTCTCCTATAGTTATGTGTTATGGGATTATCTAGAGTCTCACTATGGAGTTTGCCTTGGTATCAGTAGGACTAATAGCACCAGCAGGGTACTTATTGGAGCTATTATATACATACCAGCCCCAGCGGCCATCCCTATACCAGCTGCCACCCATATAGTTGCTGCCGTTGTCAAACCTTTTACAACACCAGCCTCGCCACGGCGTATAATAGCACCGGCACCTAAAAAACCGATACCAGTAACGATTCCCGCAGCCACTCTTGCTGGATCACCAACATTAAACCCGTAAATCGATATTATGGTAAACAGGGCAGCTCCGGCACAAATAAGGATAATATCTCGCATACCAGCAGGTTTCTCAGCCTTGCTTCTTTGAAAACCGATTGCACTACCGAGCACTACTGCTAGCAGGATTCGAAGAATCATTTCAAGTTCAACTGGCATTCTAGTCTCCCATAAAAAGTTATCCGGTTACCTTTTTCAAGGCGAGTAGTCTATTGAGTGCGTTTATGTATGCCTTAGCGCTGGCAACTATAATATCGGTATCAGCCCCACGTCCCGTATAAGTTATACCCTCGCTCTCTATTCTTATCAAGACCTCACCAATAGCATCGATACCTTCGGTAACGGATTTCACCGAGAACTCTGTCAGTTTATTAGGTACCATTACTAGTCGGTTTATTGCCTTATACACAGCATCCACTGGTCCGGTACCAAGTGCAGCATCGGCCATCGTTTTGCCGTTAGGACTTTTTAGTTTAACAGCTGCGGTGGGGATACCCCTATCGCCACAGGTAACCTGTATACGGTCTAAGTGGAAGGTTTCGGTTATAGTTCGCATCTCCTCGGCAACCAGAGACTCGATATCTCTATCGGTAATATCTTTCTTCTTATCGGCTAATTCCTTAAATGCTGTAAACGTTCGGATAAAATCGTCTTCACTCAGGCTATATCCCAATTCAGCAAGTCTTTCCTGAAAAGCATGCCTGCCACTTAGTTTTCCCATGACCAAGCTTGAAGCCGGTACACCCACTTTTTTCGGATCAATGATCTCGTAGGTAATCGGCATCTTTATAACGCCATCTTGATGGATACCTGACTGGTGCCTGAAGGCATTGGTGCCAACAATTGCCTTGTTCGGCTGCACCGCAAAACCTGTTAGATCACTCACCATCCGGCTTGTTTTATATATCTGTTTCGTGTTTATTCCAGTTGCTAGATTGAAGAGGTCTCTACGTGTTTCTAACGCCATTACAATCTCTTCTAGCGATGCATTGCCTGCTCTCTCCCCAATTCCGTTTATGGTACACTCCACCTGTCTAGCACCCTGTTTTATCGCTTCTAGGCTGTTAGCTACCGCTAATCCCAAATCATCGTGGCAATGAACACTGACAACTGCTTTTTCAATATTTTTTACGTTACTTAATATACCAGCAATCAATCGGCCGAATTCATCCGGAATGGCATAACCTACCGTATCTGGAATATTAATTGTCATTGCTCCAGCATCAATAACTGATTCTAAAACCTGATAGATGAACTCCGAATTAGCTCGGCTAGCATCCATTGGTGAAAACTCGATATCTTCTATGTATTTTTTGGCTTCCGCAACCATATCACGTGACATTTCCAGTATTTGCTCACGACTTTTTTTTAGCTGATGCAACATATGTATATCCGAAGCAGAAAGAAATACGTGTATTCTGGGATTCTCCGCTTTTTTTAATGCTTCCCATGCTTTGTCTATATCTTTGGAATTAGCGCGAGCTAACCCACAGATTATAGTACCTCTAACCTCCTCAGCAATGCTTTGTACGGCGGTAAAATCACCGGGTGAGCTTATCGGGAAACCAGCTTCGATAACATCCACTCCCAGCTTCTCTAATTGCTTCGCTACATCCAATTTTTCCTGGATATTCAGCATTCCCCCGGCCGCCTGTTCGCCATCTCTTAGGGTTGTATCAAAAAACTTTACTTTTTCCACTATATCCTCCTGGAGTGAAATAATCCTTTCCCCAATACTTCCCCTCCCCTTTTACAGGGAGGGGCTCCAAAGGATGAGCTTATTCTCCCCAGTAACAGTAAACACACCACTATATTGAAATTGAATATTATTTATCTTTTTTCGGATGTTAGTCATAATAATTTTAATATAACCATAATTATTTTATTTTCTTCAGCCAAGGCATCGTCTGACGCAACTCAGCCCCAACTTCTTCAATCAGTTCTTCGGACTCCATCCTTCTTAAAGCGTTAAATACCGGCCGGCCGGCCTGATTTTCCAGTATCCATTCTTTAGCAAAACTGCCATCCTGAATTTCAGCAAGTATTTCCACCATTTCATCCCGCGTCATTTCATCAACAATACGTGTGCCCCTTGTATAGCCACCATATTCGGCAGTATCACTAACTGAGTAATTCATATAATTTAAACCGCCTTTATAAAACAGATCAACGATAAGCTTTAACTCGTGCATGCATTCGAAGTATGCTATCTCTGGCTGATAGCCCGCTTCAACTAGCGTATCGAAGCCTGCTTTTATAAGGTTTGCTACACCACCACATAGTACCGCTTGCTCACCAAAGAGATCAGTTTCTGTCTCTTCAGCAAAGGTTGTCTCTATTACACCGGCATGACTACATCCGATCCCTTTTGCGTAGGCAAGAGCTGATTCTTTCGCTTTTCCAGTGGCGTCCTGATGTACAGCTATTAAAGCCGGTGGTCCATTCCCCTCAACATATAATTCTCTGAGCATATGTCCGGGACATTTCGGTGCAACCATTGTTACATCGACATCTTTTGGGGGGATTATCTGCCCGTAGTGTATATTGAAACCGTGAGCAAACATGAGCATCTTACCGGAGGATAACTCGTCTTCTACTGCTTGATTGTATATTTTTGCATGTAGAGTATCCGGTACCAGCATCATTATAACGTCCGATTTTCGTGCCACGACATCTGCAGTGGCTACTTCGAAGGCGTCGTCCTTCGCTTTCCCCCAGCCCTGGGTCTCTTCAGCTTCGGCTACCAATACTTGAAGGCCGCTATCTCTCAGATTCTGTGCCTGAGCATGCCCCTGACTGCCATAACCAATAATCCCTATTACTTTACCCTCGAGCAAAGTCATGTCGCAATCTTTGTCATAATATATTGTTGCCATAATATACCTTCCTTTGTCCTGTTTAATTTTTCTTAGTTCTTGATTTCGGTTGCCTTGCTTCCATCATTGACGAACTTTCGCCACCTCTCGTCATGGCAATAACACCTGTTCTAGCTATCTCTATGATACCGAAGTTTCGGAGCAATTTATACAGTGAGTGAACTTTTTCCTCATCTCCTGTTACTTCAACAGCCACAGAATCCGAGGATACATCTACAATATTGGCTCTGAATATATCCACAATCTGCATTATTTCACTTCGGTTAGTAGATGTTGCCTTTACCTTAATCATCGCTAACTCGCGTGTTATAGTCCCTTCACCTGTAACATCGGATACTTTAATTACATCTACTACCTTCTCAAGTTGTTTCCTTACCTGTTCCACCTGCGTTGTTGATCCATCGACTACAATTGTCATACGTGAAATCTGCGGTACTTCACTGTGACCTACAGCGATACTTTCAATATTGAATCCCCGTCGCCGAAAAAGGCTTGCTATACGGTTTAAGACTCCAGGCTTATCCGTAACCATAGCAACTAGAGCGTGTTTTGTTGTTGCCATTTTGACACCCCTTTCTTTGGTTCTTCCATTACTTCAGCTAGAGACGCCCCTGGAGGTACCATAGGATATACGTTCTCTTCTGGTTCCACCATAAAGTTAACCAAGTATGGTCCATGTTCATTCATTGCTTTTTCTATAGCCGGCCCTACGTCTCTTTTTTGTTTTACTGTAACTCCTGGTATACAGTAAGCTTCAGCGATTTTCACAAAATCAGGGCAGTTTAGAGGTGTAGCTACATAGCGTTTTTCATAAAATAGGTCTTGCCATTGTCTTACCATCCCTAAAAACCCGTTGTTCAAAATAGCGATTTTTACGGCAATATTCTCTTTAGCTATAGTCGCTAGCTCTTGTATAGTCATCTGAAAACCACCGTCGCCGGCAATACACCATACAGTTTCATTGGGACACCCCACCTTGGCTCCCATAGAGGCCGGTAGTTCAAAACCCATCGTCCCTAAACCACCCGAAGTAATAAGGCTATTTGGTTTATCAAAGAAATAATGCTGTGCTGCCCACATTTGATTTTGGCCAACCCCGGTTACGATAATTGCATCACCACTAGTTTTTTCATATATCTGGCGCACTACATATTGTGGTAAAATCTCATCACAATCCCTTATCATTATTGAAGGATGTTCCTTTCGCCATTGATCAAGCTGATAAATCCATTCGATATTTTCTTTTATATTTATTAGTTTATTTAGTTCGCTCAGAACACTTTTTACATCCCCGACTATAGGTACATCCACTCGAACATTCTTGCCTATTTCAGCCGGATCAATGTCAATATGTATGACTTTAGCATTGGGAGCAAAGCCACTAACACGTCCTGTAGCACGGTCATCAAATCTCATTCCAATTGCGATAATCAAATCAGCAGCATCTACCGCCATATTGGCATAAGCCATACCGTGCATACCCAGCCACCCATAGGAGAGAACATGGGATTCAGGAAAACAACTTATACCTAGAAGTGTGGTCACAACAGGTATCTGTACGGTTTCTGCTAAACATTTTAATTCTTTATAAGCCCCAGATATAATCACGCCCCTTCCAGCAAGGATTACCGGCTGGTTTGCTTCGCTAATTAACTTTGCCGCCTTTTTAATCTGCGATGGATGCCCTTTTAAGGTCGGCTTATAACCAGGCAGTTTTAATTTTTCCGGGTAGCTGAAATCAGCTTGGTTTAACTGTACGTCTTTAGGTAAATCTATTAAAACAGGTCCAGGTCTTCCTGTACGAGCCAGGAAAAACGCTTCCTTTATCGTTTCCCCAAGCCCGGCGGTATCTAATGAAAGATAGTTATGCTTCGTAATAGGTAATGTTATTCCGGTTATATCTATCTCCTGGAAAGCATCTTTGCCTATTAAAGGTTTTATCACCTGGCCAGTTATTGCTACGATTGGTACCGAATCTAAACAAGCATCAGCAATGCCGGTCACTAGGTTAGTCGCACCTGGTCCGGATGTGGCAAAACAAACTCCTACTTTACCGGTAGCTCTAGCATAACCTTCTGCCGCGTGGGCAGCACCTTGCTCGTGCCTAACTAGTATGTGTCGCAATTGAGGATATTGTGGTAACGTATCATACAGCGGAAGAATAACACCACCCAGGATACCAAATATAACCTCTACTCCCTCTTTTATTAGGCTTTCACATATGATCTGAGCACCCGTCATCTTCATTTTCATTACCCCCTATTAATTGAAAACCGCCCCTTTACTTGCCGAGGTTACGTTAGCTGCATATCGCTTTAGATAACCGGATTGAATACTTGATTTATATTTACCAAGTTTAGCAAATCGTTTGTTTATTTCTTTTTCGGAAAGATCAATTTCAAGTTTATTATTGGTAATATCGATTATTATTATATCCCCATCCCTAATTATGGCAATAGGACCTCTATCTGCTGCCTCAGGAGAAACATGCCCTATAGCAGCACCACGAGTGGCTCCAGAGAACCTGCCATCGGTTATTAGGGCAACTTCTTTTTCCATCCCCATACCACTAAGCATCGAAGTGGGTGTTAGCATTTCCCTCATTCCAGGACCTCCCTTAGGTCCTTCATAGCGGATAACCACCACCTCGCCTTTTTTTATCTCGTTGTTTTTAATAGCACTTGTTGCCTCGTCTTCACTATCAAATACTCTTGCTCGCCCACTGTGTACCATCATCTCATCAGCTACAGCTGATCTTTTAACAACGGCTCCCTCTGGTGCCAAGTTTCCAAAGAGGACCGCAATACCTCCCTTTAATGAATGGGCATTCTCTAATGAATGGATCACATCACCATCTTTCAATTTGCTTTTAGCTATTATCTCAGCTATCGTTTTACCTGAGACCGTTATAAGATTAGTATTGATTTTTTTGTTTAATTGTTTCATAACCACAGCTATACCACCAGCCCTATCCAAGTCTTCTATATGATATTCACCAGCTGGCCTTAATCTACACAGGCATGGCGTTTTTTCACTAATATCGTTTATCTTTACCAGAGGGAAATCAATTCCTGCTTCATTTGCCAATGCCATAAGATGTAATACTGAATTGGTGCTTCCTCCTAAGGCCATATCAACTGCAAAAGCGTTTTCCATTGATTTTTCGTTTACAATATCCGTCGGTCTTATATCTAAAGCTAATAACTGCATTACCTGATACCCAGCTTTTTTAGCTAGTTCATATCTTCTAATGTCAACTGCCGGTATAGTGCCATTACCAGGCAACGCTAAACCAAGAGCCTCGGTCAAGCAATTCATTGTATTGGCGGTGAACATTCCTGCACAGCTTCCACAACCAGGGCAGGCAACTCCTACCAAGCGTTCTAGCTCAGTCTCTGACATCTGTCCCTTAATTACTTTTCCAACAGCTTCAAAAACTGAGTTTAAATCAACCTTTTTGCTTTTCTTCCCCATGTCAAACCTTCCCGCGAGCATTGGACCACCGCTGATAAAGATAGCCGGTATATTCAATCTTAATGCTGCCATCAACATCCCCGGGACCACTTTGTCACAATTTGGTATGAATACTAAGGCATCAAAGGCATGTGCTTGAGCCGTTATCTCCACCGAATCTGCTATCAGTTCCCTACTGGGTAGGCTGTATTTCATACCTTGATGGTTCATGGCTAGCCCATCGCAGACAGCGATTGTATTGAACTCAAAAGGAATACCACCTCCCCTTCTTACACCATCTTTCACTGATTTTGCGATATCTTTTAAGTGTATATGTCCTGGTACAGCTTCGCTAAAGCTATTTACAATGCCGATAAATGGCTTCCTTATTTCACTATCTGTGAGCCCAAGTGCATACA
>CP070729.1:1106190-1124976 GCA_020351185.1 Dehalococcoidia bacterium | reverse complement strand
TCCTGCTTATGTCAAAGACGCACCATTGCTATCGAAATTCTCTTTTTTAATTCTACTATCCTATCTCTCAGTTCTCTCATGTGCCCTCCATTTTTATTAACCTTCTCTTCCCCCACTTTCAACTCATGTAACTATACAAAATAGTAAAAACGGACGTTAATGTTACGTTCATACTAATTTGCCAACAGCTGCCAGGTGCGCTAAGCGTGTCGGTTCCGGCAGACGATAGTTACGACAGCACTGCAGCACCCAAAATATCGCATTTTTTAGATTTATCTTATGACCTACAGAAACATACAAAGGTTTTACTCCCCTTTTTGTTCTAAGTGTAGCTCCAATTGTCTCATTATTATCGACTATTTTTGTGTAGCTACCCACTTCTTCACCAGGTGTACTACAATGACCATATAACCTTGATTTGGCACATCCGATAGTCGGTTTATCAAGAATCAAACCAATATGCGATGCTATTCCCATTTTACGTGGGTGTGCGATTCCTTGTCCGTCAACTATCATCAAATCAGGTGTGGTTTTTAACTTACTGCAAACGGTTAGTATCAATGGAGACTCTCTGAATGATAGAAACCCAGGTATATAGGGCATTTCAAGTTCGCCTTGAATCGTCTCAATCTCAACAGGCTGCAATCCCGGATAACTTACCACAACCACCGCAGCATTGGCGATCTTGCTTTCATGAACAATAGCAATATCTACACCAGCAATATGTTTTGGTGAAATAACTTCGCCTCCCCTAAAGACTTTCAAAGCTAGTTGCTTCTGTATCTCTTTTAATTTATGTATGTCATCTTGCCAAACATGCAACTCTGATATCTTCATCTCTCCAATTATAGCGATTACAAACAAGGTGTTACAAATAATCATTCATATCATATCGCCCCCCTACTATTGACAGCATGGCATTATTTATTGCATAATACCCGAGAAGAAATTAAGAAATGGTAAAAATAAGACTCAGACGAGTAGGCGCCCCTAAAAAACCTAGTTATCGATTGGTTGTAGCCGATTCCCGCTCTCCTAGAAACGGGGCGTTCTTAAGTATTATCGGTCATTACAATCCTCTTACCGATCCGGAGACGGTGGTAATAGACGAGGAACAGGCATTGAAATGGCTAAAACAAGGAGCACAACCAACAGCCACTGCCGGAAGACTGCTATCTAAGGCAGGCATTATGGGTAAGTTTCAGGCTACAAAGGAGAAATCATGAAAGACCTAGTGGAATACATCGCCAAATCTCTTGTCAATGCACCTGATGATGTAGTTGTTACTGAGGAAGAAGCCGAAGAAGGTATCGTTCTTAAACTGCAGGTTGCTGATGAAGACAAAGGCCGTATTATCGGTAAGCAGGGTCGCATAGCCCAAGCGATACGTACTCTTATTAGGGTAAAGGCAGCTAAAGCAGGTACCAGAGCCTCACTCGAGATAGTCTAAGCTCTAAGATAGTATTCACAAATCTTTTCCTTTCAAATGTCTGTTTTTTCAGATTGATTTGAGGTTTGGTTGCGCTCTTTGATAACATGTTTTCGGAAAGTTGTGCAATCTATCAGTGCAATTATAGCTTTTTAGGTTTAATACGGCTCACGCATCAAAATATTTCACTAAAAACGCTTTGCAGCTAAACCTCAGGTCGCCTTCTCCTACGTCGTGTGGCTACTTTTAGTCGTATAAGTGATCGACGTAATGCTGCTTCAGCTCTGGCATTGTCGACTTCAGGGGTATATGTTTTTTCTAAACGTTTCTCAGCTCGCTTCTTTGCCTCTTCAGCGCGGGTTAAATCAATCTCTTCAGCTCTCTCCGCTGAGTCCGCTAGTACGATAACCCTATCCGGTCGTACTTCAAGAAAGCCGCCTGATACAGCTAGACTGAATTCTTCGTTCCCTTTTTTGGCTATCAATTCGCCAGGCTTTAGCATCGTCATCAAAGGCGAATGTTGTGGTAAAATTCCCAGCTGTCCTTCAATCCCTGGAGCAATAACAATATCAACGTTATCGGAATAGACAACTCTCTCAGCGGTAACTACGTCAATTTTGATAGTAGCCATTCTATTTTCCCTTTTATAATTAAGGTAAATTGATTATTCCCGCAATTTCTTTGCTGCTTCAACCGCCTCATCAATGGTACCCACCATATAAAAAGCCTGCTCCGGCAGCTCATCATGCTTACCATCAAGTATCTCTCTAAAGCCACGAATTGCTTCCGCAATCGAAACATATTTTCCGGGGCGACCCGTAAACACCTCAGTAACGAACATTGGCTGTGTTAGAAATCTCTGTATTTTACGAGCGCGGGCAACGGTAAGTTTATCTTCTTCACTCAGCTCTTCTATGCCCAGAATCGCAATTACATCTTGAAGATCCTTGTAGCGTTGAAGCACCTGCTGAACCTCACGGGCAACCTGATAATGATCCGCACCTATTACATTAGGATCAAGCATACGTGAATTTGATGATAATGGATCAACTGCTGGATAGAGACCTTGCTCAGACAAAGATCTTTCCAGGGCAACGACAGCATCCAGATGGCCAAAGGTTGCCACCACTCCTGGATCGGTATAGTCATCTGCTGGTACATAGATTGCTTGAAAAGAAGTAATCGAGCCCTGTTTCGTTGAGGTAATCCTCTCTTGCAGATCGCCCATCTCTGTAGCTAGAGTCGGCTGGTAACCCACTGCTGAAGGCATTCGTCCAAGAAGCGCTGAGACTTCCATACCGGCTAAGGTATAGCGGTAAATATTATCAATAAAAAGCAGTACATCCTGTTTTTCTAAATCGCGGAAATATTCCGCCATTGTCAACCCAGTCAATCCTACTCGAAGGCGTACCGCTGGTAACTCATTCATCTGTCCGAATACCATAACTGTCTTGTCAAGCACACCAGCTTCCTTCATTTCCTGCCATAGGTCGTTGCCCTCACGAGACCTTTCACCTACTCCAGCAAATACCGAAAATCCTCCATGCTCATGAGCAATATTACGAATTAACTCCATAATAATGACTGTTTTTCCGACGCCGGCTCCACCGTATGCACCGATTTTACCACCCTTAGCGAAGGGTGTAATAAGGTCGATTACCTTTATGCCTGTTTCTAAAGTCTCAGTAGTTGTTTCTTGATCGTCAAAGGAAGGTGGATTACGATGGATAGGCCAGTTGTTTTCACCCTTAACATCGCCAAGGTTATCCAGCGGTTGTCCCATTACATCAAACAATCTTCCCAAACAAGGCTTGCCTACAGGTATTGTGATTGGCATACCGGTATCTATTGCCTCTGCCCCACGATTAAGGCCATCGGTAGGTAGCAAAGATAGGCACCGCACCCAGTTATTGCCTGTGTGCCCTTGTACCTCGAGCACCAATTTTCCCCCGTTTTTTTGGATTTCAATGGCATTAAAAAGGGAAGGTAATTCATTTGGCGGGAATTCAATATCCACTACTGAACCGATAACCTGTACCACTTTACCTTTTGCTTTAGCCATAATAGCCTCCTATTCTATTGCTACGGCACCACCGGTTATATCGAGAAGTTCTGTGGTAATCATTTCCTGGCGTGCCTTATTGTAAACAAGAGTTAAATCTTCAATAAGCTCATTAGCATTTTCGGTTGCGTTACGCATGGCTACCATCCGCGCTGATTGCTCACTGGCAATTGACTCCAGAATATGATGATATACTTTCATTTCTACAAAACGTGGTAAGAGTCCGCCTAAAACCTTTATTGAATTCGGCTCATAAATATATTCGACGTTTTCCGTTGCTGGGATTGATGCCGGCTCTACGGGTAAAATCTTCTCTATAATTGGTTTCTGGACCATCGTATTCATAAAACTAGTATAAGCTAGATAAACTTCATCGGTAGCGGCCTTGCTGTAATCATCTATAATAATATGTGATATTGGTAATGTATCTATTAAGGTAGGGCGATCGCCTAATCCGGTGAATTCTGCCATTACACTCCTTCCCGTTCGCCTTAGAAAATCAAGCCCCTTTCGACCTACTGCAATCATGTTGGTTGGTAGTTTCTTTTCTAGAATAAAAGCAGCTGTTTTTCTATTTATATTGCTGACGAGTCCGCCGGCTAGTCCACGATCAGGTGTTATATGGACTATCGTTATCCTTTCGACCTGTCTGCGGCACTGAAGACATGGATGTAGTTTGCTGTTCTCAGTGGATAATGCCGCCAGAGCTGCTATTACTTGAGTTATCTTCTCCGCATAAGGGCGTCCAGCAACGCCACTTTCTTGCGCTTTCCTCATCTTTGAAGCAGCTATCATTTCCATAGCTCTGGTTATCTTGGCAGTACTCCTGACACCCTTTATACGCCGTCTTATCAAACGAATATTAGCCAACTTTTAAACATCCACTCTTTATCATTTTTTTCCTTCGATCATCTGGGATTCTGCAGTAAAACCCATCTTAAATTCTTCAATCGCTTTTTTCATCTTTTTCTCTGTTTTATCGCTTATTTCCTTTGTTTTCTGGATTTCTTCAGCTATTTCCTGGTGCATCGTGTTTATTGTTCTTATCAACTTTTTTTCGAACTCTACTACCCTATTCACTGCTACGTCATCAATATAACCATTTATGGCCGCATACAGAATAATAACCTGGTTTTCCATAGATTGAGGAACATATTGAGGCTGCTTCAGTACTTCTGTAATCCGTTGTCCACGCTCTATTTGAGCTCTGGTTGCTTTGTCGAGTTCGGCAGTTCCAAATTGGGCGAAAGCAGCCAATTCACGATATTGCGCCATTTCTAGCTTCAATTTACCAGCAACTTTTTTCATAGCCCTTGTCTGGGCTTTGCTGCCAACACGGGATACCGATATACCAACATTTAAAGCTGGTCTTATACCGGCATTGAAAAGATCCGTTTCCAAGTAAATCTGGCCATCAGTAATAGAGATTACGTTCGTCGGTATATAAGCCGAGACATCACCAGCCTGCGTTTCTATAATGGGTAAGGCCGTAAGTGAACCGCCACCACTTTCTTCATTTAATTTAGCTGCCCTCTCTAACAGACGGCTATGCAGATAAAATACATCGCCAGGATAGGCTTCCCTCCCTGGTGGACGACGTAATAACAATGACAGTTGGCGATAAGCCCAGCCGTGTTTTGAAAGGTCATCATATATTATCAGAGCATCTTGACCCTTCTCCATAACCTCTTCACCTATGGCACAACCAGCGTAGGGAGCTAGATACTGTAAGGCTACAGATTCCGATGCATTAGCGGCAACAACAATTGTATGCTCCATAGCGCCATGCTCTTCTAGCTTAGCTACAACTTGTGCTACCTTGGAAGCCTTTTGTCCGATCGCAACATATATACATATTAGATCGCCGCCCTTTTGGTTTATTATGGCATCCAGTGCTATAGCTGTCTTTCCCGTGGAGCGGTCACCGATTATTAATTCTCTTTGTCCTCTACCAATCGGGATCATAGCATCAATTGCTTTTATCCCTGTCTGTACCGGTGTATCTACTGATTTTCGAGCGACCACATTAGGGGCAATCCTTTCAAGTGGGCGAGTTCGCTTGGTTTTTACAGCTTCTTTACCATCTAGTGGCCTACCTAGCGGATCGATTACCCTACCGATAAGATCATCACCAACCGGTACCTCAGCTATTCGACCAGTGGCTCGTACTTCATCACCTTCCTTTATGCCTGAATCATCGCCCAAGATTACAGCAGCAACACTGTCTTCTTCAAGGTTCAAGGCAATACCTATGACCCCTTCGGAGAACTCTAACAATTCGTTATATTTAACCCCAGTCAATCCATGTATTCGGGCAATGCCATCTCCCACTTCAACCACGTTGCCTATATCAACCATGGTTACCTGTGTACCGAATTGCTCTATTTTCTTTTTTATTACAGACACGATATCCTGTTCTTTAGCAGTCAATTCAATTACCTCCTACCGTCTTAATTGTCTATATGAGCTCTTTTTTTAATTTCGTTAATCGACCTCGCGTGCTCCCATCTATCAACTTACCAGCTACCTTTATCATTATTCCCCCAATTAATTCAGAGTCAATTTTTTCTGTGCCTATAATGACCTTCTTACCAATTAAATTACTCAATTTAATATTTATATTTTTTCTCGTATTGTCGTCAATTGGTTTTGCTGTAATAATCTCTGCTCTTTCTATGCCATTGAATTCATCAACCATATGCTCATATTCGTCAGCAATTTCTGGCAGACTATTCACCTGGCTTTTCTTAATTAAAAGATATACAAGGTGGATTACTGTTTTTGATAAACCACCAATTCTTTCATGCAATAAAGTAACTTTATCATTATAATTGATCTTCGGATTATCAAGATAGGAAACTATAACCACGTCCTTACCCAGCTCGGCAACCTTGTTCAGTTCAGCTTTGGTATCATCCATGTGCTCTTCGCCAGTTAATTCAAAAACTGCCCTAGCGAACCTTCGGATAGAACTCTTTTTAGCCATAGCTGTAGACTCCGAATACTACCATTTACCTTATTTTATACCCGAACTCTCTTCAAGTGTTTTTTCTATAAGTTTTTTGTGCCCCTCTTTATCAAGAGTTTGATCGATAACCTTGCCCGCCGCTAATACTGTCAAATTGGCGAATTGGCTTTGCAAGTCAGCTACTGCTGCATCGCGCTCCCTCTGTATCTCGATTTGCGCTTTACCAATCAACCTTTCCGCCTCAACTGAAGCTTCTTCTCTTGCTTTTTGCCTTGCTTCTTCACCGGCCTGCTCTGCCCTCATTATTATCTTTTGTCCTTCTTTAGTGGCTTCCTGTATACGCTTTGCCGTTTCTCTTTCAGCCAGCTCTGCTTGCTCTTTTATATATTCTGTATGCTCCATACTTTCTTTAATCTTCTTTGAACGGTTATCAAGCATTCTCATAAGTGGCTTATAAGCTACAAAATAAAGTAGCCCAAATAAAATGACAAAATTAATAACCTGAGCTAGTAATATCGACGGTTCTATACCTAAGCTACCTAGACCACCTTCCATATTTGCCCCCGTTTATGGTGTATATTCAGTTAGAATTAAATCATGTTTAGCAGCAGTGCTATAGCGATAAAAAGTACGCCTGAAACTACCGCTGCTGCAACAACTGCCCCTAGAAGAACACTTATTACAGTAGGAATACCTTCTTCCATAACAATCCTCTCATCTTTGATGTCTTATCGTGTAGCTATACAATCATAGCTAGTAGGATACCTACAATCAAAACATAGATACCTATAGCTTCAGTTAATCCAGCGATAAGTATCATATTAGTAAAGATGGGGCCTCTGGCCTCCGGATTACGGGCAATTCCCTGTAAAGCAGAATAACCGATCAATCCCAGACCAAGGCCAGGCCCCAACATTCCCAAACCTACCCCAATCCCCACAGCCAGCATCTTTAATGCTTCAGGATCCATTTTTACCCCCTTATTAAAAAGATATTTAAATATGTAAAAAACACTTAAGGTTTAGTGCGCTCCTTCTTCATGTGGGATGACAGCCACGGTAACAAAAATAAGCGTTAATCCAGCAAATATGAGTGCTTGTATAAAACCTATTAGTAATTCAAGTCCATAAAAAGGTATCGAAAACAACCACGGAATAAGAAATGCAACTACTAAAAGCAAAATCTCACCAGCTGTCATATTACCAAAAAGTCGAAAAGTGAGGCTAACAATACGGATCAGTTCAGTAAAGAATTCTAAGAAACCGGTAAAAATATTAATACCTCCGGCAAATATACCAAGCAAACCTGATTTTATATTACCTTTAAATACCTGCTTTAAACCTCGCCGAAATTCTATCGTATTAACAAATTTTTTCATATATCCGATGCCGATTCGGCGTATCCCGGTAAACTCAACAAAAACAAAAGATACTAAGGCTAAGGCTAGAGGCATATTTATATCTGTATTGGCTGGGCGAAGCAAATGCACTTCTCCTTCGGCTGTATGTACCAATATTGAGCCAAACCCAGGTAATAATCCTAACCAAGCATTAAAACCAACAAATAGAAAAATGGTGGCTACGATAGGGAAAAACTTCCGCCCGTTTTCCTCGCCAGCTACACTAGTGCAAAGGTTATAAAGCCAGTCAAGTAGAAATTCGAAGGCGGCTTGTAATCGCCCTGGTATTATCTTCATGCGCCTGGTCACCGCATATGAAAATACTACTAAAAATGTAATTGTAACCCAAGCTGCTATAATACTGTTGGTAATTGGGAAACCAAAGATATGAAACACTACCTCAGCAGGTAATTCTGGGTGCGGTTGTGGGATACTTAACCAATCGGGTAATCCAATATCACCCAAAAGGTTGGTACCTAAAGGACCGGCTGCAAAACTAACCAAGATTAATATAAGAAAGGTACCAATGAGCCCGATTAGCACCGGGATGGAGCATCCCAAGCAACCTTTTTTATTCTTGGGCTCTTCAGGCATTAAGTGTCTTCCTTACTTTCCTTGTTCTTCAACAGAGGCAGCAACATCTTATAAATACCAAAGATTGCTATGATAAATCCAAACAATAAACCAATTATTATAAAAAGAGGCTGTGTATTTAGCGTGTTATCTAGCCACAACCCTCCCATTAATCCTAATAAAATAGATAGCCCAATGAACCAACCTATACCAATAATATTTAGGGCTGCCTGCCATTTGCGCATAACAACATAACTGCCCTTTTAGGAGTTAATACGTCTTTATTGTTTATTCCAATTACGACTTATTTTTGTCAAAATCTTCTAGGTCAAGACCATCAATAAAGTCGCTAAATGCCGACAATCTTTTCAGTTCTTCTTCGCTTGTTTTTTTCCCTCTACCCTCAGGACTTGCTTCATGTTCCTCCGCAGCCAGCTTTTCGGCTTCTTCAACTTTATCCAAGGATATACCTGCCTTTTCAAGAACTGATTCCTCAGCATAAATGGGTACTTCAACCCTTACAGCCAGCGCCAGTGCATCACTAGGTCTGGCGTCTATTTCCAATTCACCATCCTCAACAGTTAGAATTATCTTTGCATAAAATGTATCGTTCATGAGGTCACTTATTTTTATCGAATTAACAGATGCACCAAGCATTTCAACCACACTACGTAATAGATCATGGGTTAATGGCCTGGGTAATGCTTCTCCCCGTAGTTTTATAGCTATAGCATTCGCTTCGGCTGGGCCAATAAAGATAGGTAGGTACCTCTCAGCCTCTTTCTCTTTGAGCATAACAACATACTGTGAATTATGCATTGTCAGCTTTGGATTCATCAAACCAACCCGTATACTCTCAATAGTCATTTCCAGCATTCCTTAATCCTCCTGCGGTTCACCAGCACAAATTATTTTACTCTTTAAATATCAAAGCTGTCAAATAAACATGTTAATATTTTGACAGTATTTGGTAACATTGTTGTATAATAACCGAAAATGTTTTTACAGCTGTATTACTTCATATCTTAGGAGGAAATTTTCTGTTATGCTGAAGAACAATAAAACCATTGTTTGGTTTGAAGAGGTTACCAAAGATAGCATTCCTTTTGTCGGTGGAAAGGGCGCCAATCTAGGCGAAATGACCCGGGCAAACATACCAGTCCCCCCGGGTTTTATTGTGACAGTCAACGCATACAATGATTTTCTAAAGAAAGCAAATATTACTGACAAAATCCGTACTTTACTTGAACCCCTTGACCCTAATGACATTAAGCAGCTTCAAAAGATTGCATCTGATATTAAAGATATTATTATTAAATCAGCTATTCCTTCGGTATTGGCGAGTGATATTAAACGGGCGTATAAAGAGCTTGGTCGTGGTCTAGTAGCAGTACGATCTTCAGCAACTGCAGAAGATCTTCCAGAAGCATCTTTTGCTGGTCAACAGAGCACTTACCTTAATGTTCAGGGAGGCGAAAATGTAGTGTGTTTTGTCCAGAAATGCTGGGCTTCGTTGTTCGAACCACGAGCGATATACTACAGAATTCAACATGGATTTGATCATTTTAAGGTAGGTATAGCTGTTCCTATACAGAAAATGATACCTTCACACACATCCGGTGTTATGTTTACCGTTGAACCGGTCACAAGTGATACCGAAAAGATAATTATTGAAGCCATTTTTGGTCTCGGTGAGGGACTTGTTTCGGGAGAGATAACACCTGATCTTTATGTTGTTGATAAAAAGGATTATTCCATCATTTCAAAAAGGATTAGCCAGCAGAAACACCAGCTGGGAATCAATACTGATATTGAAACTCAGGAAATAAATACATGGCAACCAATAGAAGCCTCGATGCAGAAAAATCAAAAAATAGAGGATGATGTTATCATCCGCATAGCTCAACTAGGTAAGAGTATTGAAGACCACTACCAGTTTCCCCAAGATATAGAATGGGCTAAGGAAGGCAATAATATTTTTATCGTACAAACGCGTCCGGTAACCACTATTAAAGAGTCAGCCGAGGAAGAACCTGAAATAAAGGCACCAGCTATTCTTATGGGTGTTTCAGCCAGCCCTGGCTTGGCTTCGGGCCCCGTAAAGATAATACATAATGCCTCTGAGATTGCCCGGGTATTGGATGGTGACATCCTGGTCGCCGATATGACAACTCCTGATTTCGTGCCTGCTATGAAAAGAGCAGCGGCTATCGTTACCGACCGGGGTGGTCGTACTGCTCACGCGGCCATTGTCAGTCGTGAACTGGGCATCCCTTGTGTTGTTGGTACTGATAAAGCAACAAAAAAACTCTTAGATAATAAAATAATCACAGTTGATGGTTCACATGGTAAGGTTTATAACGGTAAGGTTACCCGCAGGATAACAACTACTATGATGACTAATATACTTAAAGAATCAATCGCTACAAAAACAAAAGTTTATGTTAATCTAGCACAACCTGAACTTGCCGACCGCATCGCTGCTCGGAATGTAGACGGAGTTGGTTTGTTGCGGGCTGAATTCATAGTTGCCCAGATCGGCCAACACCCCAGCTACATGCTAAAAGAAGGAAAGGCAGACGAGTTCATTGAAAAACTCTATAATGGCTTATATACCTTTGCCAAAGCATTTAGTCCGCGTCCGGTTGTATACAGAACCACCGACTTTAAAACAAATGAATATCGCGATCTAATAGGTGGTCAAGAATTTGAGGTCATTGAGGAAAATCCAATGCTGGGGTACCGTGGTGCTTCTCGATATATCACAGATATTGATACATTCAAGCTTGAGATTGAAGCGATAAAAAAGGTAAGAAAAAAGTACCTTAATCTGTGGGTTATGATTCCTTTCGTGCGGACCGTTGATGAGCTAAAACAAACAAAACACATACTTGAATCAGAAGGTTTACGGCGCTCCAATGACTTTAAGCTGTGGATGATGGTTGAGGTGCCATCAAATGTCTTCATAATAGAAAAGTTCTTGAGTGTTGGTATCGATGGTATTTCCATCGGTAGCAACGACCTCACCCAACTTACACTCGGCATCGATCGTGATAGCTCAAAGCTGGCAAAAACCTTTGACGAAAGAAATGAAGCCGTAATGACAGCCTTAGAAAGAGTTATTACTGTTTCGAAGAGTATGGGAGTTACCTCGTCTATTTGCGGCCAGGCGCCTTCAGATTACCCGGATTTTGCTGAAAAACTCGTTTCCTGGGGTATTACTTCAGTTTCGGTTAATCCGGATGTTATAGGTTCTGTTAGAGCTACAATCGCCAAGGCAGAGGCGAAGCTTAAAACTTAATGGG
Organism: Dehalococcoidia bacterium; assembly: GCA_020351185.1. Lineage (GTDB taxonomy): Bacteria > Chloroflexota > Dehalococcoidia > Dehalococcoidales. The sequence continues at coordinate 1,113,240 of CP070729.1, read as the reverse complement.
AAGCCAGCTTAATATCCGCCAATTTATCGAAGATAGGGAGTCCCACCTGTCACCATATGCATTTAAAAGCATGCGATCAAAGGGAAGGCAGAAAGAAGAAAGCTTATGCTCTATCCGCACAGTTTTCCAGCGTGACCGAGATCGTATTATCCATAGTAAGTCTTTTCGTCGTCTCAAGCACAAGACTCAGGTATTTATTGCTCCTTCTGGTGATCATTATGTTACTCGTCTTACACATACACTAGAGGTCTCTCAACTTGCAAGGACGCTTGCGCGCGCCCTCAATCTTAACGAAGACCTCACCGAAGCTATTAGTTTGGGACACGACCTAGGACATACTCCCTTTGGTCATATAGGTGAGGATGTTCTCAACAAACTTTATTTTAAAGGATTCAAGCATTATGATCAGAGTTTGCGAGTAGTTGATTTTCTGGAGAACGACGGTAAGGGTTTAAACCTCACTCAAGAAGTGAGGGATGGTATCTTGAACCATTCAAAATCAGGTGAAGATATCTGCGGTCAAAAATGGACAAGCACAAGTACTTTAGAGGGTGATGTATGTAAGATAGCTGATACAATTGCCTACATAAATCACGATATTGGAGATGCCGTTAGGGCCGGCATTATAAATGAGGACAAATTACCAAATTCAGCGACTAAAATATTGGGTCATTCGCACAGCGAAAGAATAAATAAGATGGTATGTGACATTATAGAGAACTCCTGGGATGCTAGTGGTTTTGCTGAAGCCGCTAATAAACCTACCATACGCATGAGCTCCAAAGTTGCTAATGCTACCAACGATTTACGTTATTTTCTTTTTAATAACGTGTATGAAATAATATCAACCCGACCTGAAGCGTTAAAAGCAAGAGAGGTTGTTAGTCGTCTATATTATTATTTTGTCACTCACTATGATGAGCTACCCTTTGAATATCTTTTTTCTGGAGTAGAGATGGAACGCAGTGCTGTCGATTATATCGCTGGTATGACCGATCAATATGCCTTACAACTGGATTATAAACTTAGTACATAGACTAAATTATAAAAGAATCCATAGGATTATCTACGATTTTCTTTGTTGAGATGGGATTAGCTGAAATAAAAGAGTATAATTTATTAATATGAGCGTCATTGACGAAGTAAAACAAAAAACGGATATCGTGGAGATCGCTAACCAATACACAACTCTAACAAAATCGGGACGAAACTTCAAAGCGATATGCCCATTCCATAGTGAAAAGCATCCTTCATTCTTCATCTATCCAGAGCAGCAAAGCTGGCACTGTTTCGGTGCCTGCAATACCGGTGGTGACGTTTTCTCTCTTATTATGAAAAAAGAAGGTCTGGAATTTGGCGAGGCCCTACGCCGCATTGCCGATAAGGTTGGAGTCGCCTTGCAATCAAGAACATACCAAACAGCTGATAAGGAGAAGAATGAAAGGTTGTACAGGATTAATCAACTAGCAACCGATTATTTTCATCAACAATTGGTGCAGTCACCATCGGCCAAGAAAGCAAGGGAATATATTTCCAGAAGAGGAATTTCTGAAAAATCGATCAACGCTTTCAAATTGGGTTATAGCCCTAATAGCTGGGATTCGCTCAAACAATACCTCTTAGAAAGAGATTTTTCTGATACTGAGCTTATTACCGCTGGTTTAGCAATAGAAACCAAACCCGATACCAGCTATGACCGCTACCGAAACCGGCTGATGTTCCCCATTAATGATTTTAAGGGTCGAACCATCGGTTTTGGCGCTAGGGTACTAGATAATTCTATACCTAAATATACAAACTCTCCTGAAACACCACTTTTTAACAAAAGCAGCTGTCTCTATGGCATAGACCTTGCTAGAGAAATCATACGCCAGCAGGATATGGCAATTATTGTTGAGGGTTATATGGATGTCATCGCAGCGTATGATAACGGATTTGGTAACGTCATTGCTTCAATGGGGACATCTATTACGGATAAGCAGGTAAAGGTACTGAAACAACTAACAAACAATATAACACTAGCTCTTGATGCCGATACCGCCGGTGAAGAAGCTGCACTAAGGGGTATTATTTTTGAAAATGCTCTGGATTCGGAGGTAAGGATTGCTATCTTACCTTCCGGAAGTGACCCGGATGAAGTTATACGTAAATCAAAGGATACCTGGCAACAACTTGTAATGGAAGCGATACCGGTTATGGATTATGCCTTTAATCGCATAACCGCCGGTCTTAATCTGAATAATGCGCATGATAAATCCTTGATTGTAGATAAATTACTACCGCTTATTAGCCAGATAAACAACCTTGTTCGGCAGTCTCACTATCTGCAAAAGTTAGCTCGTCTGGTAGAGATAAGCTTTAAAAAGCTTGAAATGATTATGGAGAATAGTAAGCCAAAGCGCCGTTTTTCTCAATCCAAAATTAATAACAAAACAAGATCTATATTAATAAACCAGCAAGAATTACTTTCTAACCCGATTGAGAAAGATTGTCTTGCGCTTCTCCTACAACACCCAGAATTAAAGGCATTATCTAAAGACATAATGCCTGAATTTTTTTGGAATAGCGAGAATCGCGAAATCTTCAACGCATACAAGTCAATTGAAAGTATCTCCTCAATTAAGGAAAAACTTGATGATTCCATTTGGGAGTATTTTGATAACCTTAAAACTAATGAAATCCCGACCGACAGGTCAGAAGAGAGGCTTTCCGATTGTATTCTACGATTGCGTAATGATTATTGGCTTCGTCTTGCAAGAAAAAGAGAAGCTATACTAGCATCAGAAGCAGAATCAGGCGGCTCCGCTGCTGAACTCAAGAATCTTGGTGATCAGGATTTGGAGATTAGTTCGCAACTGAGAGATATCCATATCCAGAGGTCAAGAGTAAGTCAGAAACAGAGGAAAAATATATGAACCAGGATAAGCCAAGCAATGTCGATGAGACTAAAGAATTACCCGCCAATAATGGCGACGAAGAGGAATCGGTAGGAATATCGGAAAACGAAGTCAACTCTAAAGAGAAAGAGCAACCTTCTGAAATATCTTTGCCACTAGAACAAATAGATGAACCAGGGATAGTCGATGATCCTATCCGTATGTATCTTCATGAAATCGGCAGAGTGCCTCTTCTCACCGCCAGGGATGAAAAGATACTTGCCAAGAACATGGAGCAAGGTAAGCGTATCAGGGACATTCAAGAGGAATGCCTCAGAGAAGACGGCAGGCCATTGTCAGCTACTGATATTATAATATGCATGCTCAAAGAGTTGGGGCAAATGACTAGTCTCATCCGTCTTATTTATCAAGAACTGCGGTTGGCCACACCATCACGCTTTAAAGAAGCCATATTAAACAAGAAATTTAGGGAGAGCTTTGAAGATGAAATAGATCAGAGTATGACCCAGTCGATTGCAAGTAAAAAAGATACCTCCATCCCTGAAATTGAGCATTCGATTATCCAATTATCCCTTAATAGCGGTCTACTACCACAGGTAGTTCTTGATTCCATAAGGGATGATGTTACTCTTGATGAAATACATAATTTGGCAGCAAATCCCAAATTCCAGGAGTTAGTAAAAACCCATGAAGATAATTTTAAGTCATACATAGCCAATATTGTGCGAGCCGCTGAAAAATCTGAAAAACACCTTATTGAAGCTAACCTACGCTTAGTGGTTAGCGTTGCGAAAAAGCATATCGGTCGTGGTATGCCACTGCTTGACCTCCTCCAAGAAGGCAATATCGGCTTAATACGAGCGGTTGAGAAATTTGATTATCACCGCGGTTATAAATTCAGTACCTATGCTACCTGGTGGATTCGCCAGGCTATTACTCGTGCCATAGCTGATCAAGCACGTACAATCCGTATCCCAGTACATATGGTAGAGACAATAAACAAGCTGTTGAGCCTCAGCCGCCAGCTTTCTCAGGAGTACGGCCGGGAACCTACTCCAAAAGAAATCGGGGATGAAATGGATATTTCGCCAGAGAGGGTAAGGGAGATAATAAAGGTTTCACAACTGCCCATATCGCTGGAATCCCCCATCGGTGAAGAGGAAGACAGCCATCTCGGTGATTTTATAGAAGACCAGAATGCCCTACCACCTCCTGACGCTGCCTCCCGTCAACTACTAAAAGAACAAATTGATGGTGTTCTCTCCAGTCTTTCGCCTCGCGAACGACGCGTCTTACTTCTCAGGTTTGGCCTTGAGGATGGTCGTAGCCGCACATTAGAAGAGGTGGGTAAGGAGTTCAATGTAACCCGGGAACGCATCCGACAAATTGAAGCCAAGGCTCTTAGAAAATTACGTCACCCTACTCGTAGTCGTAAGCTTAAAGATTATCTGGAATAATGGTTGTATCCAACTAACTAATTAACTCACAATTCACCATACGGATTGCTATGATAGAGCCACTATACCTGCCCTGCACCGTTACAGTCTGCCCTCTTTCCAGTTCCCCCAACACCGATGCATATTTTTTATCGAACATGCACTGAAGGTTTTGCCAAGGATCTACGCCGCTACCAGTTATCCTTATGTAATGGATGTCAAGTTTATCTTTTATGTCTATAAGTGACACTATTCCGGTTACTCTTAGAATCTTATTCATAAACATCTCATCAGCTGCAGCATCATCTATTTCATATTCCTTTAAGATATCTTCAACATTTAGTTCCATATCTGGAGATACCGGTTCAATTTCAGTTTCTTGTATCTGCTCAATCTCCGGCTCTTGTACTGGAATATCTTTAATCTCAGGCACTGTACTAACTATCGATTTTTCTTCTAATTCTTTTTCTGCTTCAAACTCCAATTCAGGCTCATTTTCAGGTGCCTGGTTTTCCTCAACATCGAGTTCACTTGGCATTTCAGTCGCCGATTCGGATTCAAATTCCTCCGTTTCTGTGACATTATCCTCTTCTGTTCGGTTTGGTTCTACTTTTTGAACGAACGTGGCTTTTTTAAATTCAGGCTCTGGCTCCAGTTTTATCCTCTTTATCGTTGCCGAATCCTGTTTTAATGCAACAGTCTCCCCGTAATTCAATTTAGTTTCCGCCTGCTGAATATTTTCCAGTTCTTTTATGGGTTTTCCAAACCTCTCCTCTTTCAACTGCCTGTATGTTTTATCAATCTTCTTAAAGGGTCCGAATGGAAGAGGATGACCACACCATCGGCACGCCCAGTCTTCGGTCCGCATTGTTTCCCGGCCACAATTATGACACCTTGCCATGCAACACCTCTGCTAAAAGACTATATCCCAAAGATAATTTTGTCAATACTACCAAAGTACAATTGCTCTTGCTGGAGAGAGTGAACCTTACAATATTAATAAATATAATATCAATATATGCTAAAATAACTACATAATTCGAGCAGTCAAAAATGATTCCTTCAAGACTGAAGATGCACAACTTTATGCCCTATCGTGGTGATTTAAAGGCGTTCTCCTTTGAGGGCATTCATACAGCTTGTATCTGCGGCGACAATGGTAATGGTAAATCAGCCCTTATTGATGCTATTACCTGGGCGCTCTGGGGCAAAAGTAGAGCAAAAAGCGACGATGACCTTATCCACCTTGGTGAAAAGCATATGGGAGTAGAGTTTGATTTTTTTGCTGCAGAACAGTTGTACCGAGTTATACGCAAGCACTCCATGCCTAAAAGTCGCAAGGCTTCTGGTCAAAGCAGTCTCGACCTTTTTATAGCTAACAACGGGAACTTCAATGTAATCAGCGGTGACACTAAAAGCAAAACTCAGCAAAAGTTAATATCTCTTCTTAATATGGATTACGACACATTCATTAACAGTGCTTTTTTAAGACAGGGTCATACCGACGAATTTAGCAAACAACAGCCAGGAAAGAGAAAAGAGGTGCTGGCTGCCATATTGGGATTATCCCTTTATGACCACCTTGAAGAAAGATCCAGAGAGCTAGCCCGATTGCAGAACATGGAAAAAGCACAGCTTGCGAATACCATTTTGGAAATTGAGCAGGAGCTTGTGTATAAAAAAGAGCTTGAAATCTCCTTGAATAAAGCTCAAAACGAACTTTCTCTACTAGAAGTTGAAATAAATAATCAACAAACTTCCTTGAACCGTCTTAGGCAGACAAGGGATTCTCTGATAGTTAAGGGGCAACAGCTAGCACGCCTTGAAGAAGACATGGTTAAAGTAAAAGAGGATCTTAAAAAATGGCATAACCGCATAGAACAACGGCAAAAAAACTCTAAAAAGTATCAGGAGCTTATAGCCAAACGCCAGTTTATAGAAGAAGGTTACACTCAGTATCTAAAATTTAAGAAACTGAATGATGAAATGAATGAAAAGTTACGCTTATCTAGCAAAATGAAGGATAAAAAGAGTAACCTGGAACGGTCTATTCAGAAAGCTCAGGCAGAGCTACTTTCGCAACTTGCTGTATCTCAGAGTAAAATCGGTCATCTCGAAGCCGACCTCAATAAATTATCTCTCCTTAAAGAAGAAAGAGCAACTCTTGAGTGCGCGCAGAAGCGATTATCTCAAATGCAAGAGGAGCTGCAGAATAAAATACTGTATTTTAAAAAACTTCAAACTAATGTTCACGAGCTTGATTGCAACCAACAGAGTCTCGAATACGAGATAAGAGAACTAGAAGAGAAGTTTGCGCTATTCGATACCAAAGGTATTGCTAGCTGTCCCCTGTGCGAAACTGAGCTTGGTGAAGAGGGTGTTCATATTGTTAAATCAAAGTACAAACGAGACAAGGAAGAAAAAGAAGCAATACTTAATTCACAAAAAAATAATCTTGCTATTAGAAATGTTGAGTTAAAAGAAACGGAAACCCAAATTAAGAATCTTGAATCTAGTTTGAGCCAGGACAGGACTAAAATACAGTTTAAGGAGAATGTAATAGCCAGCTCAATTAGAGATTCAGAAGAAGTCACCAAGGAACTAAACAAAGAGAAAGGTATTCTAACTGATATAAAAAACAAGCTCATTATCAAAGATTTCGCTACGGAAGAACAAAATACAATGATTGTACTGGACAGAGAACTTAATAATATTAA
>CP070729.1:1083886-1106090 GCA_020351185.1 Dehalococcoidia bacterium | reverse complement strand
ATCAAGTGTGGGCATCTTTAGCAAATAATTATATCTTCATTATGGGAATGGAGCAAATATTGATATCCCCAAACCGATTGACATCCTTTGTTCGGTAACTTTAGAATTGATCAAAAGACAATTACGAGGAAGCATCGAACTGTGAGAAGGCTAGACCTTTTATCACTAATAGCTGTTTGGGAATTCATAACCGCATTCGGGGCACCTATCAGTATAAGCGCTGTAGCAGTTCTTATTTTCCCCGATGTAATTGATCCGTTTATCGGGCCTGCAATACCCGGCGCTATTTTTGGTCTTAGCGTTGCTATCCTCGTTCTCCTTTGCTATATCGGTTTAGCCATTGCGGGTGGTATTGGATTAATACGAGGTAAGGATTGGGGACGGATTCTGAGTATAGTACATGCTATCTTAACCCTTTTCTTTTTTCCTATCGGCACAGTGATCGGTATATTAACTATAATTTTCTTGATACGCCCTGAAGTTAAGAATGATTATGAATGCCAGCGGTGAGCATTAGCAGATCTAAACATTGTTTTTTATTACGAAATTCCGTAAAGTCCCTAGCTGTGGTATTCTAACCTCTACGGTATCACCGGGATACATCGGACCTACGCCACTTGGAGTACCAGTGGCGATAATATCACCCGGTAGCAGTGTCATAACATTAGAGATGAAATTAATTATCTCCGGGATGGAATAGATAAGGTCTGCAGTGTTGCCACGCTGCTTCAGTTTGCCGTTTAGATATGTCTCCAGTACGACACTCGATGGGTTAAGTTCGGTCTCAATCCAGGGACCAATAGCAGCGAAGGTATCAAAACCTTTGGCCCTCGTCCATTGTCCATCGTGATTTTGTAAATCCCTGGCTGTAACGTCGTTAAAACAGGCATAACCCAGTACGTAATCCAGTGCGTCTATAGCCGGTACTCGCCATATTGGTCTCTTTATAACTACCGCAAGCTCACCCTCATAATCAACTCTTGCGGAAATTGATGGATAGACAATATCAGCTCCTGGCCCTATAACCGCCGTCGAAGGTTTCAAGAATGTAAGAGGGGAATTGGGTAGCGATAAGTTGAGCTCCTTTGCATGGGAGTGATAATTTAAACCCATAGCTATTATCTTTGATGGTTCACATGGTGCTAGCAATTTAACTTCATTTCGAGGATACATGTGACCTGTGGGCTTTATATGGCGAAATGGTTTACCTTCGATTACCTTTATTTTATGCCCATCCAAGATGCCATATTTTACTTTGGTATCAGCGGAAAAGCGCACTATTTTCATAATTATGGGGTATTCTAGCTTAAAATAACTTTTCAATGCAAACGATATTTGCAAATGGATTTTTCTTGACATGACCGATAGTGGTTGATAAACTTTCTATTGCATTATCTAACTACCTGCTACTGCTGATTTTTCACCTGGGAGAAGTTATTTGCCACAGCAGCTTGATCAAGGAATGGTTGCCATCTTCACTGGTGATGGCAAAGGCAAAACTACTGCTGCTATTGGTACCGTTGTTAGAGCTGCAGGTCACGGTTTTCGTGCCTGCATTATCTGTTTTTTGAAGGGCAAGGATTATATTCACGGAGAAAATTCAATACTCTCAAAGTTACCAAATGTTACCTTAACTAACTTCGGTCAGGCAGGTTGGGTTAACCGAGAAAATATAAATCCGGAACACAAAAAACAAGCTGGATTAGCTCTTGCCGCTGCCAAAGAGGCCATCAATAGTGATAAATATGATATTATAGTGCTGGATGAAATAAATATCACTATTGACTTAGGACTTATTGATCTGGATAAAGTAATCAAGCTCATAAAAGATAGACCTAAAAAAATGGAACTTATCCTGACCGGACGTTATGCCAATCCAAAGCTACTACAGATGGCTGACCTGGTTACTGAAATGAAAAATATTAAACATCCTTTTATGAGGGGGGTAACAGCACGAAGGGGTATTGATTATTAAATTTAAAAATACAGGAGGCGATTATGAAAATAACACTTAGTGTAATAAAGGCAGATATCGGCGGTTATGTGGGGCATTCTGATTCCCATCCTGAAATATTAGAGGTGGCTCGGGAAAAACTCAAAAAAGCAAGATTATCCGGACTTCTGATAGACTTCGAAGTCACCAAATGCGGCGATGACGCACAGTTAATAATGACACATCAACAAGGAGAAAACAACGAAAAAATCCATAAACTTGCCTGGGATACTTTTATAAGTGGAACAGAACTCGCCAGAAAGCTCAAGCTATATGGTGCAGGGCAGGATTTGCTTTCCGATGCCTTCTCTGGCAATGTAAAAGGGATGGGTCCGGGCGTTGCCGAGATGGAAATAGAAGAGCGAAAATCTGAGCCGGTAATAGTTTTTATGGCTGATAAAACATCTGCCGGTGCTTGGAATCTACCACTTTATAAGATGTTTGCTGATCCGTTCAATACCATCGGCCTGGTTATCGCTCCCAATATGCATAGTGGTTTCTCCTTTGAGATTCATGACGTCAAGGAACACAAAAAGATTACCCTTAATTCTCCCGAAGAAATATACGATATGCTCATTTTTATCGGTGCTCCCTCGCGTTATGCAGTAAAGGCTGTCTATAGCAGGGATACTGGTGATATCGCTGCCGTTTCCTCCACTCAACGATTAGCCCTTATAGCTGGTAGATATGTCGGTAAAGACGATCCGGTGTGTATCGTCCGTGCCCAAGGCAATTTTCCAGCGGTTGGTGAAATCCTAGAACCCTTCACTCATCCAACTCTGGTGGAAGGTTGGATGCGAGGCTCCCATCATGGACCTCTGATGCCAGTATCTGTGGAAGATAGTACCCCTGCTCGTTTCGATGGCCCACCCAGAGTAACATCCCTTGGCTTCCAGCTAGCTGAGGGGAAACTCGTAGGACCACGCGATATGTTTATTGATAAATCCTTTGATGAAGCTCGCCATCAGGCAAATCTAATCGCTGACTATATGCGCAAACATGGTCCATTCGAACCCCACCGCCTACCACTTGAAGAAATGGAATACACAACTATGCCTCAGATTATGGATAAGATAAGCGGTAGATTTGAGCCTTTAGAGGAATAAGGAATGCCTAAGTTGTTACTGGCAACAGGCAACCAACACAAACTAAACGAGCTGAAGAGTTTATTCCAAGATATATCATATGAGCTTATTTCTCCATCCGAAATAGGTATTCATATAAGAGTAGATGAAGGCGGCGGCAGCTTTCATGAAAACGCTAGACTGAAAGCAATAGCTTTCGCATCCAATAGCCATATCTTGAGCCTTGCCGATGACTCTGGCCTAGAGGTAGACGCCCTTAATGGAAAACCCGGGGTTTGCTCAGCCCGTTATGCTGGTGTTGGTGCTACCGATACCCAACGTATTGATTTTCTGCTATCAAATCTAAGAAATATCCCCGAAACAAAAAGGCAGGCAAAATTTAGGTGTGTTATCGCTATCTCCAGTCCTGAAGGTACAGTAAAACTTTTCAGCGGTGAGTGTGCGGGTATGATCAAGTCAGAGCCAATCGGAGATGGTGGTTTTGGTTATGATCCGATCTTTTATCTACCTCAGATTGGTAAGACAATGGCAGAATTAACACAACAAGAAAAAAACAGTATAAGCCATCGAGGGTTAGCAGCTACCAAAGCCCGTATCTATCTACTAAATCTTACCAATTCCAATTCAAATCTAGATTAGAAATACTTGAGTCTGGTTTATTATTAGTATATACTACACCACACACCAATATCGGGGGGGTGGAATATGAAACTATCATGCCTTCAAGAAAACCTCAACCGCGGATTAAACTACGTGGGGCGAGCAGCTGCCACAAGGACTACTCTACCCATAACTAACAATGTCTTAATAGCTACTGATGAGGGGCGCCTCAAACTGGTGGCTACCAATCTGGAAATGGCTATCAGTTGCTGGGTGGGCGCCAAGATTGAGGAAGAAGGGGCCATTACTGTACCGGCGCGCCTACTCAATGAGTTCGTCGCATCTCTGCCGAATGATAAAATTGATATCACCCTTTCCCCCCGAACCAAGACATTCCAACTTAAATGTGCCCGTTTCGAAGCACGTATTAGTGGTATTAACGCCAAGGATTTCCCTCCCATTCCAACAGCTGAAGATGGTATTAACACAAAAATATCAGTAGAAGCATTACGCAAAGGAATTGGTCGAGTTGTTTTTGCCGCTGCCGTAGATGAATCCCGTCCGGTACTAACTGGAGTTCATGCGGAATTTGAAGGTAAACAACTTACTCTAGCAGCGGCCGATGGTTTTAGATTGGCAGTGTATAAACTAGCCTTATCATCTACCGTTAAGGAAAAAGCCATCGCCATAATTCCTGCAAAGGTTCTTGCCGAGTTAAATCGACTAGCAACCGAACACGAGGAAAACATCGAGATAAAGTTAAGCAACAACAAAAGCCAAATTCTTTTCCGTTTAAAAGATATCGAAGTGATATCACAGTTGATCCAAGGCGGTTTCCCGCAATATTCCCAACTCATCCCTCAAAGTTTTAGTACCCGCGCTGTGGTTAACGTTTCCCAGTTCTTAGGAGCAACCAAGACAGCCTCAATCTTTGCTCGCGACGGCAGCGGGATCGTCCGCCTAGTTATTACACCGGGCACAAAAGCATCTCATGGTAAGCTTACCATAGCCGCACGTTCTGAAGAAATAGGTGATGATATCGGTGAGATTGATGCTGCTGTTGAAGGTGAGGAAACCAAGATTGCTTTCAATGGTAAGTATCTCATAGATGTTCTCAGTGTTCTCAACGAACAACAGGTATCCCTAGAAGTAACATCACCCTCAAGCCCTGGCGTAATACGTCCAGTAGGAACAGATAATTATACACATGTCGTTATGCCAATGTTCGTTCAATGGGATTAGATTAGGTATAAAAAAGTGGCAGCGATTTGATTTGAACCAATGACTAAGAGCTTTTGAGTTCCAGATTAGGGATTATAAGAAAGACTATATCTCAATATTTAACCATTGACTATCACGCTCTAATATCTCCATTATTTCTTCTTTAGCACAATCAACTTTAATACTGTATTTCTTATCATCAAGATATATTCTAACGGTAGCCACATAATGAGTCATCTCAACAGTTATTAATTCACCATCTATAATGGCTCTATTATCAAGGAGTGCTTTGGTATGTGAATGAGCATTTAACACCTCCCATACCATAGCATTCGTTTCGTATTCCTCCAGCAGTACATTTAATGAAGGTGTAATATGGGTGTTCTGTATAGTCTTGGATGGTAAATCAACCAAGACATGTCCAGCGAAAATGGGGGAATCCCTCCCTGCAAGAAATACCCAAAACCTAGTGTCGTTTTCATCCATTTGTCTAACTTGCATAAAAGATAATTCCCATCCCAATGCTTCCAATATCTCGTCATTTAGGTTATTAAGTACAATTTCCTTGATGAGTTCCTCTTCTGATAGTTGTGGGGTAATTGTCACTTCTTTGGTCTGAGTTATCGTTTGGATTTGAGTGGTTGTACTCGTAATAGTTACTTCACTACTACAAGAGCAAATAAATATAATGCATAATGTTAATGCTATGATAAAACCAAATTTGGCTTTCATTCTTGCCTCTTTTATCGCTAAATCTACTCCCCAATATGGGAGTTGTCAATATCAAAAACATGGGTTAGGGTATAAATCCTGCTTGCTATTACACACCACTCGCTAATTTAAGGCTAATTATACCAGTAATCTCTTTTTATACCATGACAACTTCTATTGCCAGCTTCTCGCTGTGACTGCAATAATTTTTTAGTCCATGACGATATCTTGTACCCTGATAAAATTTAGTCTGTACAAAACGATATCCCTATGTTCGTGCAATGGGATTAGATTTTGACAAAAATATATAATAACCCCTAATGATTGCTATATAATACCCACGTTTCGAAGTATATGGATACTTAACACAATATAGTATGACAGACTTAGACTAACGTGAACAAACCTCCATGTTTTTCTAAGACTGGGAAGTAACCGTAATCGTTGCATTAAACCCGTTAATACCATGAGGGCCACGATAACATATAACGCTAGGCCAGTCTCCAGTAATACCGATATAGTCATAACTTGCGTGAAATGAATTGATATTGATGAAAAGGCAGCTAGATTACCAAACATATGAATTGAAAGTAGAATCCTGAGATAGTGTGGATAGCGACGTTTTAATAAGTGATATATAGGTGTAATAATGGCGATATATAAAGCCCCTATCCAACCTAACCAATGATGTACCAGATAAGGACCTGTATAGAAATATAGGTTCCACCACTGCTGATAACTTCCAATAGAAAGTATGATTATCGCAAATGTGAATAATATGAGAAGATTATTTTGCTTATGTTTCATATTAAAAGCAAAAACATTTTGGAGAATTATAACACAAAAAAAGTAGCAGCGATTGGATTTGAACCAACCACCAAGGTCCATAGGGACATGAAGTATTTTTCTGATTAGTGAGTAATGATAGTGAAAGGATATTGAAATATAAGATTGTAAACCTTAAACTAATATATTCACATGGAGGAAGGTAATTGCAATGAAAAAAATAACATTACTGGTTCTTATGATGACATTCACAACAGCCCTTATTATTAGTTCATGCCAAGCTAGGGGCACTGAACTATCTGATGAGCATATCGAAGCACTGGACGCAGCACGCATGCTTTCTCAATACATACCTCTTCCCGCTCTTGATGAAGTTCGACGTGGTTGCCCAGCATGCCATATGCTCGCTAATGAAGAAACAGGTGCATATACCCTCGCATATGAGGCATTTGTACGAGCTGAGGCGAGAGGCCATCAACACCCACAAGTCTTTGCTATTACTGACGAAGTTAATGTAACAAGATGTCTAGATTGCCACTCCCCAGGTACTGGTGAACGCGATGGCAAAGGAATTGTAGCTCCCTTTTCATTACGTGATATTGTTCACCCAGCACACAATAATAGTCAGTATTGGAAGCTGAAATACGGGGGTAATTGTTTTACCTGTCATAATGTAAATGGTATAGGTGAATTCCAACTTCTTTCTGAAAAGGTGGATGTTGATGAAAAAGGTCTGCCCAATCCAGATAAATTACCTATTCCAGGAGCGATTCCGATAAATTAGACAAAGCTCAAATAAACAAAGTAGCAGTGGTGGGATTTGAACCTGCGACCAATGAGTTCCAGAGTCTGATAAACAAGGAACAGAGTCTAAAACCTTTTATAAATTATTACGCACCACTCGTTAATTTCATGCTCAATCATACCAGTAATCTCTATTTTTACCATGACAACTTCTATTGCTAGCTTCTCACTATGGGTGCTATAATTTTTTAGTCCATGGCGATATCTTGTACCCTGATAAAATTTAGTCTGTACAAAACGATATCCCGATGTTTGTTCAATGGGATTAAAAATAGGCACAAAAAGTGATATTTTCTAGGCGTCAGTTTTAAAAACTGACGCCTTTTTTATTGTAGCTTATTTTGATTAAATATAGGAGGGAAAACTCAAAACCTGCTTCTAAATATTATAAATGACAGCGATTGGATTTGAACCAGTGACCTTCGGTCCGTCTTAAGGAAGTTTTTTACAATTCCGAAAGTTTCTATCCTTATTTCCACATGCTCGATTGTAAATGTGTCGCAAGGTTAATATTACTATTAGCGATATTTAGTTTTCGGCGGATACTTTCCCGTTGCCGGTTTATTGTAGCTATTGACACTCCCCTCGTTTGAGCAATTTCTTTTGTTCTAAACCCATTTTTAATCATATTGCAAACAGCAATTTCGGATGGCGTTAGCGAACGATATGAATCCGACAAATGGCTGATGAATGGTGACGTTATCTCTTCTAAGCTAGCTTTCAGCATTTCTAAATATCTACCTTGTGTTTTTGGCATCTCCAAAGCTAAGGCATATAAAATGGGCATGATAACCCTATCAATATTTGTCATTATGTTTCTACTAACTTCCTGTTTTTCTTCTTCGATCCTCTTCAAAACTGCTTTTAGCGCTGCATTTGATTCCTGCAAAGCCTTCCGCTCAACACTTAGTTGTTTATTGATCTCTTCCATTTCCAATTCAGCAGAAATTCGTGTAGCAATAGTTCCAATCTGATCAGCTAATGAATCGATTAAAGCTCGTTCTTCTGCAAGAAATGGACCTTCATCAGCAGGTGGACATTCCTCTTTATAAAATATGTTTACCTCACCTACTGGCTCGCTATAAATATAAATTCGAGAAGACTGCCGCCATTCAGAAGTTTTAAAGGTCTTACTCTTGTAAGTATTTCCTTTAAAGACAATCTTTGCACATGTGACATCTGGATATTGCCAAGAATACGGAATAAAGTCAGCCAATTCTTCTAAAAAGTTATCGAGCGAGTGAAAATGTCGTTCTGCTAATAGAGATATCCCATAAAGACAATTCAACTCCTTGACTCGTTCGCGAAGTGCATTTTCAACCTTTGGCTGCTCAGTCTCATCGCTGAAAGGAATTCTCCATAACCTGGCTAGCTCTTTATTCGGAAATTGAATATTAACATCTTCTTGTTTCACAATATTCCTCTTTCTAACCAGAATAACTATAACCTACCTATATTATATAGGCATTATATATGCAAATTATAACTATACATTATACCTATTAAATATAGGTACTATTACAATACTTTTTCAGTATTTAACTACTTTAGATTACCTCATAGAATACACAAAGTCAATAAGCAAGAATTTAATCTTTTTGAAGGAGGGTTAAATGGAATCGTTACAATTAAAATCAATATTGAGAGACCGCATCAGTCAGCCTCATCAGTTGATTGAAGTATTACAGGATATACAAGAAAGTTTTGGATATATCCCTGAAGATTCCATGCGAGAAATATCTACAACTCTGGGTACACCTCTCATAGAAGTCTACCGGGTGGTTTCATTTTATAAGGCTTTTAAACTTAAACCGAGTGGTAAATACACAATTACTATTTGTAATGGAACCGCGTGTCATGTACGCGGTGCTAAACTTCTTCTGGATCAAGCCGTTAATCAGTTGGGTATCCAATCTGGTGAAGTGACAGAAGACGGCCTATTCTCCATTGAAAATGTGAATTGTTTAGGAGCGTGTGCTTTAGGGCCTATTGCTTCAGAAAATGGGACGATTGGTCACCACATGACTCCCGCGAAGCTTAGGAAATTAATAGATCTACTCCATACTAAAGAAAAGGAGAAGGCCAAGAATGCCTCGGCTAAGCACTAGAGAAGATTTGGAATTAATGGAGAAACGAATTCTCCATGATATGAAAAAGATAAACAAAACGCTAATCGTATGTGGCGGTACTGGATGCAGAGCATCACGATCACAAGGTGTAATAGAAGCCCTAAACAAAGAACTACTTGAACATAAAATGGATTCTAAAATACACTTACGCGTAACAGGATGTCACGGTTTCTGCGAGCAAGGCCCTATAGTTGTCATAGAACCAGATAACACATTTTATTGCCATGTAAAGCCTGAAGATGCTCATGATATCGTAATAAAAACCCTTCTTAATGACGAGATTATCAATAAAATACTATATACCGATCCTGTTTCTGGGGAAAAAATTTGTAAAGAAGAGGAAATTCCTTTTTATCATATGCAAGATCGTCAATTACTATATCAGAATCATAAAGTTAATCCTCTTTCTATTGAGGACTACATTTCCATAGGTGGCTTTTCGGCCCTGTCTAGGGTTATAAATAACATGTCCCCCGAGGAGATTATTCATGAAATCAAGGTTTCTGGTCTAAGGGGCCGAGGTGGAGGAGGCTTTCCTACTGGACGTAAGTGGAAAGAGTGTCGCGAAGCCCCTAGTGATGAGAAATATATCATATGCAATGCTGATGAAGGTGATCCTGGTGCATACATGGACCGTTGCTTATTAGAAGGTAATCCCTATCTGGTTTTAGAGGGTATGATGATCGGTGCTTACGCTACAGGTGCTCAAAAGGGCTACATTTATGTCCGTAATGAATACCCGCTGGCCGTAAAACATGCACGTCACGCAGTACAGCGGGCTAGAAAATTAGGCCTCCTTGGTGAAAACGTATTTGGATCGTCCTTTACATTTGACGTTGATGTTGCTAGAGGTGGAGGAGCATTCGTCTGCGGTGAATCAACTGCACTCATGGCTTCACTAGAGGGTAAGGTAGGTGAACCACGACCCAAAGATGTACACACCGTTATCGACGGTCTTTGGCACAAGCCGACAACACTCAACAATGTTGAAACATGGGCCAATATACCCTCAATAATACTAAAAGGCGCAAAATGGTTTGCTTCCAAAGGAACAAAGGGAAGTAAAGGTACTAAAATAATTGCTCTCACCGGGCGTATCAAAAATACTGGTCTTGTTGAGGTAGCTATGGGTACGACTATCAATTCAGTTGTATTCGGTATTGGTGGCGGGGCGATTGATGGTAAATCAATTAAAGCGGTTCAAACTGGTGGACCCTCTGGTGGTTGTTTACCTGTAGACAAATTTAATTTACCAATCGACTTTGATGTGCTCTATGAGGCAGGATCAATGATAGGTTCCGGCGGTGTAGTAGTAATGGATGAAAGCTCATGTATGGTAGACGTAGCAAAATACTTCCTTGAGTTCTTACAAGATGAGTCCTGCGGCATGTGTACTCCGTGCAATTTAGGGATTGATCGCATGCTAGAGATTGTCACTGATATTACT
Source organism: Dehalococcoidia bacterium (assembly GCA_020351185.1). GTDB lineage: Bacteria > Chloroflexota > Dehalococcoidia > Dehalococcoidales. The sequence goes on along the minus strand of CP070729.1, from coordinate 1,095,314 downwards.
GAAGGCCATGGAACTCCCGCCCAGTTAAATCTCCTTGAAGAGTTAGCTGATACGGTTAATCAAACATCTCTTTGTGGGTTAGGTAAGACAGCTGCCAATCCTGTACTTTCCACACTGAACTACTTTCGCAAAGAATATGAAGAACACATCAATAATAAAAAATGCCCTGCTTGTGTTTGTAAAACTCTCATCGAATACTTTATAGATTCGGAGAAATGCACCGGCTGCAGTGCATGCATGCATGTATGTATACATGAAGCCATTAGTGGTAATAAAAAAGAAGTACATATAATTGATCCGGTTCTATGCCAGAAATGTGGTATTTGTAAGAGTGAGTGTAAATTCGAGGCGATTCGGGTTAAATAACGAGGTGAAACATGTTGCATTATATAACAATTAATATTGATGGTGCTGATATCAAGACTCCTAAAGGAGTAAGTGTACTTGATACTGCAATAGAATACGGTATCTGCATTCCTCATCTGTGTCATGTCCCTGGGCTTTCAGATATTGGGGCATGTCGTCTCTGTATTGTTGAGCAAATCACGAATAGCCACTCGAAAATAACCGCCTCTTGTACACTTTCCGTACAGGATGGCATGGTCATTAGAAGTAACACAGATAAAGTTAGGAAGCTTCGACATAACATTGCTGAACTACTTATTGCTAAGGCACCAAACTCCCGAGCTATTCAGGATATCGCAGTTCGTTGCGGAGTTAAAAGGGTCCGTTATCCATTCCGTAATGAAAACTGTGTATTATGCGGAAGATGTGTTCGAGCATGCTCGGAACTATGGCATGCCAATGCTCTTGGTTTTATTGGGCGTGGTAAAGAGCGCCATGTAGAACGCCCACTTAACATACGCCAAGAATTCTGCAAAAATTGTGGTTATTGTATTCAGCTTTGTCCCATGACTATAACGCCATGTGATGGCCCAATTAAGCCTGGGAAGGAATATCTTTGCGGGAATTGTGAATCGCAGCTTATCATTGCAGAAGAAACATCAGAAAAATGTGTATGGTGTGAGCTAGGTAAGGGTTTTAATTGTGCGCGTTATAGCCAGTGTTAAAATTATTGATGAATAATAAAATGACGTTTTGTAATTATTATAAAACAGCGAATTGTTAAAAGCATGTCTATTGTATGACGATACATATTTTCATTCAACTGTCGTTCTAACTAATTGAATTACTAAATAGTAAGGCTAAAAGGTATTACTAAATCGTACGCATGACTGGACAAACATCCCAATGTTCGTGCAATGAAATTAGATTTTAGCAAAACTGTACAAGAAGAGGGGCAGAGCCCAATCCTTTTATAAATTATTACACACTACTCGTTAATTTAAGGCTCAATCATACCAGTAATCTTTATTTATACCATGGCAACTTCTATTGCTAGCTTCTCACCATGGGTGCAATAATTTTTTAGTCCATGGCGATATCTGGCACCTTGGTAAAATTTAGTCTGTACAAAACGATATCCCGATGTTCGTTCAATGGGATTAGAATTAGGCACAAAAAGTTATATTTTCTAGGCGTCTATTTTCAAAACTGACGCCTTTTCTATTAAGCCATTAATAAGTAAAAGCAAAGCCTAAACCCTGCCCTTAAGGTTCGATACTGACTCTATTTTGCAACTACTCGTCTGGTTCTATATCTATAGTTATGCTAGCTAAATCATTAATAACTACCGTATCACTGGATTCAATAATATCATTTTGAATTAGCATCAAGGCCAATATTTGTAAATAGTCATCTTGAGTTAAAACATCCTCTTGATAAATAGATACAGCCAGGTGCATTATATTGCTTACAAAATTAAATAGTCTACCAGCATTGACAAATTGGCCCAAAATTTCAACTGGAAACTCGTCTTTCCCACCTTCTCCCCATTTTGCGTGGCAATCGGGGTATGTACAACTTCTATTGAATAGAGTCTCTCCAAAAGTAGCTAAATCACTTGCAATCATTGTTGGTTGTAGCGTTGATGGTGGTTGTGAAGTAGGTCTTGATGTTGGTTGTAATATACCCGTTGTTAGTGTTGTTGTCTGAGTTATTGTTACCGTTTCCTTTGGACCAATTGCAGTAGTAGTTATAGTCCTTGTAGTTTCTCCCTGGGCACACGAGGCTGCCAGAGAGCTTCCTACAAATATAGTGATTAATACCAAACTCGTGAGAGCGAACTTCTTCATTTTATTAACCTCCTTGATTCAATAAACTTAAAGTCTAATATATCATCTTATATCGCTCTAAATAATTATAGAGTAATAATTTGATTATTCATATAAGGAAAAGTACTGATTTTTATTAAATATTGTCAGCAATATTACCGATTTTGATAATCACGTTTATTGGATTTTATCGTCACTGAAATAAATTAGACAATGCTTTTAATGTAAGTTACTTCACTTTGTTAATCCTTGTTCTCACCTTCCTCTATTTTATTTCCCTCAATAATCCCTCTTGATGTTAATAGTCTCGAAGCAACTCTTTTAAATCATGCAAATTGCACATATCTGAATGATAATATGTTCTACCATTTCACGAAAGTAAAATTAACGCCGTTGCGTTCTTTTGTTAAAACAACCCACATTTGAAAGTGTTGCTCGAACATTAAGCCTTAGGTATTGACATACCCTATATCGGGGAGTAGATTTATCTCAAACAACTTAATATTGACTGGGCGGTTTGGATAAGGCGAAAACGATTTGGGCACTGGTTCGCTAATTGAGGTGTGGCTGGTGCACTTTTTTGTAAATAAGGATAGGAAAAATATGACAGTGGGACCAATCGTTGTACTTGTTTGCGGAAGCAATATACTATTACATCAGAACCTTGTACAGCCAATTAGGGTGTATTGTTTTTCTGACACCACTAGAACCGCCAATAATGGCAAAACTTCACTTTTAAACGACTTGGTCAACAAAAACACTCATCGACACCTCAAATTACCTTTTATTTCCTAACAATATCAACAGCTTGTTTTAACATTTCTGGAGAATTCAAGTTGAAGAATGATAGATAACGAGGATCGAATAATTCAATGACAGATTGAGGCACATACTCAATTGCTACGGTTTTAAGCAAATCGTGCATCTTGTTACAATGAGCCTTTAACAGCCTTTCGATTGGATCAATACAGTGTCGCGAATAGAGAGAGTGAAGAGGTTCAAGCCAACCTTCGATCTTGGGAACGAGCGCATCATAATCTAGTGGTTGGCTAGCCATATATTTAAGTAATTTTACATTTAAAAAGGGCATATCGCAAGCTACCACTATCGCATGACTATACTTTGCAGCTAGCAATCCTGAGTGAAGACCAGCTAGTGGCCCATTATTGATATATATATCACCGATTAATTTAACACCAAGGTTGGTATATTTTTTACCACCAGAAACTATGATAACATCATCGCTGATTATTTGTAGTTTCTCAACAATAGAATATATTATCGGATAACTATTATAAATTTTAACAAGAGCTTTATCTCTGCCTAAACGTGAGCTTTTACCACCAGCTAAAATGATAGCACTAACCTTGTGAGGGGTATCGTTACTTTCAGATTTCATTTTATTAAGTATAGTTGAAGTTATTAAAGCGCAAAAACCTCTTTATTTTCCTTTTTAGGCTTTAAGAAACTGTGAATTATTAACTCCACCACACCACTTGAATCATTGAGCCCAAATTGAGGAACATCAAGGTTGAACCTCTGGTCAGTGACTATAGCTACCAACTCATTTCTAGAGCAATGTAACCCGCTATGGAGATTCCCTCGTGTAATTTCAATTTTCGGTTTATTACCATTCTTATAGCCTTCGGTTAAAATAATATCCACTTCATCCATTATCTGAACCTGCAGTTGATCTAATGTATATTCGTTGCTAGTTTTTTTAATCATGGCCATCTTATTCGGAGAAGAGATCATAACTATGTCACTACCAGCCTGTGCCATTCGCCAAGTATCCTTTCCGGGATGATCAATATCAAATCCATGAGTATCATGTTTTACTACAGCTACTTTATAGTGCTTCCTTTTCAATTCCCTGACCATTTTTTCGATGAAAGTTGTCTTGCCCGAGTTTGATTTACCTACAATTGATATAATAGGAGTCAACGTTTATATCCTTTCTCTTTCATAAGAGCATATTGGATTTTAATTGTTGTCCAGCACAGTACAAATTATGTGGTGCATAAATTTTAAAATTCTACTAATCGAGCATCATTACTCGAACTTTATCCCCCGCTTTCACTTCCTTAGCATCCTCAGGAATGATAGCTAATCCATTTGCTAGGCTCATGGAGATTAACATTCCTGATTTTTGATGGCTGGTTAGTTTAGCAGAATACTGGCCATTCTTTTTATTCACTTTTGCACGTGCAAACGTCCGAACTTTGCCGTTATTTACTTTTGAATCTTCGATTTCCGCTTCTATAGTAGATTTAAAAAGGTCCTTTTTACCCATCATCTTAAGGACTGCTGGGCGAACAAATAGCTCACATGCAACCATACAACTAACAGGATTACCTGGTAAACCAAAATGAGATACTATTCTATTTAAACCAGCTTTATTTATACCCTCAATTGTTCCAAAAGAAAGACTTTTTCCTGGTTTCATTCTGACTGAACAAAATTGAATATCCCCCTGCTTAGCAAGAACATCCTTTACTAAATCATAATCTCCAGAATTGATTCCACCAATGGTTAGCAGTATGTCCGCATCCATTCCATGGCGAAGTTTTTTAATTAAAGAATCCTCATTATCTTTTGAAATCCCTAATATTATGGGTATAGCACCATAGGTTTTAATTAAGGCTGCTAGACTGTAGGTATTGCTGTTGTATATCTTACCTGGTAGTAGAGGTTTGTTAATATCTGTTACTTCATCACCAGTAGCTAGAATAGCGATTCTTGGGCGGCGGATAACTTTTACCTTACTATATCCTAGTGAAGCCAAAATACCGACTTCAGAGGGTCTAATTTCAGTTCCTTTAATAAGTGCTATTGAATCCTTCGGGATATCTTCCCCAGCTCTACGAACATTCATACCGGGCTTAAGTTCTCCAAGAATCCCTATCTCGGTAATTGGCTTCTCTCTTAAGAACTCATCAGTAGCCTCAAATTTAACTATGCAGTCAGCCCCTTTGGGCATGGGAGCTCCAGTCATAATACGAATAGCTGTCCCTGGTGTTACTTCATTTTGTGCAATATACCCAGCGGGAACTGTCTCAATGACACGTATTAGTTTTACATTCTGCATACTGGCACCGCGAGTATCAACAGATTGAAGCGCATAACCATCCATAGCTGAATTGTCATGTTGGGGAACATTAATGTCAGCGCGGATATCCTCGGCTAGAACCTGACCAATGCTATTTAATATAGCGCAATCCTCATCATCAAGAATATCAACGCTATTAATAACTTTATTTAACGCATGATCTACACTTATCATATCAGCGCTCCTAAATTTCTTTTTTCATTATCAATAAAATTCTTAGTAATTCGAGCAAGATTTTTATAGAACTCAGTTTGTGCGCTGGCTTTGATCTTGCTCGTAAAATCAGAAGCCCAAGCACCCAGATGGTTTTTCAGAAATACTCTCTGTTTTTCTCTATAACTTAAGATACTATCATAGTCATCACTCTTGGCAGCCTCTATTTCTTTAAAAACAAGGAAATACATAAATTCTAATTCTATAGCTATGTGGTCTGGAGCATCCTTCAGGCATATATCCAAGCCCTCTTCTATGTAACTTCTTCTTGCATCCATAGTTGAATTACCCATGACCCTATCATTTTCCTCAAGATATATAGAGCCATACGGTGGAGCTAGAAGCCCGTATGGTCCTATAAAAAGTTTTGTATAGTCAATGATTAGAGAATCAAGGTTTTCTTTTTTCAGGCAATTTTTTACTACACTCGCGTACATACCTTCACTCAAAGCATCCAAGTCATTCACTTTGTTTGCAAACCCTGCATCTGGAAGGTAGTAACACTCCGAAAGTAGTTGATATGCATCTCTGCGGAATTCACTATTTGATAACTTTGATCTCGATTCTAAACTTTGCATCATACAATCCTTATTAAATATATACTTTGTATACTAGAGTTCTATAGTAATTACAAAAACCTATGGTTTGCTACTTTTATACTTTCTCCACCTTAACTTTGACGACTCCGTAATAAGCGGTACTGCCACTCAAACGATCATAATCTGCTGGGATTATGGAGTTATTATTTCCACCCCTCGGGATAATACCAAACTCTTTTGCAGCTACTTTTCCGTATACCCAGTGCCCTTGACCATAGCATTTAGCTACAGTTCCAGGTCTAGTTCCCTCCCACAGTTTTGCGGTGCATTCTAATTCTCCAGTTGGAGATACAAGCTTTATCCTGTCTCCATTCTCAATTCCCAACTTCTTGCCATCTATAGGATTTATCTTGGCAACATCGTCCCAACTTTCGTCACCAGGATCAAGATCTTTAAATTCATGGTACCAAGAGCAATTTGCAGATCTGCCTTCACGATTTAGTCTGGATTTATAATCGACAAGGACTAAATCACCACTATCGCCATGTGTAAATGGTTCCTCATAATGAGGCACGAAAGCCTTCTCTCCTCTGGCCTGGTAGTTACATACAGAGAGTACTTCGTCAGTGGTTGTTTCGTGCTTCTCTGCGTGCTCTCCTAGAACTCTCTTTAGGGTCTCACTGTAAAATTCAAACTTTTCTGTATCGGTTTTCATAGCACCCCACCTTTTTTTAAAGGGATAGGGGGCCGAGTTCCAAACACCAGTTGACCGGAAATCTTCCCACCCATTAAACTTATCTCCTGCTTGGTATTCCTCAGGGTCCCAAAGTTTGTGGGTGGCATGCTTCAGCGCATAGAGAGCAAACTCCTGGCCATTCGTTGGCTCTTTGCCTGTCTCTGGATCAATATAGGATTTGTAGTGTCTAAGAAGGTTGTCAAAACCCCTGTCTGCAAGTTTTTCTGCAATTAGCCAAGGTATCTCGGTCTCATCTGTTCTTACATCCCATACCGGATCAATTACCGGTTGATTTAGAGTCACATGGCGATAACCATTCCCGTGTACTTTTACGTATCCCCATTTCTCAAACATATGGTGTGTCGAGGGCAATACTATATCAGAAAACCAAGTAAATTCGGACGCATTAGTTGTTAGGTGCACTACAAATGGTATCTTGGATAAAGCCCTAAACCACCTTTCATCCTGCGGACAGGAAAATGCGTGGTTGTTCATATAACCTATTGCAACCTTAATCTCGTTGGGATCTTCGTTTAAAATGCCATCGGCTGCATTGTTAGTAACTACTCCACCACCCGATTTTTGATTTAGGGCTGGAAACTCAAGCCTACCCCTATGATCTATCTTCTTATGACTTTTACCCTCTTTGGCAATGTCATCAAGATAGTCATCGACTCCTGGGAAACTTTGAGTATATTCTTTATTTGCCTTAAGAGTGCCACCAATATTATCTACAGCACCTACAAGCCCGTTTAGTGCATGGCATGCCATGCTGGCATATGCTCCTCTGACCTGCATAACTGGGCCACCCCCAACCCACGAGATAGCATGTGGTGCTGCTTTACCATACCCGATTGCCACTCGTTTTATTTGATCCACAGGTAATCCGGTCTTTCCAGCAGCCCACTCAGGAGTTTTGTCTTTCAGCTCTATGTTCCACCATTTAACTAATCCGTGTGTGTATATCTCCTCAAAATCACTTTCATTAACGTTCTGCCCTGCAACGAATTTGTTGATACCATCTGTAAAATCACCAACGAAGTCTTTATACCAGAGCCCTTCAACTAGTATTACATGTGCCATGGCAGAAGCTAATGCCCCATCCTCTCCTGGTTTTATTGGTAACCACTCGTCTGCTTTGGAGGCAGAAGCGGAGAGCCTCGGATCAATAACAGCAATTGTTGCCCTATCAGATGCATCTCCCCAAGCACTCAGGTAATATGAAACCTGCCGATTGGCAGAAATAGGATCTGCGCCCCAGCAAAGTATGTAATTGGCATTCAAAACATCATATTGTCGATATGTCCACTCACCTTCTGTATAATAAGGGCCAAACTTCTCGGCTTCGGCGCATATTGCACTATGGGAGATATTATTCGGCGAACCGATGATTTTTGTCATACGGTCATAGATGATATCTCTCATATATGAATAACGACCCCTCATAAGCATATACTTATATGTCTCTTGGTTATTCCTGAGCTCCATTATCTTGTCTGCTACTGTATTAAGTGCCTCATCCCAAGATATCGGTATAAAACCTGGGTCTTCGTTTCTGCCTTTTTTTGGATTGGTTCTCTTCATTGGTGTTTTGATTCGGTCGGGATCATAGACTTGCTGAAGTGCCATGTGGGCTCTTGGGCAGCTAGCTGGACCATTTACCTTTGAATTAGCATTCCCCCTAACTTTAATAGCTCTTCCATCTACTACTAGCACTTCCTTAGAACACCAAGAAGTGCATCCCTGACATGTAGTTGGTTTCCATTTTCCAATCTCATCTGCTGGAGAAGTTATCTGGTTATTGGCGGCCAATGCTTTTAAAGTTGGAGTCAATGAAACCGCCAGTACGGCAGCGGTACCTGTCGCGGCTGCTGCTTTAATAAAATCCCTGCGGTTTAATTTTTTAATATCTGAATTCATCAGTTCCTCCTCAGATATTGGATTTCCACTTTGTTTTGTTTCATTTCTCATAGTCATTCTATACACTCCCTTTGGTTTTAGGGTGCGTTCCAGTACTATAAGTTCTCACATAAAGTACCTTAGGTTCTGTACCAAGTTCTTCTTTGAGCCTCATACCATGGAATTTCCCAAGAATTCGACTCACTTCACTATTCGGGTCATTAAGATCCCCAAATATTCTGGCATTTGTCGGACAGGCCTCTACGCAGTAAGGTAGTTGACCCTTGCTCACTCTATGGTCGCAGAAGGTGCATTTCTCGACAATACCCCTCTTCCTAAGACCTGTTCCAGGTTTATCAAGTTCCCGAGCTGGATTATAATATGGAATAACTTTCCCATTAACTGCTTGTGTAACTTCTCGAGCAGATGGAGTAGCGCCTTCTATCAAAGGTTTATCATCTCGCCAAAACTCATGTGATTTGCCCGCATTAAAGTGAATTACTCCATATGGACATGCTGCAATACAATACCGACAACCAATACATTTATCGGGATCATGTTTAGTTATACCTCCATCACCTTTATGCATTGCCTTGGTAGGGCAAGCCCTAACACAGGGAGCCTTTTCACAATGATTACAAAGCGTTGTTATATATTCAAATCTAACATTTGGGAATCTACCCGTAGTTTTACTAATTCTACTTGACCAAAACACATCTCCATCAACGTTGTTTTCGTTCTTGCAAACAATACTACACGATCCGCAGCCGACACACCGGTGGAGATCAATTACCATAGCTAAGTTCTTACCAGCTAGAGGGCTAGAAGCCTTCGATTGTTGACTAATCAACGTGGGTACAATAGCTGCAGCAATTCCTATTCCTCCTAATTTCAGGAAGTCTCTACGATTAACATTTCTACTCACTATTTTGCTCATGGTTATAATTCATCCTCCTTAACCTTAAAGTCGAAACTATCAACTATTCTAAACATGTTCGGCTACCTCCTCTAATGCTAGTTTCCTACTTCCCCAGGTATAGAGCAGTGCTGTTAATGAGAAGGCTAGTACAACTATTGAAACCTCTGTAAATGTCGCTGCATAATCAGCCCATGGTTGTTGTATATGCTGCAGATCTTCAAATATTGGGATTACTTGACCTCCAATGGTAAAGTCGAAGCGGGCGGCAAGCATTCCAATAATTGATAATCCAGATGCAAGCATTATGCCATTAGGGGTGCGTGTATTCCTGTTAATTATCAAGATGAGGGGTGCTAATAATCCAAGGCCAATTGCGAGTATCCAGTACCACCAAGCTCCTGGGCCAGCAAGCATATATTGATAGGCTTTAACTGTCGATGGATCTGGATTACTTAGTCCTGTTAAATTCTTCCATATTACAAAAATAGCGAGAACTCCAATTGCTATTCCGAGAAACTTTCCAAGCGAGACTATTACACTACGCATCTCCGAGCTCATTGATTTCGAATTGAACTTATAATGTAGGTTGGTAACAAACAATAGCAATGCTGTACCGATAACAACAGCTATTACAATAAAATACACAGGTGCAAATGCTCCCCCATAGTAATGCCTTACGGAAGCAAAACCAAAGACTGATCCAAGTGTTGAATGAACCGTAATTGCCGATAGCGGCGCAAGGATACCAAATATCCTCGCTTTAACAAAGTCTTTCTTGTGGATCAAATAAAAGTCAATTATCAGCAGTATAAGGTAGAGGAGGTAGAAAATAACTAACCACCCCAATGGAGAACCGAAATTAGGAGCAGTGATTAACCTCCAGAGATTTACCGGATTGCCAACGTGCATCACTATTAATAAACCACCGGCAATCATAGTTATTATGGCTAAAAATACTCCCCTTTTAATTATTAAGTCGAATCCTTTAATACCAAGTGCATGACCAAGTGACACCGTAATACATCCAGCACTTGCTGCTACGAAGAAAACATACGAAGCTGTAACGATACCCCAGGGTACTTCATCGCCAATTCCCCAGGTTTGAAGTCCAGAAAGAAAAGTTGTAACAACACCCCAAATACCCAAACCTAGTCCAGCAAGGAGTATTACCATCCATACAATAAAACGAGAATTAAAAGTTTTATTTTCTGTCATCCTTTCACCTCACTATTTACCCAAATATTGGGCATATTGTTATTTATAAAATAACCTTTCTGTCATATAGTTCATATAGGGAAAAATACTGATTATTGCATTAAGATGTCAGCAGAAATACTGATTATTTATCGATCAAATTGGGAAAATAAGAATATTACTGCGGTAAATAAAGAAGGGAACAATTTAGATTCCCTTCATAAGTGTTCTTTGTATTATCGATTTTATATTATTTTATGTTTTTAAGAGACCATGTTGTATTGCATAGCGAACCAGTTCAGCTCGTCCTTTGGCATTAAGTTTCTCCTTTAGACGGTATTTATAAGTCTGTACTGTTTTAATGCTCAAGTACAGCTCGTCTGCAATTTCTTGATCTGTATACCCCATAGCAACAAGAGACAGTACTTCACTTTCACGTGAACTAAGTAGATCATTATCTTGAATCTTATTCTCTTTGATGATCTCCTTGTTATGAAATTTTTTCACAAATCCTGATGTCATAGATGAGTGAATAAAGTACTCACCTCTATAGGTGGCCCGGATTGCATCCAATAGTTCTGTGTCTGCTGCTTTTTTGGGGACAAAACCACTTGCTCCAGCTCGGAGCATTTGATGTAAGTACCC
>CP070729.1:1073751-1083786 GCA_020351185.1 Dehalococcoidia bacterium | reverse complement strand
AGCATGGTAGGTCTAGATATTACGCGAGCATCTCTAATCAGGGACATTTCCTCCAGATTTTGGTTGGTATTAACAATGACAGTGCCAGGACCCAGAAGCTTTTCTTGATTAATAGGCAGCCATTCGATATTATCACTTGCATTTTTAGCAATCCATGTTGCTGGGGTAGGCTCGGATCTAAGCGCCACGAACTGGTCGATTATTTTTGAATAGAAGATAATATCGGGAATAATGAAGATATTGGTGCTTGAATGCACTAGAGATATTTTATTAGTTACTACCGGCTCTTCTATCGGTTGTATATTTGGCGTTATCGCATAGTCTGATTCCGATGATGATATATCGACTTCAAGGTTAACAGAGAAAAAAGTAACAGGATGTAATAGATTTGTTAATGTAAGCATTGACCAGTATTGATAGCACTGCCCTTTAAGTTGATTATCTAGGGAGTTAATAGACTTTAGACTTTGATTTCTGAATTGTTCAATATTAATTCTATCCTTCAGTAAGTTGAATAGAGGATCATAAGTAGCTCTTCTTAATCCATCGACTGGGTCATTAACAAACCACAGGAGGTTCAGTGGGATTATGACTTCCGAGATGGTTGGATTTTCAAGAATTTCCTTCTCAGTTTGAAGATAGTTCTGGCATAGAGATCTTGATTTTTCAAGAAGATCAGCGCATTCCTCCTCAACAAAAGCTGATCTTATTGAATCGAAAATACGATAAAACTCTTTTCTGTAATCTGGTGGTATTTTGATAATTTTTTGACTTATTGTTATCTGCTGATTATTGTTAATAAAATCTTGTAAATCTGTAAAAATACTTAGCCATTTTCTTGGCACGTTTACAATCCTTTCTTAATATAAATTCATTGGTAAATAGTATTTTATCATGCAAAAATATCAATACCAAGCGGGCTATTTCTGCAGAAGAGTGCATATAACCAGTTTTTGTAACATATGTTACTGATTTTAATTGCCCAAGTTATGGTAAAATTTCCTAAAGAATAATTTTGTGCATACAATGGAGATAAAGTCTGATAGTTATGGGGTTTCATAGCGCTATGGTAAGACAGAATAATTTTCGAGCTAGTCCTCAAATATTAAAAAACACAATGTTTGTGATTGTTTTGATATTTCTTTTCATTGGAACAAACATATTTTTAACGAGTGTTGTCCAGGCAGCTTCCTTTCCAAGTCTCAGAGTTGAACCGCAGTCAATTGAATTTGAGTCCTTGGAAGTTGGATCATCAAGCCCTGTTCAAACTGTAACAATTTCCAATTATGTTGATTCCACAAACGTCTTAACTATATTTGATATTTATGTGAGTGGACCTGACAGTGATGATTTCATGATTGTGAGTGACCACTGCTCTGGTAGGATTTTGGATGGGAGCATCTCATCAACGCTTGAGATAGTCTTTACGCCGACTACAGTCGGTAATAGAGAGGCAACGTTGATGATTCCTACTAATGCTACTGCAGAACCATACAAACTGGCCTTAAGTGGGATTGGGATTACATCAAATAGCAACCTTACAACCAAGTCCATTATCGATGAAGGTGATAATCTAATAATAACTGATCAAGTACCTGCATCTAATGACAGCAGTCCTTCAATGAGCTGGGGATGGATACTGGTAATCTTAAGTGTTTCGGTACTGGTTGTTATCTTGATAACCAGGACAAAGGGCTTTAAAAGAAAATAAAACACACCCTAAGCATCGTTCTTCAAATCGTATCTCTCACCATAATTTAGCCCGTTTCCAGTTAAGTCTTAGCCGATTCTGCAAAACCGAAAATCTTTTTCTTTAATTAATTATCCTAATATTGTACTTTACTTTAGGTTATAAATCAGTAAATACCATGGTATGGGAACCTAAATCGGATGGGAATGGTGGAATAATCATAATTCTCAAGAGTAACTTTTAGTATATTATCTTACTCTGGTCTAACGATTAGGTTTGTGGAAAGATCCCTTTCGCTTGGAGAATAATATGCAATATCTCTAGCTAATATTGCACCAAAAGTAATTCTATTATTTCCAGAAGAAGTCGGACGAAAGGTAAAACTAAGATCATGCGTAGAATCACCTTCTACGTAGATTGTTTGCGTCAATTCTCTTTCACCATTTATCGAAAAGAAGGACTATTACATCTGTGAGTACCATCCCCGGTGCATTTATCCAAGCACCAACTTCTACCTCCTGTCCAACTGTTACTGGATTTGGTTTGACTTCGATATTATGGAGGTACCACCCAGTGTAATCAGCGCTTTCCCAAATAGTTGTGGGTCTTGGATTTGATAATGAGGGGGTTGAGGGGATATTCGAACAGGCAATAAGTAAGCTAGCGAAAATAACTATCAGAATAAGTAAAGCTAAATAGAACGGATACTTTTTGATTAAACGTTTTAGCATATTATCAAGAGCGTCTTCATTATGATGCATTTATTATTGTTGTTATTTTGGTTCGTAATTAATACTAAAACTAATATATAGGCCCTTCTATTGCTTCGCTGCCCGAAAGTGGTAAGGGCAAAATTCCGGTAGATTCAATAATACATTGATCTAGTACGACAGCCATCTTACCGGTTGGTATTCCTAAACAGATTCCAACTGCATCTATTCTGTCACCTATACCTATACGTTTTAAGTCTGATAAATCAGAGGGTTGAATGTGTAGTGTATGGCCCAAGTTTAGATAGTTTTCGGTACTAATGGTTATTATCTCTTCGGTTATCTCAATATCTTTCACAATAATATAATTACCACTTATCAACTGTTCAGCGTCAATTCGACTCGATGGGTGTTGGTAAGCCTGAACAAGATCATACGCTTTCATCTCTATAGCATTTAGATATTTAGGTGGTAAATAACGGTTTGCAGGTGGTCCGTTATTATTACAACTATTAACAGTAACTATCCCAATAAAGAATATAAATATAAAAATAAAAGTAATGCGGATGGATTTCACTATAAACAACCTCAGAGTTTTTCCCTAAGGAGCGTCTATGAAAAAATTTTCCCAATCAACTGCTTTAGGTGGCTGGTAAATTTGTTCAGTTCGAACGATATCAGTGAAAGTATCTTTCAATCCATTTACAAATAAAGTAGTATGCAGAGGTATTCTTCCAGTCGCGTCGCATACTACACAAGGTACCTCTCCCAATAGAACTTCGACAAACACCTCGAGCTGACCGGAGGTTTCAATAATTCCTGTATTCGTTCCTAAACTACTTCCAAACCAAAGAGTGTATTTTGTATCGAATATGGTAAGACCATTTATACTGACTTCTACATATTGTTCATCTATCATCCTATCTACTAAAGTATCTACAAGGGTCAATTTCAGCCATCCCTCAGCATCATCAGAAGATTCATTAACAAGGGAAATTAAAATATCATACTTGTACAATAAATAGAGACCACAAGCATCGGGTGTTGTTTTTATCGGTCTAGCCTTATATTCTTCAATTTTCACATATTCCATTACAGGTGAACTTTCGATTACTCCAGTACCTTGACAAATTGGACAATCCGCACTATAGAGAGAAGTTGCTAGCAATAAAGGAATCACAGCAAAAAATATGGTGTATTTTTTATGTAGTTTAAAACCTTTAAATATCTGCATTTTTGGTATTCTCTATTAATGAAAACGTCAAAAAATAACCTAAGTTATCATAACACTTATATAATAGCAAAGATGTGATAATTGTTACCATTTTATTTCTATTAGACGCTTACAATTGCATTATGATGGTTATACCGGTCTGTTAAACAGACCGGTATAACCTGATATTAAGCCTATCGAATTTATTGAATTGCCAATACCATTTAGGGAGTACCTACATGACACTCGAAGCAAACCGATTCAATCTCGAGAAGACCTTGATGATCGGCAGGAATCGGGTGGCATGTATAACAGAAAGGTAGACCTTGGTATTCTCCGGTAATCGGATGAGGTGAGACAACCAAATCAGCAACAGGACGTACCGTAACTTTTTGGGTGACAGTTTTGGCTTCAGTATTGGTGATTGTTATTGTTTGTGCGCTTGTCACAGTTACTGTACGTGAGTTTATTACCGTCGTATCTCCATTACAAGCAGTTAGTACGGGTAATAAACTCAATAGTAAAATAATTGCTACACCAAAAGCAATCTTCCATTTCATAACACAAATCACCTTTTCTATATATTCCCTAATTAAGCAGTAGTTGCTACTGCTCTTTTTACTAGAGTTTTAACTAGTTGAATTTTATAACTGTTATTTGGAAGTGCGCTCGCGCCAGAAGCGGCTGCTTCACCAGCAGCTTCTGCATCAGGAAGAGCTGCTTCTGCACTCTCTGCTCTCATGGGTAGATTATAGACACCACCTAGGCAAATCCTGCCCGAACTGCCAGCACGTGCCACAGCAACGCTGACTAAAGCAAAATCGAATGATTTTCTTTGAGAATATTTAATAAAGGCACTCTTAGTCCCTGATGCCGGGGTTGGTACTTGTATCTCGGTAACAATCTCGTCGTCATCGAGGATCGTTGTATTTTCACCATCAACGGTAAAGAAGTCACCGACATCTACTGTCTGGTTGGTGGTGACGATCTTGGCATCCAAAGCTACCAGTGCGGGGGCAGTATCACTTGGATTTACAGCTACACAACCAGCCACGGCGCCAAAGATGGAATGATATCGGTTGTCACCTAGAAGAGCTTGACAGATACCATTTGGATTCTTTCGCAGGCAGTTGAAATGATTCCATTCGGTTCGCAAATACCAACACCAAACCCCTTGGCATAAATTGCCACCTATGGTACCAGCATTTCGCAATTCTGGAGTTGCAACTTTCCTGGCAGCTTCAGCAAGTGCGCTGTAATTTGATTTTACCGTACTCGATTCAGCTATATCGGTTAAGGTGGTTAAGGCACCGATCTTGAGCATACCACTTTCTTCCTTGATGTAAGCCATATCGGGAATTGTTTTGAGGTTGACGAGAGTATCTGGCATTGTTGGGGAATAGTATGACTTCATCTTTCCCAGCAGATCGGTACCACCTGCTAAGGCGGCTGAATTGGCTTCACCAAGAGCAGAAACTGCATCATCTATTGACAGCGGTTTAACTAGTGTAAATTCTTTCATTACCTTACCTCCTATGCCTTCCCTAGCGCCTTCAGAAGTCTTTGTGGTGTGAGGGGTGCTTCTTTAACCCAGACACCAGTTGCGTTATAAACTGCGTTAGCAATACAACCAAACGAATTTAGTACAGGTTCACCGATACCTTTACAACCAAAGGGACCGCAGGCATCGTCCGTTTCTACGATGATGACGTCTTCAACATTACCGTCATGATCGAGTGGGGTAGGCCATCTGTGAGTCAACTGGCTTGCATTAAGGGTAATACCTGTATTTTTATCAACTATGTGTTCAAAGAACATTCCTTGACCAATTTCAATCTCAAGACCCCCATACAATTGATTTAGCGTCCCCTGTTTAAACATGCTCATACCGACATCATCACAGTTTATAAAATTAAGGATTTCCACCTCTCCTGTTTCAGTGTCAACAGCTACCTCACAAACGGCACCACATACACCTCTGACCTCACAAGGTGTGCCTATCGGAAAGCCAAGGTGTTCTCGTTGCAATTGTTTTGGCCAAGTATAACCCCGCGCGACAAGCTGGCCACCGGCGCCTACCAGATCGGCAAATGTCCACTCGGTTCCAGTGGAATCAATGATCTTACCGCCTTCAGCCCTGAAGGGTGGTATACCCTCTTGAGCTTCGGCTCGAGCAAATAGCTGTTGCAGGGCATCCTCAGCGGCCGCGTAAAAAGCAGCACCGACAGTTATTGTTCTGGTACTACCACCTTGCCCACCGCCGTCGGAACAGACATCGGTGACACCTTGTGCACCTACCGAAACATCATCATACGGAAGGCCCAGCTTTTCAGCCACAATATGAGCATGTGCTGTGTTAGTACCACAACCGGCTCGGGTTATACCAGTTGCTATTTGTGCCTTTCCATCCGCTGTAAAATTGATTATTGCACCGCATGGAGAAGACATCTGGCCATGGCTGTCAATTGAAGCACTCATGCCGATCCCATGCATGCGACCATCTGGTAGCGTTCGAGTACCGGGGGCATGCCATTTCTGGGCCCAACCAATCGCATCCGTTGGTTGGACAGTGCATTCATAGATACCATTGCTGGCATAAATGAGGCCGCTGTCTTGGTGAGGCATGTCACTTGTTACATGATTTTTTAATCTAAACTCAAGCGGATCCATACCCAGCTCATAAGCCAGCTGGTCGATAGCTACTTGTGTAAGCCAATTTCCAGGTGGATCGGCCACACATCGCCAGGCACCGGTTCTGGGTTTGTTGGTTTTTATACCCACCGCTTTAAACCTGCCATTGGGGCACTTGTAGGTTGATCTAATCGGGAAACTAGCACCGCCTGAAAAACTTGCTCCCAAATTGGCGTCATCAGCATAGAAGGTACAGTCAATAGCAGTGAGCGTACCGTCACTTTTGGCTCCGAATTTGAAGTCAGCTTTAATGGCAAACTGGTTTGAAGACTTAGTAAAATTATCGTACCTACTATAGACACATTCAACCGGTTTACCACCAGCCATCTGAGACAGCAATGCAGCGTAATAGTGTTCTGGACACATTATCAGTGTACCAAAGAAATGTTTATCACCATAGCCACAACCGGTACCATGGGAAATACAGTGGTGCTTATGCAGAGGAATTTCCATAAGCCCGGCAACAGCAGCCTGGGCAGCAAACACGTTCTGTGATGAACATTGTGAGTAAAGATGATCACCTTCCCACCAGGCTATAGCAGAATGGGTTTCCATGGTATTATGCTGGAAATAGTTTGTCCAACCGACACTGGTTTCAAATACCACATCGGCTTCAGCAAACCCTGCCTCAAAGTCGCCACGGAGCAGCTCTGAGGTAGACACATTGCTTTCTCCTTCTTTGTATACGAGAGGAGCTCCCGGTTCCATGGCTTCATCCGGATCGGTTACAAAGGGTAGTGGATCATATTCAACATTGATCAACTGTACAGCCTTCTCGGCGATACTGGGTTCGGTAGCAGCTACTACAGCAACTTCCTGTCCGGCACACAGAATCTCTTCACTGAGACCTAACGGTGCTAATTTACCGGCATTCTTATAGGTAAGAATTCCAGCAACACCTTCTAAAGCTTCAGCTGCACTGGTATCAATACTGGTTATTTTGGCTGCGGCATAGGGAGAATCTTTTAATCTGCAATATAGCTTATTACCTGGATGAAGATCAGCAGAAAAATCAAGTTTACCGGTTACAACTTGGACTGCTTGTTTATCTTTGTTTTCATCTTTACCGATAACTTTAAAATCAGCCATATCTATTATCCTCCTCCCGCTGCTTTAACAGCTTCAACTATTCTCTTTGAATTACCGCAAGAGCAGAAATGACCCGATAATCCTTCCCTCACTTCATTATGAGTTGGATTGGGTGTTTTGCCTAGTATTGCCTTAGCAGCCATGATATAACCGGGTATGCAGAAACCACACTGGAAAGCATTTTTATCGAGGAAAGCTTGTTGAATAGGGTGCATGATTGCTCCATCAGACAAACCTTCAATTGTTTCTATTTTGGTTCCGACTGCATCCATAGCAAGCATCATACACGAATAGATTGCTTTACCATCAACGACAACGGTACAGGTACCACAGGTTCCTCTATCGCAGCTTAGTTTAAGTCCGACAAGACCGAGTTTCTCTCGAAGGACAAAGGCAAGATCCCAATGCGGTTTTATTTGCAATATATGATCTTTGCCATTCACATTTAACGTAACTAAGCCTTCGACAGCTCCCATCGGATGCACTGCCTCAAAATGGGCCTGTAATGCGGCTAGGGTATCAAACTCCATACCATCGATAGGATCAACAAACTTGGATTCTGTTGCTGTGGTTGTTTGTGTTCGGGTGATGGTATTGGTTATTGTTTCAGTACCACCACAGGCAGCCAAGAGAATAGAAGAGCCAATGGCGGTACCTCCAGCAAGCAGACCGGCATCTCTCAAAAATTCGCGTCTGGTCTTTCCACCAGACCCATTATTTTTCTTTTCGGTCATATATTTTTCTCCTTTTTCGACCTTTATATATTTCATGTTTTTGGAATCGTATTAATTTTATGGACATCACCTCCTTTTGCTGGGTTTATTAAATATATATTCTTACTTGTTTTTAATATTATTCTTTAGATTTAGAATTTGACATACTAAATTTTATAGCAACTACAAGGCGTCCCCTTCTTATGTCTTTCTTGAATGGATATTATCTATTAACTTAACTAGTTAACTAACAGTTTAACTTATCTAGCTTGTTTTCAATTCTTTACATACAAAAAAGGATTCGAAGAGTCTCATTGATGATAATCTTCGAATCCTGAGTTACTATGATTTAATAATAGGTTATATGTATGTTCTAGATTAGGAATTTGAGATTCATAAGCTATTTCGGCTTTTGTATACCTGAATTTGGGGAGATATTTATTTTTTAATAAAATAACCATAGAACATCCCCTTTTAGAGGATGGCTCATATTAAGGCTATTATAACACTACTAGAACCGATGTCAATGAGTTGGCATGATAAAAATTTACCAAAGCTTTTATGATTATTTCCTACAATCTTTTCGATTTGTTATTGAGAAGTATATTATTATCCGGTAGACTAAATTGAATAGCAATTCTAAATATGTTTGATTGCTATTCCTGAAATCTGTTATGAAGCCTAAGCTTAGAGATATTAAACTTCAACCCTCCATGGTAAGGGGTCAGCAAGGTTTTGTTTTATCTGATCCGCTTGAAATCAGTCAGAAGACTTTATTTATGCCAATTTATATGTCATTTCTTCTAAGTCTTCTTGATGGTACACGAGATATCGGCACAATTAAAACTGGATTTGAACTTCGAATAGGACGGATTATTGCTCTATCGGATCTTGAATTGTTGATATCAAGACTGGATGAAGCGCTTTTTCTAGAAAATGAAAATTTTTTTCAGAGATACCAAAAAGCGATTGATAATTACCGATCTTCTAAAGTAAGATCGTCAAGCCTTGCTGGATCAAGTTACCCCAAAGATCCAAATTCGCTCAGAGAGAATATACAAAGATACCTTGATAAGGTATCCGATGCCTCCCACCAAGAGATTGATAAGGTTGTTGCTTTAATCAGCCCTCATATTGATTACCAACGAGGGGCTACCATATATTCAAAGGTCTGGTCGAAGGCAAGAAAATCCCTAGAACAAACTGAATTGATAGTTATATTGGGTACTGATCATGTTGATGGTAAAGGTAGTATTACTCTTACTCGCCAGAATTACGAAACCCCATTGGGTGTTATAGCAACTGATGGAGATGTAGTTAATGAACTTGCAGGTGAACTGGGTGATGATGCTTTCGCTAATGAGCTTAATCATCGTGGTGAACATTCAATTGAACTCGCTTTGGTTTGGCTTCAGTTTATACTGGGTGATAAAACTTGTCCAGTTGTGCCGATCTTGTGCGGTTCCTTTTTTAAATTCATCGAGAATGGGGAAAGTCCCTTGAAAGCAAAACAAGTAATTACAACCATAAATTTCATAAAAAGATTGTACTTAACAAAGAGAATCCTTATTATAGCCGCTGCTGATTTAGCACATATGGGACCCGTATTTGGCGATTCAATTCCAATGGATATTGGAGAACGAGCAAAGATGGCTTCAGATGATGAAAAATTAATGGAAATTTTATGTCGGGGAGATGTTGAACTCTTTTACTCTTTGATACAAAAGGAAAAAGACCGCAGGCATATCTGTGGAGTTCCACCGATATATATTACCCTCGCTTCGATGCCGGAGGCTGAAGGTACATCAGTTGGTTATGCAATTTGTCCTGCAAGTCCAGATTACACCTCTCTTGTTTCTATTTGTGGTATTTTGTATAAAAGTGGTAAAGAGTAGTATATAAGGAAGGTTGGTAAAGCCTAAAGTCCAA
>CP070729.1:1066926-1073651 GCA_020351185.1 Dehalococcoidia bacterium | reverse complement strand
TTGACTTTTTGCTCAATGTATTCGTCAACCTCAGGATATGATATCGTTATTTTTGGCAACGATATGCTCTTGATTTCTCTTTCAGTGATATTTTGGCAGTTTATAAATGGAGAGATGGAGGTATATAGAACAACTAACAGAACAGTAATAATCCTGCCTTTTAGCGTCCTCTTCACCTTTTAGAATCACCTTTTGGTTCTGTATGACCTAATGTTGTGCAGCACCAATAAGTTCCTTGACATCCTCAATCCTTCGTTCGGACATAAAACTCTCTATACCCTCCAAAATTTCTATGGGATTACCGGGATTTACAAGGTTTGTTGTTCCTATCTGCACTGCACTAGCACCGGCCATAAGAAACTCAATTGCATCTGAGGAGTTTACAATGCCACCACAACCTATTAATGGTATTTCAATGGCAGTTGCTAATTCGTAAACCATAGCCAAAGCTATCGGTTTTATTGCTGGTCCCGAAAGGCCCCCGGTCACACTACCTAATGAGGGCTTACGTCTATGGATATCTATAGCCATGCCTTTTAGTGTGTTTATCAATGAAATTGAATCGGCGCCGACAGTTGTAACAGCCAAAGCCACTTCGACTATATTACCGGTATTAGGTGTCAATTTTACTATAACTGGCAGTGAGGTTGCTTTACGAACGGCTGCTGTTACATTAGCAGCTGATTTGGCCTTGACACCAAACTCAACCCCTCCGGCTTTGATATTTGGACAGCTTATATTCACTTCAATCGCACTAACACCAGCTATTTCATCAAGAGCAGCTGATAGCCTAGCGTAATCTTCTACAGTCTCACCTGCTATATTTACAATCACCGGTATGTTCCATTTCTTCCAAATTGGTGCTTTATCTTTTATCAATGAATCAACACCTATATTCTCTAACCCTATAGAATTAAGCATACCGGCGGCAGTTTCAATAATTCTTGGTTGAGAATTACCACCCCTCATTTCGATAGTAGTCCCTTTGCAAACGAATGCTCCTAATCGTTGTATTTCAAAAGGGTAATTTTTATCGGTACCGTAACCACAGGTCCCCGAAGCTGTCATTACCGGATTTGCCAGTAGCAATCCGCGTTTATTTCTAGGTGCCAGCTGGACAGTGAGATTCACGATTAATCACCTGCGTAAGTTCGACCTTGATTATAGGTTATTAGTAAGATTAAAACAACTTTGTAAAAAATGTTTTTTAACCCCTTGCAAAAACCCTCAGTGTGGTGTAAAATGCCTCAATTCTGCGTATCTCTTGTTGGCTAGTAAAACATTGGAGGTATTAAAAGTGGGTTTAAAATGGAGTGCACTTTTCATTGCCATAGTGGGGGTGGTATGTCTCATCTTCGGCATAATGGCTATTATGCAAGCCGGTGACTCTGAGCAAAAAGTAGCTGATGAAATTGCCCCAATTCAATTATCACAGTTGGACAATACATACGATCAAGCAAGTATGGCCTATAAAGCAGTCAGAGGCACTGGTACTCAAGAAGAATCAACTCTACTGTTACAGAAAACATCACTTGGACTAGCAAAATCCAATATCGGTACCATTAATTTTGTCAGAAATACCGCTATTTTGGAGATAGTTGTTGGTGCTGGACTAGTTTTAGCCAGTGCAGGGCTTTTTAGGCAGAGTTAATATCATAATTTTAAGTATTATCTTTACTTTATAGTTTTATCCAAAAACCTCCTCCAGGGTAGAATGAACTCATCCCTGGGTGACTGTATGCCGGCCGTGAAAATACCGGTTTTGGATTTTTAGGTATTGATTTTGCATATAGAATAGGTTACACTTAGTTATGGCTCGATCCACTTTATATTTGAATTACCGTAATATTATTATGAAAAGGCAGCCGTTTCGGTTTAAGATAGACTTCATTCAACTGACTAACTATGTTAGAATCAATCGCATGCCACCAGTGTCACGGATATAGTGCCAAGAGTCCATCAAGTCTTTACGAAGCAATCACAAAAGTAACAGCCAACTCGCAGGTTTTTAAATTAAACAATTAGGATATTAATAAAACAGTAAAGGAAAATGGGGGGTTATAAGCGGTGACCACAGCCAATCTAAAAATAATCCGCCTCCGTTTGGAGGATGATCGTAAACGCCTGGTTGAACAACTTGAACAAATAAGAGCCAATCGTTCTTCGGAAGAGCGACGCGAAGGTAGCCCTTTTGGCAAGAGAGAAGAAGAAGCTACCGAAACTGCCGAGCTTGAAAACCGAATGGCATTGGAGAAACGCGTCCTTGACCAACTAGCTATGGTTGATAGCGCTCTAGTAAAATTTGAAAAGGGAACATACGGCATATGTGAGAGCTGTGGTAAGCCCATTGACCCAGAACGACTGGAAGCACTACCTCAGGCAACTTTGTGCATGAGTTGTAAGGCTGCTCAGGCAAAGAATGCAAAAATTAAATAGTTTCTGGTATTTCTTTCGGCAACATGCGATTTTTTTAATTGCCTCCATACCCATAATTATAGCTGATCAGCTAAGCAAACTTTGGATAATTTCGAACCTGGAAGAAGGTGAATCCACATTTGAAACTGGCTTCTTCCGATTGACCCATGTTCAGAATACCGGCTCTTCCTTTGGTCTTTTTCAAAACCAGAACCTTATACTTTCGATATTCGCTATTATCGGTGCTTGTTTCATACTATCTCTTGTTTTTTTTATGCACAACCGTTTCGAGATTCTGCGTACGCTCCTTGGTAAATTTTCTCTCGGTCTTATCTTTGCCGGAGCGGTGGGTAATCTTATTAACCGATTGACCTTCGGCCATGTCGTTGATTTTCTCGATTTCAATTACTGGCCCGCATTCAACATTGCCGATTCGTCAGTGGTTGTCGGGTCTATATTGTTGACTTATCACCTCTTTCGACTGAATTCGAAGGATCAAAGCAAGAATGAAAAATGCGTTTGATCTTATCGTTAAATCAAATGGAGTTCGGCTTGATAAATACATAGGCGAAAAACACCTTGGACTATCCCGAACACATGCCAAAAAACTTATTGAAGAAGGCCATATTACCGTCAACGCCAAATCTGCCAAGGCAAACCTGAAGCTCAAGATAGGTGACCGTCTCTCCATCAGGATACCCGCCCTAGATCCTAGTCACCTAACAGCCGAAGACATTCCTCTAAAGATAATATACGAAGATAGCGATCTATTAGTAATAGATAAACCATCCGGCCTTACTGTTCATCCAGCTCCAAGTAATCCTAGACATACCCTTGTAAACGCCGTCTTGGCTCATTTTCCTAACCTCCCAAATGGTGACAATGCACTTCGACCTGGAATCGTACACCGTCTTGATAAAGATACCTCAGGATTGATAATTGTTGCTAAGAACAGACAAGCGCTCAATAATTTATCAAAACAGTTTAAGAAGCGTTTGGTAAAAAAAACCTACCTAGTGATGGTTAAAGGACATCTGTCACCCCACAGAGGTTTCATCGAAGCCCCTATTGGACGGAATCCACACAACCGTAAACGTATGGCAGTTGTTGAAAATGGACGTGAAGCCCGCACTGAATATAGCGTCGTGAAATATGTAGGTGATTGCAGTCTTCTTGAGATCAAGCTAGAAACAGGTCGCACCCATCAAATACGCGTTCATCTATCGGCTATTGGCTATCCAGTACTGGGTGATACCACCTACGGAGTTAAATCTCCTTTATTATCACGTCAGTTCGTTCACGCTCATCGCTTAGGATTCAAGCTGCCATCCAGTGGGCAATATATAGAATTTATTTCTGAGCTGCCATTAGATTTGGAGCAGACTCTGGAGATGATTGTCTAGAATGTTGCCTGATTGAGTGGTAGAATAGTGAAATGAATTCCATCTCAGATAGCCGAGAGGATATAGTAAAGAAGAAAAGAGAGGTCAGCACCCTCGAATTAGCCGGCTTCTGGAGGAGGTTTGTAGCTGTCCTTATTGACCTCTTTGCTTTAGCTGCCATAAGTTCAGTTATACTTCTCATCTTTGCACCATATCAATGGTTCGGCTTCGGCGGTTTTTGGGGTACCGGCGATGTCTTCGAAGAGCCTGTATGGCGGGCCCTGCCCTACCTGATTGGAGGTAACCTGTTATCCCTTATTGTGAATATAGCCTATTTCGTTGGTTTCTGGTTATGGCGCGGACAGACGCCTGGTAAAATACTCATGAATATAAAGCTTATTAGGGCGGATGCCTCAAACGTTAGTGTGAGTGTCGCGTTACTGCGATACTTGGGCTATATTGTATCTGGTGCAGTTGTATTCATCGGCTTTATTTGGATTGCCTTTGACAGCCAGAAGCAAGGTTTTCATGACAAGATGGCTGAAACGTATGTGGTAAAAATACCTGAATCCACCATAACCGCCCCTAGCCCCAAGATGAGTTTAGGTGGATAGAGAAAAGACAAAATAAAAAAGGTTTTAAATGACAGCAGAAAAGATTAGGGTCCGCTACGCCCCAAGTCCCACCGGTTTTCCACACGTGGGTAACATTAGAACCGCTCTTTTTAATTGGTTATTTGCCCGTCACCATAAGGGTAGATTTATAGTTCGCATTGAAAATACAGATGTTACCAGAACAGTAGAAGGGGCGGTGGAGGTCATCCTTGACGGTCTGCGTTGGCTAGGAATTGATTGGGATGAAGGACCTGAGGTAGGAGGTAATTATGGACCTTATTTCCAGTCTGAGCGCTTGAAGTTCTATCAGGAAGCCGCTAAGCGCCTTGTTGACCAGGGAGATGCCTATTACTGTTATTGTACACCTCAGCGACTGGATGAAATGCGGGCTGAACAGATGAGACTCAAGCAGCCACCCGGTTATGACCGCCAATGCCGTCAGATATCGGCAACTAGCCATATACTCAAGTTCGTCTCTGGTTCCCGCAGGGTAATCCGCTTTAGAACACCACTGGAGAAAAAAACGACTTTCAAGGACATCATCCGTGGAGAGGTTACCTTTGAGAACGCCAAAATAGACGATTTTATTCTACTTAAATCCGACGGATATCCCACCTACCACCTCGCTAGTGTAGTAGACGACAACTTGATGAAGATAAGCCATGTGTTGCGGGCTGAAGAATGGCTCTCCAGCACTCCCCGCCATCTTATGCTTTACAAGGCACTGGATTACAAGACGCCACAATTTGCCCACTTGCCAATCCTCCTGGGCACAGATCGGTCCAAACTTAGTAAGCGTCACGGAGTTGCGTCCATAACTGAATATCAAAAGAAGGGCTACCTACCGGAGGCAATGATAAACTTTCTAGCGCTTCTAGGCTGGTCTCTGGATGATAAAACTGAAATATTATCCCGCAAGAAGTTAATTGAAAACTTCTCCCTAAAAAGGGTAAGTCAAACAGCGGCCATTTTCAATAAGGACAAGTTGGATTGGATGAACGGTATCTATCTCAGAAAGCTACATTCAGCGGATCTATCACGTCAGATTATACCTTTTCTTGAAAGAGATTTACCATTGGGGGTGAAGCGACCGATATCTTTTGAATACATTGAGAAAATAACACCGCTTATTCAAGAAAGGATTAAAACACTCGAAGAGGTAACTGAGCTTACTGATTTCTTCTTCGCCAATGAACTTGACTATCAACCCGACCTGCTGATGGTAAAAAAGATGAACCATCAATTGGTTAATAAAGCTCTGGAAACATCACTTTTAAAGCTTAGAAGACTATCCGCCTTTGATGAAAAATCCCTTGAAGCAATGCTGCGGCCGCTGGCTGAGGAGTTGGAGTTGAAAACAGGGCAGCTCTTTGGTACGCTGCGAGTAGCCGTTACCGGAAGAACAGCAGCACCACCCCTCTTCCAAACAATGGTAGTCCTAGGTAAGGACCGTTGTATCAGTCGCATAAAAATGGCAATAGCCAAACTAAAAGAAACTCCTGAAGAGACTAACGAAAACTAGACTCCCCTATATACGACAAAGTTGTTATTGGGAATAATGCAATGAATTACCATTCCTTATATAAATCTGGTGAGCTTGCTAAGCGAGTGGAGAGATTATGGTGGCGGTTAGCTGCATGTGATATATGTCCACGCCAATGTGGTATCAACCGCCTTATAGATAGAACCGGTTTTTGTCACTCAGGCCAATTACCCATGGTATCTTCTTTTTGCGCCCATCACGGCGAAGAGCCGATTCTTTCCGGTAGCCGGGGATCGGGAACTATTTTTTTTAGTAACTGCAATTTAAAGTGCTGCTACTGTCAGAACCATCAGATAAGCCAGAACTATAGATCTCAAAAACATAATATGATAGACTGCGATACTCTTGCCAGTTATATGCTCTATCTTCAGAATAGACTAGGTTGCCACAATATTAACTTTGTCTCACCGTCTCAATTCGTTCCCCAGATCGTAAAAGCCTTACTTAAAGCGATACCCATGGGCTTAAAGATACCCTTGGTCTACAACACAAATAGCTTCGATTCTACCGAAACCTTGAAGGAATTAGAAGGTATCATTGATATCTACCTACCGGACTTAAAATACGCCTCTGATGGGTATGCCCAGAGATTCTCAAAAGTCCGTCAATATGTCATTCACTCACGCGATGCTATTAAAGAGATGTATCGCCAAGTAGGAGAGCTTGTGGTTGATAACCACGGGGTAGCACAAAAGGGATTGATCGTCCGTCACCTTGTCCTACCCAACAATATAGCCGGTAGTCGACAGTCGTTTAAATGGTTGGCCGAAG
>CP070729.1:1055754-1066826 GCA_020351185.1 Dehalococcoidia bacterium | reverse complement strand
TTAGTCTTCAGTAAGTCGCTGCCCGGCTAGGAAAGCCCTTTGCAAGGCATCGGGGTGTTCTTTTATGGCTTCTTTTTCATCAATTCCAGGAAAAACAAGACTACCGCTGTATTCGATATCAAGGCTAGAAAAAAGTGCCTTTACTGTCGCTAGAGCCGGTTCGAACAAACCAACCATTCGACGACCACCGACGGAGATGAATAATCCCTTTCTCATCCTATTGCATCTAAGTGGGGGTATTTTCAGTTTGTATTTTCTTACCCATAGTGACTGGCAACGATCAACCATTAACTTTGTTTGGCTGGTTAATCCCATGAAATGCAGTGGTGAAGCTAGTACAAGTTTGTCGGTGAATTCAAGATCAAGATAGATATGCTTCATGTCATCAGCAATGTTGCATTCGCCATCTTTAAGACAATTATCACAATGCAGGCAGGGGGAGATATTGAGTTCCCTAAGATAAATAGTGGTAACCTCAGCCCCGTTCTCGGTAGCACCGCGCATTACTTCTGCTAAAAGCATGTCCGTGTTACCATTGATGCGCGGGCTACCGGCAATACCTAATACTTTCAATCCGATACTCCGCTCACATTTTCAAGGATTACAGACTCCATATCTGCCATCTGTTGTGCCGGTTCGTCTTCGATATGGTCGTAACCTACTAAGTGAAGAAGACCGTGAATGACGAGGATAGTTACCTCTCTTTTTGTTGAATGCTGGTGTTCTCTTGCCTGTGTTATCGCTTGAGAGTAGTTAATAATCACTTCCCCAAGATGCCTGACTCCGTCTGGTGGATCGGTAAAGGCTAACCCATCTGCCTCAACATTTTCGGTATTCAATGTAAAAGCAAGCACGTCAGTCGGCATATCTTTGCCCCGGTATGTCTTATTTAAATCCTGCACTTTTCGTTGATTGGTAATAACCACCCCCATTTCCACATCACCGCTGATCCCCAATGTTAAAAATGCTTGTTCGACTATATAGTTTAGCCAGCTAATATCAAGATTATCATTAATTTTATCATCAAGGAAAACGTTTATTTCCATTTGCTCTTGATAATAACACAGCGAATAACAATCCTCAAACTGTTTTTTTTAGCCATCAAAACTGCTATGATATACTAAAGAGGATGAACCCTAAATCAGATAGCGGGGAGGGATCGCATAGTGGTCTAGTGCGGGCGCCTGCTAAGCGCTTACCCTGTTAAAACGGGGTCGAGGGTTCGAATCCCTCTCCCTCCGCCATTTCGATTAGTAAAACCCTTCATTTTCGGGGGATTTAAATTTCTGGTGGTAACGATATGCCTCGCTATTATATCTGGACGATAGGTTGTCAAATGAACAAGGCAGAGTCAGAGCGTCTGGGTGTTTTATTCTGCCAACAAGGGTATAAACCAGCTGCTACAGTTAATGAAGCTGATTTTGTAATACTTAACAGCTGTATAGTACGTCAGAAAGCTGAAGAGAGAGTCGAAGATAAGATAAAAACCCTTGAAGTGTTGAAGAGATCACGGCCTGCATTGAGAATAGCGTTAACTGGGTGTTTGGTGGATTCGGATTTGGACGTGTTGAAAAGGAGATTCCCGCATATTGACTATTTCTTTAAACCGGGTGAATACCCGGGTTGGCTTGGCGATAAGGGTTCAGCATTCATATTACTCGAGCAACCTCAAGTGAGTACTTTTGTACCTATTATCCAGGGCTGTAATAATTTTTGCTCTTATTGTGTAGTTCCATATCGGCGAGGGAAAGAAAAAAGCCGTCCGGTAAATGAAGTCATTGGCGAGGTTGAACATCTTGTTGGACGTGGCTCAAGAGAAGTAGTTTTACTGGGACAGAATGTGGACTCTTTCGGCTGTGATTTACCGGACAAACCAGATCTTGCCAATCTTCTTCACCAACTCAACGAGATCGAGGGGCTTGCCCGTATAAGATTTCTAACAAACCATCCCAAGGACATGGGGGATAGACTTATTGGAGCGATCGAGAATATAGAAAAAGTATGTGAACAGGTAAACCTGCCAGTCCAATCTGGCGATGATGAGATTCTGCGAAAAATGAGGCGGGAATACACTGTTAAGCAATACCGGAAGCTTGTTGAAAAGCTACGGGAACGAGTACCGCAGGTCGCTCTGATTACAGATGTTATTGTTGGCTTTCCTTCGGAAAGCGAAAAGCAATTCCAGGCAACGAAAAAACTTTTGAGCGAGGTCAAGTTTGATACGGTTCACGTTGCTGCTTATTCTAATAGAAAAGAAACTTTAGCTGCAAAAGTGTACAAAGATGATATTCTGATTGCAAAAAAGAAAGAAAGACTAAATTCTATTGAGAAACTCCAGACAGAAATCGCAAAAGAGATAAACAAAAGGCTTCTAGGTGAAAAAGTGGAAGTTCTTGTTGAGGGTAGGAAGAAGGGTAAGTGGTATGGCAGAAGCCGAAATGGTAAACTTGTATTTTTCACTAGCTTTGAAAATCTTCTAGGAAGGCTGGTGGAGGTTAGGATTGTAGATACAAGTCCTTGGTCGCTTCAGGGAGAAATTATAGATAGCAATAGATAATAGAATTCTAGGAGGAGGCATGATAAAGAAAATAGCTTTTACCTTGGTGTTGGTACTATTAAGTAGTTTGCTTCTAAGTAGTTGTGCGACTACGGAGGATGGATCGGATGCTGGGACTAGTACAATCTATATGATTGTCTTTCTTGTTCTGCTGGCTGGGATTTTCTATTTGTTCATAATAAGACCACAGAGCAAGCGGCAAAAGGAACAGCGTGACCTTAATGCTAGCTTAAAACCAGGTGATAGGATTATTACCATAGGTGGTATCTATGGGCGGATCGAGAGCATAAGAGAAGATAGCGTCATTCTCAAAGTGGAGTCTGGAGCAACTATCAGGGTTGTAAGAAGTAGCATAGCGGGCAAACAGGAAAATACGGGTTAATAAATTAACTGCCTCATAATTTGACTCAATAATATAGTCTTGGAGGTAGCACTATTAGAAGCTATGATTACATCATAGTCGGTAGCGGTATAGCCGGGCTATATTGTGCACTCCTTGCTCATAAGTGGGCAAATGTACTCTTGGTTACGAAGGGTAGTATTGAGGACTGTAATACAAAGTTTGCCCAGGGCGGTATTGCTGCCGCTATTGGGGCTAATGATTCTACTGAGCTGCATTTCAGGGATACGATAACAGCCGGTGATGGCTTGTGCGACCAAGAGGCTGTACACATACTTGTTGACGAGGCTTCTGATAGGATTGCTGACTTGGTAAATTTCGGGGTTCCCTTTGATACTCTAGAGGGTGAAATTGACCTCACACTTGAAGCAGCCCATAGTTTACCGCGTATCTTGCATGCTGGTGGTGATGCTACTGGCGAGCATATTGAATTAACGCTAAGTAAAAGGGTTCGTGAAGCTAGAATAAAAGTATTAGAAAACCATTTAGCCACCGATATTATTAAAGATGATGCCGGTGCCCAAGGTTTGAGAGTACTTAATTGTGAAACTGGTGGCATGGTGGAATTCGGCTGTCGTTTTTTGATTATGGCTACCGGTGGTATCGGACGTTTGTTCAGCTTCACTACCAATCCGGAGATAGCTACTGGTGATGGTATAGCCCTTGCCTTTAAAGCTGGTGCCGAAGTAATGGATATGGAATTTTTCCAGTTTCACCCCACTACCCTATCTCTGTCAGGAGTGACAGCCTTCCTTATTTCAGAAGCAGTGAGGGGCGAGGGAGGAATCCTGCGAAACGCAGAAGGACATCGCTTTATGCCCGAATATATACCCGAAGCCGAACTGGCACAAAGAGATATAGTTGCCCGTAGTATTCTTTACGAAATGGAGAAAACTGGCGAGGAAAAGGTGTTTCTTGATATCACACATTTACCTTCACGTATCACTACAGCGCGTTTTCCTCAGATTTATCGTTTCTGTTTGGAAAATGGTATCGATATTACCCGTGAGTGGATTCCGGTAACTCCTGCAGCTCACTATATGATAGGTGGAATCAGGGTAAATAGTTGGGGTGAAACCAATATACCAGGCCTGTTTGCGGTCGGTGAGGCTGCTTGTACTGGTGTTCATGGAGCGAACCGACTGGCTTCAAACTCTCTACTTGAGGTGCTTGTTTTCGGTAAAAGAATCATTGCAAAAACGAGCTGTAATGATGATACTACTGGTTTTTATTCTCTTGGAGTCAACTATGTCCGATACTGGTATGAGCCAGAAGTGAAAATTAGTGGTTTTCAGACTCTTGATATTTCACAATTGCAGAAATTACTATGGGACGAAGCCGGTATTATTCGTAGTAGGGAAGGGCTTACGAAAGCAGCGAATATACTGGATGCTTGGGGTAGGTCCCTAAAACCACCGGAAAATCGCAAGACATACGAACTAGCAAACCTGATTTTAAACGGCAGCTTGATGGTTAAAGCAGCTCTCTTAAGAGAAGAGAGCCGAGGAGCGCACTTCCGATCTGATTTTCCCAATCGTGTACCAGGTTGGCAGAAACATATTGTTATGGCAAAACGGTAATATGGGGTGTTATTTTGAGCAAGTGGGATGACGAGCAGGTTGATAGAATTATAGAGCTAGCATTAATAGAGGATATCAACTTTGGAGATATAACGAGCCGAATATTAATATCCCCAGATAAGCATGGATGGGCGTCAATAGAGGCAGGAGAATCAGGACTGTTGGTGGGTGGTGATGTAGCAAGGAAGGTCTTTCTGAAGGTAGAACCGACACTTGAAGTTGACGTTCTTATAAAGGACGGTAAACAGATAAAAAAAGGTGAACGGGTAATCACAGTGTCTGGTATGGCAACCGGTATCTTAAAGGCAGAAAGGGTGGCACTGAACTTTTTAAGTCATCTGAGCGGTGTCGCTTCACAAACAGCAAAGTATGTCAATAGGATAAAGGATACAAATACCATCATCAGGGATACCCGAAAAACACTACCCGGTATGAGGTTGCTGGAAAAAATTGCTGTTAAGCTAGGTGGCGGGCAGAACCATCGTTTGCATCTTGGAGATGGTATTTTAATAAAGGATAATCATATTGCAATTCTGCGTCAATCGGGTATGAGTTTGGGAGATATTGTTGCGATGGTTAAAAGGAAAGCCCCGAAGTATATGGAGATTGAAATAGAGGTAAATGAATTTAATGAAGCTTTAGAAGCGGCAACTGCTGGGGTGGATATAATCATGCTAGATAACATGTCTGTAAGCGAGATGAAGCAGGTGGCAGTAATGTTATCTGGAGATGTAAGACTAGAAGCCTCTGGTGGCGTTAATTTAGAAAATGTTTATGAGGTGGCGAAAGCCGGCGTTGACTTTATTTCAGTTGGCTCCATCACGCATTCAGCCAAGTCGCTGGATTTCACCCTTGTGCTTAAACTGTTGAAATAGCATTCATGAAAAGAGATAGCTTTGAAAATAAAATTTGAAAACCTATACTGTTCAGTACAAAAAGAAGGAACAAAAGCTTCCAACTGGATGAAACTGTTGCTCGTCTTAGCCGGCACAATCTTTGTCGGTTTAGGAATCATAGGTATATTTTTACCTGTTTTACCTACAACTCCCTTTCTTCTGATAGCAGCTGGCTGCTACGCCAGAAGCTCTCAGAAGTTCTACTACTGGCTAATGAATAATAGGTGGTTCGGTGTTTACATCAGGAACTATAGACAGAAAAAAGGGATGCCGCTAAGAATAAAGATACTCACTGTGGTATTACTTTGGCTTACCATTCTGCTTTCAGTTATTTTTGCCGTTCAGTCTCTAGTAGCCAAGGTAATACTTATACTAATAGCAGTAGGCGTTTCTATACATGTATTTTTCATAAAGACCTTAAAAGAGCATTAATCTGAACAACGATATACTGTAGTGTATATATATCATTCCACCTACTCTAATCAGAGTTAAAACACCATTTTTTAGATTCGGTACTATTTTACTATTCCATTATTACTATCGAGTGATTGTAATTCAGGTGTCTGTGTTTTTAAATGATTATGCATAAATAGTTTAAGACAGGTGGAGGATAAGTTGGATAAGTCAAAAGCACATGGTGGAGAAAAAGACTCTAGTCCAATCAGCAATGATTTTTTAGCGGAATTGACACAAGCGGCGGAGAGTATTATTACTGAAGCTGGAAGAAAGGCTGGACGAGAGGCAGAGCAAGAAATGGAGAGGATTCTCAGCGAGTATGAACGCAAGACAAAGCAAATTATCCTCAAAATTAAGGAGGAAACAAAGGCAAAAACTACTGAAATCGCCACGAAATTAAGTGCGGCTATAATGTTGAGGATTGAGCAAACTTCTGCAAAAGCGGTAACCGGTGCGGTCTCAGAATTTAGCAATAGAGCCGGAGAGCTAACAAAAAAGTTACAGGAAACGGCTGAAAAAGAAACGAGCCACGAAGTAACTAAAGCTTCGGTTGAATTATTCAATAATAGTGGAAGCACAGACGAGGTTGTACCACAGGAAGAACCTGACAAATCTGAGACAAACAAGGAAGACACCACCCAGGAAGTGAAATCTATGGCAGAAGAAAGTGAGATTGAGTTACAGCAACCCGTTGAAACCGAAGATTTCGATAGATGGCTCACGCAATAGTTAGAAACTGACGATTGAGTAAGAATTAAGGATTTACCAAAAAATTAGCTATATAATAAATAGTACTATTTGTTAAGATACATATCTTCTTTTTTCTTTTGTTAAATAACTCTCTCTTTTATGTAGGTTTGTTTATCCCTAAGTGAGGTTGTATAATTTGCCTTATAATTCTCAGGGATATCAGCAGATTGCTTTACCATATTGTCCATTTTACGCTCAGAGTACTTTTTTTGTTGCTTACCCGTCGAAGTATAAAGGGTAGAGAGAATATACCCAAACGGGGAGCAGTAATATTTGTAGCCAACCATATTGAACTAGTGGATTCTCCTTTGCTATGGACTAGCCTTGGGCGCAGGGTATATTTTATGGCGAAAGAGGAAGTCTTTTACCCTGCAATTATCGGCTATTGTATGCGTAGCTTTGGCGCCTTTCCTATTAAAAAAGGGCGGCAGGACAGGAAGGCACTGCTGACAGCGCAGGAATTATTGACTGAAGGTAAGGCTCTCGCTATCTACCCTGAGGGGATGAGAAGCCAAAGTCGTAAGGTTAAACTCGCCTTTCATGGTGCTGCACTGATTGCATCACGCAGTGGAGCACCTATTATACCCATAGGTATTTCCGGCACGGAACAGATAAGAGGTGTCGGCTGGATTTGGCGCCGCCCTTACATATCGCTTGAAGTTGGTAAACCATTTTCTCTTCCGCCGATTGATGGCAAACCTACAAAATATGAATTAGCCAGGTTAACAGATGTTATAATGGAACATGTAACAGAAAAACTACCTGAGCTATATCGCGGCTGTTACCGACCAAGGAGTGTAACCGGAGTTGAAAGTTAAGAAAGCAGATGGAATAGGTTTCTGCATGGGTGTCCGTCGTGCTATTGATATTCTAGAGAAGATATCCACTGAGCGTGGCGGTGTAGAAACCTTAGGGGCGGTAGTGCATAATCAACAGGTATTACGCAGACTGGATCAAATCGGCGTAAGGATAGTTAATAGCATTAGTGAAATGCAGGGAAATATTGTAGTGGTAAGCTCTCATGGAGTGGGACCGAAGGTGGTAGAGGAAATAAAATCTCGAAATATTGAAATGGTTGACACAACCTGCCCTTTTGTTAAGCGAGCTCAGGTTGCCGCTCGTCGACTGGCTGAATCTGACTTTTTCACTATCGTCTTTGGTGATGTAGACCACCCCGAGGTAAAAGGCATACTAAGTTGGGCTGGGGATGAAGGTATAGCTACACAGGATGCTACAACCTTCACCGATATTAAAAACCCACCGCGGCATCTAGGAGTGCTTTCGCAAACGACACAAGTACCAGCTGAATTTGCGCGTTTTACCACAGAGATTATAAAGCGGGTACTAATTAAAGATTCGGAGATACGGATTATAGATACGATATGCCATGACATCAGACGACGGCAGGTAGATAGCCTTAATCTAGCGAAAGAATCAGAAATTGTGCTGGTTGTTGGTGGACAAACAAGCGCAAATAGTCGTCACCTATACGAACTTTGTGCCAATATAACAGAAACACATCTTGTTGAAACCGCTAGCGAGGTAAAAAAATCATGGCTAAAAGGCAAACACCAGATAGGTGTAACCTCAGGCGCATCTACTGATGAGCATACGATAGATGATGTTATCTCTAGACTTGAATCTATGGATTGATTATTTAGTATTTGTTATCACATTTGGGTTTATGCTAAACTGCATACCTGAAAAACTATGAAAAGAGGTCGTATCTTTTCCGGAGCTCGCCCCACGGGACGTCAACATATCGGTAATTACCTAGGCGCCCTACAAAACTGGGTTAAGCTACAGGATGATTACAACTGTATCTACTGTATAGTTGATATTCATGCACTTACCTCTCTCGAAGATACGCGCAATCTGCAGAATAACATTCATGAGATGATACTAGATTGGCTAGCTATTGGCCTCGATTCCAAAAAAAGTATTCTTTTTGTGCAGTCACACGTACCAGAGGTAATGGAACTACATACGCTGCTGAGCATGATAACTCCTTTAAGTTGGCTATTGCGTGTACCCACCTTTAAAGAGAAGGTAAAACTACAACCAGATAATGTTAATTATGGGCTTGTTGGCTACCCCGTACTGATGACATCGGATATTGTGCTATATAAAGCTACTGTGGTACCTGTCGGTGAAGACCAATTACCCCATTTGGAGCTTGCCCGCGAAATCACTAGACGATTCAACAATCTTTTCAGTTATACATTTCCTGAACCTGAAGGAATACTGACACATTACCCGCTTGTAGTTGGATTAGATGGTAAGGAAAAGATGAGCAAGCAGGCCGGTAATGATATTGAACTAGCACTGTCCGCTGAGGAGACAATAGAAAAAATAAAGACTGCTTATACCGATCCCGCGCGACGCTATCGTACTGACCCTGGACACCCTGAAAAATGCAACATATACAAACTAATGTTTTATTTTAATTCCACCAGCATAAGCGCGATAGCTGAAGAATGCAAAGAAGCTAAAATAGGCTGCGTTGATTGTAAGATGATACTAGCAACAGCGATAAACAAAGTTCTTGAGCCAATAAGGGAGAAGCGAGCTGAGTTAGCAAATAATCCTAAGTATATCACTGAAGTACTATCCGATGGTGCTGATAGAGCGCGGGTCATCGCAAGGGAAACTTTAATCGAAGTTAAAAAAAATATGAAACTTATTTAGCTTTGATATTCTAATCCTTCATTTTTATTTCGCAGGTATTCATAAACCCTATTCTTATCCTAATTAGGACTTTATTAACACACTCGGTTATAGTTACTATATTCTATGCAGATCATTAATTAAAATTGCTTTACTAATTAAATTTATGAGCTCATGAGGAATAAATATGTATTATTATGATATAACATAAAAGGTATAAAGTGACTCAAAAAAACTCACTCAACAACTCAGATAGTGGGATAAATAAAGAGAGCTAGTATGGCCATATCTTATACAGAATCCTATGTATGTTTTTCCACGAAACTCCTTATCCTCTCCAATGCTTCTTCTATTTCTTGTAAAGATGTGGCATAGCAACATCTAATATAACCCTCACCGCATCTGCCAAAGGCGTTGCCTGGCACAACAGCCACTTTTTTCTCAACAAGTAGCTGTTCAGCAAATTCATCAGATGTCATACCAGTGCTTTTGATAGAGGGAAAGGCGTAGAAAGCACCCTTTGGTTCGAAGCAGGACAAGCCTATATCACGTAGTCCATTAACCATTATAAGCCGTCGTCTGTTGTAATCTGTGACCATTTCCCTAACATAATCATCATTCGCTCGGAGTGCCTCTATTGCGGCAATTTGACTCATTGTAGGAGCACTCATGATGGAATACTGATGAATCTTGGTCATAGCGGCGATGATTTCTTCATTTGCTGCCGCATAACCGATGCGCCAACCAGTCATGGCATATGATTTTGAGAAACCTCCCAATAATATAGTGCCATCTTTTGTTGCCATTAGTGTTGCTAAACAGGTATGATCAATGCCATATACAAGTCGGGCGTAGATTTCATCAGAAATAATAAAGAGATTATGATGCAGAGCCAGATCAGCTATCCTTTTTAAACTTTCTCTGGGCATAACCGCACCGGTGGGATTTGCAGGATAACCTAGCAGGATGGCCTTTGTTTTTTGTGTAATTCTGGCCTTAATATCAGTTGCATTAACCTCAAACTCGTCTTCTTCGCTAGTGGGTACTCTAATCGGTATGCCACCAGCTAGGATAGTACAGGCATCATAAGATACGTAACATGGATCAGTCATAATAACTTCGTCATTGGGATTGATAATGGCTCTCATTGCTAGATCCAGTGCTTCGCTGACGCCGACAGTGATCAATAATTCGCTATCGGGATTATAATTTAGGCCATAGCTTTGTTGCAGATACTTTGATAACTCCTGCCGCAGTTCAGGCATACCCAGGTTTGAAGTGTACATTGTCGAACCCTTTTCTATAGAATAAATGGCGGCTTCGCAGATATGCCACGGTGTAGCATAGTCCGGCTCTCCAACACCAAGTGATATAACTCCTTCCATGGATGATAGGAGATCGAAGAACTTGCGTATCCCGGAAGGGGATACGCGCTTCACCCTGTCTGAAATCAGGCTGGGGTGACCATCTAATTTAGCTAGTTTACCTGTTGCCATAATTATCGCTCGGAACTATAAATTAAAGTATCACCGGTTGGCGCTCGTTTTTCCCTCCATCTTCTAGTATTTCACCATCCTCTTTGTATTTTTTTAACAGGAAGTGAGTCATTGTACCACGCACTCCTTCGATAGGTGCTAACTTCTGGGTTACAAAGTCGGCGATTTCATGCATAGAATTACCCATTGCTATGACAGCCAGATCGTACGTACCGGATACCAGATAGACGGTGCGAGCTTGAGGAAAACGGTAAATACGTTCGGCTATGG
>CP070729.1:1024436-1055654 GCA_020351185.1 Dehalococcoidia bacterium | reverse complement strand
TGTGGTAACATATTCAGCTTAGCCGTACTAATGGTCGAGGGCTTGACCTGTTTCAGATTTCATATTAACCTGTTTAGTATTGCTAAATACAGATATTAAAATACCTTAACATTAGAATATAGTCGTAATTATTTTGTTGTGTCTATCTATAATATGATCAGGCTTGGAGCTTAAAATTCCTCCTGGTGGTTAGAGCGGGGTGGTACCACCCGTTCCCATCCCGAACACGGAAGTGAAACGCCCCAGCGCAGACGATACTGAGGGGGCAACCCTTTGTGGAAAATATGCCACTGCCAGGGGGATTTAAGCTACAAGCCCTTTCTTTTTAGTGCTAAGTAATAGTTACAAGGTATAATACAAAACAATTGAACTATTATCTACAATAGAGGTATTATGGTTTTGACCTGTAGCTTGAGTTGATCTATAATAAAAAAGAATCAACAGTCGGAAAGAAAGGCTTGGATTATAAATAGAATGGCTAGTCGATTTGATAAGTTTTCGGAGCGAGCTCGGCGGGTACTAACTCTAGCTCAGGAAGAAGCCAAGCGTCTGAATCATAACTATATAGGTACCGAACATATACTTCTTGGCCTAGTGCGTGAAGAGGAGGGGGTAGCGGCTAAAATACTTGTTAATATGGGCACTAGTTTAAGCAAAATGCGTTCAGCGGTTGAGTATGTTATAGGTACTGGTGAGAAGCCAAGTGCTGGAGCTGCTGGGCTTACCTCTAGGGCAAAGAGAGTTATAGAACTGGCAATAGACGAAGCCCGTCAGTTGGGACATGCATATATAGGCACTGAACACTTACTACTAGGACTATTGCGTGAAGGAGAAGGAGTAGCAGCGGGTGTTTTGGATAGTTTTAGCATAACACTTGAACAAGCGCGTGCAGAAATTACTCGCTTCCTGTCTCAAAGTGCTACAAAATCCAAGCTTAGCCGTGTCTCTGGCCGCACACCCACCCTTGATCAGGTAGGAGTAGACCTGACAGCCGCTGCTCGCACCGGAAAGCTAGATCCGGTGATAGGCCGGTTTACAGAGATAGAAAGGGTTATCCAAATACTCAGCCGTCGCACAAAAAACAATCCAGCGCTTATTGGTGAGCCAGGTGTGGGTAAAACGGCTATTGTTGAAGGCTTAGCACATCGGATTGTTGAAGGTGATGTACCGGAAACTCTTGAGGGTAAGAGAGTTGTCGCACTTGATATAGCTGCTGTTGTTGCTGGTACAAAATATCGCGGTGAATTTGAAGAGCGACTCAAGAAGGTTATAGAGGAAATAAAAACATCCGCCAATTGCGTTCTCTTTATTGATGAGTTCCATACTATGGTTGGTGCTGGTGCTGCTGAGGGAGCAGTAGATGCGGCTAACATTCTTAAACCCTCACTGGCACGCGGTGAGCTACAGTGTATTGGTGCTACCACCTTGGATGATTACCGTAAATACATTGAACGGGATGCGGCGCTGGAGAGGCGATTCCAGCCAGTTCTAGTGGAGGAGCCTTCTGTTGATGATACACTGGCGATTCTGCGTGGTATAAAAGATCGTTATGAAGAACATCACCAGTTGCAAATAAGTGATGAAGCACTGAATGTAGCGGCAACACTGGCTTCAAGATATATCCCCGATCGTTTTTTACCCGATAAGGCTATCGATCTTATTGACGAGGCATCTTCCAAGGTAAGGATTAAACATCGCACCAAACCTGTTTCTCTGAAGAAACTAAAGCAGGTTGAAGAACGCTACCGCAAGGATAAGGAAAATGCCCTAGCAACCCAGCAATATGATTACGCCGCTGAGCTGCGCCAACAAGAGCTGGAAGTTGAGGAGAAGATTAAGAAGTTGGAAGAAAAGTGGCAGGCTGAGCAGAATCAAGAAAAACCTATAGTGGATGAGAAGGACATTAACGAGGTAGTGGCTATGTGGACCGGTATCCCAGTTGTGCAGATTGCCAGCGATGAAAAAACTCGTCTACTTAATATGGAAGAGGTGCTACATAATCGTATAATCGGTCAGGATGAAGCGATAAATATTATCTCAAAAGCAGTGAGACGTGCCAGAGCAGGACTTAAGGATCCAAGACATCCCATAGGCAACTTTATATTTCTTGGTCCTACTGGAGTCGGTAAAACAGAGTTGGCCAGAGCATTAGCTGAGTTTATGTTTGGTAACGAAGACACCCTTATCAGGCTCGATATGTCGGAGTTTATGGAAAAGTTTGCTGTATCGAGGTTAGTAGGAGCACCACCGGGATATGTTGGTTTTGATGAGGGAGGGCAGCTTACTGAGGCAGTACGGCGGAAATCATATTGTTTAATACTGCTCGATGAAATTGAAAAGGCGCACCCGGACGTCTTTAACATACTGTTACAAATATTCGATGATGGTCATTTGACAGATGCCAAAGGGCGCAGGGTTGATTTTAGAAACAGTATTATTATCATGACAAGTAATATAGGTGCTGAGCTCATAAAAAAAGGTGCTGCCATTGGCTTTGCCTCGCGTAATGACGAAGCCAAAACGAAACAGCAGTCATATGAAAGTATGAAAGATAAGTTATTAGGTGAACTTAAAAGATCTTTTAAACCAGAGTTTCTCAATCGTATCGACGGAACCGTTGTTTTTCACTCGTTGACTAAGGAGCAGATAAGACAGATAGTCGACCTAATGCTGGTTTCGGTTACCAAACAGCTGGAAGAAAAGGGAATAAAACTTGAAGTAACTGGCAAGGCTAAGGATATGCTAGGCACGAAAGGTTACGATGAAGTCTTCGGCGCTCGCCCACTAAGACGAGTTATTCAGGATTTGGTTGAAGATAAACTCTCTGAAGACCTACTGCGTGGTAAGTTTCAATCAGGCGACACAGTAGTAGTAGACTTAGAGGGCGAGGAGGTGGTGATTCGTCCAGGAGCAGTGGGTGCTTTATTGGGGGATACATAAGTTTGACTTAAGACATTCCCTATATTAGAATGGCAATTTATATATGGCGTTTATAGTCTTAGTTAAAGGACGGTAGGATAAAGAGTTTTATTACCGTCCTTTTTAATTCCTTCTATCTGAGAAGTGGTATTTTAAATGGAAATTAACTGGGTTGAAGCTTGGCAGATTAGTGGTATTGGCTTTGGTCTTGTTTTTGTTATTTTAGCCATACTGGCGGTAGTAACTTGGCTATTCAGTTTATTACTTAACAAAAAGAGTAGTGACAATGATCAAGCTGAAGCTAGGAAAAAGGAGTAGATTTGATTGCAGAGACAGTTGAAAATTCAGTTTGCAATTATCGAGGATTAAATGGATAGCTTCTTTAGGACTGGCTTTGAAGCGTTAAGTCTGGGAAATGTCGTGATGCTTGTAATTGGCCTGGTCTTTATATGGCTTGCTATATCCAAAAAATGGGAACCGTATGAGCTGTTACCTATTGGTGCAGGCATGATATTAGCTAATTTACCCAATACTGGGCTTCTAGTGCAGCCTCAAGAGGTGGGCGGTGAAATAGGTTCGGCTGGTTTACTAGGGACATTTATTGAATATGGTCTTCTCAGATATACAATCCTACCGCAGCTTATCTTTCTTGGCCTTGGAGCTATGACTGACTTCGGTCCTTTAATTGCTAATCCCCGTCTCTTTCTTTTAGGAGCAGCGGCACAGATAGGCATTGTTATCGCCTTTTTAGGAGCGCTGGCGCTAGGACATTTCGGGCTTGCCGATTTCGGATTGAAAGAAGCAGCGGCTATAGGTATCATTGGTGGTGCCGACGGTCCTACAACAATCTATCTTACCTCCCAGTTAGCCCCGGAACTTATGGGGATTACAGCGGTAGCGGCTTATTCGTATATGGCGATGGTTGCTATAATACAGCCGCCTATTATCCGAGCTCTCACTACCAAGAAGGAACGAGAAACCTATATGGAGCCGCAACTTCGACATGTCTCGAAACGAGAGAAGATCTTCTTTCCCCTAGTGTGTACTATACTGGTCATCTTGCTAGTGCCGCGTAGTGCTCCTCTGGTAGGTATGTTTATGTTCGGTAACCTGATTCGGGAGAGTGGGGTTGTGGAGAGGCTTTCTAAATCAGCGCAGAATTCACTTATTAATATAGTCACCATTATTCTTATGCTGTGTATTGGAGCTTCAATGCCTGGTGAATTAGTTATGCGCAAAGAGACTCTAATGGTTCTAGCCCTGGGATTGATCGCCTTTGCCTTTGGTACAGCTGGTGGAGTCTTGCTGGGTAAATTAATGAAATTAGTTACGAAAGAACCCTTCAATCCGATTATCGGGGCTGCCGGCGTATCAGCAGTCCCCATGGCAGCCCGTGTGGCTCAGCATCTTGGGCAGAAAGAAAATCCGCGTAATTTCCTGTTGATGCATGCCATAGGACCCAACGTCGCTGGCGTTATTGGTTCGGCTGTTGTTGCAGGTGCCTTCCTCAGCATGCTACTATAGACTAATATTAGCTTTACCCGCCTAAACAGAGTTAATACAACCCATAAAAGTGTATTAGCCACATGAGTTTCTATTTTATATCTATTCTTAGTAACTAGCCATATTATGGTGGTAGATACTCATGTACACCAAATAAAGAAAAATGCTGAGGTAACCAGAAAGACTAAATTAG
Source organism: Dehalococcoidia bacterium (assembly GCA_020351185.1). Lineage (GTDB taxonomy): Bacteria > Chloroflexota > Dehalococcoidia > Dehalococcoidales. The sequence continues at coordinate 1,051,039 of CP070729.1, read as the reverse complement.
TATTATATTAGTTTCTGAATACAATCCAAACTGTTACGCTCCGGTTACTATCATAGTAAAAATTGGAGCTCCCTTACTTCACTAGAGAATATCCTAGCTCCTGCCATCTGAAGAAACCTTTCCATAGAACGAAGATATTATCAGGATCAAAATCAGCATCTAACTTTAGTAGCCTATCTGCCATAAAGGCAGATTCAGAATCATCTGGTCAGTCGCAATAGAAGATAATCTTCTTATCTTTTGGAAGTGCTAGTAGTTCATTAGTCATTTGTTCTGTATCTAATATTACTGGTATGTCGATTGATTCTGGTAGATGCCCTTGATTAAACATGAATTCTATTCGGGTATCTACTACCACTAGAGGTTCATTATCATCTATCCACTTTTTTAATTGTTCACCAGTGACTCTTGGTAGTTCAGGTAAAAGAAAGCCTTGATTAGCTAACTCTTCTGGAGAAGGAGGTGTTGGTATGCCAGTAGTAACTGAGTTTCCACTACATGCATTAATTATGACGATTGTACCAATTAGTCCTATTAGCGCTGTTTTAAGTAATAAAACCTTCATATATCTTTACCCCTATATGTGCATTGTCGATCATAGTATAGTATGTGATGAGATACTGTCAATACCAATCAAAGGAGAGAGCTCAAACTTATCACTGCGAGAGATAATTACCTGAGCTTTTGAATCTCTTGGAGAATGAAGTTTTTAGTAGGCCGAACGGTATAATCGTTACCGTTATCGAAAATAACTTTATCATTCAAAGTAATTTTAAAAATTCCGTTATGCCCTTTAATCAGTTGAACATCATAGTCAAACTTATCCTTAATGGATGCTGCCAAACTGATAGCTAATGGTTGTAAACCTCATTCATAACAGTAAGTTATCTTAGTAATATCTATCAAAATATACCCCCGAAAATAATAATATCTATTGGCTAACTCAACGTTCCGATATGGATGTTTTAATTAGATTATTTCATTACAAAGTATTTCAAACTAATTAAATTGCCTCTCTATTTTTTATTAACTATGTAGTAAAAACAAAAATGATTATAGTAATTAGTAAAACAGTATTTCGTACTCAGTTTTATTATGAGCTTTTTTGAATACATAATACTTTCATTTGGTCATGCTGTTTCGTACTAAATTTAGTACTCGTTTTCTCTCTTCCCTCTCCAAGCCTATAGAATTAAGTAGTAATTTTACGAATTTATAACCAGCCTCACGTTCGGGAATTACAAGCTCGTTTACCCCAAGTCGCTTTAGCTGATCAATCTCACCCCTTCGGCTAGCGCGCGCCAATATCACGATATCTGGATTTAAGAGTTGAGCTAATTTCACTGTAGTCATCACAGCTATTGGATCAGGATAAGCTACTACCAAAGCACAAGCTTGGCTAAGATCAGCCTTTGCTAAAACATTGATATTTGTTGCATCTCCATATATACGCGGATGTCCGCTCACCTTAGCCTCAGATACGCGTTCAGGATCATCATCAATAATAAAATAGGGAATATTGGCTTCATGAAGGCCGTTGGCGATACTCTGACCAACCTCTCCATAACCGACAATAACGACGTGTTTGGGAGTATGGCTGGATGGGGTCTTCATCATTTTTGATTCGGGAACATTCACGTTTAGTCTTTTTTTGTGAATACCTAGAACAAACCTGTGATGTAACTGTCCCACCAGACTAACCAACAATGGAGTTAATATCATCGTGATTACTGCACTAGCAAGAATTAAAGAATAAAAGCTCTCAGAGATTATGCTGGTTTCAAGACCTCCTTGGGTAATGATGAAACCAAATTCCCCAATTTGAAACAAGCCAGCAGCTGAAAATAGGGCGACTCTCTTGCTGTAACCAAAACTAATGACAATTCCTGAAATTACTATGGTTTTTATCACTATAATAGCTACTACTGTGAGCACTACTATGGCCCAGTTATCGATCAAAAAGGTAGGATCGAGTAACATTCCGAGGGATACAAAGAATAAGCTGGCGAAAATATCTCTAAGGGGAGTGATTTCCGCAATAGCTTGTTGCACGAATCTTGTCTCACGCAGCACTAAACCCACCAAGAAAGCCCCAAAGATAATAGATAAACCGAAGACTTGGGTACTTACTGCAGCACCAAGACACAAAACGAGTATAGTTAGCAAAAATAATTCTCGAGAGCGAAAGCCACCAACACCGCCTAACAACCAAGGAAGCACCCAGCGTCCTAATACTATTGCTACAATAATGAATATAACCACTTTACCGACAGACGCGATTACCGCAATTGGTAGGTTGTTGGTATCACCTCCAATAAGTGGCATAACCAATGACATGAAAACAACACTAATATCCTGTAAGATAAGCATGGCCACCATTATCCGCCCTTGTACCGATGAAAGCTCTCCACGATCCATAAGGATCTTCAAACATACAGCAGTACTGCTGAGTGAGATGACTAAGCCAAAAATAATGGCTTGAGAAGTGGACCATTGAAAGAGAGTGAGACCTACCAATACCCCTATACCGATGGTCAGGATTATTTGCAGGATGCCACCCCAAATACCAATCTTGCCAACTTCGCGCAATTGGTTAATTGACACTTCCATGCCAATTGTGAAGATTAACAAGCTAACGCCAATCGTCGCAGCTGCCTCTACAATTTCCAGATCACTTACTAACCCAAGGGCATGAGGCCCAATGGCCACTCCGATAATTAAGTAACCTAGTATTACTGGTTGTTTCAACCTATGGGCGAGTAATCCGCCCAGTAAAGCAGCAGCAAGTAAAATGGCAATAGCGATGAAAGGATCAGATTGCTGCATCTTTGTAACTCACCAAATCAGCTTTTTACTATTCTACCATTTCCCGGTAGCGATAGGCTTTTACTACGAACACTACTTTGAAATTAATACTTTATGCTGTAAAAGCCTACTAAATATTGCTATCTTATTCCCCTTATTATTTTTGAAATTAAGAATGAGGAAAAGAGGAATAGGTATAGGCTCTGCTTTCTTTTATAGATATTGACAACGAATATAGTGGGGTGTAGATTTACTTTAAAATACGAAGGGGAGGTTATTAATGACTACGTATATTATGTTTGGGAAGTTTTCCGTGGACTCAGTGAAAGGGATAAGCGCCGAAAGAACAAAAAAATCTACTGCTCTAATTCAAAGTTACGGGGGGAAGGTAAGAGCTTTATATGCCTTGCTTGGAGAGACGGATGTGGTAGCGATAGTAGATTTCCCAGGTGTCAATGAAGCCATGAAGGCTTCTGTTGAACTGACCAAATTACTTGGCATATCTTTCACAACAGCACCAGCCGTGACAGTTGATGAGTTCGATAGGCTAATGATTGACTAATGATTCTGACTTTTATAATTAAAAATGAAAATCGATTCAAACTTGAAAGATACCATTAAGGCATCGATCGGTGTCTTGATTGTAATAGCTGTAGTAATCGGAGGCATTGAGATTTATAATGCCTTAACTATTAATGAAGCCGAGGAAAAACATGCTTTTATCACTGCCGCCTTGACTCTATATGACGATCTGGATATTGATGAAGTTAGAGATGGCTTTGATAATCTACTAAATATAATATCGAACGAGCAATTTGATAGTCCCGAAGGATTAAACTCATTAATAGATCGTGAATTAAGATTAATGAGATATTATAAAGAAAGTTATTACTTATTGTATGGCCCAACCGAAGAAATGTATTCCATAAAAAAATCTTTACTTGAAGAAGGGAGTTTATTTCTAAGTTCATACTATTATTTGAAAGTTGCAGTAGAGAACAAGAACAACAATAAATATGATGTTTACTTATTGTATATGGATAAAGCAATACAATATCATGAAAATGCTTTAAACCTTAGAAATCAAAATGGGATTGAACTTAACCAGTGGAAAGCAAAAATTGATAAAGAATTATCCAATTGATCGACAAGATTTAGGTAAGGTATAGCTAAAATAACTCACTAATTTGAGTGAGGTTTTAAGCTCTATGCCCCCTCTGTGGGGACATCAATCAAAGAAAGATTTGGATATAGGATTATCATGACTAAGAGAACGATGTCGTATTACAATAACCTTATAATGATAATAGTATATTTGGCAACAAGAACGATTTTAGCAAATTATCCAAAAAGCTCTCTAATTTAGCAAAATATAAGCAAGATGATTCATATATGAGGCAGTACAGTTTAGGATCTGCTCCCCTTTCTGTTTTTATTTGTATAATACTCGGTTCTATGTAATCATGCTGACTTATGATATATAATATGTACCGAAGTTTATCCTATCGTAAGGTTCAAAATAGCCTATGAATAAATCTCGCATAGTATTCGTTTGCCAGCATTGTGGCAAGGAAAGCCCAAAGTGGTTAGGTCGTTGCTCTAACTGTCAGGAGTGGAACAGTTTTATTGAAAAGGTCATGTCTGTTACGACTCAATCTATCTCTGAGACCAGCCAGCCACAGGAACTGTCAGCAGTTACCAGTGTGAACCAGGATCGTCTTAAACTACCTTTACCCGAATTTAATCGTACTTTGGGTGGAGGTCTGGTACCTGGTTCATTGGTTCTTATTGGGGGTGAGCCAGGTATTGGTAAATCAACCCTTTTATTACAGCTTTCCGCCATGCTGGCGAAAAATGAAGATAATATTATTTATGTATCCGGTGAGGAAACTATGCAGCAGATAAAACTCCGAGCGCAGCGTCTTAAAATAGAGGGTAAACAAATCTATCTTCTTTCCGAAACAAACGTTGAAGCTATACTGGCTAATATTGAAGATCTGAACCCCTGCTTGGTGATAGTTGATTCCATTCAGGCTGTTTATCTTCCCGAAATTGAGACAATGCCCGGTAGTATTCCCCAAGTGCGGGAATGCACGATGAGAATAATGCAGTGGGCTAAAAAAAGACAAGTTCCCCTTATAATAACTGGGCATGTTACTAAGGATGGTTCTATTGCCGGACCGAGGATTCTTGAGCATATCGTCGATTGCGTGCTCTATTTGGAAGGCGATTCTTTCAGTCCATATCGGCTTTTACGTTCGGTTAAAAATCGCTTTGGTTCGACAAATGAGGTTGGCATCTTTGAAATGAAAACACAGGGATTGGTTGAAATTGAAAATCCCTCTCGAGTATTTATATCTCAGCGTTCGGATATGGCTGTCGGCTCGGTGGTGGTACCGACGCTAGAGGGCAGCCGACCACTGCTTGTAGAGGTTCAAGCTTTGACGAATGCTACTAGCTTTGGTCTACCCCGTCGTACCGCCAACGGTGTTGACTTCGGCCGGCTGCTTATGGTAATAGCTGTACTTTGTCGCAGAGTTGGGCTTAAGCTTGCTAGTCAAGATATCATCGTCAACGCTACTGGTGGTATGAGAATCTCCGAACCAGCGGCTGACTTGGCTATCGCGCTGGCTATAGCTTCTAGCTACAGTGACAAGGAGGTTAATCCAGAGCTTTTAGCGGTGGCTGAAATAGGTTTAAGCGGTGAGTTGAGGACTGTTCCGCAGTTAGAAAGAAGACTGGGAGAAGCTGCTAGACAAGGATTCACTCGTTGTCTGGTACCAGCTTTTAGTACTAGAGCTAGCCATATCCCAAAGGAGCTTAGACTTGTTCCTGCCTCCACATTGAAGGAGGCTATAAAGTTAGGATTAGTGGGAAAGAAGGAACATGTTTAATAATCAGAAAACAGGTGCCATCATCACCGCTGCTGGGAGGGGAATGCGAATGGGTAAGGTAGATAAGATTTTCACTCCGGTAGGGGGTAAGCCGCTTCTTTTATGGGTTATTGAAGCGTTTCAAAACTGTACCCTGATTGATCAGATTATAGTCGTCTTGGGCAAAGAGAATATAAAACGGGGGCATGAGCTGCCTACAGAGGGAAGATTATCAAAGGTAAGCGATATCTGTCCTGGTGGAGACGAGAGACAGCAGTCTGTGGCAAACGGACTCAATCTGTTGGATGATTGCTACTGGGTAGTAATTCACGATGGTGCTCGACCCATTATAACCGAAGTACTCATAAAGGAAGGCCTTGAGGCGGCTGAGGAAAGTGGAGCTGCCGTTGCTGCAGTACCAGTGATCGATACCATAAAGTTGGCTGACGACGACGGGTTTGTCATGGGGACACCACCAAGAAATAGCCTATGGGCAGTACAAACCCCACAAGTATTTCGTTTTGACATAATTTCTCAAGCACATAGCAAGGCGAAGGGTTTGGCTACTGATGATGCTGCCTTGGTAGAAAGACTGGGCTATAAGATTAAACTATATAAGGGTTCTTATGCTAATATAAAAGTTACTAATCCCAGCGACCTGGCGATAGTGGAGATTCTATTAAAGGGATATGGGTAGAATGCGTATTGGTATAGGCTATGATGTTCATCGATTGGCTATAGGACACCGGTTGGTGCTGGGGGGAGTTGACATACCTTCCGAACAAGGGCTTATCGGCTGGAGTGATGCTGATGTACTGACACATGCCATAATTGATGCTCTGCTCGGTGCGGCAGCACTAGGTGATATCGGTAAATTCTTCCCCCCTGGTGATCCTCAGTATCAGGGTATATCAAGCTTGATTCTACTAGAAAAAGTAAGGGATATGTTGCGAGGAAAGGGTTGGCAGATAGTTAACATTGATGCCACCATCGTCGCTGAGCGGCCCAAGCTGGGAGAGTATATAGAGAAAATGTGTAATAAGCTCGGTAGTACCGTCGGCATAGACACCAACTGTGTGAGCGTAAAAGCCAGTACTTCAGAGCAGCTTGGTTTTGCTGGTCGTGAAGAGGGAATAATCACCTGGGCAGTGGCTTCTATATCAGAGGTGAATGCATGAAGGTCTACAACAGTCTTTCCGGCAAAAAGGAGGAATTCATACCTCAGAGCGAGCAAGTAAGCATGTATGTCTGTGGGATTACCCCATATGATAATGCTCATATAGGGCATGCTATGAGCTATATTATTTTTGACGTCATCCGCCGATATATGAGTTTTCGTGGATATAATCTTAAATATGTGCAGAATGTAACCGATATCGATGACAAAATAATAAATCGAGCCAAAAGCCTTGGTATTTCTACCCGTGACTTAGCGGACAAATACACAGCTGGTTTCTTTGAGGATATGAAAGTTCTTAACATAAGGCCGGCTGATATTTATCCAAGGGCGACGGATGAAATCCCTAAAATAATTGAGGTTATACAAGGATTGATGGATGAGGATTATGCCTATGAATCCGCTGGCAGTGTCTATTTCCGAGTTAGAGAAGTGTTTGATTACGGTAAACTTTCCAACCGCAATCTTGAATCAATGATGACCGGTGTCCGTATTGAAACTGAACAGGGGAAAGAGCACCCAATGGACTTCACCTTGTGGAAAGCATCCAAACCGGGTGAACCTTCGTGGCATAGTCCCTGGGGCGAAGGTCGACCAGGCTGGCATATAGAGTGCAGTGCTATGTCGCTAAAATATTTGGGCAATACCATTGACATCCATGGAGGTGGCCAGGATCTCATTTTCCCTCACCATGAGAATGAGATAGCTCAGTCTGAAAGTGTTACTGGAATAAAACCATTCGTTAAATACTGGTTGCACAACGGATTGCTTCAGCTAGGCGAGGAAAAAATGAGCAAGTCCCTGGGGAACCTAATAACCATAAAAGAAGCTTTAACCAAGTACAGTGTCGATGCTATTCGAATCTTTGTTCTCAGCTCGCATTACCGCAGTCCCCTCAAATATTCTGAAGAGGCGTTGGAGGCTGCTGAGGGAGGAGCTGAGCGGCTGCAAAGGGTTATTGCAAGAGAAGATTATACTAAAGGTGATAAGGGTTCTCTAGATACTGAGCCATTTCGCAGACGATTAATTGAGACGATGGATGATGATTTCAATACACCTCAAGCCTTAGGTGTCTTGTTTGATTTAGCTAGAATGATAAATCAGGCTGCTGATTCGGGCACAGGTTTTTCAGAAGCCCAGACAATCCTTGCTGAGCTGTCTAATAATATTTTCGGTCTTAAACTTGAAGCATTTGAGCCCGCCTCCAGAGCATCATCAGATATGAAAGAAAACGTCAATAGGCTCATCGAGGAGCGCTCTAAAATGCGTAAAGCCAAGCAATGGCAGAAGGCTGATGAAATACGGGCGAAACTGGCAGAAATGGGTGTGTTTCTTGAGGACACAGCCGCGGGAACAAAGGTGCTCTGGAAACGTAAAGCATAAAATCAAATAATCAAATAAACAGTTAAAGGGATTATGCATCTTCAATCCTTTGAGGAGGTAATTTATGTGGCAAAATGTAGCCTTCACCCTAATAGGAATCGGCTTACTCGTTTTAATTGGCTGGGCGTTTCAGGGTTTTTTTACCACCAGTGATATTCCGTTACTTATCCGAGTAGCAGTCGGCGTAATAGGTGTCGGTGTGTTACTACTTATAATAGTAGCTATCAGAGATAGACTGAAGAAGGATGATAAAGAGGATTTTAAGGAGGTTGATCGATGATTATAACTACGTCAACGAATATCGAGGGTATGAATATTACCAAGACGGTGGGTTTAGTAAAAGGTAGCACAATCCGTGCAAGGCACTTAGGCCGGGATATTATGGCTGGATTGCGGGGTATGGTGGGTGGCGAGATAGGTGAATACACAAAAATGATGGCTGAAGCTAGGGAACAAGCTTTAAAGCGGATGATAGAAGATGCAGAAAGCAAAGGAGCCAATGCCATCGTTGGTATGCGGTTTGCCACATCGATGGTAATGCAGAATGCGGCTGAAGTACTGGCCTATGGAACCGGAGTTATTCTAGAATAGACAGAAAAAGAGTATTTCTCCGGCTTTTATTGAAATCATAGCCCAATAATTGGGGAGCGTACGATCTTTTCAGAAACGTCACATCCGAAGGTTTCATTTTGTTTTTTGTGTGCCTTTGAAAAATGACAATCAGAGTCGGACTGGTTGAGATAATTGAAGAGTCAGGCTGAATAATCGATTGTGATATAATAATCCTATAAAATTTCCAAAAGGGTGAGTCTGATGCCAGAGAGATTGGCGGTCATACCAGAACTGTGTTCAGGTTGTAGAATATGCGAGGTCGCCTGTGCCATTAAACACTTCGGTTTGAATAATCCTAAGAAGGCAGCCATAAGAGTTGTGTTAGCCTATCCGCACCCTGTTATGAGGATGCCAATTGTATGTTGCCAGTGCAAGGTGCCTGTATGTGCCAAGGTATGTCCTACTGACGCTCTCCGGCGGAATAACGGGATCGTATCTTTAAGTGAGGAGGATTGCATCTCCTGTCTTAAATGCGTCGAGGCATGCCCCTTCGGTGCAATATATGCGCATGAGGATTGTGATCTCCCCATTAAGTGTGATATGTGCAGTGGAGACCCGGAATGTGTCAAAAAATGCCCTCTGGGAGCTTTAAGGCTCATCCCAGAAGATACAATAGGTGAATCCAAACGTATCAATAATATTTTGAGCTATACTCAGATGAAGGAAATTGAGTTCTATGAGAGAGGAGAAAAGAAGATCATCCACTATGCCGAAATAGGCAAGGAAGAATTATGAGCATAAAGGGTGGATATTTTAAAAAAGGACTGCATATAGACCTTGGCACGGGCAATGCCGACAGCTGGGATATTCCTGATAGCTTTATCGAAAAATACATTGGGGGGCGTGGCTTCGGTGCTAAACTGGTTTGGGATAATCTTAAAAAGCACGATTTCCAGATAAATCCCCTTGGGCCGGAGAACCTCATGGTTGTAGCCCCTGGTCCGTTGACGGGAATTTATCTACCTTCATCGGGTAAGTGTTCATTTGTTGCTATATCACCGGCAACTGGTCTTTATGGCGATTCTTCTGTTGGTGGCAGTTTCGGTATTGAATTACGACAGACGGGTATTGATATTTTATCCATTGCAGGGAAAGCATCTGAATTATCGGTTATTTTCATAGATAATAGCAGGGCAAAGATTATCCCCATGCCTGAACTTAAAGGTAAAAGCTGCCTAGAAACCGAGGGCATTATAAGAGAGCATCTGGACACCACTTCCGCTCATATCGCGGTGATTGGTCCAGCTGGCGAGAATATGGTGAAATTTGCTTGCGTTAACGCTGATTGGGGTCGTCAAGCTGGCAGAACAGGATTCGGTGCCATAATGGGCTCCAAGAAACTTAAGGCAATTGTAGTAAGAGGGCACCAGGACCTCCCGGTTCATGATGTGAGCGGATTGATGGAGGAGGCTGATAAAGCCTATAAATATCTCAAAGAGCATAAATACTTTAGGATGTGGCAACAGGAAGGATTAATGAACGTTGTCGAGTATGCCAATGAAAAAGGTATTTTGCCGGCTTATAACTTTAAGGATACCATTTTCGCGAGGCACAAGCAGATTAATGGCGGGGCAATGCTTGCAGATTACAAAATAGGTGACAGCGCTTGTTTCTCATGTTCAATGTGCTGTGGTAATATCTGCCTCGTAAAAAGTGGCAAATACATGGGAACAGTGGTTGAAGGACCGGAATATGAAACATGCGCTATGCTAGGCTCCAATCTCGGAATTGATAATTTTGCAGCCATACTTTCAGCAAATCGCCAATGTGATGAACTTGGTATTGATACTATTTCAACGGGCAATATTATAGGGGCTGTAATAGAGGGGTATGAAAAGGGAATACTATCTCTGTCTGACCTCGACGGTAGTGATATAAGTTGGGGGAATGAAGATGCCATTCTGGAATTGATTTCAAAAATCGCCTATAGACAGGGTATTGGTAACATTATAGCCGGGGGAGCCCATCACGTTATAAAGAAATGGCCTGAAATGGACAAGATTCTGCTTCAGGTGAAAGGACTTGAGCAATCTGCTTACGATAGTCGCCCCGGTGGCTCTATGGCCCTGGCTTATGCTACCTCAGATATAGGTGCCCACCACTCACGAGCATGGACGATAGCTAAAGAAATGGAAGAGGGTCAGAACTGGTCGGATGAAGAGAAAATTGAAATAGTGATTTATCACCAGAAGCTGCGACCGCTTTTTGACATGCTCGGAGTCTGTCGTTTACCTTGGATTGAACTCGGTTTAAATGAAAAGCATTATGAGAATTTCTATAGATACGTGACCGGGAATCAGATGTTGCTAGAACAGCTTCTTGATCTCTCGGATTCTGTGTTTAATTTAACACGCCTTATCAATATCCGTCTGGGTATGAATCGGAAAGATGATTCTATTCCTTACAAGGTCTGGGCGAATCCTCCTCTCAGCGGTCCTAATGCTGGCAGGATCATAGACCAAAACAATTTTCAAGAGTTGCTGTCTCTATACTATATGAAGCGTGGTTGGGACCAAAACGGGCTTCCTCAAGTTAAGGTTGAAAATAGCTTTAATGACTAGCCTAGTTTTAATCTATGGTTGAAGCAGACAGTTTATAAAAAGTATCTTGGTTTCTAATAAATTCATCATATTTTTATTTTTTAGTTGCCTTAGTGTTGACAGAAACATAACCCCCTTTTGGTATAATTATATTATAGGTATTTGTTGCTAGCAGACTAGTAAACAGCACCGTAATAATTTGGAAAACAGGTAGGCTAGTAAGGGAGCAGGTAAAATGGAAAACATGGTTGAAAAAATTAAGCAGGTGTCAGAAAGCGCCTCGAATGTATTGAATGAATATAAAAAGAATATTACAGATATTATAGAACAAGAAGGGCGGAGTATTATCAGTGAAGCCGAAAAGCAATCTGCTTCCATCATAACCAATGCTAAGGATAGTGCGTCACGCATTGTTATGGAAGCCAGAATGGAGATAATTAAAGAAGCCCAAAGATGCAAGAAAGAATCAAGACATAAAGCAGAACAGGCGGCAACGGTATATAAAGATGAGGCTAAAAGGCGAACCGATGAGCAATCTGCCGCCATTATGGCTGAAGTCAACGAAAGGGCTAGACAGATAATTGAAGAAGCGGAAAAAAAGGCTATCAAAATAGCCGAAGTGAAACGTAAACATGAAGAGGAGCGCATTATCATCGAAGCTAAGCGGGCATCAGAAAAAATATTGGCTGATGCCAAAAAAACAGCCGATGAGGAGGCTACCAAGATATTAGCTGACTCAAAACGTCAGGCATTGAAAATCACCAGTGAAGCAGCTGAGCAGGCTAAAAAAGAAGCGGTAGGGCTTGTAACTGAAGTGGTCAATGAAATCAAGAATTCGGCAGAACAAGAAGCGATTGAAATAGTAGCATCAGCAAAAAATGAAGCTGAGAAGATTCTAAAAATTGCCAAGGAAACGGCTAGAAGGGAAATGGAAGAGAAACCGGGTCAGATTATTTCAGAAGCCAAGAGACAGGCGGAGCAAATTATCAGTGAAGCAATGGAAAAGGGGCGACAAAAAGCTTCTGATGCAGTACATAAATTCACCGCTGAGGCAAAACGGGAAGCGGAATGGGAAGCGGCTGAGATTATTGCCTCGGCTAAGAGGAAAGCAAGCGAGATAATAGGTGAAGCTCGAGATAAAACCAAGAAAGCGTTGGAGGTGGTTGAGGAGGCCGACAGGGTTGTAAGTAAAGCCAAAGCGAAGGTCGAAGAGGATACAAGTGAGAAAGAGACTGCTGTTACAACCGAATTAGACAGCAAAGAAGGAACGAATGAAATAGTGCTCGAACTACCCGAGAGCAAGTAGTGAAACTAATAATGACTCTTGGCTTGAGTTAGCTGATATTCTAATTCTCTCTCTTTATTTTTTCAGCCTCTTTTTCTATTGCTCCAATATCAGATTTATTACTCAGAACGAAAACATTTATAAAGTTAAGTAAAACGAAAGCCCCCCAAATGCATAAAGGCCAAAGGAACCAAGGGTAACCTTGACCACTCAGTGACCATACAATTATTAATATTAAGTTTACAAATATCCATGTTCCGAGATGGCTATAAAAGTCTTTCTTTGCTTTAACTCTTTTTTTGGCTTCTTCGTAGATTTTCTCATCTATTTCAGTAGTTGCCATTTTTCACCTCCAAATAAGACCGGAGAAAGTTTAACGTAGAATATTTTCATCGTCAATACCGCGAAAAAACAAGAATAGAGCCTAAACTCTACCCATTCTAAATTGAAGATTATTAGTAGCAAAAAGATAAGTGCTTCCACTCTCCAAGACATTTATTTGATTTTAGCATTAAATTTTAGTTGAGTCGGTGGTTCGAGTTCTCTACCTTTTGACTGCCAGTCTGTAGATTGGAATCCAAGGTAGTGATTTTACGTTCAAATCAGTGATTTATAGTTAATTAAAAAATGCAGTTTCGTGGCTAGAATATCAATTAGTAACATCCCTTGTAATTTCGTCTAGTAGCAAATTAGTAGCAAAAATTATCCAAAAGAAGAGGCAGAATCTAAACCCTAACCTACTATTTGTTTATTAATATTAAACTTACAATCCAATAATCGCTTGTTACCACCTAAACTACTCTAGTATTGGCGGTGTAGTTAAATCTGGTATATCGAAGCTGGGATAATAGAAAAGTGTATCAGCATAAAAGGGATCTATATAGGACTCAATACCCTCAAAGCCACGAGTAACAATCATACTACCACCAAAAGGGAACTCTCCCCCTCTTTCAAGGTAAAAAATTCCTTCATAATCAATATCTAAGCGGGGATCAATCGCTCGGAGGTCTGGATCTCCCTTTTGCCCAATCGCTAATACCTCGCCATTCTTGATATCAACATCAGCATAGTAATATTCGTTCGCTAATACCAATTCGACAAGCATTCTACTTGCCATTATTGTTAAAATTATTTCTTGGCCGATAATTGTAAAGCCTTCTTCTTCAAGCTTATTTATGTGGTAATCTAAAGATCGCTCAAATCTTTGTTTAGAGTCTTTTTCCATTAAATTCCAGATCGCACCTTGATCCAGTAATGCTCTAGTCTGATTGTCCGATCTTAGTATTTGAGTAATTTCGTCAGTAGCTATTACCTCTTTGTCTTGTCCGATAAGTGGCGGTACTATGATGGATAAGCTTACTACTAACACCAAAACCAATATAACCAAAGACGTTCGCCAGACCGGTTGTCTTGATGTAAGTATATGGCTGAAGGTAGTAATAACTCCCTGAAAACTAGATAAAACTTCATCGAATATTGTTGCTTTATTGGTCTTTCTATACTCAAATAAGGCTTTCTTTAATTCACGTTTGTGGGTAGGTGATATTGTATTAACTGGTAATTCCACACCATTAAGATATGTACCCTCTTTCTCATTTTGTTCATCCATTCTCGTTCCCCCTAAGAAAAATTCTTCATTTAAGGAGTATCCTGTTCCATTAATGTTTTTAACTTGGCTAAACCTCTATACAGCAGTGTTTTCACTGTGCCTTCATTTTTACCCAGGATTTCCTTGATTTCATTTAACTTCTTGTTCTTAAAAAACCTTAACACAATCACTTCTTGGTACTTAATGGGCAACATTGGTAGTTTCTTATGGATGTCAAGAAACGCTTCGCATTTCCGTACCTCTGCTTCTGCATTCTCTAGTTCAGATTCGGGTGGTTTGTGTTGTAGTTTAATATTTTGAGATACTTTTTCTAGAATCATGATACCTTGACCATTTTCCCTATAATGATTAGCTATTTCATGATTTGCGATACGCAGAAGCCAATGGTAAAAGGGTATACCGCGCCATTTAAACCGTTTTATATTCTTGAGGGCTTTTAAAAAAACTTCTGAAGTTACATCTTGAGATACGTCAATACGTGCTGTCCTGAGTAAGGAATAGTAGTAAATCTTGTCATAATACTCATCGTAGAGCAGGCCAAAGGCTTGCAAGTCTTTTTTAGATTTTTCGATAAGTGCTTTTTCTTGTTCTAATTCCATAATGTCTATATATAAACGGGATTATGCTAAAAAGTTTCAAAAATAAGTATAGCACTGGATTTTAGAGTAGGCAGAAATATTAGTGGAATTATTGATTTGAAATACCGAGTATGCAATGGGGTGTTATTAATTTATCTTTTGCTAAAGGGCATAGGCTTTATTATAGTTAAGCGGGGATTTAAAGCAACAACTATGAGTTTATGGTTTTCAAGTTCGAGATTAGTTTAATGATAATACTATCCAGTTCTAGTTTCTCTTTGGCGACGTAGGATGAGTGGCTATTCTATAATTGAAAAGACTAGAGCCCTAATCCTATATTTACGTCACTTAGCTAGGTATTTCAAAAAGAGGGCACCCTTTCTTGCAACCAATGCTTGTCCGGTATTGTTCTCAAGGGTTATTAAATGTTTTCCGCTTTCCTCTACCTTAATGATAAACTTCTCAGTTTAAACTCCAGTAGCAAGTATCTCAACTTGACCGCTTAGGTTAATAACATTTAGGTCAATTATGCTATCACCTAGGCATACTACAGTTAATTCCAACCTGCAACCACTCATAAGCTCTATGTGTGAAACACTCTTCTCTCCTAATCTCAACTCAAAGGATATGACTTGAGAATCTAAAACGATAGCTGGCTCTGGTGGATTACAGGCAACAGCTGCACCAGCCCAGAATGCAAAAATGCTTAGAATTAGCATGCTAATAAAAAGTAGTCTCTTTTTCATCTTTCTCGATTAGTCAGTTGTCTCTATGACTGAAATTGTCCAGTCACCAACATAATAAGATGTAATTCCAAAGCTTATCGGAAAACCCGTATACCCTTCTATAACTTTTTGGTATACCTCCCCTTCTACAACTTTTTCATTGTTTACTATCAAAAGGTCGTAGTAAGGTTGTAATGCAATGGTAAGAAAGCCCGTACTCTCTGTGCTGTATTGAAGTATCCATGGGGATGAGTTTACGACAAAAGGGGTTGTTGTCATAATACCACTACCTGAAAAGGTTACTGGCGGATTCTTAGTTACCGTTACTATCTCGGTCAAATTTAGAACAGATGTTGTTGTTTGAGTTTGGGTTTGTGTTACTGTAACTGTATCAGTTGTTGTTTGAATCCAAGGAGTTGTAATTGTATTAATTCTTGTCTGGGTTACTGTTTGAGTTACAGTAATACTGCCAGTGCAGCCAGTAATTATCGAAATTAGGACAAATATTAATACCAGTGAAAATGAAAGGTATCTATCCATTTGTTTCACCTTCGAGTTAGTCTAATCCTCGATAATATAGCTGTCAATGGCAATAACATTAAGGGAAGAACCTAAACCTTGCCCTATTGTGTTAATAGTGTACTAATACTCCCCTATCCTGTAATATTTTTATATTCTGTATATCATCTGAACCTTCGGTCAAATCCAAATTATTGTTTTCCAACCATACCTCATGACCTTCGCCCAAACCATCATTCTCCACCAACGGAGTAAGGTCGCTTATACTATTGTCCTCCAAATTAACGAAATACAGATGGGCAATATTCGTTAAAGTTGAGATATTACTGATATTATTGTCGTTAAGATAAAGATCTGTCAGTTTGTAAAGGTAGGCCAAAGGTGCCAAGTTGCTTATCTTGTTATCCGCGAGATATAAGTGCTGTAAGTTACGAGAATTAACCAAAGCTGACAAGTCGCTTATATTGTTTTTTTCAAGGTTAAGATATGATATAGAGGCACGATCAGGACCATCAGCTAGAGTTGGGATATCGCTGATGTTGCAATCGGCAAGAAAAAGCCGCCGTAGGTCGGAAAAATCAGTTAAGACTGAGAAATCGCCGATATTGTTACTACTGAGGTGAAGGTACAATAATTCTGTATGACCAGCTAAGGCTGAGATATTGCTGATACTGGTACGTTCAAGATTCAGGTAATACAGTTTGGTAAGATCAGTTAAGGCTGATATATCCCTGACGTTGTTGTGCTCAAGATTCAGTTGAGTCAGATTAGTAAGATTGGTTATAAACGAGATATCGCTGATGTTGTTATGCCCAAGATTAAGGTGACTTAACTTTTTAAGGCCTGTTAAGGCTGAAATATCGCTGATATTGTTGCTCCAAAGATAGAGGTATCTCATTTCTGTAAGACCAGCTAAATTTGAGATATCACTGACATTGTTGCTATTCACATCAAGATATTCCATGTTAGTCGAACCGGCTAAAGCTGATAAATTAGTGATATTGTTATCATTAAGATAAAGGTACCTCAGTTTCTTTAGTCCGGCTAAGGCTGAGATGTCATTAATATTGTTATCCTCGAGGTTCAGTTGAGTCAGTTCTGCTAGATCGGCTAAAGCTGATATATCGATGATATTATTATGCCTGATGCTAAGAACCTCTAGTTTAGCTAGCTTATTTAGAGCTGATACATCGCTGATATTGTTATCATTGAGATAAAGATATCTTAGTTCTGTAAGATTAGTTAGAGCTGAGATATCACTGATATTGTTACCCCAAAGATAAAGCTCCTCTAGCTTTACACAATACCCCAAACCTGTGAGGTCTGTTATACCTCTCTCCGGAGCCATTAAAGTGGTTAGGAATTCAAGGTCAGACTGGTAAATTGGACTCTCCGTTATTGGTTTATTGATAGCCTGGCGAATGACAGCTTCAAGATTAGCGTCAAGGAAGTTGATCACCTCTTGGGGAACATCAGTAGTCACCGGTGGTGTCGTGGTTGTTATGGGTGGTGTCGGTAGGCTAGGTAGCCATATCGGATTATAATCCCTTACAGTATTATCAGTGAGGCGGATTGGATCTGTACCATCTGGATTCATCACATAAATCTCAAGACTATGACGGTCACTATCCCTGTCAGAAGCAAACGCGATCATGGAATCATCTGGCGACCAAGAGAGATTGGTATCAACATTAGAATCACTGGTAAGACGTATCTGATTGGAACCGTCTGCATTCATTACATGTACTTCCCAGTTACCAGTAGAACAATAGACTGTATACGCGATCTTGGATCCGTCATTTGACCAGACCGGGAATCTACTACTGCAGTTAGAACTATTGGTTAGGCGGGTTTGGATTGAACCATCTGCAACCATTACATAAATCTCACTGTTGCCGTCCCTTGCAGTGTAAAACGCTATCCTGGATCCATCCGGTGACCAGGTAGGCCTGTAGTCGCTGGCAATGTTATTAGTGAGGCGGATTGGATCTGTGCCATCTGGATTCATTACATAAATCTCGTAGTCGCTATCAGTAAATGAGTAAAATAAAATCTTAGATCCATCCGGTGACCAAGCCCAAGAAAGCACTCTCTCACTATCAGGATTATTGGTCAGGCGAGTCTGGTTGGATCCGTCGGCATTCATGATATAAATCTCATCGTTATAAGGGTAACTATTAGAGTTATCATCTCTTTCAGAGCTAAATAGAATCTGGGATCCATCAGGCGACCAGGTAGGGCTTGTGTCACTTTCTGGATTATTGGTGAGGCGAGTCTGGTTTGTGCCATCGGCATTCATCACGTATATTTCATTATTACCATCCCTATCGGAGTAAAATGCGATCTGCGAGCCATCAGGCGAAATGACAGGATTTCGGTCGTTAGCAATGTTATTGGTGAGGTTGGTTTGGCCAGAGCCATCGGCATTCATGCCGTAAATCTCACTTCCTAAGCCACCGAAATCCCTAATAAATATAATCCCCAAGCCCTCAGGTGACCATGGGTCTTTGACAATAACCGGATCCTCACTTAAAGAGTTAAGAATTCCAATTATTTGCATATATGTTTCTTCGGGAATATTTGGATCATAGAGTTTGGCATATAGGTCAGGAATAATGATAATAGGTTCCTCACCTAAAGTTCGAAGCATCTCAAGTATCTGCGTATATGTGTTTTGAGCAACCTGAAGATCTTCAAGTCTGTCATATAGGTCAGGAATAATACTAACTGGTTTCTCGCCTAAATCCATAAGAGTTTTAAACGTAGATACAAAACCTTCCCAGGAAATATTTGGGTCTTCAAGCTTCAAGTATAGATCGAAAACTCTTATTTCTATCTGCTTATATCGCATAGAATTAAAGTCTCCAAAATCCACTATCTGACCGCTGATAAAGTCAATATCGGCAATATATAGTTCGCCTGGTAGGGAGATAGAGGCATATACTCTTTTCTCAGTGATTTCATTGGTAACATGTTCTGTATGATAATTTACTATTCTGTTTATTGTTGCTCCACGGTCGAGGATGGTTTTAATTTCATTATCCGATACGAGAATCCAAATCACTTTTCCTAAATCCTCAACTGGATACGGTAGTGAACCAACCGACATATATATCACCATCTGTGTATTTAAATTTACTATAACGGTAGTCGCATAGCCGCCACTACTTAAAATCTCAACTATCGCAGTTCCATCCGCTTCTTCAATAATCTGGGTAGATTCTATAGGGTCATTACCTAGGATGTTTATCACCTCAGGACTATTTAATGCTATTTCCGCTGCCGAGGCTTTATTTTCTTTTCCCAATAAGCTTGGTAAAAAAATCGTTAAACTGATGATAAGAATGAGCACAACTACACTGACAAGCCCAGATTTCCAGTTCAGGTTTCTTGAGATATATCCGCTTAAAACTGTCTTTTTAGTTGTTTTTGGCTGGGCGGGTTTAGTCTTTCTGATGGTTGACATAATAGTTTCATTTAGATTCGGTATGGGCTGCATCGACTTTAGCGAACCCAACCGCTGCCGCACTTCTTCCAGCTCTCTCAATGTGGTTTGACAATCAGCACAGCTGGATAAATGTTTCTCAACAAATTCCAATTTAGTCCGCGACAGTTCTTTGTTGACATATGCTAGTAGCATTTCTTCTAAATCTGAACACTTCATTTTGACTATCCTCCCCCTTGCTTGTATAACCTCTGGAATTCTTTACTTCCTCTCACTACTCGCATACGTACCGCATCTTCACTAATACCAAGGATATTAGCAATTTCCCTGTAATGAAAACCTTCGATATAGTGAAGGGCTAAGCATACCCTTTGACTATCAGGGACCTTAAGAAATACTTCTTCTATTTGCATTCTATTATCAAGATCCTTAGTGTCAACTGAAAGGTTGTCTTGCTTTTTATATTCCACGAAGGGAATAAAGGAAATAAGCCTTTTACGTCGTTTGTATTGCAGCACATTGTTGGTAGCTATACGGTACAACCAAGCTTTAAGTGACAGTTCGGAATCTGTTTTCAAGATACCTTCATATGCGTTGAGGAATGTATCCTGCGCCAGATCTTTTGTCACCTCATCATCTCCCGTTAAGCGTTTGATGTAACGGCTGATAGGAAACTGGTATTGATCCACAATATCAGCAAAGGCTTCCGTGTTTCCATTGCGAACTAGGGATACGACCTGTACTTCATCCAATAGCCAGTTGTCCTTTCCCCTCTACTTACTATAATGCTTGAGGATACTAAAACCGAACGGGTTTTACAATAAATATTAGAAAATTGAGAAAGAAAGTGGCCGCTAGATACCTTATAAATTTTCCTAATGCAACCACACCGGATGATTGTCATATGTAGAATTGTCGGTGAGTCCAATTTGGTTTGTGCCATCGGCATTCATTACGTAAATCTCTTTGGCATCACCTTTGTAGGTGAGGTTGTCGCTTCCATCCCTTTCAGATGCAAAAGCGATCATTGAATCATCCGGTGACCATGCGAGATAACCATCAAATGCAGAGTTATCGGTAAGACGGATCTGGTTGGATCCATCAGCATTCATTACATATATTTCCCTGTTGTCTTGATCAGTAGGGAATTCTCCCCAAGTGACTTCAAACGCAATCCGGGAACCGTCATTCGACCAGATCGGGTTTTTGTGATCGTAAGATGGATTATTGGTAAGTCGGGTTTGGTTAGATCCATCGGCGTTCATTACATAGATCTCTTCGTTACCGTCCCTGTTTGAATAGAATAAAATCTGGGATCCATCAGGTGACCAGACGGGTTTATAATTACCTGCAGGATTATCGGTGAGATTGGTTAGGTTGGAACCATCTGCATTCATTACATAAATATCCCAGTTATAGTCAGCAGAGGCATAGCCAGTTCGGTAGTAAAATAAAATCTGGGATCCATCAGGTGACCATGTAGGATAATATTCGGAACCAAGGTTATTGGTGAGACGGGTTACGTTAGAACCATCGGCATTCATTACGTAAATCTCTATAACATCATCTCCTCTTGTTGATTGAAATAAAATCTGGGATCCATCAGGTGACCAGACGGGTTTATAATCATTGCCGGGATTATTAGTGAGACGGTTTTGATTTGTGCCATCAGTATTCATTACGTATATTTCATTGTCACTAGCCCTGTCACCGTCCCTATTGGAGTAAAATGCGATTTGCGAACCATCGGGCGATAAGACAGGACCTCGGTCGTCGGCTAGGTTGAAGCTCAAGTTAGTTTGGCCAGAGCCATCAATATTCATGCCATAAATCTCGTCTTGTCCACTTTTAAACGACCTAACAAATATGATTCCCAATTCTTCGGGAGTCCATGGTGACCATAGATCCGGTGGAACTACTGGATCCTCGCCCATAATTCTAAGGAGTCCAATGATCTCATAGTGCTCTTCTTCGGAGAGGTCAGAATGGTTGAGCTTTTGATACATCACGTCTAATGTCACTTGTCCCATATCTACAAGAGATTTAATAGCACTAGCCCCCCCTGTGTGAGAATCCTTGTATTTTCCCCATAATTCGATTACCTTTACTTCTTTCACCTTATATTCCATCGTATCCCAATCCCCAAAATCCAATACCCGACCACTGATGAGTTCGATATCAGCAACATATAACCTAACAATAACGGAGAGAGTAACGTACACCTTTATCTCAGTTAATTCGCCATTAGTTCGCTCTAAGTGATAATTAAATATTCGGTTTATTTTACCTCCCTGGTCGAAGATAGATTTAATTTCATCATCCGACACGAGAATTGAAATTGCTTTCCCCAAATCCTCAACTGGGTATTGGAGTGGGCCAAGTGATACGTATATAACCGCCTCTGTGTTCAGGCTTACAACAACGGTTGCTGTTTCACCTCTACTGCTTAATATCTCGACTATAGCAGCATCCTCCGTTTCTTCAATCACCTGGGTAGATTCAATTGGATCATCACTAAAAGCCTCGATAACCTCAGGGCTGTTTAAAGCTATTTCAGCTGCCCTAATTCTTGAATCATCACTAAGCAGAGGGGGTATTATTAATGATAGGCTAATTGCCAGAACGAGTACTGAAACAGCAGCAGCAATTGGTTTCCATACAGGTTGGGTAGTAAACAAACCGCCAATTCGGGATTTAATGGAAGTCTTAACCTGACTCTTAGCCCGCTCAAGCAATTCCATCCTTAGCTCATTCCTGTGGCTGGCCAATTCGATATCTGGTGCTTTAATATTTTCTAGTTTATTAATTAACTCTCTTTCGCTTTTATCCATAATGCGTCTCTATTAATATAACCCGTCTCTTTACGATAAGGTTGCAAGTTATTCCATAAGAACTCTCAATTTTTTCAGAGCCCGATGCAGTAGTGATTTCACTGTACCCTCACTTTTACCCAATGTTTCCCCGATTTCCTTTATCTGTTTATGTTCAAAGTATCTAAGTGAAATTACCTCTTGGTATTTGAGTGGGAGCTTGGCAATACTCTGATGTATAGTTACGAATTCCTCATGTTGAATGAGTGTTTCTTCAGCTTGGGCTAGCTCAGTCTCACGGGATGGATTGGCTCCTGCCATATCACGATAACTGTTTGTTATGAGTCTTTGTCTTCTTTTTTGCTTATTGTAATTATTTGCAATCTCATTAGAAGCTATTTTAAATAGCCAAGAGGAAAAAGGTACACCTCGCCATTGGAAATGCCCAAGGTTATCTAGGGCTTTTATAAATGTCTGTGAGGTAACATCTTGGGCAATCACAATATTGGCTGTTCTTCTTAGGACATAGCCAAAGATCTGCGAGTAGTACTTGTCATAGAGTTCCACAAAAGCCTGTTTATCTTTCTTTACTCTCTCGACAAGCTCCTTTTCAGTTTCTGAAATTATCTCCCTCCAATAATATAACTAAATATTAAAACAAAAGGTTGCAATTATGTCTGGTTATTGCCATGTTATTATAATCAGGTTGGGTATGTTATTAAACAGTAAAATATTGAAAAAACCTTAACTTTATGACACAGTAAGCTATTGTATCGAGAATTAGAAAAGCCAAAACGCGTAATGTATAGGGTAACGTTTCTAAGGTAACCACATCGGATAATCGTCAGACATAGAGTTGTTAGTGAGACGAGTCACGTTAGATCCATCGGCGTTCATTACATAGATCTCATTGTTACCGTCCCTATTCGAAATAAAGGCGATCATTGAATCATCAGGCGACCAGATAGGCCTTGAGTCACGACTGAAAGGATTATTTGTTAGGTTAATCTGATTGGAGCCATCGGCATTCATTACATGAATATCTGAATGATAAACTACTTCTTCATCTTCAATATCTACTACCGGAGAGATCTGAAATGCGATTCGAGAACCGTCATTTGACCAGACGGGTCTAGTATTATTAAAAAGATTATTGGTAAGACGTGTTTGGTTGGATCCATCAGCATTCATAACGTAAATCTCGCTCTTACCATCCCTATTAGACCAAAATAGGATATGGGAGCCGTCCGGCGACCAGGAATGTCGGCGGTCAGAACCAGGACTGTTAGTAAGGCGTATCTGATTTGTGCCATCAGCATTCATAACATAGATCTCATGATTTCCGTCCCTATCTGAATAGAATAATATCTTGGATCCATCAGGTGACCAGGCGGGTCTTGAGTTGATACCCGGGGTATAAGTAAGACGAGTTACGTTGGAGCCATCGGCATTCATTACATAGATCTCGCCATCACCATCTCTGTTAGAGCGAAATGCAATTTGGGAACCATTAGGCGACCAGGCAGGATAATTATCATTACCGGTATTATAGGTGAGTCGTGTTTGATTGGAGCCATCGGCATTCATTACATAAATCTCTCTATCACCAGCGCTCCAGGTCACATATGCAATCCGGGAACCATCGGGTGAACAAACATATTCATAATAAAAATTACCAAAATCAGTAGTTATGTTGACCTGATTGGCGCCATCGGCATTCATACCATAAATCGCAAAATAGCGATAGATTTCGTGATCAGAAGGAAAATCTGCGTTTATTAACTCTTTAAGCTCTGAGCTTGGGAGCTCTCTTGTATATATAATCCCGAAGCCATCGGGTGACCATGTTTTGGCTACAGTGGGTGCCTCTCCAAAAGTTCTCAGAAGTCCGATTATATCTGCGCGATACTCATCAGAAAGATCAGGGTCATTAAGCTTTTCGTACAGCTTAGCTACCAAGTTAGCAATCCTAGCTTCCATTTCCCTCTCTTTCATCGTAGCATAGTCACCGAAATCCAATAGTTGTTCACTGAAAAGTTCAATGTCAGCCAAGTATAAATCACCCTGGAGGGACAGGGTAACATATACTTTTTTCTCAGTAAATTCACTTCCAACCCTTTCTAGGTGATACGTAACTATGCTCTTTATTATTGCTCCTTGATCAAGTATGGATTTGATATCATCGTTCGCCAGAAGAATCGAAATCACTTTTTCTAAATCCTCTTGTGGATAATACTGAGGCGAACCTATTGATATATACATTACTGTCTCTGAATCTAGATTTACTATGACAGTCCAGAAATCGCCACTTGTACCTACGATCTCGACAGTAGCAATATTTTCCGTCGCTTGTATTACCGTAGTAGTCTCTACCAGATCAACACTAAGGGCGTTTATTACTTCAGGGCTATTTAATGCTATCTCAACTGCCTTAATTTCAAAATCGTTACCCAACGTGGGGGGTATTACTATCACTAAACTAACCACTAAAGCTACTACAAGAGTAATAGCAACTGTACGTTTCCATATAGGCTGAAGAGAAAATACACTCCTGAGTCTGGTCACCCAAGAAGTTGTAACAGGCTGCATTTTATCTTTTATTGAGTCGTAATCCTCTTTCTCAATTGCTTCTCGAACCTTCAGCCAAGTGTTTTTTGGATCACTGGCATGGTCAGCTACAACATGAAGTGTCTTTCGTAATTTATTTTCTGCAATTGATAACTCCTCCAGCTCTTCGCGGCAGAGCGGACAATCTGCTAGATGTTTTTCTATTTGCCTTTTCTCTACAGGCGATACCTCTTCATCAATATAAGAAGACAGCAGTTCAGTGATTTCTTTACAGTCCACGTTCCTCCTCCACCTCTGGTTTTGTTTCTTTTTCTAACACCAGTCTTTCCTTGATGCATGAAAGGGCATGGTTTAACCGTGATTTGACGGTACCTAAAGGTATATTTAGCACTTCTGCAATCTCAGCATAAGATAAGTCGTTAAAATATTTTAGTACTACCACCAAGCGATGCTTTTTATTTAGTTCACGTAACATTTTTAACAAAGATTCATATTCAGATTTAGTTATCAGGAGTTCTTCGGGCTGCAAACATGCTTTGTCTGGAATGTCGAGTTTATCAAATAATATAGTTTCATAAGTCTGTTTTTTCTTTCTAAGGCATTCATTTACCGTAATATGGTGTAACCATGTGGCAAACTTGGCTTTCTTCGAATCGAATGTCTCTCGGTATCGCCAGATAGATAGAAACACATCCTGTACTACTTCTTCAGCTTTATCCATTGATCCAGTAATAAGAAAGGCATTTTTAAACACAAGCTTTTCGTACTTCCTAAAGAGTTCTTCAAAAGAACTAAGGTCACCGTGTTGCCATTGCTCCAAATTGATTAACCTCTATATAGATATAGTCGATAATTTAGAAAAAGTTCATTTTTAAAGATATGATAACATGAATTAGTTAGATAATAGGGGAAAACACCTTGAATAAGTAGTTGGCAATACCTAGGGAAATATAATCGTCTAACATAACGTAGATAGTAGGAACTCTGTATACGGACTAATCCTCTATTGCTGTTTTATAAGCGACTATCTCGCCAAATATGAATCCTATGACAACTGCCGCAAAAGAAATATAGAAACCATATTGAAAAATTTCACCACCACCTTGACTAATCAATTCAGAAAGGAGCCAAGTTGCTCCACCAACACCCACTGCAGCTCCGAGTGATGCCAAGATGGATAGGCTCAGCAACGTTTTTCGTGACTCTTCAGTGTCCATGGAGGCTATGACAGTAGGTATGGCAAGTACCAATAACAACATATTACCAATGAAAAAAATAAAGTATTGGGCAATCCCGTTAATGCCATATTCACTTAGAATCCCCCATCCCGACATAATTGTTATATTATCTCCTATCCAAGGTAGGAAAAATCCTGTTAAAGCTATTATTCCACAGATTAACAAAATTATTGAACCAGCTTTTTTCATAATTACCTCCCTCGTTTAATATTACATATGACCTCTTACTAAAATATTACCCAATACCGGTGTTGTCAATGCCCAAAAAGAAAAGGGGTAGAAACTAAATTCTGCCCCCAATGGGTTTTTCTTAGTTACCACCCGGTAACTATTACTATCCTCACTCCGGTCAGCTACCCACTTCAAAGTAGTCTACCAATTCACCAACAGTCGCTGTATAGAATCCACCCTGAAGGATAAGTCTACTGAATGTGAC
>CP070729.1:986914-1024336 GCA_020351185.1 Dehalococcoidia bacterium | reverse complement strand
TCTCTTTTGGCTTGTCTACTTCTTTTTTGTCAGCAGCTGTTGTTACCTTTTTCTTGGTGGTAACCCTCTTTTCTGCCTTCTCTTCCGGTTTCCCTTCCGTAACTGCTGTATCTATTATTTCAGCTACTGGCTCCAAAACAACCTCTTCAACCATTTCTTCAACTTCTGGTAATATGTCACCTCTGTATATCCAGACTTTTATGCCAATTAGCCCTAGTGTTGTATGGGCTTCCGTAAATCCATAATCGATGTCAGCTCTTAACGTATGTAACGGTACCCGCCCTTGATGCATCATTTGCCGACGAGCTATCTCAACACCTCCCAGTCTACCCGAGCATATTATTCTCATTCCTTTTGCACCAGCCTGCATCGTACGGAATAGTGCCTGTTTCATTGCTCTTCGATATGCAATACGACGTTCCATTTGCTCAGCGACCATCCTGGCTACCAGATAGGCATCAAGTTCTGGTTGACGAATCTCTTGTATGTTTAATTGAACTCTCTTGTCGATAATTTCTTCAAGATAATGGCGAGTTTCATCAACCCGTTGTCCGCCCCGTCCAATGACGATTCCAGGTCGCGAAGTATATATGGTTATTGTCACTCTATTCGCTTGTCGCTCTATTTCGACTAAAGATATACCGGCTTCGGCATACCTCGCGCGAATAGCTTTTCTGATCTTCACGTCTTCCTGGAGAAACTCAGGGTAATGTTTATCCGCATACCACTTAGCTTGCCAGTCTCTTATGATACCTATTCTGAATCCCATCGGATGAACTTTGCGCCCCATTAACCCTCCTGCTCATCAACAATAACTGTAATATGACTAGAACGCTTTGTAATACGGCTAGCCCGTCCTCTAGCCCGAGGACGATACCTTTTCAAGCTCCTAGCTTCATCAGCATATATACTAACGATCTTCAAATCTGCGGGTGTCATCTGAAAGTTATTCTCAGCATTGGCTGCCGCCGATTTCACCACCTTGGCAACTGTTCGTGCCAATGGTGACGGCGTGAATTTCAACATATTTAGGGCATCTTCAACTTTTTTACCCCTCACCATATCCACTAGTGGTCGAATCTTCTGCGTAGATATACCTGTGTCCTTGGCTATTGCCCTAACTTCCATTTTTTTAATAATAATAGAACCAAAGGATTTTCCATTATCCTTTTTTTGGCTGGCCTATCCTTTCTCCTTTCGTTACATGCCCCCTGAAAGTCCTAGTAGGAGCAAATTCTCCGAGTTTGTGTCCAACCATATTCTCGGTAATGAATATTGGAACATGCCTACGCCCGTCGTGTACTCCGATATTAAGTCCCACCATCTGCGGAAGTATCGTGCATGAACGTGCCCATGTCTTAATAATCACCTTTTTACCAGTACCTCTTACCTTTTCTACCTTTGCCAGCAGTTTTGTATCAACTGCTGGTCCTTTTTTAACTGATCTCGACATTCTATTTACTTACCCCTACGTTTTACTATAACCCTATCTGAAGCCTTCGGCTTTCTTGTTTTATAACCCATTGCCGGTTTACCCCAAGGCGTCTTGGGGCCTGGCATGCCAACTGGCGACCTACCTTCACCACCTCCATGGGGATGATCATTGGGATTCATTGCTGAACCTCTTACCTGTGGCCGACGACCGAGCCATCGCACTCTACCAGCCTTACCCATCTTTATATTCTGGTGTTCAACATTACCTACTTGTCCAATTGTTGCTATGCAATCACTGCGAATACGACGCATCTCACTAGAGGGTAAACGGATAAGGGTATATTCACCCTCTTTTGCCATAAGCTGCGCCGCTACACCAGCGCTGCGTACCAATTGTGCACCCTTTCCAGGCTCAATTTCAATATTATGGATCAACGTACCACCCGGCATTTGCTTTAATGGCATTGCGTTACCCGGCTTTAATTCTGAGTTCTCACCTGATTTAATAATATCCCCAACATTGAGTCCTTGAGGTGATAGAATGTAACGCTTTTCACCGTCAACATAATATATGAGAGCGATATTAGCCGAGCGGTTGGGGTCATATTCGATTGCTGCTACCCTACCAGGTATTCCGAATTTTTCACGTTTGAAATCAATAATACGTAGCCGGCGTTTTGAGCCACCACCTCGGTGTCTAACACTTATTCTTCCTAGATTGTTACGCCCGGCGTTCTTCTTTAAAGATGTGAGTAGAGATTTTTCGGGTTTGTCTTTAGTGATTTCAGCAAAGTTAGAGCCGGTCATGCCCCGTCTGCCGGGTGAAGTCGGACGATACGTCTTTAATGCCATTATCTATTATAACTCCCCTTCAGAAGATACTAAACTCCCTCGAATAGTTCTATTTTATCACCCGGTTTTAAAGTAACGATCGCTTTTTTCCAGGGCGATGTCAATACCTGATGCCTGCCTAGCCGTCGCTGCTTACCTGGTACTGCAATTATGTTAACGGAAACCACATCCACCTTAAAGACTTTTTCTACAGCTTGTTTAATTTGATTCTTATTAGCTTCATCCATAACCTCGAAAACGTATTTATTCAGAATTTGAAGCTGCGAATTCTTCTCGGTGATAAGTGGACGCCGTAATACTTCATAGACATTCATAAGCTTAAGCTACTTTCCTACCCCATATTTTTTCAACTTGCCTTACCGCATCCTCCGTTATCAATAAATTTTTATGGCTAGTAATGTCAACAACATTGAGTAGTCGAGCTGGAATTGTGGTAATACCAGGAATATTACGAGCTGATTTAACTACATTGTCTATCTTTTCATCAATGGCTATAATCGCTGTTGAATCAATTCCCAGCATAGTAAGCAACTTCTCGATTTCCTTTGTTTTTGGCTGATTTAGCTTTATTTCTTCGAGGACTATCATTTCTTGTTTATGTACTTTGGTTGATAACATACACTTTAACGCCAATTGTCGCATTTTCCTGGGCATCGACTGACTATAGTCTCTTGGCTTCGGCCCAAAAGTTACACCTCCACCACGGCGTAGTGGCGATCTTATACTCCCTGCGCGAGCACGCCCGGTATGTTTCTGTCGATACATCTTCTGTTTGCTACCAGCTACTTCACTGCGTGTCTTTGTACTGGCAGTTCCCTGCCGGGCATTTGCTAGCTGTCTTACTAATGCCTGGTGGACAATTGCTTCGTTTAATGGAATATCAAAGACACTATCGTCAATATCTATCTGTTTCACTTTTTCACCGTTAATATTATAAACTGGAACTTGCATTTTATTTACCTGACTTCTTAATTATCAATAATCCATTCTTAGCCCCAGGTATCGCTCCTTTAACTAGCATTATGTTCCTCTCGTCATCAAGATGAACAATTTCAAGCTTACGAGTGGTTACCCGTTCACCACCCATATGTCCAGGCATTTTTGTACCTTTTAGCACTCGTCCAGGTGAAGCTGAAGCACCGATAGAGCCGACGGCACGATGCCTATCAGACTGACCATGCGTTTTAGGTCCACCAGCAAAATTATAGCGTTTTACGACCCCAGCAAATCCTTTACCTTTCGAAATGCCGGTAATATCCACCATATCACCGATATCAAACAAATTTACGTTTACTTTATCGCCTACTTCTACTCCTTTTGTATCATTTAGCCTTATTTCCCTGAGATAGCGATAATTACCAATTTCTTTAAATTGTCCTTGGCGGACAGGTTTTCTTTTCTTGTTTTCAACGAAACCCAGCTGGACGGCATTGTAGCCCTCTTTGCTCTCTTTTTTAATTTGTATGACAGCACATGGTCCGGCGACGATAGCAGTTACCGCCTCCGCTCTACCGTTTTCCCTAAAAATTTGGGTCATGCCGAGTTTTTGCCCTAAAATCCCGTTTATCATTTTTTAATACCACAATTGATTATGACTTAATATCTATTCCAACCCCGGACGGTAGATTCAGGTTTGTCAAAGCGTCTATCGTCTTTGAGGTTGTTTCAACTATATCAATAAGTCGTTTATATGTTCTGATTTCAAATTGCTCCTGTGAATCCTTATCAATAAAGGGCGAGCGGATAACGCCTAGTTTTCTAATATGTGTCGGCAGTGGTACCGGACCCGTAACAACTGCACCGGTTCTTTCGAGTGCTTCTACTATCTGTTGGGCTGCCTGATCTAATATCTTGTGGTCAAATCCCTTCAATTTTATACGTATTTTCTGCTTCGCCATCTATTGTCCTTTATTTATTTTCTACCGATAGCCTTATCTCTGAAGTCTTTAGCAAGTTCCATAGGTAATTCCCTATATTGGTAGAACTCCATAGAATGTGTGGCTCTCCCTTGCGTTAGTGACCTCAGTATGGTTGTGTAACCAAATGTCTCTGCTAGGGGTATCTTGCAGCGGATAGTGGAGGTTTCACCGCGTGTTTCTATTAAATCGATATGGCCCCTCCTTGAACTTACATCGCCAACCACATCCCCCAAGAACTGACCCGGTGTTATTATTTCTAACTTCATAATCGGCTCGAGGATAATAGGATGAGCCCTATCAAATCCCTTTTTAAATGCCAAAGAACCAGCCATTTTGAAAGCCAATTCTGAAGAATCCACTTCATGGTAGCTGCCGTCGTAGAGGCAAACTTGGACATCAACTACCTGATAACCAGCAGAGCCTCCGGTTTCCATAGCTTCTTTTATCCCGTTTTCAGTAGCTTGGATAAATGGTTTTGATAGTATGCCACCTTTTGTTTTATCAACAAACTGAAAACCTCCTCCACGCCCCAATGGTTCCATCTCAATACATACGTGACCATATTGTCCACGCCCACCACTCTGTCTAATAAACCTACCCTCTGCTTTAGCCGAAGATGTAATCGTTTCCTTGTAGGCAACTCGCGGATTGCCTACTTTGGCTAATACCTTATATTCACCGAGGAGTCGGCTGATAATAACCTCAACATGAAGTTCACCCATACCTGAAATTACTGTTTGTCCCGTTTCTTCATTGTAAGTAACTCTAAACGTTGGATCCTCTTCAGCCAACTTTTGTAAAGCGTCACCCATTTTATCCCTATCGGTTTTCGTCTTCGGCTCGATCGCAACGGATAACACGGGTTCTGGGAAACGAATAGACTCCAATACTACTTGCTGCGTAGCCTCACTTAAGGTATCCCCAGTAAAGGTTTCTTTGAGGCCCATAGCAGCCACAATGGCACCGGTATCGGCTTCGCTCACTTCCTCGTAACGGTTAGCGTGCATTAGCATCAATCGACCGATACGCTCTTTTTTACCTCTTGTTGAATTAAAAATTTGCGCTCCAGCTTTAACTCTTCCGGAGTATACCCTCAGGTATACGAGTCGTCCGACAAACGGGTCAGCAACAACCTTAAATGCAAGTGCCGCAAAGGGAACTTCATCACTGGCGGCACGGGTAACCTTCTCATCCGTCTTAACACGAACTGCCATTACTGGCGGCATATCAAGTGGTGACGGAAGATAATCTACAACTGCATCAAGTAGTAGTCTTACGCCCTTGTTTCTTAAAGCGCTACCACATAGAACGGGTATACCTTTATTCGCCAGGGTTATCTTTCTCAGCGCTGTTGTTATATCATCGCCGTCTATATTAACGCCCTCTAAATATGCTGACATTATATGATCATCTTCTTCAGCCAATTTTTCAATAAGAGCCTGTCGAAATCTTATAGCCTTCTCTCGTTCTGCCTCAGGAATGTCTATTTCTTTGGGTATTGAGTTAATATTCCCATCAAAAGCCCAAGCTTTGTTTTCTAAAATATCGATAATCCCATAGAAAGAATCCTCGTTACCCAACGGTAACTGGACCAAAAACGGCCTGGAATGTAACCGTTCTTCAATCATTGATAGGCAGCGAAATAGATCAGCGCCTACCCTATCCATCTTATTAATAAAGCAAATACGTGGAACCCCGTATTTATCGGCTTGGCGCCATACTGTTTCCGATTGAGCTTCAACACCTGCTACGGCATCAAAAACGACAACTCCGCCGTCAAGAACCCGCAAACTGCGTTCAACCTCGGCTGTGAAATCTACATGCCCAGGAGTATCAATAATATTTACGCGGTGCTCCTTCCAATAACATGTGGTTGCGGCTGCAGTGATAGTAATGCCGCGCTGCCTTTCTTGCTCCATCCAGTCCATTACAGTAGTACCGTCATGAACTTCGCCTATTTTATACGTCTTGCCGGTGTAATATAGCACTCGCTCGGTAACAGTTGTCTTACCGGCATCTATATGAGCAATAATCCCTATATTGCGTATATGGTCCAGAGGATAACTTCTAGGCATTTTAGTCCCCGACCTTTTTTCTATTGCCTTTATATTGATAATTGGAAACCCCTTACCATCTATAATGGGCGAAAGCTCTATTAGCTTCGGCCATTTTATGAGTATCTTCACGTTTTTTAACGGCTGCTCCCTGCCCATTTGATGCATCCAAGAGCTCAGCCGCTAATTTCTCCGACATTGATTTACCCGTTCTAGCTCTAGCAGCTTTGAGTATCCATCTGATAGCCAGAGCTGTATCACGACCAGCTCTTACCTCAACAGGTACTTGGTAGGTGGCCCCGCCAACTCGCCTTGGTTTGACTTCAAGTAATGGAGTAGCATTACGCACTGCCTGTTTTAAGATACTAACCGGCTTTTTCTTTTCTCTGTCTTCGATGATATCCAATGCACGATAAACAATTCTCTCAGCAGTTGTTTTCTTACCATTCAACATCACTTTGTTGACAATCATGGCTACAGTTACGCTGCCATGAATCGCATCGGGTGGTATATTTCTTTTTTTTGCCGTAGCTCGCCTTGGCATCCCTCCTCCAATACCTACTCAGTTTCACCGGTAGGTTTTATCCGTTTACTGCCATACTTACTTCGCCCTTGTTTTCGGTTTGTTACACCACTTGAATCCAGTGCTCCTCTAATAATATGATAGCGGACACCGGGTAGATCCGGTACCCGCCCTCCACGTATAAGTACTACCGAATGCTCTTGTAGTTCATGTCCTTCTCCTGGGATATAGGCTGTTACCTCCATGCCATTGCTCAATCGCACTCGGGCGATCTTTCGCAGAGCTGAGTTTGGTTTCTTGGGTGTTGTTGTTTTTACTTGTACGCAGACTCCACGCTTCTGCGGCGCACCTTTTTCACGAACCATCTTGTTTTTCAGGGCATTATAATTAAAACGCAATGCTGGTGTTTTTGCCTTTCGGCTGACTGTCTTGCGCCCCTTGCGTACCAGTTGATTTACAGTTGGCAATTTTCCCCCTTTTATTAGCACACAACTCAAAGGATGAGCCTAAGCTCATCCTTTGTAAGCCACAAGAATTGATAAAACAGTTTTTGGATTTGTTAAATCAATCCTCTATAGTGAACTAACAAATATCAGATGAAACTTTATCATACTTATAGGGGTGATGTCAATAAAATAAAGCTAATTAAATCTAATTAATACTCAATGGTTGCTTGACAAAACATCAATTACGTGATATCTTCTTGACGAGTGATTCGAAATAAAGAAAATGTTAGTAAATATTGAGCTTTACCGGTTTTATAGCTACGTATATTCTTGTTTTACATTTTCCTGGCGATGTCAGTCGCACCCGGGAGGCTCTGGAGCATAATTAAAGTAAAATAACACCTAAAAAGAAAAATCCTCCCGGGTGGGAGGATTTTTCTTTATACAAAATCCAAAAAATCGGGTATCTGACACAACATTCAGGAGGGGCAAATGATAATAATGAAAAAGGATGCTACAGAGGAAGAAATAAAACATGTAGTAACAGAGGTAGAGAAGCATGGACTTAAAGCTGATGTTTCCAGAGGAGAATTCAGAACGGTCATCGGTCTCGTAGGCGATGAGAGCAAGATATCTTTTACTCACTTAGCCGTTCTATCGGGAGTCAAAGAAGCCAGAATGGTGGAGATTCCCTATAAACTTATCAGCCGTGAGTATAGCGAACTCTTCGAGGGCAGAGATGAAAGCCGCATAGTGCAAATAGGTGATGTCAGAATTGGTGGCGAATCGCCTATATTCATCGCCGGCCCTTGTGCCGTCGAGAGTAAACAGCAATTGTTTAGGATTGCTGAAGAAGTAAAAGCTGCTGGTGGCAATGTATTGAGAGGTGGTATCTTCAAACCACGAAGCTCAGTTCACTCTTTTCAGGGACTAGGTTCTCTAGGTAACGATGAAGCCATAGAAGCTTTAGAATGGCTACGCGAAGCTGGACGCAGATTCGATATGCCGGTCATGACTGAGGTAAGAGGCGAGATGCAGGCTGATCTTATAGCCGAATATGTCGATATACTACAGATAGGCGCCAGAAATATGTACGACCAGGATTTGCTCGGTAAGGTAGCCCAAAAGGGCAAACCGATACTTTTTAAGCGTCACTTTGGCGCCGGTATTGAAGAGTTTCTCTCCTTTTCTGAATATATCGTTGCTGAAGGTAACAAAGACGTTATCCTCTGTGAGCGTGGGATAGTACCTGTTGGCAAGGGTAAGAGTTATACTAGATACACCTTAGACCTTGCTGCGGTGCCAGTTATTCAAAAAGAAAGTTATCTACCTATACTGGTTGATCCTAGTCATGCTGCTGGTCGTCGCGATCTGATTTTTGATATGAGCTGCGCTGCAATAGCAGCCGGTGCTAGCGGACTAGCAATAGAGGTACATTACAATCCTTCTGAAGCTAAAGTCGATGCACAACAGATGATTACACCGCAAGAATTGAAACAAATTATCGATACCTGCATGGAAATTAGTAAAACAGTGCAAATTCACCGAAAAAAAGTTAAAGTATAAAAAATGAAGAAAATCAGAGTCAATCTT
The DNA here is from genome assembly GCA_020351185.1 of Dehalococcoidia bacterium. Lineage (GTDB taxonomy): Bacteria > Chloroflexota > Dehalococcoidia > Dehalococcoidales. Next base: position 1,015,515 of record CP070729.1, on the reverse strand, counting down.
GGTGAAAGGGGCTATGATGTCCTGATAGCTAGCGATCTACTCAAGAAGGCCGGCAACCACTTAAAAGAGCACGGTTTCAGTGGAAGACTAGTGATTATTACCAATCCAAAAATTCAAGCTCTATACGGAAGCTTATTGGTGGAGAGGCTATCAAACAATAGCTTTGAAGTATTTACGCTGATTGTCGCTGATGGCGAGGGAGAAAAATCGCTTGACGTTGCCGGTCACCTCTATACAGAACTCAGTGATTGTCATGTCGAGCGAAAGACACCCATTCTGGCCTTGGGGGGTGGTGTTGTCGGCGATCTGGCTGGTTTCGTTGCAGCTACTTATAAGCGTGGAGTTCCACTGGTACAGATACCAACAACATTACTGGCACAAGTTGACAGTAGCATCGGTGGCAAGGTGGCAGTAAACCACGATAAACTGAAAAATGAAATCGGTGTTTTTTATCAACCAGAGCTGGTTCTCTCTGATATAACAGTATTAAGGACCTTACCGTCTGATGAATTTACAAATGGTATGGCTGAAGTTATCAAAAGCGCTTTTATTAAAGACGATCAGTTCTTTGTATTCATTGAAAACAACCTAACTAAAATAAAGGCGTTGGATGAAGGCACACTAAAGGAGATTGTCTTCCGTACAGCCAACATCAAAACCAACATTGTAATTCAGGACGAGCTAGATACTGGCTTGAGAAACATTTTAAATTATGGTCACACCATCGGTCATGCTATAGAGACTACATCCGATTTCGATGTTAAACACGGTCACGCAGTGGCTATAGGCATGATAGTAGCTGCTACAATCGCTGAAAAACTGGGTGTATTCGATATCCACGACTTATTCAGGTTGAAATCCTTACTAGAATACCTCGGTCTACCTACAAAAATGTCCCATTTGGATACGGGTAAAATAATACACGTAATGAAACACGATAAAAAAATTTCTGGTGGTAAAGTAAAATTTGTCCTGCCAAAAAAAATAGGCGAAGTCTTCATTACAGATGAGGTGGACTTTGCCATTGTTGAGGAGGTACTTAGAAGTTAAATGAGAAAGCCTGCTATCTGTGCTTCTATTATTAATAACGATTTAACGGTAATAAAAGCCACTGAACCACTGGTTGACTTTTTTGAAGTTCGCATAGATATTATCGGTGATGGCTGGCAGGATCTAGTCCAGCAGCTGGAAAAACCGTGGATAGCCTGTAACCGTATCAAGGTGGAAGGTGGTAGCTGGCAAGGGAACGAAGCCAGAAGAAAAGAGGAGTTACTGAAAGCAATTCAACTAGGAGCAAGCATAATTGATATAGAGCTTTCAACACCAAACTTATCAAAGATAGTACCGCTTGTAAAGAAGCGAGCGAAGTGCCTATTATCATTCCATGATTTTAAAGAGACACTCCCCTCTAAAGCCCTGAGCAAGATAGTAAAGCGACAACTGGAATCTGGCGCTGATATCTGCAAAGTAATAACCTATGCTACGAACGCAGAGGATAATCTAGCCATTTTAAAGCTCATCTTGGATTTCCCAAAACAGAATATAATAGCCTTTGCTATGGGCCCTTTAGGTATGTCTAGCCGTATCCTCAGTCCGTTAGTCGGTGGCTATATGACCTATGCCTCTATTAAAAAGGGTGAACAATCAGCACCAGGTCAAATGGCCGTAAGCCAAATTCATAGCTTATACAAGATGGTATTCCGATGATATCTGCAAAAACAAGAATCTGCGGTTTAATTGGCGACCCAGTGGTACACAGTGTATCACCGGTAATGCACAATGCATCTTTCAAAAAACTTGGACTAGATTATATCTATCTACCCTTTAAGGTGGAAACGCATAATCTATATGGAGCAATTGCTGGAGTGAAGACGCTGGGCATAAGGGGATTTAATGTAACCATCCCACATAAAGTTGCTGTTATTCCACTGTTGGACGAGCTTGAATCTCTGGCAATGAAAATTGGCGCAGTTAATACCATAGTTAATGATGAGGGATGTTTCAAAGGCTACAATACAGACGCCGACGGTTTTTTAAAAGCTCTGTTGGAAAAAGATATTCAACCTAAGGGGAAAAAGGCAATTGTTCTGGGTGCTGGTGGCGCTTCGCGGGCAATCTCATTTATTTTGGCTGAGAAAGGGGCTGAAATTGTTATACTCAACCGTAAGTTGGAATTAAACTGGGCATTAGAATTAGCGAATAAAATCTCGCTATTCTCAAAAACTGAGGCTAGAGCAATGGAATTAACGGATGATAACTTGTCGCTAGCACTGGATGCTGCTGACATATTGGTTAATGCAACCAGTGTTGGCATGAGTCCTAATATAGACAGGTCGTTGGTGCCAAAAAATCTTCTTAAGCCTGGACTGGTAGTTTTTGATGCTGTCTATAACCCATTGAAAACCAGACTGCTATCAGATGCTGAGTTAGCCGGTGCCAAAACAATAAGCGGTATTGAAATGCTAGTCTGGCAGGGAGCTCTGGCCTTTGAGCTATGGACAGGATTTAGAGCCCCCTTGGATGTTATGAAAAAGGAAGCGATTAAATTATTAAAGGATCATGAAGACTAATATAGCTCTTATCGGTTTTATGGGAGTTGGCAAAACGGCAGTAGCAAAGGTCCTAGCTTATAGGTTGGGTAAAAAGCTTGTAGAACTCGACGGAATGATTAAACTTAGGGCAGGGAAGTCCATAACCGACATATTCCGTCAGGAAGGTGAGATTGCATTTCGCAAACTTGAGATTGAAATAACTCGAAAGGTAGCTATGGGTAGTAACCAGGTCATTGCCTGTGGCGGTGGTATAGTACTGAATAAAATAAATATAGAACGCCTTAAGAAGAGATCGGTGATTATCTATCTTATGGCTACTCCCGAGGTAATAATACAGAGGGTTGATGCAGACAGCACAATCAGACCACTATTATTAAAGGGTAATCGGGCGCTTACAATCAGAAAAATGCTGGAATTTAGGCAACCCTTTTATGATTCAGCCGCCGATATTAAAATAGATACATCGTATCTGAATATAGCTGCTACTGTAGATAATATTATCGATAGATTAAAAGAATATGAAAGCTTTAATTAGTAAAGTTGAAATGAATGGGGTTGCAGCTGCCCCATCCTCCAAGAGTTATACCATACGTAGTCTCATGTGTGCCTCTTTGGCTGGCGGATTAAGTCGTATTTTAAATCCATTAATTTCGGATGATACCGAAGCTGCAGCTGATGTCCTAGAACAGGTAGGTACTGATATTACTAAAGAAGAAAGCTGCTGGCTTGTTCGGGGTGGTCGTCTACATGAACCGGGAGATTATCTTTTTTGCCGAGATTCAGCAGCTACCTTTAGATTTATGATTGCTATTTCATCTGTAATTCCAGGCAAATGCCATCTCGTTCCAGGATCCTCCCTCGCTCTTAGGCCTATTGAACCGCTACTGAATGCCTTATCTCAGCTTGGAGTAAAAAACCAGTTCGAAAACAAAACTGTAATTGTCAACGGCAATCGGTTACTTGGCGGTACTGTAAATTTACCCGGTGATATAAGCTCCCAATTTATTTCTGCCTTGCTGCTCGTAGCACCCCTTTCTGATAAGGGTATGACCATCCAATTGACCACCCCGCCCACGTCAAGGCCATATCTAAAAATGACGTTAGAATGTATGCGAAGGTTTGAAATCGTCGTGGAAGCCCCTTCTGACTTTATGTTTTTTAATATATCGAAACAGGATTACAGACCAACCGAATATTTCGTCGAAAGCGATTGGTCATCCGCATCCTATTTATTAGGGGTGGGAGCCCTTTCAGGACAGGTAGAAGTGACTAATCTAAATAGTCAAAGTTTTCAGGGTGACCGGATAGTGATAAACTTACTGCAGGCAATGGGAGGTGAAGTTATGGTGAATGAAAATTCTGTTAAGGTCAGAAAAGTAGGATTAAAAGCTATAAGAGCCGATTTAACAGACTGCATTGACTTACTGCCTACACTAGCTATGCTAGCAGCGGTTGCCAATGGTGAAAGCTGTTTCTATGGTATCAACCGAGCGAGATTAAAGGAATCAAACCGTGTGCTAGCCTTGAAAGAAGGTTTAGCTAGGATGGGTATACCCGTTGCTGAAGAAAAAGACAAGTTGATAATTACCGGTGGCAATCCAACTGGTGCAGTTATTAACAGTTACAATGATCACAGGATAGCTATGGCGTTTAGCATTCTTGGTGCGGCAGTTGGTAATACAATTATTGAGGGGGCCGAATGTGTATCTAAAACTTACCCACACTTTTGGCAGACATTCAAACAGCTGGGTGGAAAGGTGAAACTCAATGTCGAATAGTTTCGGAAAACTCTTTAGTATAAGCAGCTTTGGTGAAAGTCATGGAAAACTAATTGGTGTTATTATTGACGGCTGCCCAGCGGGGTTGGCTATTACTGCGAAAGATATTCAAAAAGAGCTTAATAAGCGAAAACCGGGGGGTAATCCAGCCTCTACTTCCAGAAGGGAAGAAGATAAAGCGGAAGTCCTTGCCGGCATTTTTAATGGCTATACTACTGGGGCACCGATCTGCTTAGTAATTTGGAATAGGGACATAGATTCTTCTGATTATGCAAGAACTCGGTTTCTACCAAGGCCAGGACATGCTGATTATCCATCATATGTCAAATATGGTGGATTCGGAGATTATCGAGGTGGTGGTAGATTCTCTGGTAGAATAACCGCCAGTTTCGTTATGGCTGGAGCCATTGCCCGCAAGCTACTCAAAATTATCAGAATCGAGGTTATGGCATATGCTGTTGAGATCGGTGGTATAGTTGCCCGGGATATGGAATTTGATGAGATAAGGCATAAGATAATCAATAATCCTCTTGGATGTGCCGATGATGAAGCTACCCATAGGATGATAGCCTCCATCGAGGAAGCCACCAATCAAGGCGATAGTCTAGGTGGCATCATAGAGGCTGTTGCCATCGGTTTACCTGCCGGTATTGGTGAGCCAGTTTTCGATTCCCTTGATGCAGAACTTGCCAAAGGCTTGTTCGCGATCCCAGCAGTAAAAGGATTGGAGTTTGGTATTGGTTTTGAGGCAGCTCGCAAAAAAGGCTCTGAGATTAACGATCCATTCACTATTGAGAATGATAAGATGGCGACCAATAGTAACAATGCCGGCGGTGTACTGGGTGGTATGAGTAACGGGATGCCTCTTATAGTAAGAGTGGCCATAAAACCAACCGCATCCATAGCTAAAAAACAGCAAACGGTTAACATAAGCGAAATGAAAAACGCTAAAATTGAATTAAAAGGTAGGCATGATGTCTGCATTGTCCCAAGGGCGTTGATAGTTGTAGAGTCAATAATGGCTATAACCCTGTGCGACTTTGCTCTAAGAGCTGGGTTAATACCAAGGATAATAAAATGAAAATAGAAGAACTTAGAAAAAAGATAGACGAGGTTGATACCGCTATTGTACGGCTTATAGCTGAAAGGCTGAGCCTTGCCGAGCATATTGGCTGTCTAAAAAGAAAACAGGGGCAGCAGATTGAGGATAGGCAGAGGGAAAACGTGATTTTAGAGCATATCCGTGAGATTGCCTGTAAAAAGGGGATAAATGAAACGGATATCGAAGGTATTTATCGCAAAATATTCACCACTTCCAAAAGCATCCAAGGAGCTATTGTTGCCTTCCAAGGCGAGATAGGAGCTTATAGCGAAGAGGCAGCTGCTAATTTCTTCGGTGCCGGCATTCAAGTAAAACCCTTTGAAAGCTTTGAAAAAGTTTTTAAATCTGTTGAACGGGACGAATCCCAGTTTGGAATTATACCCATAGAAAATTCGATTGAGGGTAGTATCAGTAAGAGCTATGATCTACTACTAGATTCCACCCTTAAGGTATGTGGTGAAATCGAACTACCAGTGTCACATTGCTTAATAGCCAATCGAGGTGTTACTTTAAGTTCAATAAAGCGGATTTACTCCCACCCTCAGGCACTAGGACAGAGTCAAGCTTTTATTAAGCACTTAAACTGTGAACTAATACCTACATACGATACGGCTGGTAGTGTCAAATTCATCAAGGAAAAGAAGATCACTGATGGCGCCGCCATTGCCAGCCCCAGAGCTGCCGAAATCTACTGTATGAATATCATTACATGTGGCATTGAAGACAATCCCAACAATTTCACGCGCTTTTTCGTGCTATCTAAAGATGATGCTCCACCTTCAGGTCATGATAAAACATCAGTCGTCTTTGCCGTAAAGCATAAGCCAGGTGCTCTTTTTGAATTCCTCAAACAATTGGCAATAAACAAGATAAATATGACCAAGCTGGAGTCAAGGCCAACCAGGCAAAAACCTTGGGATTATAACTTCTATTTAGATTTCGACGGACACCGTCTCGATTCAGCAGTTAAGGAAACGTTAATTCAACTTGAAGACTATGTTATTTTTATGAAGGTTTTAGGCTCCTATCCAAAAGCTAGATTTAAAGCCAGGGAATAAAGAGATGCGAGTGGCTATTATTGGCGGTTCGGGTAAAATGGGGAATTGGTTTACCCGCTTTTTTTTACAAGAGGGTAAAGAGGTATTGCTAGTGGGTAGAAGCAATCAAAAGCTTGAAAAAATCAAACAGCAGCTTGATGTTTCCATAACCACGAGTATGGAGGATACCAGGCAGGCAGATGTAATCTTAATCTCCGTGCCGGTAGACAATTTCGAAGAGACTGTAAAGAAACTCAGCCCATATACCCACTCTGAGCAAACCATTATTGACATTACTTCGGTAAAAACACTTCCGGTGGAGACCATGCATAAGTACATAGCAAAAGGTCGAATTCTAGGAACACACCCGGTATTCGGTCCTGGTGCTAGAAGCCTTGTTAATCAGAATTTCGTGCTGACTCCTACAACTGAACAGGAAAGGGGACTAGCAAACAAAATAAAATCATACCTAGAAACAAAGGGAGCTAAAGTCCGCTTTATGACTCCGCTAGAGCACGATGATTTGATGGCTGTCATTCTAGGGCTAGCTCATTTCATTGCTATAGCCTCCGCTGACAGTTTGGCAAACCTTGAGCGAATGAAAGAAATGGAGTCCGTGGGTGGTATAACCTATAAGGTATTATTGACTCTGGTGGAAAGTGTCATTTCAGAGGACCCCGAACTCTATGCTTCCTTACAAATGAATCTCCCAAACCTACCACATTTCCAAAAGCTTTTTCTCCAAAGTTGCGAAAATTGGGCTGAGCTTGTAAAACAAAAGGACAAGCAGCAATTCATTAGCCACATGAAAATAATCAGGCAAAAACTTGAGGCCAAGAATCCAAACTTTGGCAAGTCCTATGATAATATGTACAAGATTGCAGATAATCTTTAATCATTTAGTTAACAGTAAAACCAGCTCCTCATGAAGTCTTGATAATATACCGGTCCTACCTTGCTAACATCTCTTCCATTTTCTTCTGGTTAAAACCAATCATCATTTTCTCACCAACGAAGATTACTGGTGTCCCCAGCTGTCCAGAGCGGTGAATCATCTCATGTGCGGATTCTTCGCTGGCAGAGACATCAATATCCTTATAGTCGACACCCCTCTTTTTAAGATAAGCTTTTGCTCGTCTGCAAATGGGACAGGCAGGAGTAGAATAGACAACAACTATTTTTTTTTCTCTTTTCGTCATTGTATTCCTCCCTTTTTGGTTTTATTATATCAAACGAATATACTATCAACAGCCTAATCTGGTTAATTGGTAGTTTAATGACTATAACCCTGGTTAATTACTATGATAATAAAAAATAGAATACAACTAGCTACAACCGAACTGAGAAAAAATGCCCTTGATATTATTGAAGCCGGTATCGAGCATGTATTACCGTCGAACCTTATGAGAAGGGCACTGCATTATGATATAACAAGCAGGGTATTGAATATAAATCATACCACTTATAATTTGGCCAGAGGCAGGATTTTTATCATCGGTGGTGGTAAGGCCTCCGCTAAGATGGCAAAGGAACTGGAGGATATAATACCAGCTACACATATTACGGCAGGTATTGTTAACTGTAAAGGTAATGACTACGAAACGAAAAATATAAAGTTAATCACTGCCAGCCACCCCATTCCTGACCATAGGGGTATCATCGGTGTGAAAGAAATGCTGGCATTAAAGCAAAAATACGCTATCGGCAGGGATGATACAATAATATGTTTGATTTCAGGGGGCGGTTCGGCATTGATGCCCTATCCTGCTACTGGAATCAGCCTAAAAGATAAACAAAAAATAACCTCAATTATGCTTGCTTCCGGAGCCAGTATTGCGGAAGTCAACATCGTTAGGAAGCACCTTTCTTCAACAAAAGGAGGGCAGCTCGGTTCTCATTTTGCTCCCTCGAGTGTGATTACATTGATAATATCTGATGTTATCGGTAATGATCTATCGGTCATCGCATCTGGGCCTACTTATCCTGATAAATCAACATTCTCGGATGCCCTCAATGTGCTGAAGAAATACGAATTATTATCCAAAACACCCAAAAATGTCCTTACTCATCTCGAAAAAGGCTGTTATGGGATTGTTTCCGAAACAGCAAAACATTTAGATAACTGTTACAACCATATAATCGGCGATAACAAGGTGGCTCTGGAAGCTATGTTAATCAAAGCACGAGAAATTGGATTCACTCCGCTTCTAGTTACCGCCGAGCAGCAGGGGGATACTACCAATGCTGCTGTTGAACGGGCTAACGAAGTACTTCAAAAGAAATACGTTGGTTATGATGCCTTAATTCTTGGAGGTGAAACGACTCCAAGATTACCAAATTCAGTCGGTATGGGAGGTCGCAACCAGCACTATGCTGCAGAATCCATAATAGCTATGAATAGATACCCTGGTCAGTGGGTGGTAGCTAGTATTAACACCGATGGTTCGGATTTTTTGCCAGATGTCGCAGGTGCTATTGTTGATAAAAACTCTCAGACCAAAGCTAGAACCAGCAAATCGGATTTTGATGCTTATATCGCAAGATATGACAGTAACGCACTACTTAGCAAGATCGGTGATTCACTAGTTAAAACTGGTAATACTAATACTAATGTTGGAGATTTAATATTATATTTACTAAAATAAAAGACAATTTATTAAGCTCGATATTAAATTTCTCAGTATTTTTATATAAAACATCGGATAATATAAAATACAGCTCTGGTGGATAATTATGGTTGTAGTTACCGGCGCTACCGGTCATATTGGAAATGTCCTCGTCCGCCAGCTTTTAAAAAGGGGCTTGAAAGTTAAGGCGTTAACGCTACCTACAGAAGACTTGAATCCCCTTAAAGGACTCAAGGTAGAAATAGCTGAAGGTGATGTACGCAACCTTAACACTCTCATACAAGCTTTCAAAGGTAGCAGAATGGTATACCATCTAGCCGGTATCATATCGATTCTACCAGGTAGGGATAAACTTGTAGAGCAGGTTAATGTAACTGGTACTCAAAACGTTGTAGAAGCTTGCATGCGGGTAGGCGTTAGGAGACTCGTTTATATAAGCTCTATTCATGCCATTGAAGAGCCGCCGCATGGCACCATTTTCGATGAATCACTTTCATGTAATCCCAGGAGGGTGACTGAAAATTACGGTAGAAGCAAAGCCCGAGCTACAATGGTGATATTGGAAGGAGTGAAGCGAGGGTTGGATGCAGTGATAGTCCACCCTACGGGAATTATCGGTCCCTATGATTTTCGTATATCTGAGATGGGTCAGCTCATCTTAGACTTCATCAATGGTAACTTGAAAGCCTATATAGATGGTACTTACGATTATGTGGATGTGCGTGATGTGGCAAAGGGCATTATCCTTGCTGGTGAGAAAGGACAAAGCGGTGAGAGGTATATTTTTTCTGGGGAACAAATTAGCGTCTACCGATTGATGAAAATCTTACAGAAAATAAGCGGAGTGAAGGCACCTAATATAAAAATACCTCTATGGTTAGCTAGAATTGCAGCTTATTTTTCGCCCATTTACTACAGACTGACCAGAAGGAAACCTCGTTTTACTACCTATTCTATAGATGTGCTCCGTAGCAATTCTTTAATAAGCTCCGAGAAAGCCCGACTGCAGCTTGGTTTTACTACCCGACCTGCAATACAGTCCATTAGAGATTCCGTCTCCTGGTTCGGGCAAAACGGATATAATAAAGCCATAGAAGATAAAATATATTGGGTAAATCATGAGTGAACATACCTTTTTCAACACACTTCTTATCAGTTGGTTTGTATTGGCATTAGCCGTATTCGGTACTCTATTCTTTGTTGCCGCTCCTTATGGTCGGCATTCACGCCGTGGCTGGGGACCCGCTATCAATAACAAACTAAGCTGGATTGTTATGGAAGCCCCAGCTCCTATTGTATTCTTTATATTATTTGTTTTCGGTGACAATAAAATCACACCGACTATACTGGTGTTCCTCACCCTTTGGCTATTACATTATATTCATAGGTCCTTCATCTATCCCTTCGGATTGCAAACCTCAGCCAACCGGATACCTGTAATAATTATTATTTTCGCCTTATTTTTTAATACGGTAAATGGATATTTAAACGGTCGTTATATCTTTACCTTCTCTTCTGGCTATACAAATGAATGGCTCACCGACCCGCGATTTATAACCGGTCTTGTCCTTTTTATCGTCGGGTTTATTATAAACCGTCAGGCGGATAATTCTCTGCGGCAGCTTCGTAGATCTGATTCGTGCGATTACAAAATATCAAATTCGGGACTCTTTCGCTTTATATCATGCCCCAATTATTTCGGTGAAATTATGATATGGAGTGGTTGGGCAGTGGCAACATGGTCGCTACCTGGGTTAGCATTTGCATTCTGGACATTCGCCAATCTTAGTCCTAGGGCATGGGCTCATCACCTGTGGTATCGAAATAATTTTACTGATTACCCACCAGAGCGTAAAGCCCTAATACCTAAGATATGGTAAAAATATCAATTTTTCCTTTGGCTATACAATTCCAGGTTTTTTGTTTATCAGAGAACGCCTTACGACTTCAGCAATACGTCTTTTTCTTGTCTCCTCCGTCTTAGCACTTTCTACCCAACCTATATATGTATTGCGATAACTGTTAGCAAAATTACTAAAATTACTCCACGTTTTAGAATCCTTTAATAGAGCCTGTTTGAGGTCATCAGGCAATTTGTCCTTCTTTTTATTTGTATAGGCCTTGTTCCAATATCCATTTCTTTTCGCTTCTTCTATTTTTAACAGTCCGGCACTTGTCATCTTACCCATTTTTATGAGCTTCTCTGCCCTTTCTTTGTTTAACATCGACCAAACGCTCCTAGCCTTTCGCGGTGAATATCTAAGAAGAAACGTCTCGTTATCGATGCTTTTTAACTTACCGTCTATCCACCCAAAGCAAATTGCTTCTTCGACAGCCTCGTCATACGTCATACCGACTCTGTTGCTACTCTTCTTGTAATGCAGCAACCATATTTCATGAGTGGTATTGTGGTTTTTTAACAACCATTGGTACCATTGATAGCGGTCTTTGAAATAATGCACCTTATCCTGTTCCATAACTATTTTCTTTAATTCTTAATTGTCTTTGTTCTCCACCCGTCTACAAGATGTCGTATTGCTATTAACGGATGGCGATATATCATTCGCGGTCCAGAATAACGCATTACCTCTCTTATCTTTTGTCTTGCCTGGGGTTTATAGCAATGTATCGGACATTTTACACAGGTAGTTTTGTTCTCACCAAAAGGACATCTATCAAGCATTTTGTGGGCATACTTTAGGAGTTCTTCACATTGTTGGCATAATGGGTCAGTAAAATGGTTTTTCCGACAATAAATAGCTATCATTACCTCAATGGTTTTGCCCTCACGGAAAAGCCTAGGATTATTTTTACTCATAACACTTTAATGATGTGTAATAATATACTAGTAATTTGGTTTTGCTATCATCGGTTTTTAATGGCTTTTCTTGCTGCTATATCTAATGATATTTCAGCTCACTTACTCAATCGATTCCCGTCGCCTAGAATTTTTGCTGATACTTCCTAGTACGATATACCATGTTGAAATCTTCTGCTCGTAGCTTCTTCATACATGTTAGATTTGTTTCATTCATTTTAAAAAAGCATCTCCTTCATGATTATAGCAAACAAAACCTCTTCGTAGAATATTCCATAACCATCAAACATAGCCCGATTATTAATATCATCAATGGATAATAACTTATCCATTACATCGTTGATAAAGCTGGTGCTCAACTGAATCTTATTGCCTCTTGTATGACTTCATTAGCTATTTATTTCTCGATATTGTAATCGTTATTAATTCCAACACATATTCCTGTCGATAAAGACTACTCCATTCATAGAAGTAATTTCCACTCATAGACTTAGCATTCGAAGCAAACTGCCTCATTTTTATAACCCTCAACCACCACTAAACCGTGGAATGTAATTTTGACTTAAGCTGTTGAATATTGAATAAATCCGCTTTGAATTCTTTACACCATACTTTGGACATACTACGCTTGCAGCACTACTACCAGTTTCTTTAAATTTTTCAAATATATGATCGCATTTATTACAACTATACTCATATAAAGGCATTACCCTGACTCCTGTTAATATATATAAACTATATTAAAGTAATATAATATTGATATGCATTTACGGATGTAATAGAAATCACATTTTTCTGTGATTTCGCTTTATCGTTTTCGATAATTATTCGTCTCGGATAAACTATCCCCATATCTACAAATTTTACATTCCTCGTGAGAATGTTACAGGACATCAATATATATTCGGAAATCAAAAGGCTGGGCCGAAACCCAGCCTTTGGCAATCTCCCAATTATTCAACCTTACTTCTTAGCTCTCTTTTTTCCTTTTGTTAACTGACCCTTAATTTCGATCTTTTTAGCCCTCGCCTCTTCAGCCTTGGTAAACCTTAATTCAAGAACACCATTTTCCATTGTAGCCGATATTCCATTTTCCAAAACCGGATAAGGTAGTGTAACGGAACGGAAATACTGCCCATAATAGCGCTCGCGTTTGTGTAGGGTAGTTTCCTCAGCTATCTCTTCCTGCTTCTCGGCTTTTATGGTTAGCTTATCACCCTCAAGGGTTACATCCAAGTCCTCCTTACTGATACCAGGTAATTCCGCCTTTACTACTAGCTCGCCTTTCTCCTCATAAACATCAATCGTTGGCATTACATTTTCAATCGTTGAAAATGGCCAGTAATCCCAAGTTTTCCTTGCAAGTGCATCAAATTCCTCAAGCACACTCGGCGCACTAAATAACGGTACCAAAGCTCTCTCTCCACCATTTCTTCTTATAATTAAGCTCATAACAACGTCTCCTTTCTTTTTTTAACTTAACATTATTTTATTAAGTTTATGGCTGATTGTATATGACTTAAATCACATCGATCATATGGTATTAATCTGTAGTATCATCCGAAAAAGTGATCTCGGTTTAGCGGTAAACCTAGAACTTCTGGTTTTATTCATCCAATAATGGCAAATACTTATCGATGTATCTTTTGTTCAAGTTTTATAATATACTTTTATTAAAAAATAACGCAGGAGTTACTTAATTGGATGTAACCATTTTCACAAGCCCCACATGACCCTACTGTAATATGGTGGAAGATTTCCTTTCGCAACAAAAAATAGATTACACTAAACGTGATGTTTCTGCCGATCCTTGCGCAGCAAGAGAACTTATCAATAGAACCGGTAAAATGGGAGTGCCGGTTACCATAATCAATGATCAAACAATCGTTGGCTTCGATCAAGTAAAATTGAAAAAAGCCCTCAACCAAAAGCAAAAGATCTCTTTTGGTGTTTCTATAACAGATGCTAGTAAAATAACTACTCAACAAGGAATAGGTACCGTGTTTGGTGCATACATCGGTAGTGTTAAACCAGATTCAACCGCTCAAAGAACAGGCTTGAAACCTCATGATATTATTACAGAATTAAACATGCAGAATATTGCTAATGCATCTGACTTTGAAATTGCGATTTCTAAGCTTAGACAAGGTGGTCGTTTCTCAATAGTTTTCCTTAGGGGCAACAAGAAATTCTCTAATGAAGGCATCTTTAAACAATGATGTTTCTGGATATCATCCTAAGTAATCCTTTTGGTGCCGAGGATTGAATTCTAACCAATTAAGTTTAGCAGCCGAGGTTCAAGTAAGCTCTATGGTAAAAAGAATCCACAAGGTTCAATCATTTTAACTGTTCACACTACTCTTTGTAGCGATATTTTTATGCGAAGGAAGGTACCGTATGGAGTGGCAAGGTTTAATCGAGGATGGTTACTCACGAATTTACGAATTCATGAAACATACTCTGACAGGATTAAAACATGATGACCTCAACTGGCAACCTCAGGATGATAGCAATAGTATAGGTTGGCTTGCCTGGCATCTCACACGTCAACAGGATGCCCAAATTTCTTCTTTAATAGGAGTGGAACAACTATGGATTAAAGACAAATGGTATACAAGGTTTAACCGGCCAGCTGATCCAGGGGATATCGGATTTGGTCATAATACGGAACAATTAAAAGATTTTACATCACCAGATATACAAATTTTGCTTGATTACCAAAAAGCGGTTTCGGGGCGCTCAATGAAATACTTTACAACCTTATCTAAATCTGACTTAGATAAAGAGCTTAACGAACCCTGGTTTCAACCGCTACCGACTGTGGGTGTACGTATCATAAGTGTTTTAGAAGACAGTCTCTTGCATGCAGGTCAGATGTCTTATATACGGGGTTTAATACAAGGTATGGGATGGCAGAAGTACTAATCTTGGTTTCCTAAAATATTGGATAAAAAAATAACACAGGCCTCTAGACCTGCGATCTCAACTTCTATAATTTGTAGCGTGGGTTTGATTCGAACCAACAATACTACTAGGCTGTTTCCTGTAGCGAGAAAGTCTTATATACACTTGATGAAATACAATTTAATTAGCTATGTAATATAATCTTATTATATAAATTGTAGGAGTTATTATGAGAGATTTTAATGATGCCAGTAGAGTAAAAAAGAGTGCAAGAATCCAAATACCAAATAACCCCGACAACCTCTCGAAAGAAGAGCTTGCCCATTTAGAATCCATGGTTAAGGCTGCATTAGGAGATGGGTATATTTCTTGTCCCGTTGCATGGGATATAGCAAAGGAAGCGAGGGTTACTAAAATTGCCGTAGGAGAAATTGCTGATAAATTAGGTATCCGGATAACCGATTGCCAGATTGGTTTTTACAAGAAAGAGAAGACTACTTATGATAATCCAGCAAATAAATGTCTAGATGGTGAAATTGTTACAATGCTTATGACATTAGCAGAAAGCAATCAGCTTACATGTACAAAAATATTTGAACTAGGTCAAGAATTTAAGCTAAAACCAATTACTATTGCAAATGAAGCAAGCGTTCAGGGTCTCAAAATTAGCGGATGCCAGCTGGGATGCTTCTAGTAATAAAAGACACAGGTTCTCTCACCTGTGTTCCACTTTCAAATAATTAATAGTGGGGGTTTGATTCGAATTAACGACCTTCATTAAAACCTTTTACTCTTTTTATATTTGTCCACTACACGGCGGATATCCTCAAGGCATCATCTTTTTTCGGGGTGGTAGATGTCACACTGGCACGTCTTGTTCCTCGCCTCTTCGACTATCTGCTCCAGGATAGATGAACGCCCATTGTTTTTCAATAAATCGTCTTTGATATCAGCTTCGGTGTATTTGTAACAGTAACAGATGATTTTCATACCGCTAATAAAAAAGAGGCTTTCGCCTCATGACGTCAATAATTGGTAGCGGGGGTTGGATTCGAACCAACGACCTTCGGGTTATGAGCCCGACGAGCTTCCACTGCTCCACCCCGCGATAAAACTATACAATACTAGTATAAACACCGGCAGGAAGGGGTGTCAAGGAGATAAAAGAGTTACTCCTACCGACAGGATAAACAGCTGTTCATTCTCTAATCTAAGAATCTCTTCCGTGCCACCAATTTTTCAGACGTTTGGCAACTTGTCTCTCGTAGCCGTGATCACCAGGCGCATAGAAGCGTTTATCCTTAAGTGAATCGGGGAGATTTTGCTGTTTTACAAAATGACCAGGGTAGTCATGGGCATATTTATAACCTTTGCCATAGCCAACATTCTTCATCAGAGATGTTACTGGATTCCTCAGGTGCAGCGGTACCTCTTCAGCCGAGCCCTTTTTTAATTCTTCCTGTACTTGTGAATAAGCTCGATAAAGGGAATTGCTCTTGGGGGCAGTTGCAAGATAGACCGCCGCCTCTGCTAGAGCCAGATTGCCTTCCGGTATACCGATAAAATGAACTGCCTGCTGTGCCGCCATAGCTACTACCAGTGCCTGAGGATCAGCCATGCCGACATCCTCAGACGCAAAACGCACTAGACGGCGGGCGATATATAGGGGATTTTCTCCTGCTTCCAGCATACGCGCTAACCAATAGATAGATGCATCTGGATCTGAACCTCGCATTGATTTATGCAAGGCGGATATTGTATCAAAGTGCTGTTCACCACCTTTGTCATAGGTTAAGGAGCGTTGTTGAATGGCTTCTTCAATTGTTTCCAACGAAATACAGCGTTTACCGTTGTCACCTTCAGGCGTGGTTAGTGCTGCCATTTCAAGTATATTAAGGGCAGCTCTGGCGTCATTATTTGACATTGCAATAATATGTTCCATAGCATCATCAGCTAGCTCTACCTTCAAAGCACCGAGGCCACGCAATCCATCCTTCAACGCTCTGAATATTATTATGCGGAGTTCGTCTGCAGTAAGGGGATTTAATCTGAAAACCTGACAACGTGAAAGTAGTGGCGAAATAACCTCAAAAGAGGGATTTTCAGTCGTTGCCCCGATAAGCGTTATAGTGCCATCTTCAACAAAGGGTAGGATAGCATCCTGTTGTGCTTTGTTGAAGCGGTGAATTTCATCTATAAAGAGTATGGTTCTCTTATGTTGTATCTTGCGATTCTCTGTCGTTTGCTCAATTATGCGTCTCAAGTCAGCAACACCAGCACTAACAGCAGAGACCGGGCTAAAATGGGATTCGGTAACACTAGCGATAATAAATGCGAGTGTAGTTTTACCGGAGCCTGTCGGTCCCCACAGGACAATTGATGGTAGCTTGCCTGATTCAATTGCCCGTCTTAAAACCCGCCGTTTACCCACAAGGCGTTCCTGTCCAACGAACTCGTCAAAGCCGGTTGGTCTCATTCGTGCCGCCAGAGGTGCTTCTCTCAATCTTTTCTTTTCAAACTGATGCTCAAACATATCCATTCTCAATCACCTCATTTGCTGATTTTATTTAAACCTCTTCACCGAGAAACAATACAGATTCACCGGCTCATCAGGATCTATACCAGCTTTCTGGCAGCAGATATCAATCTGTTTTTCGACAGTGTCTACTCCCTCCAGGTCCGGCAGTAATAAACCTCTTCTCAAATTACCCTCCACTATCACACCGTGCTTTTTTGGATTCAGTCTATTTTTATCCTTCACTGGCGCAGGTTTTGTCAACACATCCACACTGTATCTTAAATCACCTAATTCACTGGTGGTAATCGTTGGAAAACGGGGATCTCGTGTAGCTGAACTAATGGCATTGGCTATTATTTCCCGAGCGATATCCTCCTGTGCTGGCTCAAAAGTACCAATGCAGCCTCGCAACTGGCCAAATTTATGTATTGATACAAAAACCCCGGCTTTCTTTTTCATTTCGGTGGTAGGTTTAGCCGGTGGTGATATGATATTGCCATCCTTGACAAAGGTCTCCACCGCCTCCTTTGCTAATTTCGCAATCGGTGACATCTTGTAGTTTTTAAATATTAAACCAGCATAACCGACAACGGAACTATAATCGCCGGTGGTATCACCACTAGTCTGGTATCTTACCAGTTCGGCTTTGTCCGCTCCCAGTGCTTTTGTGGCTGTTATAAGGCTTATCACGGGGGCATAGCCACACATTGAAATTTTTAATCTCTCAACCTTCTCCATCAATTCATCCTCGTTAAGCGCTAGCATAGCTTCTATTGCTCGGTTATCCTTCTCCTTTGCTGAAGTCTGCGATTCGTAGTGTGTCATATCGCTGGAAGCTATAATGATAACTTCTCTCTTTATTTTCTTTACAGCTCCAGCTATTGCCTCCCCGATCTCCTTATATACAGTACCGTCAGCCTGGGCTAGTACAATCGGCACGAACTTAATATTTTTTTTTAAATACTGCAGAAAAGGCAGTTGAACCTCTATGGAATGCTCGTAGCGGTGGGCATCACTGTCTTTTTCCAAATAGCTTGATAATGCTGCAATGTTTCCAGCAAACTCTGAATCTATCTCTACATCACCCAGTGGTGTACGCCAAAAACCCTGGGTCATAATACTGAAAGCTTTACCCATTCCCGTGTGGTTTGGACCTAGAATAATAAAGGTATCTCTCATTCTGACACGAGAAATCGTCGCACCAGTTACAGGCCCAGAATAGATATAACCAGCATGAGGCGATACCAGCCCAATTACATCTTCTTTTGTCGCCATTTGATCAATCATACTGGCTATCATTTCCCTGAGCTCAATCGGTGAAGCTGGATAGAACCTGCCCGCCACTACCGCTTCTCTTATCATAGTAACCACCCCCTAAAGTTTTTTGATATTAAGTTCTGCTCGGCAGAACTTACATTGAGAACCTCTTACACCTACTACCTCTGCGTGATAACCGTACCTCTTAACGATGACATTACCACAGTTATAGCAGGTCGTATTTTCTCCCCCATGCCCTGGCACGTTACCCAGATAAACGAATTTAAGTCCGGCATTCCTACCGATATCAATGGCACGCTCCAACGTGGATATTGGGGTAGGTGGTGAGTCTGCCATTTCATGATGGGGGTAGAAGCGGGTTACGTGCCAAGGAGTGAGCTCTCCCAGTTTATCATAAATCCAGTCAGCTATACCTTCAAGTTGTGTTTTGTCATCATTCATACCCGGTATGATATTCGTAATAACCTCTATGTGCATCTGCCATTTTTTTTTAGCTCTGATAGCAACTTCAAGGATACCGCGCCAGTGGTTTATCCCCGCCAGTTTGCGATAAAGGTTATCACTGAAACCCTTTACATCCACTCGCCAAGCATCCAAATAGGGACCTATGGTATCTAATGCCTGCGGCGTCATATAGCCATTGGTAACATAGACGGTATAAAGATTGCTTTCTTTTGCCAGTCGCGCGGAGTCAAGTGTATATTCAAACCACATGGTAGGTTCATTATATGTCCAAGCAATACCTTGGCAGTCGTATTCCTTCGTCAGCTTTACAGTTTCTTCGGGTTCAATCCGTCGTCCATGCTGCGGAATATCAACACATGATATCTGCCAATTCTGGCAACCCTGACAGTGGAAATTACAGCCCCAACCACCGATAGAAAAAGCCAAACTACCTGGAAAGAAATGAAAGAGAGGCTTCTTTTCAATAGGATCAATGGCGACTGAAGAAACTTGGGCGTAATTCATGTTATACAGGATGCCCTCTATATTGCGGTACATCTTGCAAACGCCACCCTTGCCCTTACCAATCTGGCAGCGCCACTGGCAGATATTGCAGCGTATTCTAGATTGCAGCAGGCTCTCATGGAGCATCGCCCGGTGCATAACTCTACCCTTTAACTAATTATATCACCCGGAAACCACTAATTATAGACACGACCAAAGCTTGCTTACTTTCTCGAGAGTTGATGGATTGTGAAGTTTGTTTTTTAAAAACAGCTGGTTAGTTTGAAGGTAACTATTAAACTAGATAAATTATTGCGATGCCGCCAGCTATCATAGCAGTGGCAACAAGTCTCACGAGCATCACACCCCTACCTAAGTCACCTTCAAATAGAAGGTTTGGTAGGAAACGACTCAGAATGAGGACATAGATGACCACAAACAATGGGCGGGTACTGGTTAAAGTGGAAACAAGAGATACCGGACCTCTTTCCATTGCCCAAAACATCATTATGGCACTGGCAACAACCAGCATTTCATTTGCGACCACCAACATAAGGGCAGTGCGTGGCCTTACGATCTGAGTAAGTTCTTTTATTACGCTCTTACGTAATGATATCACCAGAAGCATAGTAGCTATGCATAAAATACTTATCCAGTACATATTCCAGAATGAGAAATGTTCAAGGGCGTATTTACTACCTACATCAGCCGACGCCAGAAGCAGGCTTGAACTCAATAGTAAAAAGAAGGTTTTTCCCAGCCAGTTTGTTGAGTTACCAGTTCGTTTCTTTATTGAGATAATAGCCACACCGAAAACGACAATTGCTATTGCTAATCCTTGTAAGTAATTCAGCGTTTCACCTAGAAGTGGTACTGCCATAATAGCTACGAAAACAGGGTATATACTGACTACTGGTACCGCCCGCGACACCTCTTCCCGTCGTAGCGTATAAAGTAGTATGATGACAGATACAGCTCGTAGTAATCCAGAAATCACCGCTACTACCAAATGCCAAAAACTCACATTAGTCGGCAGTGGAAAAAGAAAAGCAATAATAATAGCGGAAACCATAATGATGGGGCTGACTATCAATAGATAAGATCTGGTACTGGGCATCCTTTTAGAGATGAGGTGGCTGTCAAAGATACTCACCAGGGCTATGCTGGCAGCACTTAGTATGGCTATACTTATCCAAATGCCTTCCATAAATTCCACTCTGTATACACTTCAATCCAGTTTACATCATTTATTATTTAATAGGAACCTTGACTACCCGATTACTAGTGATTAGACTGGTTAGGATTTGGTGATATGAAAGTTATCGGACTAACCGGGGGTATCGGTAGTGGTAAAAGCACTATAGCTAGATTGCTAACTAAGCTAGGTGCTAAAGTCATAGACACCGATAAAATAGGCCATGAAATTCTGAATACAGATAGCGAAGCCGTAAAAGGAATCTTGGCTTCTTTCGGTCAGCAAATCCTCAATACAGACGGGTCAGTAAACCGCAAGGAGTTAGGTAAAATAGTCTTCGCCGACGGCAAGGCATTATCCCGTCTAAATTGCATAGTGCATCCTCTAATCTATCGATTGGTAAAGAAAAAGCTATTACAATATAAAAAGAGGGGAGCAGCTGTAGTTGTAATTGATGCTCCTCTGCTCATTGAAACCAACTGGGTATCGATGGTTGATGTCGTCTGGGTTGTCATCGCCAATGAAGCTAGTATTATCAAACGCCTACAGAAGACAGGGCTCTCCCGTGATGAAGCAATATCTCGCATCCGCTACCAGTTAAACGAAGATGAGCGAGTGAAACAAGCAGATGTAGTTATTAAAAATGATTACAGCCTCGACGAGTTAAAGTTGAAGGTGGGAGAACTATGGCAGAATATTAATTTGACACACTAAAAAAGTAGCTGATAGAATATATAGTTCCCAGATGGAGGTCTAATATTTACGCTATTATTGAAAGCGGTGGTAAGCAGTATAAAGTAGCCCCAGGTCAGACGATAGATGTTGAGCGTCTCGATGTAAACGAGGGTGATACTATAGAGCTTAATAAAGTACTATTGATTGCAAATGGTGAAAAACTGACCATCGGAAATCCAACAATAGATGGAGCTATCGTTTCCGCTACCGCCAAGGGTGATATTAAAGATAAGAAGATAGTCGTCTTTAAATATAAACCAAAGGTACGCTATCGCAAAAAAACTGGACACCGCCAGTTACATACCAAGCTTACCATTGACACAATAAGCCAACCAGGTGAAAAAGCGGAAAAACCCAGAAAAACCCGTAAGCGAAAAAAAGAGGTAAGTGAAAGTGGCACATAAGAAGGGTGGCGGCTCTACCAGACTGGGACGTGACAGCAAGCCCAAGATGCTGGGAATAAAGAGGTATGCCGGTCAAAAAGTTAATGCTGGCACGATTCTAGTTCGCCAGAGGGGTACCCGTATATATCCGGGTAAAAATGTCGGTGTCGGTAAAGACCATACTATTTTCTCCCTTATCGATGGCATTATCAAATATGAACCGGCCACAAAAAACAAAAGGAAGGTAAGCGTTTACGCCGAATAACAATTATGAAATCCAAGATTCATCCTAAATATTATCATGATGCCACTGTCAGTTGTTCATGCGGCAATACCTTCATCGTCGGTTCTACAAAAAAAACCTTAAAAGTAGAGCTGTGTAGCAAGTGTCATCCTTTTTTTACCGGAGAACACCGCATGGTGGATACCGCCGGGCGTGTCGAACGCTTCAAACAGCGCTACAAGATGAAGGACTAAAGGAGGCATCAATAACAACAGCGAGAGCGGCGATAAGATGTCCGCTCTTTTTTTATTGAGGAGTAAAAATGGCAAGAGAATTCCGTTACGGAGGGCAAGCGGTTATGGAGGGAGTGATGATGCTGGGCAAAAAAACAAGTGCTACCGCTGTCCGCCGCCCGAATGGCGAAATAGTTATTAATAGCAAGCCACGATCCAAAATCTATACAGGTCGTTTAAGACAAATCCCATTCTCGCGTGGCATTATTGTCTTAATTGAATCACTCATTCTAGGCATAAATAGCCTATTCTACTCCGCCAACATAGCACTTGAGGAGGAAGGCGAAGACGTATCTGGCAGATCAACTTGGTTAATTTTGGCATTTTCTTTTGCGCTGGCTATCAGTCTGTTTTTCGTAGCACCCCTTTTCCTAGCAAAAATGCTTGATCCTTATATAGAATCATCAATTCTCTTTCACCTTGTAGAAGGTGCAATACGACTGTTTATCTTCCTTATATACCTAAAGCTAATATCACTCCTACCAGACATAAAGCGTACCTTTGGTTACCATGGTGCCGAGCATAAGACAGTAAACGCCTATGAGGACGGGGTTGAACTTCATGCCAGAGCCATTAAAGATTATAGCACCGCGCATACTCGTTGTGGTACCGCTTTTCTTCTTGCTGTGCTGATTATAGCTATTGTTGTTTTCGCCCTCGTTGGCCGTCAAGCAGTATGGCTCATGGTGCTGTCACGGATTTTCCTTATTCCTGTCATTGCTGCTCTGGGATATGAGGCAACCCAATTCGGAGCACGACATATGGATAATATTCTTATCCGGACGTTAATGACTCCAGGCCTGTGGTTACAGAGTCTGACCACTAGGGAGCCCGAGGAAGATCAAGTTGAGGTTGCTGTCGTTGCGCTGAAAGAGGTGTTGGCTGGCGATAAACAAACTTCAGAGCAGTCTACCGTTGAGGTTTCTCGCTGATATCTTCTTGGGTTAAACGATTAAAGAAACAGGTTCTTTCTCCAGTATGACAAACTGGACCCAGAGGATGCGCTTTTATTAGAACAGTATCGGCATCACAATCGAGCCACACCCCACGAACAACGAGACGATTACCAGAGGTAGCCCCCTTATTCCACAATTCGCCACGACTTCTACTATAGAACCAGACCTCACCGCTGGATAATGTAAGCTCGAGTGACTCGTTATTCATATAGCCTAACATCAACACCTCGCCGCTCTTATCATCCTGTACAATAGTCGGTACAAGTCCTTCGTTATTAAACTTTAACTTTTTCTGCAATTAATACCTTCTACCTAAGCTACCATTTTAAGTGCTATATCTAGATTGATATCACCTGTATAAAGCGCCTTGCCTATGATAGCTCCTTCGACTCCTAATCTATCCAGTAGTTTTAGATGCACAATGGATGAGACGCCACCAGAGGCTATGACTGGATATCTTATTGAATCGATCAATTCAAATATGGTTAAAAAATTAGGTTCAGTTAACGTACCATCACGGCTGATATCCGTATAAATGAAGCGTTTCGCACCAAGCTTCGCCATAGACATGGCAAGCTCAGTAGCAGTAATCTCCGTTTCGGTTTTCCAACCGCGCGTCGCTACCCTGCCCTCTCTAGTATCTATGCCAATAATAATTGAATTACCGAAGCGACGACATGCCTCTTTTACAAGCTCTGTATTTTCTATTGCGACCGTCCCCAGAATGACGCGATCAATACCCATTTTGAGCAATTTACCTATTGCTTCCATGGTTCGGATGCCACCGCCCACTTGTAACGGAATCCAGACTGCATCATTAATCTGTGTAATAGTTCTTAGGTTACGGGAGACACCAAGATCGGCACCATCTAGATCTATTATATGTAGCCTAGTAGCACCCAATGATTGCCATCTTATGGCCATTTCCACCGGGTTATTTGAATATACAGTCTCCAAAGTGTAATCCCCCTGATATAGGCGAACACACCTACCATCTTTTATATCTATCGCAGGAATGATTTCCATTTTAACTCTAATGTTATGTAATCCTTGTGAATATGCATTATATCACCTCTTACTATGACTAACAATGACTGAGTTATGCATTCATTCAATCGACAGGCGCACTAGCAATATTCTACCATCCTGACCAATGACAACAATTTTAGCTCCACTATCTATATCTACACCAGTCGATTTTGCTCGCCAAAGTTCACCACCGACTTTTATTAAACCTTCCGGTTTTAATGGTTTCACTACTGTACCACGAACACCAACCATGGTACCTAGACCAACTAGTGGTTGTCTCTTTAATGCACTGCTACCTGCCCGGTAGCTAAATATAGCAATTGCAGCCCAAGCTATCATTAATACAATAAGAACGGCGACGGGGATATTTATTCCCAGTTCGGGTAAGCCGACAAGTACGATAATGGCTAACGCTACTTCTTCAATAATAGTACTGAATACAGCTAGAATAAATCTACCACGCATAATACTATCCATATTGTAAATCTAATTATATCAGGATATTCGTGTTGCCGATATTTAAAAGCAGGTGTTATAATTGCTAACCAACAGGTTTAAAGGAGTATTATTTGGAATTAAGCCGAGAAGAGGTTCTTCACATTGCCCACCTTGCCAAGTTGGGTTTAAACGATGATGAAGTCAACAAACTTAGTGAAGAGTTATCCCATATACTAGAAAGCTTTGTAGCTCTACAACAAGTCGATACCAAGGGTGTGCCACCAACCGCACAGCCAAATCCCCTTAATAATATTTTAAAAGAGGACAAAATAAAACCGTCATTAACACAGGACGAAGTACTGATCAATGCACCCAATAGAGAGAATGAATTCTTCAGGGTGAAGGCTGTGCTCGAATGATAGAGACTTGATTTCCGTTACCTTTACCGCGGAATAAAAATGGCCGATGTCGACAGATTGTATAAAAAGGGTCTTCTGTTCGAGTATTTCACCGTTGTCTATAATATCTTCGAAGCAATAGCCTCAATTGTTTTCGGCAGTATTGCCAGCAGCGTTGCGCTAATCGGTTTTGGCCTGGATAGTGTGGTCGAATCTCTATCGGGGTTGGTTTTAATTTGGCGGCTCAGGCAACACGGTAAGATACCAGTCGAAGCCGAAGAAAAGATAGAAAATAGGGCGAGGAAACTGGTTGCTGTCACCTTCTTTATACTCGGTTGTTACCTATTGTATGAGTCTATCGAGAAACTGGTAGCCGAAGAAATACCAGAACCTTCCCTACCGGGAATAATCATTGCATTACTGTCAATTGTTATAATGCCTATATTAACACGGCAGAAGTATAATATAGGTAAAAAGATAAACAGCAGAGCCCTGATGGCTGATGCCTAGGAAAACCTTGCTTGTGTTTTTATCTCAGTAGCTCTGCTAATTGGTCTGGGTGCCAACTATCTGTATGGTTTCTGGCAGGCAGATCCGATTGTTGCATTGGTAATTGTAGTCTTTCTATTCCGTGAGGGATGGGAGGTTTGGAAAGAATCCGGTGTAGAAGAGGAGGGGAATAACGATGCTTAATAAAAAATTATTCACCTTATTGTCGATGTTCTGTTTAGCACTTTATTTCTCAGCATGCAGTCCATCCGACAGCGGTACATTACCACTAAAAGATAATATGAATATAACCCTACCTGAACCAAACTACGACGGTGATGTCTCCGTTGAAGAAGCTATATTCAATAGAAGGTCTATAAGGAATTATATTAACCAACCTCTGACCCTTCAGGAAGTATCTCAGCTTCTATGGTCAGCTCAGGGAATTACAAACACCAATGGTAATAGAGCTGCGCCCTCTGCTGGTGCTACATACCCACTTGAAATTTACATTGTAGTGGGTGACGTCTATGGTATCAATGATGGCATCTACAGATATAATCCACAACAGAATGAGCTTATTAAAATACTTGGTGGGCAACATAGAGAAGCCCTTTCCAAAGCGGCTCTGAACCAGCGATTTATCGCCGATGCTTCGCTGGATATCGTCATTACAGCTATATACGAGCGGACTACAGCCAGATACGGAGAGAGAGGAATTAGGTACGTACATATGGAAGCGGGACATGCGGCAGAAAACGTCTATCTACAGGCATTTTCTCTAGGCCTAGGAACAGTGGTCGTCGGCGCCTTCAATGACGACGGAGTGTCAAATATAATGGCGCTGGCCGAAAACGAAGTGCCATTGTATATAATGCCAGTGGGAAGAACTTCAGACTAAGGAGTATTTATGATAGATGACAAACAATTAACTATCCGTGAGGCAAGCAGTTTGCTTAAAAACAGGCAGGTCTCATCCTGTGAATTGACTAAGGCAACTCTGGAACAGATAAAGAAGGTTGAGCCCAAAATAAAGGCTATTGTGACCGTTACAGATGAGCTGGCACTCAGGCAGGCTAAATACGCTGACGAAAGAATAGCAAATGGTGACAATAGTCCACTTAACGGTATCCCATCGCTTATAAAGGATGTTATCTGTACAAAGGGGATACGCACCACCTGTTCGTCTAAGATGCTGCAGAACTTCATCCCTCCTTACGATGCCACTGTAATGGAAAGATTAAATAAATGCGGTATAGTCGTCGTTGGGAAAGCCAATATGGACGAGTTCGCCATGGGTTCTTCCACCGAAAATTCAGCTTTCTTCACCACCCACAATCCCTGGGATATCGAGTGCGTCCCCGGTGGTTCTAGTGGCGGTTCAGCCGCGGGAGTGGCCGCCGGTGAGGCTATTTACGCGCTAGGTTCTGATACCGGTGGTAGCATCCGTCAACCAGCAAGCTTTTGCAGTGTCACCGGCCTGAAACCTACATATGGCCGTGTAAGCCGCTATGGGCTGATCGCCTTTGCTAGTTCTCTAGACCAGATTGGACCATTGACCCAAGACGTTACTGATGCAGCTTTAGTTCTCAACGCCATCGCCGGTTTTGATGACAAGGACTCCACTTCCGTTTCCTTACCAGTTCCCGACTATACGCAGTGTCTTACCGGTGAAATTAAGGGTTTGCGGATTGGTATCCCCAAAGAGTACTTCGTCGAAGGTATGCAGCCAGAAGTAGCCAATGCCATAAAAAGCGCCATTGCTACACTTGATGATCTTGGGGCAGAAATAGACTGGGAGGTATCCCTACCTCATACTCCTTTCGCTCTAGCTGTCTACTATATAATTGCCCCTTCTGAAGCCTCAGCCAATTTAGCTCGCTACGATGGTGTCAAATACGGGTTTTCCTTTACAGATACTGACAATATGTGGCAGGCGATGGAAAAAACACGCCAGTATGGTTTTGGTTCCGAGGTGAAGCGACGTATAATGCTGGGCACTTATGCTCTATCGGCGGGTTATTACGATGCTTGGTATCTCAAGGCACAGAAGGTTCGAACCCTCATTCGGCGCGAGTTTGACAGCGCGTTTGAAAGATACGACGCCATGTTAACCCCCACATCTCCCACTGTTCCCTTTAAAATCGGCGAGAAAATTGAAAATCCTCTGCAGATGTATATGAGCGATGTCTGTACCCTACCAATAAACATCGCTGGTCTACCGGCAATTTCCATCCCGGCCGGTTTTGTTGATGGTTTACCCATAGGTTTACAGATTATCGCCAAGCCTTTTGCCGAAGAAACCATTCTTAAAATCGCCCATGCTTACCAACAGGTAACTAACTGGCATAAGCATAAAGCTTTAGATAGGAACGTAAACACAAAGGATAGGAATTAACTCGGGATATAACGTAATTAATCTACCCCATCCTCCAGTTTTTGAAAAAGGGAGTAACAGAGTTATAGATTACCTTCATCAGGCGCTACTCTAGCTTTACTTATTCTAAAAGACTAATCTGTTTCACCTAGCTATAATAAAAATACGGTATTGGGCGTATAGAATAAGGTTGGCTATTGCCAGGGGAAAGGTGGTTTTTTGTAAAAGCGAATGATAACAAATACCTTAAACTCTGCTATAATGAGGTACAAAATGAATGGCTAGTATCCAAATCGTTCAAGGAGTAGGAAAATGCTAAAAGAAATACTCAAAATTCTAGAGGACGATTCTCGCATCTCTCCGAAGCAACTTGCCACAATGATCGGTAACACCGAGAGCGAGGTAAAGAAAATCATAAAACAGGCTGAGGAAACACAAACCATACTCAAATACAAGACACTGGTAAATTGGAATAAAGTCGGTGACGAACATGTTTGGGCTCTTATAGAGGTCAAGATAACAC
>CP070729.1:970749-986814 GCA_020351185.1 Dehalococcoidia bacterium | reverse complement strand
GTGGTGATGCCTATAAGAGCCGCGATCCCAGCCAAACTCAACAAAGGGAGTTTGCCAGTCGTATTAAGAAGCTATCAGAAAGTGAAATAGCCGTTTTTCTCCTTGTCGGTAACCATGACCTTCCTAACGCAGTCGGGCGCGCCACTACTCCTGAAATCTTCAATACACTAAGGGTAAAAAATGTCCATATCGCCAACCGCCCAGAAATTCATGAAATTAAAACTCGGAGTGGTATCGTTCAAATCGCCGCTTTGCCCTGGCTCAGGCGCAGTTTTTTACTAGCCAGAGAAGATACCAAAAACCTGAATTTTGATGAGCTAAATAGGATAATGCAGCAGAAGTTAAGCGTAATAATAAAGAATTTGTCGAAGAAAATTGATCCCTCCCTACCATCAATACTGGCAGCCCATGTCTGGGTTTCTGGTGCCAGTATCGGCTCGGAAAAGTCAATGACAATCGGTCAGGAGCACGTATTGCTACCTGGCACCATCGCTAATCCGGCTTTTGATTATATCGCTCTCGGTCATATCCACCGACATCAAGTTCTCTCCAAAACCCCTCCACTAGTTTACGCGGGTAGCCTAGAACGATTAGATTTCGGTGATGAAAACGACGATAAAGGTTTTTATCTGGTCAATATTAGAGCCGACAACAAAGCGGGTAAAAAGCAGATTAACTACAGTTTCCAACCGGTAAATGGTCGCCGGTTTTTAACCATTAACGTCACTATACAACCACAGGATATGGAACCAACGGCGAAAATAATAGATGAAATCTCCCAGTATGATATTACTGATGCCATCGTCCGTCTTCAAATTTATTTTTCACAAGAAAACGAGGGACAGATTCTGGATACCGAAATAAGAAACGTGCTAAAAGATGCCCATCACTACACTATTACAAAGGAAATAAAACGGCAGGAGAGGCTGAGATTAAACGCATACAGTATTGAGGAAATAACACCGATGGCAGCTTTGGAAGCGTATATTGCAGATAGGAAGTTCTCCAAGAGCTATTCCAGGCTCCTGCTCAAGTATGGCGGAGAACTTATTAAGGAGAAGACTTCTACAGAATAGAACTGTTAAATAAAGAATTGGGGGATAAAGCTTGGATTATCATCGACAGAAGGCTATTTTCGAAAATCGATATGATGCAGGACGTCAGTTGGCTGAAAAGCTCGGAGCATATAAAAAAGAGCCTTTAATTGTACTGGCTATTCCCAATGGTGGTATCCCAGTAGGTATGCAGGTAGCTCTCGCTTTGAAAGCTGACCTTGATTTAGTCATTGCACGGAAAGTTCCCATCCCACTTAGACCTGAAGGCGGCTTTGGTGCTGTCGCCGATGACGGTACCACCATTCTCAATCAAAACGTGCTCAAGAAAATAGAGCTATCCGATAAGCAGGTTAATTATCAGGTAAATAAGGTAAGAAATGAAATCCAACAACGTAGCTTGCTCTACAGGGGTAGCAAACCACTTTCGATAGTTAAGGATAAGGTAGCAATCGTAATAGATGATGGATTGGCTTCGGGGTATACAATGATGGCCGCTATCGAATCAGTACGCCGCCGTCAACCCAAGCACATTATCGCTGCAGTCCCAGCAGCCTCGGCAAGTGCCATTAAAAATGTAGAAAAAACCGTCGACAGAGTGATAACGGTAGTAACATCATTCGCTCCCAAATTCTATATTTCAGATTTCTACCGTTACTGGAATGTATTGACAGATGCGGAGGGCTTAAAGTGTTACAAAGACTGGCAGATGAGACGCTACCAGTCTAATATAAAACCACCGAATATGAGATAATTCTGTTTGTTTCCTAGATCCTTCATACTGGAATATTATTTACGCACCCAATTCTCTCAAAAGTCAAATTAATCAATCAACGCAAACTTTTTCACATCCACCAGTCCCAAATCTGTCAATCTTAATTCTGGGATTACCGGAAGAGTCAGGAAAGAGAGAATAGAAAACGGAGAGGGCAACTGGCTACCCAGCTTGGCAACTATAGCCTCCAGTCTTTCCAGTTGAATTTCCACGTCTTTAAGCGGCCTGTCTGATAAAAGCCCGCCAATAGGTAAAGGTAAACCTGCAATCACTTCTCCTGCATCAACGACAATCAGCCCCCCCTGCATTCTCTCAAGCTCTTTAATACCAGTAAAAATATCTCCATCGTTTGTACCAACGGCTATGATGTTATGTGAATCATGAGCAACGGAAGACACCAAGGCCCCTCTTTTAATACCGAATCCCTTTACCAGACCTATGCCGATATTGCCCGTAGCGTGGTGCCTTTCGGCAACCACCAGTTTCAATATATCGTTTGTTATATCAGGCATAACCGCCCCGCCATTTGCTTTAATCTTAATCAGCCGCTTCTTGGTGATTATCTGCCCAGGGATAATCTCAATAACTGGTATCGTTTCTCTCTTAGCCACTAGCCTTAACTCCTCAAGGGTAAAGGGTTTAATATTTACTGTTGCCATCGGTTTCTTCCCTCTAAAACTACCCGCCTTAAAAACTGCTTTTCCCCCTGTAGCCACCAATCTACCATGATATAAAACCGTATCAATTCTAAATTCGTTTAAATCATCAATAACGATCAAGTTAGCTGTATACCCCGGAGCTACAGCACCCAACTTATTCAACCCGAAATATTCGCTGGTATTTATTGTCGCCATTTGTATTGCCCGTACCGGTTCCAGTCCCAGCTTGATTGCTTTACGTACCACGGCATCCATATCACCGTCCCGAAGCAAGTCGGCACAGCTGCGGTCATCAACCACAAACATACAACGCTTATAGGTCTTATCAGTAACTAGGGGTAAAAGAGCTTCAAGGTTTTTTTCCGAAGAACCTTCCCGGATCATGATGTACATTCCAGTTTTTAGCTTCTCACTGGCTTCTTCAAAGGAAACCGATTCATGATCAGAATAAATGCCGGCAGCTACATAGGCATTTAAGCTTTTACCACTTAAAGAAGGAGCATGTCCATCAATTATTTTATCCCTCGATAGTTTAATCTTACTAATTACACTACGATCCCCACTGATTACCCCGGGATAATTCATCATCTCCCCGAGACCGATAACAGCCCTCCAGCCGAAAATCCGTTTGAGATCATCAGCCTCGAGCTGAGCACCTGAGGTTTCAAGATGGGTTGGCGGCACACACGAAGGGGCCATCACTAAGAGATCCAGTGGTAGACGTCGGATTGATTTGAGGACATAGGCGATGGCGTCAATGCCGCAGACATTG
The DNA here is from genome assembly GCA_020351185.1 of Dehalococcoidia bacterium. Taxonomy (GTDB): domain Bacteria; phylum Chloroflexota; class Dehalococcoidia; order Dehalococcoidales. The sequence continues at coordinate 983,556 of CP070729.1, read as the reverse complement.
GCCAGTTCATGTAAGTCGGTAATGACCACTAGCGTGCCCCTAGCCACCACCACTTGAGCATATTGGTCTAGATCCAGCATCGAGCTTTCAATATGGGTGTGGCCGTTTATGAGACTCGGGGCTAGGTATCTGCCCTCAAGATCTATGACCTTTTCTGATTCTTTATAGTTACCGGTACCGGCAATCTTGCCATTATAGATTGCTACATTACCTGATTCTATTGTGCCATTGAATACATTCACAATTTGAGCATTCGATAGAATTAAATCGGCCGGCTTATAACCTCTAGCAACCAAAACTAAATCTTCAAGATCAGAGGCCACTTTTTATTCATCCTCAATGGAGTAGAGTTCGGGCAGGTGGCGAAAATTTTCATCCCAATCCAAACCATAACCTACAATAAATCTGTCGGCTACTTCAAAGCCCAGATAGTTAATAATGATAGGTACCTTCCGCCGCGACGGTTTGCTAATCAAAACACATATTCTTATAGAGGAGGGTTCTTGTTGATTAAGGTAATTCAGCAGGAAGTCTGTGGTTATACCGGTATCAATTATGTCCTCAATAATAATCACGTCCCGATTCCGAATATTAGAACAGAGGCCTTGAACCAATTTAACTTCTCCCTTACTCTCTCGACTCTGTCCATAGCTGGATAAACAGACAAATTCAACTTCAAGCTTTAAATCAAGGTGTCTTACAAGGTCAGCTAGAAAAATAAAAGCACCTTTTAGAACCGCAATCAAAACGGGTTTTTTCTCACGATAGTCTTTATTTATCTGCGCTGCCAGTCTTCGGACGGTGTTTTCTAGTTCCTGGCGTTCGATAAGAACCTTTGGCTGCATCTGGGCTTCCATATAGCCAAGATTATAGTCTTTAGTCCTAGTCCTGTCCAATAGCTAGATTGTGGGTTTTATTGCTGATTATGGAGTGTTATAATTGTTCTTGATTTACAGCTTTACTCCAAATATAGAGAAAATAAAATGAAATGTCTTAACTGCAATCATGAAATTGATATATCTATATTTTCACAAGATTTATCTTATTGCCCTTATTGCGGACAGGAACTAGGATCGGCGAGTATTGGTGAGAAACTACAGTTTTGCCCCTATTGTGGTAAAAAGCTAACGGAACAGACAAACTTCTGTCCACATTGCGGTAAAAAGCTGGCTCTTTCTGGGAGGAAACTCCATGGTAACCAACTTGTTAGGAATCTCATAGGAGAGAAGGCCAAGAAGGTTGAAGTACAAGCAAAAACCGTCGCCAAGGCAATAAAAAATACCTTCGGACGCGAAAGGAAAATAAGAAAACTCTACAAACAATGGGCTGATTTTTCCGATCTTCCTCCTGAAGAAATACCATCGGTAGAAGAGCTGAAAAAAATGTCGACTGAAGGCGAAACCGTAGAAGAAAGCCAGTCAAGTGATGAAGATTGAAAAAGAAATACCTTCAATCGTTATCAATGTAGATCATCTCGTAAAAAGTTACGGTGTTATTAAAGCAGTAAACGATATAAGCTTCCAAGTTTTGCAAGGCGAAGCTTTTGGTATGTTGGGGCCCAATGGTGCTGGTAAAACCACCACCGCCGAAATAATTGAGGGTCTGCGTCAGGCAGATTCCGGTAGGGTATCTGTCCTGGGTTTAGATATTGCTAGGGTACCAGCCAAGATAAAACAGCGAATTGGAATCCAGCTTCAGGCACCATCCTTGCTACCGTTAGTAACCGTCCAAGAAATACTGCAGTTATTTGCCAGCTTTTACAAACAATCAATTCCAATAGATGATATTCTGGAGCTTTTGGCATTGAGGGAAAGCCGGAAAATACTAGTTAAAAACCTTTCCGGTGGCCAGCAGCAACGCCTATCTGTGGCTATGGCACTGATTAACAATCCGGACATAGCCTTTCTAGATGAGCCAACGACTGGACTTGATCCCCAAGCACGCAGGAGTTTGTGGTCGGTCATAGAGGATATGCGTAAAAAAGGTAAAACAATCTTTCTTACCACTCACTATATGGAAGAGGCGGAACGTCTCTGCGATCGAGTTGCAATAATTGACCATGGTCAGATTATTGCAATGGATTCCCCTAAGGAACTCATAAATACCCATTTTAAGGAAAGCGCCATCCAGTTTGAATTGGAACCGGCGCCGCCAGAGGTCGTTTTGCAAACATTCCCCGGAGCTACCCAAGTTATGGTAAGCAACAGCGAGGTCATCGTCTATTCGAATAATATACCGACAACAATGTCAGCCATATTGAAATACGCTGAGAAAGTCAATCTTACCGATAAGCTTAAGGACCTTTATGTACGGGAGGCTACACTTGAAGATGTGTTTTTAAAGCTTACTGGAAGGAAGATACGGGAATGAAAGCCTTCAACAAGTTGTTGATATCGGATTTAAGGCAGTTCTTTAGGGATAGAACAGCTCTTTTCTTCACCTTTGCTTTCCCAATCCTCTTTATTTTTATCTTCGGTTGGGTTTTCAGTGGTGCTGGGGATATAAGCTATGAAATAGGTCTCGTTAAAAACGATTCTTCGGTGACAAGCGAGGGGATCTCACAGATACTGCGCCAGATTCCGATATTTGAAATAAACGAGGGAGAAAAGACAGACAAGTTAGCAGAATTGGAGGAGGGCAACCTTAGGGCAGTCGTCGTTATCCCGGATGACATAGATACCAACATAGGTCTGGGGCAACCAGTGGATATAAGGGTATACTACGATCCCGCTCAGACTACTTCTGCCCAGATAATACTGCCAGTATTGAAGCAAGCAATCGACGAGGTAAACCGTCAGATAACACAACAACCCATACTGGTAAAGTTAACAGAGGAGTCTATTCAGGCTCACGACCTAAGGGATATAGATTACCTGGTACCGGGTATCTTGGCTATGTCAATTCTCTTTCTGGGATTGTTCGGCTCTATCGTCCTTGTCGAGAGACGGGAGAAGAAGATACTAAAACGCTTCGGAGCGACGCCACTCAACCGCTCGACGATGGTGTTCAGTCAGATTACCTACCGAATGATACTGGCTCTCATTCAAACACTGATTATTATCGGTATTGCCTCTCTTGTTTTTAATGTTCAGATGGTTGGCAACTGGTTTCTGCTACTAGGTCTTGTATTGCTGGGGACACTCACATTTATAAGCATAGGTTACTTCGCCGTGGCAAGAGCTAAAACAACCGAAGGTGCCATGCCCATCATTCAGATAATACAGTTCCCCATGCTCTTTCTATCAGGCATCTTCTTCCCGGTTGATTTTATGCCCGACTTCATGCGCCCGATAATAGCTATTATTCCACTTACCTACCTCGGAGACGCCTTCCGCCAGGTTATGGTAGATGCGACACCGCTCTATCCTTTAAGTCTGGATATAGCTGTCCTGATTGCCTGGCTGTTTGTTTGTATGATTCTAGCGGTTAAACTGTTTCGCTGGGAATAAATAACGCTCAATACTTCTCCTGGGGAAAAAATTTATTCTGTATCCTTCTCCATTTCTACCGGCGTACCAGATAGTGGCAAAATGTACATCAAAGCCATTATTACCAGCAGCCAATTGCGCACGGCATGTAATAACACCAAATACGGGGTGAACAACTCAAATTCAATGTAGTTATGCGGATAGATATACTGGGTTATGGCACCGGCGATCAGGAATAGGAACAGTGGAATATAAGACCACCTCGTGCGAACAAGGGGTATTAATGGACAGAGCCAGATCAGAAACTGCGGTGAAAAAACTTTGCTTGTTAATAGCATTATTAATATCGCCAGAATAGAATAGCGCAATATCAATTGAACCAACTCTGTATCGAAAAACCACTTCTCATACGTTTTACGCGGTCTCCTCAGTAGCATTCTCATATACATAAAATAAAGCAGAGATAGTAAGGCTACTGTTATATAAAAGGAATAATTGGCAATTGAATCGGCTATAGGTGAAGTGATGTCCCATGAACCATATTGCATACCTGCATCCACCTGAGTTAGCCCCATTAACTGTCCTATCAGAATTATCGAACCATAGATACTCTCCGAGTGTAGTCCCCGCGCAACATGATATCCCAAAAAGCTTGTATCGTTATTGAGATTGCAATACCCATCCCAATTAATAATTATCCATGGTAGGTTTAGTACTATTACAACACATGCAAAAACAGCGATGCCCTGAACTAGTCGCCTGTAATACCGTTGTCGAACCAGATACAAGAAAAATAATGGCGCTATAATCAAAGGATACAACTTTGCTGTTGCGCCTAGTGCCAGAAAACACCAGGCTGTCTTGTTTCTACCACTGACAAAAGCGTATAGAGCAATAATAACTAGTGTAGCCGGTAGTAAATCAAACCGACCGGTTACAATAGGGCCTACAGCTATTAGGCACAAAGTGTACATACCGAGAACTGGCCATATCTTGAAATTGAAACGAGAGGTTAACTTAGTAAGAATGAGAAGCACTATAAGATCTAGAAGATATATCTCAACGGCAAATAAAATATCATATAAAGGCTGGGTGGTCGTTAACAGAGCCGGTACCAAAAAGGTGAGAAGGGCTAAAGGTGGATATTCACTAGAAAAATCAGAGTAAGGTACCATGCCATCGAGTATCTTTATGGCAAAGCTTCTTTCAAAACTATTACCTCCAACAAGATAGTCCAAGTTGGCAAAAACCGCTAAAAAAAGTATGGCGTGGGCAATGACAAAAAAAACAAGCGGTCTTTGCCTTAGCCAGTTTATCAACCTGTAAATCCAGTCGAAAAACATATTTCACAACCTAAATGTGCAGTAGACTTAATAATACAACTTGCCTTAAGAATTAAGTGATCAGAAAATCAGTATTGCATCTCCGAAACTGTAAAAACGATATCCTTTAACAAGGGCTTCGTTATAGGCTCTCAGGATCAACTCCCGCCCAGTAAACGCAGAAACTAGCATAAGCAGAGTTGTTCTCGGTAAATGGAAATTGGTAACCAGGGCGTCCACCATACGAAAGCGGTAACCCGGTAGGATAAAGAGGTCTATCCAACCACTAAAAGGTTGAATAATCCCTTCAGAAACCTTGATTGCGTGCTCTAGTAACCTTACAGGCGTCGTACCGACACAGATTATTCGACGCCCTTCTTGCCGGGCTAACGATAATTTTTCGGCTACTTCTTTATTGATTATCCCGTATTCACTATAAATGGTATGTTTACGTGGATCAGATTCTTTAACCGGCCGAAAGGTATCTAGTCCTATATGTAGGGTGACAAATAGACATTCGATCCCTTTACTTATCAGTTTACCAAGCAGCTCTTTGGTAAAATGTAACCCGGCCGTTGGTGCTGCAACACTTCCTGCTTCTTTAGCATATACCGTCTGGTATCGCTCCGGTTCAGATAAGGGTACTTTAATGTAAGGTGGTAAAGGCATGGTGCCGAGGTTAAAAAGAGCGGTTTCGTCGGAAAAAATAAGCTGCTTTATGCCCTCGGGACCCGATCCCTTAACTTCAGCTTGCACATTTCTCAGTTTATCCAAAACGGAATTGCTTGTAATTTCAATCCTGTCGCCGGTTCTGATCCGCCTACTAGGTTTAATGAGTGCTTCCCAAGCTCCGTTATTAGAGTAGCGGATAAGCAATATCTCTATTTTATTACCGGTATCAACCTTCCTACCGTAGAATCTAGCCGGTATAACACGGCTGTCATTGAATACAAGGACATCACCTTCAACTAGATGTTCTGGGATATTAGACACCACGCTATGCTCCACAGAGCCGTCGTTTCTTCTGACAAGCATAAGGCGTGAACTATCCCTGTGTTCAAGTGGATACTGAGCGATAGAGTCTTGCGGCAGATAGTAATCAAAATCGCTTGTCTTCATAATCCGATTGAATAGAGTATACAGCTTAACTTTCCTAGTGACAATTTGAATAGTGAATATTTATTCAAAGATAACCATCCCCTATAGTCAGATTGATGTTTTGGATTTTGCATTATGATATAATAGATGCCTTGTTCTCACGAGTATTAAATAGACCTGTTCTTTTCTGAGAGTTTTTTAAATGTTAGTAATCATATGTATAAAACAGGTACCCGATACCACTCAGGTTAAGATTGACCCGGTTACCGGAAATCTTGTCAGAGAGGGTGTGCCCTTTATTATGAATCCTTTTGACACCCATGCACTGGAAGAAGGCATCAGACTAAAAGAGAGATACGGTTTTCGAGTGGTTGTAATTTCAATGGGCCCACCCAATACTGAGGTTACGCTTAGAAAGGCTCTGGCCCGAGGAGTTGACGAGGCTGTACTTTTGAGCGATCGGGCTTTCGGTGGGGCTGATACCCTAGCTACCAGTAAGGTCCTGGCTGAGGCTATCATCCAGTTGACCCAAAGAGAAGAGGTGGCCATAGTTCTCTGTGGCAAACAGACCATTGATGGGGATACAGCACAGGTGGGTCCGGGTATTGCCACACGCTTGGGATACTCACAGCTCACCCTAGTTGACCACATCAAGGATATTGATTTACAAGCACAAAAAGTAATAGCCAGACGCAAGCTAGAAGGAAGGGAAGAAATAGTCAAAGCCGATCTACCAGCTATGATTTCAGTAGTGCGGGAGATCAATACACCCCGCTATCCCACGGTACCATTACGATTGATGGCTGAGGGAGCTACAATTACCATCTGGGGCAACAAAGAGATGAAATTGGATGATGCATCAATTGGACTTCAGGGATCGGCAACTCAGGTACGAAAGATATTCTCCCCAGAGAGAGCTAAGGGAGAGATACTGGGTGATGGTATCACCAATCCAGAAGAAGCAGCCAGTTTATTGATAAAAGAATTAAAACGAAAGGGGCTTCTTTTTATATAGTAAGTAATCATATACACATGGAACAGCATGATATGGAAGAGAAAAAGAAATTAAAGAGACCCCGAGGTAAAGCCAGGTTGATTACCGGTAAATGTATAGCTTGTGGTGCTCGCTGTCAGACCTCCTGCCCCAAAGATGCCATAGAAATGAACCAGGATGGTGAACCGATTATCTCTCTTGAGCAATGCATAGGTTGTCTGAAGTGCATCAAAGTATGTCCGTCCGACGCTATTGAGATTTTCTATACCCCCGAAGAGCAGAAAATTCTTGATGAAATAAAGGCACAAGTTTCGGTAGCAGAAGAGCTAGAAACAGAGGTTCCAAGCGAACAGGAAACCGCTGCATTGGCTAAGATAAAACAATACCGGAGTGTCTGGGTTTTTATTGAACAAACTGAAGGTGAGCCAGCTATTGTTGGCTGGGAGCTACTGGGCGTGGGTGCTGAATTAGCCAGAAAGCTGAAAGTTGAGTTGTGTTCGGTAGTAATCGGTTACAAAGTTGAAGAGCTCTGTCACCAATCTTTTACCTATGGTGCGACGAAAGCCTACCTGTTAGATGCACCCGTATTCCAACATTACCGAACCAAACCGTACTGCCAAGCTATATGCTATCTAGTAGATAAGTACAAGCCAGAGATTATGCTGGTTGGCGCTACCGGTCTCGGCAGGGATTTAGCGGGTGCTGTAGCCACACAGCTAGAAACCGGGCTCACAGCCGACTGTACCGGCCTAGCAATCGATGATAAAGGTTTTTTATTACAGACACGCCCTGCCTTTGGTGGCAATATAATGGCTACCATACTTACTGAAAATACTAGGCCGCAGATGTCAACAGTAAGACCCCGAGTAATGCCTCTGCCGGAAAGGGATACTTCACTCAGTGGAAAAATTATCCGTGAATCCATGCATTTAGACGAAAATGGTATCACAACTAAAGTTCTTGAGATAATAAAAGGCAGCGGGTTGGACACGGTAGATGTAGCGGCTGCTGATGTAATCGTCTCTGGTGGCAGAGGAATTTGTGCCAAGGAAAACTTCAGCATTTTACAGGAACTGGCCGACGAACTTAGTGGTGTGGTGGCTTGCTCCCGTGGTGTTGTAGAAGCTGGTTGGATGCCAGTAGAACGCCAGGTCGGGCAAACGGGTAAGACGGTCAGACCGAAAATATACATTGCTTGCGGTATCAGCGGTGCCATCCAACACCTCGTTGGTATGCAGGATTCAGATATCATTATCGCTATCAACCAAGATAAACAGGCGCCCATATTTGAAGTTGCTTCCTACGGTATTGTAGGTGACGTTTTAAAGGTCGTGCCAGCAATAACCCGACTCATAAGAGAATTACGCAAACAGAAAGGATAAGGGTAATGGAAGCAAGCCGAGAGGTCTTTTGGAATATTCAATTCGGTGAAATTGTCTATATTCTAGCAGTTTTTACTATTATTGTTTTCATATACGCTCTGTATAAGCGTTATAAACTATGGAAGACGGGAATTCCAAAATTTAAACTGGATAATATCGGTAAGAGATTGTGGAATTTTACGGTTTCTGCATTCGTCGATGGTATTTTTCACCGCAGATTTTTCGGTTCAGCTAGCAAACAGGGACGAAAAGGGATTTTTAAAAGACTATTACCCACGGATTTTTACCCAGGGATAATACATTACTTCATATTTATTGGTTGCATAATCCTGCTCATTGGCTCATTTCTGGATTTCATCAGCCACTATTTTCTTGATTTCATGCATGGCGGTTTCTATCTTGGATATTCTTTGGTAACCGACATCGCTGGAACTATGATCATCATCGGAGTGATCTTGGCTATTATTAGGCGTTATGTAGAGAAGCCGGAAAGGCTAGACAACAAGAGAGAGGATTTAATTGCGCTGCTTTTAATTATGGCAGTAGTGGTTAGTGGATTCTTGGTAGAAAGTATTCGCATCGCCGCTACTGAATTGCAAACAAATCCCGAATGGGCACCTTGGTCCCCAACGAGCTTCGTTCTGGCACAAGCCTTTATTGATTTGAACCAAAAGACGCTTTCAAATTGGCATCTTATAACATGGTGGCTGCATTCTCTAGTTAGTTTAGGGGCAATAATCTATGTTTCCCTTTACTGGAACAGACTGTGGCATATAATCTTCTCGACTCTCAATGCATTCTTCAGAAACTTGGATACCAAGGGAATCCTATCGCGTGAGGATTTTTCGGTAGGTAGACACTTCGGTGTATCGAGGATTGATGATTTCACCTGGAAAGAGCTACTAGATCTAGATGCATGCACCCGCTGCGGTCGCTGTCAAGAAGTTTGCCCAGCTTTTACGAGTGGTAAACCGCTTAATCCCAAGAAAGTCATTCAGGATCTCAGAGAGATCCTGATCAATAGCACTAACAGTTCATCAAAAGACAGCCAAAGGACGGGAGCACCAAGTGCTAGTAATGATAATCCCTCTCTAAGCGATGTCATAACCGAAGAGGTTCTTTGGGAATGTACTACCTGTGGAGCCTGTATCGAGGTATGCCCTGTATTTATAGAACCATTAACTAAATTGATAGGGATACGTCGGTATCTTGTGGAGATGAAGGCCAGGTTCCCAGAGGAATTACTGAATTTCTTTGAAAATATAGAACAACGTAGTAATCCCTGGGGTATCGCTCCTTCAGAGCGCACAAAATGGGCCGCTGATATCGACATCCAGTCATTCGAAAGTGGTAACACTGAATACCTGTTCTTTGTAGGCTGCGCTGGTGCTTTCGATTCCCGTAACCGACGTGTAACTCTGGCTTTAACACAGATACTGGATTCTGCTGGCATTTCTTGGGGTATTTTGGGTAAAGATGAACCATGCTGTGGCGATAGTTTACGTCGTCTAGGCAATGAATTTGTCTTCGACCGTATGGTTATGGAAAACATAGCAATGTTCAGAGAGAAGGGTATTAAAAAGATCATCACTCAGTGTCCCCACTGTTTTCACACCTTGAAGAACGATTATCGTCAATACGATATTCAGCTAGACGTTATTCACCACAGTGAACTAATCAACAACCTCGTCAGGGAAGGCAGGTTGGAAATAAAACATACAGGGAATTTGGGTAATGTAGTCTTTCATGATTCCTGTTATCTGGGGCGCTACAACAACATCTATAAAAATCCGCGAAAGGCTATCTTGAAAATTACCAACCAGTTGCCGATAGAAATGGAGCGCTGTTACGATAGATCTTTCTGTTGTGGTGGTGGAGGTGGACGCATGTGGATGGAAGAGAGCGTCGGCAAGCATATAAACGTGCTCCGGGTTGAAGAAGCTTTGCAGAAAAATGCCGATTCCATCTGTGTCTGTTGTCCTTACTGTATGACAATGTTTGAAGATGGCCTGAAGGACAAGGGAGCTCACACCAAGGTACGGGTTATGGATCTAGCAGAGATAGTGGCTAAGGCAATCGAACGAGGTAAAATCAAATAATTGCTTACAAGTACTTCAATCTAGGATATACTATTTCTTCTTTGCCTTCTGTCGAGTGGGTTTGACCCCCAACCTTTCCGCGGTATGGTCCCTACCTAGATAAAAATTGAGCCAAGAGGATGTTTCCCGCAACTCCCAGTTACATGGTGGTATTGTGTAGGCGCCAATACTATCTTCTTCTTTGTAAGCTTTGAGTCTTTCATAAGCCCTTACCCAAACACATTTTTTCTCATCGGGGTAAACCTCACACCAACCCTCAAAGCTACCGCCACAAGGACCTAACCGCTGGCTCTTGGGGCATTGAGACATGGGACATATGTAAGCTACATCAAAAAGAGCACAATCACCACAGTTCTGGCAACCGAAGAGGGCAACCTTAGCGAGGTGCTCAAAATACGAAACTAGCTTTTTTATCCATCTGGAAACATCGGCACGTTTGGAAAGTCGTTGGTACATAACAAAGAAAGGGTGCTGTGGTTCGAAGAATGCACCATGAACAATGCGATAGAAGCTATACATCACCTGCTTTGGCGGTTTCAGTGGTCTAACTACCGGCTTATGGCTATTTAAACCTGTTTTCTTATCCTGCTTAAAGAAATAGAATCCATTCTGCTGAGAGTAATGAAATTCATCTACCAGATCAAACCAGTTAGACAACAGCTCCTCACCCTTATCGAGGATATATTCAACCATTTCATATTTCAAGCCATGTCCACCGATATGAGCACCGGCAAAACCCATACCCTTTGCTATGGCATACATCTTCGCTGCCCGTAGTAGTCTGGCCTCCTTTCCCTTGTCTTCCGCCTGTCTCTCTTCTACTAGTTGAGCCACGAGTTTATCGGTAACAACACACCCGGGAATCTGGTTACCGTTCATCAATCTGGCTGCAGGGTAGCTGAGTACATAAATATTTGCCAGCACGGGCACATTATATCCTTCAGACTTTAGCCATTGGATGAGCTCGTGCATCTTGCGGGCGTCATAACCCACCTGACTAACTACGTAATCAGCACCAGCATTTAACTTCTTGCTCAGTTTGTAATACTGCCCCATTAGCTCCGCCTCATGCTTCTTGAACGGAGAGACAGCAACGCCAGCAAAGAAATCAGTCTTACTGAGTATTATTTGTTTACCTAGCGCCTCATACTCCAGCCCATTGTTCATCTTCTGCACAAGTTGTATAACATGCGTCGGGTCTAAGTCAAAGACAGGTTTTGCCATACCGCCAAAACCACATTCGGATGGATAGTCTCCCGACAATACAAGCAGATTGCGCACTCCAGCAGCCGCCATTCCGTAAAGTAAGCTTTCAATTTCATTCCTATTCTTATCTCTCAGAGCGAGATGAACCAAGGGCTCGATACCCAATTTCTTTATATCAGCACATAGCATCTCGGTAGCAAAAGCCGGATTGCCACTTGGATTATCAGTGACACTTATTCCATGAATCCTACCACCTCTGGCGGCTGTTTGAGCATTTTTAAATATCTCTTCCTGCTGTTTCTCAAAAGCCCCCCTCCCGGCAATCTGCTCCCAAGTAACACAGAAAGTATAGGGGTTAACTATCGCTTCCTTTAACATGTTTCTTTCTTTTTCCATTTCCACCTCTGAAGGCTGGTCATATAAGAATAGCAACCAGTATTCCAAGATATTATCAAGACCGGTTGGTTGAATATTTCAGGATACCATATCACCATCTACTCATCAAACTTAATAGCATTTGTGAATTTGTTCCCGTATTGTTATCATGATAAACTTCAACCAACGAAAGATGCAGATATTAATAACCAATGATGATGGCATACTCGCTCCGGGATTATGGGCACTTGTGAGAGAATTAAAGAGTATCGCTCGGGTAGTTGTAGTAGCACCAGATAGGGAACAGAGCGCCTCTGGTACAGCAATCAGTCTACGTCAGCCTCTGAGGGTACAATGTATATCACCATTAATACCACATATCGATGCCTATTCGGTCGAGGGTACACCCTGTGACAGTGTAATTCTGGCACTAGGTAAGCTAATAAAAAATGATGTAAACCTGGTAGTTTCTGGCATAAACCATGGTTGCAATCTGGGTGATGATATATTAATCTCGGGAACGGTAGGCGCCGCGTTGCAGGGTTATTTGCGTGGCTTACCAGCCATGGCTATTTCGGTAGCCGCTGAGGATAATTACGGTTGGGAAAACGCAGCTCGATTGGCTAGATTGCTAGCCGAAAAAATATTACACAGAAAACTGCCTGCCGACATCTTTCTCAACATAAACCTGCCTCCTTTAAAGCTACTAGACATATTAGGAATTAAGATTGGCCAACCTGCCTATAAAACCCATATTGACACCGTCGAAGAAGGCCACGACGGACGACGTAAATACTACTGGCTGGTTCGCCAGAAACAAAATAGCAACAATCATAACAACACCGATATCCAGCTTTTACAAAGCGGCTATATATCCATAACTGCCCTGAATGATGCCCTTTT
>CP070729.1:965880-970649 GCA_020351185.1 Dehalococcoidia bacterium | reverse complement strand
TATCGCACTTAAGGCTCTTTCTAAAAGAAATAGCGAACCACAGAAAGCTTCCCGACCTTTTGATAGTGAAAGAGATGGATTTGTCATCAGTGAAGGAGCTACTATTCTCGTTCTAGAAAGCCTCTCTAACGCTCAAAAACGAGAAGCTGAGATATTAGCCGAGATAATATCATATGGCGCTAGTGCTGATGCTTTTCACGTAACTCAGCCTGTTGAAGATGGCAATGGTGCTGCTAGGTCAATGCAGATTGCTCTAGACAAAGCTGAATTGAAATCCAATGATATTAATTATATAAATGCCCATGGTACATCGACACCTTTAAATGATAAGACTGAAACAATAGCCATAAAGACAGTTTTCGGAGACAACGCTTATAAAATACCAGTCAGCTCTACAAAATCAATGACTGGTCATCTTATTGGTGGAGCTGGTGCCATAGAGGCAGCTATCTGTATAAAAACCATACAGGAAGGTATCATTCCACCTACCATTAATCTAATCCATCCTGATGCTGAGTGTGATCTTGACTATGTACCTAATGTAGCCCGTCGTTCCCCTGTACAAACCGCTCTTTCCAATTCATTTGGCTTTGGCGGTCATAATTCGACCCTCGTTTTCAGGAAATTCCAAGAGGATTAACTTGAATCACTATCACTGGAACCTGCTTCCAAACGTTCCAGAAGAGTATATTGCCATCGTCCCAGAACTACCGCCTCTTATATCCAAACTTTTATATAACCGTGGCATTACCGATCCATCACAGGCGCACCTATTCTTCAATCCTGATGAACGCCTTTCTGTTGATCCATTTCTATTGCCTGATATACATCCGGCAATCAATAGAATATATAAGGCTTTACTTTCAGCTGAGAGTATCGCAATCTATGGTGATTTTGATGTCGATGGTATTACCGGCACTGCTTTGCTCATGAGAGGTTTCAAAGCACTCGGGGCTAATGTTACGCCATATATACCCCAGCGCTTAAATGAAGGTCATGGTTTAAACGACTCCGCCCTTGATCAACTTAAAAATCAAGGCATCAAATTAGTTATTACGGTTGATTGCGGTGTAACCGCTATATCCCCTACGGAGAATGCAACCAGAAAGGGGCTCGATATAATAATCACCGATCACCACACTCCTTCAGAAAAGCTACCATCAGCAATAGCTGTTGTCGATCCTAAAAGAAGTGATTCCGCCTATCCTTTTTCAGAACTTTCTGGAGTGGGTGTGGCTTTCAAGTTATTACAGGCTCTTTACCATAGTATAGGTAACAAAAAACAGCTCGATAAACTATTTGGCCTAGTAGCCATCGGGACTATAGCGGATATGATGCCCCTTATTGGAGAAAATCGCTATCTCGTAAAAAAAGGATTGTCGTTATTAAGGGAATCCCCGGAGTTGGGTTTTAAGGAGATGGCCCAATCTGCCAAAATTGATATTAGTAGTCTCAGCCCCGAAGATATATCCTGGATTATAGCTCCGCGACTCAATTCAGCTGGCAGATTGGAAAGCGCTATGATCAGTTATAAACTTCTAATGGCAGAGAATACCCAAGAAGCTCAAGAGCTCGCATCCATCCTTGAAAAAAAGAACATTGAGCGTCAGCGACTCACTAGTACAGCTCTATTAAAGGCTCGGAAACAAGTCATATCTAGAGGTATTGGACCACTTCTAATTGTAAGCGATTTTAGCTATCCGGTTGGTATCCTAGGATTAATCGCCGGCAAGTTATCTTCGGAGTACTATCGCCCAGTTATAGCCATTAAAAAAGGTGTCAAGTTAAGTTCAGGTAGCTGTCGCAGTATTCCAGAGTTTAATATCATCCGAGCTATTAGTCAATGCAGTAGCTTGCTTACCCACTTCGGTGGTCACACACAAGCGGCCGGTTTCACATTGCCAACAGAAAACCTAGTCAATCTTGAAAGGCAGCTTTACCAACTAGCAAATAGAGAACTTTCAGGTATCGAACTGTTTCCTCAACTAGATATCGATACAGAGATTATCCTTGATGAACTTGATAAAGATACATTCCAAGCAATTCAGTTAATGGCTCCTTTTGGTCAATGTAACCCGCCACCAGTTTTTCTCAGCCGATGTGTGAAGGTTGCAGATTGTTGTATTATGGGTAATAATGGAGACCACTTAAGATTAAAAATCAAGCATGGCAGTAATATATGGGATGCTGTTGCTTTTGGTATGGGTAATCGATTGTTAGAATTAAAATCTAGTGTTGACATCGTTTACAATATTGAACTTAACAAATGGGGTGGAGAGGAAAAACTGCGTCTCAATTTGTTGGACTTTTCTGCTGATAGGCAGCTTTGAAAGGAAGATAAATGTTGAATGAACCACTTGCTATCACCATCGCTTTTATAATCGCCTATTTGCTGGGTTCTATTCCTGCAGCATATATAGTTGGTCGCCTGATTAAAAGGATAGATATCCGCCAAGTGGGTAGTCGAAATATGGGTGCCATGAATGTTTTTTACAATGTGGGATTTTTATATGGCTTACTTGTTCTATTAATAGATATCGGTAAGGCAGCTACCGCCATGGCTATTGCTCGCTACTGGCTGGAAACTCCAATAGCTGCTGAACTTATTTCAGGTGCTATCGCTGTGTTAGGACATAGCTTCCCCATATGGCTTCGCTTCCGCGGGGGAAAGGGAGGCGCTCCCCTGATTGGTACCCTTGTTTTTCTAATGCCATGGGGAATAATAATCGCTTTTCCTATTTTCGTATTATTGACACTACTGACTCGTTTCCCCACACTCAGTTATAGTCTTGCTCTACTAACATTTCCCTTCGTAGCTTGGCTCAGATATGACAATATTGATTATGTCCTTTTCTCTACCCTGATGCTACTATTCCCTGTAATTCGCTATATACCCAGAATAAAGGAAATGCGTACTAAGGGAGGTAGCTGGAAACATGTAATCCTACGTCGTAATATCAAAGACAGATTCTAGAAAAAACAGAATTCTAAAGTATTAGTTGCTAACACATGGTAGTTAAACTAACTTCTTGACCACAATAAAAGAAGCCACTTCCGCACTTATAGCTTTTATAGAACCACCTGCATTCACAGTTATTGTTCCATCATATGACGCTTTTTCAACAATCTCAATCCTAGTTCCAGGTACCATACCAATTTTATTCAAGTACTGCAGAAGTTTCGAATTTATTTCGTTAGTTATGCTAGTTATTTCAACATTTGTTCTGCTTTCCAAACTGGCTATTTTTATTCCCGACGTTTTGGGTAAACTCAGTTTACGATCCGGTATCGGGCTCCCGTGAGGACAAAGCGTCGGATTACCAAGAAAATTCGCTAATTTGTCAGTTACTAGGTCAGAAGTATTATGCTCCAGAATACAAGCTTCATTATATACTTCTTCCCACCCAATATTAAGATGCTTGTTTAAAAAAACTTCCCATAAACGATGTCGTCTTGTTAACTTTAATACTTTCTGCATTCCTTTTTTAGTAAGGCTGACTCCACCATAGGGTGTGTATTGAACCAATCCCTTCTCGGACAAACGCTGTAACATCTCGCTTACCGAGGCTGAGGATACGGTCAAAACCCTAGCAAGAGACGACGTCCTTACGGGCGATCCCTCCATCTCGTCCAAGGTTTTTATGGTTTCTAAATATTCTTCTACTGTTTGTCTACTCAATTAAAAATTCCAAATTTAATCTTTATTCTTTTAATATGATTATAGTTTATATATTAGTGTATGTCAAATATATTATTAGGCTTACCTTATTATATTATTAGTATTTCCTTGACATATTCTCTTTTACTCTTTATAATTGAGTATATATTTATCCTATGCTTGCGTGATTACTATGGGAGATACACCGACAGCTCAGCTGAGTAATGTTTCATCAGGTAACAAAGTGCAAATAATCAATATAGATGCTGGATGGGGATTACAGAGAAGGCTGGCTGATATGGGACTCACTCCAGGTTTAAGAGTTACAGTTGTGGCTAATCATAAACCTGGTTCGGTGGTTCTAGATGTCAGGGGTTCCAGATTGGCTCTAGGTCGTGGTATTTCAAATAAAATTACGGTCCGAATCTAAGAACAATTATTAATTATGCACATAGAATAAGTAAAGTGAGTAAAAAAGACAAGAAATTAATTACTATTGCCCTTACGGGTAATCCTAACTCGGGCAAGACCACCCTTTTTAATAAACTCACTGGAGCCAATCAGCATATTGGCAATTGGCCTGGTGTAACTGTGGAGAAAAAGGAAGGTTTCCGAGTTTATAAAGGTTACGAACTTAAAGTCGTTGATCTTCCCGGAACCTATAGTCTAACAGCTCATTCAGTCGATGAAATTATCGCCAGAAACTTCCTGATTGATGAAAAACCTGATGTTGTGGTGAACATCGTTGATGCTTCAAACCTAGAGCGTAATCTCTATCTTTCACTGCAGCTATTAGAGATGGGCTTCAAGCCCATAATCGCTCTTAACATGATGGATGTAGCCTACTCTAAGGGCTACCATATTGAAGCTGAAAGGCTTTCCAGCTTGCTGGGAGTTCCGGTAGTACTCCTAGTTGCTTCTCGCACCCAAGGTATAGACCAACTCCTTGAATCTATAGCCTGTATTGTAGATGGTAAAACCCAGATAAAAAAACTGAATCTTAGCTATGGTCATGCAATAGATAATGAAATTACCAAGCTTGAATTTAACATAGCCACCGATGCTCCACCGCAGAATTATCCATCCAAATGGCTTGCACTTAAACTACTAG
>CP070729.1:959041-965780 GCA_020351185.1 Dehalococcoidia bacterium | reverse complement strand
TTGTGGCCCTTCTAGGCATTGGTCTTGGAATTGTTCTTGGCGCTGGCCTCTCTGTATTGATTGTAGATGAGATAAGTAGTGCTTTTGAAGGTATCACCTATCAGATCCCCTGGATAAATATCTTAGTAATAGCTGTTATTGCCTATGGAGCTTCTTTACTAACCACCTATTTACCAGCACGACAGGCTTCCAAAGTATATCCTGCAGAGGCGCTCCGATTCGAATAATTGTTATCGACTTCCCGAACCTAGTGTACCGATCTCAGCATTAAGCTAATAGTTGTACTAATTAGTTCTATTTTTAATTCGTTCCATCAAGCAGACCCACTGGCAGAATGAGTGATCTCAGGCATATGAGTGTCAATGTTTGTAATTAATAAATGGCTTTGTTTGTGAAGTGGATTTGGGGCAATACGTTACCCTTCATCAGGTACTACTAAATATTTCTCAGTAATGTTTAGTCTTGCATGCCCCAGTATTTCTTACGAATTGCGCCGTTATTACCAACAAGTCAAGTCCTTAACCATTTAGGCCGTAAGTCATTAAATCGACTATTTCATTGGTTAAATCGGGATCTTTGGTCATTCTTTCTGTAATATCCGGTATAGAAGCGAAGCCTCGGCGCATAACTTCAAAATAAAACATGATACTATCGGCAGAATATTTTCTATTTATGTAACCCTGCTCCGCTCCCTCATTGAAAAAACGGATGATATTCGGTTTTAATTTGTTATTGTATAAATCATCGATATGCGCTTGCAGCTGTGGATCATCCCTCAACACTTCCTGGACCAATTCGCCTTCAAACTGACTAATTACCTTGGTTTTGTCAACCACTATTGCTGCTAGTTTCTCCAGAAATGGTAGGTCACTCTTTGTCATCGCGATGTATTTTTCCACCAGATCAGTTGTAAACCACTTCATTACGTCACGCACTAGCTCATCCTTGCTACCAAAGTGGTTAAACACCGTAACCTGTGACACTCCAGCTCGCTGGGCGATATCATTCATGGTAACTTTTTTAAAGCCATGGATTTTAAATAGTTCAAGAGCAGCTCGACGGAGAGCTTCCCTTTTGGCTTCTTTTCTCTTTGTACCGTCACTCATTAGACAATTACCAATTAATTTTTATAATTTATATTAAATTTATAAAAATTATATCAAAAAGGTATTGACAAAGTCAAGCAATAATTTATAATATATAGTGATTTTATAAAAAAACTATATATAGACAAGTTTGGAGGAATATCAAATGGGAAAAGCCGCCATTCTATCTAAGAATTACAAGATGCGCTGGTGGACATTGGTGGTGATTGCCATCAGTGTTCTGGTGGTGGTGCTCGATTCAACCATTGTTAATATTGCCCTACCCACACTTCAAAGGGAGTTGGGAGCCACCTTTGCTGACCTCCAGTGGATGATCAACATTTATATCATGATTTTTGCCGCGCTGATGCTGAGTACCGGTGCCCTGGGAGATAGAATCGGTCGCAAGAAGATGCTACAAGCTGGAATCATACTCTTCGGAATTTCGAGTCTATTTGCTTCAATGGCCAATACCTCCGGTGGACTAATTCTATGGCGGGCTATTATGGGTGTGGGAGGTGCCATGATGCTACCAGCTACTCTGGCCATTATTACCAATGTCTTCCCCCGAGAGGAGCGGGGTAAGGCCATCGGTGTCTGGGCTGGTCTTAACGGCATCGGTATTGCCCTAGGCCCCATTATTGGTGGTGTCATAATCGAAAATCTAAACTGGAACTGGATATTTTTAGTAAATATCCCCATCACCGTCATCGCTCTTGCTGCCGGATTATTTTTAATACCCGAAAGCCGCGATCCCAATCCCAAAAAGTTGGATATCCTTGGCACGCTACTGTCTTCAGCCGCTCTGGCACTCCTAGTGTTTGGTCTGATAAAGGGAAGTGACTGGGGATGGACGAATCCCGGCGTTCTCGGTTCTCTGGCTGGAGCGGTGGTAGCCGGACTGCTTTTTATGCTTTGGGAGCGCAAAACGGAAAATCCGATGCTTGAAATGGTTTTTTTTAAGAATGCTCGCTTTTCGGCCGGTGTGTTTTCCGTAAGCATGATGGCTTTGTCCATGATCGGTATTACCTTTGGTCTGACGTTATATATGCAGTTTGTTGCTGGCTATACTGCTCTGGAAACGGGTGTGCGTTTTGTACCGCTGGCATTGGGTGTTTTCATCGGTGCCGGCTCTTCTGACAAAGTCGTCGAAAAGCTGGGCACCACCAAGGTGATTACACTCGGCTACCTGGGCACTGCTCTTATATTATTGGCGGCTTCTTTCTGGGAAGTAAATACCGCCTACTGGCAACTGGGTATATTGTTCTTCTTCTTCGGCTTCTTTTTAGGTTATATTGCGGCACCGGCCACAACTGCTGTCATGGGTGCCTTACCCGAGGCACGGGCAGGTATCGGTTCAGCTATGAACACCGTTTCCCGAATGGTAGCTGGTTCTATCGGTGTCGCTACTTTAGGCTCGATACTCTCTAGCCTATATACATCTAATTTTAATAGCGGTATTAATGTCGTTACTGGGTTACCAGTTGAAGTAATCGAAGCCTCAAGTGAATCAGTCGGTGCGGCGGTAACCATCGCCGAAAGCCTGCCAGTTGGAGCAAGCGAAGCTTTGCTGACAGTGGCCAAGGAGAGTTTTATGGATGCCTGGCAGATTATGGCTTTTATCTCTCTTTCATTATGCGTTATTGGCGCTCTGATTGTGGTTAGGGTAATGCCTCCAAGGTATGAACCGGTTAAC
Source organism: Dehalococcoidia bacterium (assembly GCA_020351185.1). Classification (GTDB taxonomy): domain Bacteria; phylum Chloroflexota; class Dehalococcoidia; order Dehalococcoidales. Next base: position 962,999 of record CP070729.1, on the reverse strand, counting down.
GAACCAGCAACTATTGTGGCTGAAGTTGATAAGTAAAAAGTCTCGATACTAAATTAATCCTAATTTTATTCTTGGTAGTAGTGGTGCCTTGACTCGATCTATCAAATAATCCCTAATAACTATACCCTATCCTAGTCAGTGGTGGTAATAGGACTCTTGACAAATGTCTGATAATACAGTATAATCAGAAATCACTGATAATTAGGAGGAATGTTATGGATTGCTGTGATCCTTTGGAGTCAAGTGAACCTTGTTGCAAGGTAGAGTCAGTGGTCAGTATCGATGAGCGTGGACAAATGGTTTTACCCAAAGAAATCAGAGAAAAAGCTAATATTAAAGCTGGTGATAAACTGGCACTAATAAACTGGGGACAAGCTGGGGAGATAACCTGTATTGCCCTTATAAAGGTTGAGGATATGAACAAAATGGTTCATAAGATGCTTGGTCCAGTTTTTAAGGAAGTATTTAAATAGGAGAAGAGAGTCATGAAAGAAGAACAGGTTAAACAGATGGTCCGAGAAGGATACGCCAAAATTGCTCGTCGAGAAATTGAAAGCTGTACCTCAACTACTACCGGTTGTTGTAGTACTGGCTCAGACGTGACCGTAGATATAAGCAAGCGCATTGGCTATAGTGATGAAGAGATTTGCGAAGTACCGGAGGGTGCTAACCTCGGTCTTGGCTGCGGCAATCCAATTGCTCTGGCTTCCTTGGAGAAAGGGGAAGTTGTTCTGGATTTAGGTTCTGGTGCTGGTTTTGATTGTTTTTTAGCCGCTTCCAGAGTAGGCTCGGAAGGCAAAGTGATTGGAGTAGATATGACTCCTGATATGTTAGATAAAGCCAGAGAAAATGCACGAAAAGGTGATTACAAGAACGTCGAGTTCAGATTGGGTGAGATTGAAAATCTACCCGTAGCTGATAATTCGGTTGATGTCATCATTTCCAACTGTGTGATAAATCTCTCTCCAGACAAAGAGAGGGTTTTTCAGGAAGCTTATCGGGTGATCAAGCCAGGTGGTCGACTGATGGTATCAGACATAGTACTACTGAAAGAACTCCCGGAATATATTAAGAAATCTGTTGCTGCCTATGTTGCATGTCTTGCTGGAGCGGTACTAAAGAAAGAGTATTTAAGTGATATTAAAATGGCAGGTTTTTCAGATGTTGAGGTTGTTGATGAGTCTACCTTTCCACTTGAATATGTAGTTGATGATCCCGTTGCGAAGGAAGTTATGGATAATTTGGCATTATCTGCTGAACAAGTTAATGAGATAGCTGTATCGGTAGCCAGCATTAAGGTATCGGCGAAAAAATATATTCAAGATTAAGAACGCAAACTCGACCCATCAAGCAGATCCACTGACAAAATGGATAGCCTAACGCATATGAGTGTTAATATTCGCAAATATTAAATCTGTTTTAGGTTTCTCGATCTAAAAACTAGCCTCTAAATAGCCCATATTTATTCGATCCGTCATGGATATCCACTGCCCACGCCTTATCCTTTTCAATATTGCTATTATTGGCGTGATATCATTAATGTTGAAAAACTGCCTTTCTTTGACTGGTTTATTCAGCATAATCTACAATTACCTCATGCCGTCAGAAACTTGGGAATTAATAGCTATACTTTTTAGTAGCTTGGTCTCCATCGGCTGTCTTTTGGGGGCTTTCTATCTTTTAAGGCGTAAACGTCTCATTGATGATTGTCCTACATCAAAAACTCATGGTGTATTTATCGGTTTGGTTGAAATTAAAGGTACAGCTGAAAGCGAAGAACCGTTGACCAGTTATATTGCAGAGGCAAGTTGCGTACAATATGAGTGGCAAGTTGATGAACATTGGTCGCGAACAGTACATGAGACTTATACTGACGCCAAAGGCCATACTCACACCCGAACTCGGATAGAAAGCGGATGGAAGAAAATTGCCGGAGGCAGTAAATCAATCCCATTTTATTTAAAAGACGATACCGGAGTTATCCGTATCCTGCCAGAGGGTGCCGATATCGAAAGTAAGCCAGTTTTTGAACAAACCTGTTCGCCTAACCGTGATTTATACTTTAGCAAAGCTCCCCAAAAAGAGATACCTAATACCACTCATAAACGCCGTTTTCGTGAAACTGCCCTTCCGCTTCATTCCCAACTATATGTTATGGGGCAATCACGCGAACGTGAAGACATGGTAGCTGCTGAGATAGCATATGATAAACACGCTCCGGTGTTTTTAATTTCAACACGGACCGAAAAACAGTTGAGCAAGAGCTACTTACGCTGGTGTTGCTTCTGGTTGGTCTTGGGATTACTCTTTGCCATTGGCGGAGCAGTGATCTGGGATCAATTCAAGATGCCAGCAGTGATGAGCTGGCAGCCATATGCAATTTCGATTGGCGTTTTTAGCATTGTATTATCACTTGGTTGGATCTGGATGGTGTATAACAGTCTTATTAGTCTACGCAATCGAGTAAATCAAGGCTGGTCACAGGTAGATATACAACTCAAGCGCAGACACGACCTGATTCCCAATCTGGTAAAAAGTGTGGAGGGGTTTCGAGATTATGAAAGTCAACTTCAAAGACTTATGGCTGAGCTTAGAAGTCAGACAATTGCTACGCCGCCTGGAGTATCAGGTCCTGATCTGAAGGGTATTTCACCGCAGTTGAAGGTGGTTATTGAGAAGTATCCCGAATTAAAGGCCAGCGAGGTATTCTTGAAACTCCAACGATCTCTTACCGATTCAGAGCAGCGAATTGCACTTGCTCGCGATTACTTTAATGATATCGTTACGTTTTATAATACAAGGTTGGCAATAATTCCTGACCGGTTCGTGGCTAGTATTGCTAGACTGCAGCCCCGTAAGCTACTGAGCATTGCTAATTTTGAACGAATTCCCATAGAAGTAAGGTTAGCCGCTTGATCTAAATTGATTTTATAAAAGTTCAAATTATTACTTGCTCATGCTTCACTATGATGATCGGCTGGATCCATCAAGCATTCCCACAAAGAACAGTAAACCTCACGCAAATGAGTGTCAATGTTTGTACACTTAATATAACTCGCTTTTTCACAATGAAATTCACGCAAAAAAGGCAGCCTGTACCACCCTGCTACGATACTGAATTTCATATAACAGAGATAATTACTTACTGAAGGTATTCTACCTATAAGCTGTTATCGATTAGAGTTATTTACCACAAGATATAACCCTCACGGTATCATCGTAGGTAGTTGGTTCACCAGAAATAGAGGTGGATACAGTCAGTTCAAAGATAATGTTACCTTCACTAATTAATTCTTTAACTTCACCAATAATACATTTTACCACCAGATCTCCCCTATCATCGGCAAAAGTGCCATAAATGGGGATAGTAACAATATCACTATCAGCTAGAACAGCTAAAAGGGATACAGCCATAACAGTACTGTAGGGGATATTTGTATGTATAGAAAAGCTACCCCCATTGGAATCTAAATTAATCACATTAGGCGATACTTCCATTCCGTCAGCGCTACCATTAGCTAGAGCCGTACCCGATAGAAGCATTACCAGAATTACAGATAATACTAGTGCCTTTAGCGAAACTTTTATTATTTTATTCACAGAAAACCCTTTCATCGTAAAATTATTGTTTTTTTAAAATTATCTCTTTTTTAACTATTCCGTTGTTTTACCATGCTTATATGCATGAGGACCATATGGACCGAGTGACTCAGTTTCATTGCCCCATTTGAAAGCATAAGTTTTGGGTTCACAATCTCTGCAATTACAGTCACCATACGGACATTCTTCTCCACCATTGCCTTTTTCAGGATTACCACCAGCAGCGAAGATACTTCCAGAAAATGCAACTAACAAAACGACGATGAGTATTCCGACAATTCCCAACCTTTTGATGATTCTCATCATTCTATCTGCCTCCTTTCCTTTACAAATTTATTACTATCTATAAACGGAGCAA
>CP070729.1:928873-958941 GCA_020351185.1 Dehalococcoidia bacterium | reverse complement strand
AGATAGTACTCAATATTGGAGTGGGAGAAGCAATCCAGAATGCCAAAGCTCTTGAAGCAGCCGAGAAAGATATATTTGTTATTTCAGGACAGCACCCGGTGACAACTAGGTCTAAAAAATCGATTTCTGCTTTTAAGTTAAGAGAGGGCATGCCCGTTGGTTTGAAAGTCACTCTGCGCGGAGAAAGGATGTATGAATTTATTGAGAAACTGATGAATGTTGTCCTACCTCGAATCCGGGAATTTAGAGGAGTTAATCCAAGTGCACTGGATGGCTTTGGTAATTATACTCTGGGTATAAAGGAACAATCTGTTTTCCCAGAAATCGACTATGATAAACTTGATAAACTGAGAGGTTTCGAAGTTTGTATTGTAACTACTGCTAGAACTGATGACGAAGCAAGGCATTTACTAGAGCTTATGGGGATGCCCTTCAGTAAGGATTGAGGTTAAAATGGCAAAAAAATCGAAAATCTTAAAATCGGAACGCCCAGTGAAATACAGAGTTCAACAGCATAACCGATGTAGTTTATGTGGTCGTCCTCGTGCTTATATACGCATATTTGGCTTGTGTCGTATTTGCTTTAGAAAACTAGCTCTCGATGGGCAAATTCCAGGTGTTAGAAAATCAAGCTGGTAGATAAGTTAAAAAAATAAAGAATAAAAAAATGTAGGATTTAAACTAATGACGATTTCAGACCCTATAGCGGACATGTTAACAAGGATACGTAATGCTGTTATGGCAAGGCATGAGAATGTAAATATACCGGCTTCAAGAATGAAGTTGTATATTGCAAAAATTCTGAAACAAGAGGGCTTTGTTAGCGATTATGAAGTAATGGGTACCCAGCCGCACAGACAAATTAAAATTATTTTGAGATATTATAATAATACGCCGGTGATCTCAGGATTAAAACGAGTAAGTAAGCCCGGTTTGAGAGTATATTCTCAACGCAATGAGATACCTCGCATTTTTGGCGGTCAGGGCATCGCAATACTGTCCACATCAAAGGGCGTTATGACGGGTAGTAAGGCGTGGCGTCAAGGAATAGGTGGCGAATTGCTGTGTTATATTTGGTAGAAATAATCGGGATAACATATGTCTAGAATTGGAAAATCACCAATAAATGTCCCGCAAGGGGTGGTAGTAATTATAAAAGGGAGTAGGGTTACCGTAACTGGTCCCAAAGGGGAGCTAAACCGCACCTTTAGCCCTGATATGAAGATACAGCTAGATGGTGATGTGTTAACGGTCAACCGCCCTAGCGATGGACGACAGCACCGCTCACTACATGGGTTAACGCGAACTTTACTAGCTAATATGGTATTGGGAGTCAGCCAGGGATTTAAAAAAGAGCTTGAAGTTATAGGCGTCGGTTATAAAGCGGAAAAATCTGATGACAAACTCGTATTGAGAGTTGGTTATTCGCATTTAGTTGAGATGATACCACCACCAGGAATTGAAATAGAATTACAAGGAACGAATAAGATAATGGTCAAAGGCGTTAACAAGGAAACCGTTGGCCAAATGGCTGCTGAAATCCGAGCGATACGTCCACCGGATGCCTACAAAGGTAAGGGTATAAGGTATGCTGGTGAGGTGGTTCGCCTTAAACCAGGTAAGGCAGGAAAAGCTATCGGGGGAACCGCATAGTGGGTAAAAGCAAAAAAAGAATAGCGCGATATGGCAGACATACCAGAGTAAGGGAAAAGGTAAAGGGTACAGGTTTAAGACCTCGTATGTGTGTTTTCAGAAGCCTGCAACACATATATGCTCAAGTCATCGATGACTCAAAAGGACACACTATTGTTTCTGCATCAAGTACAGATCCAGAAATAAAGGGTGATATAAACGGGGGGAAAAAGTTAACCCAAGCCGAGACAGTAGGGAAGCTTCTTGCAAAGCGAGCATCAGGAGTGAGAATAAAACAAATAGTTTTCGATCGTGGGGGATATAAGTACCACGGTAGAGTTAAAATGCTTGCAGAAGCAGCACGCAAGGGTGGATTGAAATTTTAAGGGAAGGTATCTAAAGTGGTAAAAAAGCCTGTAAAGAGTAAGATCGATCCTACAGAACTGCCTTTAAATGATAAACTTATTTACCTAAATCGCGTATCAAAGGTGGTAAAGGGGGGCAGACGTCTGAGTTTCAGCGCTCTTGTGGTAGCTGGTGATGGTAATGGGCATGTTGGGATAGGCATCGGTAAGTCAAACGAAGTACCGGAAGCTATTAATAAGGCTGGTGCCGTTGCTAGGAAGAATATAATTGAAGTGAAAATGCTGGATAATACCATTCCTTATGAAACGACGGTTAAATATGGGGCTGCAAAGGTCATATTAAAACCAGCAGCACCAGGTACAGGTATAATAGCTGGTGGTAGTATTCGAGCAGTAGTTGAAGCAGCTGGAATAAAGAATATCCTTACAAAATCGCTGGGAAGCGCTAATAAAGTTAATGTCGCTAGAGCTACTATACTAGGACTTAGCCAGATCAAAGATCCGAAAGAAGAGATAGCTAAGCGCAAAGGGATAAAAAGGGAGGCTAAAGAAACTTCTTTTGACTAAGCTACGTATAACACAGATTAAAAGTGGAATTGGGTATGCTGCCGACCAGAGAAGAACACTTAAATCTCTCGGTTTGAGGCGTTTGAATCGGAGTGTTATCAAGGAAGATACACCTGCAGTTAGAGGTATGATTATCAAAGTGAGACATTTGGTGAAGATAGAGGAGTCACCCAAGTGAAACAAAACGAGTTGTCGCCAGCAATCGGTTCAAAAAAAGAAAAAAAGCGAGTAGGCCGTGGTAATGGCAGTGGTGATGGCACATACTGCGGTAGGGGCTGCAAAGGTCAAAAGTCTCGGTCCGGTTATCGGATAAGGCCTGGCTTTGAGGGTGGTCAACTACCGATTATAAAGAGGTTGCCTCGCAAACGCGGTTTTAAAAATTTATTCCGCAAGGAATTTAGTATTGTTAACATAGGTGAACTAAATGTATTTGAATCTCATAGTGAGATAAACAAGGAAAGATTGTTAGACGCGGGAATAGTGAAATCATCGAAATTACCTCTAAAAGTACTGGCTGACGGTGACATAAAACATCCAATAGTTGTAAAAGCGAATCACTTTTCGGCGGCAGCAAAAGCCAAACTCGAGGCAGCGGGTGGAAAAGCAGTAGAGGTAAGTCATGGCTAGACCTAAACTCCTACAAGCGATGATTGATGCCTATAATCTACCAGACCTAAGACGCCGTATCCTTATTACATTTGGCATTCTGGTCATCTTCCGGTTTATCGCGCATGTGCCCCTTCCTGGTGTAAATGCAGACGTACTACAGGAGCTTTTTGACGAGAATGCTTTGTTGGGTATGTTCGACATGTTCAGTGGTGGTGCTATGAGAAACTTTAGTGTAGCAGCCATGGGAGTATATCCCTATATTACAGCGACTATTATTATGACATTAATGACGCCTGTAATTCCCAGGCTACAAGCTTTATCGCAAGAAGGGGAGACAGGACGAAACAGAATAAACCTGATTACCCACTGGCTAGTGATACCACTTGCCGGATTGGCTGGTTACGGACAGCTGACACTTTTACAGAGCCAGGGAGCTGTTGCTAGTGCTGACGCGCTCTCAACGGTAGCTATTATATTGGCTCTGATTGCCGGCACTATGTTCTTAATATGGTTGGGAGAACAAATTACTCAATATGGTATAGGTAATGGTATTTCGATTATAATATTTGCTGGTATAGTTGCTGGCTTACCGGAAATGATAGGACGTGGTATTTTGGCTCAAGAACAGGGCCAAGCTTTAGGATTGATAGTTTTTATTATTATTGGATTGGCTACAACACTACTTATAGTAATTTTCACCGAAGCTCATCGCCGTATACCCGTTCAGTACGCTAAGAGCGTATTCCGCGGTGGCCGCATGTATCGTCAATCAGGTTCAACCCATATACCACTTCGGGTTAATACAGCTGGAATGATACCACTCATCTTTGCAATGGCTTTGGTAATATTCCCCGGCATTGTTGCTAGTTATTTTGCCAATCCAACAGGTGCTGATCCGAACTTTGCTAATTATATACAAAATATATTCAATCCAAATACAAATTTACCTTTAGGGCTTGTTTACTGGATATTGTTCTTCTTTTTGGTGGTCGGTTTTGCTTTCTTCTATACTAAGGTGCTTTTTGCCCAACAAGATTTACCGGGTGTTCTACAGCGCCAAGGTGGTTTCATTCCAGGCATACGACCTGGCAAGCAGACAGAAAGTTATCTGAATGGAGTAATAAATCGTATTACTTGGGGAGGAGCGCTTTTCTTAGCTTTAGTAGCTATAGTACCGTTTATAGCCCGTGAGATTACGGATGTACAGATAATACAAATGTCTAGCTTTGGTATGCTGATCGTAGTAGGTGTAGTGCTTGATACTATGAAGCAGATGGAAGCACAGCTTGTAATGAGACGATATGAAGGTTTCCTTAAGTAAATAATAAGAAATTGACTGGTTATTATGGTAAATTGAAGAAAGAGAAATGAGGTGTACATTATAATTCTGGGAGCCCCCGGAGCAGGTAAAGGCACGCAGGCAGAAAATATCGCTAGGCAAATGAAACTAGAGCATATCGCCTCTGGAGATTTATTCAGGCAGACAGTGGAAAGAGGTAATGAATTGGGTGGCAGATTAAAGGAGTGTATGAAAAAAGGGATGCTGATACCAGACGAAATAACTATAAAAATGATACTTAAGCGTCTTACTTTTGATAATAATAATAATGGGGCATTACTGGATGGTTTCCCACGTAACTTAAAACAAGCAAAAGCTTTGGATAAAGCTTTAAAAGAAAAAGATAAGGTTATAGACAAAGCGCTATTTATACGAGTATCAGAAGAGGAACTCACTCGCCGACTTATTAGCAGAAGGGTATGCCGACAATGTCAAATGCCTGACCAGGCTTCGACTGAAATAATGGGCGAGCAAGAAAAATGTAAACACTGCGGTGGTGATCTTTACCGGAGAGCCGATGATAATTTAAAAACGATAAAGCAACGGTTAAGAGTATATTTTTCAGAAACCTTACCGGTTATCGAATATTATAAGAGACAGGGGAAGCTAGTAGAAGTTAATGGAGAGGGTAGTATAGAGATAATAACCACTAAAATACTCAACAGCCTTCAAAAACGTGAGTTTGTTGAGAAATGAGCATAATAATAAAATCCAAACGAGAAATCGAAGCTATGCGGCATGTCGGACATATTGTAGCAAAGGTACTCGAAGTGTTGAAAAGAGAAATAAAATTGGGAATGAAAACAAAGGAGTTGGATAGTATTGCCTGTAAAGAACTAGAGAAGAGGGGAGCACGACCCTCTTTTAAAGGATACCGTGGTTTCCCTGCGAGCTTATGTGTTTCTATCAATAATGAGATAGTTCATGGCATACCCGGGGAACGGATCATGGATGAGGGCGATATTATCTCGCGTGATTTGGGGGCAATATACGAAGGTTTTCAGGGTGATGCAGCAGTATCGGTAATACTCGGTGATGGGAGCCCGCAGGCAAAGAAACTTGTAGAGGCTACCGAGAAAGCATTAGAAGTTGGAATTGAAGCTGCCAATAATGGCGCTCGGTTAGGTGATATATCAGCTGCAATCCAAATGTACGCCGAATCCAGAGGTTATTCTGTAGTACGAGAATATACTGGACATGGTATCGGCAGACAGATGCATGAAGAACCTCAAATACCAAACTTTGGTAGAAAAGGGGAAGGTCCTAAATTGAAAAAGGGTATGACTCTTGCCTTAGAACCGATGCTCAATATTGGGAGTTGGCGTACATGTGTTGGTGGCGATGGATGGGTAGTATCAACTATAGATGGTAGTCTTTCAGCCCACTTCGAACATACAATTGCAATAACGGACGGTAAACCAGAGATACTTACTGCTTTTTAAGAGAGCATATTATGCCAAAAAAGGAGGCTATCGAGGTCGAAGGAACTGTAATTGAGGCTTTGCCCAATGCGACCTTCCGTGTAGAATTAGCTAATGGACACAGAGTATTGGCGCATATTTCGGGTAAAATAAGAGTACATTACATAAGGGTTTTACCTGGTGACAAGGTTCTGGTGGAATTATCACCTTACGATCTTAGTCGTGGTAGGATAACTTATCGATTTAAATAGATGGCTATAAATGAGATAAAATGAAAGTTCGAGCATCAGTTAAAAAAATATGTGATAAATGTAAGATTGTAAAACGGCATGGGGTAGTAAGAAATATCTGCCCTAATCCGAAGCATAAACAGAGGCAAGGCTAACCTTTTGCTTATTGGGAGGATGGAATGGCACGTATTGCTGGAGTAGATATACCGAAAGAGAAGCAGGTCTGGGTTTCACTGCAATATATATATGGCATTGGTCGTACTACTAGTTACAAGTTATTAGAACAAGCAGGAATTAAACCCGAGATAAAAGTATCGAAGCTGACTGAGGATGAAGTTAACCGTCTTCGGGAGCTTATTGATAAGGAGCACAGAGTTGAGGGAGAACTTCGTAAAGAAATAGATATTAATATTAAACGCCTTGTTGATACAGGCAGTTACCGAGGCTTGAGACATCGCCGCAGTTTACCTGTAAAAGGACAACGAACACGTACTAATGCGCGTACAAAGCGAGGTGTGCGCAAGACGGTAGCTGGTAGAGGTCAGAGACGAGGTATGGCGAAGAAGTAAGAAAAGGGAGTAAGAAATGCCACAGAAGAAAAAGACAAAAACCAGAAAACGAGAGCGCAAATCTGTTCCAGAGGGGAGGGCTTGTATCCAGGCTACTTTCAATAACACAATAGTAACACTAACTGATCCTAATGGAAATGTTATTGCTTGGTCGAGTTCTGGAATAGTTGGTTTCAAGGGGTCCCGCAAGAGCACGCCCTATGCTGCTCAGTTGGCAGCGAATAACGCTGCTCGCAAGGCAATGGATCATGGGCTAAAAAAGATAGAAGTAATTGTAAAGGGACCTGGTAGTGGTCGCGAAGCGGCTATCCGTGCACTGCAGAGCTCAGGATTGTATATTACTAGTATAAGAGATGTGACACCCATACCACATAATGGTTGTCGACCACCGAAAAGAAGACGGGTTTAGGAGAAAAGATGGCAAGATATACTGGATCGGTTTGCCGATTATGTCGCCGTAGTGGCGATAAACTAATGTTAAAAGGTGATAAGTGTATTACCAAATGCACGCTCGAGAAACGGCCAAAACCACCAGGTCCACAAATAGGGCGCCGTCGTCGGATTTCCGACCGTGGATTGCAGTTAAGGGAGAAGCAGAAGGTGCGACAAAGTTATGGTATGCTGGAGAAGCAATTCAGGCGGTTTTTCAATGAGGCGGAAAGGCAATCAGGCATTACTGGAGAGAATCTGCTTGTTTTATTGGAAAGACGCCTAGATAATGTTATTTTTCGATTGGGTTTTGCTGATTCGCGTGCACAAGCAAGGCAACTTGTGCAACATGGACACATCTTACTTAATGACCGAAAAACAAATATTCCATCGTGCTTGGTAAAAGAAGGTGATATTATTACCTGGCATGAGAGGAGCAAAAAAAGCGAATACTACAAACAGAGGCTTCAAAGTATCGGCGGGCAAGCAATAGCAGGTTGGCTGAGTTTAGATAAACAGAAGCTTATCGGAAGGATTGTATCAATACCAACCCCGGATGATGTCGAACAAAAGTTTGATGTTGCCTCAGTTGTGGAACATTATTCTCGATAGATAATAAGGAGGGTGCATTGTCAAGCTTGGCAGTACCAAATATAGAGTGTATTGAAAGCGGTAATAATTATGGACGTTTCTTAGTAGAGCCGCTGGAGAAAGGATTTGGCAATACTATTGGTAATGCCTTGAGGCGTGTATTGCTGAGTTATATAAGTGGCGTTGCTATTACTGGAGTAAGAATAGAGGGTATTCAACACGAATTTACTCCAATTCCCGGCGTCAAGGAAGATGTTCTTGAATTTTTACTCAATGTCAAGGCATTGAGTATTAAAGCTCTTTCCAACAGAGCGGGTATGCTCGTACTTGAAAAGAAGGATAATGGAGAAGTACGCGCCGCTGATATTAAACCATCAGTTGATTTCGAAATTGTTAATCCTGAACTTTATCTCGCAACGTTAGATTCGACTGAAAACGGCTTATATATAGAATTTGATGTAGAGATTGGGATTGGATACAGGCCAGCAGGATTGAGTGATAATTTACCAGCAGGTACAATTCCGGTAGATGCCATCTTTGCACCCGTGCGACAAGTGAATTTTACGATTGAGCCAGCACATCTCGGGCGTGAAACTAGTCGAGAGCGGTTAAATCTAGAAGTATGGACAAATGGTACTATTGCCCCGGTGGATGCAATAAGTAAAAGTGCTAGTATCCTAATTGAACAGATCATGCCTTTTGTCGATTATAGTCGTGTTTCCCAGATTGCCGAAGAGAAAGAAGCATTACGGGCGGCAATATCAGATGATGTATTCAATATGCCGGTAGAGCAGCTTAACCTTTCCGTAAGAGCTATGAATTGCTTAAGAAGAAGTGGAATCAATACTGTTGGAGAACTGATAAGTACAGATGTAAACGACTTGATGTCACTACGTAATTTTGGAGAAAAATCAAAGAATGAAATCGATGAAAAGCTCGCCGAACTCGGATTGTCTTTTAATCCCACTCTTAGCGAGAATAAAGACCAAGTAACAACAAACAAAAGCCAAAAATCCAAAGAAGCAAATCATAGGATGGGAGAAGATTAAGGAAATACACATGATCTTATTAGGGAATGTTTTTATATAAGGGTGAAATGAAATATGAGGCATAGAATAGCAGGTAGAAGTTTGAACAGATCGACAGGGCAAAGAAAAGCTCTGTTTCGAAACTTGGTAACGGATCTCCTAACATACGAAAAGATTAAGACAACTGAAGCTAAGGCTAAAGAAATCCGCAGTATCGCAGAAGAGGTAATAACACTGGGTAAGAACGGCAGCCTTGACGCCCGACGGCAGCTTTTAGCTCTTGTATACGATAAAAAAGTAGTAGAAAAGGTCTGCGAAGACATTGCAAAAAGGTATGCCGAAAGATCAGGTGGTTATACGCGTATTATTAAAATAGGTCACCGTTTAGGTGACGGAGCTAAAATGGCGCAACTGGAACTTGTGGTGTAATGGGAATAACTAAAATAAAAATATTAGGAAATAGAATATCAGCTGAGGATTTGGCCTCTACAGATAGTAACATAAATAAAACTATGCCCACTGAGAAAATCCAAATTGTGTTAGTACTGGAATATGATGGCGGTTGTTATAATGGCTTCCAGTTCCAAAAAGCTCAATCTACCATCCAGGGTGAAATAGAAGAAGCTCTGAAGAAACTTACTGGTGACAGCATAAGGGTGATAGCCGCTAGTCGTACCGATAGTGGTGTTCATGCATACAGACAGGTAATCAGTTTTAAAACTAAGTCAAATCTAGAAAAGCGAGCATTTATAGATGGCCTTAATTATTATTTACCTGATGATATTGCTGTCAGAGAAGTTTATAAAACTGGATCATCATTTAGAGTAAGGAGCTGGGCCACCAGCCGGGAATACAGATATTATATTTTAAACAGAGTAACTCGATCTCCGCTTTGGAATGCCTATTCCTATCTCGTGAAAGGAATACTGGATTTAGAAGCCATGAATCTTGCTGCCAAATCTCTACTTGGTGAACATGATCTAGTCTCCTTTGCTAGCAATTTAGGAGTGGTTTTAAAAAGCACCATTCGCTGTGTCTACAGATCAGAATTTATTAGAGATAGCGACTTTGTCATTTTTTCTATTAAAGCCAACTCTTTTCTGCCTCATCAGGTACGAAATACTGTTGGTTCTCTTATACAAGTAGGCCTGGGTAAAATGAACATAGAAGAATTCAATGCAATAATTAAAGCTAGGAAAATCGGGATAGCAGGACCAGGAGCACCTGCAAGAGGTCTCTTTCTCGTTAATGTGAAATATAAAAGAGAACTTGAGGAATATGATATTGAAAACCTATAGTATTAAATCTTCCGAAATAAGGCGAGATCGGCATACTATCGATGCTAAGGGAAAAGTTCTGGGACGATTGGCGGCGGAAGTTGCCCGTTTACTTATGGGCAAACATAAAGCAACGTTTAGTCGCCACATGGATAACGGGGATTTTGTTATAGTCATTAATGCTGAAAAAGTAATAGTAAGTGGCAACAAAAAAAAGCAGAAGCTCTATTATAGGCATTCAGGTTACCCCGGTGGCCTAAAAAGCACAACCCTTGAGGCGGTTTTGAAATTAAAACCAGAGCGTGTGATTGAAAATGCTGTTAAAGGAATGCTACCCAAAAACCGTCTAAAGAAAAATATAATAAAAAAATTAAAAGTATATGCCAGAGATATTAATCCTCATTTGACTCCTACAGGGGATAGTAAATAATTTATTAATGTATTTGTGAGGAAATATTGAAAAAGAAGGGCTATTCTTGTGGAACAGGTAAGCGTAAGGAGGCGGTTGCCCAAGTGAGGTTAACTCCGGGCAATGGAGCTATAATAGTAAATGGTGTTCCTTATGAGGAAAGGTTTTCCCGTGTCCAACACCGCCAAATGATAATGAAACCAATGCTGGTAACCGAGACTGTCGGTAAATATGATGCACTAATAAAAATTGCTGGTGGTGGTGTAGCTGGGCAATGTAGTGCCATTTCTCACGGGATTTCGCGAGCTTTGTTAAATGAAAAGGAAAGTTTCAGATCCATATTACGCCAAGAAGGACTGCTTACTCGTGACTCGCGAATAAAGGAAAGGCAGAAACCTGGCTTGAAACGTGCCCGCAAGGCACCTCAGTATACTAAGCGATAAAAGGATAATCGCAGTAGGAATGAGCAGGTTATTTTAATATATAATCTGCTTATTTATTGCCTAGTTGACTTTTTAAAAAATCAATCGCCTCAACCGGGGTGGGATTAACCCTATTGAGAATAGCGAGAAAATAGCTAATATAATCTCCAAACAACACTAAGCTCATAATTTGAGCTAAACGACTTTCACCCAATCCTTCAATCACACAAGAGTTAATATTAGACTTTTCGAGTATCTGAATAGTGATTTGGTAGCGTTTAAGTATCTGTTGTGACAAGTACCTTGTTTTTAGCATTACGACAAATATATTTGGAGCTAACTCTGGAGGGTAACTATAGCCGACAACCGTGTTGTGGTTGAGTTCGGGAAAGGTCTCGTAAAAAGCCCATGCTTTACTGTTTTCATTAATTTGGGTCTTCCAGCGGCGGGCAACCTCATTTGTGATGCAGGAACCATAGATAACCGTAAGCTTTCCAAATAAACTATATGCTAGCTGTTTAGCCTTATTCCGTGAAAGCGGTGAGGATTCATCTATATTATTAGCTAATTGTTTTAGTACAACTGACATTTCATCAAGGTCGGCTGATTTATCATTTATGAAACCGAGTCTTTGTAAAAAATTTAGAATCGGTATAAAGCTGAAGGGTAGAACAGCACGAGGTTGGGCTTTGTAGTCGAAACTGAAGATGGGGATACCTTTTTCCTGGGCCAGTTCCTCCAGCCTGCCGCCGGTGGTAATGACAAGCTTCTTTGCATCCGTATTCAGGGCTTGACCGAAAGCTGACAGCGTTTCCTCGGTCATTCCTGAATAGCTTGAAGCGATAATAAGAGTATTATCGTCAACAAAAGACGGTAAGGTGTAGTCTCTCTGGACAAGAATGGGCATGTCGGCTTCACCTGTCACGAGGCTGGCGGCAAGGTCGCCGCCGATAGCCGAGCCGCCCATACCTAGCACCACCACCTTATCAATCCCTGAGTAATCAGGGGGCAGGTAGAAGGTTGTCGCCATCTGCCACGCCTGGTGGCACAGCTCTGGCACATTATGGATATGTGCCAGCATATTTTGGGGGTCGTACTTTTTGTAGACATTTAAGTTATCAAGATTGATCATGGTTTATACTCCAGTCAGCTGCCTGCCTGTTTTCAGCAGTCTTTCAACGCGGGCAGGGCTGTCGCTTTCAGCATAGATACGCAGCAGCGGCTCGGTGCCGGAAAAGCGTATGAGTAGCCAGGAGGTATCGGCAAGGATGAAGCGGAAGCCGTCAAAGGTATCTTTCCTGGCTACCCTTACCCCGTCAAGTACCTCCGGCGAGCTACTGCTGACGCGGCCTGTGATTTTATCTCGCTGCTCTTTGGCGAATTCAATGTCAAGACGATTATAGTGATGAGGTCCTACCTTGCTATAGAGGTAACTTAACAGCTGCGAGGGTGTTTTGCCGGTCTTTGAAACAAGGTCGAGGGAAAAAAGGCCGGCCAGTATGGCATCACGCTCCGGCACGTGCCCGCGGAAGCCATAACCGCCGCTCTCCTCCCCGCCGATGAGAGCGTTCTCCCTGAGCATTATGGGAGCGACATATTTGAATCCGACCGACGTTTCATAGACCGGCATGTTGAATATTTCACCCAGCCGGTCGAGCATGCTGGTGGAGGTTATCGTTTTGACAAGAGCGCCCTGCTGCTGACGCACCTCCAGCAGATAGAGAGCCAGTAGAGCAAAGACCTGAAGCTGGGTCAAAAAGTTGCCTTTTTCGTCCATAATACCGAGGCGGTCGGCATCGCCATCGGTGGCTATGCCGATGTCAGCCCCTTCCTCTTTAATCTTTGTTGATAGTTTGGACAGGTTAACGGCTATCGGCTCCGGCTGCTTCATATCCGGGAAGGATGGATTGCGGTTATCGTTAATCTCTATGATTTTATGGCTGCTGTCTGCCAGCAGCATTTTATAATAACCGGCGCCGGCACCGTGCATGGAATCGACGACTATCTTGAGGTTACCCCTGCCCAGTTCGTCAAGATTTATGAACTTCCTTATCTGCTTATGGTAGGGAGATGCTAGGTCAATATGTTCAATTAGACCCTGTTTATCGGCTTCTGCCTGTGATAGTCGTTTTATTTTGCCATTAGTAATGATGGAAGCTATATTTTTTTCTATTTCGGCGATAACCTCGGTCGGGGCGCTGGCACCGTCATCGGATTTATATTTGAAGCCGTTCCACTGCGCTGGGTTGTGACTGGCTGTGATGACCACCGCCCCGCCGGCTTTCTTTAACAGGACGCCATAGCTGACCACCGGTGTTGGCGTGGCTTTGTTACATAGATATACCTTTATGTTGTTACCACAGATTACCTCCGCCGCCGCTTCGGCGAAGTCCTTTGAGGCAAAGCGGGTATCATAACCGATAACCAGACCCCGGGCGGCAAGCCCCGAATTCTTGAGATAATCGGCTACTGCTTGGGCACAGATGCGTACGTTATCAAAGGTAAAGTCATCGGCAATAATGCCCCGCCAGCCGTCGGTACCGAATTTTATAGGATTATCTTTCACTCAATTTCCTCTTCATTAAAGGGCGGTGGGCGGGAATAGATAATGATTTATATTTTCTAAATCCCCGCCTCTTTTCTCAAAACATCAGCCATATCCGTTTTCTCCCAGGGCAATTCAATGTCGGTTCTGCCGAAGTGGCCATAGGCAGCCGTCGGTTTGTAAATGGGGCGGCGGAGGTTCAGCTTTTCAATGATGGCTTCCGGCCGCAGGTCGAAGTGCTTTTTAATGAGCGATTTTATTAACTGGGTATCAACCTTGGCGGTACCGAAAGCCTCTACGGAGATGGATAGCGGGCGGGCGACGCCGATGACATAGGCGATCTGTATTTCCAGCCTTTCGGCAAGGCCTGCGGCGACCATGTTTTTGGCGATATAACGTGCCATATAAGCCGCCGAGCGGTCAACCTTTGTCGGGTCTTTGCCGGAGAAGGCACCACCACCGTGACGGGCGATGCCGCCATAGGTATCGACAAGAATCTTGCGTCCGGTAAAACCGGTATCGGATACCGGACCGCCGATAACGAAACGACCGGTGGAATTGACGTAGTATCTGGTTTTGCTATCAATCATTTCGGGTGAAACGATTGCTTTAATGACATTTTGTATTATATCTTTTTCAATCTGGTCGTGGCCGACATTGGCGTTGTGCTGGGCGCCTATGACAACGCTGTCCACCCTTTTCGGCTTGCCGCCCTGGTATTCGATGGTTACCTGCGATTTACCGTCGGGACGGAGGTAGGGCAGGATTTTTTCTTTCCTTACCTGTGCAAGGCGGCGACACAGTTTATGCGACAGTGAAACGGGTAGTGGCATAAGCTCTGGGGTTTCGTTGCAGGCGAAGCCGATCATCATACCTTGGTCGCCGGCACCGATTCTATCAAGGTCATCGGCAGTAGCGCCGGTTTTAACCTCAGCGGATTTGCTAACGCCCATATCGATATCGCTGGATTGTTCGTTTATGGAAACCATTACCCCGCAGGACTGATAGTCGAAGCCGTATTCAGGTTTTGTGTAGCCGATTTCACGCACCGTATTGCGCACGATGCGGGGGATTTCGATGTAACATTGAGTGCTTATCTCACCTAGGACTATCACCAGGCCGGTAGTGGTGGCTACCTCGCAGGCTACCCTGCCATAAGGATCTTTATCAAGAATGGCGTCCAGAATGGCATCCGATATCTGGTCGCACATTTTGTCCGGGTGACCTTCGGTAACCGATTCCGAAGTAATCATGTAGTCGGGCGAGCTATTAAAGCTGTTACTCATCGATTCTCCTTTCTATGTTCCCTCCTGCCAACTGTTCAGGTATTTTTCCTGTTCCGCTGTCAGGCTATCAATCCTGGCGCCCATGGATTCGAGTTTCAGGTGGGCTATGTGTTTGTCGATGACTTCGGGCACGTCGTAGACCCTAGCTTCAAGCTGGCGCCTGTTTTTGACGATGTATTCGAGGCATAGCGACTGGTTGGCAAAGCTCATATCCATGACGCTGGCAGGGTGGCCTTCGGCAGCCGCTAGGTTTATCAGCCTGCCCTCACCAAGCAGGAAGAGGCGGCGCCCTTCCTCCAAGGTATACTCGTCAACGAAGGGCCGTATGCGCCGTTTGTTTCTGGCCATTTTTTCCAGCGCCGGGATGTCAATTTCAACGTTGAAATGCCCGCTATTGGCCAGGATAGCCCCGTCCTTCATAGCCTCAATATGTTTCTTACCGATGACGTGCTTATCACCGGTAACGGTGATGAATATATCACCGATACGGGCAGCCTCCATTATAGGCATCACTTGAAAGCCATCCATAACTGCCTCCAGCGCCCGCAACGGCTCCACTTCCACAACTATTACTTGGGAACCAAGCCCTTTGGTTCTCATGGCGACGCCGCGTCCGCACCAGCCGTAACCGCCGATAACAACCTTCTTGCCGGCCCACAGGATATTGGTTGCCCTTGTAATGCCGTCAATGGTACTCTGCCCGGTGCCGTAGCGGTTGTCAAACAGATATTTCGTACGGGCGTCATTGACGGCAAATATGGGATATTTGAGTTTGCCATCCCTTTCCAGGCTGCGCAGGCGGATAACGCCAGTGGTGGTCTCCTCGGTGCCGCCGATGACGTCCTCTATTAAAAGGCTCTGTTCTCTGTGGATGGTAGCAACCAAGTCAGCGCCGTCATCAACGGTAAGCTGTGGCTTATGTGTCAGGGCGGTGTCGATATGTTTGTAGTAGGTTGCTTCGTCCTCCCCCTTGATAGCATTGGTGGGGATTCCGTATTCTACAAGGGCGGCGGCGGCTTCATCCTGGGTGCTCAACGGGTTGGAGGCACACAGAACGATATCGGCTCCGCCTTCCTTGAGGGTGAGAGCCAGGTTGGCGGTTTCAGTAGTGATGTGCAGACAGGCTGAAATACGGATGTCTATTAGAGGTTTCTCATCGGCGAAACGCCGGCTTATGAGCTTCAGTACCGGCATTTCGCGGCTGGCCCACTCGATTCGACGCCTGCCTTCGGCGGCCAGGGAAATGTCTTTAATATCAGAGTTACTGTGTTCTGCCATTATTCATCCCTCGCTATTTCACCAATAACATATCGCATTATATTATCGATAGGTTTTGCGGTATCTATTATAACACGCTTCTGGGGAGACACTTCCAGCACCGGCTCAAACCTTTCCTTTTGAACTAGATATATCTCCCAGCGCCCGTCCGATACAGAACCCTTCTCTAGGCGCTGGCTAAGGCGCCGGCGGATGGTTTCTTCATCAGATCTGCATTCTAGGATATAGAAGCCGGCACCCATTTCCTCTGCCAGGGCTTTTGCCCTTTGCCTCTCGCCCGCTTTTATGAAAGAGGCATCCATAATCACCGAGCCGCCTTCGGCGAGGATATTTTTTGCTTCGTCCAGCATTGTATCATAGGTTTTTCTGGAAAACTCAGGGGAGTAGATACCGTTGTCGTATTCCTCAAAGCGACGCTCGATCTGTGGTATATGTGCCAGGCGTTTGCGGATGACATCCGATGACAGCACCACCAGCCCCATTCTGCCGGCAAGGATCTGCGACAGGGCGGTTTTACCGCTGCCAACAAGACCTGTGGTGATAAACAGGCTGGGTATAGACTTTATATAAGAATAGGCTAAATCAAAGTAGCTGCCGGCTGTTTGGATTGTTCTTACCCGTTCGTCATCGGTAATATAGGCGTCATCAAGCTTGAAGCTGGCAACCTTACCCCGCACGTAGGCACGGTAGCACTTGTAGAAGTTGAGCAGTTTTTCCAGTTCTGCATCATGGCTCTTTGACATGTATTCTTTAACGAAAATGCGGCTGAGGTCCGCCCGCTCGTGGTGGTCCAGATCCATCGCCAGGAAGGCAACCTCGGCGGCAACATCACCGTATCTGAAGCGGTCGTTGAATTCAATGCAGTCATAGATGCAGATGCCATTTTTAAAACAGACATGAGCTGTGTGCAGGTCGCCATGGCAATCCCTAATGTGGTTACCCTTTACCCTTTTATTGAATAGGGCAGTATTATCAGCTATAAAGCTGTGGCTGTATTCTTTTATCTGCTGGTATTGGAAACTGGATATGGTTTTACCGATATAATTTTCTGTCTGACTGTAGTTCTCCTCAGTGTTCTGTATTATGGTATCTATACTGCCGAAGGCGTTTATTTCACCGCTCGTCTCTGCCTGTCTGTGAAAGGTAACTATTTTATCAGCCAATCGGCTTATCATTTTGATTGATACGCTACCGCTTTTAAGCAACCAATCCATCATCAGCTGATGGGGAAGACGGCGCATTTTCACCGCATATTCCATAACCTCGCCGGCACCACAGATTGAATAGTTATCCCGCTGGCGGTTTATGGTCACCACTCCCAGATAGGCATTGGAGCAGAGCCTTTTGTTCAGCTCAACCTCTCTGTAACAGAAATGCCGGCGTTTTTCAAGGGTGGTATAATCGAGATAGCCCAAGTTAACCGGCTTCTTCACCTTGTAGGCATAATTATCGGTCAGAAAAACGAAAGACATCTGGGTCTGTTCGAGTTCAATCCCTTCTGTCGGCTCAGGATAGGCTTCAGGCTTTATCAATGCCTGAATCATTTCTGGCAGGTTTGACATCAGGTTTTAGTATGCTCCTCATGGTAGTTTACCATTGCCTGTATACCAATGGCATGGCAGTCCAGCATTGCCCGGATGTCATTTACACTGTTAATGGTTGTTGCATCAACGATGGCCCTGGAGTGTGTCAGGATTTCCAACGATTTGATGGGAAGGGAAGCCCTGCTCCATTCAATGCATTTATGACCGCAGGCTTCACAGGCTTTGGCTAGTAAAAATACCGCAAGGTGCGTCAGGTGGTCGTGGTGTTTAAGCTCATACTTGAACTGGGTATCCAGATTCATGAAATCTTCAACCGATTCCTGGCAGTTGTCGTCGAAGAGGTTCAAAACAGCCGACACCGCCGACAGATTGACCTGCGCCACCTCCCCTCCCTCCGATGCCTGGTCAAGCCAACGGAAAGCCTGTGACAGCATAAGCAGGGTAAACAATCTGGTTAAAGCACTGGCTTTAACCTCATCGATTTCGCCGCAGATCCTCTTTACCTCCTGGCATCTGACAATGACTGCATTTGCCATTGCTTTGCCGCCGGCTAGAAGGGATTTATAGAATCTGCGGTTGTTATAATCCGGGAAAATATTGTTTATGTTTTCACTGATTCTGACAAATATGGCATTGAATATGGGATTTGCTTCAATATCCTCTGATTCCGAAAATGACATAACTTCTTGTTCCTTTAATCTTACTTATAATGGCACCCAGTAGAAGCCAGACAGGACTGCTTAATCAACAGGCTACCTGCCGTGTGATATGTAATCGGCGAAGCGGCTGAAAGAGCGGTCGAAAGTCCTCTCTATCTCTGCCGGAAAGACACAAGCGGGCAGTTCGTCAAAATTAAGATGATAGGTGATGCATTCGCAGCACTTACCCTTTCTGGAGCAGGGTTCGTAGGTGCAGTTACAGATTGATTTATTGGCATCAATGCTGCATTCCATAAAGACTCTCCTTTATCGATAACGCTTTCTTATTTCTTGGGATAGCCCCACCAGCAGTTCCAGTGTATGGTCAGCCCCATCTTTGGTGAGTAGAGACAGGCTGCAGCTAGGGGTAAGCAATCCCTGCTCCACAAGCTGCCTGAAGGAGATTCCATTCCTGGCGAAGGGTGCCATTGCTTCCTCCAGGCGGTCTTTAAGGCTGGATACCGTTTCGGCGCTGAGTCTGTCTTCGGCATTCGGCACGATGCCCCAGGCGATAGCCCCACCCCTATCCAGAAATTGCTTAACTTCCGAGGGGTAAAGGGTGAGGCTTTCGGCGTAGTTATAGGTATCAAAGCTGAGAATGTCAGTGCTGGTGTCCAGGATTATGGGCCAGTCCGTGTTGCCGCAGCAGTGGATACCTTTTATGTTGTTTATACCGCCCAGCACCTCCTCCAGCAGGCTGACAACCCTCTCCCTGGGCAGGGAAAAGAAGGCAGAACCGTAGGAAGCCATTGAAGGTTCGTCAATAAAAATAATGGTGTTCTTTGATATCTTGGACAGCTCTTTTTCCTGCCAGCCCGCTTTAAGGCGCAGCAGCTTGGCGGTGGCGTCGGAGAGCATATCGTCGTAGAGTATAGCCCGCTTGCCGTCATCGGTGACGCTGAGCCCCCAGCTGATGGGGCCGGTTATCTGCCCCTTGACCGCCTTGGGTTTAGGATATGTTTGGTCAAGGAAGGTATGCAGTCCGGCGGCATAGTCGGCACCAACCGGGTATTTATCGATGTCATTGTCAAGATAGGCGGTATAGAGTTCCTCCAGCGGCTCGTCCAAGTCCTCAGAACGGTCTACATAGATACAATTGTCCTTTTCAACGATGCCGGGGAATCCCTGGCTGAACTGCACAGACATACTCTCCCTGAAGGAGCGCTTCGGCAGCTGGGGCCAGGCGGGTATGTTCATCAGGTAATGGTTTATCAGGGCGCATGCCTTCTCAGGGTCGGTGTGGGGCATGCTGCCTATTATCGTCGGCAGGCAGTTGAATTTCGTATCGGGCATATTAAAATCCTCAGCGGATATACTTGTCTATCAGCAGATTCAGCTTCTTCTTTGTCTCCTCCGGCATGGCTTCCGGCGCGGTGACGATGGCTCCCCGGAGTGCATAGGAGCATTTGCAACCTTCGGCGCCTGCTATTTCAGGGATGGAGAGCTTTATTATATGCTTGCACAGCTCTTCCTGGCGGTGCATCGTTTCCAGGATAACCTCCACCCCCACCTCCTTCTCGGTTTCGTGCCAGACGTCGTAGTCGGTAGCGCAGGCGATTATAGCGTAGCAGATTTCGGCTTCGCGTGCCAGTTTGGCTTCGGGTAGAGCCGTCATGCCGATAATATCCCCTCCCCACGAGCTGTGAAGGTGGGATTCGGCTTTGGTGGAAAAGGCGGGTCCCTCCATAACCACGTATGTGCCTTTTGAATGGGCGTTTGCCCCCGCATCCCCGGCCGTTTTATACAGAACCTTCCGAAGCTGCCGGCAGAACGGCTCGGCAAACTGGATGTGGGCGACGATGCCTTCGCCGAAGAAGGTGTTTATACGGCTCTTTGTGCGGTCTATGAGCTGGTCCGAGATGACAAGGTCTCCCTGTTTTATCCCTTCCTTCAGGCTGCCGACGGAGTTCACGGCGATGATATGTTCCACCCCCAGCGACTTTAGGGCGTATATGTTAGCCCTTGACGGCACTTCGGTAGGCATTATACTGTGCCCCCGCCCATGCCGCGGTAGAAAGGCGACCGCCACCCCCTCCAGCCTGCCGGTAATGATGCTATCGCTTGGTTTACCGAACGGGGTATCTATATTAATTTCTTCGATATCCGTCAGCCCCTCCACGTCATACAATCCCGTACCGCCGATAACGCCTATCTTAACCTGGGGCATTTAGGACCTCCTTGGTTCTATAAAAAGTTCATTTAGTCGTGTTTAATTTAGTTTCAATTATTTAACCTAGTAACAATATCTACTATTGTACCTATCGATCAAATTAGAGTTAAAAAGAGCAATATTATTGTTATACAGTTTAATCTCTTTGACTGTTCATTTAATTATTTTGCGAGTTTTGTTAGGTTATCCATCTGTGTGGCAGTTGCTCTATCGAGTATTGAAGGCGAACCTGGCATGATTTACTTCCTTATTAAACCAACTTACCAATCCCCTCTTCTAGGGGATGTCTTATTATACCCCTTTCGGTGATGATGGCAGTTATATACTGGCCGGGGGTGATGTCAAAGGCGGGGTTGGCGACCTCAACGCCTTCGGGGGCGATGCGAACCCCATCTATATGGGTAACCTCCTCCGGCTCCCTCTCCTCAATGGGTATCTGGTAGCCGCTTTTCAGCGAAAAGTCTATGGTGGAGGTGGGGGCGGCAATATAGAAAGGTATGCCATGCGCGTTGGCAAGCACCGCCAGTGAGTACGTGCCGATCTTGTTTGCTGTATAGCCGTTGGCGGCGATTCTATCGGCACCGGCGATGACGCAATTAATCTCTTCCCGTTTCATAAAATGACCCGCCATGGAATCGGTTATAAGGGTAAATGGTATACCCGCCTGCTTCAGTTCCCAGGCGGTAAGCTTTGACCCCTGAAGACGGGGGCGGGTTTCATCGACGAAGATCCTCGGCTTTTTACCCTGCCGGTGTGCGTAAATTATCACACCCAGGGCGGTGCCGTAGCCGGCGGTAGCCAGTGGTCCCGTATTGCAGTGGGTGATGATACCGAAGCCGTTCTCTATGAGTTCAGCGCCGAGGCGGCTTATCTTTTCGGTTGCTCTTTCCTCTTCAAGATGTATTTTAACCGCCTCGTCAGTAAGCGATTTCTTTATTTTAACCACGTCTTTACCACCAGCGGCCACTTTTTTCATGCGTTCGGCGATACGGAAAAGATTGACGGCGGTGGGGCGGGTAGAGGTTATAGTTTCAATAACTTCTGAAAGCTCTTTCTGGAAGCGGCGTGAATCATCTGTTTTAATAGAATTGGCACCAAGGGCGATGCCGTAGCCGGCGGCGACGCCGATAGCCGGTGCGCCTCGGATGTTCATATCCCTTATCGCCCTGGCTGTATCTTGATAGCCGTGTAGCTCAATGTAAATTTCTTCGTGGGGCAGCCTGCTCTGGTCGATTATTCTGAGTCTGTCACCAAGACATTCGATTGCTATCATCAGCTTCAACTGCGCATCGTTCTGCTGAATAGTATGGTGCCGATGATAAAGACAACGGCTGCCCAGCTGACGAGAAACAGAAAGTCGCCGCTTATCGCCTCCATGCCGACGCCACGGGTTATGACGGCGCGTGATGCCTCGACAGCGTGGGAGAAGGGGAAGATGCCGGCGAAGGTACGCATATATGACGGCATAAACTCCGTGGAAAACCATACGCCGGAGAGGATAGCCAACGGCATAGAAAAAAGCCAGCTGAGAGACTCTCCCTGGTTTTCGGATTTGGATAGGGAGGCGACCACCATACCGATGCCGATACTGCAGATGGCGGTCAGCAGAAAGAGGGCGAATGCTAGCCAGAGGCTGCCGATTATATCCATGCCGAAGAGCCAGCCCAGCAGGATGAAGAAGAATATCTGGATGGTAGCCAGAAGCACCATACTTAATGAATAGCCGGCGATAAACTCCCAGGGTTTCGCCGGCGTTGTCAGCATGCGGTAAAGGAAGCGGCTTTCCTTGTCGCGCAGCATTATACGCCCTGAGGTGGGTATCATAATCAGAAGGCCAAACACTATTATGCCAGTGGCGATGAAGTCCATCTGGGTTATATCAACCCCGATGTTAATCGGATCTGTGTTAATGGTTACCGGTATCTCAATCTGGGCGAATTGGCGGGTGGCGGCATTGACGCTTGAAATTATCTGTTCCGATATCATCGGCTCACTTTCATCATAGGTGATATTAAGGACTATATCGCCTTCCATACCCTGCATTATCTGCGATACTTGGGTGCTGAAACCACCGGGGATAACTACGTAGGCACTTATTTCGCCCAACTTTAGTTCTTCTCTGGCGGAGTCGGTATCATCAAAGCTGGTGACCTCAAAGATGGATATCTGGGATATAGCCTGGTCTATAAAACCCTGCGAAACCTCAGTATGGTCATTATCTATGATGCCGATATCATAGCTTGGAGTTGTATCGCTGCCGAAGGCGGCACCGAAGACGAGCATGAAAATAAGGGGGAAAGCCAGCAGAAAGCCCAGCGCCAGTGGGTCGCGGTATGTTTCCTTGAGGCTCCGTGTGAACAGCTGCCAGAATCTCATACCCTCAGTTCCTTACCGGTTATTTTGAGGAAGACGTCCTCAAGGGTCGGCTCTTTTATATGTGCCGAGCGAACAACAGTACCGGCGGTATGCAGCCGGTTGATGATATCCTTGAAATCCAGTTTTTTGTCGCTTATTGTCATCGTACCGTTGCTTATCTCCACTTCCTCGTATCGGTTGCGCAGTTCCATAATGACCTTCTGCGTCAGGTTCCAGGCGTAAACGACCATCGTATGCTTTTCAATTATATCGGTTTTGAGCTCAGAGCTTGTGCCCAGGGCTGCAATCCTACCTTCGTCGATGATGCCGATGCGGTCAGCTAAATAGTCCGCCTCTTCCATATAGTGGGTTGTCAGCAGGATTGTCTTATTGCCCTTGAGGCGGGCTATGTAATCCCAGACGGCTCTTCTCGCCTGGGGGTCCAGACCCAGGGTGGGTTCATCAAGGAAAATGATCTGCGGATTGTGAATCAGCGCCATGGCGATACTCAACCTTCTTTTCATACCACCGGATAGCTTCCTGACCTGATCCTTGGCTCTGTCGGTCAACCCCATTGTTTCCAGCATCAGTTTCGACCAGTTTCTTATCTTTTCAGAATCAATGCTGTGAAGATGCCCTACCAGAGCTAGATTTTCCATCGAATTGAGGTGCTCCGACAGGGTTGTTTCCTGAGGAGATACGCCTATGATCTGCTTGATCTTATAAGGTTCTCTGTTTATATCGTAACCCATAACTGCGGCAGTACCGCTGGTGGGCTTAAGCAGGCAGCAGAGCATACTGATGGTGGTTGTCTTGCCCGCCCCGTTGGGTCCCAGGAAAGCGTAAAGCTCCCCCTTTTTTATCTCAAGATTGATGCCGTCAACAGCAACCAGGCTGCCGAACAGTCTCGTCAGGTTTGATGTCTGGATGGCGGGTATATCATTCATTTCGGCTGGTGCTTTTTTAACCTTGTCGGTCATAACAATCCTTAAATATGGAGGATGGTTGCATTATAGCATATTCTGGCAGTCAACAAACGTGATATACTGAATTTTCTTGACACGGCTGGTAGGGCTGGGATAGACTTTTTAACCTGTGCAAATTGCTTTTGCAGGGCTGGCTTGTATGAGCATTGATTCGGAGTTAATCAAGGAACTGGAGGGCCGGGTCGGTATTGCGGAGAAGCCCCTTTTCTACGAGATTGAAAAGGGGATGATTAAGCGCTTTACCCGGGCTGTCGGCGATACCAATCCACTGTGGCAGGACGAAAAGTATGCTGGTAAAGCCGGTTACGGCGGTATTATTGCACCGCCGAATTTTATATTAATACTGGGCTTCGGTAAAGTGTTACAGAATTTAATAGAAAATCCAGAAGTTACAGTGCTGCATGGCAGCACCGAGCTTGAGCGCCATAAAGAAATAAAGCCCGGCGATGTAATCAGCGTAACTAACACGATAAGAAACGTGAGGGAACGACAGGGAAGTACTGGCAAAATGCTTTTCGTTACCATTGATATGCTTTACGAAAATCAGAATCAGGAGATAGTGGCTGAATGCCGCCAGATGACCATTATCTATTAAGGGAAAATTGTCTGTGGAAAAGCAATTATATTATGAAGATGTAGCCGAAGAAAGCCGCATTACCCGGCTTGTAAAGCAACCGACGACCACCCAGCTTGTGATGTGGGCCGGCGCCTCGGGTGACTATAATGCCATCCATTATGATAAAGACTATGCCCTAAAGCGGGGATTACCCGGCGTCATAGTCCACGGTCAGCTTGCCGGTGCCTTTCTGGGGCAGATGCTTACCGACTGGGCGGGCGATAAAGGCAACCTAAAGAAGTTATCACTTTCGTATAAAGGAATGAATTTTCCCGGTGAAATTCTTATATGTAAAGGCAAGATTGTTAAAAAGTATTTTGAGGATAACCAGTACCTAATCACACTGAAAATCTGGGTAGAAAATCCCCGCAGCGAGAAGACACTGACGGGTATGGCAGTTATCAATCTACCTTCAAAAAACGATATCTAAATTGATCATTGTATACTTGAGAATGCGGACAGAATATCAATCCCTTGAGTTCATACACGTGAAGAGATAACTATGCCACGGTAAGGCGAATAATGGAGCTCAAAATGATCCCGCTCTCCCTAAAATAAAAATAACGGCAAAATAACTAAAAAAAGAGGAGTATCCTTATTCTGCTTCTAACTACTTCGGAGCAATTCCATAAGGATAAAATCATAATCATTGCTCATAATGCTGCCACACATAGTGAAACCGCATTTTAAGAAACATCTTTATGCCCTCTTGTTGAATTCTAGAGTTTTTAGGTGAATGCGTATAGAGTTTGTGTGATTAAAAACGTACTTTACAAGAGAGATCACAGCATTGGTACCATATCCTTGATCCCAGTAATGGCGCTTACCTATAATTATTCCTATTTCGGCTTCACTTTTTTCACTATTGATCCCGTAGCAAGCGCAGTTGCCTATGTGCCTACCATCGATAGTTTTTATGGCAAACTGGCTTTTTTGAGGAATGCGGTGGTGAAGCTGGCTAGAGTATTCCGAGAGATAATCGGTAAAACCTATGGTCAATGTATTTGTTGCCATCAAGTAAGCTAGCTCAGCATCGGTTTGCCAACTGTAGTCATTCGGAGCATCTGTCATGCTCTTGTAGTTTAAAATGACCTTACCTTCTTTAGTCAAGTATTTCTCCACCATCCATATATTGGGAACAGGGTAAATCTGTGATTACTTCAAGTTTGTGCAAAGCTTGTATTGCTGCTTGGCGCATAGCTTCACTTGGATGGCTGAGGCATTTGTTGAGGTGTTCCTTGGCCTTACCTCCACCGATTTCCCCCAGCGCTTGGACGGATGCTAAACGAACATCGGCATCATCATCTTCAGTCAGCTTGATAAGATGTATTACTGACTGCCTCTCTCCTATTTCACCGCAAGCCATTGCCACTTCGTAGCGTGTTTCGGGATCAACAGCAGAAGCCTCCGATATAAGGAACGGCAGCCAGCGAGGATTACAGTTTTTACCCATAGCATAAATAGCACTGATCTTGAGCAGAGGGTTATTATCGTAGTAAGCATTAGTAATTGCTTGTTCTACCTGAGAAAGACTAAGCGGTGCTAGTGCTTCCAATGCCCGGCGCCTTACATCAATACTTCTATTACAATCAGAATAGACAGCAAGCAGCGAACGACCTAATAGTGCTGCATAATCTTTTGCGATTACCTGTGTTTCGGCGAGTAAGCTGAATCTACCAAGTGAAAGGGCTGCCGCTGATTGTACTTTCTCTGAGTTATCATTGTTCATCATATTTATTAATGTTTCTATCATAGATACTCTTTCATTCTCCCAGAGACCCATAATAGCAGTCACGCGTACTTCTTCATCTTTATCCCTGAGATTGTATTCGAATATAGTGTCGAAATTAAGACAAACATCATCCTCAGCTAGTTCATAAAGACGTTGCATTATCTGCCGTTGTCTTTTGACTTCAATATCTTGCCAGATATCAGCAAAGGTTTTTAATTGCCCAAGATTCAGGTTTGAGAGTTCAGCCAATCTTACATTCATTATCGGTTGCTCATTGTCGGCGAGATCGTTAATAATTTGCTCGATGGGTATAGAAGTATCTTCTAAGATATTATTCCTCTTCCTCTTCATATCCGCCACGCTCCCAGATAGGTTCGGTGAAATAGTCAATATATTCCTCCATAGCCTTGGCAGCGACCTGTTTCATGGTTTCTTTCGCTTCCATTGCTAGGTGGTCTAATTCATTGGTATCGATTTCAATGTCCAGCATTATAGTCAATCTGTTCAATATGGCTAAGGCAGCTATCGGATTTTGCATTCTGCTAGTATAGGTAGGCACTTCTCCAAGCAGACAAATGCCATCAATCTCCCTTTCCTTAGCTGCACCCAGTAAAAGACCGTTCAGACCGGCAATCTGGAGGTTGCCTCCCCGCACAAGATTATATTTTTCTAGCTCGTCGGCTATATTAGGATTAGTGCCTACTCCCCAGACCTTGGGTTGTTCCGTATGGTGTATGCGAGTTAGTGCGGCAGCGCAGGTGAAAAATTTTCTAACTTTAAATTTCTGTCCCAGATCAAGGACGCAATTGGCCATATCATATTCTTTTATGGTTGGTTGTGCATCCCCAATAAATAGGATTAGATCGTTTTTGTCATGATTATTTTTCCAATAGTAAAAGCGACTGTGGGGGAAATGGGGTTTCTCGATGATACTTCCCTTTACCAGTACTCCAATAGGATCGAAGAAGTAGGGAGCGTGAACCTCTGCCAGTGGTTTAAATTCCAATTTTTTGTTTAAATAGTTGGCAACTATCATAGCAACATTGCTTATACCAGGCCAAGCAGCCAACATATTAGGCGAATTGAGTTTAGGTCGAGCACTAATGTGGACTAATTCCTTAGTATTAATAAAAGATCACCTCTGTGCAACTAAACTTTTAACGAAACCGAAATGTTAGGAAAGTATAGGGATGGGGTTTTAATAATACCACCTACCCATTTACTATCATTGCCGATGGCAGTTATTTCTTTAAGCAGTTGATAAACATTACCAGAAACCATCGTATCCTTGACCCTACCCTTTATTTTACCATTTTCAACTTTATAGCCCAATAAGATGTTACCACTAAAATCACCACCGAGAATGTTACCTTGTTCAGCTCCCATTAGGTATTCTATAACCAGTCCTTCCTTTAAATCAGCTAGCATGTCATCGAAAGCAACGTTACCAGATGTAACAACAAAGGCATTTGGTAATGGTGATGGTAAGCCACCACCGTGGCGCCTACCATTACCGGTGCTATCTTTACCAGCGAGGGCGGCAGTCTTAAGATCATACATGAAATTTAAGGGGATACCGCCTTCTATAAGGGATAAACACCGGCTTGCTACTCCCTCGTCATCAAAGGGATGACTACTGGGTTGGTAGTCTATGATGGCATCATCGTGTAGATTAAGCTTACTGTCGAAAATTTGTTTTCCTAAAAGATTACCTATAGGCGATGCACCTTCGAGGACTGTCTTGCCATTAAAAGCTACCATTAATGGATTTATCAATGCACTAGCTACACCGCTCGGGGTAAATATAACAGGTAATTTTTTTGAAGATATGGCAGCCTGTTCCTCACCCCACTCTAGCTGTCTTATGATGGTATTTGTTATTTTTTGGGTACTATCCATAGGACGACAGGAATTTATATTTTCGGCTACAAAGAGCATATCAGTACCGCGAATAAGGCTACCCTCAATTCCCATACTGAAGATACTCTTACTGTAACCAGCGCTTTTACCGCTGGTGTTTATTATCTGTATCGTTACAGATTTTTTTAAAACGGTGGCTGCACAAACTATATCTTTGCTTTGTTTTTTTACAGTAGCTAACATTTCTTCTCCCAAGCTTACCATACGTTCAAGCGACACCGATTCAATTTCCTTATCGTATGTTTTAATCACAGGGTAGCTATCTGTAGCCGGAAAAGTAAATCTAGCTGGCATACCAAACTCGGAAGTTTCCAATGAAGAATCAATTAAATCATCTATATTGTCAAAGTGACTAGAAACGCTGTAACCCATTCTGCCGTTGCTTATGATCCGGAGCGCTATAACCTGGCTCTGCTTGCTCTGAATGCGTTTTAATTTGTTAGCTTCGAATTCAACTGGTGTTTCTTCGGAGGTAATGCTGAATACCTCGGCTGCTTCAGCTGTTTTTTTTACCTTATCCAATATATATTCAAGCATCAGACTCCTCCCACTAGGCAGCTACGAATGCGTATATGTGGACTGCCGTTTGCAACGGGTAACGGCATCTGACCTCCCTTGCCACAGCCACCACCTTGGTTCATCTCGAGGTCGTTACCGATAGCCTCAATATTATTAAGGGTAGTAAAAACATTGCCGCTGAGAACCACCGGACGTATAAGTTCGGCGATTTTACCATTACGTATCATATAGGCTTCACCGGCGGAAAAGGTAAACATCTCCATACTGGTGGTGCCACCATACCAATTTTTGGCGTAAATTCCCTCCCTGATATCGGCGATTATTTCATTAAAGGTTGCTTTACGTGGTTCAATGTAGGTATTGGTCATGCGTACTATAGGTGGGTAACGATAGTTAATTGTTCTGGAATTACCCGTTGGTTTTTCGCCCATTTTTGCTGCCGTTTCACGGGAATGCAAACGACCCACCAGTACACCTTCATTGATGAGATAGGTTTTGGAAGCTGGTACACCTTCATCATCGTATTTATAACTTCCCCTAAGGTCGGGTATCAGCGCGCTGTCAATAACACTCAAGTCTTTACTACCAAACTTTTTGCCAAGTTTCATAATTTGACGCATATTCTCGTTCTCATAGACAAAGTCGGATTCGGAAAGATGTCCGAAGGCTTCGTGGACAAATACTCCGGCAAGTACTGGATCTAACACGACGGTATATTCACCCCCTTTAATCTGGGGTGCCTCCAAGAGTTCAACAGATCGATTAGCCATTTCATCAACCCGACTGTGAAGATTAAGAATTTGATCGAAATTATCGCGACTACCCACGCTAATATTCGCCTGTTGTACTTCGCTGCCGTTGGTAGCGATAGCTGTTAGGCGCAGGACATAATCAGATCTTTCCTGTCTAATAAAGCTACCCGATGAGTTAATAAAAAGTGATTTTTTATAGCTATCACTATACCCAATAACTGAGGTCTGTAGTTTAGGGGTCCGCCAAATTATTTCGTTGTATTCATCCAGCAATTGCTTTTTCTTGGCAAGAGGGATGTTTTTTGGATCAATGTCAGTACCGGAAGATAGTGTATCTGTAACCGGTGCCACATATGCTAGTTTACCCTCTTTCTTACTCACCAAACGTGCTTGCTCAATAGCTTGTTCAATGTGTGGGGTTACATCTTCAACTTTATTGAAGCTGGCAAAGCCCCAGCCACCCTTTATATAAGATCGTATATTGCCACCGATGCTGCTAATTTTACTGATAGATTCAAGTTTTCTACCGCGGTAAGTAATGTTATTGGACCTACTCTGCTCTAAGCGTGCCTCGATATATTCAGATTTGTACTTCTTAAACTCTCTGGTTGTATGGGAAGCTATGTCTTCGATGTGTGGCAAATTTTCCTCGTATATATTAGTGATATAATTAGTTTAGTAAGGTAATAGCTCTTATGTCAATTCGTTTCTGCGTATTCCTATATTAGGTTGACAATCTAGAGGTATTATGATACTATTTTTACATAAATAGAACCTTA
>CP070729.1:918548-928773 GCA_020351185.1 Dehalococcoidia bacterium | reverse complement strand
TGCCATTGATAACAATAACAATTCTAGCTACTCTGGGATTTGTCACTATCGGCACCCTTTTCTCAGCTCTGGCGGTTAACACAAAAGCGCGTGAGATGGTCCTACCCATCCTCTTTTTCCCCATAGTAGCTCCGGTAATAATATCCGC
The DNA here is from genome assembly GCA_020351185.1 of Dehalococcoidia bacterium. Taxonomy (GTDB): domain Bacteria; phylum Chloroflexota; class Dehalococcoidia; order Dehalococcoidales. The sequence continues at coordinate 928,625 of CP070729.1, read as the reverse complement.
CGTTAGCGCTTCTGACCGGGCACTGGGAGGTGAATCTTGGGGTAATATTTCTTCCTGGCTGGGGATAATAGCTGCCTTTGATATAATCTTCCTGGTGGTCGCGTATCTTATATTCTCTTTCGTTATAGAAGAATAAAAAGGAGGTGGAAACCATGAAAATAAGGATTTTACTTGGCTTAAGTACTATATTGATACTGGCTGCTCTGTATATGGTATTCATCTTTGTTCCCTCCGATGCTGAAACAGGTATTATCCAGCGGATATTCTACTTTCATGTACCCCTGGCATGGATAGCCTTTCTGGCTTTTTTCGCTGTTTTTTGTTGTAGCATAATGTACCTCTGGAAGCGAGATACCAAGTGGGATATCCTCGCCAGTTCCTCCGCTGAAGTAGGTCTCGTTTTCACCACTCTGTTTCTGCTCACCGGATCCATCTGGGCAAGACCTGTTTGGGGGGTTTGGTGGACATGGGATTCTCGGCTTACTTCATCGCTAATACTATGGCTTATCTACCTGGCCTACTTTATTATCCGTTCTTATATCGGTGATGAAGGGCGACGCGCCCGTTTCGCCGCAGTAGTTGGCATTATCGGTTTTATAGATATACCTATAATTGCCTTAGCGATCACGCTGTGGAGAACACAACACCCTGGCCCTGTTATCTTCGAGGGTGGTTTGGTACCGGAGATGATTTGGACGCTCATAGTTGCTATTATCGCTTTCACCGCTTTATATATCCTGCTATTTAGCTATAGGGTTTTGGTTAAACAAGATGAGCGCGAACTTAGCAAGTTGAAGGCACTAAGGAGGTAAACAAAATGGATGATCTTGGTTATTTATTTGCTGCATATACCGTAATCTGGGTTGGACTACTTGCTTATATCCTTTTTCTTGCTCAGAAGCAACGGCAGTTAAGGCGTGATATAGACTGGTTAAAAAAGATGATGAAGAAGACCGATTAGCTCTTTCAAAGACTAAACGTAATACCGTCCTCTGCCCTTGAGAATGTATCCCGCAATAATCCCCAATACCGCACCACCAAGATGTGCTTGCCAGGCTACATTAGAATAGGTGTTCAACATTGGTAATATCGTAAGAATTACGAATATACCCAGCGCTGCAACCCACAACGGAATTGGAGCCGGTATGGGAAATATTATTACCTTCAATCTTGGCGCCATTACCGCCATTGCTCCACCCAGTGCGAAGACTGCCCCCGATGCGCCAACTGCAATAGCATTCGATGCCAGTAATATGAACAAAATACCACCAATGATACCGCCGCTAAAATAAATTAGTAGAAATGTACGGGTGCCAACTAATCGACTAAGGAAACTGCCAAAAAAGTAGAGGGTTATCATATTAGCAAATAAATGAAACAGGCCGCTATGGACAAACATACTGGTAAGTAAGCCCCAAGGGCGCTCTAAAAAGAGATCCATATCGGAATACAAACCGAGATTACTCAATAAATCCGACGATACAGTAGTAGCTATAGCTACTCCAATATTTATGGAAATTATGACCAATACCGGGCTCAACATACCAGTTCATCATAGCAGTAAAACTGTATATATAGCAAATATTAATGCATAAAATCCTAACCCCTCTCGGTTTCGTCATAAATACAAGATCCCCTTCTTCAAAGTCTTACGTCTGCCTTTGTCGAAAGAAGTGGTATTTTCACAACACAGAGAGTTCACAATCAGTTGCGTGCTTTTTATCTTGTTGCTACAATTAAAGCTAAATTCAAAGGATAGACTGCACTTTATGACAACCGACTACAATCCAAAGGCGATCGAAAAGAAGTGGCAAAACAGGTGGGCTGAAGACGGACTCTACGAGGTTAATGAGGATAGCTCAAAACCCAAATGGTATGCATTGACCATGTTCCCCTACACCTCCGGTGACCTGCACATTGGTCACTGGTACGCCATGGCACCATCGGATGTTCATGCCCGTTTCAAGCGCATGCAAGGCTTTAATGTACTTCACCCAATGGGTTTCGATGCCTTTGGTTTACCAGCGGAAAATGCAGCCATTCAGCGAGGTATACATCCCTATAAATGGACAATGCAGAATGTTGAAAATATGCGTCGCCAGTTAAAGAGTATTGGGGCAATCTATGATTGGAGACGGGAAGTTATTACCTGTCAGCCAAAATACTATAAATGGACCCAGTGGTTCTTCCTCAAGTTATACCAGAATGGATTAGCTTATCGCGGAAAAGCACCGGTAAACTGGTGCCCCAACTGTCAGACAGTACTTGCCAACGAACAGGTTCTAGGAAGTGGTGGCTGTGAACGCTGCAGTGCGGTAGTAATCCGTCGTGATCTTGAGCAGTGGTTCTTCCGCATTACCAAATACGCTGACGAGCTAATGCAGCACGAAGGTATAGATTGGCCTGAACGCATAAAGATAATGCAGAACCATTGGGTGGGTAGAAGCGATGGTACCGAAATTTCTTTTAGCCTTGACCATCAAGCGGTAAACGAAAGTGAAATCCGCGTCTTTACCACCCGTCCAGATACCACCTTCGGTGTTACTTTTATGGTACTGGCGCCAGAACACTCACTTGTTACCCAGCTGACTACATCCGAAAAAAAGGCAGAGGTTGAGGCATATATCGCTAAATCGAGACGACTAACAGAAATAGAGCGGCTTTCAACTGAAAAAGAAAAGGACGGTGTTTTCACCGGTGCTTACGTTACCAATCGCCTAAACGGAGATAAAGTACCCATCTGGATCGCTGATTATGTCCTGCTCGGCTACGGTACAGGGGCAGTTATGGCAGTACCAGCGCATGACGAGCGAGATTTCGCCTTCGCTAAAAAATACAACCTGCCCATCCGGGTTGTGATAGCTCCGCCGGATTGGCAGGGACAGGATCTAGAAGAAGCCTACATTGGAAGCGGCACGATGATTAATTCAGGTCAGTTTGACGGCTTGTCTGATGAAAAGGGTATAGAAGCTATATCAGATTTTCTTGCGGAGAGAGGGTGGGGTGGACGAACAGTAAGCTACAAACTACGCGATTGGTTAATTTCGCGTCAACGTTACTGGGGAGCACCAATACCCATAATCTACTGTGATGGTTGTGGTATCGTTCCCGTACCTGAAAAAGAGCTACCAGTTTTACTGCCTGAAGATGCTGAATTCAAACCTACTGGAGAATCACCACTAAAATACAACGAGCAATTTGTTAATACCACCTGCCCCCAATGTAGTGGCAAAGCTAAAAGAGAAACTGATACCATGGATACTTTCATGTGTTCTTCATGGTATTTCCTGCGCTATACAAGCCCCAATACAGATAATATGCCCTTCGACGAAAATAATATCAGATACTGGATGCCGGTGGATCTTTACACTGGTGGTGCCGAGCATGCCGTAATGCACCTGCTTTATGCCCGCTTTTTCACAAAAGCAATACGAGATATCGAACTAGTTGAATTCAGTGAGCCCTTTAACCGATTGTTTAACCAGGGCATAATCATCGCACAGAAGCAAAAGATGAGTAAATCCAAGGGCAATGTAGTGAATCCAGATGCTTATGTCGGCGAGTTGGGAGCGGATGCGGTGCGTACCTATTTGATGTTCGTTGCTCCCTGGGAGCAGGGCGGTGAATGGAACGATAGTGGCATCAGCGGTATCAGTCGCTGGTTCAACCGCCTATGGAAGTTGGTGATAAACAATTATAAGGCTAAAAATGAAAACACCAATAAAGAATTGAAACGAAAATTACACCAGACGATAAAAAAGGTAACCGATAACCTTGAGGCAATTCGCTTTAATACCATGATATCTACATTGATGGAATTCACAAATTACCTTGGTACAATAAAGAAAGCCGGCTCGATTACTGCGGGAGAGTGGAGACAGTCTGTTGAAACACTACTGGTTCTACTAGCTCCAACCGCCCCCCACCTTACCGAAGAGTTATGGCAGCGAATTGGAAACAGCTACAGCATCCACAATCACCCATGGCCGGTCTGGGACGAGGAGCTCACTAAAGACGAGGTAATTACTCTAGTGATACAAATAAATGGTAAGATGAGAGATAAGCTACTAGCACCAGCATCGATAACTGAGGAAGAAGCACGCCATCTAACATTGAGTAGGCAGAAAGTGAAAACTTATATCGATGACAAAACGATTACCAAATTTATTTATATCCCCAAGAGGCTGATAAATCTGGTGGTGAAATAATATGAGGATAGCTTTTATCGGTGGTGGCAATATGGGGCGGGCGATGTTATCAGCTATATTGAATCAGGATTTGACTTCACCGCAGAATATTATAGTCAGCGATAAGAATCCAGAAATCCTGGTACGTCTTAGACAGGATTTTAATGTTTTTACTACCGAAGATAATTTTGATGCCGCTTCCAGAGGTAACATTATAGTGCTGGCGATTAAACCACAGAACCTAGAGGAAGTAATGCCAGAGATTAAGGGTAAGCTAAATAAAAACCAGCTGGTGTTATCTATAATAGCTGGTAGAAGCATTGCCACACTGCAAAATGGGTTAGAACACGCTGCTATCATTAGAGCAATGCCAAATACACCCGCTTACATTGGTAAGGGGATAACAGTCTGGACAGCAACTGAGGGTGTAACCAATGAACAGAAGGAGAAAGCTGATGCTATTCTCAAAGCTATGGGGAAAGAGCTTTACATTACAGACGAGAATTTCATAGATATGTCGACAGCAATAAGCGGTAGTGGCCCGGCTTACGTTTTTTTATTTATAAAATCCCTGATCGATGCAGCAGTTGATATAGGCTTACCACCTGATGCTGCCCGACAGCTCGTTCTACAAACGCTAGCCGGTTCAGTGGAATTCACTGCAAAATCGGGTATGGAATTGGCTCAACTTATGCAAATGGTCACCTCTCCTGGCGGTACCACCGCTGAATCCCTTAAGGTGTTCGAAAACGGGAAGTTTAAGGAGCTTATTGCACAAGCAGTAAATGCAGCCTATAGAAAGGCAAAACAAATTAGGGGGTAATGAGTGAACTGGCTTGATATAATCCTGATTGTAATGTTGTTTATCCCAACCTTTATTGGCCTGCGAAATGGGCTAATAAAGACAGCACTATCATTTGCAGGATTGCTTGTAGGTGTTGTCCTAGCCGGTAACTTTTATAAGCCGGTTTCTAATTTATTTGGGTTTATAAATAACGAAAATATAGCCTATATACTAGCGTTCCTTCTCATACTGGCACTTGTTATGGTAGCAGCCTTATTACTAGCGCGTTTGCTCAAATCTATCATCAGCTCAGTTATGTTAGGCTGGGTTGACAACTTCGGTGGTGCTACTCTAGGTTTTTTCTCTGGCTTTCTTTTCCTAGGAGCCATTATGGCAATATGGGTAAAATTTTTTGGTAGCGACCTAATCACCGGTTCGTTCCTAGGTAAACTAATGCTCGATTATTTCCCCGTGGTGTTAGGGCTGTTACCCGGAGAATTTGACGTTATTAAGGATTTCTTCCAGTCTTAACTCTAGATAATTAACTAAGTTACCTACTAATGATCTGTATACTAAAGGCATAAAAATAAATTAGAACAAAAGGCAACTACTTACTAATTTTTTTGTTGATAACCGGAAACGTATAATCAATTTTTTCTTTAATCAGTTTTGGGTGTTTCGCCTGGATGCAGTCCCTGCCATTTCTCTAAGAGCTGTTCCTTTTTTTCTTGGTGTTCTGGATCAGCTACACAGGCATCTACAGGACAGATCTCGACACACTGTTGTGTGTCGTGGCTTCCAACACACTCAGTACATTTAGCTGAATCAATTAGGTAAATAGTCTCTCCTTCTGAAATTGCTTGATTAGGACACTCTGCTTCGCAGGCTCCACAACTGATACAATCTTCGGTAATCTTGAATGCCATAGATTTTATTCCTCCTGAATTTGCTGCTTAATTATTCTGGAAAAAGGGTTTGTCCCTGGATCTCTACATTTTAATATACACCTTCCTTCTTTCTTAAGGCTGCGGCCACGTTCTCCGGGACTAGGTTATGAATATTTCCACCTAGTTTGGCTACCTCTTTCAGTAAACTGGATCTAAGGAATTGGTAATCCGGACTAGCCATAAAGCAAACCAGCTCTAAATCTGGTTGTAAATTCTTATTCATCATCGCCATATCAAACTCTCTCTCAAAATCAGCACTTACTCGTAATCCCCTCACCATAACCTGGGCTCCTGCCTCCCGTGCAAAATCCACAGCCAAGCCTTCAAAGGATTTTACTTCTACATTCGGTAAGATAGCTAGCGCCTGCTGCGCCATTGCCATCCTCTCTTCAAGATTAAAAAGAGTAGGTTTGCCTGGTATCTTATAAACAGCCACAATCAGCTTATCAAATAGCTTAGCCGCCCTTCTGGTAACATCAATATGTCCGTTTGTAATTGGATCAAATCTGCCAGGATAAATAGCGACTGTCAAACCTACCCCTCCTTTCTGTAAAGAGCGATAACGCTGTCGCCATGGTGGTATTCTTTTTTGAGATTAAGCGAGGCATATCTTGATTTGAGTGGCCTAAGTTTAGAATGTGTGGCAATAACTATCGAATTGCCGCTGACAAGTCTTGAATTTGCCAGCTGCTCTAAGGTTCTATCTATCGATGGGCTAGAATAGGGTGGATCCATAATTATAATCCCATACTCCTTATCTAAAAACGAAAGAGCCCTATTTACGCTACAGCAATAAACATGGGCATAGTCTACAAACCCTGCCTTGGCTATATTCTGCTTAATTATAGCACAACAACGTGCTTCCTGTTCAACAAAATCAACCCATTCGACACCACGACTCAGCGCTTCTATCCCTAATGATCCACTGCCTGAAAAAAGGTCAAGTAAGCTTGACCAATCTTCTGCTACCGATTCCAGTATCGAGAATATAGCTCCTCGTACTAACTCCGTGGCTGGACGTGTCTTTCGGCCTTTTGGCGATTTAAGTATGCAACCCTTAGCGCTACCGGCTATAACTCTCATTGACTTACAGGTTTTTCCTCTTTACAAAGTCTTTCAACATAGCCGAAGCTTCACCAATAATCGGTCTGCCATGTCCGAAACACATGATTTCAAAATTAATTTGGGCTAAACGTCTTACCGATTCTCTAACTTGTGACATATCACTGCTAACCGATTGAGGGGTAAGGTGCAATTCTCCTCGACCATTGTTTAAGATATCACCAATTATTATCAGTTTCTTATGTCGTAACAGAAGACTTATGCTGCCTGGGGTATGCCCTGGTGTATGCAAAATCTCCATACCGCCCAGAGGGTCAAAAACCTCGCCACCTTCAAGCAGGATATCGAAATCATCTGGTGTTGCGTATATTAGAGGCCAAAAAAAGGATATTCCTGGAAACTTTAATAACCACTTAATAAATCCACCATAGGGTAGTCCTTGCTCCCCAAAACTCAAATCCGCCTTATGAACGGCAGTCTTTGCCTGTGTCTTCCGAATCAATTCTGGTAATCCACCAATGTGGTCAAGGTGATTGTGGGTAATAAAAATATGACTGACTTCTGAAATAGACCTACCCAATTTTTTTAAAGCATGGTCTATAGTTCTCGAGCTGCCACGAAAACCGGTATCGATTATTGTTATTTTTCGTTCAATAATAATAAATACATTCGTATTTCTGGAAGTAATCTGATGCAACCCAGGAATAATCTGCATAATTACTAAGAATAGCGAAGTTAATATCGGAGGTCAATTAGCAAAAGGGGTATTGACAAGGCAAATAAACGGTGGTATAAGATAATATGTACATTATAATGTACATATTATCTTTATTATGCTAGAGGCTTTTTCTGTAACTAGTACGAGAAAGGCATTCCTACCCTTAATTGAACGGGTAGAAAACGAATCGTATCACTTCATGGTAACTAAACATGGTAAACCTGTAGCTGTTATTGTAAGCTACGAAGAATATTCACGTATGGTAGAAACCTTGCAGTTGATAGAGGATAGGGGATTAGTCCGTGAAATACAAGAAGGTGCGGTAGAAGCTGAACATGATGATACGATAGCACTCTTGGATAGCGATAATGGTATTGAATGAAATCCTCCTGAGCAAACAGGCTTACTCGAGTTTAATAAGTCTACCAATGAATCAGCGTACGCTCGTTAGTAAAGCACTACACAATCTCGGGAAAAATCCGAATACTGGTTTGAAACTTTGGGGTGCAAGCAACCTATATCTCTATCAAATAGCTACCGATCCAAAAATAGTCTATAGGGTATACGGAACAAAGATTCAGGTATTGGCTATTAAAGTTGCCTTAGAGCACCCGCCTTCATCAAGGTTTAAAATCTCAGCTGTCATCTTGGCTGCTGGAAAAACAGATTATGGAGATAGTCTACAAATATCTCACATTGCTGAATCTTTCCTGAATGCCGGTATAGATGATCTCATCGTCGTTCTGGGTTATCAGGCTGAGCAGGTAAAGAAAGCTTTAGCAGACAAGAACTTAAAGATAATAGTGAATCCAGAATACGAATACGGCTTAAGCAAATCCCTAAAATGTGGATTAAAAATGGTTTCAAGAGATGCAATAGCGGTGTTTCTTACTCTAGGTAATCGCCCGCTAATGCAACCAGAGGTAGTAAAACAACTTATTAGGACCTATAAGGGCCTGGAAGCACCGATTATAGCACCCACATTTTCACGTGTAAGAGGACACCCAATTATGTTTGACAAGTTGCTCATTCCAGAGCTAATGAAGGCTAAAGGAAATATCGGCGGTAGAAAGGTATTACAACACCACTACCGAGAACTCAAGCAGGTTGAAATGGAAAAACCTACAACCTGAAGTTACTAAGCAAGTCTAATATTTAAGGAAGTAATATTTGAACAAGCTATTCCCTATTTTTTTATTGACTGGGTTGTTAATTTCTATCATATTTGGTGGATGCTCCAATACAGGAGAGAATTCCATAACAGTTTTCGCCGGTTCTGCGAGCAAACCAGCTCTGGAAGAAGCTGCTAGAGTATTCGAAGAAGAGGAGGGGATAAAGATCTTCCTCACCTTCGGAGGATCTGGCACCATGTTATCGCAGCTTAAAATTGCTAGAGAGGGTGACCTCTTTATTCCCGGCTCACCCGATTATATGCTGAAAGCGGAAATTGAAGGTATTGTTTATCCTGATTCCGTTGTAAAAATCGCCTATCTGGTGCCGGCTATTTTAATTCAGGAAGGCAATCCCCAAAATATACAATCGCTAGTCGACTTGGCACAACCAGGAATTGAAGTCGGAGTCGGTGACCCAGAAACCGTTTGCGTCGGGTTATATGCTTATGAAATACTGGAGCATAATAGGCTGCTAGATGATATTCAGCAGGCGGGCAATATCATCGTCCACGCTGAAAGTTGCTCCAAGACGGCTGCCTTGATTTCATTAAAAACCGTAGATGCTATCCTAGGTTGGCGAGTGTTTGCATACTGGAATCCAGACGATATAGATGTGGTTTTTTTACAATCGAAGCAACTGCCACGTTTAGCTTATATCCCTGGGGCAATATCCACCTTCACAAACAAACAACGGAACGCACAAGCGTTTCTAAATTTCCTAACTTCTGAAAAGGGGCAGCAGATTTTCGCCAAATGGGGTTATCTAGCAACCGAGCAAATGGCGAGGCAATACGCCCCGGATGCTGAGATTGGCGGTGAATACAGCCTACCCGATAGTTACGAACCACTTGCAAAATAGAATTCTTATGGAGTAATTATATGACCAATTTATTAAAGGGAATCGGTGGTGACAGAGCTTTTAAAGGGGCAACTATTAGTGCTCTTGTCCTACTTGCGGTCTTTATTGTTAGCATTATTATATCCATGCTCGCTTTCACTGATTGGAATACTTTTATCTCTGCTCTACTTTCTGAAGAAATCTTGTTTGCTATCAGATTGAGTCTGATCACGGCTACCATAGCTACAATTATAGCCATACTAATAGCCATACCGGTAGCATACGCCATATCCTATGCTAAGTTTCCCGGAAAGGATTTGGTAGACAGTATGCTTGATCTACCTATCGTCATATCTCCAGTAGCATTGG
>CP070729.1:885227-918448 GCA_020351185.1 Dehalococcoidia bacterium | reverse complement strand
AACGTGGGACGTATGCCTATATTTGTCACCGATTGATAACGCCGTTGATCAACATAAGCCCAAGTAGTATATATGCCAGTTGACGGCATTACATATCCTGTTTCAATATCTAAATTAGCGGTTGGAAAACCAATTTTAGTACCTCTTCCATTACCCGGGATTACATATCCTTCAAGGCTATAATAACGACCAAGCATATTACTAACTTTTTTAATATCACCTATTGAAAGCGCTTCACGAATAGCAGTACTACTTACTATTTCACCGTCAATTTTCAGGTATGGCACTACAGTAAGTGTAAAACCCATATCTTGGCTCAAATTACGAAGGAAATCCGCATCACCTTCCTGATTTTTACCGAGGGTAAAATCAGGCCCAAGTATGAGTCTACGCATCTTGAGGTATTTCTGTAAAAGATAAACGAACTGCCTAGCTCCGGTATGGGCTACTTCAGTGGTAAAAGTAAGAGCAATGACATTTTGGGTTCCTGCTTTACCTAGAAGTTTGGTTTTTTGCGTCAAATTTGTAAGAAATGGAGGACTAGTTTTTGGATTAAACAATTTAAGAGGATGTTGCTTAAAGGTTACAACACAGCTTGTAAGATTATTTTCCTTTGATTGCTTAATGAGTTTAGATAGTAAATATTTATGGCCGATGTGAACTCCATCAAAAACACCTACGGTTATAGCAGTTTCACTTTCGGTTGTTAATCTAGCAAGTTTTTCTTCTAATAACATATTTATTCGAGAGAATACAATTCATTTTTGCTAGATATAATACAAGATAAGAGTGAATATGTAAAAATAGTTATGGTGATGTATTAATTATTAACTTGGAAATTGTACTATTATACTTAAAATAACTTGCCCGAAATTAGAGAAAATATTGATAATACTGTTGACAATATAGATATAATATGATAGCATATTAGGTTACGTTATGCCTCTTATGAATTCACCTTGTTATGGTCCCCAGTGATCTCGTATCAAAATTTTGCTTTTTTGAGATAGCGTTTAATTTTGCATGCCTTTTAAAGGAGTTGAAATGGTATCTGAAACCCTTCTATCTAATCGCAAGGAAAAATCTACTATATCAAGACAATCGTACTCCAAATTGCCACAAATCATAGAAGTTCCCAATTTAATAGAAATACAATTAGGTTCTTATCAATGGTTTCAAGAAGAAGGTATTAAACAATTAATAAAAGAAATATCTCCAATTAAGGATTTTATAGGTAGCAAACTTGAATTAAGTTTTATAGGTTACGAATTTAGAGAACCACGTTTTAGTGAACAAGAATGCAGTCAGAGAGATTTGACATATTCTGTTCCACTTTATGTTAAAGCTAGACTACTGGTGAAGGCTACTGGAGAAATAAAAGAACCTTTCGATCTATTTTTCGGCGATATACCATTAATGACAGCTAAAGGTACTTTTATAACAAGTGGTACGGAAAGGGTGATAGTAAGCCAACTACTCCGTTCGCTGGGTGTTTATTTTATGACTGAAGAAGATGCAACCAGTGGTAGACGATTGTGTATGGTTAATCTAATTCCAGGTAGAGGTGCCTGGTTGGAGATGGAAACAAGCAACAGGAATGTCATTTCCGTAAAGATTGATGGCAAGCGTAAGATACCTGTGACGACACTTTTACGTGCGATAGGGTTTGAAAGCGACAAACAGCTTCTTAGTATGTTTGCCGAAGAGGAAGAAACAGAGGGAAAAAAATTCATACAAACAACCATAGACCGCGATCCTCTTATAAAAGATAGTGCTGCGGCCCTTATTGATATTTATCGAAAAATACGCCCAGGAGACCCACCAAATTTAGAAAATGCTAAGAAATTGATTAATAATCTCTTCTTTAATCCCCAGCATTATGATTTAGGCATAGTCGGTCGCTATAAACTAAACCAAAGACTCGGGCTCGAGGGTAAAATTAACAAAGATGAATGTGCGTTAACACATGAGGATTTAGTTGAGATAGTCAAGCGTATTATTAAGATAAACAATGGAGACGAATCCGGCGATGATATTGAACATCTAGGGAATAGACGTATTCGTGTCGTTGGGGAATTAATACAAAATCAATTCCGTATTGGATTAATGCGACTCGAAAGGGTAGCCAGAGAGAGGATGAGTATTTTAAGCACAGATTTGGTTACCCCAGGAGCTTTGGTTAACATACGCCCTGTAGTATCCGCAATCAGGGAGTTTTTCGGAGGATCGCAATTATCACAATTCATGGATCAGACTAATCCATTAGCAGAACTAACACACAAGCGTAGGTTATCGGCAATGGGGCCAGGAGGTTTATCTAGGGAGCGTGCTGGTTTCGATGTAAGGGATGTTCACTTCTCTCATTATGGTAGGATTTGCCCGATTGAGACACCTGAAGGGCCGAATATCGGTCTTATTGGTTCTCTTGCAACATTCGGTCGCATTAATTCGTACGGTTTTATTGAAACACCTTATAGGAAAGTAGTAAGTGAAGTAGAACCATCTAGTTTAAAAGGTTTTCAGAAAAGGATAATTCGTGATGAAGTGAGGGATAAAAAAGGAGAAGTTATAGCTAAACCAGGAGATAAAATTACCCCAGAACTTGCCTCGAAAATTGCTCGTTTGAGTAATGAAAATATTAAACTAGTTCCATTTGTAACTGAGGATGTTGTTTATTTACCAGCGGATAAAGAAGATAAATTTATAATTGCACAAGCAAACACCAAAATTGATGAAAAAGGACAATTTGTAGATGTTAAAGTTGAAGCTAGGCATGGGGAACAATACTTGCTGACTAATCCTGAAACATTAGATTATATGGATGTATCACCCAAGCAAATTTTTAGTGTGGCGGCGTCGTTGATTCCATTCCTAGAGCATAATGATGCTAACAGGGCTTTGATGGGAGCGAATATGCAACGGCAAGCAGTGCCACTACTATGCCCCGAATCACCGTTTGTAGCTACAGGTATGGAGAAAGAGGCGGCAAAGTATAGCGGTCAGGTTCTATTCGCACGAGATAGTGGAATCGTTACCTCCGTAACGGGTTTCCGAATTATTATAACCAATGATATCGGGAAAGAAGATATCTATCCGCTTGGGAAATTTGTGCGAACTAATCAGGGAACATGTATTAACCAACGAGTTGTAGTTAAAGTAGGAGAACGGGTGGAAAAGGGATCAGTGTTAGCAGATAGTTCGGCAACGGAAAACGGAGAGTTAGCTTTGGGACAGAATGTGGTGTGTGCTTTTATGAGTTGGGGAGGTTATAACTACGAAGATGCCATTATAATCAGCGAACGTCTAGTAGAAAAAGATAAATTTACATCTATTCATATATCAAAGCATGAAGTTGAAGCAAGAGATACGAAACTTGGTCCAGAGGAGATTACTCGAGATATACCCAACGTAGGAGAAGAAAATTTGCGTGAACTCGATGAAGAAGGACTTATTCGTATCGGTGCTGAGGTGGGGCCGGGTGATATATTAGTAGGTAAAATAACACCAAAAGGTGAGACAGAGCTATCGGCAGAAGAGAAACTCCTAAGAGCTATATTCGGTGAAAAAGCCCGTGAAGTGAAGGATACCTCGCTTAGAGTTCCACATGGAGAATGGGGTAAGGTAATTAAAGTAAGGGTGTTCTCTCGTGAGGAAAATGACGAATTGCCTGTAAGGGTGAATAAATGGGTGCAGGTATGGGTAGCACAACAGAGAAAGATTTCAGCTGGCGATAAACTTGCTGGAAGACATGGGAATAAAGGAGTTATTTCTATTGTAGCTCCTGTAGAGGATATGCCCTTTTTACCCGATGGTACACCTGTAGATATCATTTTAAATCCCATAGGTGTGCCTTCTAGGATGAACATTGGTCAAGTGCTAGAAACACACTTAGGATGGGCAGCTCAACAATTGGACTTTAAAGCACTCACTCCTGTGTTTGATGGTGCCAGTGATATAGCCATTGAGGATGCTTTAGCTAGATTGTGGCTTATTAAAAATATTTATGGGGATAACAGGGATACTATGAAAACCAATACACAAGAAAGAATAGCGCTAACGTCGAAAATAGTAAGTGAAAAAGGTTTTGAAGGAGAAAAGGTTTTTAATACCAAATTTGAAGGGGAGGCTAAGAAGGCTTGTCTGCTGTTGTGGCTTGACCAATTGGGAATAAATCGCCGAAAGATTGATACGAATAAATTGGAAGAGACCGTTAAAAAAATAAGTTTAGAAAGGAATATCCCATCGCCGATTTCAGGTAAAGCATTATTGCGAGATGGCCGTACTGGAGAACCCTTTGACCAACCAATAACAGTGGGTACCATATATATGATGAAGTTGAACCACCTTGTGGAAGACAAAGTTCACGCACGCTCCACTGGTCCATATTCCCTTATATCGCAACAACCCTTAGGAGGTAAAGCTCAGTTTGGTGGGCAGAGATTTGGGGAGATGGAAGTCTGGTCTTTGGAGGCTTATGGTGCGGCACATAATCTTCAGGAGGTTTTAACAATAAAATCTGATGATGTAACCGGCCGAGCGAAGACTTATGAAGCTATTGTAAAGGGTGAAGATATTATGCCACCCGGTGTACCAGAGTCATTCAAGGTTCTTGTGAAAGAATTACAGAGCTTATCTTTGGCGGTTGAGGTGATAAACGAAGAAGATAAAAACGTCCAGGCTGGAAGGGAAAGCAATGCGACCGAATTGGAAAATGGACCTGAAGTCATAGAGGTTTCACCAAACATCGAAAAACAATCTAATGATGAAGAACCTGAAACAGAGGTTGGATTAGAGGAAAATAATAAAGACGAGGTCGATGAGAATGTTTCTATATCACCTAATGTAAAAAAAGATATCGAGGAGGAGGGAGTAGAGAAAGATAGTGCTTGAAATCAATGATTTTGATGCCGTACGTATTTCCCTAGCTTCACCCGAGCAAATTCTAAGTTGGTCATATGGTGAAGTAATAAAGCCGGAAACAATTAACTACCGTACACTAAAACCGGAAAGAGATGGTTTGTTTTGCGAAAGAATATTTGGTCCTACGAAAGACTTTGAATGCTCCTGTGGTAAATACAAAAGGATACGCTTTAAAGGTATAATTTGCGATAAATGCGGTGTTGAAATAGCCCGCTCAAAGGTCCGCAGGGAGCGCATGGGCCATATTGAATTGGCATGCCCGATAAGCCATATATGGTTTGCTCGGGGTATTCCCAGTCGCATTGGATTATTGCTTGATCTATCAGCAAGAAGTTTAGAAAGGGTTATTTACTTCTCTCATTACATTGTCACATCAATTGACGAAGAAGCAAGAGAAGAAGCTATAAAAAAACTTGAAGAAGATTATACGAGGAAGATCGCAGAACAACATGCTGCACTTGAAAAAAAGATATCTGAATTAGAAGGAGAGCATGCGACCGTAGAAGAAGTAAATCAGATGAGAAGGAATTTTGAAATTGAAAAGGATTTACTAGCAGACGAAGTACCCATAAAAATAGAACAGCTTAAAGAATTAAGAAAAGGTGCTCTTTTAACTGAAAACCAATATCGTGAATTACAGAAGGATTACGCTAATATATTCGAAGCCGGTATGGGAGCAGAAGCCATACTTAATCTACTTAATGAAATAAACCTTGACCAATTAAGAAGCCATTTATTAAGTGAAACACGTTCTTCTTCAGGACAACGTCGGCGCAAGGCTTCGAAGCAATTACAATTAGTAGAAGCATTCCGTCGGAGCAATAACAAGCCAGAATGGATGATTCTGACAGCACTGCCGGTATTACCTCCGGACCTTCGTCCAATGGTTCAATTAGACGGAGGTCGCTTTGCAACAAGTGATCTCAACGACCTTTACAGACGGGTTATTAATAGAAATAACAGATTACGACATTTAATCGAAATAGGTGCACCGGAAATAATAATACGAAACGAAAAAAGAATGTTACAAGAAGCTGTTGATTCGTTGATAGACAATGGTCGGAGAGGACGAGCAATTTCAGTGAGCGGAGATCACAAAGCTAAATCTCTATCAGATATGTTACGTGGCAAACAGGGTCGTTTTCGCCAAAACTTACTTGGAAAGAGGGTTGATTACAGCGGTCGTTCGGTGATAGTTGTTGGTCCTGATTTAAAGTTACATCAATGCGGGTTACCTAGGCGTATGGCGCTTGAGTTGTTCAAACCCTTTGTAATGCACAAACTGGTAATAGAGGGAATAGCTTCGAATATCAAGAGCGCCCGCAGGCTTGTTGAGAGAGCAAAGCCGGAGATATTCGATATACTTGAGGAGGTAGTAAAGGAACGGCCGGTTATGCTTAATCGAGCGCCGACACTACATAGGCTTAGTATCCAAGCATTTGAACCGGTATTGATCAATGGTAGCGCTATACAAATACATCCTCTTGTATGCTCTGCCTTTAACGCCGACTTTGATGGCGACCAAATGGCTGTACACGTCCAACTATCAAAGGCAGCAGTCAAGGAAGCCAGAGAAATGATGCTGAGTATACATAACATGTTATTGCCAAGTTGTGGCGAACCTGTTGTAGCCCCGACTTTGGATATGGTATTTGGATGTTATTATTTAACAAAAATAAGACATGATGCTGAAATTGTAAAAACAACTTTTGGGAGTATCGATGAAGCAAAGTTAAGCCATCATATGGGAATGATAGATCTTTGTGGCGAGATTAATGTTAGGCTGAAAGAAAATGAAGTCATCAAAACGAGCGTCGGCCGCATAATCTTCAATGAGGTTCTACCCCAAGAAATAGGTTTTATCAATAAAACTATTGATAAATCAGGTCTGAAACAGATAATAACCAATTGCTATAATCTGCTAGGAGATAACGAAAGGATAGCAGATGTATTAGATGGTATAAAAAAGTTGGGTTTCAAATATGCTACTAGATCAGGGATTTCTATAGCGATGAGTGACATAGAAGTGCCATCAAAGAAACCAAAAATACTAGAGGAAGCTAATGAGAGAACAGCTATTATAGAGAGTCAATATCTGCGTGGTTTGATTACGGAGGACGAAAGGTATAACAGCATCATAGAAGTATGGATGGAAACTACTGATCGACTGACGACCGCAATCAGCGAATCGATGGACAAACATGGCAGTATATATATGATGGCAACATCTGGAGCAAAGGGCAATATATCACAGATAAGGCAGATGATTGGTATGAGAGGTCTAATGACAAATCCAGCAGGGAAGATTATAGATTTCCCCATTGTATCTAGTCTGCGTGAAGGTCTGAGTGCAATGGAGTACTTCATATCCACACACGGAGCACGGAAGGGGCTTGCCGATACAGCATTGAGAACATCAGGCAGTGGTTATTTAACACGGCGACTAGTGGATGTAACACAAGATGTGATTGTTCTTGAAGAGGATTGTTGTACTGTAGAAGGTGCATGGATTGTTGATGATGTAGGGGAGAAAGGATTACTACCCCCGTTGCATGATAGGATAACTGGCCGTATGGCTGCAAGTGAAATAAAAGACCCCAAAATTGGGAAGGTAATAGTAGAACGGAATCAGGAAATTGACGAATTCAAAGCTACTGAGATTATTGCTGCTGGGATCAAAAAGGTTCATATAAGGTCACCGCTTAGTTGTCAGTCAGGACAAGGGATTTGTCAAATGTGCTATGGAAGAGATCTTGCCCGTTGGCATCTCGTTGATTTAAATACAGCAGTGGGTATCATTGCCGCGCAAAGTATTGGAGAACCAGGTACGCAACTTACATTACGTACGTTTCATACAGGAGGTGTGGTTGGATTGGATATCACAAGCGGTTTGCCCAGAGTTGAAGAATTGTTTGAAGCAAGACCACCAAAAGCACAAGCAATAATATCAGAAATAGACGGTATTACTGATATTATTGATGGAGAAGAGGGAAGATTAATAAAGGTTACTAGTCAAGATACCTTTTATGATGAATACCAGATACCAAAAGGTTGGAAATTGAATGTAAAGGATGGACAAATAGTTGATATTGGTAGCATGCTTGCACAACCTACCACAGAAGAAAAGGAAACTAAACCTACGGCGATAACCAATTATATAGTGAGTCACGTAGCAGGCGAAGTCATTATTGAAAAAAACAAGATTTTAATAAAATACGAAGAAACGGAAGAAAGAGAATATAGTATTCCGGCTGCTACACATATTCGTATACAATCGGGAGATATAATAAAAGCTGGACAACAACTTACAGACGGTTCGGTAAATCCCCAAGATATATTGGTTGTACTCGGTAAAGATGCTGTTCAGAGATATATAGTAGAAGAGGTACAGAAAGTTTATTGTTCTCAGGGAGTTCATATAAACGATAAGCACATAGAGGTAATTGTCAGACAGATGTTGTCTAAAGTCCGCATAGATTCACCGGGTGATACGGAACTTGTACCAAGAGAATTGGTAGACAGGTTCCGATATGAAGAAATTAATGCCAAAGTGTTGGCGGAAGGTGGTGAACCAGCTACTGCACATGCCATGCTTATGGGTATTACACGGGCTAGTTTAAGTACCCAAAGTTGGTTAGCTGCTGCCTCATTCCAAGAAACAAATCGGGTATTAACAGAAGCTGCAATACAGGGTAAGGTGGATAGACTGAGTGGATTAAAGGAAAATGTTATCATTGGTAAATTGATACCAGCGCGATGCCGGGCTTGCATAGAGGCGACGGAAGAAGCAGCAAGACAATTGGAAATTGAAAAAGAAACCATGGAAATGGATTTAAACACAGAATTTTCTCCACAACCTATCGAAAAAAAGATGAATGATAAAGAAATTGAAAACATTCAGGGCAACTTACCGGAGAAAGAAGGAGGTGTCCAAATAACAGAGATTGGAGAGACAGAAAAAGAACCGATTGAATGATTAATTGATAGATTTAGTCAACAAATAAGGAGCCACTCAGGTTTACCGAAGTGGCTCATTAATTTCTTAAGAAATAGAAAAAAATATTATGGTATAATGCCGAAGGTTTTTAGTAATATTTTTTAAGAGTATATTAATCAAGATTGAGGTAAGTTAAAATAGAACGTATTATATCGGGTAAGCCCGGTGTGGAAGATATGCCACTTGATGTTAACTTAAGACCACGTTCATTGGATGAATTTATCGGGCAGAACAATATTAAAGATAATCTTAACATCGCCATCTCTGCCGCGAAAGGCAGAGGAGAAGCACTAGATCACATATTACTTTATGGACCACCGGGTTTAGGAAAAACAACTCTAGCATATATTATTGCCAGTGAGATGGGTGTCAATGTTAAAATCACATCCGGGCCTGCGATAGAACGAACTGGAGACCTTGCAGCAATACTAACAAACCTAAACAGCTATGATGTTCTATTCATTGATGAAATTCACCGACTTAATAGAGCTGTAGAGGAAATTCTCTATCCAGCCATGGAAGACAAAGCGCTGGATATAATTATTGGCAAAGGTCCCGGTGCGAGAAGCTTACGGCTCAACCTTCCGGAGTTTACGCTAATCGGTGCTACTACCAGATTTGCGCAACTAACACCACCCTTAAGAGACCGTTTTGGTTCCATTTATCGCTTTAATTTTTACGACAAGGTTTCAATAGAGGCCATTCTGAAACGCTCAGCATCTATATTAGGAGTAAAAGCGGAAAGTAAAGGATTGAGCGAGATAGCCTGCCGTGCTAGAGGAACACCAAGGGTGTCAAACAGGTTATTGAAAAGAGTAAGGGACTATGCTCAAGTACTGTCTGATGGTAACATAAGAAAAGAAACAGCAATTAATGCTCTTAAGAAGCTTGAAATTGATAGAATAGGACTGGATGAGATCGACCATAAGTTAATCCATACTATAATTGAAAAGTTTGGTGGTGGTCCCGTTGGCCTCGATACCATTGCTGCCTCAATAAGTGAGGAAACAGATACTATAATGGATGTTTATGAACCCTATCTTTTGCAACTAGGTTTTATTGAACGTACTCCTAGAGGACGTGTAGCCACCGAGTTAGCTTACAAACATTTAGGTATTCATTACAAAAAAGAGAACCCGCCTCAACCAACTCTTCTTTAAAACGATAATGTAAATGAAATTTAACTCTATCTTGGTTCATTGTTGTTGCGCTCACTGCACTGCCTACACCGTTGAATATTGGAGGGGTCGGGGATATGCAACACAAGCCTTTTGGTATAATCCAAATATTCATCCTTATAAAGAGCATGAATATCGTCTTGAAGCAATACAGTTGTTGGCGAAAAAGTTAGCTTTTGAAATTATAATATATAAAGAATATGAAATGATGGAGTATTTTCGTAGAGTGGTCGGACACGAAAACACACGCTGCCGTTATTGCTTCCGTATTCGATTGCAATAAACAGGCGAAATCGCTTATGAGTATGGTTTTAAATATTTTACTTCCAGCTTACTGATAAGCCCTCACCAAAAACACGATTTATTGTTGGAAATCGGAAAAGATGTTGAAGAAGATACAAAAATATTATTTATTTATGCCGATTTGCGAAAAGATTATTCACATAGTCGTTTTATAACGAAACCTTTGGGATTATATCGACAACAGTATTGTGGATGCATCTACAGTGAATGGGAGCGTTTTGCTCCTAAGTAAAAGAACAAATTGTGTCATTAATTATGCCTATAGTAATACGTCAGATGCGGAATGAAGATATACGGCAGGTAGCTGAGATTGACCAAGATAACTTTCCAAAAATGCAACCTCAAACGAATTATAAACGTGAATTAACAAACAAGTTGTCATACTATATCGTGGCTTGCAATGTAAAGTCAGTAAATATAAAAAAAAGTAATATTGTAATCGGTGTGGCAGGTTTCTGGCTGATGGTTGCTGAAGCTCATATAGTAAACCTCGCTGTTAAGCAGGTTTATCACCAAAAAGGAATAGGCGAGCTGTTACTAATAAATATATTAGATTTAGCATTAGAAAAAAATGCTGATCTACTAACGCTTGAAGTTCGTGTATCAAATAATACTGCTATCAATCTGTATCAAAAGTATGGTTTTTTTAAGAGAGGGATCCGACGTGGTTATTATCTTGATGACCAAGAGGATGCAGTGATTATGACAACTGATAATATAAAAACAAGAATATTCCAAAACAATTTAAATATTCTCAGGAAAAAGCATCAGCAAAAATGGGGAAACAGAGCATAAAGACAATAATATTTATTGCTTTTCTGAAGCTAGTTTACCACCGATTGCCCAGTTTGATTTATCATTATCTTTGAAGATGATATGGACTTGGTTGCGAGGTATTCCTATTTTGACAAATTCAGCTGTAATACCCATTGCTAGCTGACTTTTTTGTGCTGAAGTACGACCCTGCCACATATCAATGAAAATTACCGGCATCAGCTCTCCTTATGATAGATATTATATTCGATATATCGTTTATTTTTATCATATTCGTAATGCGATATTCAAGAATGTTAACGCCAACTTCCATTCCTTTTAACATAATACTATGAGTATATTATCGATGTTTAATATCAACCCAAAGAATATTCAAATTTATGATTGGTTTCTCTTAAAATGGAACAATCAATTATTGTTTACGAAATTTTTTCCTAAGAGCATCAATCTCCTGTAATCTTTCGAACTCTTCTTGGCTTAATGGTTTACAACTCTGCAAAGCACCGTTTTTTAATTCTATAGCGTAAAGGTTGCGGCATTTCCAGCACTTATAGGGCCCATCATAAGTGGTTTCTAGTAGAGAAATTGTACCTTCACTGGAACAGTCAGGGCATTTTATTTTACAAAGCATAAGCTAAAGCTCCTCCTGATTCTAATTTTTAGACAACTTCGGTCTTGGAAAAGAAAAAATTAGCAATAATACCTGCTAATAAAGGAAATATAAAAGTACAGACTAGGCGTATAGCAGTAAATCTCCAGCCCATCAAACCAATTTCAATAGGTAAACGGGTAAAAGCCCAGAGCGACCAGCCAGTCATAAAGGCAACCATCGTGCCGATACTGGCGCCGGATTGTAAAAGACCAGCGGCGATGGGCATTGCTATAATTGGACCACCTGGAGTAAGACCACCAGCAGCAGAACCGATGAATATACCGCGGAGACCAGATTCGGCACCTACCCACTCTGATATCAGATCATTGGGAATAATATACTGTATGGTACCAGCAATAATAAAAGCGAAGATTAACAATGGTAGAATCTGAATAAGAATATTTCCAGCAGCCTTTAAACCAAGGATATGCTCACCACCCCCTTTTTGATAGGCAATAATGAGGAAAATAATAGCAATAACACCCATAATAATAGTTGGGATAAGCATCTGACGGAACCTCCTGTTTATGCTTAAATTACTGCTCAATCGGGTATCCAATTCATAAAATTAATAAGGGTAATATTAGCAATATAGCTAATAAGAAGCAAATATTTTTATCTATTTTTTTTAAGCAACAAACATATATTTCTTGAAAAGTATTTTTGAGGGAAATGGCCGGTATCATACGGGTAAGTTCGAATTATTTGAAAGCCTGCTTGGATGACGAGTTTTTCAAGTTCCGCATAGGAAAAAAGATAGTAGTAACGGTAAAGCGTCTCATTTTGTCTGCGCCAAGGTACGTATATTGTTTTTGGTTTAAACCAGAACTTAGGTTGCCATCGATTCCATACGGTAATGAAAGCTTCACCTTCAGGTCTTAATACACGTAGGAGTTCGCCTAAAGCTATTAATCTTTCAGACTTGCCTTTTATATGATGATAGATAGCTATGGATATCGCAAAGTTAAATGAGTTGTTCGAATATGGAAGTTGCATGACATTTCCAAGTGATAATTCAACATTGAAATTGTATTTCTGTGAATATTTTTGGGCGAGAGCGAGCATCTCGTTTGAAAAATCGATTCCGTATAGTTGGAAATTATCTTTAAAAGGTACGAAATCGGGTCCATGGGCGCATCCCAGATTGAGAAGTTTTCCTTCCTGCCAACGCTTAGCTAAAAGCTTGAGTTCTTCACTAAATATGGAGTGATGACGGTAGTTATACCAGCTAGGAGCTAGCTTATTAAAAACATCTCTCAAGTCGTTAGTCAATAATGCTACCCTTAAGAAATTATCACCCTTTTATGTTTAGTTGTTGCTTTAATTTAAAACTGATAGACTGATAATTGCTATTAAGTGAGTATACAATGAAAAAACTATCAAGGACAATATCGGGTGTTACCCCCGTAGCGGTAATGACGCAGCCTAACAGTTGTCCGGGACAATGCATTTATTGCCCCACTTTTGCAGCCATTCCACGAAGTTATACACCTGAATCGCCGGCGGTGTTACGTGCCATAAGCTGTAACTACGATGCTAAAAAACAGATTAAATTGAGGCTAAGAATATTGGCTGAGATGGAGCATCCTACAGACAAGGTTGAACTTATTATAATGGGAGGTACATTTCTCGCTTGCGCTGTTGAGTATCAATATAAATTTATTAAAGATTGTTTCGATGGACTTAACGGAATAGATTCCACAAACTTGGAAGAAGCTCAAAAGATTAATGAGAAAGCCAGAAATCGCTGTGTTGGGTTATGCATAGAGACTAGACCAGACTGGTGTCGTCAAGAAGATATAAAGAGGATGATCGAATTTGGTGTTACACGAATTGAACTTGGAGTACAAACGTTAGATGATGATATTTATAAAATTGTAGGTCGTGGGCATTTAGTTGAAGATGTTGTCATTGCTACCAGGTTACTGAAAGAATATGGATTTAAAGTTCATTATCACTGGATGCCGGGATTGCCTGGTTCTAGCCCACAGCATGATTTAGAACTTTCAAAAATGATATTCTCTGATACTCGCTTCAGACCCGATGGATTAAAAATATACCCAACTATGGTGGTAGAAGGTACTAAACTTGAGAAATGGCATCGAGAAGGTAAGTATCAACCGTACGATGATAGCGTGATGGTTAATCTTGTAACTGAAATAAAAGCGAATGTTCCTAAGTACGTTAGGATATCGAGAGTACTGCGTGATATTCCAGCTAAATTCATTGTAGGCGGCTTGAAGGATTCACTGCGTGATGTTGTAAGACTGAAGTTGAAAGAAAAGGGTATTAACTGTAGGTGCATTCGTTGCCGTGAATACGGACACAGAATAAAAAATGGCTGGCAGGTTGGGGAACCGAATATGGAAAGATTGGATTATGAAGCATCCGGTGGGCAGGAGATTTTACTTTCTCTTGAAGATAAAATGGAGACACTTTTTGGTCTTTTGCGATTAAGAATTCAAGATAAACCCATACCCGAAATAGATTGTTCTAACGGTAAACTAGCACTCGTAAGGGAATTGCATGTTTACGGACCTGAAGTTAATCTTGGGAAAAGTCATATTAATGCGATACAGCATAAAGGAATAGGTAAGCATTTACTTACACAAGCGGAACGGATTGCGTTCAAAGAGTTTGGTGTAACTGCTATAGTTATCTTAAGCGGGGTTGGCGCCCGGCAGTACTATCGCTTTGAGAATATGGGATACCAATCGGAAATGAGTTATATGGTTAAAAGACAATTTGGAGAAATGCCGGATTCTATTCTTCCTGGCTCCAACTCTGCATAATTTCTTTGATTTGTTGGGCAAGCCTTGGGCTCGAACGCAAACGCTCGATAAGTACAGGACAACCTTCAAGAATTGAATTCTGGGCAGCAGTTGCCATACTTGATATGAGATTTTGAATACCAAGATCCGCCTGCTGTGAGATATCGGCTCCGGGAGTAGATGTCATCTGGCGACGGATATCTTCAGCGGTAAATCTCATCGGCATTATACAGGTCTTATACCAGGGGCATTCCTTGCATTGCATTATGCTATAGGCTTCATCCAATACATCACCCATCATCAATCTCCATATCTTTTATTATTGATCATAAGTCCAGTTTAAATTAAAAACCATTTGGATTCAATATATGTGATAAAAAATAGCACTGACTCCATCTCTCGAATTATAACATTATTATCCAAAAGAAAGGTAACCGATACACTGGATATGTTATATACGGCGAAAATTAAAACAGATATGGTCAATAATTCTTTGATGGCAAAAGAATAATAAAAAAATTATTTAAAAATATCTTGACAAAAAATATAAAAATGGCTATTGTGTGTTATACAATTAAATATCGGAAAGCTGAGGAGCCTGGGTAATCTAGGTTAAGCTGGAAAGCAAGTCGGTGAGAATCCGACGCAGTACCGCCTGCTGTAACTGGTAATAATCTTACCAGAAGTCAGAACGCTAGCGTCTTCAGTGTAACAGAGCTCCGCGGGTTTGGAGGTGCTATATGTTGGTAGAAACATGAGACATGCCCTTGTCCTCGGACAAGGGATATTTTTTAGCAAACAATATTATAACCGGAGGAATTTGTGCAAATAATTAAAGTATTGATGGCATCCTTGACTCTAATTATATTACTTCTAATATTTAATATTGGTTGTGTAGACCATAGAGAGGTGAATATAAACCAGAAAATAAAAACTCCAATTACCATAACCGATGATCTTGATCGTGTGGTCATTTTGGAAGAGAAACCTTCGAGGATAGTTTCTTTAGCCCCTAGTAATACAGAAATAATCTATGCATTAGGGTTGGAGAATAAGCTGATAGGAGTGACTCAGTTCTGTAATTATCCAATAGAAGCATTAGAAAAAGAAATAGTGGGTGGTTTTAGTGATGTAGATATTGAAAAGGTAATCTCTTTAAATCCAGATTTAATTCTAGCCGAGGATATACATAAACACGAGGTAATTCCAGCTCTCGAAGGACACGGATTAAAGGTTATTGCAATTGTTCCACATAACCTTCAGGAAGTAATGGAATCCATTATATTGATCGGTAAAGTTACCGGCAATGAGGACAAAGCTATACAGATTGTAGATGAAATGAAAAATAGAGTCCGGGCGATAACCGATAAGACGAATAAATTAAAAGATCAGGAAAGGCCAAAAGTGCTATATGTCATATGGCATGAGCCTATGATGTCTGTGGGTAATGATACCCGTATCCATGAGCTTATTGAAAAAGCAGGTGGAGTAAACGTAGCTGCAGCTGCTGGTGAAGGCTATCCAACATTGACACTAGAGGAAATAATAAGTGTAAATCCACAGGTGATAATTGTCAACGAGGAAGAATACGAAGGGGGTGATATATCACTAATGTTCGTTTTGAATGAAACAAGGTTGGCTATTGTAGATGCTTCTAAAAATGGGAGGATTTACGGGATAAACGCTGATTTAACCAATAGACCGACTCAGCGAATGGTACTAGCGTTAGAGTTAATCGCTAATATGATACACCCAGAGATATTCAGCTCTATAGAGTAATGTAAATAACGGTTGCAGCAGAGATTTGAAAGGATACAATAATGGGGAGGGGAAAGGTAAAAACCAGTTTCGATATAAGAACCGGGGGGTTAATTTACCCGCATTGGCGCGGGAGAGTCTTGGCTATTATTGGGTTACTATTTTTGCTTATACTGGTTGTATTATTTAGTACTTCTATCGGTAGTGTTGAAATACCATTTTCACGTACAGCCAGCATCCTTATTTCTAAAATACCCTTTATCGATATAACACCCAGCTGGGATAGTACCATAGAAACCATAGTGATTGATATACGTTTACCTAGGGTAATTCTGGCTGGTTTGGTTGGGGCTGCTCTAGCATTAGCAGGTGCTACTTACCAAGGATTGTTTCGTAACCCACTAGCCGACCCTTATTTAATTGGTGTAGCTCAAGGGGCAGCATTGGGGGCTGTACTTGGCTTTTTAGCACCGGCTAGTAAGGTTGGAATGGGTATTAGTCTGGTGCCTATGCTGGCTTTCTTGGGAGCACTGCTTAGTGTAATGATTGTTTATTTACTCGCTAGGGTTGGCAGGATTGTACCTGTAACAACGCTTATCCTTGCTGGTGTAGCTCTTGGGGCACTACTGGGTGCTATTGTTGCCTATTTAGCTATAACTAGTGGACAACTACTACACGGCATTATGTTCTGGCTTTCTGGTAGTTTTGCACTAAGCCAATGGTCTGAAGTCATAATAGTCATGCCTATAATTGTTAGTGGGACAACTGTTATTCTGCTTTTTTCAAGAATGCTTAATATAATGCAGCTAGACGAAGAACAAGCTCAGCAGTTAGGTTTAAATGTCGAAAGGTTAAAAATTATTCTACTTACGGTGGCAACTATGGTAACAGCTGCTGCCGTTTCTTTCGTTGGTATCATTGGTTTTGTGGGTATAATAACCCCTCATGCTGTTCGCCTTATTTGGGGTCCAGATTATCGTTTCCTATTACCACTTTCTTTGGTATGTGGTGCCATATTCCTTATAATTGCAGATGTTGCTGCACGCACCATAATCGCACCCTCAGAGATACCGATAGGAGTAATAACAGCTCTTTGTGGGGCGCCATTCTTCCTTTACCTTCTACGCCGAAGGGCAAAAATGTTATTCTGAAAAAGATATGATTGAGTTGAAATTAAAGGATATTACCCTTGGCTATCGGCAAAAGCCAGTGGTGAGAGGTATAAATTTCGAGGTAAAACCCGGCGAGATGCTAGGCATCGTTGGAGCTAATGGCTGTGGTAAATCGACAATAATAAAAGCTATAGCGAGGATTATTAGACCTTTTTCGGGTAGTATCTTATTGAATGGAATGGATATAAACCAGATATCCAAGAGAGATCTTTCTCGATTGCTGGGAGTAGTTCCCCAGATGCCCTTATTACCTAGCACCTTTACTGCCTTTGAGATAGTGCTGATGGGTAGAAATCCACACCTTGGACTTCTTCAGTATGAGAGCAAGAAGGACATGGTTGTTGCATGGGAGGCTATGGAAAAAACAGCAACACAACAGCTTGCCGAACGCCGTATTGGACAACTTTCGGGCGGGGAGATTCAGAGCGTAGTAATAGCGCGAGTATTAGCACAGCAAACCAAAAGCATATTACTAGATGAACCAACTGCCAATTTGGATATCGGACGACAGATAGAGATTCTTGATTTGATTAAAAAACTCTGTGAAAATGAGAATCTAACTGTGGTAATTGCCATTCATGAACTAAACCTGGCAGCGCAATATTGTGATAGAATGATATTGGTAAGCGAGGGACGAATACATAGCCAGGGAGAACCACACGTGGTAATAACAGAAGGAAATATTAAACAGGTATATGGTTCGAGTAATTGTATTGTATCCCATCCACTGAGTGGGCTACCAGCTGTATTGCCTACCACCTTTAATAACACACAGGAAATTGAAGAATAACTGGTTTTTTAACGATTAGACGAGTTCGTCTATTTTAGCTTGGAGAACAGATTCCGGTACAGCACCGATAACAGTATCGATTACTTTACCGTCCTTGAAAAACATAAGGGTGGGAATTGACATAACACTATAAAGAGAAGCTGTTTTTTGGTTTTCATCGACATTTATTTTACAGAATTTCAATTTTTCCTCATTCTTCTCGGAAAGAGCTTCTACCACCGGACTGACCATACGGCAGGGGCCACACCACGGTGCCCACAAATCTAACAACACTGGTAACTTAGATTTTAAAACTTCACTTTCAAATGTCTGATCGGTGATATCTAGAACCATCTAATCGTCTCCTTCTAAATAAGATTACATAGTATATAGTAGAGAGTTATATAAATTGTGTCAAGAAACCATAATAATCGGGTAAATTGGACCAGGCGTGATAGCCAGTGGAGTTGTTATCCTAGACTATAGGGTTTTATAAGGAGAATGAATCGAATTAGAATATTTCTGAGAGTTTTATTAATTTCCAGGTGATTATTTCACATAGAACTGTAATATCTTCAGCTGAAAGATAACCTTTGATATTACTGTCAAAAAGAATATTGCCCTCAGGTAAAAGTTCATCATCTCCCTGCCAAAATACATAAATAATTGACACTCTCGGTAGGGCATCGATTTTTACGGATAAGTCACCGTAATCTGTTTTAATACCACCCACTTGTGCAGCGGCACTTAGTAGTTTATCTGGATTCTTATCGAAATTACCCAACAGGGGTTTGATAGATCGTTTATAGAAGGTTGGGAAGTAGGTTGCACCATCTTGTAACTCTTTGTAGGTGATTTTTTCATTCCTAGGTACACTTCCATCGGCATTAATTAAATAATGAATCAGGATTAGTTGTTCTCGAGCTTGCAGTGGTTTATTCTTTGCATCTACAGAGGTTATTATTATCTCGGGTAATTTAATTACATAAGTAGAACCTAAATAATCAAGGTAGATGTTCTTTAAATTATCTACTTGCTTAATAGAAGTCCCTGCTTTTTTACACTGCTCTGCTATGTTGATGGAGGCTAATTTCGTTTTAGCCAGTTTAAAAGCCAATTCGAGACCAGTTTGATATTTACTTTGACTATGCTTTACTGGGTCATTTGTTTTCATATTGTTTTAGATCTCAAGCCAGGAATCGGAATAGAGCGTTTCTCCATTAAGCACGCGAACTGTTTTTGCATATTCTACCTGTTTGAGGTTTAAAGATGACATATCGGGCATATTACCATCCATCATATTGTGCACCAAACTTACTATTTCTGGCATCTCACCCCTTGCCAATCTTATGAGCTCTTCATCAAAGGAATCAACGATAGCTGAATGCAGATCGTGCTTCATAAGCATCGCAAGAAAGGTACGGTTTAAATAAGACCTGAGATGTGACGGTGTCCCATTAGAAACATTTGACAATCCGACAATTGATTTACAACCCGGGGCTATTTCAGTTAACATGCTCATAAAATCAAGGCAAGCTTTGAGTTGGTTTATCTCGACACTGATTGGTGTAACAATAGGATCTATCCATATATTTTCGTTCGGAATACCCAGCTGGTTCGCCCGGTATACAAGGTCAACAGCAAGCATACATCTTTCGTTGGCATCGCGTGGCATTCCCTCAATACCCCAGAGCAGACCTATCATATCGGCGTCATACTGCTTTACCATTGGTAATACTTTTTCTAGCCTTTCTGGTTGTAATGATACGGAGTTGATTAATGCCCGGCTATTGCAGGCTTTAAGACCGGCTTCAGTGGCGACTGGATTTGTAGTATCCAGAGACAGCAGTTTATCGGTGACCGCCTGAACGGTATCGACAAGCCATGCCATAAGTTCATCACCCGCCTTACGTGCTGGTCCAATATTAAGGTCAAGGTAATCCACCCCGGCTGATGCTTCATCCTTTGCCATTTTCTGTATTGGCTCAGAATCTCTCTCCTTAAGCGCTGGACCTATGGTTTTTGAAATGATGTTTATATTTTCACCAACGAGAATCATTTTAACCTCCTTGAGTCTTCCAAGTTTTAAGGTAAGCTGGAATATGAGCTCCTTCCCTTGGACCGATTAGGATTTCCCAATCAGGTAATTCTTCCTCAAGACCACCACTCTCTATAGCTATGTAACCCGGTATTATTAGTTTGCGGTGATTAATCTGATCTGCTATGCCACATTTCTTGATGAATGGAGCAATAGTGTCAGCACCAAATTTACCAGCTGCCCAGGCAGTCATAACGGATAGTCCTTCCGTATCTTTAACTAAAAGATAGCTGGGAATACGGCTATTTTCCATTTCGCCAGAGACAATGAAATAGGTAAGGGAAAAGTTTGATGTTAATAGAACCGGTGAGTTTTCGTTTGTATTACCAACTTTGTATATTCCTTCGGTGGTGGCTAGCGGACGCTGTGGATCAGTAAATATATTTAAACGAAGAACAAGCAACGGAAACAAGCTCTCTCCCTGAAAATCGGACATGACAATGATGCTACCGTATTTAGCAATGAAGGTGGTAGCAATTAGGGTTTCCATCATTGGATTGTCAGTCATCTCGCTAGCGAGTATAATAGTTGGGTAACCCAAAGAACGAATCTTGTTATTTAACGCAGCTCTCCTTATAGATATCTGATCTTCAAGTGCCTGCTTCATCTTCCTATTTCCGGAATCAATTACTATATCCTTAATACCAGTTTGTTCGAGTTTAGTAGTAAGCTGAATGATTTCTTGAATATTTTCCGCTTTTACGGCTACCGGACAGGATTTATCTTTTGCTAATGCAGCCACTTTATCCACATTTTCTATTGTCGCTGTATAAAGGAGCGGTTTACTTTCAGCACATACCTCTAAACCCGCAGCCAGTATATCCGGATTTTCACTCATAAGAATGATTCCAGCATTGCTTTTCTGTTTTACCTTGGTTATTAATGATTTAAAACTAGCAGGATCCCGAGATTCGCACTTAGCTGCTATTAATTCAGATTTTAACGTGAGTCCAACCCTTTCATACTGTAGATTATTGGACTTATCAAGGCGACTATTTATTTCAGCATCTTCCATAGAATCACTGATAGTTATAGCTAGACCAGGGGGATTTTCGAACCTCTTTTCGTGGCGGAATAATACAGTCTCACCACCAACTTTCAAAGCCCTTTCACCCGTGCCGATGGTGACTGGTCTTATCGGTGGTGCTGAAGCTTCTTCAAGTTTCTCCTTTGCTTCGTCAGATACATAGGGACAGGCAGCCAATTCTGCCTTACCAGCTGCTAGTGCCATAGCAAAAGCCAAACAAGTTGGCACTCCGCATTCACCGCAATTAGTCTTAGGTAATAACTTAAAAATCTCTATACCGGTAAGTGGCATTTCATGCTCCTTTTTTAAAGTATTGGGTCCATACTTACTGCTGGGTGCCCTTTCTCTTGGAGGAATGGCAATATCTCTTCTTCAGTAACTCCTATGGTTTCATCAGCAATCATATCAAGTAAGTTTGGGGTACCCATTTCTTTAGCTCTAACATTGAAACGGTCGGCTATTTCCTCCTTAAGCATCTTGGGCATCCATACAAGCCTTTTTATACCACCTTCGGCACTTAGAAACTTCCTCTGAGTGATGTTATACTTACCGTGGCCGACGAATCCAGGAGTACTGATGCCACCACCTATCGTACCGGCAAGAGTGGTAAATTTCATTCCGCAGGGTGTCATATCCATAAATTCACGATTAACTGTCATCACACCATTACACACAGGTAGAACAGCTGCGATACATTCACAACAACCGCAGGTCGTCATCGGATCATTTATGATACTGTAAAAGTTGTAGTGATCAACTTTACCACGGGAGGCTTTGGCTACGAATTCATTCACACCTTTCCATTGACCTAACTTGGCGTCTATCGTTTCCCCCTTAGCTACTGGTTGATTCGAACCAGTAGGACTTATCTCATAAGCCGCTTTACAATCCATCCAGTTATAAGAACCACAAAGGCCGGTTCTCTCTGGGCTTATAACGCAAACATGACTAGGAGCAAATGACTGGCATAGAGTACATGAATAATAGATATCGGTTGTTTCATCAACCATGCCCTCAATACGCGTATCTCTGGTAGCATAAACCTCTTTGGCTTTTTCAACTATTTGGCGAACCTTATCTTCTTCTGTGTATATTGTAACCTGAATTTTATCGAAAATACGGCCGAAGTCCTGATGCAGTTTCGCGTGTAGAATTACCCCTATATGCTGCAACTGAAATCCCTTTTCCACTGCCGTTTTGCTAATTCTTAACCAGGCTATATCTCTTTGTCCGATATGCATTACTCCCTGAGCATAATTAAGTAAATGATGAATTTGCCTTTCTAGGATGGGTTCGAAATCCTCTTGCATCTCTCTGCCAGCTACTTCAACAGTTATCGCTAAAGGCATTTTTGAACCGGGCTCAACATCGACTATTTCAGATCCGATGACCTCAATCTTGCCATCCTCTACTTCATCCATGTTTTTAGAGGTAACCCATTCAACCATTTGGGTCCTGCCGCCACCACATTCTAAGTAGATATCATCGCCACGCACTCTTTCGCCTTCGAAAGCAGGACCGTAGGCTACTGGCACTGGCACTTCGGCGACTGCCACCTTAAGGCCACGTACTTCTATAGCTCTTGAGACGATATTTTCATGGGGAATATTGGAAACCACATGTTCGTAAGTGCAAATTCCAGTTGGTAAAATTTCCGGTATTGGGGTGTCGGCGATAGTGGGGAATCCCCAGTTGACAGCTCCAGCGGCGTTGGCATACCATTCATCACTTATATAGCCTAACGGCATCGCAAAAGCAAAAACACGGTCTTTATTGTACAACAGAATCTTTCTATAGTCACCTGGCTCAATACCACCAAAGGACATGGCCGCCCTGGTAGCAAATCCCATAGCAAATACTGCAGCAGATACATCCGGTCCGAAGGAAACAAGGCGAGTAGGCCAACCAATCTGAACTCCACGCTCAACAAGCTGTTCGGAAAATCGTTTCCCCTCGTTTTCAGCGCACATAAAGACATAAAGGTTTTTCTGTTGCAGCTCTTGTGCGATACTCACGGCAATGTCATTGTTAGGTGCAGCCCCGAGAATGGCAGCAAATCCAGGAGCAGTACCATCTACAAATTCGATACCCCTTTTTCTGAGGATGATATCGTCGGCAGCTCCGAGCCAAATGTTCTCGTCTGTTGGATCTTCTGATTTCGTATAGAAATCAGGTGTTTTGAGGTATCTTATAGCTTCAATAATTTCCTCAGCAAAAAATGTCGCCATACCGGCATCAAGAGCCGGTGCAAGATATGGCAGGTGATGTTTCTCTTTTACCGGAGGTGGCAATAGAGATTTACAATGTTCAATGACCTGCTGCATTTCTCCCAGTTTTTCTATTTTAATACCTAGAATCCCATAGATTATGGGAAGGTAATAAGCAGTATTGGGGAAACCCACTGGTTCCTTAGCCCCCCATTTTTCCATTGCTAGTTGCCATTCACTATCGGCCCTATTGACGATAGCATGGGCTCCTCTTATAGCCGCTGATGCAATTATCTTTGACATAGTAAGTTCTTTGCTCCTTATTAGATTATATTTTAAACCGCTTCCATTTCCCGTCGCATCTGCATATCATACAAAACTCGTTCTCTAGCTTTATCAATGCCTAAAGCTTTCCGCTTTTTATCAATATGTTCAATCATAAGGTGAGCGGCTTTGACAGCATCTGGCTCAAAAGCCCACTTGCCACCATACATAGCCTCCATATCTTTAAAAAGATAATTGGTAAAATCTGAACTTCCCAGAGTAGGCCAGTTGGTGCCAAAAATGGTAAATACACCAGACGCAACAAAATACTGGCCAATGGCAATGGCTTTTTCACTCATCCATTCAGGTGCTGCACCGGCTGCTGGTAAATCACTGATATCATCTCCTAATCCACCATCCTTAACAACGGCTGTGGCTGCAACAAGGATTCGACTGTTGTCAACGCAGGCACCCATATGCAATACTGGCGGGATGCCTACGGTCTCACAAACTTCAGCAAGACCAGGTCCGCAGAATTCTTTGGCAGCCTCCGGTAGCATAAGACCAGCTTTACCAGCTGCCATAGCAGCACAGCCAGTAGAAAGTACGAGTACGTCATTCTTCAGTAATTCTTTAATCATAAGGGTATGTGCACTATCATGTGTGGTACGTGCATTGTTGCAACCAACCACACCAGCAAGGCCACGGATTCTGCCGTTAATAATATTATCGTTGAGTGGGCGATATGAAGCTCTATAGAGACCTCCGAGTAGGTAGTTTATAGTTTCATGTGAAAAACCAGCAATAAGAGGTGTCTTGATCTGCGGGATTCTGATATTTTTACTACGATTTGTGAAGTTATCGATGCTGGCTTTAATAATAACTCTAGCAGACTCTCTAGCTTTACGTTCGTCGAACAGCATAAAGGAGGAATCCGTAATATGAGCGCGCTCGTCTGTTGTAATAAGTTTTGTATGGAAACACCTTGCGACCTCCTGAAGCCCCTGCATTATACATTGAACGTCAACGACCATCGCATCAACTGCACCAGTTATAATTGCAAGTTCCTGTTGTAAATAATTGCCAGCGATAGGAACACCATGACGCATCATAATTTCATTGGCTGTGCAGCACATTCCAGCGAGATTGATACCTTTTGCTCCTTTGGTTTTTGCATATTCAATAAGTTCTGGATCATGACTTAAGACAGCTAACATCTCAGCTAAAGCTGGTTCATGACCGTGAATGATAATGTTGACCATATCTTCTTTAAGAACACCCAGGTTAATCTCACTGAGTGCTGGCGTTGGTGTGCCAAACATGACGTCCTGAAGTTCGGTAGCAATCATACTACCGCCCCAACCGTCTGCTAGGGCCGTTCGCGTACCTTGTAGCATAAGGCTTTTGTAGTCTTGATCAACGCCCATATGGGTACGGTGCATAAGTTCCACAACCTCACGATCTATACCGCGAGGAACCACGCCTTGTTTTTTCCATATCTCCTGTCGTTTGATAGGCGCATTCTTTACAAATATCAGTTCGCCTTCCTGTTTACCGAATTCATTCTCGCAGATTTTGGCTATATCAAGTGCGATTTCGTTGTTATCTCTTTCGCCAATTTCAATCCCTAAATCAAGTGCCAGATTAAGAAGCTTTTGTTCGTCTTTTACTTCAAAATCTTTTATCTTATTCTCTGCCATAAGCTTGAAAGCTTCTACAACACGCCGTCCATGGTCACTATGAGAGGCGGTACCAGCGGCAATCTTGCGAACAAAGTTGCGCGCGGCAATTGTTTCGACGGTGGCTCCGCAAACCCCTGTCCTTTTGGTTTTTTCTTCAGGGGTTTCTTCTTTGCCCTTGGCCAAAGGTACACGGCAAGGCCCCATAGCACAGATACTGCAACAGCTACCCTCGCCGCCAATAGGGCAGGGTTTCATTTTTTCAGCGCGATCGAAAACGGTCCGAATATTTTCTTGAGCTGCTTTCTCAAGCATTTCAATACTTGCCGGGTCAATACTCCTATTCTTTAATTCTTCTGACATATATTTACTCCTTGATTTTGTATTTAAAAAACATCAGGATGTGGTTAGTTCGGTTATTATCTCACGGATAAGTTTTATGGCTTCAGGATGACGCATAACAACAACGTCGCCACCGGCTAAAAGGAGAACCAAAGCTGACATAGCTTCCATAAGAATGCCGCGCTTCTTTGCATCTCCAAGTTTGGGCTCTTCTGTTTCTGGTGTCTTTACCTCTTTTGTTTTCCACGTTTCTTTGGCTATATTGCATATTATTGGAAGTTGCAGTTTGTCGTCTTGCTGGGTCAAGGCGGCCATCCTTATACGTTCCATAACAGAATAGCAATATTCTATGCCATAACCGATACTACTGACAGTAGGATCCATAATGATATGTTCTTCGGGAATTCCTAAATTACCCAATAGTATATTAAGTTGCTTGGCAAGATTTATGTCTATTGGGCTAGAAGCAATAACCGTATGGTCATATCCTAAAGCAGCAGCTGCAATCTTTTTGTAATCACCCTCCTCAACTGGACCAATGACAAGTCTCTTGCCCTGACAAACTTCACAAACCTTTCTAAGTACTTCCGTATCCTTTTCGTGGTTGGCAGTTCCCCAAACAATTAATGGTATTTCAATGGCGTCAACCACTTTTTTAACAACGGCAGTGGCTTCTTCCGCGCTCCTGTCAAGTCCATTAGGATCTGTGCTCAATAGCTGAAGACAGATCATCTCCGCATTGTATTCATCTATACATTTCTTTGCCCAGTTAACCGGATCATCTATGACACCTTCAAAGGGAGCCAAAGCTGCTTCTGGCCAGTCGTCTGGAGGTGTATCATAAATTTCCATAGCGATTCTAGGTAGATTCGGAACCCCACCTTCAAAAAGATGAAACGGGTAAGACGTCTCACCACCAACAGTTACCGCACTATTATCACTACCCAGTGTTACTTTCTTTATTTGACCGCTGTATTCTATTTTAGGGATTTCGAAAACCATTCCTGCCTCCGTTTAAAGGTAAGTATTGATATTTGACATCATTATCTCATGCTGACTTTGAGGTATTTTATCTTTTCCTGCCGGTCTTTTAATTTATTGAGCCATCTTCCAGCGGCGATACCTTTAGGTTCGCCTTTTTCATATGTGTCTGCAAGCACCTTAACTTTACCCCGACCAGGTGCACTCTTCTCCTCGGTTTTATAGTCCATATTTTCCTCCGATAAATTTATAAAAACAGTCAGTATATTATATGAAAACTAAAATAATTATCAAAACAGATAATTAAACTACACCGGCGGCCAGTTTGGCTGACTTTACAGTGTTTGTCATGAGCATAACTATAGTCATCGGACCAACACCACCAGGAACGGGTGTAATGGCCTTAACCTTCTCCTTTACCGATTCAAAATCCACATCGCCGCAAAGTATATTTTTACCTTCCTTGGTTTTACCTATACGATGCACTCCAACGTCTATGACAATAGACCCTTCCTTTACCATTTCAGCGGTAATCTCTTTTGGTTTACCAGCAGCTACAATAAGTATATCGGCGCGCTTTGTGTGGGAATACAGGTCACGTGTCCTTGTGTGGCAGACAGTAACAGTAGCATTGGCACCGGTTCTTTTTTGCATTAATATGTTTGCCACTGGTTTACCGACTATATTGCTCCTACCGACAACTACAACATCGGCACCTTCAGTTTCCACTCCCGAACGGACAAGAAGTTGCTGAATACCATGTGGGGTACAAGGAAGGTAATCTGGCTCACCAATCATAAGCTTACCTACGTTTATAGGATGAAAACCATCGACATCTTTTTTGGGATCAATGGCCAAGAGTATATTATTTTCATTAATATCTTTGGGCAACGGCAGTTGTACTAAAATACCATTGATTTTGGTATCCTTATTTAATCTGTCAATAAGAGCAAGCAGTGTTTGTTCATCAGTATCGGCGGAAAGGTCGTGTCTCTCTGAGTAAATACCCAATTCATTGCATGTTTTTACCTTTGAACCAACATATGTTTGTGATGCCGGATCTTCTCCGACGAGTACAGTCGCTAGACCAGGCACAATGTTGTAATTTGCTTTTAATCGAGCAACTTCTTGTTTAAGCTCTTCTCGGATCTGTTTTGATATAGCATTACCACTAATGATCTCTGCTACCATTTAACCCTCCTAGATATGTTAATTGGGATTACTTTTTACTCAGAATCATCTCCATTAAACCCCTAACTGACTGAACTGCCTTTGAAGTGTCAGGTAAGTTAAGCAACGATCGTTTCTCAAGGTCGTATTTAAGGATTTCTTCATCAAGGGGTATGGTAGCTGTCGGTTTTATCCCAAACTGATCAAGCTCTTTTGCTAGATGATTGTCCATTGTTTGGGGAACTCGATTGATAATAACCGAAAGCCTTCCAACTATAAGCTTCAACTCTCCAATAAGCTGTATTATACGAACCGCCGTGCGCACTCCTTTTACCGTATGGTCGGAAACTACAAAAAGCTCGTCAATATTTTCAGTAGTACGGCGACTGAGGTGTTCCATGCCAGCTTCATTATCCATAACCATATAAGCATAGTTGTTCTTTAATTCATCGATAAACTTCTTTAAAACAGTATTTGGGTAACAATAACAGCCAGTGCCTTCACCTCTCCCCATAGAAATAAGATCTACGTTGTTACTTTCAACAATGGCTTCGTTCAGTTTCAATTCAAGATAAGCTCCTTTTGTGAGGCCGCTAGGTATGCTCATTTTATCATCATTAAAGGCGGCGATTATGGAACCAATCGTTTTTTCAGTATTAAGCCCTAGGCTTTCTCCCAAATTCGCATTACCATCAGCATCGACTGCTAAAATAGGAACTAATCCTTTTCTTTTCAAATAGCGGATAATCAAACTAGCGGTCGATGTTTTCCCGCTACCACCCTTACCAGCTATTGCTATCGAGAAACTCAAAACTATTTTCCTTTCTTAATTGATACAGAGGGAAACTCCTTCATATTAGTATGAGGTAAAAATAGGGCTGCCATATAGTTTGACATAAATTCTACGTTCTCTGATAACTCTATATTGGTCATCTTTCTTGCAATAGTTTCTCCATCGAACAGCAAATCGCTGCTGAAAGAAATTAATCTAGATCCCAATAAAGACCCATTGCCGATGAAGACGAATCTTTCACGGGGTAGATCGGGTAGAAGACCAATTGTTATGGCGTTTTTAATGTCGATATTATTTCCGAATGTACCCGCAATAATTACCCTATCTATATTGGTTAGGTTTATGCCCATGCTTTTAGCCAATGTCTGATATCCGGCATACATCGCTGCTTTTGAACGCATCAAATTATCTAAATCAATTTCGGTAATGACAATATCTTTACCGATTTGGGTTTTTGCCTTTTTACACAGGACGTATTCATAGCCATCTTCACCTTTTCTTATTCTTTTTGTAGAAAAATCTGTGTTAATTTTGCCATTCTGTGTTATGATACCAGATTCAAGCAACTTAGCAGCTACGTTAATAAGTCCGGAACCACATATACCCTTTGCTTTAGCATTGTCTATGGTCGAAACGACTGGCTCAAAGTCTAAAGAGTTTATTTCAAATCCCTCTATCGCCCCTGAAGTAGCTATCATTCCATGTTTGATGCCACCACCCTCAAAAGTAGGTCCGGCGGAACAGGAAGCGGCCAGCATTATTTCCGAGTTTCCGATAACAATCTCACCATTAGTACCGATATCTATATATAGGATTGTCTCATCGCTTTGGTGAACGCCAGCTCCTAGAATGCCGGCAACTATATCACCACCGACATAGCTAGCTACCGAAGGGACTATATACAAGTGAACATGTTCTTCCGTATTTATACCAATTGATTTGGCTTTTAAAAGCGGAACACTGCTGATTGTGGGTACATAGGGGGAAAGGCGAAGGTATTTTGGATCAAGCCCCGTTAAAAGCTGGGTCATAACCGTATTAGCGGCAACAACCATATACGAAATACTTTGAAACTCTACACCTGCTGAATTAATCAATCGTTTTATAAGATCGTTAAGGGTGGCAGTTACCGCCTCTTGCAACCTTTTCAAACCCCCTGTTTTTTGAGACCAGGCAATACGGCTGATAACATCCTCACCGTAGCTTATCTGTCGGTTGTAATCGACACAATGGGAAATCACCATACCTCGGTTCAAATCTAAAAGTTGTCCACGAACCGCTGTAGTACCGATATCAAACGCAAGGGAGTAATGGCTTTTCCTAGTATCACCCGGTTCGATATTAATAACTCTGTAATTCGAATTAGTTTCCAGTAAGATGGTGGCTGTTAACTGCCAGTTATACTTGCGCAGTATCCGGGCTAAACCGGATAATATATCGGCGTTGACAGAAATATTTTCCAAATTACATCGCTGCTTTATAACCCTAAGCAGTCTGGAGAGATCACT
Organism: Dehalococcoidia bacterium; assembly: GCA_020351185.1. GTDB lineage: Bacteria > Chloroflexota > Dehalococcoidia > Dehalococcoidales. Next base: position 888,085 of record CP070729.1, on the reverse strand, counting down.
GACATTATCATCTATTGTAGGTATCGGCAAATCCAGACACACCTTTTCAACGGGTGGTTTAAAACTCCATCCACTGACAAGTGCTACTGGTTTTTGGGTCGATAACTCTTCAATCTCTCTGGAGAGGACAGCCTTCTCCAATCTTGATCCAACTGGTATTTCAATATTCAAATCTGAAAATACTCGAGTCTGGCATGCCTGTCTAATTCCATTATTATAGTCTATTTGCGAAACCTTATCTGTTCTGGTGCTTTCCACTTGCCCGCTTTTAACAAGGACGTTACATGTGCCGCAAACGCCAGCACCGCCGCAGGAGGCATTAATGTGCACACCAGCAGCGATTGCTGTTTCCATAAGGTTGGCACCTGTATCCACTTGTATTATTATATTGTCTGGTTCAAAGTGGACATTGTGTCGTGGACATTTTGAGTTAATCGCCATCTCATTCCTTTATATCTTTAAAAAAGTCCCTTTACCTTCCCTGTTTCAACATCAACGTCTATTCTTCTAAATGCCGGATCTGAGGAAGTTCCTGGCATTAGCTTTATATCACCTGCTACCGGTACGATAAAACCAGCACCACCGTAGGTGAGTATATCCCTTATGGGTAGAATCCAGCCTTTAGGGCGACCTTTAAGATTGGGATCATGACTCAAGCTAAGATGAGTTTTAACCATGCAGGTAGCCATATTCTGAATATTCGGATCTTGTTCCATACGCTCAGCTTTTATTTGTGCCTCAGGTGAATACGTAACTCCGTCAGCACCATAAACTTCCCTTGCGACGGTTTCAATCCTCTGACGTAAGGGGACATGGTTTTCATAAAGCAACTTAAAATCAACCTCTTCTTCACATGCATCGATGACAGCATCAGCCAACTCAAGTGCACCGATACCGCCTTTAAGCCAGTGCTCGGATACGGCAACCCTAGCCCCGGATTGTTCGGCCAACCTCTTTACTGCATTGATTTCGTTTACAGTGTCTGTATGGAAACTATTGATACAGACCACAGGATTTACACCGGATTTTTTAACCGTCTCTATATGGGCTATAAGGTTAGTACAACCATTTTCGACCAGTGCAATGTTCTCTGCAGTATAAGAATCATCCAAGGGTTTGCCAGGGACAACCTTTGGTCCACCACCATGCATTTTCAGGGCTCTGACGGTAGCTACTATTACAGCGCAATTAGGGATTAAGCCACTTAGACGGCATTTGATATTCCAGAATTTTTCAAAACCGATATCAGCCCCAAAACCGCTCTCGGTAACGTGGTAGTCAGAGAGTTTCAATGCTACTTGATCGGCGACGATTGAAGATTGGCCGACAGCTATATTGGCAAAAGGGCCAGCATGAACCAGAACTGGTTGCCCTTCAAGGGATTGTAACAGATTTGGATTGGCTGCTTTTACCATCCACGCGGTCATTGCACCATCAACTTCAAGATCTTTAGTTGTTATCGGATTTCCTCGTTTATCATATGCAACTACTATTTTGGACATGCGTTGACGCAGATCTTTAAGACTAGTAAACACGGAAAGAATAGCCATAACCTCAGAGCTTACCGATATGGCAAAGCCAGAGCGCATTAAAAAGCCATCCATCTTACCCCCAATGCCGATAACGATATCCCGTAAAGCCTGGGCGCAGAAATCCATAATCCATTTCATCTCAACATTTCGTGGGTCGATATCAAGTCTTTTAAGATTTCTTTTTGTTAGAAACTCATCGGTATTGATAAACTCATGTTGTAGACGTGAAGTCAACGCTACCATGGCTAAGTTATGAGCATTGGTAACATTGTCTATATCACCCGTAAGACCCAATGAAAAAGGTGTTAGCGGGATACACTGTGAGAGACCACCACCAGCAGCGCTACCTTTTATATTGAAAGTAGGACCACCGGAAGGTTGGCGAATTGCACCAGATACGTTTTTACCTCGTTTGGCCAAACCGGGCACCAATCCCATAGCGGTGGTGCTTTTGCCTTCGCCTAGTGGTGTTGGGGTAATGGCGGTGACATCAATATATTTGGCATTGGGTTTGCCCTTCAAACGTTCGACAATCGCAGCAAAATCAACCTTACCTAAATAGTGGCCGTAAGGTAAAAGTTCTTCCTTTGTTATTCCCCATTCTTCAGCTAGCTGCTGGACAGGTTTCATGTGTTTTTCGGTCTCTTCGGCAATTTGCCAATCCTTCAATTTGGTAGCATCTAGTGTCGTAATGTCGAACTTTGTCATGAATCTTTACTCCTTTGTTCTTTGATTAGATTATTATATATTTCCCTAACCGCAGTGCTCACTCCATGACTGGCACCCAGAAGAGATTTATCGTGCATTTCAGCCTGTAAGATAGCTACGTCGTAGGGTATAAAACCAAAAAAATTATATTTTTTAAGACTGGATATGAGAAATTCCTTCTCTGATTGACTGTGTATTTTATTACCGACAAGTGCAATATTAGTGAGGTCGATATCATTCGCCAGCTTTTCTATACGATAGGTAGTTTCAATACTGGCGCGGCTGGGTTCCACAACGACTAGAAGTTTGTCAACTGCCTTTGCTGTCCCTCTTCCTAAATGTTCAATACCAGCTGCCATATCAAGAATAACAATTTCGTCTCTGGCTATAAGTAAATGGGCCAGTAAAGCAGATAGAAAGGCATTTTCGGGGCAATAGCATCCACTACCGCCTTGCTTAACCTGACCCATTATAAGTAGCTTTATGTTACCATGTTTTATCGAATATTTTTCGGGTATATCATCTACCTTAGGATTGATTTTAAAATAGAGACCCGACTTGCCAGAATTGGTTTCTGTGCGGTCAGCAACGAGTTCTTTCATTTCCGATAATGGAGTG
>CP070729.1:862618-885127 GCA_020351185.1 Dehalococcoidia bacterium | reverse complement strand
CCCCAACTGGATATCCCCATATTCTGTACAAAGCTTGCCAAAGGCCTTATCTCAATAAAACTAAAGGAGCGCAAAGCGGTATCGGGGGCTAAAATAAACATTATGGTACCAAATAGCCAGTTTTCCCTAGGTAGATTTAGAATAGAATCTTTCCCTGTGTGCCACAGTATTCCGGACGCAGTAGGCTTGATAATTCATACTCCAATAGGTGCCATAGTGCACAGCGGTGATTTCAAGCTTGATCATACTCCAGTAAACGGTATACCAACTGACCTTTCTAGATTAGCGCAGTTAGGGATGCAGGGAGTATTGCTCCTTCTTTCTGATTCAACCTATGCCGAACTACCTGGTTATACGCCATCGGAGAAGGTAGTAGGTGAAGCATTGGAGCAGATAATGGTAAAGGCAACAGGTAGGATTATAATCACCACCTTTGCTTCGTTGATATCACGTATCCAGCAAGTTATTGATGCTGCTGTCAAACATGGACGTCGTGTTTTTATAGTCGGTCGCAGTATGTCAGATAATGTGCGCATGGCAAATGAACTGGGTTATTTAAAAATAGCGGAAAATGCATTGGGAAGAATGGACGAACTACGTAATAATCCATATGAAAAAACCGTCATCGTTACTACCGGCAGCCAGGGAGAACCCACTTCTGGTCTAGTACGCATTGCCAACCGCGACCACCGTCAAGTTAATATAGTGCCGGGTGATACCGTAGTATTATCTGCATCACCAATTCCAGGCAATGAATCGCTTATCAACCGTACCATAGACAGTCTGTTTAAGCAGGGAGCTGAGGTATATTACGGAGATATAGCACAAACCCATGTCCATGGCCATGCCAGTCAAGAGGAACTGAAATTGTTGTTGAGATTGGTAAAACCAAGATTTTTTATGCCTATACATGGCGAATACCGCCATCTTAACTTACATGCCAAACTAGCTCAATCGATAGGTATCCCAGCCGAAAATACCTTTGTTCTTGAAGATGGTGATATTCTTGAACTCAATCCCCAGTTTGGTAGGATAACAGGCAAGGTCGGTACGGGTAATGTGTATGTCGATGGCCTTAGTGTTGGTGACGTCGGTGGTATTATCCTGCGAAACCGGAGAATGTTATCAAGGGATGGTATCGTTGTCGTTATTATCGCTGTAAATAAGCAGACAGGCAAACTTGTTGGCCGGCCCGATATTGTTTCAAGGGGCTTTGTTGATGTTAACGAATCGAAAGATATGCTCGAAGAAAGCCGTCAACTAGTAGCCAAGATTCTAGATCACGGGCGCCGTCATACCGCGGAGTGGGGCTTTGCTGACAGCAAAGTAAGGGATACGCTCAACCGTTTCTATTACCAGCAGACAAAGCGGAGACCAATGATCCTGCCGGTTACGGTTAAGGTTTAACATCGATGGTAAAGAAGAAAGATAACAAGAAGAATAGAACCAAGATGAATAATGGAAAAATGCCGGGAAGGCGAGGGAATGGGCTTAATCTGGGCAGTTTGGTTAGGTTTCTAACATCGAAGTGGTTAAGGCGTTTCCTGCTAATTACGATTATATTAGTATTGTTCTTCTGGCAGTGGGAGACAGTGTCTTCGTGGGTCAATGATGTCGCCGAAGGGACCATCGGACTTCTGGGCTGGGGATTGGTTCTTATTGCTCTGGCGGTAACTATTGTGTTTGGCATCATATTCCGCCGGCGGCTAACTGCTTTTATCACGCGCTGGAAGCTTTACCAATGGAACAAGTGGTTAGGGGCAACTGCTCTCCTTCTAGCTATTTGGGGAATACTGGCTCTTTATGAAAAAGGGGGTAGCTTCGGAGAAGTACTTATTGGTTCGAGTATACCGATTGGTATTCTCAGGGTACTTGGATTGCTATTAGTTGGGATTGTCCTTATTATCCCCCGCCGGTGTTGGAAAGCTCTAGTTATATTTTTTGCTTGGTTAGTTAAATTATTTAGAATGCCATCGTTACCTATTGCGAAAAATGAGGAGAAAATACCAGTCGTTAAGCCGCAGTTTGCAGAAAAAGTTACGGAGGAAGAAGCTCAATTTAAGAAGATGGTACCGCCACCGGTTTTGATACCACCGGAGGTTTCTCTTAAAGATTCGGTTTCTAAAGACACCAAACCGGCTGTTATCCAGCCGCAGCCTGATTTAAAACAGGTGGCTCAGGAGGTATGGCGTAAATATGGGGAATCACCTACCTTAGTTTCTATTGACGGTTGGAAGCTGCCGCCGATTGATATTCTGGATAAAACAACGGAGATTGAGTTTGGGCAAGCCGATAATGTTCAACGTGCCAAAGTTATTGAAGATGCCCTTGCTAGTTATGGGGTAAACGCAAAGGTGGTCCAGATAAATGTAGGACCGACAGTAACACAATTCGGTGTTGAGCCTGGTTGGGATGTCAGAACCAAGAAGGTAAAACAGAAGGATGAAAACGGTATACTTAGTGATAGAGAGGAAGAAGTATCACGCACTAGAGTCAAAGTAGACAAGATAACATCACTAGCAAACGACCTCGCTCTTGCACTTTCAGCACCGACTATTAGAATTGAAGCTCCAGTGCCAGGCAAACCGATAGTTGGAATAGAAGTACCCAATACTTCTTTTAGTATCGTCAGTTTACGCGGTGTTATTGAAAGCAACTCCTTCCAGAAGATACTGGCACGCTCTAGCCTAGCTTTAGCGTTGGGGCAGGGAGCTGGTGGAGAGTCCATTTCAGGCGATCTGGCAAAGATGCCTCATTTGTTGATTGCTGGTGCCACAGGCAGCGGCAAGACAGTCTGTTTGAATGCCGTGATATGCTGTCTGTTGATGTACAACACACCTTTCGATACCAAACTCATTATGATTGATCCAAAGCGTGTAGAGCTAGCTCAGTTCAACGCACTACCCCATTTAGCAACACCAGTGATTGTAGATACACAAAAGGCTCTGAACACGATGCGCTGGCTTAACCAGGAAATGGATAAACGCTACCAGAAACTCGCTGATGCTGGTGCCCGTAATATAGATGGTTATAACAAAACAAGACAAAGCGGCGAAAAGCTACCAAACCTTATCCTGATAATAGACGAGCTGGCTGATCTAATGATGGCTGGCTTTGATGAGGTAGAGCATATCCTGTGTCGCCTCGCACAACTTGCACGGGCAGTAGGCATTCATCTCGTGGTAGCTACTCAAAGACCTTCAGTGGATGTGGTTACTGGTTTGATTAAGGCTAACTTTCCTACCCGCATCAGCTTTGCCGTAACCTCCCAGGTTGATTCGCGTACCATCCTTGATTTCGGTGGTGCCGAGAAACTACTTGGAAGAGGCGATATGTTATATATGCCGACAGAAGCTAGTAAACCAAAACGCTTACAAGGTTGCTTCGTATCTGACCCTGAGGTCGAGAGGCTCGTCTATTTCTGGAGTAACCAGAAACCGGAAGAAGCGGCTCAACAATTAAAAATTGAAGAGATAGTACCACCGGTAATCACTACTAGTAGAGGTGGCAGTTATCCCAAAGACCCTCTGTTAGAATCTGCTAAGCAGCTGGCTGATGAGCATAAGAATATATCTACGTCTTTCCTGCAGCGAAAGCTGCACATCGGTTACCCACGCGCTGCTCGGCTGATGGAGCAGCTTGAGGAGGAAATGGGCAAAGCTATAGAAAACGGGGGAGCAGAAGTTTAAAAAAGATAGTGATGCCCTTATCAGCAACTCATTGAAGAAACAAGGATTGGTATTAATACGGCCACTGCCCCTAAAGAAACGATGACGGCGCTGAAGAGGTTGTATCTGGCTTCATATCCCTTCTCAATTGATAAGTCATAGTACTGCTCCATTCCCTCTTCCTGATACATCTTCATCAATCCAGCCATCAGCTTAGCTCTTCTTTCCTTACCCCTTGCCAATATTCGCAGAACGAAAAAATTGATAGAGATTATGACGATCATAAGAATGACCATTATGACCACTGCGGTTGGGTTGATGCTTGTTCTCTCCACGCCTGGTCCAATATAATCTATTTCACGTACAGTACCAGCAACCCCAGAGTTGATGCCTAAAAACAGCAAATTAAGGAAGATGGCGACAACAACGACAATTGTATCAGTGCGAGTGCTCTGCTTCAACTCCGATGAAATCTGTTCATGAAGATGTTCTTTCATAGCGGTTGGTTTTACCATGATGGTCTCCTTACCCAGTATTTGCACTTCATTCTATCAGCTCTGATTACTTTTTACCATCCTCTTTTATCCTCAACCTCTTAAATATAGCATTGCGGTACGTTTCGATGAAACCTTTACCATGCTTGGACATGCGCTCCTTTTTCTTTTGTAGTTTCTTTTCACGGCGTTCCTGTCTTGTTTCGGTTTTTATTTTATTATTCATCTCGGAAGCTCCGATGTTATCATTTCGCGGCGTAGCATTATTATGCGATCTCGCAGTAGTGCCGCCTTTTCGAATTCGAGGTTTTTAGCTGCTGCTTTCATCTGCTTCTCTAACTCTTTAATTAGTCGAATCACTTCCTCTTTTTTTTCAGGGATAGTAACAGTTTCTGTTTTGGTCTCGGTGACTGGCTTTACCCGTTGCGTAATATCTTTGATGGCTTTTTTTATTCCTTGTGGTGTGATGCCGTGCTCTTTATTATAAACCTGCTGAATATCGCGACGACGTTTTGTTTCTGCGATTGCTCTTTCCATAGAACCGGTGGTTTTATCAGCGTACATAATTACGTGTCCGTCGATATGACGAGCGGCTCTACCCATTATTTGAATCAGTGCTCCCTCGGATCTGAGGTACCCTTCTTTATCAGCATCGAGTATAGCTACCAAACTCACTTCGGGCAGATCGAGCCCTTCTCGGAGCAAGTTGATACCAACGACTACGTCATAAATACCCAAACGTAGGTCTCGGAGGATTTCCACTCGTTGCAGGGTATCAATTTCCGAGTGAAGGTAGTGGGTTTTTATGCCCATCTCAGTTAGGTAATCGGCTAGCTGTTCTGCCAGTCTCTTTGTTAGGGTTGTTGCTAAACACCGCTCCCCTTTATTTACTCTCAATTTTATCTGGTACAAGAGATCATCTACTTGCCCTTGTGTCGGTTTTACCTCTATCGTCGGTTCGAGTAGTCCAGTGGGACGTACAAGTTGCTCAACAACTTGTTGGCTGTGTTTGTATTCGTATTCCGAAGGTGTCGCCGATGTATAGATTACTTGATTAATACGATTATTGAACTCATCGTAATTGAGTGGACGGTTATCAAGTGCTGAAGGTAAGCGAAAACCAAATTCAACCAACGTTTCCTTGCGCGAGCGGTCTCCATTATACATACCACGAATCTGTGGTAAAGTCATGTGCGATTCATCGATGATGAGCAAAAAATCGGAAGGGAAGTAGTCCAGTAGTGTATACGGAGGACTGCCAGCAGCACGCTGAGCAAGGTGGCGGGAATAGTTTTCGACGCCATTGCAGTATCCAGATTCAACAAGCATCTCTAGGTCAAAAAAAGTACGCTGTTCTAAGCGCGCAGCTTCTAATAGCTTATTTTTTTTATTAAGCTCGTTGAGGCGTTCCGCTAACTCTTGCCTAATGTTTGCAACCGCCTCAAGCAACTTCTCACGTGAGGTGACAAAATGCTTTGCAGGGTAGATGTCAGTAGATTCTATCTCACCTAGAAATTCGCCAGTGACTGGGTCTAATTTTAACATGCGTTGCACCTGATCACCGAAAAATTCCACTCGAGTAGCTATTTCTTCATATGATGGTTGTATTTCTAGAGTATCACCACGGATACGAAACTTACCACGGGTGAAATCAATATCATTCCTTTCGTACTGCATATCCACCAGTTTATGCAGCACCTCATCTCTCCGATAATTGCCCCCTTTTTTCAGACTTAATACAAAGCTGTAGTATTCCTCGGGTTCGCCAAGTCCATATATGCAGGATACAGAGGCAACTATGATCACGTCTCGTCTTTCGAAAAGGGCGCGGGTAGAAGCATGGCGCAACTTATCAATCTCCTCGTTGATATCCACTTCCTTCTCAATGTAGGTATCGGTACGGGGTATATAGGCTTCCGGTTGGTAATAGTCATAGTAGCTCACGAAATACTCCACGGCGTTGTTCGGAAAGAACTCCTTAAACTCGGAGTATAGCTGAGCAGCAAGGGTTTTGTTGTGGCTGATGACGAGCGTTGGTTTCTGTAACCGAGCAATGACACTGGCAATGGTGAATGTTTTACCGCTACCAGTAACACCGAGTAGTGTCTGCCTTTTGTAGCCGTTATTCAACCCGTTTAAAAGTTTGTCTACAGCCTGTGGCTGGTCTCCGGTAAGACCGAAATCGGAAAAGATTTTAAATTGCGGCATAATCTATAGTATAGCCTTTATACTGGTTACTTCCAACTTAGTGGGGTTATAATTAAGCGATGGAAAAGCAGTCACTTCTCAAGACGCTAACCCAGGCTGGTATCGGTTCACGCAGGAAGATGTCAGTTGCCATAAAGGAGGGTAGGGTCAGCATTAATGGCGAAGTGGTAACTGGTTTCAATAGCCCAGTAACAAAGGGCAAGGATCGCATTGTGCTTAATGGTAAACAGCTTGACATAAAAGCAAAGAGCTTTGTCTGTCTTAAACTCAATAAGCCCAAAGGTATTCTTTCGACAACCAAGGATGAGCGAGGGCGACGAACCATAATTGATATTTTGCCTCGAAAATACCGCCACCTCTACCTATACCCAGTAGGGCGTTTGGATAAAAACAGTACAGGTCTACTATTATTAACAAATAATGGCGATCTTGCCTATCGCTTGACTCACCCACGCTTTGAAAAAGAAAAGGAATATGAAGTTCAAATACAATGTGAGCTTAATATCAATGAAATACACCGATTGGAGGCGGGTATAAAATTAGAAGATGGCAAGACCGCACCCGCAACAGTTAAGAAATTGAGAGATAGTGATTATAACTATGCCATCACCATCCATGAGGGTAGGAAACACCAAGTCAGGCGCATGTTCATTTCCATAGGCCACCGTGTTATTAAACTTAAACGGGTAAGAATAGGAAATGTTAAACTCGGTAATCTTAAAGAGGGGCAAGTGAAGGAAGTGAGTAGAAATCTTCTAGAATGACTTTCTTGTGTGTACTTTTCTTGTTGGTTAATTATTAAAAAACGGCGAGCTGTTAGAGTATAAATAGTAGATCTTATACTGTGTGAAAATTCGGCTTGTTTCCCTTGATAGAGCGATTATCTGGTATAGAATCTCAATAATTTATTGGATGGCGGTTACGTATTTATCAGGTAAAACCCTATGTTAATTGGGAAGGTTTTTCGTCGTTATCCATTGATCAATACTTTTTCAATGGAATAATATCTGCCATTGACCTTATTATATAAGTTCCAGAAGACGGTGGCGGATGTTGCGCAGTCTAGTAAGGGCTATTTCGATTTCCTCTTCAATTTTATCAAGCTCGCGGAGCAGTTCTTTGCAGGTCTTGTTTTTTGGAACCTTATCTGTTTGCGGCAGGCTAGTAAAGCGGGGCAACAACTCCCTTAGGTGTTGGCTGGCTGCTATGTATTTGTTTGTTAAAACTTTATATTCGTTAAAAAGATATTCGTTTATTTTCATTATTACCTCTTTGTTTGAATTCTATTGTTTCCTTAAATAAGCCAATGCTAGCTTAATCTTTTCTTCAAGATTGAACTGTTGGTCGTGTGGAATGCTGGCTAGGGCACGGGTAGATTCTCCAGTAGAATATCCCAAAAATGTCAGGGCAGCAAGAACATCAGCATCCTTTTGAGTTAATTCAGCTACCTCAGCTGTTACCAAACCAGCGCCTATCTTATCTTTAAGCTCTAGAACTAGGCGGCTTGCCATCTTTTTACCAATACCCGGGATGTCGGTTAGTAGGTTGACATTGCCGCTAGCTATAGCCATAACGATTTGCTTGGTGTCCATTGCCGAGAGGATTGATAGAGCCATTCTGGGTCCTAGCCCGGATACATTCAGGAGTGTTGTGAATAACCCTAAATCGCTGTTTGAAGGAAAGCCATAAAGGGTGACGTTGTCCTCGCGCATATGCAGGTGTGTGTATAGTTTAATATCACTACCGACGCTACCCAACTGGCTGAGAGTAGTAGTTGGTATAAAAACCTGGAAGCCAATACCACCGACATTGACGACAATCCAATCACTACCCAACGATTCCAGTTTACCTTCGAGGCTAGCTATCAATAAATATCTCCTTGACGTGCCAATAATTCACGACGGATCGTTTCTCTCAAGTGGCAGATAGCCACCGCTAGAGCATCTGCAACATCGTTTGGCTGGGGTGCTTTGAGTAATCCAAGTTGTAGGCGAACCATTTCCTGAATCTGCTCTTTCGAACTAGCTCCATAATTGGCAACTACCCTTTTTATCTGAGCTGGGCTGTACTCATAAGCTGGGATACCATACTGGCTTGCTGCTAATATGGCTACCGCTTGAGCTTTCCCTATCGCTAATGCTGTTCTGGCATTCTTATCCACAAAAGGCTGTTCCACAGCCACAACTTCTGGCTTGTATTTATTGATAATCTCGGATAGTTTAGTGAAAAAATAGCTGAGGCGTTCCGCTATTGGATAGCGTTGCGGACAGGTTAGGGCATTACAGTAGACTAGCTCCATGTCATCTTCTTGGCTGTCTATGATGCCATAACCAACTACCAGTGTACCAGGATCAATACCCAATATCCTCATAGTGCAATAGATCACTCTTGATTTCTGAATTTCTCAAGAACATCATCTTGGAAATCAACATTGCTACAAACGCTGCGGGTATCATCCAATTCCTCAAGCTTATTTAGAAGCTTCAAAGCCTGTGTAGCAGCCTGCTCTTCGAGTTGGACTGTTGTTTTGGGTATTTTTGCAAGCTCAGCTGAAGAAACGGTAATATTGTTTTCCTCAAGGGTTTTCCTTACAACTTCTAGATCTTCGGGTTTTGTATAGATTTCTACATAATTTGCTTGAGGTATGACATCCGCAGCACCGGCGTCTATCGCCTGTAATGAAAGTTCGTCAATATCCTTATTACCGATCTCTATTGTAATCAACCCCTTCTGTTCGAAGAGCCATGTTACACTACCGTTTTCTCCCAAACTACCCCCACTGCGTGAAAAAATGCTCCTTACTTCTTGAATAGTGCGATTGCGGTTGTCGGTAAGTGCTTCTACTAATATAGCCGCACCACCGGGTCCGTAACCCTCTAGGACTAGTTCCGAAAGTGTAGCATCCCCCTGTGTACCCTCACCCCTTTTTATCGCCCTCTCTATGTTATCAGAGGGCATATTGTTATCCTTTGCCTTCTGAATAGCCAGACGCAAATGATAATTTGTTTCAGAATTGCTCCCATTTTCGCGGACTGCAAGAATTATCTCGCGGGTTAATTTAGTGAACAGCTTGCCCCTTCTAGCGTCAGCTACTCCCTTCTGGTGCTTAATTGAGGACCATTTGGAATGCCCTGACATATGAATCCTCCTTGCAGGTGCGATTGATAAATCAATTTTAACATGGATACAATATAAGATAAAAGAGGAAGCTTGGAATTTGCTGTCTACCTATAGACGTTATTAATTTTTAATTTCGCCGATGGCACAAGCAATAGCGTATTCGTGGCAGTGTGACAAGCTGATATCAAGATTTATTAATCCCATATCTTCTGCTTGGTGGCGAGCTTTCCCATAAAGTTTAACTCTGGGTTTGCCCTTAACGCCAGGTAGTATTTCTATATCTTTTAAACCAATCCCGTTGGAGTGTAATGTTTTAATAACTGCTTCCTTACCAGAAAAACGAGCCGCTAATGATGAGGTGTTATTCAGATAAAGTTCTAGTTCTGAGTCCGTATAAACCCGTTGTAAGAAATTCAATCCCCAGCGGTCGATTGCTTTCCTGATGCGGTTAATCTCTATTATATCAACGCCTATATACTGCATAATTAGTTGGTTTCTGATATTATATTTTACTAATTTTTACACTACATACTTTCAGCTCAGGTATCTTAGATATCGGATCTAGAGCTGGGTTTGTGAGTATATTTGTCGGACTTTCTGCAAAATGGAAGGTCATAAAAATAACGCCTGGTGATGAGGCTTCGGATATTTTAATTCTTGCGGTTATTTCACCACGTCTTGATATTACCTTAACCTTGTCACCATTATTTAAAAATAGTCGTTCGGCATCCTTGGGATGGATTTCAACCTCCTCTTCACCTTTGAAGCTATTAAGGCCAGCTACTTTGCGACTCATAGTACCAGTATGGAACTGAAATAAATTGCGTCCGGTTGTTAACATCATGGGATAATCTTTATCAGGTAGCTCTGCTGGAGGTTTATACCTTAGTGGCATAAATCTACCTTTACCACGCGTGAATTGTTGGGTATGTAGAATCGAAGTCCCCGGATGTTTCAGGTCGGGACAAGGCCACTGTAAACCTCCCTTATCAAGTCGTTTGTAGGAAATACCACCGTAGCTCGGTGTCACCTTGGCAATCTCGTCCATGATTTGCGATGGTTGCTCGAAATCGAAACCCTTGGCGCCCATACGCTGCGCAATCTGACAAGTAATCAACCAATCAGGCCTAGAATAACCTATTGGATCGATGGCCTTCCGCACCCTTTGAACACGGCGTTCGGTGTTGGTAAAAGTGCCGTCTTTTTCGGCAAAAGAGGTTCCAGGTAACACCACATGCGCCAGCTCTACTGACTCATTAATAAAGATATCCTGAGCAACGAAAAACTCTATCGTAGACAAGGCCTTCCTAACGTGACCAGCGTCAGGATCACTCAGTATTGGGTTTTCACCTATAAGGTACAGCGCCTTTATTCTACCCTGTAATATGGAGTCGATCATTTCAGTGATCGATAATCCTTCCTCAGTCGGTAGATTTATACCCCAGGCGACATTAAACTTCTGTTTGATCGACGGTTCTGAAATCTTCTGATAACCAGAGCATACATTTGGCAGAGAACCCATATCGCAAGCACCTTGTACGTTGTTCTGTCCACGCAACGGATTGACACCGCTACCAGGCTTGCCTATGTTGCCGGTTAGCATTGCCAGATTGGCGATAGCTATCACATTATCAGTACCATGGCTGTGTTGGGTAATACCCATGGCATATAAGATGGCAGAGGGACCATTTTGTGCGTACATACGGGCAGCTTCCACAATCTGTCCGAGAGGTACACCGGTGATTGTTTCTGCGGTAGTTAGGTCAAAATCATCCAGTGATTGCTTAAAGGGTTTGAAGTTTTCGCAACGCTGCATTATGAAAGAGTTATCATGCAACCCCTCTTTTAGAATGATTTTCATCATTGCCATTAGAAGGGCAACATCGCTACCCGGTGTATGCTGGAGCCAAATATCAGCATATCGTACGAGTTCAATATGGCGGGGATTGGCTATTATCAGCTTTGCACCGCTGCGCGTTGCTTTTTTGATATTGAAACCGATAACGGGATGCGTTTCGGTGGTATTGCTACCGATGGAGAATATGCAGTTGGCGCCCAATAAATCATTATTTGAGTTAGTCATAGCGCCGCTACCGAAGGTGGTGGCCAAACCGGCCACTGTAGGGGCGTGTCATAAGCGAGCACAGTGGTCTATATTGTTGGTGCCGAGTACTGATCGCGCAAATTTCTGTACAATATAGTTATCCTCATTGGTGCATTTAGCCGATGCTATCACGGCTATCTGGTCACCTGAATATGCTGATAGTTTTTGGGCAACAATATTCAGGGCTTCCTCCCAGCTTGTTTCTATTAGTGTATTGCTTTTTCTCAAGAGGGGTTGTACCAAGCGTTCTGGATGTTGGACAAAATCGGCGATACCATAACGCCCCTTCACACATAGGCGACCATTATTAGCTTGGCTGCTCCGGCTGCCTTCAACGGAAACGATTTTGCCATTGCGTATACCTAGTTCCATCATACAGCCAACACCACAATAAGGGCAGGTGGTTTCAATCTTTGAGGTGGGCATTATACTGTTTTTTGCTACCAGCGCGGCTACAGGGCAGCGGGCTACACATTCGCCGCACGATTTACATATTGATTCCATCAATGGCTTATCACCGAAGGTGCTTACTTTGCTGTTATAACCTCGGTTTATTATCTCTATTGCATTTACCCCTGTTATCTCATCGCAGGTTCGAGTACACCGCTGGCAGAGAATGCAGTAATTATGATTAAACGTGAAAAAAGGATTGCTGTCGTCAATTGGTTTCTGTTTGATCGTCCTAGGCAAATTTCTTTCAGTGATACCAAGATAGGCAGCCACATCCTGGAGTTCGCAGCGCTGATTTTTAATGCAGGTAAGGCAGTCCATGGGATGATCGGCTATGATGAGATCTATAACCGAGCGACGCTCTTTGTGAACTGCTTCCGTTTCTGTATTCACAACCATATCTTCACTAACTATAGTTGTACAGGCGGTGGGCATATTTCGCATACCCTTAACTTCGACAATGCAGAGGCGACAGCCGCCGTGGGGTTTAAGGTCAGGATCAGCACATAGTGTGGGTATATATGTACCAGATGCCTGGGCTGCTTGGAGAACTGTTGTGCCCGGTTTTACCTTAATTTCTCTGCTGTTTATATTCAACCTCAGATAATTCATAATGTCACCTATTTGACTGCTATGGCACCAAGACGGCATATATTGAAACAGGCACCACACTTTGTGCATTTTGATTGGTCAAGAATGACTGGTTTTTTCTTGCCAGAGGACGTTACGGCTTGGACGGGACATTCCCTTATACATAAGCCACAACCGGGGCACTTTTCAGCGATAATCGAGTAGGTCACCAAACCCGTACAAACCGCCGCCCTACAACGGCGGTCATTTATATGTTCTTCATACTCATCTCTGAAGTAGGATAAAGTGGTCAGCACTGGATTAGGGGCCGTCTGGCCAAGTCCACAAAGGGAGCTTACTTTTATTGATTGGGCTAAATTTTGAAGAAGATCAATATCAGTAATATTACCCCTACCTTGACAGATATTTTCCAAAATGTTAAGCATTTGTTTTGTTCCAAGCCGGCAGGGTACGCATTTTCCACAGGATTCTGATTGTGTAAAGGAGATAAAAAACCTAGCGACATCTACCATACAGGTATCCTCATCCATTACGACCATACCGCCGGAACCCATTATAGAACCAGCATTGGCGAATGCCTCATATTCAACCGGTAGATTAATCATATTTGCCGGCAGGCAACCTCCAGAGGGGCCACCTGTCTGTACCGCCTTAAGTTTTTTCCCATTAGGAATACCACCCCCAATATCAAAGATAATATCTGCCAGTTTGGTACCCATTGGGACTTCAACCAGACCCATGCAGTTAATCTTACCGGTAAGGGCAAAAATACTTGTTCCTCTGTTCTTTTCAGTGCCAGTCTGGGAATACGACTTACCGCCATGGAGGATGATAAGGGGCACTGTAGCTAGAGTTTTGACATTGTTGATGTTCGTTGGTTTCCCCCATAAACCTGATTGTGTAGGGAAAGGAGGCCGAGAACTTGGCATGCCTCGCCTACCTTCGATCGATGCTATTAGTGCCGTCTCTTCTCCACAGACGAACGCACCAGCTCCTTCTTTAATATGAATTTTAAGACTGAAATCCGAACCTAAAATATTTTTTCCGAGAAAACCTCTTTCTTCAGCTTCCTTAATAGCGAATTTTGTACGATTTACTGCTAATGGATATTCCGCTCTGATGTAAATATAGCCTTCGGTAGCGCCGGTGGCATAGGCAGCTATAGCCATGCCTTCAATAACGGAATGCGGATCTCCTTCCATCATACTGCGATCCATGAATGCTCCAGGATCGCCTTCATCAGCATTGCAAATTAAATATTTCTTATCACTAGGAGCATCATGGCAGAACTGCCACTTAGTAGCGGTGGGAAAACCAGCGCCTCCTCTTCCCCTTAGACCGGAGATTTTGACTTCATCGATTACTTGGTGGGGCGTCATGCTGAACAGTACTTTTTGCAAAGCTTGATATCCATCGGTAGCGATATAATCTTCGATTCTCTCGGGATTGATCCGACCGCAATTGCGTAGTACGATATGTCGTTGTTTCTTGTAGAAGTTAATATCCTTAAAATAGGGTACAATCTCACTGCTAGATGGATCTTTATACATAAGGCGCTCCAGCGGTTTATTATCGCGAAAGTGGGAATAGACAATCTCTTCCACATCATCTAAGCTGACGTGGGCGTAGAAGATTCCTTCGGGTTGAACAAAAACAATAGGACCTTGCTCGCAAAAACCATGGCACCCGGTAAAATCAACTTTTATGTCAGTTAATTGAAGTCGTTCAATACTTTTCTCAAACGCCTTTCTGATCGCAAAAGCTTCGTTCGAAACACAACCGGTACCATGACACAAAAAGACAGTACGCTGACCGGCTGATAATTTCGATGTTTTAATTTTTGCCATTGAAAAGCTCCGCGACTTTCTTGGGCGTCATCTTCCCATAGACACGATTATTTACTATCATCACTGGTGCTAAAGCACAAGCACCGACACAGGCTACCGTTTCTAAGCTATATTTCATATCTTTCGTAGTTTCACCAGGCTTGATACTCAATCGCCTTTCGATATCCCGCTGTAGTGTAGGACCACCACGAACGTGACAGGCGGTACCGCGACATATTTTAACAACTTCTTCACCTAAAGGAGTCAGTTTGAATTGAGTATAAAACGTACTCACACTATAAACCGTACTGCTTGAAACATGGAGAAAGTCGGCGATTGCTTGAATTGCCTCTTCTGGCAGGTAACCAAACTTCTCTTGTACATGCTGCAAAATGGGGATAAGGTTACCTCTCTCCTGGCTGAAATCCGATAATATGCTATTTATTTCTCTTGTGAATGCGGAGTTCATAGGAACCTCCAGAGCGGGTTACTGCCAGCAACTAAGAATCTGGAATAAATGAAATTCCAATTATATTCCATTTTCAAGTGGTATTCAAGTCAGTTGCACCACCTTAGGTGGTATGCTATCATGTGACGAATATCAACCCTTCAAGCAGGCTCATTTTGTTCCCTATTAATTAAGAACCATAGAGGAATAATGATCATGAAGAAGGCATCTGTGGAAGCAAAATTAGAAAATTTAACCAAACTCAAAAAGCAGGCTATGATTGGTGGTGGCCCCAAGCGTATTGAGCAACAGCGGGCTTTAGGTAAACTAACTGCCAGGGAAAGAATAGATCTTCTTCTCGACGAAGGCACTTTTGAAGAATTGGGTGCCTTCATCACCCATCGGTCTACTGACTTTGGGTTGGCAGAAAAAGAGTTTCTCGGTGATGCTGTCGTTACCGGCAGCGGCAAAATTAACGATCAATTAGTTTTTGTCTTTTCTCAAGATTTCACCGTTCTTGGCGGTTCGATATCCGAAGTTGTTGGCCAAAAGGTAAAGCAGATTATGCAGATGGCGCTTGATAATCTCGTGCCGGTAATCGCCATATTTGACTCTGGGGGAGCACGTATTCAGGAAGGTGTGTGGAGTCTTTACGCCGTGGGCGAGATGCTGTTGTACAATATGCTTTGCTCAGGTGTAGTGCCCCAGATCTCAGTCATGGTCGGTCCTAGCGCCGGGGGTGCTGTGTACTGTCCAGCGATAACAGATTTTATATTCATGGTCAAGGGTATTAGTCAGATGTATATCACCGGGCCAGATGTGGTAAAGGCAGTCACCCATGAAAAACTTAGCCACCAGGAGCTAGGAGGAGCTGAAATCCATGCCCGCAAAAGTGGAGTTGCTCATTTCACTTATGATAATGAGGAGGAATGTTTTAAAGCAGTACGTCGTTTACTCGGTTTTTTCCCACAGAGCTGGCAGGAAAAACCTGAGCTTATAAAGAGTACGGATAATCCACTACGAACCGATGAAAAACTACGGAAACTGGTACCGGATGATCCGAAGAAAGCTTACGATATGAAGGTACTAATAACCAGTATTACTGATAATGGTGATTTTGTGGAAGTGCAGGCGGAGTTTGCTCGGAGCATAATCGTAGGATTCGGACGCATGAAAGGCCGATCAGTGGGTATTGTCGCTCAGCAGCCAGCCATTATGGCCGGTGTGATCGATATAGATTCATCGGATAAAGCAGCCAGGTTTGTTCGCTTTTGTGATGCATTTAACATTCCTTTGGTTAGCCTGGTTGATGTCCCTGGCTTTATGCCCGGTTCTGCGCAGGAGCATGGAGGCATTATCAGACATGGCGCAAAGCTTATATATGCGTATGCTGAAGCCACTGTACCCAAGGTTACGGTTATTACACGTAAGGCTTATGGTGGAGCTTATATCGTTATGAGTTCAAAACACCTCCGGGGTGATATAAACTTCGCCTGGCCTACAGCAGAGATCGCCGTCATGGGGGCTGAAGGAGCAGTTAATATTATCTCTAGGAATACTATTGCTGCGTCGGATAAACCCGAAGAAATAAAACAGCAGCTTGTGAATGAATATGAGGAAAGGTTCAGCAATCCTTATTTTGCCGCTGCTAGGGGCTATATCGATGATGTTATCGATCCTGCAGAAACACGTAACAAAGTGATACGGGCCCTGGAAACATTAGAGAATAAAGTAAGTACGAATCCAAAGCGCAAACATGGCAATATTCCACTTTAAATAAAAAAGAAAGGATGGAAGTGGATAAAGACTCGAGCAATTTTGAAGATGAAGAAACTCCAATAACGATACCAATGCCAGGTCTTATAATCGATTTGCTCATAAAGGTAGGGGATAAAGTAGAAACTGGTGATAATATTGCTGTTATGGAAGCGATGAAAATGGAAATTGATCTGCCTTCACCAGTTGCGGGTGTAATTAAAACTATAAACTTTAGCAAAGGTGATAATGTAGCTCGTGATGATGTACTGGCTATTATCGGTAAATGATTCCAAAAACACATTCCTGTAATAGATGTTGAAGTTAAAGTTATCCTGTATAATTAATTCATAATTAAAGGAAGGATTGTTATGGAAAAAAATCCATTAAAAATTACAGATATAACTCTGCGCGACGGGCATCAGTCACTATTGGCGACACGAATGCGAACAGAGGATATGGAACCCATCGCACCCGAAATGAATAAAGCCGGCTTCTACTCAATGGAAGTTTGGGGTGGTGCTACCTTTGATGTACCTACTAGGTTTTTAAATGAAGACCCATGGGAGAGGCTACGTACGCTGAAAAAGTTGGCTCCAAATACACCGCTACAGATGCTCTTGCGAGGACAGAACCTTGTAGGTTACCGCAATTATGCCGATGATGTGGTTGAAGCGTTTGTGAAACACGCTGCCGAAACAGGTATTGATATATTCAGGGTTTTCGATGCTCTAAATGATGGACGCAACTTCCAGACAGCGGTCAAGGCGATAAAAGCAGCCGGTAAACATGCCCAGCTATCAATATCCTATTCTCTTACCGAGAATAAAATGGGTGGGCCGGTTTTCAACCTAGATTACTTTCTAAAGAAGGCTGTAGAGTTTCAAGATATGGGTGCTGATAGCCTATGCATAAAGGATATGGCTGGGCTAATATCCCCCGATGATGCCTATACTCTAATAAAGGCGCTCAAGGAGGAATTGAAAATACCAGTGAATCTTCACAGCCACTATACTAGTGGTATGGCATCGATGAGTTTTATTAAGGCCATTGAGGCAGGAGTGGATATAATCGATACCGCAATCGCTCCCTTTGCCCTGCGGACATCGCATCCAGCAATAGAGCCCATCGTTGTCGCCCTTCAGGGTACTCCTAGAGATACTGAAATGGATTTAAAGCAGCTTCTCAAGTTGGGGCAGTACTTTGAATCAATAGCTCCTAAATATCGGGATTTCCTAGCAACGACACGTATGGCAGTTATAGATACTGGCGTGCTTATGCATCAGGTACCTGGTGGAATGATTTCCAATCTTATCGCCCAACTGAAAGAGGCGAATGCCCTGAACAGAATAGATGAAGTTTATGCCGAATTACCCAGAGTGAGGAAAGAGCTTGGTTTTCCACCGCTGGTTACCCCTACCAGCCAAATTGTGGGTATCCAAGCGGTGCAGAATGTCCTCTTTGGCCGGTATAAGGTAATATCCACACAAGTCAAGGATTATTTCTATGGACTATATGGTAGACCACCGATGCCGGTTGATCCGGAAATACAGAAAATAGCACTTAAAGATTATGAGCGGGGAGAAACACCCATTACACAACGGCCGGGTGATGTACTTGATCCAGAACTAGATAGTGCCATTGAAGCCACCAAGGATATTGCCAAAGATATCGGGGATGTGCTTATATATGCTCTTTATCCAACTACTGGTATGCGTTTTCTCAGATGGAAATACGGACTTGAAGAACCACCGCGCGAAACAAAACCCAAAACAATGGCGGATATAAAAAGGGAAGATGAGCTTCTAGCCAAAGCTAAAGCGGATATTATGGCAGGTAAACCGGCGGCAGCTGATAAACCAAGGGAAACGACTCCAGCTGAAAAGGAAACAAAGGGATCAGGAGCAATTGAACCAGAAGTCGAGGGCACCGCCATTAAGGCTTCTATGCCGGGACTTATTATCCGTTTTGATGTGAAGAAAGGTGATGAAGTAAAAGAAGGCGACAATATTGTCGTTATGGAGGCAATGAAAATGGCTATAGATATTGTGTCTCCAGTTGACGGAATAGTTAAATCAGTAAATTTCAAAGAGGGTGACAACGTAGCCAGAGATGATATACTGGCTATTATTGAATAAAGTGCAATCACATGATGCCTTTCCTTTTTATTAGAGGTAGTTGTGAGGAAAATAAACTACAAACTTTCAATAGATGATTTTCCTTAATGACTATTATTAGCAAATAATGGGCAAAACGTTAGCTGAAAAGATACTCAGCCAAAAATCGCAAATTGGTGTTTGTGCCGGGGATATCGTCATAGCCAACATTGACTTGGCTTTTGTTCAAGATACAACCGGACCGCTAATGGTGAGAGAGTTTGAGGTTGCTGGCTTTAAATCGTTAGCGTATAAGGAACGTACGATTTTATTCCTAGACCATGCTGCTCCCAGTCCGAATAGCCAGCTTTCTAACGACCATATATTACTACGCAATTTCGCTCACAAAAAAGGTAGCAGACTCTCTGAAGTTGGTGAGGGTGTGTGTCATCAGATAGTGGCCGAATCTCTGGCAAAACCAGGAGATATAATTATTGGAGCCGATTCGCATACAGTAACCGCAGGTGGGTTGGGTGCTTTTGCTACTGGCATGGGCTCGTCTGATGTAGCCGTAACTTTTGCTTTAGGTAAGACTTGGTTACGGGTACCGGAAAGTATAAAAGTAATGGTTGATGGCAAATTACCCATAGGGGTTTATGCCAAAGATATTATACTTCACCTCATAGGATTAATTGGTGCTGACGGCGCTACCTACCAGTCATTGGAGTTCGGTGGTAGTACATTTGACACAATGTCCGTGCCCGGACGGTTGACAATTGCCAACATGGCTATCGAGGCAGGTGCCAAGGTTGGACTTTTTGCTGCTGATGAAGTAACCCGTAGTTACCTTGTCGATCAAAAACGGGGTAATGATTACATTCCTTTAGAACCTGATAGCGACGCTAGTTATATAAAAACAATTAAGATTGATGCCAGTAGAATTGAACCAACAGTAGCAAAGCCGCATACTGTAGATAATACAGCATTGGCAACTGACCTTAAAGGAACCAAGATTCAACAGGTTTTTATTGGTACTTGTACTAATGGGCGATTGGAGGATATGGCTATAGTGGCGTCTATTCTTAGAGGCAGGAAAAAACATATCGATACCAGGTTAATAATCGCACCAGCATCCATGGAGGTATTGCTCCAGTCGATAGCATTCGGTTATATAAAGACATTCATTGAAGTTGGGGCAATAATATTACCGCCTGGTTGTGCTGCTTGTCTAGGCCTGCATCAAGGAGTACTTGGTAATGGCGAAGCCTGTCTTTCAACGGCCAATCGTAATTTTAAGGGTAGGATGGGCAATCCTGATGCCTTTATTTATCTGGCTAGCCCAGCTACAGCAGCAGCGACTGCCATAACCGGTGAAATTACAGACCCTAGAGAGTTTTTGTAGGTGTTAAAAGGCAGGGTTTTCAATTTTGGTGACAATATATCGACTGATCATATTGTGCCCGGTAGACTCGCTCACCTGCGCAGCAACTTACCTGAGTTGGCAAAGCATGTGCTCGAGGATGCAGATCCCTCTTTTGCTACCAGAGTTAAGAAAGGAGACTTCATAGTTGCCGGAAATAATTTCGGACTGGGCTCAAGTCGTGAGCACGCCCCACTTGTAATAAAGATGGCAGGGATAAGCGCAATACTAGTAAAATCAGCTGCTCGTATATTTTTCAGAAATGCAATAAATTTAGGATTACCGATGTTGGTATGTGATACTGATAAGATATGTGACGGTGATAAACTTGAAGTGGATCTTGATCAGGGGATTATTAATGACCTTACAAACGGAAATCAGCTTCCTTTTAAGAAGATACCCAAAGCTATGCTCGCTATTCTGGAAGAAGGTGGGCTAATGCCCTATATTAAGAAACATGGTGAATTTAACCTATAGCCGTAACTAAGGAGGCATTTTTATTTGAAAAGCTATGATGTAACACTAATACCGGGTGATGGTATTGGTCCTGAGATAACCGAAGCAACAAGGCGGGTTTTGGAGGCTACCGGAGTCAGTTTTAACTGGGATATGGTTTTTGCTGGCGCTGAGGTTCAGGATAAATATGGCACTCCATTACCTGAACATGTTCTTGAATCTATAAGAAAGAACAAGGTGGCTATTAAAGGTCCGGTTACCACTCCGGTAGGATCTGGTTTTAGAAGTGTCAACGTTGCTCTACGTAAGAAATTGGAGCTTTATGCCTGCGTAAGGCCATGTAAAAGCTATATTGGAGCGCCAACGATCTATAAAGATGTTGACATTGTGGTTGTACGGGAAAATATGGAGGATCTTTATTCAGGCATTGAATTTGAAAAAGGTACCACACAAGCGGCTGAACTTATAAATTGTATTGAGAAAATAGACGGCTCCGCCATTAAAAAAGACTCTGGAATAAGTATAAAACCCATCTCAGTGACAGGTAGTCAGCGTATTGTTCGCTTTGCCTTTGAGTATGCAAGAGCTGATGGAAGAAAGAAGGTAACAGCTGTTCACAAAGCTAATATCATGTAGTTTTCAGATGGACTTTTTTTGGCGACTGCTCATGAGGTGGCTAAAGACTATCCTGATATCGAGTTTGAAGATAGAATTGTGGACAATATGACAATGCAATTAGTGAAAAAACCACAACAGTTTGACGTTGTGGTTACCACTAATCTATATGGTGACATAATTTCAGATTTGTGTGCTGGTTTAGTGGGTGGGTTGGGCTTGGCACCAGGTGCAAATATCGGTGACGATTGTGCGCTCTTTGAGCCGACTCATGGGAGTGCACCCAAATATACTGGGATGAACAAAGTCAATCCAATGGCTATGATGCTATCCGGAGTAACAATGCTACGCCATATTGGCGAAATGCATAATGCCGAGCGGTTGGAAAAGGCAATTGCCGACGTTATCGCTGAGGGCAAAAATGTCACCTATGATATGAAGTCCGAAGAAGAAAGGAACCAAGCGGTAGGTACATCACAGGTAGCCGATGCTATCGTCGAAAAACTGGAGGGGTAGAGTTATGACCCGTAAAGTTAGCGTTATTGGTGCCGGTAATGTGGGTGCTAGTCTTGCCTTGTGTCTTGCCGAAAAAGATTTTGCCGATATAGTCATCCTAGATGTAGTCGATGGACTACCTCAGGGTAAAGCCCTCGATATTTCACAATCCTCACCAATTACTGGTTTTAATTCTCAGGTAAGTGGTACAAATGATTATCAGGATACCGCTGACTCGGATGTGGTTGTTATTACTTCTGGTATGAGCAGAAAACCGGGTATGGCTCGCGATGAGTTACTGGAGAAAAATGCGAAGATCGTTTCTGAGGTTACACATAACTCAACTAAATACTCACCTAATTGCATTATTCTAGTTGTTACCAACCCTGTTGATACAATGACCTATTTATCGTTGAAGGCGAGCGGCTTTAAGCCAAATCGTGTAATCGGACTTTCTGGGGTACTTGATGGCGCTCGTCTTTCTAGTTCTATCGCTTACAAGCTAAGCGTATCACCAGGGGATGTTTCTACTCTTGTTCTGGGAGAGCACGGTAAAAATATGTTGATTATTCCTAGACTGGTGACTGTTCGTGGCGAACCGATAATCGAATTGCTACCGATGGAAACGATTAGCCGGCTGATAGATCGCACTATCAACGGTGGTGCTGAGATTGTCTCCCTCCTTAAGACAGGCAGTGCTTTCTATGCCCCCGCTGCGGCCGCTGCAAGAATGGTTGAGTATATTATTAAGGATAAGAAAGAA
>CP070729.1:850241-862518 GCA_020351185.1 Dehalococcoidia bacterium | reverse complement strand
ATAAAAATTATGTTTTAACCCAGAGGGTTGGGATTGAAGACGGATCCCAGCTCTAATGGAGATGGTTTCGGAGACGGTTCTATGCTTATTGAACCCTTCCATTAACCACCCTCATTCAGTGGGGTTGATATATGGTTATTATAACACCCAACATTCTATTGTCAATACAAAAATGTGACTTAAAGTTGCTGATACCACATAAAAAGTCTTAGATTTTTTAATATCTTCTGCAGTATCCAGAGAAGTAGCAGTCGATAACTATGCGAAGCGATTGATATGCTTTTTTATTAACTGTATTACCTCGGAGATATCAAATGGCCATGCGCAAGTGATAGGTATGCCAATACGCCATGATTGAGCGTGCTCTATAGCCTTGGCAATATCCACTTCCAATTGTCCACCAACAGACACCATGCTCATTGGAATTACGACTATTTTATCGGCTCCACTTCTTACTGCCAGATCAAGTGCCTCATCGACACTAGGTGAACAGTATTCGTTGTATGCAACAATCACCTCATAATTAGTTGTTTGCTTAAGTAATGTTGATAATTGATGCGAGGAGGCAATCAACGGATCATTGTGTTCTGTGCGTGGCCAGTTACGAATTTTCTTATCTAATTCTGTATGGCGTTTTTCCAGAGCTTCTCTTTCAACACCATAGGTATATTTTAGTCGAGTAGATAAAGTAAATAATTCTGCTACCTCATACTGAGGGAAATCTCTGGGAGGGATACCCTGCATCACCAAAACAGCAATTATCTTCA
The DNA here is from genome assembly GCA_020351185.1 of Dehalococcoidia bacterium. Classification (GTDB taxonomy): domain Bacteria; phylum Chloroflexota; class Dehalococcoidia; order Dehalococcoidales. The sequence continues at coordinate 861,751 of CP070729.1, read as the reverse complement.
TGAAAATCCACCTTTTCTAATTCTATTTACACTTTTTAATACCAACGAATTTCCTATTAGGAAGTGTTACTGTATATGCATCCTATATGAATATAATTATCAGGTCAAGCTGCATTTCACAAGCTATAAAATTGTTGGATAGACTTTCAACCTAGTATGGTTCAAATTGCTGACTTATGTGCTTATGCAATTCGGAGGTAACTTGAGAATGGCGAAGACGAACTTTTTAACTTAGTATTTCAGCGAGCAGATAGAAAAGACAGTATTTTAGTTGGCATTAGACACTATACAAAGAAGGGTTGCGGCTGCGTGATATGTACTGAACATATCGATGGTGTTAAAACTCTTAGACTAATCAAGTAATAACAATCTTGTTTCTTGGACTTATTTCCTTCATATTTTATCCAAATCCGTTAGCTTTTTATTAGCTGTTTATTAGGGCGGATTTTTTTAATCAAAAGAATGGGTGATTTTAGCTTTAAAAAGTGGTACCCCTGGTGCGACTCGAACGCACGACACGCGGTTTAGGAAACCGCTGCTCTATCCTCTGAGCTACAGGGGCACAAAATAAAACCTTGCTTTTCAAGAAGTTATGTAAAATTTGACGTTAATTTTGTATTAACATATATACGAAACTATTTCCCTTGGCGATAAAATCTCATCCAATAGCGCCATGGCATTAATCAGTATATCCTCAATTATATGGCTGTAGGCACTAATTGTAAAGGTTACGGGGCTGTGGCTAAAGGCTTCAATTATGGGCTTAGAATCGTATTTTTGTGGAAATTTCGTAAAGTGGAGATAGGGGGATTCGAACCCCCGACCTCTGCGATGCGAACGCAGCGCTCTCCCAGCTGAGCTATATCCCCATTCAGCAATTATAGCATAGGGAAAAACGTTATTTAACCTGGTACTATTGGCTTCAATTTGTATCTGCCTTTTTCTTGTCAGTCTCAGTTAGTTGTTGTTATACTGAATGGGATATATGAAGGATTTTTCCAATGGGTTATGAAACTATAATTGGGTTAGAAGTGCACGCCCAGCTTGATACTACCAGCAAAATGTATTGCCGCTGTGGAACCGATTATTCTAATACTAAACCCAATACCCATGTCTGCCCGGTATGTCTGGGAATGCCCGGTGTACTACCTACTATTAACAAGCAGGCGATAGAATATACAATAATGACAGCTCTAGCTTTAAACTGCACCATCTCTGATTACACTAAGTTTGACCGCAAGAATTACCCGTACCCCGATCTTATGAAAGGTTATCAGATATCGCAATATGACGCCCCTATTGGTTACCGGGGCTGGCTGAGTATAGATACGAATGGTAGTGAAAAGCGCATAGGTATAACCCGTGTTCACCTTGAGGAGGATGTTGCCAAACTCTTACACCGTACGGTTAATGGAAAAGCTTATAGTTTGGTGGATGTAAATCGTTCTGGAGTCCCACTAATGGAAATCGTCGGTGATCCAGATATAGGCTCTGCGGAAGAAGCTAGACAATATCTTATAAAGCTACGCAGGATCTTAAGATATCTGGGAGTTTCAACCGCCAATATGGAAGAAGGCAGCTTCCGCTGCGATGCCAATATAAGCATTCGCCCAGAGGGCACCAAGGAGTTAATGCCAAAAATAGAGGTCAAGAATATGAACAGTTTCAAGGCTGTTTATCGGGCATTAGAGTATGAGGAAGAAAGACAGCGAAAGACGATTTTTCAGGGGAAGAAACTCACCCAAGAAACAAGGGGTTGGGTTGAGGACAAAGGCAAGACTGTTTCCCAGCGCAGTAAAGAATTTGCTCATGACTACCGTTATTTTCCAGAGCCTGATTTACCACCTTTATTGATTGAGGCTAAAAAAATAGAAGAAATAAGGGCAAAACTACCAGAATTACCACAGGCTAGGTGTGATCGTTTTATGTCTGATTATGGCCTATCTGAATATGATGCCAGTCTACTTACTGGCTCGAAAGCAATGGCTGATTATTTTGAAGATTGTCTGGTAACGGATGATTATAGAAGGTTACCGCGGAATAAAGGAGTGAAGCAGGTAAGCAACTGGATTCTGGGTGAGGTAAGCCGTATTATTAATGAGAATAGCGTTGATATTTCTCGTTTTGGAGAGAAAGTCGCTCCCAGTAAGTTAGTCGAACTGCTAGTGCTAAATGCGGAAGGTGTCATAAATACTGCAACTGCTAAATCGATACTTGAAGAGATGTTCGAGAGTGGTCGTAGTGCCAAAGAAATAATGGAAGATAAGGGATTGAGTCAGATAAGTGACTCTATTCAGATTGAAGAAATAGCTGTCCGAATAATTACGGCTAATCCTAGGGCAGTGGCTGATTACAGGTCGGGTAAAGAGCAATCATTGAAGTTCCTCGTTGGTCAATTGATGAAAGAAACAAAAGGTAGGGCTAATCCTAATCTGGCTGGTGATTTGCTTAAGAAAAAACTGGGAGAAGGATAGATGGAAAATTACTTAACCGTAGCTCAGATGATATTATCGGTAGCACTGGTGCTTGTTTTATTGTTACAAGTCAGAGGTGGTGGTTTGGGAGGTATTTTTGGCCAAGCTGACACAGTCTACCGGACAAAACGTGGGCTAGAAAGAACTCTTTTTCAGTTTACAATAATATTAGTGGTTCTATTTATCACCATATCATTACTGATGCTCGGTATCAGTTAAAATTCTAGCGGTTTTTTGATATGGGTGCCATAATAACACTAACCACCGATTTCGGGCTTAAGGATGCTTATGTAGCCTCTATGAAAGGCGTAATGCTGAGCATCAATCCTGAAGTCAACTTGGTTGATATTTGCCATACTATAGAACCACAAAATATTTTACAGTCCGCATTTGTGTTGAACGCGGCATATCGCTTTTTCCCCAAGAAATCGGTTCATTTGGTAGTGGTTGATCCAGATGTTGGTAGTGAGCGCCGAGCTATTATCCTGCGTACACCCATAGCATCTTTCGTTGCCCCTGATAATGGCGTATTGAGTTATATAATACAACAGTCACTAATCCAACCAGTAACTAGAAAGGGTAAGTTATCACTTAGGGGCGGATTGAAACCAGGTGAAACTTTAGAGGCGGTGCATATCACCAACTCCAGATTCTGGAGGTTACCAGTAAGCCCTACATTCCACGGACGAGACATCTTTGCGCCTGTAGCGGCGGCTTTGTCGTTGGGTTTCCCGCCTATAGAATTCGGTGAGCCGGTGACATCGGTGGAGGTCTTACCAATGTCACGTCCAGGTAAGAGGCCGGATGGTTCGTTGATGGGCCATATCATTCATATCGACACCTTCGGAAACCTAATAACCGATGTTAGAAACGAAGATCTACCATCGGCCGAAAAGATTGATAAAATTAAGATCGGCAGCCGACATATTTCGGGATTGGTACGAACCTATTCAGAGGGTAGTGGTCTAATTGCCTTGATAGGATCTGGGGATTTTATTGAAATATCTCTGAAAGGTGGAAATGCCGCCTTATTACTTGACGCTAAGATTGGCGATGAAGTACTATTTACAGTACAACCAGAGGAGGAAGAGTAAAACCTCCTCTATATTCTGGAGGCACAGCATTCATCTAAACTGTGCCTTATTTCATTATCTGAAACAATACTTACAATTTTAAAAGGTAGGTAGAAGATGAAAAAGTTATTACTCGAAACAAGGCCGCAATTCCTAATCCTTTCAGTTATTCTAGCATTTTTAGGCACCGCAATAGCTTGGTACGACGGTTCCTTTAATTTTGGCTATGCGTTATTGGCGGCTACTGGCTTGTTACTTGCCCATATTAGTGTTAATACTTTGAATGACTACTTTGACTATAAAAGTGGAGTGGATTTTAATACCAAGAGAACACCTTTTAGCGGTGGTAGTGGCTTTTTACCTAGCGGAATTTTAAGTTCGACACAAGTGTTTTGGCTGGGTACCGGTTCCTTGTTGCTGGCGATTCCTATCGGTGTGTTTTTTATAATAGATAAAGGCTGGCAATTATTACCCCTACTTATTGTGGCTGTTATTTGTGTTGTTCTCTATACACCTTTAATATTGAAAACGTACTGGCCTGAGTGGGCTCCGGGATTAGGTTTGGGAATTCTGCCAGTATTGGGAATGTATTTTATTCAAACAGGCGAATATAATCTACCTGTTTTTATAGCTTCAGTACCATCTGGAATCCTAGTGCATAATTTGCTTCTTATAAATGAATTCCCAGATGTGGAGGCTGATAGAAAGTATGGACGGAAGACAACACCGATAACAATTGGATTGTCGAAAGCCAGCTTATTTTATTCAGTTATGACCATCGCAGTTTACGTATGGGTAATCATCTTTGTTATTGCTGCGATAATGCCGGTTTATTGTTTATTAGCAATTCTGACATTGCCATTTGCCATAAAAGCCATACGAGGATCAATGCGTTATGATGATTTAAATCTTTTGGTTCCGGCTCTTGGGAGTAATGTTCTAGTTGTGCTTATAACGCAACTCCTATTAGGTATAGGCTATATATTAGCTGGAGTTTTATAGGATAGACGGCTGAGCATCGTAATAGTAATGTTAAGAGTATTTTTGGATTAAATTTATAGAATCATTCCACGCCTCTATAGACTAATTAAAAATATGATTACTTGGGGGTTTGATCGTCATTGGTGCCAAAGAGTAGCTAGAGAATGCTTAGTGAATACGCAAAAAGTGTACTTGATACCGGCTATGGCACGGGTAACTACACAATAGAATTATTTAAAATGACTGATGGAAATGTTGAAATTACAGGAGTTGATTTTAATCGTAAAATGATGCTTTTAGGAGAGAAAAGGGAGAAGGAAGCTGGCCTTATTTGGAGTTATGAGTATACATAAAGCAATAAAGTAAGCAATATTTGAGGAGTTATTCGGTATCCATGAGTGACCTTGTCCTGTTACATGCACCGCATGTATATGATTTTCGGAAAAAAACAATTCTTTACGGGCCGGTAAGTGATCTGGTACCAGCAACACCAGTTTTTGAAATGTATCCCTTTGGACTGACTAGCATAGCTGAGTATCTGGAGCGTTCAGGCTTTAGGGTGCGGATTGCTAACATTGCGGGTCGCATGTTGAAAGATAAAAATTTTAATGTCGAGAAATTTATTAAAAAACTGCGAGCGGATGTTTTCGGTATAGATCTTCATTGGTTAGTTCATGCACATGGGGCTGTTGAGATCGCTCGGTTGGTGAAAAAATACCATCCAAAGGCCAAAGTTGTTTTAGGTGGCTTCTCCGCCTCATATTTCTATAGAGATCTGCTCGGCTATCCCGAAATAGATTATGTGATGAGGGGAGATTCGACAGAAGAACCACTGCGGCAGCTTCTCGAGGTAATTAAAGGGGATCAGTCTGTGGAGACAGTTCCCAATCTCATCTGGAAGGATAATGCTGGTAGCATAAAGGAAAATCCCTTCTCATATGTACCCGATGATATTAGTCATGTTATGGTTGATCACTATCATGGCGTCATACGTTCTGTATTCCGCCATCGCGATCTGGGAAGTATAATTCCCTTCAAGGACTGGTTGCGCTATCCGGTAACGGCTGTTTTTACCTGTCGAGGATGTAATCATAATTGTGTCATCTGTGGAGGCTCGAATACCGCCTTTCGTACTTTCCTGAACAGGCAAAAAACCGTTTTCCGCTCACCTCAAGATATCGCCCGGGATATAAGAAGTATCGGCAAATTTAGCCGTGGACCTATCTTTATACTGGGTGATATACGTCAGCTAGGAGATGAGTGTGCTAATGAACTCCTTGACATTCTCGCCCGCCAGAAGGTTAAGAATCAGCTTATGCTTGAGGTTTTCAACCCGCCTCCGACGGATTTTCTTCGGAAACTGAGCCGAACAGCCGAGGGATTTTGCCTTGAGATTTCACCCGAATCACACGACTCGGTAATAAGAAAGGCTGCCGGCAAGTATTATTCCAACGAAGAAATGGAGCAGATGATTGCGGATACGCTTGCTGTTGGTTGTGGGCGAATTGATATATTCTTCATGGTAGGCATACCCGAACAGACGCCTCAATCGGTAATGCAAACGGTTGACTACTGCCAACACCTATTGGAAAAGTTTAGAGGTGATAAAAGAATCACCTTGCTTCTTGGACCGCTGGCACCATTCCTTGATCCAGGTAGCCTTGCTTTCGAGCAACCACAGAAATACGGCTACAAAATACTGCTGAATACTTTAGAGGAGCATCGCCAGGCACTATTAGCACCGAGTTGGAGGTATACCCTCAACTATGAGACAAAGTGGATGGACCGCCACCAGATTATGGATATAACCTATGAAGCCATCCTACGTCTTACTCGTCTTAAGGCGGAGTATGGGCTGATTCCAAAAAAAGTGGCTGAAAAGCAAGTGGGGCGAATAAACACCGCTTTGGAACTGGAAAAACGTATCGGTGAACTATGGCGTGACGGCAACCATCAGGACATTGAATTATTAAAACCGCAGGTTGACAAGATAAACGCCATGCGGGCTATCGAAAGGGATGAACTTGAATTATCCATTGGTACCGGTAGATTGAGGTATTTATCTTCGCTATGGTCACTATTAGGTAAACGCAATTAAACTAGTAAAAAACAAACCCCAGTTAATCCTGGGGTTAGTTATCTTCGTTCCTTACTCCTCCCGCCTGGCCTCCAGGCCGGATGTCTCCACTTTAAACGGGAGTCTAAAATAGTAACGAGGAGCTCAAGAACCTTCCTCCGCTCCCTGCTGATAGATTATTATTTCCTTCCAATCCCTACCAGCAAGGAGCTTGTAATTGGGAAAATCCTTCTGCATAATTAAAGAAAGCAATAGCTTCATTACACACCCTCCTTCCGCTAGTTTTAAAGGGTAGATTTCCAATCCACCTCTAATTATATTAATAGCACTTTAGGTTTAATTTACCAATTCTTTATGACGAATCCCGATTATTTTAATGCTTGTATTTATATCTGCCAAGGCTTATCATTAGCTTACTCGACAGTCATAATTAATTTCTTTACTGAAAATCCAGGGATAATAGAAGGAGGTAGATTATGATAAAGATATCAATTCAGGGAACTCGGGGTTCGTATCATGATATCGTCGCTCGTAAGGAGTTCCCGGATGATTCCGAGATAATCGAAAGCGATACTATACATCAGGTATTTGAGGATGTAAAGAAAGGTATAGTTGACTATGGCGTCATTGCCATCGAAAACTCCATTTACGGTTCTTTCTTGGAGAATTATGATCTTTTAATGAAATACGATACCAAGATAATAAGTGAGAGATATTTAAAGATAGTACTTGATCTGCTGGTTTTACCTGGTGTGGGCATGGCGGACATAGAGCAAGTTTACAGCCACCCGATGGCAATGACAGAGGCCCATCATTTTCTGGAAAAGCATCCCAGTATGGTAAGGATAGAGACTGAAGATACCGCTGGAAGTGTGCGTATGATAAAGGAGAAAAACCTTACAAACGCAGCGGCTATCGGTAGCAATCTAGCAGCTGAGATTTATGGCATGAGAATCTTATCACGGGGTATTGGTATCAAGAATAATTATACGCGATTTCTGATTATAGCAAAGGACACCAGCTATCTCGAGGATGCCGATAAAACGAGCCTTGTCATTCAGGCAAAGAATATGCCTGGTAGCCTTTACCACTGTTTGAAATGTTTTGCCGATGAAGATATTAACCTTTCCAAGATTGAATCTCGACCAGTGATTGGACGAACATGGGATTATAATTTCTACCTTGATTTTGAGAAAGGATTAAATGCTACTGAGACACAAAGAGCCTTAAAGGAGCTTGACAAGGTAGCATCAATGGTAAAGATAATGGGAAGTTACAAAAAGAGCCCTCTTACCCATGAATAAATTGATAATATAAATATTTTATTTGACAAATAAATAGTTTTTATAATAAAATGACCAATTCTAGATGTTTGATAATAATTTTTGCATATTAGACTCCTTTTTTTATTATGGTATAATCCTGATGGAGGCGGATAGGCTCTGGTGGGCTTCGCGGACTTCAAATCCGTTGGCGGTAATACAATTGCCGCGGGGGGTTCGATTCCCTCCCCCTCCGCCATGTCTATTGAAGGTGCTTTTTTGCTCAGAGAAGGAGGTGGGATAATTGGCTGAAAGTAATATCAACCTTACTGCCTTTTCTCATTACTCAGGCTGAGCGGCTAAGATAAGCCCAGGTGACCTGGAAAAAGCAGTACGTTGTTTGCCGCATCAAAATAATCCCAATCTGATTGTTGGATTTGATCCAATAGATGATGCCGGGGTGTTTAAACTCAACAATAAACTGGCAATTGTACAGACAGTAGATTATATAACAGCCATAGTTGATGATCCCTATACATTTGGTATGATTGCCGCTGCTAATTCTTTAAGTGATATTTATTCAATGGGAAGCAAACCGATTACAGCAATGAACATCATAGCATTCCCCAGTGATACTTTGGATATATCAATAATGACTCAGGTTCTCAAAGGATCGCTTATTAAATTGAACGAAGCTGGTGTAACACTGGTAGGTGGTCATAGTGTCAAGAATACGGAGTTGAAATACGGGTTATGTGTCACTGGTATTGTTCATCCTGATATGGTCATAACAAAAAGCAACGCCAAGATTGGTGATAAGATTATATTGACCAAACCTCTGGGTATCGGGATTATAACTACAGCGCTGAAAGCAGGAATGCTAAAAGAGGAAACCAAGACTAAATTAAGCGAGCAAATGGTGAGATTAAATGAAAAAGCCGCCCAGGCTATGGTTGATACGGGAGTAAGTGCCTGCACTGATATTACTGGTTTCGGTTTGTTGGGACATACATGCGAAATGGCCGAAAACAGCCGGGTAACTATTGAGATATTTGTAGATAAGGTGCCGTTTATCAATGAAGCCCTGGAGTTTGCCCGTATGGGACTTGTTCCGGAAGGTATGTATGCCAACCAGGAATTCCGCGGTAATATGGTTAAGGATGGTGTGGAAGATGAAGATTTGCTTAGCCTTCTCTATGACCCCCAAACCTCGGGTGGACTTCTTATATCAGTACCAGCTGAGAAAGCAGATTTACTACTCTCTACAATCCGGAAAAGCGGCGATGGTGAAGCGGCTATTATTGGGCGGGTGGTAAATATGTCCGATAGCCAGATTATACTATTATGAGTTCTGCTGTAAATAATAAGGAGTTGCGCAAGCTACCCTCTATTGAGAAGATACTAGAAGCGCCTGAGATCCAACCTGAAATAGACAGGTATTCCAGAAATCTGGTAACCCAAGCTGCACAAACTGTAATCAAGAAAGCACGTCGCCAGATTGTCGAAGGATTTGCTTGCCCCACTGTAGAAAAGCTATTCGAAGAGATAAAGTTCTTTCTTATAAAAGAATGGCCTGGTTTCTTAAATCCGGTGATAAACGCCACCGGTATTATAATACACACCAACCTTGGCCGTGCACCTTTATCCGGGTCGGTCCTTGAAGCGGTATCAAAAGTTAGTGGAAATTTCTCCAATCTGGAATATGATCTACTAGCTGGCAAGCGTGGTTCTAGAGCAAAAGAAGTAGAAAAATTACTGTGTCAGTTAACAGGGTCTGAGAGTGCTTTGGTGGTTAATAATAATGCTGCCGCTGTATTATTAGTATTAATCGTCCTCGCCAGAAATAAGGAAGTTATCGTATCTCGGGGAGAACTTGTGCAGATTGGCGGTGGTTTTCGAGTACCCGATATTATGGAGCAAAGTGGTGTTCGTCTTGTAGAGGTTGGTACTACCAACCAGACATATATTAAGGATTATGAGCAGGCTATAGACACCAAGAGCGCTCTATTATTAAAGGTGCATCAGAGTAATTTCATAATAAAAGGCTTTACTCATTCGGTTGAAATCCGCGAATTGAAAGCGTTGGGTCAGAAGCATAACCTACCGGTTGTTTATGACCTGGGGAGTGGGGCTATGCTGAATACTGAAGATTATATTGAAGCTCACGAACCAACTGTCCAGGAGGCTCTGGTAGATGGTAGTGATATTGTCTGTTTTAGCGGTGATAAACTTCTAGGTGGCCCTCAGTCCGGTATTATTCTTGGTGACAAACCTTCTATTGACAAAATGCGCAAGCACCCGCTAATGAGAGTGATTCGTATCGATAAAATGACAGCGACGGCGTTGGCAGCTACTTTGAAGCATTATTTACAGAAGGAAGCCGTCGAGAAAATTCCTGTCTGGCAGATGATAGCAGCCAATCTTGAGGAAATCGAATCCAGGGCTCAGTTCGTTGTAAAAAAACTGGGAGCAGCTGGAATAAAAGCCAGCGTAATAAACGGCAAAAGTATGGTTGGTGGAGGATCTTTACCGGACCAATCACTGCCTACCAGATTGGTAGCCATAAAACCACAGTACTCCTTAGAGGACTTCACACATCAGCTGCGATTAGCAACACCTCCCCTATTGGGTAGAGTTGAGGGTGAGCAATATCTAATTGATATGCGTACTGTTGTTCCTACTATGGATGCTGACTTGGTTGAAGTCATAACGAGTACATTCGCAAAAGCGGAACAATAACCATGTTTACCTTTGGAACAGCCGGCCATATCGACCACGGTAAATCATCTCTTGTTAAAGCGCTTACCGCAATTGATCCGGATAGACTACCTGAAGAAAAGAAACGCGGTATGACCATTGACTTGGGATTTGCTTGGTTTCAGGCTTCCTCTGGGGAAATGGTTGGTATTGTCGATGTCCCGGGGCACGAACATTTCGTGCGTAACGTAATACCCGGCTTAGGCGGTATCGACGCTGCTCTACTGGTTATCGCTGCCGATGACGGCTGGATGCCGCAGACAGAGGAACATTTGCAGATCTTACACCTACTCGGAGTGAAGAATGGGATAGTTGCTCTGACAAAGATTGATCTTGTGGATGATCTTGACTGGTTGGAGCTTGTAGAGACGGAAATTGTCGAGAAGCTGACGATGAGCAATTTGCAGAGTGCCCCCATAATAAGAGTCAGCAGTAAAGATGGCAGCGGCATTCAACAATTAAAAGAAACCATTGAAAGGTTGGTGCTGGAACTGGTTCCTCGCAAGGATACCGGTAAACCTCGTCTACCGGTAGATCGCGTATTCATGATGAAGGGTAGTGGGGTGGTAGTAACTGGTACACTCTCAAATGGTAGTCTTTCAACCGGTGATGATGTCTTCATCTCGCCGGGCGGGCAGACGGCTCATATCCGAACTATAGAAAGCTATAAACAGCAGGTGAACAGGGCACAGCCGGGTAGTCGGGTAGCGCTTAACCTCACTGGCGTGAAAAAGTCTGGCATCGAGCGTGGCGATATTGTTATGACCGTAAATGCCAAAACGAGTAAAGTAGTTAATGTTGAACTGAGTACGACACCACAGCTTACTAATCCACTGAAAACAAACAGTGAACTTGCATTTTATTTTGAGACCAGGGAGCTTCTGGG
>CP070729.1:846637-850141 GCA_020351185.1 Dehalococcoidia bacterium | reverse complement strand
GCTACCACCAGCGAACATAGCTATTGCATCCCCACGTTTTACAAAATCGTAGGCAGCACCTATGGCATCTGAACCACTAGAGCAGGCAGTGGTAGTGCATAGGTTAGGACCTCTGAGCCCAAGCATAATCGATACTTGCGCAGCGGCCATATCTGCTATCATCATTGGGGTAAGGAAGGGGCTAACCCTTTCCGGGCCCTTTTCTAGAAGAACCTTCATCTGGTCGAAAAGAGTATTCAAACCACCTATCCCACTGCCAACAATACTGCCAATGTTGTTCTGATTGGATGAATCTATTTTTAAACCAGATTTTTCAAGTGCTTGGCGAGCTGCAACGATAGCTAATTGAGCAAAACGGTCTATGTGGCGTGCTTCCTTACGATTCATATGATCGGTAGCTTCAAAGCCTTTGACCTCACCACCAAACCTAGTCTCAAGATTTGATGGATCAAAAAGTGTTATATAGTCAATACCAGACTTACCAGCGATCAAACTCTCCCAGGTAGTGTTAATATCCGTACCTAGGGGATTAAGAGTACCGATACCGGTTACGACAACCCTATTATTATTGTAATACATGGGTAATAATGAAGAAAATGCTTAGTTATTTATAGCATAATTCATTCTTTGCTGCAAGAATGGAAACTAGTTTGGTATAATCGCCTTTAAACGAGTTCTAATTTAAATTACAGGAAACCTAGGGGAATGAAGGCCAGGAAAGTCAGAATCGAAACACTCGGATGTAAGCTTAATAGGGCTGAAACCGATATTTTGGCGGAACATTTTCTTCGATCTGGATATTGCTTGACTAGTTCGGTAGTTGATGCAGATGTTTATATACTAAATACTTGCACCGTTACCCATATAGCTGACCGCAAGTCACGCCACCTACTGCGAGCAGCACACAGGAGTAATGCAAACGCCTTTGTAGTCGCTACCGGTTGCTATACCCAGTATAAAGGTAGGGAATTGGCAGCTATAGATGGAGTTGATATGGTAGTGGGCAATGATGAAAAGATGAACATACTAACTTTAATAGAATCAAAAGGATATTCGGTTAATAAGAATGATAGCAAGAGAGAATTGCGATTGGGGAAAATTAATCCCTTTAAAAACCGTGCTTTTATTAAAGTACAAGATGGATGTAATAACTTCTGTGCATATTGCATTGTGCCTTTAGTAAGAGGACCGGAAAAGAGCATCCCCGCAGGGGAGATAATCGCTAGGATAAAAGAGAAAGTAATTCATGGTTATAAAGAAGTGGTGCTTACTGGAACTGAAATTGGTTCTTACCACGATAAAGGCATTACTTTGATTGGGTTAGTAAAAAAGATACTAGATGAAACAATGATTGAACGTTTAAGGTTATCATCGCTTCAACCTAAGCATATTACCCCTCAATTTATTGAGCTTTGGAAAAATCGAAGGTTATGCCCTCAACTGCACCTGCCCTTGCAGAGTGGTAGTGAAAAAGTTCTTAGAAGAATGAAACGTAGTTATTCAATAAAAGATTACGATAAGGCGATTTGTTTAATACGCAAAATACCAGATGTAGCTATTACCACTGATGTTATAGTCGGTTTTCCTGGGGAAAGTACGAGTGAATTTGAAGAAAGTTTTAATTATTATAAAATTAAGAATTTCGCACGCATTCACGTCTTCCCTTTTTCGCTACGTTCGGGTACAAAGGCGACAGAAATGAATGGACAGATCAATGCCAACATAAAGAAACAAAGAAGTAAATTGATGATAAAATTAGCCGAAAAAAGTGCTAAGAAATTTAGAGAACGCTTCATGGGTGAGATACGGCATGTACTTTGGGAAAAAAAGAGTAATGGGATCTGGTCTGGGCTTACTTCCAACTACATAAGGGTGTATGCAAAAAACTATAAAAATTTAACCAATAAGATAACTCGAATAAAATTAGAAAAATTGTATAAAGATGGAGTCTGGGGTATTTAATAGTAATTGTAGAATTGATGGAAAAAGAATGTGATTATGTTTATGTAAATATAAATCGGTTTACCATACATATAACCGCATGAGTATTCATTAATTTAAAACTTTGACAATAAAATATCATTAGTGGTATTGTCATATGGATCGAATGTAAGAGGATATCCTATTTAAATATTAACCAATCCTATAACCACCTAATTGTCTTTTATTATATTTCTTTAAATCGAGAGTTATAACACTATTGGACCTGTCCAGTATGACCACCATTCATACCATTGGTTTAAAAAAGCATCTTTAGATATGATATCCAAGGGCCAGCTGGCTTGCTTTTCAAAGATGTCATCACCATCTGTATCAACCCATGCTCTTACTGAAACTGGCCCATACTTCATAGGCGGTACTCCAGGTAAAATCGCAAATACCTCGAAGGCCCCACAATCATTGGCTATTGCATCAACTAATTCAAAATTATCTTCACAGATGGTTATTTTAATAAAGTCATCGGGATGAAAACAGGAACCCTTAATACGTATAAGCTGGCCGGGATAAACTTCAACAATACCCATGGAAGCCATCGGCCCGAAAAAGAGAAATGGATCACCAGGATGCCATGTAACGACTATCTGGCGTTCCGAACCAGATAATCCTGGTTCACCCTGAGGACCTGGTGGCCCTTGAAGACCTTGAGGTCCAACTTCCCCCTGTACTCCCGCGGGTCCTTGGGGTCCTGGTGGTCCGATTGATCCCTTTGGCCCTGTCGGGCCTGTCGGTCCTTGGGGTCCTTGTGGCCCGATTAGTCCTTGGGGTCCTTGTGGTCCAGTTGGCCCTTGTTCACCCTGAAGACCTTCCGGTCCCGTTGGTCCTTCTAGTCCGATTGGTCCCTGTGGCCCCTGAGGCCCCGGAGGCCCCAACGGACCAGTACAACTTGTTAGAGGAATAAGGGCAAGAATAAGAACTAATAATACAATACAAATATTACCTAGAACTCTCATTGACACCTCCTTTAGAAGTTGAGTGCAAAATGATTGTATAACTGATTGTTCGTATCAATCAATGGGTAAATTACTTTATTTAAGGATCAGTGACAAAAAATTAATATAATACGAACAAATTACAACAATAAATAAAATGGCGCGCCTAGAGGGATTCGAACCCACGACACCCGGTTCCGAAGACCGGTGCTCTGTCCACTGAGCTACAGGCGCGCAATCGATTTTTAAACCTAATATTAGCAATTTACATGACTACACTAATTTACATAATATCATTTTGCTAATAAATTACTAATAACTTTTTTCGTTAACTTCCGATTCACGATTATTATAGTTTGTGCGAAATGCCTCGTCAAAGCGAGTAGCAGCAGCTTCTTGAATACCTGGGGTAACATGACTATAGGTATCTAGCGTAATTTGTACTGAGCTATGCCCAAATCTCTCTTGGACTACTTTCGGATGTATCCCTTGTTTTAACATAATACTTGCATGAGTATGCCTTGCATCGTGTAGTTTTATAGGCATTACACCGGCTTTACGTACGAGTTTTATC
>CP070729.1:821246-846537 GCA_020351185.1 Dehalococcoidia bacterium | reverse complement strand
CTTTATGCTACGTATCGCTACACATGATTGCTCCCCATGTTACCATGGGTAGGATGCAGACAGATATGTTTACGGATATTGAAAATACCGAAATGGTTTTAGTCTGGGGTACTAATCCGGCTACTGACTCTCCACCAGTGGATATGCTTAGACTGGAAAATGCTGCACGTCGAGGCGTTGATATTGTTACCATCGACCCTCGCCGTACCGAAACCGCAATCCGTACTGGTGCCCAATGGATTCCTATCCGTCCGGGGACAGACGGTGCACTAGCCTTAAGCATCATAGAAACAATGATTAGTGACGATATATACGATGAAGATTTCGCTGAAAACTGGTGTTACGGCTTTGAAAAACTGAAACAATATAGCCAACACTTTCGCCCCGAAATTGCTGAAAAGATTACTGGTATACCCTCTGACACCATCCGAGGCTTAGCGCATCGCATTTGTAAAGCCAGTGGCGTCTCATTATTGATGTACACCGGACTAGAATATTCCAACTCCGGTGTACAGACAGCCCGGGCTGTGCTAACCATTTTTGCCCTAGCCAACCAGCTCGATGTACCCGGTGGTATTGGTTTGGCCATGCTCGGTAATCAGTTCCCTATCAATCGCTCTTGCAACCAACAAAATCCGAATATCAATCAAGCATTAGGTTATGATCAATTTCCTATCTATAGCAATTACCGTGGTGAGTCACACGCGATTGGACTAGTCGATTCAGTACTCAACAACAAACCGTATGCGATTCGAAGTTTGATCATACACGGTTCTTCCCTATTGACATCCTGGCCACAGACATCTATATGGAAGCAAACACTTTCTGAGTTAGATTTTATTGTCTGTATTGACCGTCAACTTACTGCTGATTGTGCCTATGCCGACATCATACTACCGGCGACTACCATGTTTGAGAATGAGTCCTATATGGTGTACGGTCCTATCTTCCGCCACCGGCAGAAGATAATGCAACCATTGGGAGAAGCACGTAATGATTACCTGATAATGGCAGAACTTGCTCAGCGTCTGGGTTATGGAAATCTGTTCCCGCAAACAGAAGAGAATATGGTTCGGTTCGCACTCGAAGGATCCGGTTATACTCTTGAGGATATCCAGGCAGCTGGTAGCTGGATTAAAATCCCAACACCAATGCTTGAATATAAAAAATGGCAGAAAGGAAAACTTAGAAGTGATGGTAAACCTGGATTTGAAACCCCTAGCGGCAAATTCGAGGTATGGTCAACAATATTTCAAGAATATGGTTATGAGCCACTACCCAAATACATAGAACCTACGGAAGGCCCAATGGGCAATCCTAGGTTGGCGGAGGAGTTCCCACTTGTGTTTAATTCCGGTGCCCGACCGCAAACAGATTTTCGCTCACAACACCACGGTATTAAAACCCTGATTAAGGAAAACCCCGAACCAATAATAGAGGTAAATATCGAGGATGCCTGCCAACGAAATATTCGGAATGGGAATCTGGTTGAAGTGCATACTCCCAGGGGTTATGTGCCTTTCAGGGCTAAGGTTACCAAGGATATTGTGAAGGGTGCGGTTGAGTGTATGATGGGTGGTGGTACACCAGTAGGTCCGAAGGCATGGCAAGAATGGAATGTTAATGAACTTACTGACATAAGGAATTATGACGTCATTTCTGGATTTCCAGTATATAAAGCCTTACTGTGTGAGGTTGTAAAAAAAAGAAAGGGCAATCCTGACGAAAGAGATATCGCTGAAAAAGAGGTGGCAGTTTGCCAGTCAAACAAACATCATTCTCCTAAAAGGAAACCAACAAGGCATATCTATCTTGATAACAATGCCACTACGAAAGTAGCTAAAGAGGTCAAGGAGGTGATCTTACCCCACCTAGAAGAGATTTACGGTAATCCTTCAAGTATCCATAGTAGTGGCAGATCATCCCGTGATGCTATAGACAAAGCGCGGCAACAAATGGCCAGACTTATCAACACTAAACCGAGGAGGATCGTTTTTACCGGGGGTGGCTCGGAAGCTAACAATCTAGCCATCAAGGGAGCGGTCTTTTCCCAACAAAGCAGAGGTAATCATATTATCACGACTAATGTTGAGCACCCGTCAATAATGCAATCATGCAGATCTCTGGAAAAGCTTGGCTATAAAGTAACTTATCTAGACGTTGACGGGGATTGCTGGCTGAATCCCCAGCAACTAAAGGCTGCCCTGACGGATGATACCATCCTAATCACCATTATGACAGCCAATAACGAGGTGGGTACCATTTTACCGGTTAAAGAGTTGTGTGTCATAGCTCACGATAGAGGTATACTGTTCCACACTGATGCTGTTCAGGCCATCGGCAAGATAGAGATAGATGTCCAAGAATTGGATGTTGATCTGCTCAGTATTGCTGGTCACAAGTTTCACGGACCCAAGGGGAGTGGCGCGCTGTATATCAAGAAAGGGATTGATATTGATCCAATCATTAATGGCGGAGGCCAAGAGATGGGATTGCGAGCGGGAACAGAGAATGTTCCAGGAATTGTCGGATTAGGTAAAGCCTCCGAACTAGCGCTCCATGCCATACGCAATTCAGAAAACGTAAAAAAATTAAGAGATAAACTGGAAGACGGCATCATAGGGCTTATCCCTAAAGCCAAACTTAATGGTCATCGACAAAAGCGACTACCTAATACACTGAATCTTATTCTGCCAAATCTGCGCGGTGAATCGCTTGTGATTGCTCTCGATCAACAGGGTATATCTATTTCTTCGGCATCTGCCTGTAAATCTGGTTCTATAGAACCATCACACGTATTAACGGCTATGGGATTGAGTGAGAATGAAGCCCATTGTTCAGTGCGCCTTTCTTTATCCCGCTACACTACCGAAAAGGATATAGAAAGAACGATATCGGCATTGAAACAAGTTTTAAAAGAAAAGGATATGGTACGGCTGATGCCATGCAAATAGGTAATATGAAATCGTCTAGGTTAAGTACATCACGCTAAACCAAGGTTTTTCATCTGTCCAAACCTTCTTAAGTATAAATCCAGCAGTATCAGCCATAAGCTTAAATTCTTCTATATCGTATTTATAGGAATTTTCTGTCCAGATACTCTCGCCTTTACTGAAATTGATAGCCAGATTATCTAGATGTACGACTTGTTCTTTTAGACTAACAAGGTGCATTTCTACCCTACCCTCGATTTGATTATAGAAAGCGTGATGCTGAAAGTGTTTAAGTTGAAAATCACCGTCAAGTTCACGGTTGATCCTCTCCAATATATTCAGGTTAAAAGCGCTCGTTACACCCTGTCCATCATTGTAAGCCAGGTTTAAAACATCGGAATCTTTTTTAAGATCTACACCGATAAGCAATCCACCATCTTTACCGCATATTCTACGAGCATGCTTTAAAAACTCAACAGCCGCATCTGGTTCAAAGTTACTTATTGATGAACCGGGGAAATATACGACTTCCTTGCTACCTACCTTGCTAGGAACTGGCAATAAAAGATTGTCGCTATAATCAGCACAAACCGGCAATATCTCCAAATCAGGATAATCCAAAGCAAGTTCAGTAACTATGGTCTTCAGCTGTTTAAAGGATATATCCACCGGAATATAGGCTGCAGGATCCTGCAGATGGCTGAGCAATTTTCGCGTCTTTGTACAATTACCACAACCACATTCAATAAGAACTACATTCTTACCGAGCACACCAACTATCTCATCTATATTAGCCTTCATTATGGATATCTCTGTTCGCGGAATGTAATATTCCTTTAGGGTACATATGGAGTTAAATAGCTCAGAGCCTCGTGCATCATAGAAATACTTAGGGGGTAGCTTCTTCTGCTCTTTCTGGAGGCCGACTAGTACATCATCCAAAAAGCGACTGGTTGCCTCTGGGATGTCGACTGAATTTATACACTTCCTTCGCCGCATCGAATCTCTATTTTATCTTTAATAACCATTATATAGTATATATCCAACTAGATACAGCCTTCATTGCCCGATCCATGCCCATGTGATATAGTTTTAACACAATGGCGGCCGATATTGAACTCATCCCTAATGGTACGGTCACTTCGGCTAAGGGTTATTTAGCGGGTGCTACTTTTGCTGGTATAAATAGATATTCTAGGCACAAACTGGACCTAGGGATTCTCTTTTCTGAGGTACCTTGCTCCACTGTCGGTGTGTTTACCAAAAACAAAATAAAAGCGGCGCCCGTAATACTTTCTAAGCAGAAATTGCCAAGTAGTACCATTAAAGCTATAGTCGTAAATAGCGGTTGCGCCAATGCCAGCACGGGCAAGGCAGGTATTATGGATGCAATGGCTGTAATCGCTGCGGTGGCGCAAAAAACCAAGGTAAAAACACAGGATGTTCTGATTGCCAGTACTGGCGTTATCGGTACGAGGCTACCCCTAGATTCAATCAACGAAGCACTGCGGAAGATAGAGCTTTCTAAAGACGGTGGGAAAACGCTAGCAAAAGCAATAATGACAACGGACACAACTACCAAAGAGGTAGCTGTAACAACAACCAGTGGTGATTTTATAGTAGGGGGTATAGCCAAGGGATCGGGCATGATTCACCCACAGCTAGGCACCCTACTCTGCTTTCTAACCACCGATGTCGTGACGGATGTGGATTTTCTGGCAGTTGCACTTCGGAAAGCAGTAGATATCTCCTTTAATATGGTTTCCATAGACGGGGATACAAGCCCAAACGATACGGTGCTATTAATGGCAAACGGACTCGCCAGCAATACGGTAATCAAACACAATAGTAAAGATGCTGATATTTTTCAAGAGGTTCTTAACCGCGCCTGCATTCAGTTAGCGAGAGCCATCGCTCATGATGGCGAGGGGGCTACTAAACTGATTCAGGTTATAGTCAAAGGAGCAGCTAGTACGGAGGATGCCAGGTCAGCTGCCAAGACAGTTGTCGGTTCACAACTAGTCAAGGCGGCTCTATACGGCAATGATCCCAATTGGGGTAGGATCATTGCCGCCGTCGGTAGGAGTGGAGCTGATCTAATAGAATCAAAGCTTGACATGTATATTGGTGATGTTCAGCTCATAAAGAAAGGTAGTCCGCTATCTATTAATACAGAAGAAGTAGTACGTTCATTAAAGACTGATAACATTACTATTGTTCTTGATATCAATATAGGTAAAGCAACGGCTACCGCCTGGGGTTGTGACCTATCAGAGGAATACGTAATCATTAATAGTCAGTACACAACCTAACATTTAGAGGTCAAATGAAATGAGTATAAAAACCAGTGATTTTATTATAGTGAAACTTGGTGGTTCTATATTTGATAGTAAAGACACCACTATTGCAGATGTCATTGCCCTTCAAAAACAGGGTAAGCCGCTGGTGCTCGTTCACGGTGGTGCCAATCTCGTTACTAAATGGTTAAAACGACAGAATACCATGACCGATTTTTTTCAAGGGGAACGGATCACCGACCAGGCATCCTTAGAAATGGTCACGGCAGTTTTAGGTGGTTTAGTAAACAAGGAAATTGTAGCGGCGATAAATACAGGTGGCGGACGGGTAGTGGGCATTTGCGGTGTTGATGGAAGTCTTATCCAGGGTAGAATCAGAAATAAAGAAATGGGATATGTCGGCAATATTGTCAAGGTAGACCAATCATTATTAATCGCCTTATTAGAGTCAGGTTTCATTCCAGTAATTGCCCCGGTTAGCTTGCACTCATTTGACAGGCCACCAAAAGCTCCTCTGATTCTTAACATAAACGGCGATACTGTCGCTGGAGAGATTGCGGCTATTACCGGTGCTAAAAAACTTATTATGCTTACCGATGTAAATGGCATACGCAATGCAAAAGGTGAATTATTACCAAATCTAACGCCACTACAAGCTAAGTCACTGATTGATTCGGGTGTAGCTTCAGGAGGTATGATACCTAAGTTGAAGGCTTGCCTACGAGCTTTAATCAGTACCAGAACAACCTGTATCATAATAGACGGGAAAAAGCGACACGCCCTGCTTAATGAGATAGAGAAGAGCGACAGTGGTACAAAGATAGAACATCCGCAGAGGGAAAAAGTTGATTAACTGGCAACAGCTAGAGCATGAATACTATATGCCTACTTTCAAACGTATACCGATAACACTTGTTAGCGGACAGGGCAATAGAGTTTGGGATGAAAACGGGCGAGAGTATCTTGACTTTACAGCCGGTTGGGCAGTCAATAGCCTAGGGCATTGCCACCCATCAGTTGTAGAAGCGATAACACAGCAAGCCAGAACCTTAATCCACATCTCAAACAGCTATTATACTATTCCCCAAATTGAGCTTGCTAAACTTCTAATACAAAATAGCAGTCTCGAAAAGGTATTTTTTTGTAACAGTGGAACCGAAGCTGCCGAAGGAGCTGTTAAATTGGCACGCCGTTATGGTCATTTGTATTTGAATGGTGCTTATGAAGTGATAACCGCTATTGGTTCGTTCCATGGACGTACATTGGCTATGGTTTCCGCCAGCGGTCAACCAAAGTTCCAGAAACCTTACACTCCCTTACTAACCGGTTTTGTCAATATTGATTATAACAATGTTGTAGTACTCGAAAAGGCTATAAACGCAAAAACCTGTGCGGTTATGCTAGAACCTATACAGGGCGAGGGTGGTGTGAATCTTCCTGATGCAGGCTACTTAAAAGCGGTAGCAGAGATATGCCAGCAAAAAAATGTACTCCTAATCCTTGATGAGATCCAAACCGGCATCGGCAGAACAGGTAGACTTTTTGCCTATGAGCACAACAATATTGAACCCGATATAATGACGCTTGCCAAGGGATTAGCCAGCGGCATACCGATCGGGGCTGTTTTAGCTACGAATAAAGCTTCTGTATTCACTGTTGGCGAGCACGGCTCTACCTTCGGGGGTAATCCATTAGCCTGTGCCGCTGGTTATGCCACATTGAAATTCATTATTGACAATAATATCGTCAGAAATACCAATTTAAGGGGGCAGCAGCTTTCCCGAGGATTGAAAACACTGAAACAGAAATATAAATTCATCACCGATGTACGTGGGCTGGGATTACTGCAAGCTATGGAATTTAGCGACAATATAGCCCAATCCGTAATGATGGCTTGTCTGGATAATGGTTTACTAGTTAATGAGTTAAAAAAGAACGCCCTCCGCTTTATGCCACCGTTGATAATAACTAAGAATGAAGTCAATGAAGCTTTAGAAATTCTTGATAAAGCGCTAACTGTTATTTAGGTTGAAAATAGGGATAGCTATTTTATGTCATCCAAGATATTCAGACTAAAGATAGCGGCGACTCTGATCACCGTTATTTGTCTTATTATCGTATTACTATCACCATCTCCGATAGCCCAATCTACTACCTCAAGGATTGATCAGAATAGTGTCCCTCTAATCATAAAAGACTTTTCTGGCATACCCCAACATGTAATCAACAGTGCTGGCGAAAGTGCTACTGTTTTTTTCGGTAACGATCAGCAAAAAAACGATGAGTATGTAGCCCATCTGTTAGCAATCTATCTTGCAGCCCACAACAAAGATATTGTAATTATCAATAATTCCGGCGGGTGGGGTTGGTCACCTCTTGAGAATTTCCCAAACAGCCAAGAATTTGTAGCCGGTATCGATAATAAATTGAATAGTTTAGGTTACGACACGTTATGGCTTGATCATTATAGAACCACTAAGACTATTAATGGATGTGTAAGCGAACTCATGTTTGCCGCAGACCTATATCCAACGAAGGTAGAAGATCTAATTATCAGGGTTGAATTCCTTATTAACCACATCCCAAATTTAAGAGTGATACTTTCTGGTGAGAGTAATGGCTCCACTATCTGTGGAGAGGCTATGCAAGTTTTAAAAGATAATCCTCAGGTATATTGCATCCAGCTTGGTCCACCCTTTTGGAACGATAATACCAAGCTTGATAGGATGCTCGTTTTAAGAAGCAACGGGTCGATTCCCGATGCATTCAGCCAAGGCGATATAATGACCATTATCCGCACCAACTTTGAAACTTTACTGGGCATATCTCAGGAATATCCAGGGCATGTTCTCTTTTATATCGGGGCACCTGGACATGATTACAGGTGGCAATATGAGGGAGTTAGTTCACCGGTCCTAGCATTCCTCGATTATAATTTCAATCATCAGAAGCAATAGTTTACCAACCGAGACTATAAAAACTACTATCAATTATGGTATAAAATAACAACCAAAGGAAGGTTTTGAAATGTCGGATAAAGTAATACTAGCTTATAGTGGGGGTCTTGATACCTCAGTAGCCATCAAATGGTTGAAGGAAAAATATGACCTTGAAGTTGTTACCCTAACAGTCGATATTGGCAATGAACGAGATTTTTCATCAATCCGTAGCAAAGCTCTCAATGTTGGTGCCAGCAAAGCGATTATTAAGGACGTTCGGAAAATATTCGTAGAGAAATTCGCTTTTCCAACTCTTCAGGCTAATGCCGTTTATGAAGGACAATATCCACTGGCTACAGCTCTATCAAGACCATTAATCGCCCAATTACTTGTTGAGCTGGCACTAGAAGAGGGGGCATCAACAGTGGCTCACGGCTGTACTGGTAAGGGCAATGACCAGGTTAGACTTGAGGTAGGTATTGCCTCAATAAACCCTGAACTTAAGGTAATAGCCCCTGCTAGGGAATGGGCAATGACACGTGAGGAAACAATAGAATATGCCAAGCGATATAATATTCCTATACCCATCACAACCGCCAGTCCTTATTCCATCGATGAAAATTTGTGGGGTAGGAGCATCGAATGTGGTGTAATAGAAGATCCGTGGTTAGAACCACCGAATGATGCCTACTCCTGGACAAGATCACCGGCTAACACCCCAGACGAAGTTGCCTATATAGAGATAGGTTTTGAAAGAGGAATCCCGGTTTCATTAAACCAACATGAAATGAAAAGCATCAGCCTCGTCCAGCGGTTAAATGAAATAGCCGGTAGCCATGGTATAGGCAGAATAGACTTAGTTGAGAACCGATTGGTGGGTATAAAATCAAGAGAATTATATGAAGCTCCGGCAGCGGTAGTACTGCTTGAAGCACACGAAGCCCTTGAGGCACTAACTCTTTCGAAGGAACAGCTTCGGTTTAAACAAAAAATAGCACTAGAATACGCCGACCTCGTCTATAATGGTTTATGGTTCAGTACGCACCACCAAGATCTAACGGCGTATGTACAATCAACACAACAATTTGTCCACGGGGTAGTCCGAATGAAACTATTTAAGGGTAAATGTAGTGTCGTTGGTCGTACATCCCCATTTTCACTATACAACCGTAGTTTAGCTACCTATGACAAGGGCGACGAATTTGACCAAAGTGCCGCCTCAGGTTTTATCTATATCTGGGGATTACCGACCAAAATCCAAGCGCAGCTACAACCTCCTGATGATGATAAGCAAAAATAGGAGGTAGAAATGAGTCATATAAGAAAACGCTTCAATGCACCAGCTAATAAAAAACTCGTTCAATTTACCTCATCTTTACCCTTTGATAGGCGCCTTTACAAACACGACATAGCTGGCAGTATCGCCCATACCAAGATGCTAGCTAAACAAGGCATAATTTCGCTAAAGGATGCTAATTGTATGATAGAAGGCTTAAATGATATCTCAAGCGAGATTGAAAAGGGTCAATTTATTTTTAGAGATGAGCTAGAGGATATACATATGGCGATTGAAGCTAGATTGTTCGATCTTCTCGGTGATTTAGCTGGTAAGTTGCATACCGCCCGCTCCAGAAACGACCAAATAGCCTTGGATATGCGACTTTTTACAAAGGAAGCGATATCCCAGACTTTAAAATGTTTATCGGATCTACAACAATCGTTGGTGGTTGTAGCTGAGAAAAACAAAGATGTGATTATGCCGGGTTATACTCACCTTCAACCAGCTCAACCAGTTCTGATAGCTCACCACCTGCTCGCCTATTTTGAGATGTTACAGCGGGATGCCGAACGATTCAGCGATGTCCAAAAGCGAACCGATATTATGCCGATCGGTAGTGGTGCCCTTGCTGGTGTAGCATATGATATCGACCGTGAATTTTTATCCCATGAGCTCGGATTTAGGAAGATAAGTCAGAATAGCATGGATGCGGTTTCCGACAGGGATTTTGTTATTGAATATATCGCTGCTGCTAGTCTCTGTATGATGCACCTCTCCCGACTGGCAGAGGAGATTATTATATGGTCCTCAGCCGAGTTTAATTTTATTGAGCTAGATGACTCCTTCGTCACTGGTAGTAGTATTATGCCACAGAAGAAGAATCCGGATGCGGCGGAACTCACTCGTGGTAAAACGGGGCGGGTGTATGGCAACCTGATAGCTATGCTTACCACCATGAAAGCGCAGCCGTTAGCGTACAATCGTGATCTGCAAGAGGATAAAGAGGCTCTTTTTGACAGCGTAGATACGCTTTTAGCTTCGCTTGAGATATTTGCTGGCATGATCACTACCCTGAAGATTATAAAGGAGAACCTAGATCGGTCAACAGGTGGGGACTACATACTGGCTACAGATTTAGCCGATTATCTTGTATCCAAAGGCGAAAACTTCAGAAATGCTCACGGTATAACCGCAAAATTAATAAATTATGCCGCCAAAAAAGGAAAGGCACTTAACCAGCTAAACTTGGGTGAATATAAGCGCTTATCACCATTATTCAACAAAGAAATTCTAGCAATCTCAAAGTCATCGTCCATTGCGACTAAAAATATAGTTGGGGGTACAGCACCACAGCAGGTAGATAAGGCAATTAAGAAAGCTAAAGAAATAATTTTAAAATCGAAAAAAGGAGGCTTTTAGCCAGTTTGGGCTAGTTTATGTTGAGACCGCAAGCACCTAGTACACAAATTTAGACGTACCGATTTACCATTTTTGACTATACTTGCTGGATGGATGTTTGGCATCCAGCGCCGGTTGGTATGGCGTTTAGAATGACTAACATTATGGCCAAATTGAGCCGATTTACCACATAATTCACATTTCATGTAGCGATAGTCTCCCCTTTGACTTGAACAGAAGATTGGTGTACAATCCCTGCGTTATAATAACATAAGTGACAATAATTCACAAGGATACAGAAACTAATGGTTAATAACCCGAAGAGATAGGTATAAGGTGAACCAAAGTAGTACTAAAAACGGACGCGATTTTAGGGAGATGTTTGCCGCCGCTACCAACTGGCTGGAGAAGAGCGTCTCGGATATAGATGCTCTTAATGTCTTCCCTGTCCCCGATGGTGATACCGGAACCAATATGTTGCTCACTATGCATTCTACTATTGAAGAAGCTGACCAGGTGGTCAATAAAAATGATGTATCTAGCATATCTCAGGCTATGGCGAAAGGAGCTCTTATAGGTGCTCGCGGCAATAGCGGAGTAATTCTGTCTCAGATAATGTGTGGTCTAGCTCAAGGTCTTAAGGAAAGGGAATCCTTTGATGGTAGCGATCTAGCTAACGCCCTTACGCAGGCATCAATAATGGCATACAAGGGTTTGAGTAATCCTGTAGAAGGAACCATATTAACCGTTATTAAAGACGCTTCAGTAGCTGCTAGAGAACAAGCGGACAAGAATGACAGTGATGTCGTATCAGTAATGGAAGTTGCTGTCAATGCGGCAAACGAATCGGTAGCCAATACTCCTCGGTTGCTCCCTGTGCTTAAGGAAGCAGGAGTAGTCGACGCTGGCGGACAAGGTCTCTACACACTACTGGAAGGTGCCCTACGCTACCTAAATGGTGAGGCGGAACTGTTACGGTTTCGTAAACCCCAGATGGTAGCCAGTAGCATCCCTCTAACCCCCATGGTCGTTACCGCACCGGAAAGAGTAGCCGTCGACGAGATTCCATTTGGCTACTGCACCGAGTTTATGCTCAAGGGACAAAATCTAGAACCGGAAAAACTGAGAAGGAAACTAAATAATAAGGGTGAATCTCTTATAGTGGTCGGTAACGAAACAACGGTAAGAATCCATATTCATACTTTAGACCCGGGAAAGGTAATTCACTTCGTTACCTCTATGGGAACAATGCATGGTGTTAGTATACGCAATATGGACGAACAGCATCAGGATTTCCTCGAGATGCAAAAACAAAGAGCTCCGACGACGGGACTAGCTATAGTTGCTGTTGTCCCCGGCGATAGACTAAGTGACGTTTTTTCCAGTTTGGGAGTGACAGCTATCGTTCCTGGTGGACAAACAATGAATCCAAGTACCAAGGACCTACTACAAGCTGTAGAGCAGTCATCATCAGATAAAGTGATAATCCTGCCTAATAATAAAAACATAGTTCTCACCGCCGAGCAAGTTCATTCACTAACAGACAAAACAGTCAAGGTAGTACCCTCAAAAACAATACCACAAGGAGTTGCCGCACTATTGGCTTTTGACTATGAAGCTGACTTTGAAACCAATGCCAGCATTATGACCGAGGCATTGGCCACAGTGAAATCGATTGAAATCACACGCGCCGTTCGCTCGACAAGACTCGATGGATTGGCTATTAAGAAGAAGCAAGCTATCGGCTTCCTAGATGGAGCTCTTATGGTTGTAGGTGATAAGACTGCTGATGTTGTTAATGATACACTCAGTAGAGCTGAGCTGGAAAAGGCAGATGTCGTTACCATTTATTTCGGAGAGGACGCTACTGAAACTGAAGCAAGGGAAATAAATAAAGTTCTTTTATCTCAATATCCCAACCTCCAGGTGGAAGTTGTAAATAGCGGACAACCGCATTACGAATATATCATATCAGTGGAATAGAAGTATTTTATAGGGGGTTTATCATGGCAGTTAAGATTGTCACCGACAGCACTTCTGATATAACAAGCGATTTGGCTAAAGAACTGGGTATCACGGTAGTGCCATTAACGGTCTTTTTTGGGCACGAATCATTCCTTGATAGGGTGGAAATCAGCACTGATGATTTTTACAAAAGGCTTGCTGAGGAAAGTATCTTCCCCACAACCACCCAACCAGCACCTGGCGCTTTTGTAGATGTCTATAACAAGCTAGCCGAGGAAACGGACGAAATTCTAACAATCGTAATATCCAACAAACTCAGCGGCACTTATCAATCAGCCACCAACGCCAAGGGAATGGTAACCAACAAGTGTCACATAGAGGTCATTGATTCTCAAAATGTGGCTATGGGTTTCGGTCTACTTGTCATTAGCGCTGCCCAAGCCGCTAAGACAGGTGCCAACCTTAAAGAGGTTATGGATCTTGTTAACAATGGTATTCACCGCTCACATATTATCATCTATTTCGAAACCCTTAAATATTTAGCTAAGGGAGGCCGAATCGGTAAGGCGCAAGGATTATTGGGTTCCATGTTATCCATTAAACCTATCCTCACCATGAAAGATGGTGAGATAGCCCCGATGACTAGAGTCAGATCCAAAACAGCCGGCATGGAACACATACGTGATTTCATTACCAGCTTCTCCAACATCGAGAAGCTAGCGGTAGAACACTGCACCACTCCTGATGATGCAAAAAAAATAACCGATATGATCAGCTCATCCGTGCCGGAAGGGGAAATCTACGGCTCAACTGTAAGCCCGGTGTTGGGTGCTTACGCCGGACCGGGTGCTCTGGCTATAACTGTCCTAGAAGCTTAAAGATTAGTTATATCATCAAGGAAGTATACATAATTGACGGTTAGAATCGTAACGGATAGCACCGCCGATTTACCAACAGAAATACTACAAGAGCTGGATATCACAGTGGTACCAGTCTGCGTCATTTTCGGCAACAAAACCTACCGAGATGGTATTGATATTAGTCAAGACGAAGTTTATCACAAGATGATAGACGAAAATATCTCGGCTTCAACTTCGCAGCCACCACCAATTGATTTTGCTACTACCTATCGAAAACTACTAAAATATACCGATGAAATAGTCTCTATTCAAGCTACCAGTAAACTCAGCGGTCTTTATAACTCGGCTCTACAAGGTAGAGAGATGACAAACGAGAAAAATCGCATTGCAGTTGTAGATTCACTTTCTGTCTCCATGGGGCTTGGATTACTGGCTATATTGGCTGCCAGATTGGCGAAGATGGGTGAAAATCTACCCACTATTGTGGAAAGTGTAAAACAATCCATACCCCACATACACCTCTGGGGGTTTTTTGATACTCTCAAATATGCGCTTCAGGGAGGACGCCTAGGCAAAGCCAAGGCTCTATTAGGCAGTGTATTACCCATTAAAGCAATTCTAACCATGCGTGAAGGTGAGCTCCATCCCACTGGGGCTGTTCGTACCCGCATTAAAGGCATAGAGCGCCTTGTTGATAATTTCAGAAAGTCGGTAGACGTTCAGGACGCAGCTGTTGTTTATAGCACAACACCGGACGATGCCAACACACTCAGGGAGCGTATAAACGCTATTTCCAATAAAATACCAATTCATATATCGCGTCTTGGACCGGCTCTGGGAGTCCATGGTGGTCCTGGTACTCTGATACTCGCTTTAAGAGAAAAGATAGTCAACCGTAGTCAAGAAATCATGGAAAGCGAAATGCCTAAGAAGCGTATACGCTTACGGACCATACATCGCCAAAAACTTGACTTCGTTCGCCTTTAAACAACAACACTTCAATTGGAGAGAAGTTCTTGCCGATAGATTTTTCGCCACTGCGTAAAGTTCTACAACTTGAACGTAAGAAGGGTTATTCGGATACAGCAGTATTCGGTGGCTTGGACAGGTTTCTGGCTAAATGGACATCCCAAAACGAAGGAAAAATAACAGATCCAAGTTTCCTTAAGGCTATTAGAAAATTGCTTACTATCAACTACTCTTCACTTAGTTTAAAACTGCGTAAGCAGCAGATTGAAAATATAATTAATATTATTGACGTTATTGGCCAAACAATCCACAAAAATAAAACGAATCCAACATTTTCAAATAAGAAGCGTTCACCAATAAAGCGAAAAATATCCACAATCAATTACTCAATTGATGCTCCGATTACCACTTTTAAGGGCATCAGTTCCAACTTAGCAGCTAAGTTTGCCAGATTGAATGTATTTACTATTCGTGACCTACTGTATTTCTTCCCCAACCGGCACCTTGATTATAGCCGACTGAAAACAATTTCCGAACTAACCGAAGGGAATGAGGAAACAATTGTTGCCAATGTATGGCAGGTACGTGAGGTTAAACTCGGAGGTAGACGCAGCACAGAAGCCATCGTTGGTGATGAAACTGGAAACCTCAGGGTGGTATGGTTCAATAATCCCTACATCGTAAAACAGCTCTCCACAAACAAGCAAGTGGTTATCAGCGGCCGTCTTGGTATTTTCAAACATCGTCCCGTCTTCCAATCTCCGGAGTGGGAAATATTGGAGGACAAAGAACTTACACATACCGGACGCCTAGTACCGATCTATCCACTTACGAGAGGACTGTATCCACGCCAAGTAAGAAAGCTCATGAAAGATGTTATTGATACCTGGTCTGCCCAAGTAGACGACTTTCTACCTGTCCAATTAAGACAGCGATGTAACCTGCTAGTATTATCAAATGCTATCTATCAAGCACATTTCCCCGACGATGAAGAGTTAAAGAAACAAGCGAGAATACGGTTAGCTTTTGATGAGCTTTTCATATTACAACTTGGTGTATTAAACCGAAAACAGAAGTGGCAAGAACAACAGATTTCAACCCCTTTCACTATTGAAGCACCAGTATTGGAAAGTTGGTTTAAATCCCTACCCTTCGTCCTTACCACCGCCCAGGAAAGAGTGATCAAGGAACTCCTTAGCGATCTTGCGAAATCAAAACCCACATCCCGCTTACTTCAGGGAGAAGTAGGTAGCGGTAAAACTGTAGTCGCCATGACCGCTTTACTAGTGGCAGTAACCAATTGTCGTCAAGGTGCTTTTATGGCACCAACTGAAATCCTATCGGAGCAGCACTTCACCAGTATATGTAACTTGCTTGCTGGGGCTGGCAATCTGGAAATAGAAGAAGAATTCCTACATAGCTATTCCGGGTTTTTACCCAAACCAATTACTGTAGCCCTCCTTATCGGTGATATTAAAGGAGTTAAAAAACGGGAATTGCAACAGCGTATCCTGAACGGAGATATAGATATCACAATTGGTACTCACGCCCTTATCCAAAAGGAGGTTGAATTTAAAGAATTAGGATTTGTTGTAGTTGATGAACAGCACCGCTTCGGTGTTACCCAACGCTCAGCGTTACGTCAAAAAGGGTTAAACCCACATATGCTAGTAATGACGGCAACGCCCATACCAAGAACTCTAGCCTTGACTCTCTATGGAGACCTGGATCTTTCTGTCATAGACCAACTGCCACCAGGCAGAAAAAAAATAAAGACAAAGTGGCTCAAACCAGTTCAGAGACACCATGCTTATAGTTTTCTACACCGTCAGATAGCTGTAGGTCGACAAGCATTCATTATATGCCCACTCATAGAGGAATCGGAGGCTATTCAAGCTAAAGCGGCTATTGCCGAATTTCAACACCTTTCGAGGGAGGTATTTCCCAGCCTCAGACTAGGATTACTGCACGGCCGTATGTCAGCTGTGGAAAAAGAAGAAACAATGTACCGCTTTCGCTCATGTCAACTGGATATACTTGTATCAACACCAGTGGTTGAAGTTGGTATTGATATACCCAATGCCACTGTTATGCTTGTAGAAAGTGCCGATCGCTTTGGGTTATCGCAACTCCATCAATTTCGCGGTCGGGTGGGTAGAGGAAAGGAACAAAGTTACTGCCTGCTGCTTGCTGACAATCCGTCAGAAGTAGCCAGGGAAAGGCTCGATATAATTGAGCAGATCCACGACGGTTTTCAGCTAGCCGAGGAAGATCTGAAAATGCGGGGTCCAGGCGAATTCTTTGGTACACGCCAGAGTGGCATCCCCGATCTGCGTATGGCGAAAATCTCGGATATATCCCTTCTTGAATTAGCTCGTAGGGAAGCGGGTATAGTGTTCGCAAATGATCCTAAGCTTAAAAATCCCAAGCACCGACTCCTGGTAAAAGAAATAACCAGAATCTGGCCAGAAGAAGATGGCGAGTGGAGTTAATTTGGATTAAAAAAACATTGAATTATGGTGGCAATGTTATCTCAGATAGCTCATAATTTTGAAAATTTAGATAATAAAAACCTGGATAACGAAATAATTAGTGCAACTATTATCGCTGAATTGGACACCATCAATCTTTATGATGAGTAGACGGCAAGTCTAGCTTTATATGAAATCCTAGAAAAGATTTTGTTTCAGGTAGCTGTGGAAGAAAAGGCACAGATTGGTGAGCTTCAAGCAATATGACTTCAGACTGAAGAAAAGAGCTAGTATCCGATATAGTTGAGGTTGACTGATTAATGGAAGAATAATCCCCAACTCAATCCTTCCGTAATTACTCAATCATTGGTTTTAAACCTGCATATTATTCTATCCTAGCAGGACTATGCTATAATTCAACATACCATTTTCCCTGGAGCGAGTAGTGAGCGAGATACTATCCGCTAAGCAGAGAATAATCAATTATTTGCAACAGGCGGCTATTCAGGCACAAGAATCGGGTACACTGCCAAAGGTGCCCCTACCAATAATTTCGGTAGAACGACCGCAGAATCCCCAGCATGGCGATTATGCCACTAGCTTTCCGCTTAAACTCACACGTGCAGCCGGTATTGAGCCGTTAGCTATAGCAGATATTATCACAAAGCTCATCCCCCAAAACTCCGATATTGCTGCGGTTGAGGTAGCACCACCCGGTTTTATCAACTTCACCTTCAGCAACAAATGGCTGACACACCAAGTTAACAATATCTTATCAGCTGGCCAAAACTACGGTAATATTGAAATTGGTGATGGGAAGCGAATACAGATAGAATTCGTCAGTGTAAATCCCACAGGACCATTGCATGTCGGTCATGGACGCGGTGCTATTTTAGGTAGCACATTGGCAAACGTCCTTAATATCGCCGGTTTTTTCGTTGAAACGGAATATTACATAAACGATACTGGTAATCAGATAGACGCCTTTAAGCGTTCACTTTTTTCCCGCTACCAGCAATCACTGAATATAGATACCGAAATGCCAGCAGAAGGTTATTTCGGCAACTATATGATTGAACTAGCCAAAGAGATTAAGAATGAGAATGGAAACAATTTTATAAAACTCCCACGAATAGAGGCTGAATCGAAGGTCGGTGCTATAGGACTAACAAAAATGATAAACCGGATACAAAAGGATCTTAAATTACTAAAAGTCGATTTTGATGTCTGGTTCAGTGAAAAGAGCCTTTTTGATAACGGTCAATATAATAAAGTTATCTCAATGCTGAAAAAGGGTGGTCATCTAGCTGAAAAGGAGTCTGCCGTCTGGTTTGTCTCTACTGTTCTAGGTGAAGATAAAGACAATGTCGTGATCCGCAGTGACGGCTCAGCAACCTATTTTGCTACTGATATTGCTTATCATTACAATAAGTTTATTGATCGACGATTTGATCGGGTGATAGACATCTGGGGAGCTGACCACCAAGGGCATGTCTCTAGGATGAAAGCCGTTGTCACTACCCTTGGAATTGATCCCGAGAGATTAGAGGTAATAATTTCCCAGATGGTAACTCTGAGACGTGGTGGTGAATTGGTACGTATATCCAAGCGTAGCGGTGATATAATTACCTTACGAGAGGTTGTTGAGGAAGTGGGTGCCGATGCCTGTCGTTTCTTCTTCCTTGCTCGTTCTGCTGATAGTCAAATGGACTTTGATCTTGAATTAGCTAAGAAAGAATCTCAGGATAACCCTGTTTATTATATCCAGTATGCCCACGCCCGCATTGCTAGTATTCTAAGCTTGGCTAAACAAAAAAAGATCAATTATAACAATGGGGATGTTTCTCTCCTCGTTGATGAAGCTGAGTCTAGCTTAGTACGCAAGATGCTGATGCTACCAGAGATAATTGAAATGGTAGTCAACACACTGGAGCCCCACCATCTTACCTACTATGCCCAAGACTTAGCCACCGCTTTCCATAGCTTCTATAAACAGTGCCGCGTCGTTTCCAATGATGAACCATTATGCAAAGCTCGCCTCAAACTAGTAGCTGCCGCTAAGCTAGCATTAGCCAAAACCCTGCACCTGATGGGCATGACAGCTCCAGAAACAATGTAATATTTACCCCAGTCTATACCGCTAGACAGGTAACTGTTCTTGAGATACCTTCGATGGCGTGGATCTTACCGGTTATAAGGTCACCAATCTTATTCAAGTCTTCCGCTTCTACGACAGCGATGATATCGTAGGGACCAGTTACTGTATCAACCGATTTCAAGCCCCCCATTTTATTTAATATTGAAACTACCTCTTGTGTTTTGCCAACAGCCGTCTCGATCAGTACAAAAGCCTTTGCTGACATTAGATTGACCTCCTTGTATTGGAATATTTTCCTTCGAGTAATTTATTATTTTGGGATAATTCAGAATCGGTTGCCCGTTATTAGCCAGAAAAAACCAATACCTTACCGGATTATAGGTTACAGTATACCGCCTGTCAATTACCTGGTTCTGCTTGACAGTCGGTATATACCTTAACCTATAATACATGCAATTACCTTTGATAGCTAGTCTATTCACACCCACCAATTTGAGATGATAAAGGAGAATGATTTGGAATATTCTCTGACAGAGTTGCAGAAAACGGTCAAGCAGATGGCAAGAACTATTGCTCAGGATAAAATGCTGCCCTTGCGAGCTGAACTTGATCAAAAGGAAGAGTTCCCCAGGTCGGTAATTCAGGAGCTCGCTGATACCGACTTATTGGGTGTATATATCCCCGAAAAGTATGGTGGACTTGGTGGTGGCTGTTTTGAGCTTTGTCTAGTAACCGAAGAGCTGAGTCGAATATGCGCCGGACTTGCCGTCAGCTATGCGGTCAATGCGCTGGGTAGTATGATTCTACTAGAATATGGCAGTGAAGAACAGAAACAGAGATATCTACCCGATATCGCTAGAGGAAAGAAGCTTGCTGCCTTCGCCCTGACCGAAGAAAGTGCCGGCAGCGATGCCGGCGCCATAAAGACAACAGCCACCCGGATGGATAATGGCTATATATTAAACGGTACTAAGCAATTCATAACCAATGGTGGAGAAGCTGATATCTATACAATTATTGCTCTCACTGACAAGGAAAGGGGTATCCGCGGGGCCAGTGCTCTGTTGGTAGATAAAGAAACCCCTGGCTTCACCTTCGGTAGGAAGGAGAAAAAGCTGGGTATTCGTGCCTCCATAACTAGAGAGCTCATTTTTGAGGATAGCCCAGTGCCTTTGGAAAATTTAATCAGCAAGGAGGGTATGGGTTTCCCGATGACCATGCGTTTATTCGATCGTTCACGTCCAGGTATAGGAGCGCAAGCTGTAGGTTTGGCTCAGGGAGCCTTGGAGGCGGCTCTTGACTATGCCAAACAGCGCAACCAATTCGGTCAACCCATTATTTCCTTCCAGGCCGTCAGTCATATGCTTGCTGATATGGCAATTAGGTTGGAAGCAGCAAGAGCATTAGTCTATACCACAGCTAGAACTGTCGACAGCGGTACTAAAAACTTCAGTACCGAGTCTGCCATGGCAAAGGTTTTCGCTTCAGATGCCGCCATGCAGATCACTATTGATGCTGTTCAGGTTTTTGGTGGTGTTGGTTATATGCAAGATTACCCAGTTGAAAAAATGATGCGGGATGCCAAAATAACTCAAATATACGAGGGCACCAACCAGATTTTAAGGGATGTCATCGCCTCCGGACTACGAAAGAAAACCTTCTAGCAAACTCATATCAAACGAGCCATACTAATGACCGAAATACGGACACTCAATAATTCGCCGGTTTGCGGTAATTATTGGGCTATGAGTATAATATAGGATTCTTTATGGCAGGGGCCGGGTGGATTATGATTCAGATAAACGTATCTCAGTTATGCAAAGAACCCATCGGCTCGGAGAGGAAATACAGGATAAGTGATTTTGTCAACATAATGGAGGATGGTAGCAGTAATAGTGTCAATGGTAGTGTAAAGTTAACACGCACAAACAGGAGTATTCTTGTCAAAGCTAAACTGGATGTCATACTTGAACTTAGCTGTGTTCGCTGTCTGGATTTATTCAATTGCCCAGTTGAAATGGATTTTGAAGAAGAGTACTTCCCTGTCGAGAACATATACAGCGAACATTCTTCAGAATACAATGAATCGGGTGCATTCACTATAGATAATGACCAGGTTCTAGATCTAACAGAAGCAATCCGCCAATATGCGTTTATGTCACTACCGATGAAACCATTGTGCCGTCACGATTGCGCTGGACTGTAAATATTTGTTGAAAATAATAAAGGAGTAATTATGGGAGCTTTACCAAAACGAAAGGTGACCAAGGCTCGCCGTGGTCAGAGACGCAGTCATAATAAACTGACACCGCCTTCGCTTATCAATTGTCCGCAGTGCAATAATCCCAAACTGTCACATATAGTCTGCCCTGTTTGTGGTACTTATTCCGGAAGAGATGTTGTTGAGATAAAGAGCCCGAAAAAGAAAACAGAGTAATCTGTGCTCAGTAGCTTCTTTGGTAATAAAGGGACTGATGGTAGTTAAACAGGCAAAGTTAGCCTATATTTTTCCGGGGCAAGGTGTGCAGTATGTTGGTATGGGACGAAATCTCTATGACGGCTCTGAAGCAGCCCGTACGGTTTTCAAACAAGCCGATAAAATCCTCGGATTTTCACTATCAGAACTTTGTTTTAACGGTCCAGATAACAAATTACGACAGACAATAAATGCCCAACCCGCAATAGTAACTTTAAGCCTCGCTATTCTTTCAGCTCTAAATAATTCAGAGGGTGCTAAAAAGATGTCGACACCAACCTTCGTTGCTGGTCACAGTTTGGGTGAATACACGGCACTGGCAGCCGCTGGGGTAGTCGATACTAGCACTGCTATCCACCTCACACGCGAACGTGGCCGCTTAATGCATCAGGCTGGCAGAGAGAATCCTGGGGGTATGGTGGCAGTAATTGGATTAGATGATGCGTCACTGGCTGATATATGTGAACAAAGTGGTGTTAAAATAGCTAACTTCAACTGCCCCGGTCAACTTGTAATTAGTGGTGATAGAAAAAAACTTAATAAAGCGATGAAGCTTGCCGAAGTCAAAGGTGCCCGCCGTGTCGTACCGCTCCAAGTAAGTGGAGCTTTTCACACCAGTTATATGCAGCCAGCCTCTGACAAATTAGCAGAAATCATCCACAGCATCTCTTTCGCAGTACCTCAAATACCCATAATTGGTAATACCACCGCCCGTGAGATAACTACTGCTAAAATGGCAAAGGACGAGCTGCTAAATCAGTTATGTAATAGTGTACGGTGGCACCACAGCATAGAATATATGATTCATAATGGTATAACCACCTTCGTCGAGATAGGACCGGGCAATGTTTTGAGTGGTCTTATAAAACGGATTGACAGAAATATAAAAACAATAAACATTAGTGATATTGAAACAATCACGAATCTGGCTAATGTCCTTAATTGAATTTAATAATCGATAGGTTTAGACAGGAGGTAATTATATGAATCTCAAAGGAAAGGTTGCCATTGTTACTGGCAGCGGTCGTGGAATTGGACGAGTTATCGCTCTTAAACTAGCTGAAGCAGGCAGCAGTGTGGTGGTCAACGATATAGGTGAATCGGCTAAGGAGTTAGCACGCGAAATAAACAATATCGGCAGAAAAGGACGAGCAGTTTTGGGTGACGTCAGCTGTACTTCGGACGTAGCTAAAATCGCAGAGACAACCATAAAAACATACGGCCGAATTGATATTCTGGTAAATAATGCGGGTATCAACCGCGATCAACTCTTAGTCAGGATGACAGACGAGGATTGGGACAGGGTGATTAATATAGACTTGAAAAGTGTTTTTCTATGTACAAGAGCCGTGCTAAGATCGATGATAAAACAACGTTGGGGAAGGATCATCAGTATTGCAAGTATAGTCGGGTTGATAGGCAATGCCGGCCAGGCTAACTATGCCTCAGCTAAAGCTGGCATCATCGGCTTCACCCGCTCTATTGCTAGGGAAGTAGCTTCGAGAGGTATTACCGCCAACGCTCTTGCCCCAGGTTTTATAGATACCGAGATGACTCAGAAGTTACCAGAAAACCGGCGACGGGAGCTCATTTCACGCATTCCATGTGGCCGTCTAGGTTCTCCAGAGGATGTGGCATCAGCCGTTTGTTTTCTGGCCTCAAATGAAGCTAGCTACATTACTGGGCAAGTGCTAACTATAGATGGTGGTATGACTTAAATGTTATATCCACAACTCGATCCGGGACTGCTATAATACAATTTTGGAAGGAATATCCATGGCAGGAGCAAGAAGGCAGTCGAGAATAGCGATTTTCCAAGCATTGTACGAAATCGATTCTACCAGGCATAATGCTGAAGATGTTGTCAGTCGTCTGTTGGTTGAGAAGAAACTATCAGAAGATAACAGCACGTTCGTTCGCCAGAATGTATTGGGTGTCATTCAGAACAAGCAGAAGCTTGATGAAAACATACAGCGATTTGCTCCCGCTTGGCCTGTAGATCAGTTACCGATGGTCGACCGCAATATTCTAAGATTTGCAATATTCGAGCTTTTAATGGATAATAAAGTGCCTACAAGTATAGCGATAAACGAAGCTGTAGAGTTGGCAAAAAAATTCGGGAGTGATAGTTCAGCAAGATTTGTTAATGGAGTTTTGAGCTCCGTTAATACACTTGCTACTGGATAGAATAATGGAGGTAAAATATGGCAACAGTTTCCGATCGACTTAAAAAGATAGCAGTTGAACAATTAGGAGTCGATGAAAACGAAGTAGTCCCGTCAGCAAAGTTCGTTAATGATTTAGGTGCCGATTCTCTGGATCTCGTAGAACTGATAATGTCCATAGAAGAGGAGTTTAGTACCGAAAATCAGAAGATAAAAATCCCCGATGAAGATGCCGAAAAGATAATAACCGTTCAAGACGCTATTGATTACCTAAAGGATTTGGGTATCTTAGAAGAGGGTGTTTCGCAGAATACAAATAAGGATATTAAAAAGGATAGCGCAAAGGAAGAGAAAAAAGGATAAATAATCAGAAGTATTTAAACTTAAGCAGACAGATTAGCTAAATTCTACTACCCTTTCCAGTTTCTAGTGCATTTGTGATCGGTAAACGAGCGCATTTTTCGACAATCTTGCGAAAATGGAAACCATATACAGACAGACTCACTGCCAGTGGTAATAAGTGGGGGTGTTGGAAAAGTGTGGAGAGCATAAGCTTCCAGTAATATTTCTTACCCTTCCCCCATATACCAAGAATCCATATGGATTTCATAAATGCTGTTAAATGATAAGTCCTCAACTTTAACAAAGCACCCTTCTTCTTTTTAGGTCTGTATTCCATAAGGCACATTCTAATACGTTCATAATATTGTTTGGGGGCATATATTGTCTTAAGTATATATTTATAGCCATTTATTAGTGTCTCGTATTTCATCCTAGGAATGAAGTTTATAGAGCAATCCATATTATCGCCAGAGAAACCATCAAGCAGGCGTTGTTCTTTCTGTAAGCGCTTATACAAACGGGTACCACGGGGCGCATTTAATAATCCGACCATTGCGGTAACGATACCACTATTTTGGATAAAGCTTATTTGGTTCTTAAAGATTGATGGTGGGTCGCT
Organism: Dehalococcoidia bacterium; assembly: GCA_020351185.1. Classification (GTDB taxonomy): domain Bacteria; phylum Chloroflexota; class Dehalococcoidia; order Dehalococcoidales. Next base: position 821,726 of record CP070729.1, on the reverse strand, counting down.
GTCAAAACCAACGATAAAGCCACCCTGCACCTGAAGGCCATAGTTCTGTATTTTTTTTACAGCGGCAATTAGATCCCGTTTTTTATTCTGACTTTTATTGCATTCAGCCAAGCTTTCTTCATTGGGACTTTCGAGGCCGATGAATACAGTATCGAAACCAGCATCCACCATCAAGCGAATAAGTTCTTCATCATCCGCCAGATTGATAGAAGTTTCAGTGAGTAGGGTGAAGGGGTACCTCCTTTTCTGCATCCAGTCAATTATGGCCGGTAGTATCCCTTCTTTCAGCTTTTGTTTTTTACCAATGAAGTTATCATCAACTACGAAGACACTACCCCGCCATCCATATTGATAGAGGGATTCAAGTTCAGCTAATATCTGCTTTTCAACCTTCGTACGCGGCCGGTTACCATTGAGAACGACTATATCACAAAACTCGCAATTATATGGACAACCCCGCGAGTACTGGATGTTCATTGA
>CP070729.1:812910-821146 GCA_020351185.1 Dehalococcoidia bacterium | reverse complement strand
TTTGTATCTGAACTAGTTTTACTTTATTTCCTCTAGTGCCGTCTGGGCTATGCTACCAGCAATGGCTCCGGTTGGGGTTCCAACTGCTCCAGCATCTCTAGGGGTTGGCTCATCTGGCAGCACTGTTATGGTGATGGTATCTTCTCGGGTGTTAATTTCGTTTTCGATGGTGGCTGTGCAGATGGCCTTGACTTCCCATTCACCCGGGTTCTCTGCGGTGTAGGTGTTTAGATTCCAGCTACCACCCGCAGCTGGATCTATTTCGAATATGCAACCTTCATAGGGCATTCCGGCGGTACCATAAGTGGCCCAGCCTTCCTTATTATCGGCACCATCCAGGATGGAGACGACGAAGGTGATATCTTCACCAGCGGTGACGGTGGTATTCGCAAGTTCTATCTCGCAGGCTTCCATTGGGCAGGCTGAAACTGGTGATCCCATCACAACGAAGAGGGTAGCAGTAAAAATCAGTGAGAGGAGGAGACCGAGGATTCTGATTTGTTTTTGATATCTAATTTGTTTATTCATTGTTCATACATCCTTTATTTATGCTTGATACTAATAAGCATAAAGGCATACACGAACAACTTCTGTTAACTAGTTTACATTCGGGGTAGTTCTTATCTTTTATTTAATATTTTTTGGAAATGGCTTTATGAAGCCGTGGAAACGGGCAAAGTTTCGCTGGATGATCTGGCTCCGAGGATCAAAGAACTTCGCTCGCGGCAAGATAAATTGTTGCAGATAAAAGCAGATCTTAAAAATCAAATAGCTGAACAGAGGATTGAATCAATCGACTCGGAGACTTCATCCTGGTACGTCCAGGAACTATCCGGGTTGTTGGATGAAGGTTCTTTGTCCGAGCGCAGAGCTTTCCTTAAGAGTTTTATCAAAGAAGTTAGGGTTACAGATAACGAGGTTTTGATGACTTATACAATGCCGGTAATGCCTGATGGAACAGACCGGGAGAAAGCAGTTCTAGATACCATTAACTATGGTGGAGCTGAGGGGATTCGAACCCCTGACCTCCTCCGTGCAAGGGAGGCGCTCTCCCAATTGAGCTACAGCCCCATTCTGGATATTATAGCGCCGCTATCAGTCTATCCGCAATTGGCTTGAGTAGTAAAGGGTACTGGTTATGAATAATCCGATATAGAAACACTCTTTTATTTTAGGGAAAGCATCCTCTATAGCAAAGTCAACAAACTAACAACCATTCCACAACTACATATATCCCACATTAGTCTAACCTTCCTTTTTCTCTCAATCCCATAGCTCCTCGATATCCTTTTCACTTTGTTCATCACTATCTTCGAAATCAGTGAAGTGTTTGTAGGACTCGGCAGAACCGTATTCGCGGGGCTGAAAAGCCACTGGCATTGGTACAGCATGACCAAAGATAAGCGCTTGCTGTTTGGTTGCCAGTTTGGCTAAAACGGATTTCAGTTCTCCTTTGCCGGGAATACCAGCTAGAACGCTATCCCTATCTCTTTCATTATCCAACAGACAGGTTATTTTAGTGCCTAGTTGGGACATTACCTCATCATCAATACCACTGGGCCGCTGATCTATTACGAGGAGGGTGGTATTGTATTTACGCATTTCACGAGCGATAGTGCCGAATATTGTCTGCTTGGCTACCTCTGGATTCAGGAACTTGTGTGCCTCTTCAATCGTAATGACTAGAGGGGTTGGATAAGCAGTTCCATCTGCCATTGCCTGTTCTACTCGTTCCCGGTAGTGGGAGTAGATACGGCGGGTTAGCAGGTTGGCTACGAGAATATAAGCGGTGATATCCGTATATCGACCAAATTCCAAGACTACATTGGTACCCCGCACTAGGTATTCTAAAACCTGTTGTACCACTTTATTGGGAGATCGTTCTTGTATAAACGGCAGTCTTCGGATAGTGTTAAGCCCACGCTGCAGGTTCTGAAAAGTACTGTCATGTATATTCAGTTGATTTAGTACTTCCCTAGTTTCTTCGGAGTCTTCCAGCTCTGTTGTACATCTTAGCCAGTCTTTACCGAAGCGGCGCTTTACCTGATAAACGGCTTCGACTGCTTGGTCGGTTAAGTTTAATGTCTGACGTAGCAGTGAAATATCCTCAGGTTCTATTTCATCGTAGCCCATTCTGACGACAAAATCAGTGCTGACACCCCGTCGTCGAGAGTTATCTTCATCAAGAGTAAAGACGGCTACTTTCGCTGGGAAAAGCTGTTTGAGAGCTTTTACCGTCCGTCCTTTTTCACTAGTACCTGCCCATCCATATTCGCTGTGCATATCAAAAACAAGGTTGACACAGGCGCCCTTTTGCAGCATACCAATAAGTAACATTCGAGTAAGGAAAGTTTTTCCAGTACCACTTTTGCCGAAAACACCATTGGAGCGTTTTACAAATTCTGGCAAGCTGAGACACAGCTTTGTCTCCATATCCAGGGGATTACCTATCCAGAACCTTTCCTTATCTTCCTTACCAAAGACGAGTTCAATGTCGCTCTGCTGAGCCAGATTAACCGTTGCAAAATGGCTGGGGATTGTTTTTACCGGTTGTGGTCCCTCAATTATACTAGCAACATTGCCGCCGATAGTAAGGTAAGGCATAACCTGTAGTTGTCCATAGGTACCAGAGCCAACTAGTACTTCGGTGAGGAAAGAATCATTTGTATCCGGTGGTTTCAGGGAAAGATTAGGGTCGGTAACTCCCAAACTGACATCGCTAATCATGCCGAAGAAGCGCTGTTTCTGCCCCTCGATAGTTACGTAACGCCCGACCACCATATCCTCTACTGAAGTAGAGTTATCTAGACGCACCTCTACCCCTTTACTCAGCGAACCAGAGACGACAATACCCAATCTGTTATCTTGCTGCATCAATGTTCTATCCTTTCTAGGATGGATTTTAACTGGTTATAATCGCCAAGCAAACGAGCTAGGTGCTTGCCGGCAGTTACTAGGAATTGGTGGCTGTCTTCGTGTGCAAAACTCATTTGGTGTAGGCAGGTAATTATTAATTCATTCTGGGGCAGTGTAGGATTGGTATTAAGCAAAATGTTGATAAAACCTGGAGATTGACTGAACTCTTTTACCTCTTCTACTGGGCAGACATACACGAAACTGTGAATGCGTGCCGGTACTGGCGGTAAAAAGTGGTTGATTTTACCGTCAATGCGATGTCCAATTACCAAAGTTTCAAATTCGCTTTTAAGCAGCTTTTCAAGCTGGGGGTTTGATTTGTAAATTGCTTCTTCGCTTTCTTCATCTTTACCGCGAGCAATGGCCTTTCGCCCTGGTTCAAGACCAGTGGTAGTGGCATTAGCGACTACCGCAAATAGTTCAAGTTTCTCGTTTCTTGTTTTTACAAGACTACCTAATGGCGGTAGTTCGTAGAGCTGATAACACTGGGTGGTAAAAGTAGCAGTAGCGGTTGCTATAACCTCGCCAATCCTCTTCTCTTTTTGAGTAACCAAATCCTGGTATCTCCTTTATTTGTATTTTTTTCTTAATTAATATTTCATACATGACTTTAAGTCGAGGATAGATTCAAACCTTTTTTAACTTACTAACTTCCGCTCCAACCTCCAGGCGTACAACAATAATTCACCAGCAATGAGATAGGGTAAACCCACCATAGACCAGGCGAGGAGGTGGTTTCTGCCAGCGTAAACGCCTATATGAATACCTAAACCTACGGCAACCAGAACCAGTAATACAGCTGCTGTTCTTTCCCTCCACCAGGATAGGATACAGCCAGCTATAGCAATTACTATTAAGATAGCTAACAAAAATCCTGCTAATTTATCCGCCGCAACATATGCGTTTGCTGGCTCTCCAAAGGCTTCAGCTACTATAAAGATCAATGAAAATCCAGCGGTGACTAGGCCAAATACCCTACCTAAGAGCCTTATCCTTATTGCTAGGCGGCGTTGTTTGCTATCTCGCATCTAGGTCCCCTAAATCCATTTCGTTTTTTTGCTTCGGTTCTTAGCAGAAATGGTCAGTTGTAAATTTTCCTCGACAAGAGCCATCTCGATAAGTCTTTGGAAGTTTGCGCGGTCAGTACCTGTTACTACCGCCTGCTGGTGAGCTTCAGAGAGAGCGACCGGGTAGCCGTGCCCTCGATGACATTGGTCTAGGATAAGGCTATGAGTTAGGCTTAGTAAGTGTTTGTCTTCTACCACCCATTTTGGAATCTCTATACGGGCTACTTCATCATCCACTTTGAGATAGAAGAAATAGATGCGGTGATCGCCGTACCATTTTTCTACGATTGATGACTGGCTTTTGAATAGGGCTGACCTTTCACCGTTAGCCAGCAGTCTTGAAAATAAATCTCGATCCCGGATACCGGTTATAGTGTCGCATCCACGTTTACCGGTGGTGATCTCGGAACAGTAACGGTCACAATCGGGAATTTCATGCGGGCATTGGATCACTCTTAAAGTGTTGATCACGTCTGTTGATCTAGGAAAACTGATATAACTAGCAACAGCTACTCTACTATCTTTGTTCAGCTTCTTGATTTCATCCAAGTAGTGGATGAAGCCTCTGTTTAGTAGCTCCTCGATGACAAACTCGGGATACTCCTTGCTCACGAGGTTCCAGAGGATAAGAGTACCGTCCAGCAATGCTAACACTGAGTTTCCGGTTGGTAGTTTAGCAGCTATGGAAGCAAGTTGTTTACATTCTTCGACGCTGCGCTTGATGCCCAGTAGCGTTCCCTCTACCAATTGCTCCCGTGCCCTGCCGTCAGGTGGTACGATAACTAAATCTCCTTCTTCAGAGTAAAGTTTGGGAAGACTGCTTATTATTGCATCTGGATTCGAGCCATATTTTAAAATAACGTTTCCTATATTTATGATATAACACCGCAATGAGAGATGGCGATCAACATCAATCTGGGAGCCGTCAGTAGCTATAATGCTGAACTCATCTGGCGGTCGCGGTGATGGGTAGTGACAATTAAGTCTCTCTTCAGGTTGTGCTATAAGCCAACTGGTTTTGCTGATGACGGTTTTTCTCTGCAACCATGCAAGGTCATTACTACGTTCACCACATATAACCATAGCTTTCAGTAGTTGCTGGTGTGTCTTTTGGCCGTTCGCTTTAAACTTGGCGGCCATTCCCGCAACTTGAGAGGCTATATCAGTCAAGTTAAGAGACATTACCTTTTTCCCTTTAGATTGGTTTTATTAATGACTAGTATAGTTTATAAGCATGATCGACTCAAGCAATAATGGGTGATTAGTGGATGACAGATGATATAATATAGAGAATATTTTCTTTAGGATTATGTTTCCAGAAATATTACCAGTTTTACTAAGCGTGGTGGTTATTTCACTAACCGGTGTAATGATGCCCGGTCCCATGTTCGCTGTTACGCTAGCCAAGAGTTTTCGATCTCCCTGGGTGGGAGCCTGGATATCACTAGGACATGCCGTAATTGAAGTACCGATTATTCTGCTAATATACTTTGGTTTTGCCCATTTTTTTGATAGCAATGTTGTACAGCTTGTGTTGAGCATATTAGGTGGAGGAATGGTTATTTGGCTGGGTATTGGGATGTTTCGAGCCCGAGCTAAAGTAGTTACCCAAGGGAAAGATTTACCCTACAATGCATTTACCGCTGGCGTTGTTACCAGCGGTCTTAATCCGTTCTTCATACTATGGTGGTCGACTCTTGGTAGCCTTCTGGTGATGAAGTTCGTTGAGTTTGGTGCTGGTGGTCTTGCGTTATTCATAATTATCCACTGGCTATGCGATCTGTTGTGGTTATCATTAGTTGCGGTGGTTGTCTATAGAACGCACGCGCTTTGGGGCAAGAAAGTTCAGGAAAGTGTATTTATCGCCTCCAGCCTGCTTCTAACCGGCTTCGGTATCTGGTTTATGGTATCCGGTTTTCAGGCAGTGTTTTAGTTAATCTTTGAAGGCACAATACTATGAGAGTTGGCTACGTTTATGACCCTATATATCTCAAACACGATACAGGGAATCATCCGGAGAATGCCAATCGGGTGGCAGCAATCATGCGCTATTTAGAAAGGACCGGTTCTTGGCAGCAGATAAATCTCTTAAAACCGAGGTTAGCTACAATGGAAGAAATATCCTTGGTGCACACCAAGCAATACATTTCTGAAGTTGAGGCATTAGCCAGTAGAGGTGGCGGTCAGCTCGATCTAGATACTATAGTATCGCCTGATTCATATAACGTAGCTCTTTATGCTGCTGGGGGTACTATACAAGCAGTCGATGCCGTAATAAACGGAAGTTTGAACAGCGCCTTTGCCCTGGTAAGACCACCTGGTCACCATGCCAGTACCGGTAGGGGGATGGGTTTCTGTTTATTCAATAATGTGGCTATTGCTGTAGCTTATATTTTACATAAATATAAACTGGAGCGTATTGTTATTGTTGATTTCGATGTCCACCACGGCAACGGCACCCAGGATGTTTTTTATTCCAATCCCAGAGTGCTTTATATATCCACTCATCAAACACATCACTATCCGGGGACTGGTAGTGTGGACCAAATAGGTGAGGGAGAAGCTAGGGGGACCACGATCAACATACCACTGCCGAGCGGTTGTGGTGATGAAGAATACAATCAAGTCTTTGGACAGATTATTATTCCGGCGATCCGCTGTTTTGGACCAAAAATCATTGTTGTTTCCGCTGGTTATGACGGTCACTGGTCTGACGGACTAGCTGGGATGCATTTAAGCATTGCTGGTTTTGTTCAGATGACGCGTATTATCAAACAATTAGCAGACGAGTTATGCGATGGACGACTGGTTTTTAGCCTAGAGGGTGGTTATAACCTAACCGCTTTATCTGCTTCTGTTGGGGCTACCTTTGAGGTTTTATTAGGTAAAGAAGATATTGAAGATAAACTGGGACAGTTATCCCTTGAGGATAAAGCACCCAACATTACGGGCCTAATGCAGTTGATAAAGGGAATACACTGTATACATTAGGTGGTATTCGGCCGCAGGCTGCATTCAACGTAGCACTTTTCACACTCAACACTGCAGGGTTCTACATGTATTGTAATATTTGTGCTTGATAGCCTGTCTTCAAGATCTTTTTCTAAGTGGTCACATATTTTATGGGCTTCCTCTACACTAGCATCGCGGGGCATTATCAGGTGCAAGTCGATAAACCGCTGGTTACCCGCTTTACGAGTACGCAGTTTATGAAAACTAACCATTTGGCTTGGATGGTCTTTGATACAAGATACTATTATTTTTTCTTCAGCTTGTGGAAGGCTTGCATCCATCAAACCGTGAAATGATTTTATTGTTACGTTAAAGGCTGATTTTAATATTATTATAGAAACAACTAGAGCAATGATAGGATCAAGAATAAAAAACCCGGTAATGCGTATAACTACCAATCCGACCAGTACTCCAGCTGCCGAATAGATATCGGCGGTTATATTACGACCGATTGCTTCAAGTGCCAGCGAATCAGTGGCTTTTGATACCTTCAACAGATGTCGAGAAAGTAAAATACTAGCTGTAATTGAAACTATCATCACTCCCATACCGGCTTCGGTAAGTTCTATAATTTCTTCTGAAATAATCCGGTCAATCGCCGAATATATTATTAATCCTCCGGCAGTGAAAATTAGTATCGCTTGAGCAATAGCCGATATATTTTCAATTTTGCCATGACCGAAAGGGTGGTCCTCGTCAGCCGGTTTAGTGGATAGCCTGATTGAGAAGAAAGCGATAATCACAGCAAACACATCTAGGAAGCTATCAGCTGTCTGAGCAAATATGCTTATACTATCAGTTAGGAAGGCTATTACGAACTTCAGTATTACAAGCCCGAGAATAACCATGAGAGCAAGACTGATAGCCCCTTTCCTAGTAGAGAACATGATTTATTTCCTGCTATTCGATTTTAAGAAGGGTAGCCATTGGAAAAAGCGGAGCCATTCATGGCTTTCCCAGACTGTTAGTAGCAATGGGGCGATGAAAAGAGAACTGAAAGTGCCAGCTATAATACCTATGATTAATACTACCGCAAAGTTTTGAATTGTGGAACCTACAAAAAGCAACAATGCCAGTACCATGATTATTGTAGTGAGACTTGTGTTTATCGAACGGGTAAGGCTTTCGACAAGACTATTGTTAACAACAGATCCAAAATCATCGTCTTCGTTGCGGGACAGGTTGTCCCGTATCCGGTCAAAAATAACGACGGTATTATTTACACTATAACCGATTACCGC
>CP070729.1:794089-812810 GCA_020351185.1 Dehalococcoidia bacterium | reverse complement strand
AGCGGTAAAAGCTAGAGCTTCTGATATTCATCTCGAACCTGAAGAATCAAGGTTGAGAGTACGCTACCGCATTGATGGCACGCTGCAGGATATGATGTCGTTACCGATGGATATTCATGCAGCCATTATTTCGCGTATTAAAATACTATCCAATCTAAATATCGCTGATCATCACCGTGCGCAAGATGGTCAATTCTCAACTAAGGCCAAAGGTAGAGATATTGATGTCAGGGTGGCTACTGCTCCTACGGTACACGGCGAGATGTCCGTGTTACGCCTGCTAGATAAATCAACGGCAACTTTAGGCATGGAAGAACTAGGTATGTTATCCCATATACAGGAAAAATATGAGAAGATGTTAAAGATTCCCTACGGAATGATACTTGTCAGTGGCCCTACCGGGGCTGGTAAAACAACAACACTATATGCTTCGGTAATGTCACTCGACACCATGGGTCGTAATATTATTACTATTGAAGATCCGGCTGAATATCGATTTCCCGACATTAACCAGATTCAAGTAAACACGCAGGCTGGTATTACTTTCGCCAGTGGCCTTAGATCAATTCTGCGCCTTGACCCAGATGTGATTCTGGTGGGTGAGATACGTGATGCTGAAACATCAAACATAGCTGTACAAGCTGCTTTAACAGGCCATCTAATGCTTTCATCAATACATGCTAATGATACCGTTGGAGTGTTGTTCAGGCTTATGGATTTAGGCGTAGAACCTTTCTTAATAGCATCCTCTGTTATCGGTATTGTTGCCCAAAGGATGGTTCGTAGGATTTGCCCTGATTGTATACAGGAAATTGAAGTTCCGTTGGTTGAACAGATAGCTTATGAGAAGGAAACAGGGGAGAAACGGAGCAAATTCCAATATGCTGCGGGTTGCACTACTTGTGCGTATACAGGATATTTAGGGCGAACTGGAATATTTGAAATACTCTCTATGAGTGATAGTTTAAGAAGAATGATTATTCAGGGAGTAAGCACCGCCGATCTCCATGATCAAGCCATAAAAGAAGGAATGGAAACGATGTTACATGATGGAATGGCAAAAGTAAAGGAAGGAATCACAACACCAGCTGAGGTGTTGCGGAGTGCTTACTCAGTAGAAGCAGTTGAGGAATAATATAGTGGAAAGAGGTTAAGCGGATGGATTTTAATTATGTAGCTTATACACGAGACAAGAAAATGACCAAAGGTAGGGTCTCAGCTACTACCCAAGAAGCTGCGATTGACCTTCTAAATTATGGCGGCTATAAGGTAATTAGCGTTAAGCCACATGTTACCTTGATTAATTGGGAAAAAATTTCATCATTATTTGGTCGTGTAAATCCAAAAGACGTAGTCATGTTTTCAAGGCAGCTCGCCTTGCTTCTAGAATCTGGTACCGATATAGTAGCTGCCCTTGAATTATTACAGGAACAGGTAACAAATCGCACAATGAAGAGGGTATTGGGTGAGGTCGTTTCTGATATACGTGGTGGGAGCTCGTTATCAATGGCCCTCAGAAAACATCCGAATGTTTTCTCCAGCGTATACGCACGTGCCATAACCGCAGGTGAAAAGAGTGGTAATCTAGAAGTTGTTTTAAGGCAGATGGCGGATTTCGTTGAAAGAAGAATAATCACCGAGAAAAAGATAAAGAACGCATTAACCTATCCTATTATAGTCATTATCGTAGCCGTTGTTGTAATAATTTTAATGGTTACCTTTATTTTACCTTCCTTTACTTCACTTTATGAAGCTTTTGGTACAAGTCAACCTTTTATGGTAAGACTTCTTATTAACGTAACTGAATGGTTCGAAGTCTGGGGTATGTATGTAATTATTGGGTTTTTAGCTTTGGTAGTTGCGGGTCTGATGTATGCAAGAACACCCACAGGAAGGTATAGGTGGGATAGACTTACTCTGAGGTTACCTGTAATCGGACGAATAGTACTTCTCAGTGAACTTGCCCGAGCATGTAGGACGATATCGTTATTGTTTCATGTTGGATTACCATTGCCGGAAGTGATATCAATTGCAAATCAGAGTAGTGGCAATAAAATAATTTCTGAAAGGCTTGGTGAAGTACAACGTGATTTGATAAGGGGTGAGGGATTGTCTAAACCAATGGCAAAGAGGACTGAGTTTTTGCCCCTGATGGTCCAAATGACTGGTGTAGGCGAGGAAACTGGTAACCTTGATGAAACATTAACTACTGTAGCTGAAAGCTATGAAATGGAAGCCGATGAAAGAACCACTAATGCTGTCGGTCTTATACAACCAGTGGTTACAATTGCTATTGGCCTCTTCATAGGTTTTATTGCATTAACTCTAGTTCAGGCGATGTATTCAATGTATGGTGAGTTGGGCGCATAAAATGTTTAACAAGGTAACTAAATTTTTTAAACATGAGAGAGGGGTTTCCTTAGTTGAAACGATAATTGCGTTGGGAATACTTGGATTGATTGCCACAGTATTTACAATGGCAATTTTTGTCGCTATGAAATCAATTATGATAGCCGATGAAAAAACCAATGCCGACAGTTTGGCAAGGGCACAGATGGAATATATTAAACAGCAAGAGTACATTTACGATGATATTCAAGCAGAATATTTAGAATTCATCATAAGTGGAACCCAATATTCAGAGGGAACTCCATATTCCATAATGAGTGTAGACCGTAACGGCATAACAGTTGATGAAATCTTTGCCGTCCCTTGGAATAGTGAAAATGGTTTACCTGCAAATGAAGATGTTGGTTTGCAAAAAATAATATTAAAAATATTCCGTGGTGAAAATAACGAAATCCTGACCCTTGAAGGATATAAGGTAGATGCCGGTGTTTATTAAGAAATATAGATCTATTATTAAAGAACAAAGTGGCTTCAGTTTAGTTGAACTACTAACTGCATTAGCAATATCTAGTATTATTGTTGCTGGTTTAGCTATGACCATATTTCAGCTTTATAGGGGTCATGCCCAGAGTAGTGGAGAGATGGACGTTGTCCGCCAAGTTCAACAAACTGGCTACCACATGAGTCGAGATACTCAAATGGCTAGGGAAGTTACTACTAATGATGACCCAAGCACTACTGAAGTAGAGATATTAAAACTTACTTGGTATTGGTATTATTTTGATCCCAACAATCCGGCCGACAGGGATGGAGAAGGGAATAGAGTCATTTATACTTTAGAAGAAGGCAAATTGTATCGCAACTTTTACTTCGCAGATGTTTTAGATCGGGATATTACTGAAGATGATTATGTCTTGCAGAGTACAACATATGTTGCTCGCCACATAGACGAGATTACCTGTGTATATAATGGAATCACACTTAACATAACGGTAACTGCGTCAGTCCTAGATATAGCTGGTCTACAAGAAGAGACTAGAATCTATGAGGTTAAGCCAAGGCCTGATGTATTCTTTTAGAATGGAACTGAGGTAGAAGGTTATGAACAAAATCATTGAAATATTGAAAAACAACCAAAGCGGACAAGTACTGATATTAGCCCTTGCTTTGATGGGTTTGGGCGGTTTAATGATTGCTCCAATGCTCTCGTTAATGGGTACTGGTTTGGAAGCTGGTGTCACAGCAGAAGAAAAGCTGGATGAGATTTATGCATGTGATGCCGGTGTTCAAGATGCAATATGGATATTAAATAATTTTAATGAACCGGGTTCTATTTCTTGGGAATATCTAGATTTAATTGGTGATACCTATAACTATTCTGATCCTGTTATTGGCAGGAATCTACCAAACGTAAATGGAATGGATGTAAACGTATATATTGAGAATATCGATTTGATGGATGGTTGGCCTGTATATAGAGTCCGTTCTTGGGTGGGTGGAACGATTGTTGATAACAGCACAATAATTGATGCCTTCATAACAACCAAATGGTTTGATTATACCGGAATTACTGAGCATGTTGTTACCAGCCAGAGTCTCTATGAAATTGATGATAAAGTTGACGTTGATCCACCAGATCCTTATCCAACGGATCCTAATGGAGCAAGGGATAATTATAATGGGCCTTGGCCTCATCCTGAGGATCTAATTGCTTGGTATTCAAGGGATATTGAAGATATAACTCCGTATGCAGGTGAATATGGATCTATGCCAAATCCTGAAGACACGATAGAGATCCAAAAAGTACCGCCTATTCCGCCTCCTGACATACCAATTCGGGATCTTGATACACTTTACCATGAAGGAAATTTAGAAATAGTAAATAAAGGCAGTAAAGATTTAGAATTAAGACTGCACGGTACAGTCTATGTTACCGAAACACTATTAATAGGAACAACAAACCAAGATATGAGATTAGATCTTAATGGAAACACTATATTTGTGGTTAGTGATAGTGTAGGTAGCCAGCCGGCTCTGGAGGTTGGAGGCAAATGCACTCTTACAGGGTCTGGTTGCTTAATTGCTGTAGGCGATATCAAATTTCAACCAAAAATGGATGCTAGTCCAAATGATTATATACTTGTACTCTCTATCATAGGTACGACAACTATGTTTCCAAGTGGAACTTTCTATGGAACTTTAGCCGGTTCTGTTCACGTTGATGTTAAGTCAGGTGAAAATCCTCAGCTTTATTGGAATGGACCGCCGCCAGATTTAAATTTCCCTGGTTATACTGGTGGTGCTGGTATGGTATGGGGCGTTCATAGTTGGTCATATTGGACAACAGGTTAAATCCTTAAGAGGAGAAAAAAATGAGAATAAGTAGAACAGGTTGGTTATTAATAGGCGTAGTAATATTTATTATATGTGCAATTGTACTTTATATGTTTTACCAAAACCAAACAAATGCACGTCAGGAAGCACAAGATGAGCTGGAAGTAGCTCAAGATACGGCTTTAATGTTACTTTCCCAAAAGGGTGCGATGGAGGTGCAAATAGCTGAAAAAGAAACTGAATTAGTACAGTGGGAGGATACGTTAAACCAACTGGAAGAGCAATTGACACAATCAGAAGCTGACCTTAATAGCATTCAACAAGAAATACCCTTTTCCGCGGAAAGTATCGAGTACGACGAAATTCTTTTTTCTTATGCTTTGGAAAACGAAATTGAATTATTCTCAATTTCTACCTCAGAGATAGGTGAAGCGGATATTGAAGAAGTTAACTATGGAACAGTAACTTATGGTATGAATATACGCGGAGATGTGGAGAACATATTAGACTTCGTTAACACTGTAGTAAATAGCAATGAATTTAAGACGGCGACTTTAGCTCCGGTTAATCTAACAATACCTGACCCTCTAGATGATGAAGAAATAGACAATTTAGAGCAAAGTCTTAGGGAAGGACTGACTGCTGAAGCTCTAGCTAAAATTTCAACGGGAGATATAATCTCTTTTACATTCGAATCCGTTATCGACGTTTTTGGTAGTCAGTACATCGACCAGTTGACCAATGATACCGATGGAACACTTGAAACCAATACAGTCGCTGAGATGGCAGAAATCATTAAGGAGAGAATTTCGGATTCAATTTATTTGGAGAGTGAATTTGAGGAACTCCTTGCTGTCGCCTTGGCAGAGAATATCGAGCAGGGATTAGCTGATTCAGTTGTTGGGGTAGTGATAAGTTCAGTTACTCAGAAAATAGATGAATTAGTAATAACCAGAATAGTTATAGAAGGCGGAGAAGAGGGTGAGCAAGAGATCATAGTTGATCAAGAGGCTCTAATAGAGTTGGTAGGGAGTGACTTAGCAATGCTGATTGGTGAACAAATTGGCGGGCTAGCAACCAGTCCTATTGGGAGTATCTTGACAAGCTATGTGGCAGATACCATTGAAGAGAAGATGCTGAACGCGGTCGTAGATTCTGTTGAGAAAGAAATTGAGGATAGAATGCCGATTATTATTGAAGAGGCAGAGATGCCTTCTGCGAGTATGACGATCGTGGTATATATATATCAAAGCGGGGGTAATTAGATATGGCAAAGAAGATAACATTATATATTGAAGATACCGATATTAAACTGCTAGTAACCAAAGGTAAACAGGTAGACAAGTGGGCTAGTTTAACCCTTGAACCAAGTCTAGTTCGCGATGGAGTCATAATAGATGACGAGCAAGTTGCTGAGAGTATTAAGACACTACTTAAACTTGGTGGTGTAAGCACCAAGAAGATCACTATAGGTGCTAGTGGGTTAAATTCGATTTTTCGAATTATAACACTTCCAGAACTATCTCAGAATTTACTCCCAGAGGCTATACTAAATGAGGCTAGAAGGGTGATACCTGTACCTCTTGATCAGGTTTATCTTTCCTATCAGAAATTAGAATCATCTCCAGGTGAAACGCGTATCTTCCTGGTTGCATATCCGCGTAATTCAACCGATGTTCTAATAAATACTTTAAAGAAAGCCGGAATTAAATCAGAAATAATGGATTTGGCACCGCTTGCCCTAGCCCGATGTGCCAACGAACCTAAATCGATAATCATTAATTCTTGGTTAACTTATCTTGATATTATAATAATGACAGATAAGATTCCCCAGGTAATAAGAAGCTTATCCCTGCCAACAGAATCAACTGCGATAGAAGATAAGTTACCACTTATTAGTGAAGAGTTAATTAGAACGATTGCCTTCTATAATTCAGCAAATCCAACCAATCAATTGGAAACTGCGGTACCCGTATTTGTTTGTGGTGATCTAGCAGACAATTCAGATAACTGGCCGTCACTTGTTGGTAATACTGGTCACCCGGTATCTGCTTTAGCACCACCCATTGAATATCCAGAGACTTTCAGCCCTTGTGCGTTTATGGTAAATATTGGGTTAGCTCTTAAAGATCAGCTGCCCAAAGGAGAGGATGCTTTTTACTCTACAATAGACTTAAATGCTTTACCGGAAAGTTATCAAACCGTAGCATTTAAAATAACTAATGTTCTGATACCTTTGGCGATCATAATAGGAATTGCAGCCCTAGCTTACGGAGGGATATTCATTAAGGGAATTGCTGATGAAACAGAAGATATTAACCAGCAAATTGAAATACAAAATGCTGAAATGGATATATTAAGACTACAGAATTCGTCACTTCAAAATGATATTTCAAATTTAGATGGAGAGATATCAAAATATCCAGCACTCGTATCAAACATAGAAGCAAGTATTGAATCTAATGTAGCTCTAGGTACAAAATTTGAAATGTTCTTGGAACGCTTAATTACTGGACTGAATCTTACCGATAGTGAACTCAACGAGATATTTAATTTATTACCTGTAACTGTAAACCTGTATGACATTAATTATAGTGGTGATTCGGTGTCTATCTCAGGAGTTGCTAATAATGAGGATGATATATTTGGTTACGCTAGAGCTATCAGAAGTAGTGAATTATTTGATGAAGTATTATTATCATCAATAAGTGGAGTATCCACATTCAATTTTAATGTAGTTATTAGATAGGGGGTAAGGCAGATGGATATTATTGAATTGTTATCTAGTGCAAAGAACTTGGGGGCTTCGGATTTGCATATGGTGGTTGCAAGTCCACCTATGCTTCGCATAGATGGGTCATTGACATCAGTAAATGGAAGTACTCCACTTACAGCAACTGAAATAAATGAAGCCTTTCTACAGGTTACTAGTCCTGAGGACAGAGACAATTTTTACAGACAGATGGAACTCGATTTTGGTTATTCGATTTCGGGAGTGGGACAATTTAGATGTAATGCTGCGATGCAAAGAGGTGCTATTAGTTTAGCGATTCGATTACTGCCGGCAATAATTCCTACAATTGATGAATTGGAGTTACCGCAGGTTTGTAAACAACTTATTATGAAACCGAGAGGGCTTATTATAGTAACCGGTCCGACTGGTAGCGGGAAGACTACTACTTTGGCAGCAATGATAAACCATTTAAATATGAACGATAGCCGACATATACTCACTATAGAGGATCCAATTGAATATGTGCATCCCTCAATAAATTGCGCGATAACTCAAAGAGAGTTAGGCAGCGATACGCATTCTTTCGCTCAAGCCCTAAAGCACGTACTAAGGCAGGACCCAGATGTCATTTTAGTAGGTGAAATGAGAGATTTGGAGACTGCTGCTTCTGTATTGAATGTGGCTGAGACGGGCCATCTAATATTAAGTACAGGGCATGCACCTAGTGCACCTCAAGCTATGGAAAGAATTATTGACTTATTTCCAACGCATGAACGAGGCCTTGCACAATCACGGCTTGCCTCTTTACTCATTGCCTCTTTGTGCCAGACGCTTGTACCTAGAGCTGAAGGATCGGGTAGAGTAGCTGCAGTAGAAATAATGATGGCGAATCCGGCGATTAAAAATCTACTGCGCGAAGGCAAGACTTATCAGTTACATAACGCCATTCGCACTCATAGGGATGAGGGGATGATAACATTGGATGAAGTGCTAGTTGAACTCTATCTAAAAAGGGTGATTTCAGGAGAATCGGTAATTCAATTCTGTAATGATCGTCAAGAAGTTGAGAAACTTATTGGCAGGATAGGTGCTTAATAAAATCACAGTAAAGTATATTTTTATAAGTTGAATAAATTAAGGGAGTCTTAAGACTCCCTTAATTATGATGACTTATCTGTTAAGAATTATCTGAATATTATCTTACTCAAACCAAATACCTGCACCTTGATCGTAGCTTAAACCATTCCACTTACTGTTACCTGCTTGGGTATTTGTTGGCGTAGCGTTTATTATGATACCATATTCGTCCATTGTATAAGTCGCTTGTAGTAGTTTTGAAATATAACTAGTTATTCCTTCTCCATCGGGAACGGAGGGTGGGGTGAGTTCAGTAATATTACTTTCGTTGCCACTACCATCTGATTTAGGACCGATAAAACCTCCGGGTATATCATTTAAAAGAGTTACGGAATGGTCTACCATTGATGATAATACTGCAATCTGGACATTATGGTGTTCAGTGTTAGCTGAATCAACTCTACCTTCACCCTGCATGTTTAAAATGGAAGGTATTACTATAGCAGCAAGTGTACCCAAGATGGCAACAACCACTAGGATTTCAAGAAGTGTAAAACCCCTCTCAGATTTATATAACGTACTCGATAATCTCATTTTATAATCCCAAACTTAAATAAATTCTAGGTTAATTGATATTTATGGATTTTAACATATACTCAAGTCAAGATTGAAATACGCTTATTATGAAGTTTCGTTCTAATAGTGATTTTCAACTTATTAATTAGGGAAGCCACTGTTTATATTTTAGTAGCTTCCCTAATATCAATCTGTGTAGAATGAATTACATACGCATTTGTATATGTTTTTACTATTATTCTTCCCACTGATCTTTGCCGGGATCGTAGGTTAAATCTACCCATTTACCATTAGAAGCTGCAGCAGCAGCGGTGATGGAACCATCGGTACCAAGCGTGTATACACCATGCAAAAGACCATTAATATAAGGAAGCAGGTCAGCGTCTGATAGTTCGACTATATTACTGTCATTTGATCCATTATCAACGTCACCACCTGTAGGACCTACAGTGCCACCAGCTGTCAAAGAGAAGACATTATTTTTCACCATGCAAGCTAATACAGCTATCTCAACGTCGTGTGCTTCTGTATTGGCAGCTTCAACCCTACCACTACCCATCATACCCATTACGTTGGGTATAACAACAGCGGCTAAAATACCAAGGATTGCTACTACAACCAAAAGCTCAATTAGAGTAAAGCCTTTCTCTCCATGCTTAAAAACCTTGAATAACCTCCTCAATTTCATACTATTCCCTCCTTTCCTTATATATTTGGTTTAGTAATTAGGATTAGTTATATTAAGTTTGAATTGGTTAGTTTTGATTATATTTCTATAGCAGCTCAGGGTCAATAGGTTAAAAGTAACGTTTTTGGGTAGTACTTAGGTCATATTCAGCGTAATTATGCTTGATATTCTGAACAAAATTCGATTATTAGTAGTACTTAGGTTATTAATGGAATATTAAAACGGAAATTTATAAGAACCGCAATACAGCGCTTGACGAGAAGGGTTTAAACAATCAAAATATGTTTCTATGTATTATTTTTATATTGTTTTATTCACCATGCTGGGAGCAACAATTGGCAGCTTTCTGAATGTCTGCATCGATCGTCTGCCAGAAAAAAGGTCTATTATTCTCCCACCTTCAAGCTGTAGTAATTGTAAAAAACTACTTACAGCAAAAGATTTAATTCCCATTTTTAGTTATTTATGGTTAAGAGGAAGATGCCGGTATTGCAGATCGACAATACCAGGACGAGTATTAATTGTCGAAATCATTTCTGCAGCTATGTTCCCTTTTTTATTCTGGATGTATGGCTTGGGCTTAGAGCAAACAATAGTTACCCTCTACTTCTGTTTTTTTATAGTTATTATATTTATCGACCTTGAGCATCATCTTATCCTAAACAAATTAATATACCCCGGAGCTATCATAGCTATTCTATTTAGTGCACTTCTGTCACCACTTGAGATTATTCCTGGTATTGCCACCGCTGCAACTGGTGGTGGTATTGGATTAGGATTGTTCGTATTAATCGTGGTGCTTTCACGGGGTGGTATGGGATGGGGTGATGTGAAGATGGCAGCATTAATAGGGTTGATTGTGGGATATCCTCTGATTTTCGTAGCGCTTCTGCTAGCTGTAATATCAGGAGGAATATTAGCGGTAATACTCCTGGTAACCAAAACAAAAGGTCGTAAACAGCATGTTGCCTTTGGTCCGTTTCTAGCTTTGGGTACAATGGCGACTATTCTATGGGGGGAGTCTATTCTTAATTGGTATATCGGGTATTTCTAACCCTATCTGGGAATATTTGAGCATAATTTAGTTTACCCTCTTGACACGTATAGTATAATAGTACTAGTTTAATAGTAATATCGTCAGGGAGACTAGATATGCAGCTGGATCGCAGAAGGTCTAGTATAGAGATTATTGCTGATATGCTAAGACTCGGTGAAGCCCATAAAACCGAGATTATGTATAGTGTCAATATGAGCTATTTCCAACTCCAGAAATATCTTGATTTTATGTTGGAGAGAGGTTTAATTGACAAAGTAAGGTTGGGGAATCCTTCTGTTACATATAGGGTAACAAAGAAGGGTCTTAGAATATTAAGAAGCATAGATGCTATTTTAGAGTGCCTTGAACTCAGGGGACATGAAGAGTTTCAATCAATTTCACAGAAATAAAAGATATTCATAATTTCTACACTTAAGGATATGCTACTGGCACAGTAACAATAACCAGATAAGGATATGAAAGAGGATATGTCCGATAGATTAATGTTGATAGTGCCAGCAGATCTAGTTGCCAAAATAGAAGCCAATCGTGGTGATTTAAGCCAGGCAGAATTTATTAGTTATCTTATTGATAGAGCTCTTAATAATAAACTCGATGAAAAGCAGGGCATTAGCCAGGATGAGATCGATGGTATAAAAGCTGATTTAAAGAAACTTATCGTCACTGAAGAGGATATAAAGAAAAAATACGCCACCAAAGAAGAATTCCAATCGTTTATGCAGGATAACAGGAAGCTTATGAAAAGCTTCCTTGACTTTTTTATCGGCTATGGCCTTGAGATGGGCAAGAAGTCGGATAACAATGAGCTGCTAGAGATAACAAGTAAGCTAAAAGGACTTGAAGAAGAACTGGCCGCTGAGGAAGAAGGTGGGGAAGTAAAGATCAAGTGGAAGTAATCCAATAAATTTATTAAGAATCGGTGAATACTCTCTTTAAAATTAAAAAGAGAGTATTTTTTTATTAAATAATTTATACCCATTTAGCTTTAATAGAACATTGTTCTAGTATTTAAAACCTTCCCTTAGATTCTCCCCTATGTCATATTCGTATCTATACTGTAAGTTTTACAAGAAAGCAAATGGGATAACAAATGGAATGTTTTTGGGTATATACATCGATTGGAATAGGTGGTTTTTTACTACTTCATTTATTTGACTTCGTATCTCTTAAGAAAGTCCCATTTATAAAACCGGTTGTCTGGATTTCCGGCAGTATCTTACTCACCTATGCCATTGTTATGGCTAGCATAGATCCGGGTAAGATCATTTTTCCACTTTGGCTATCCGTCTTTGGATGGCTACTGTTAGGTGTATCGATACCCCTGCTGATTTATCAATTGTTTATAAACCTTCCACTAGTTACCACTTACTTTAATCGCGGTGTTGGCAACAAATTAATACGCAGCGGATTTTATTCGTTGGTCCGTCATCCAGGCGTAATCGGTTTTATTCTAGTGATGGTAGCTCTAGTCTTGGTATCTCGATCAACTATATTGCTCTTGGCAGTCCCTTTATGGATTCTGGTTGATATTGTACTAGTGATATTTCAAGACCGATATATCTTCGTTAAGATGTTCCCCAATTACCGGGAATACCAACAGCAAACTCCGATGCTGATACCGAATAGAAAAAGTTTAAGCACCTTTATTCACAGCTTGAGAATAAATTTAAATGATGGAAACAGAAGGAGGGTTAATAAAATGACAGTCGAAGCCGAACTATTCCAGCAGGGAAAATATGAGCAGTTATGGCAGCGGTGTTGTGGCTTTATTGATCTTGGGATTGATGATTTTATGCGCATTCAGAAGCGGTTACTTTTAGAGCAAATACAAGCTTTGGCTAAGTGCACTCTAGGACAAAAAATAATGGGTGATATTATACCCGAAAGCCTTGAAGCATTCCGAGAAGAAGTACCACTCACAACCTACAAAGACTATGCGCCTTATCTTATTAAACGACGTATGGACGTTATGCCTAAAAAGCCAATTTTATGGCAATGTACCTCCGGAAAATCGGGTGTATATCCGTATCTATGGGCACCAGTAACCGCTCAGCAGCTCGATACAATGGAGCCGTATATGTTTGCCCTTCTTATCCTTTCTACCTGTAAGAAGAAAGGAGAAATTAATTTACGGGGTGGGGAAAGATGCTTCTATGGCATGGCACCCCCACCATATGCAACTGGCACTATGACCCGTGTATTTCCTTATGAGCTCTTTAATTCTCTACCGTCAATCGAAGAGTCGGAAGTGTTAACGTTTGAAGAAAGACTCAAAAAGGGTTTTGAGCTAGCCTTAGATAAAGGTTTGGATATGACAATTGCGATGTCGAGTGTGGCTGTAGCCATAGGAGAGCGATTTGGCAAGCAAGGCCAAAACGGAACAGGTATGAAAAAGTTACTTTGTAAACCCAAAACCATGCTGCGTTTAATAAAAGGATTAGTTAAAAGTAAGCTTGCCAGACGGCAGCTAATGCCTAAAGATCTATGGACCATAAAAGGATTGGTTACTTTTGGCATGGACGGATCGGTTTACAAGGAGAAAATAAAACAAATGTGGGGTAAATACGCACTCGATTTCCATGGATGCACTGAAGCACCCTTTATTGCCATACAAACTTGGGACTTTAAGGGGATGACCTTTGTGCCAAACCTAAATTTTTATGAGTTTATACCCGAGGCGGAAATAGAAAGATCCGTGGATGATCCCTTATATCAACCCAAAACGCTTTTAATGGATGAATTAACACCTGGTAACTATGAACTTGTGATTACCAGTTTTCATGGTGGTCCCTTTATCAGATATCGATTAGGACATTTGGTCCGGATTTTATCTGTACGGAATGAGAAGCTAAATATAGATATTCCCCAAATGGAGTTTATAGCTCGGGTAGATGATCAGATAGATATCGCTGGATTTACTAGGCTGTCTGAAAAAATTATCTGGAAAGCAATCGAAAACACTGGACTGCCATATAAAGATTGGGTGGTGAGAAAGGAAGTCGGGGATAAGCCATTGTTACATTTCTACATCGAAACAAAAGATAATGGTCACATTGAAAACGAGCAAATTTCTCAAATGGTTCATCAAGAGTTAAAAAAGTTAGACAAACCCTATGAGGAAATGGAAGCCTTCACTGGACTAAAACCCATCAAGGTCACACTGCTTCCGGAGGATGCCTTTGAAACGTATAAGAATAAACAGAGAGCTAACGGTGCTAATCTTGTCCATTTAAAGCCCCCGCATTTAAATCCTTCTGAAGATATTTTGGAAATTTTATTGGCAGCCCGAACAGAAGAGGTATCAATTTTACAAAATGCAGACAGGACTTAAAAGGTAGAACCTTAATAAAGATAATCTCTATACGCTTCAAGATTGAGCTATTAAACAAGCGACAGATTTGATCTGTCGCTTGTTTAATATAGTACTATAGTAAGGGTTGTTGACATTTAGCTGTATTGACAAGGCAAATACGATTGATCATAATAACCTAACGATACGTAAAATATCGTAAACTATGCGAAAGTAATCTAACTAGAAAGTCATAACGGAGAATAAACGTTGAATATTTGGGCAATTATTCCTCTAGCAACTAGCATAGTGTACCTGGTTCTCCTTCTTTTCATTTCTCAGCAAGCCCAAAAAAGAGCTAACAAACTTTTTGCCTATTATATTGGTATCGCTGCCTTCTGGAGTTTCAGTTCTTTCATGTTGCACCTTGATGGGGTAACTGATAGCCAGACACTACTATGGAACCAGATTTTGGTGGTAGCTCTAGTATGGGCACTTATTGCTTACTATCATTTTATTAAGGTTTATACCAAGCAAAAGAGCAATCGAGGTTTATTTGCCGGTTATCTTATTCTAATTGTTATAGCAGTATTTTCTTTTAGTGGCAATGTTGTTGATTATGCTGAAGTACGGGAAGGACTTCTCAATTACAGCCTGGGCAATTCTCTATTTTTTATCATTGCCATAAGTCTTACTTTCGCGGCTGCTATATTTATAAGGTTATTTAAAAAATATCGCGCATCAACTGATCCAATCGATAGAAATAGAACAGCCTATCTTCTGGCTGGTTGGAGTGTTTTGGTGGTGCTAACTCTCACAAATGCCATTCCGGCATGGAGGGGGCTTCCCCTCGATCATATCGGTAATCTAATCAATGCCTTTATCATAAGCTATGCCATCTCAAGGTTCCATCTACTCAATATTAGAATGGTGGTGCGGCGGGGACTAGCCTATGCAATCTTAGCGTTATTTATTGTGAGTGTTAGTGTACTATACGTAAGATTTGGTTATTCATTCTTTGAGGGTCAATCAATGATAACCACCATTTCTGTATCTACCATATTTATTTTATTACTTGTTTTTGCAGCTCGTCCCCTAACTAGACTTCTTGAGGTCAACATAGATCGATTGTTTTATCAAACTACCTATGATGTTAGGCAGGCCCTGCTAAGCTTTAGTGATAAAATGGGTAATATTCTTGATCTTGATGAACTGGCTAAAGAACTTTTACCTTCAGTTGTGGGCACTCTTAAAATTTCAAAGACAGATTTACTTTTTCAGGATAATCAAAGTGGTGATTTTGTAGTGGCTTATTCCTACCCAGAGCCAGACGAGGAAGATGAGAGCAAATTTGTTTTGAGCCCAGATAATCCAATTATAACCTGGTTGGATAAAAACAATAACGCCTTGTATTTAGATAACATTGATAATATTCCAGAGTTAACGGGACTGTGGCAGGAGGAAAAAAAGCAGCTGGAAAAATCTGGACTAGGGATGCTTTATCCAATAAAGAACAGGGATAAGCTAGTCAGTATCTTATCGCTGGGTAAAAAAGAATCACAAAGCCCATACTCGTATGAGGATATGCAGCTGCTAAATCTTATCGGCAGTCAAGCTGGAATAATTATAGAGAACGCTATGCTTTACCAACAAGCTGAAACAAGAGCCAATACTGATGAGCTTACAGGGTTACTTAACCATCGCGCTTTTCATGAAAGAATTGAAGAAGAAATAGCTCGGGGTTCTCGCTTTGGGGGTTCTTTCTCACTAATAATGATGGATATTGATCTTTTTAAGACGTATAACGATATCTATGGTCATTTAGCCGGCGATCAGATTTTGCGTAAAGTAGGTCGTTACCTTGAAAGTTGTATCAGGAGCATCGATTTACCTTTTCGTTATGGTGGTGAGGAATTTGCCGTTATATTACCCGAAGCTCGGCTCGATGATGCTTATAAAGTTGCCGAGCGTATTCGTAAGACAATTGAATCGCAAACAAGTTCGCGATCGATGCCGATAACGTTATCACTAGGAGTTGGCAATTGGCCCAATGATGGTGTTATGAAAGAAGAAGTTATTGGTATTGCTGATGATGCTCTCTATCGAGCAAAGCAAACCGGCAGAAACCGCACTTGCCTGTCATCGGACGTATTAAAACCGGAGACCTCGCTTATTGGGGTTGAGCTAGAATCGAAACCACGGGCGCTGAGTATTATTTATGCTCTAGCAGCCACCGTTGATGCGAAAGATAGTTATACCTATGGGCATTCGAAAAAAGTCAGTGAATACGCAGTGGCGTTATCGGAAAACCTAAAGATACCACAGGATAAGTTAAACAATATTCGAGCAGCCAGCCTGTTACATGATATAGGCAAAGTGGGGGTACCCGACTCAATCCTTAATAAAAAAGAACCTTTAACCGATGAAGAATGGAATCCAATTAGAGGACACCCCAAGCTTGGCGTGGAAATACTAAGGCATGTAATGGATTTAGCACATTGCTTACCGGCTATCTTACACCATCATGAGCATTATGATGGCAGTGGATACCCTTCCGGCTTAAAGGGGGATAAGATACCCCTTGAAGCCCGTATATTATCGGTTGCCGATTCTTATGATGCGATGACTTCGCCAAGACCTTACCGCGAACAACTCTCTATGGAAGACGCAGTTAAGGAACTTAAACGCTGTGCCGGTAAGCAATTTGATCCAGAGATTGTGGATATGTTCTGCGATACCATATTGCCCAAGCAACACAAAAGAATCGAGAAGAAATAGAATTTTAAAAAAACACCTTCAGAATAATAATTTGCTTTTTTGCCCTCAAAATAACGCGAAACAAAAGATTGTCCCTAGATCGTATCAGCTTATTACGCAGTATATTCAACTCATTCCTTACTAATCTTGGCAACGTGCATTTCATAAAGGCCTGGATTGGTGAAGTGTGTTGAGACAAATAAGGATACAGTTATTTCTTCAGGTTGCTGCCAGTCTGATTGAACCCAAAAGGCTGCTAAATCGATTGACTCTGTTTGCCATTGGTCAATAGTAGAGGGGATTATTAAAGTTGCCGAACTGCCATCAGCTGATGTTATGAGCTTTTTCTCGTTGATTTTATCCGAAAAAGTGATGCTAAGGCTATTGCCTTCTGATGTAAAGGCGATTCCTGATTTTGGATCGTTGCTTTCAATTTCTAAATCGGCAGCGAATGTAGGTAATATGTCAATTACTAGTCTATTTTCAGGAAATGGAATAGTCTGGTGAAGTCTTAAGAAAGTATTTTGGCGTATACCATCAGGAATACCATCCTCTTCAATTGAAAGACGAATGCATTCTAAACCACCTTTGTAATCTCTTGATGAAGTAACATTATCACCTTCGCCCATTAAGGTAACTGATTGCCATCCGGAAGGAGTGAGGCCATATTCACCTTTTATCCAGTTACTAAAACCTCCGTTCAAAAAAAGCTCATCCTCTGGAATAAGAGCGTATATATCGACATAGTTTATTGAAGAGAAAATAGAGGATACACCTATTTTCTGAACCAAACGCGCTCGCTGCTTAATGGCTAGCTCAAGTGATTCATAGATAGCATCGTCAGCAAATATATTACGCGCCCAAAAATCGAGAACAAAATAATCGGCTCCTTGATCGATATTTTCTTGGATGAGTTGGGTAGCTGTTATTTCTTTCAGTCTGAGTAGGGCGTAGGTGTCGACATCTGGATTGCTGGTTAACTCAGATGATAAGGCTATGAAAATAGGATTAGCCGCAAATACTTTGTTAGGAGAAGCCGATTCAAGAAGATCTATTGTTTTTTGGTATATATATTGCTCATCGTCGGTAATTCGAGGGGTATTGTAATCGTAGCCTGGGTATTCAACGACGAGTACCACGCTGGTGCTTAAGAAGATAAATATTACAGCCATAACACTAAAAACCTTAATCGTAAAGTCCTTCGTAAATGACTTAATATTAACTGATATCGAACCGCTATAGCGGGGAATAAAACTGGCAAGAGCTAGTAAAAACAAAGGATAGAGCGAGTAGTAATATCGAGGCATCCCCCTTAAGAATTGACAAAATATGAAAGTCAGAATGATGGCCAGGGTGATAAAATAATCTGCTTTGGATAGCTCTTTTCTATTGAGTATGATTAAAGCTATCGGAAGCGACAGTAATCCAGTAATAAAGGCTATTTTCAGAAAATCAAGTGAAAAGAAGGCACCCTTTAAGGTGGTCAGAAATGATGGAAAATCAAGCAGACGACTACCTTGGAGAGTAACCGTTTGAGTAAAAAATTCACCAGGAATTCTTATCCAAAAATATCCGGTAACAATTAGAAAACCGAACAGCAAACCGCATACCAGATACCATAGTTCCCTTTTAGATATTACCTTGCCCAAATCAACTGCCCATTCAAGAAACTTAAATTGCTTTGCCATTAACCAAACTGTGAGCAGGAAGCTAAGTGTACAAAGGCTACATGTTAATAGAATCGAACCAAATGACGGTTCAACACTGGATATAAATGGAATTGTTATCGATAGATAAAACGTCTTTGAGATAACAAAGACAAGGGCAATTAAAACAGCGGTAATTAATATATATACTAAT
>CP070729.1:790704-793989 GCA_020351185.1 Dehalococcoidia bacterium | reverse complement strand
AAATAAAAGGATTTCTTAATTTAATTCAAAATTTGGAGGTTATTTATGTCGGAAAATATTAGGATGGATTTGCTGTCAACTGAGGAGGTGAATAATATTTATGAAAAATGCTTTCTGATATTATCAGAAAAGGGTGTAAAAGTAGACCATGAAGAAGGACTGAAATTCCTCAGTGCCCATGGCGCACATGTTGATAATACTTCTCATGTCGTAAAGTTTCCTAGAGACATTGTTGAGAAGGCGTTAGCCTCCGTGCCACATGAGGCTACCTTAACAGGTGGCATTGTCATCCCAGACAACAGCGGTAAATTATATGCAAATACTGAAACAGGTGCAAATAACTATATTGACCCCGAGACAAATATACGACATTCAATGACCATAGAATTTGATAGGCTATGGGCACAATTAGTTGAACAGTTAGATGAAATCAGTATTTGTGCGTATCAATCTCCTACGGATGTTCCAACTAAGACTGCAGATATTCATGGTCTTAAGACGTTATTGGAGAACACAAGTAAACACATAATGGTACATCCTTATAGTTTAAATAGTCTAAATTATCTTTTTGAACTAGGTTTAGTGGTTGCTGGTAGTAAGGAGGAATACAAGAAAAAGCCAAGATTCAACTTCATATGTTGCAGTCAGGCACCCTTGGTGTTTAAAGAAATGGATTATGAAGCCATTAAGTTGAGTTGTGAATACGGCCAGATCGTCCTTCCAGCCTCATTAACTACTGCCGGTGCAACTTGTCCTGTCACCATTGCCGGACAAATAACGCAAGTAGGTGTAGAAATTCTTGCGATGATAGTATTTAGTCAGCTCATTGAAAAAGGAACACCTGTAATTGGTAATCCTTTTTCATTTGCTCTAAATATGTCGACCGGCAGGAACCTTCTAGGTTCTGTAGAGGCTGTTCTATCAGAAGCTGCGTGTTGCGAATTCATAAAAAAGGCATTTAATATACCTGTTGGACAAAATGGTTTTGGAAGTGATTCACACATTACGGATGGGCAGTCCACTTTTGAGGAAGCCTTTATGGGATTATTTGGAGCATTTACTATACCCGATTTCTTAATAGGAGCCGGTGCTCTATCAACTATACTATGTGTGAGTCCGACCAAACTGATAATTGATGCTAAGGGTTTAAATATACTAAATAGGGCGCGAGCTGGTATAAAAGTTAGCGAAGAAACGATCGCCCTAGATGAAATTATCAATATACAGCAGGGTGGACATTACCTAGAAAACAAACATACTCTCAAACATTGTCGTGAAGCCATTCGAGTGCCATTGTTTAACACAGACACTTATGATACCTGGGTAGCAGATGGTAGTAAAGATATGCACACGAGAGCTACAGAGACATATATGGAGCTTAAGAAAAATTGTAAACCTTTAGATCTTGATGAACATATTAAGAAGGAACTCAATAATATAGTAAAAAGTGCTGATAAAAATTTGAGCGAATAAGGTATATATAATATTTTTATGTATTTCGGAGGCAAGAATGTCAGACTATAGAGATTTAGAAGAATCAATCCTTAACGGAGAAGATGAAAAAGTTCAGGCACTCGTGAAAGAATATATTGATCAGAGAATTGATCCAATGCAATTAATGACCGAAGGTCTTATTACTCCAATGTCAATTGTTGGAAGTAAAATGAAGAGTGGTGATATGTTCATTCCCGAGGTATTGGCCTCAGCGCAAGCTATGAGGCGAGGATTGGAACTAATTAAACCGCTAATAGTTGGGGAGGAATCATCAATATATATAGGTAAGGTTGTACTAGGTACGGTAGAAGGAGACCTTCATAATATTGGTAAGAATATCGTCAGTTTAATGTTAGAAAGTGTCGGCTTCAATGTCATTGATGTTGGCGAGGATATAAATGCAAATAAGTTTATTGAGATCGTAAAACAAGAAAATCCAGATATTCTTGGTTTGTCAGCACTGCTGACAACAACCATGCCATGTATGAAAGAAGTCATAGAAAAACTGAAGGACAGTGGCTTGAGAGAAAAGATCAAAGTGATGGTCGGTGGAGCTCCAGTCACACAAGAATTTGCTAATTCTATAGGTGCGGATGGCTATGCTTCAGAGGCAGGTTCTGCTGCTGAGAAAGCAAAACAATTGTTAGGGAAGTAACACCTTTGGTTAAAACTATTTTAATTAACATATATGTTTCGCCTCAATTTTGTGAGTTAAATATACATTCTATAGATTATGGCAAAAGCCTACGGGATCTTTATCGAAGAATAGATTTAGAAATAGTAAAGTCAGTAAATTAACCCAAAATCATCAAAGGAGTGCTTTTATGAATCTTGTTTATAGTAGAGCTCTGCCATCTATTTCAGGATATTTCCATCCAAGTACAGTTAAATCAGCCATCTCTTTACTTGATAAATATAGAAGAGGCGCAAAAGTATTAGCTGGTGGTACGGATATCCTGGTTTCAATGAGAACAAGGAATTCACTACCTCGCTATCTCGTCGATATTTCAGGCATTACAAAATTAAATTACATAAAATTTGATAGTAAAGGACTTTTAAAGTTAGGGCCTCTCGTGACAATCCGAGATGTTGAGCTTTCTGAAATAATTGGCACTAAGTATCAACTATTAAGGGAAGCGGCCTTTTGTATGGGTACAATTCAAGTAAATAATTTAGCAACCATAATTGGTAACATATGCCGGGCTTCACCAGCGGGTGATATGGCACCACCCTTACTTGTTTTGGAAGCCAAAGTAAAAATTAGCGGGCCCGATAGAAATAGAGTAATACCATTAAGCGGGTTTTTCATCGGACCTGGTAAGACTATTCTTAAATATAATGAGATGGTTACCGAAATCCAAATACCGGTAATAAAAGAAAATGTCGGCACTGCCTTCCTTAGATTAACTAGGGTAGCTTCGGATTTGGCCAAAGTCAGCGTGGCTGCAGCAGTTGAAGTTAAAGGAGGGATTTTTAATAAAGTCAAAATAGCTTTAGGTAGTGTTGCTCCGAAGCCGATACGAGCCGAGAATGCCGAGTCTTTTTTACTTGGCAAGAGTATTAGTGATGAAACAATTGAAAAAGCGGCAGATTTAATAATAAAAGACATTAAACCCATCGATGACGTGCGATCATCAAAGGATTACCGAAAAGAGGTCAGTAAAATATTAGTGGCTAAAGCAATTGAAATCTGTATTAATAGAGCTAAAGTTGCGGGGAGGTAATCTGTGAAACAAGTAACAACTTTAACTGTCAATAACCAAATTCACGGCCTCGAAATAGAAGTGAACA
>CP070729.1:766966-790604 GCA_020351185.1 Dehalococcoidia bacterium | reverse complement strand
CGACCTTGTGGCAGATAGAGCACAATAGGTGATGGTGGTGCCCCGAAGACTTTCTTATCATATAACTGCGACAACTGTTATCGACATGCATCTCACAGATAAATCCCAAATGAGCGAGTAACTCTAGCGTACGATAGACAGTAACAAGTCCAATACTAGGATATCGCTTATTAACCTTCTGATACACGTCAGCCGGAGATAGGTGATTCTGGTTGTTGACAATGGTATCTAATATAGCCAGCCGCTGGCGGGTAAGCTTGTAATTCTTTTGCTTGAGGGTTTCTATTATTTCCTGCTTTTTCATCCTAATCCTCAATATCAATTGAAAAACATTTTCATTTACAAGACATAATAATAGATGAAACAAATCGATCTGTCAAGGAAAGGTAGATATAGACTTATTCAATAGGGTGGAATATTTACTTAACTGAAATCAATCTTCGGTAATTGGCTCTACTCTTATCCCGTGGGAAATAACCCAGGTGAGTCCTTCATCTATCTTTTCAGGTTCACCCTCAAGTTCAACTTTTAACCAACCCATATCCTCGGTTATCTCTGCCAAGTGTATATTTGTTACTAAACAGAACTGTTGTCCCAGGTTATGAATAATGGGTTCCTTAAGCAGCTCCCGGGGAAAGTTTAGAATCACCATCTTCTTAACCATTGTCGCCTCCCTGGCCAAAATCCTGCATTGTTTCCTTTATTTTATCCTCCAGTTCCTCCTTTGGAACGACTATGCCAGACCTGTTTTCAAGCTTTTCAAGGCGCTGTCCAAGTCTTACCTGCTCACCGACCACGAATCTTATGGCTTCAGCAACTGGATCGGGTAGCCGACCATGTTCCAAATCCATGATAGGCTTACGATGTTCATCTATTATTCTACCCGGAATACCAACAACGGTCGCACCTAGTGGTACTGGTTTGACAACAACCGAACCAGCACCAATACGGGCACCTTCACCTATGTTGATAGCACCCAATACCACAGCACCAGCACCAACTACTACATTATCTTCTAGAGTCGGGTGGCGTTTCTCTTTTTTAATGCTAGTACCACCAAGAACCGCCCCTTGGTAGAGAAGCACGTCATCCCCTATTTCCGTCGTCTCGCCTATGACAACACCAGCGCCATGATCAATAAAGAATCGGCGTCCGATTCTAGCTCCCGGATGGATTTCAACACCCGTCAAAAAACGGTTACAGTTGGAAACCATACGAGCTAACAATCGCAGATGTTTACGCCACAGGAAATTGGCTATACGATGTAACCAAAGGGCTTGCAGACCAGGGTAGCAAGTGATAACCTCAAACAAGCTCCTAGCCGCCGGATCCTTGGCAAAAACAGTTCTTATGTCCTCCATCATTCTTTTGCACATGATCAATTCCTGTTTAATCAGTTTCGTTATCAATCCATTCTAAATAATCCTGATTGCCACCAACAATGGGTAAAGCTATTACCTCCGGCACGTCATTCGAATGGATTTCTTTTACAAGTTGAATAACTTCGTCGAGCAATGTAAATCTTGTTTTTATCACCAGTAGGCTTTCCTCTGCTGAGTCAAGCGTCTTCTGCCACCAGAAAAGGGAGCTCACTCTGGGGATTATGTTAATACAGGCTGCTTTCCTATGCTTAAGCAGAACCCGCGAAATCAGATGGGCTTCTTCTTCATCCGTTGTAGTAATAAAAACGACGATATGTATCGGCTCTTTCTTCTCAGGCATATTGCACTATGCTACCTCCAACATCTTATCCACTGCTATTTTTGCTCTCAATCGTATATCCTCGGCTACCTTCACCTCGGGAGCCATTTCCTCCAAAGACCTTAATACCTTTTCCAATGTAATTAACTTCATATTTGGACAAATTGCTTGTTCCGAAACCGGGATGAATATTTTACCTGGGTTTTCTTTCCGCAATCGATATATGATACCCAACTCTGTACCCACAACCATTTGGTTGACGTCTTCCAGTCTCGCATAACGACACATGCCACCAGTGCTCAATACCTCATCGGCAAGGGCAATTACCTCAGGTCGACACTCCGGGTGAACCACTACCTTTGCCGCTGGATAATGCTCTTTCAATTCAAAAACACGCTGGGGTAGTATGCGGGTATGGGTTGCGCAGAATCCAGGCCAAAGGAAAAACTCCTTGTTTACCCTTGTTGATATATAGTGTCCTAGATATTGATCGGGGACGAACAATATCTTTTCACAGCTCAGACTTTCTACCACACTAATCGCATTGGCCGAGGTACAGCAAATATCGGATTCGGCCTTTACTTCTGCTGTAGTATTGACATATGCAACCACCGCGGCGTCAGGCAGCTCTTTTTTCCTCTGTCTGAGCTGCTTAGCGGTAACCATATCTGCCATCGGACAACCGGCGTTAAGATCAGGCAAAAGGACTGTTTTATCAGGGCTAAGAATAGAAGCGGTTTCAGCCATAAAATGAACACCGCAGAATACAATAACTTTTGCATCAATTTGGGCAGCTTGCTGGCTCAGTTCTAGGGAATCCCCAACAAAATCAGCTATATCCTGAATCTCACCGAGCTGGTAATTATGAACCAGAATAACAGCTTCTCTAGTATTTTTAAGGTCATTTATTTTTCTTACTAATTCAACATCATTTTCATTCATCTGCTTAATAACCTCCATCTATAGCTATCTATACTTATGTCAATATACTCGAAAAATCTTAATAATTTTACTTCCAATATAATCAGCCATCGTTTCATTTATCAAGTTTTAACTGCCTGCAGTAATTGAAAAACACTAAATCCGATTAGCTTTCTCCTTTTTACAACAAAGCCAACATTTTCCAGTTGGGGCACCAATGTGCCATCAAGCAACATTTGATAAGCTCCTTCATCTTCAAATAATCTGTGAAGCGCCTTTACGATAAATCTACCTAGAATAGACTGTGCCAAATGGTATTCAACAATAAAAAGGCTTCCATTTTTTTTATAACCCGATACATTTCCTGCAGACTACTAAGTCTATCCACTTCGGTTATTTCATGCAATCCAAAGGAGACAAAAACTTTGTCAAAATTAACGTCTGGAAAGGGTATATCGTTACAGTTTGCCCGAACAAAGGTAAGCGGTGTTGCCTGTTTCGCTTTTTTGGTAGCTTTTTCCAGCAACTCAATGGAAAGGTCAATACCAGTAACTGTGCCCGTTCGACCTACTTTTTCCGCCAGCAGGGAGGTCAGCGTTCCTGTTCCACAGCAAGCATCTAGAATATGATCACCCTCACTAACGGTGGCGAAATCAATAAACACCCGCCTAAATCTACCCTCGCCACCAAATGGTAAACAGGTTATTTTGAGTACCGAGTCATATAACCAAGCATTTTTCCACATGCTCACATCTGTGCATTGAAAAGTTGATTTAAAAACCTCATTTTCTTTCCGAAGCAAAAGCAGATATCCCTGTGGCCGAATACTAAATAAAAAATGACAGATTTTTGCAAGGGTTACCTCCAGCCCCGTTATACAAAACCTGCCTGTTTCTAGTTTTTCCCTGGTTCGTCTTTATATTTTAAAAACATCCAATGGTCTGTAGGAAATCTAAAATCCATCTATCTATTTAATAGTTACAATATCAAAAGTTAAAAGGAAAAAACAATCTCTTCAATTTCATGTACCAAATCTCGTTGGAGGATATCTAAATGGTATAGGCAAACTTACACAAAGTCAATCTTCAAATTAAAGTAGTTTGCAATCAGACTTCTTCCAGAGCTTGCCCAGTTCTCTCTTTATATACAAACCTAGAAAGGATAATGCTTAACTCCAACAGGATAATCAAAGGTAAAGCGATTATGGTCTGATTTATAGGATCGAAGGTGGGAGTTATCAATGCTGAAATTACAAACGCCAAGACTAACCAGATTCTCCGGCGGCGAGCTAACCACTGAGGTGAAACGAGCCCCATTCGAGCAAGGAACATTATTATTATAGGCGTTTCAAAGACAAAGCCGACGGATATTATAAGGCGGGTAACAATATTAACATAATCACTTATTCGTATCTCTGGAGCAGCTATATCAGACATCCAATTAAGCAAGAAGCCCAGGGCTGGAGGTAAGGCAATGAAATAAGCAAACAGGACCCCGCCAAGAAACATTATTGTTACTACTGGTACTATTCGATAAACATAGGATCTTTCTTTACTGGTGAGTGCCGGTCCAATAAAAGCAAATATTTGATAAACAAGGAAAGGCATAGCCAAAATGATACCGCCAGCAAGGGCTACTTTAAAATATACAGCTAGATTTTCGACGAGTTCAATAGCCTGAAGGTCGATATTACCTGCTGGAGCAATTAAGATCTCGAGAATTTGTTCACCAAATATGAAGCTGAAAGCCGTAGTAACAACCAAAACAATTACAGATTTAGCAACACGATCCCGCATCTCCCTCAGATGCCGCATTATAGGCATCTTAGCTTCAGCTTTTTCTGAAATATTGGTTTCTCCGGCCACTTTAAATTGTTTCCTCGGAGTCTATATCTAAATCACTCCCTTTATTTACTTTTGGGCTGCGTTTTTTTACATTTTCGTCTTGTGTATTCCCATTAGGTGTCTTTCCCGCTTGCTTGCCACCTTTTGTATCGCCTGATGATACCCTGTCTGATTTGACGGGTTTCTTTTTAAAACTCTCCTCAGCCTCTTTTGCTTCAGTCTTTAATGTGTCGGCTATTTCCTTGGCTTCCTTATCTATAGCATCACTTAATTCCTTAACACCTTCTTTCAGACTCTCTTCTGTCTCTCTAGCTTCTTCCTTTAATGTTTTGCTTATTTCTTTAGCTTCTTTATCAATTGTAGTACTTAGGTCTGTCGCCCCTTCCTTCAGGGTTTTTTTGGCTTCGTTTGTTTCACTATCAATGGTGATAGCTATCTCTCTAGCCTCTGTATCTAGTGCTTGCCTTAGCTCATCAGCTTCTGTACTGACTGTTTCCTTCATATCTTGTGCTGTTTTTTTAATTTCGGCGGCTTCCTCTTCCAGATCGACAGCCTTTGTCAGTTCTGAAGTAAGATTTGAAGTTATTTTCCTAAAGTTACGTATTAATCTACCTAGATTACGGGCATAACCCGGTAACTTTTCCGGACCTACAACCAGTAGAATCACTATAATAATAACCAGAATTTCAAAGAAGCCTATATCAAAAAAATTCATTTCATCCTTACCATTATTTGAAAGCGCTAAGAATATCCCTGTTTGTTACCACATCCCCCGCCACGATAAACAGTAGTTACTCACGAAGATATATTGAAGGATTTAATATGAGTAACCTTGCCCTGAATCTTCCAGGGAAAGTCTCCAGAGGCACGTAAAATAACCTTAGGCAGCTTTCTTTTTTCTACCCTTTTTCACTACCTTAAGTTCTTCATCATCTTCGTCCTTCGCACTTCTACGCAAGGTGCGAAATCCCTTACCCAAAAACTCAAAGATTTGTGGTAGTTTGCCAGCACCAAAGATGATGAAAATAATTACTAATATAAGGATAATTTCCAACGGTCCTGGTGGCCTCATATTTTCATCACTCCTTTTATTTAGTATATATCTATTCTAAACAGCAATTCCCATAGCTTGCAAGTTTAAATTTCTTTAAAAAACTCCCTTCCCCTAGTAAAAGGAAGGGCGTCTTAAAACAGTCTTTTGAGTCGGCGGATATTGTAGTTACTCATCAAGAGGAAGATAAGCAAAAAACCGTAGCTAAATGAGCTTCGCAGCTAAATACTAAATTAATATTGAAATGTCGTTTTATGCTTTCTCCTCGGTTTTTGCCTCGGTTTCTGTCTCAGCTTTATCCTCGGTTTTTGCTTTGGTTACTTTCTTGGCAGCTCTCTTCTTTCTTCTAGGTTTCTTCTTGGGCTTCTCTTCTTCCTCTTCATCATCGCTCTGCCCTCTCTTAAAGGCACGTATTCCCTTACCAAAAGCAGCACCTACTTGTGGTAGTTTACCAACCCCGAAAACAATCAGAATGATTACCAGAATAAGCCCAATCTCCAATGGTCCTGGTGGTCTCATATTGTCATCAACCCCCCTTGATTTTGTATATATCTGCTAATCACCAAGAGATAGCCAATATAGATATTCAATTAGTGGAAAGCTAAAAACCTGGCGCTTAATTTCAGCAGAATTGGCACAATTTATAATACACAACTGTCAATTTGTTGTCAATACAACCTTAGACGAGGTACAGATGGCATCTGCTACCTGAATCTCATCAATGGGTAAACTAAATCTCTCTGGGACTTTTTTGATAATACCAATTTTTAAGAGTAGTATTACTTAGTTAATAAACCATCACTATGCTATTAATATTAACAACCATTCTGTTTAAGATCGGTTGTTATTTTTGCTCATAGGAAAAATTTGATCTTATATTATCTTATATTATCTTATATTATTGAAAAGTACAAATGTTATTAAAGATTTTAGGATAATAAAATAGTGAGCGGATTTATCCCAAAACTTATAAAGAAGGTACCTCTACTCAGTCCTTTATCTAAACGAAACTTCCGTTTATTGTGGATAGGTGAGAGTATCTCGCTTTTAGGAGATCAATTTCATTTTATCGCTTTAAGTTGGCTCACTCTCCAAATTACAGGCTCCGGTCTAGCCTTGGGGACGGTACTAATGGTAGGAGCAATACCGCGTGCTGTTTTTATGCTTTTTGGTGGAGCGTTGAGTGATCGTATTTCACCACGTAAGATTATGATTATTTCCAATATTATCCGTGCAATTGTGGTTGCTATCATTGCTTTTATGGTTTTATTTGAAGTCGTCGAACTGTGGCATTTATATATTCTATCAATAGCATTTGGTACTGCTGACTCTTTTTTTCACCCTGCGTTCAATGCACTTATCCCGAGAGTTGTAGACAAGGATAAACTGGAGGCGGGTAATGCTATTCTACGAGGTACACATGAATTAAGTTTTTTAATTGGTTCAGCACCAGCTGGCTTATTAATATCTGCAGTCGGTATGGATTTAGCTTTCGGTATAGATTCTATATCTTTTGTACTAGCTGCTATTATGCTTTCAATGATGACCAGCACAAAAGGTAAAGCAGTATTTTCAGCTGACGAATATCATATATCAAGTAAGCCAATTCGAATAAAAAATATAATATCTGATGTTAGAGAAGGCTTGAAATATGCTTACAATAAACCGGCATTCAGGTCATTTATAATAGCTATAGCTGTCATAGACTTCTGTTTTGCTGGACCTATTGATGTTGGCCTAGCCTGGCTCTCGGATAATCGATTTGTTGGTGGGGCTACAGCTTTTGGAATTATTCTTTCTTCCTTTGGTGGTGGTGCTGTTATCGGAACAATTATTGCTGGAGTGGTAAAATTCAAGAAACGGGGACTTTTACTAGCTTTCATCGGTGCTGCACTAGGTATCGGCTTAGGTATTTTGGGCATTGTTCCCAATGTTTTAGCTGCAGTATTGCTCTCTATCCCAATGGGAATAGGCGTTGGTATTTTTAACATATTACTTATTTCATGGTTTCAAGCAGAAGCACCTTCCCGTATGATAGGCAGAATAATGAGTCTTTTAATGTTTGCTTCAGTAGGTGTAATGCCCTTTTCCTTCGCGATCTCAGGAATGCTGGTTGATATCTATGCTCCAATTATGTTTGCCGTTGCTGGAAGTATAACCTTTTTAGCTTGCATCTACCTATATACTGTTCGGGCAGTTCGTCAAATTAATTAGTCACTTGAAATATAAAGATTATTGTTAAGTATAAGAGCGAGAAACTGTTATTCATAATGGAAAGAGGGCAGAATTTTGTTTTTTAATTTAACTATGTCCCTAACTAAGGCTCTTGCTTAAAACGTATGCAGCGTTCGAGTATGCCAAATTCTTCAAGTTTCTTCATTAAATCCCCAGACTGCTCGGCGTCTTGCAACAGTTCATTAACTTTTTCATGTTGGTAATGACCTGCTTTAAGGCTCACTTTAACTGGCATTCCTAATTTTTCCTCCAAGGCGTGTTTCATCATCAAGCCTAAGGCGGCACTGAAAGGACACATTGATGCGGTCAGAGAGTATTCAATCCTTATTTCCTTCTCGGTGAAAGCAATATCATCCTCACTTACCAATCCCATGTCCAGTACCGAGCGATCAATATAGTCTGGATCATACACTTGGTTTAACACTTCTATCACATCCTTTTTATCCACGACTCCCCCTATAGTCTTTGGTACTGTTGAAATTTTTCAAAACAGCCTGCTCGAATATTATTGTTCTAACGCCACCAAATCATCTTCACCCAAAATGAAAGCTTGTTTGTATTGACCTCTTATCAGATAGGTTAAACTTTAATACATATTGCGGTTTTATTTTATGAAGCCATCCAATTCTATCACTTAACTCAATATTTGTAATACATACTTTTTCCTACATTAATCTAAAAACCTTCCAAATCAATTGTAATTGTAACTCATTTATCGTATTGTATCATGATTGAACCTACCTTTTTCGGAAAGTAGATTAGGAATTGACTTTTTTACAGGGCGCAGATACGACTTATTATCTAGGGCAAAATTTTAACCTTACATATTCTTAGCTTTTTCGCTTTTTTATCCAATCTCCACTATTTGTTTAGTTTTGCTCACATAGTTCCTTTAATTTCGCATATTCCCTATCTAATTGTCTCTGAATTTGCCTCTTAAAAGTTGGCCAAAAGATAATACTTAAAATTTTTAAAAAAGACTTAAATCTAATATTTGATCGAAGGTTGAGACGGGTATACCCTCCCATTGGCTTGATCTGCCATTTCACCTCCACCACGTTATATTTACTAAGCATATGCATAGCTAATGACCGGTTTTCTTGGTAATCAGTAATAATGCCTTGCATCTCAACACCTTTTCCGTTTTCCTCGATTGTCTCACGGAATGTAGTACCTATCCAGTTAGATGTTTGTTCCAGTATCTCAGTTTTTGAGATATTTGTCTGCCACATGACTACCCTTTCTGGTGTACCAAGCCAATACCATACCTTTTCCCGCGTACAGTTAATATCCATTGTATATACAAATTTCATAAGCCCTCTATTAGCTTTTCAAACTCAAAAACTTGTGGATATTCTATCACATAGAACAAGGTTTAGGTTCGGTTTTTTAGTTTATAAGTGTTGACATTGCCTCTTTTAAATAGTAAATTGAGCTCAACCTATCTCGAAGGAGGGCATTTATGAACAAAACACCCCTGCCAATAATCGCCGGGGTTATGAATATTATCATTGGATCTATTAATGTTCTCGGTGTTATTGGAGTCGGTATAGCTATCGCTGTCGTTTGGAGTGATCATTACTGGGTAGATTGGACCGCTTTAACTGTCTTATGGATTGTTTTTGCTGTTTTATTGGTTTTTAGTCTTCCATCTATCATAGCTGGCATATATGCTGTACAAAGGAAGAACTGGGGGATAGCCCTGCTTGGTTCTATTGCTTCATTTCTTACTTGGTTTATTATAGGATTAATACCACTAATTCTAATAGCCTTATCAAAGGATGAATTCGGAACTAGTCATGACCAAACCTCAAAAGAAATACCTCTGGAATTGGCTAAAGAAAGCTATGCCAAAGGTGTAATAACAAAAGAGGAATTTGAACAGATTAAAAAAGATATATCATAATCAAAGTCTTAGTATTTTAATAGAAAACAAAAGGAAAAGGATGTAGGCTTAATCCAACTTCTTTTTAGGTATTAACAATGCCTATTACCAGCTAGTAGGTTTATACCCAAAACAATAAAGGAGGATGTTACATGGCTCAGGAGCTATCAGAAGAGGAAATATTTGAAGAAGCAAAAAAGAGAGTAAAAGCAAAAAGGGATTTTTTCCGCCATCTCGGAGCTTATTTGGTAGTGAACACTGTTTTAATCATCATTTGGTTTCTATCAGGCGATGCTGGGAGGCAAACCTATGGGCCTGGTGATTGGACAGGAGGCAAGTGGTTTCTATGGCCACTGTGTATTTGGGGTGCATTTGTCCTACTTAACTTTTTACAGGTTTTTGTATTTAAAACAAGTGTTGGCGGAGAGAAGAGAGCCATAGAGAAAGAAATAGAAAGAATTAAAAAGGAATAAGACAAGAATAATAGTCCGACAATAGGAATTTAATCAGGGGCAGGATTTGAAGTCTGTCCCTTCTTCTATTGGCTTTATCAATGATCTGCCGTTTTGTAATATTGTTGTTTTAGAGATATTTTTTTTATGTTAAATAAACGATATAATATGAAACAGTAACTTTATGGATTAAAAAATAATGGAAGAACCAATGGCACACAAAAATCTCCATCTAGACGCTACTCAATGCGGAAATACGGAGTTTCGCTGGGGAGAACGGACCTATATAATGGGTATCATAAATATGAGTCGAGATTCTTTCTCAGGAGATGGATTCGGCAGCAATATTGATAAAGCCATTGAACAGGCAAAACAATTCATTGCTGAAGGAGCCGACATAATAGATATCGGTGGTGAGTCTACCCGCCCCGGCTCTCAGCCGATATCTCCCGATGATGAAATTGGTAGAGTTGTACCGATTATAGAAAAACTTACAGCAGAGATTAACGCACCGATAAGCATAGACACGGGCAAATCAGCTGTCGCAATTTGTGCTCTGCAAGCCGGTGCCAATATGATTAACGACGTTTGGGGCATGAAACTTGACAACCGACTGATAGGAGTCGCATCTGAAGCCGGTGTACCCTTGATTATCACAAGTAACCAGCGTGGCCAATCCTGCCAGCAGGATATAATAAAAGAAGTCACCATCGATCTGAAAAGAAACATAAACATTGCTGAAAAAGCCGGGGTAAAGAACAGAAACATAATAATTGATCCGGGTATCGGCTTTGGCAAAACGTTGGAGCAGAATCTGGAAATCATCCGCCGGTTAGCCGAGCTTAAATCTCTGAATAAACCCATTCTATTGGGTACCTCCCGTAAATCAATGATAGGGCTTGTATTGGACCTACCGGCTGATAGGCGGCTAGAGGGGACGGCGGCAACGGTAGCCATTGGCATCGCCAACGGAGCCGATATAATACGAGTACACGACGTCAGGCAGATGGCTTTGGTCAGTCGTATGAGTGATGCCATAATAAGGAGAACCAAAGGTGAATATTGAACTGGTAACGGTGTATCTCGGTATCGGCTCTAACATGGGAGACCGCAAGGAAAACATCGAAAAAGCGATTGACTACCTCTCCCAGAAACTACGGGTCACTGAAAAATCTTCAATATATGATACCGAGCCGGTGGGTATTCGGGAACAGCCACGCTTTTTGAACATGGTCTGTCAGGTAAAAACAATGCTTAAAGCAGCAGACCTACTGGTATTAGCGAAGGCTATCGAGAGCAAATTAGGTCGTATGCCAGGAAAGCGGAACTCCCCTCGCCCTATTGATATTGATATACTTTTTTATGGTGATGAGATTATTAATACCCCAGAGCTCCGGATTCCTCACCCCCGGTTGACGCACAGGGCTTTTGTACTGGTACCGCTGGCTGAGATAGCCCCAACCCTAGTACATCCATTAAATAGAAAGTCGGCAGGAGAGCTGCTCAAGGAACTAAAGCATGGTGTCCAAGGAGTTCTTAGGTTGGGATAGACGAGGTTAAAGATGTATAAAATATCCGTTGAACAAAACTTTGATGCCGCCCACGCCCTACGGGGTTATAAAGGCAAGTGCGAAGCACTCCATGGTCACCGCTTCCGTGTTGTGGCAAGGGTCACCACTTTACAGCTTAACGACATAGGTTTGGCCTATGATTTTACGCAATTGAAAGCAGAGCTGAAGATTTTGCTCGAACATTTTGACCAC
This sequence comes from Dehalococcoidia bacterium, assembly GCA_020351185.1. GTDB lineage: Bacteria > Chloroflexota > Dehalococcoidia > Dehalococcoidales. Next base: position 778,752 of record CP070729.1, on the reverse strand, counting down.
ACTACTCTCAATGATATACCGCCTTTTGATGAGATTAATCCTTCCTCTGAAAATATAGCCTCTACCTTGTACGATCAATTAAAAACCGCGCTAAAACAAAAACCTGTTAAGCTGGAGGCAGTAGAAGTATGGGAATCACCGGAGAGTGGGGTAGAGTACAGTCCAGAATAGTTAGAATCAGGTTTATTACTTCTCAAGTAAATGACGTTTAAGTAAGCAAAGAATGCGTTAATTCCCCCTTGCTCCACCACCTCCATTGTGATATCATGAAATCAGGCGAATGACCACAGAGAAAGAGAAGGCACTAGAGTTGGCTGTCGGCCAGATTGAGAAGCAGTTCGGCAAGGGCGCCATTATGAAACTCCGTGAAGCCGCCGAAAGACCTAAAGTCGAAGCCATTCCCAGTGGCTCATTGACACTGGATATTGCACTAGGTGTGGGCGGTATTCCAAGAGGGCGAATAACGGAAATTTTTGGCCCTGAGGGTTCAGGTAAAACTACACTGGGTCAGCATATAATTTCCCAAGCTCAGAAAAGAGGTGGTATTGCCGCTTATATTGATGTTGAGCATGCATTAGACCCAACCTACGCCGCCAACTGCGGCGTTAACCTTGATGACCTCCTGATTTCGCAACCAGATACCGGCGAAGAGGCACTTGAAATTGCCGAAGCACTCGTCCGTAGTGGTGCTGTAGATGTTATTGTAATCGACAGTGTAGCCGCTCTGGTGCCCAGAGCTGAAATAGAAGGTGAAATGGGAGATTCTCACGTCGGTCTACAAGCTCGGCTGATGTCACAAGCACTTAGGAAACTCACAGCTGCCATTAGCCGTTCGGGAACTGCGGTAGTATTTGTGAATCAGTTGAGGGAAAAAGTGGGTATCGTTTTCGGCAATCCAGAGGTTACCCCCGGTGGTCGGGCACTTAAATTCTATAGCTCGGTAAGAGTAGACCTGAGACGTATAGAAACCATCAAACAGGGCAGCACAGCAATCGGTAGCCGTGTTAGAGCCAAGGTGGTAAAAAACAAGGTAGCACCCCCTTTCAGAAGCGCTGAATTCGATATTATGTTTGATTCTGGTATAAGTCGAGAGGGTAATATCATCGACCTCGGTGTCACATTAGATCTTATTAAAAAGACCGGTGCTTTTTTCTCATATGGTGACATTCGCCTGGGGCAGGGTAGAGAGAGTGCCAAGAAAAATCTGACCTCAAATCCTGAGTTAGCTCAGCAGATTGAGGAACAGGTTAGAGCCTCAGCTGTCACCACCTATAGTTTTTCAGATAATAGTTGACTTATTAAAATAATAGTCAATATAAAAAACGATTAGGTATTACAGAGCTGGGGCAACTACCTCAGCTCTATTTATTTGAAAGGGCACTATAGTTGAACAAGATTACCGCCCTTAGCTTCAGCAAAGGGCGCAACAAAAAAATTAACGTATCTCTAGATGGCAAACGTGCATTCAGCCTAGAGGTGGATGTAGCGCTGAAGGAAAAGCTCAAGGTTGGACAGGAAATATCCGCCAAACAAATAGAAGCTATAAAAAAAGCAGATTACCAGCAGCAATGCTATAGTGCAGCTGCACGCCTTTTATGCTATCGCCCCCGTAGCGAACATGAGATGAGACAGCGCCTTACCAAGCTCGGCTTCGATACCGATGCTATAGAATGGGTGTTAACCAAACTGAAAGATCAAGGTCTATTAAATGATATCGATTTTGCTGCATTCTGGAGGGATACTAGACAGTCATTAAGTCCACGTAGCCAATGGCTAACCAAAATGGAGCTAAAACAGAAGGGGATATCCACTGAGATAATAGATCAAGTAACGAACAATATCAGCGATAAAGATAATGCATATAATGCCGCTAAGAAAAAAGCCCTTAGTTTGAAAAAAACTGATTATCAGCTCTTCCGTCGTAGACTGGGTGAATATCTTAAGCGCCGTGGCTTTGGTTACAATGTGTTAATGAGGACAATCGAACGCCTATGGCAGGAAAAGCAGGACTCTCAAACATCGTGATTAACACTAAAAAATTACCTCAAGCCATGTTTAAAAACAGATTAGAAAGGAGGGATAAATGGGAATAGATAATGTACTCGCCATCTTCTTCAGCTTTGTCATCGGAGTCATATTCGGCGGTATGGCATTATTGCTCTCAAGGGGCATGATGGCTAACCGTCAGATCCGCATCGCTCAGAAAAAAGCCAGTAAAATAGTAGCCGAGGCTGAAATCGAGGTTAAAGAAGTGATAAATGAAGCCAAGTTAGAGGCAGACAAGAATAAGACTGTTGCCGATAACGAAATCCGCGAAAGGCGTGCTGAGATTCAGCGCCAGGAAAATCGTCTCAACCAGAAGGAACTTTCGCTTGAGCGTAAGCTTGAAGAGGTGGAACTTCAGAAGGGTAACCTAACCACCAAGGAAAAGGAGATAGAATCAACCAGGGCCAACCTAGCGGAGGTGAAAGAGAAACAACTGAAACAACTGGAGCTTATATCCGGTATGACAAGCGATGAGGCGAAACAGGAGCTTCTTGACAACATGGAGGTCGAAATGAATGCAGAAGCATCTAGGCGCCTTCGTGAATGGGAAACTAAGATAACAGCCGAAGCAGAGGATAGAGCAAGGGATATACTGTCACAGGTGATCCAGCGTAATGCCTCTGAAGTTGTATCGGAAACTACCGTTAGTGTTGTACCTCTACCCAATGATGAAATGAAAGGACGACTCATCGGTAGAGAAGGGCGTAACATCCGAGCTTTAGAACAGGCTACCGGTGTCGATCTCATCATTGATGACACACCAGAAGCGGTAACGCTCTCAAGCTTCGACCCAGTGCGGCGAGAGATCGCCTTCCAGGCTCTGAACAAGTTGATCCTTGACGGTCGTATTCACCCAGCCCGCATTGAAGAAGTGGTGGCCAAGGCAAAGGAAGTGGTGGAGGCGACCATCTACAGTGCTGGAGAGCAAGCAGCTTACCAAGCCGGTGTACATAGGCTGCACCCAGAATTGATCCGCTTTCTCGGCCGCCTCAAATACCGTACAAGCTATGGCCAGAACGTTCTGGCACATAGTGTCGATGTCGCTAATCTAGCAGGTATGATCGCCGCCGAGTTGGGAGCTAATATCAATACGGCCAAAAGAGCTGGTCTGCTACATGACATCGGTAAAGCCGTAGACCACGAAGTTGAAGGTACCCATGCCACCATCGGTGCTGATTTGGTAAAACAATGGGATAAATCAAAGGACGTTGTCCGCGGTATAACTGAACATCATCTTGAAACCAGTGATGTCAGTATCTGGGGTTTTATAATCTCAGCTGCGGATGCCATTAGTAGCGCCAGGCCAGGTGCTAGGCGTGAGTCTCTCGAGAGCTATCTAAAGCGGTTGAAGGCATTAGAAGAGATAGCAGATAGCTTCAAAGGTGTCGAGAAATCCTACGCCATTCAAGCCGGCCGTGAGATCCGCATACTGGTTAAACCGGAGGATATTGACGATCTCGGTTCTATGAGATTGGCTCGAGATATAGTCAAACGAATTGAAGAAAGCCTCGAATACCCTGGACAGATAAAAGTTTCTGTAATCAGAGAAACGAGAGCTATAGACTATGCTAAGTAGGAGGTTAAAACAGCGATAATAAAAGACTAGATTAGCTGGATTGCTGTTAATTAAATGTTGATAATTCTGACTATTGGAGATATTATCGGTAGTCCTGGTCGGCGAGCAGTTAGAGAGCTTCTACCTGGACTAAAAAAGCAATACGGGATTGACTATGTTATTGCAAACGGAGAAAACGTCGCCGGTGGTCTAGGATTAACACCAAACACGGCTAAAGAATTATTCGGTTCAGGTGTTGACGTCATAACATCAGGTAACCATATCTGGGCACATAAAGAAATCATACCCCACCTGGATAGTAAAATGCCTATTCTGCGCCCGTTAAACTACCCACCTGGAGTCCCCGGTAGGGGTTATCTTACAATTGAGGGGCGGCTAGTAGTAGTCAACCTTATAGGTAGAACTTTTATCGGCAACTTTGAGTGCCCTTTTAGGATAATGGATAAATTTTTAGCCATAAGTACAGAGCCAGCGGTTATAATTCTTGATTTTCACGCTGAAGCTACCTCGGAAAAAGTAGCATTGGGGCGCTACTTAGACGGCCGCATTAGTGCTGTTATGGGTACACATACTCATATCGGCACTATTGATGCTCAGATACTGCCAAGTGGCACCGCCTATGTTACCGATATTGGTATGACCGGACCGATCGATTCGATAATCGGCGACGATACCGAAGCTGTTCTCAGTCGTTTCCTCAGTATGATCCCCCACCGCTTGAATGTCGGTAAAGGTAGGGTAGTCTTTAATGCTATCCTCATTACGGTAGACGAAGATACTGGTCTGGCAACTGGCATCGAGAGAATCTGCCGAGAGGTAGGGTAGTGACCGGCAAAACAGATCTACATATACATACAACTATCTCCGACGGTAGACACAGTCCTTCAGAAATCGTTAGGAAAGCTGCTCAGCTCGGTTTGGGAACAATTGCCATCTGTGATCATGATAACATCGACGGTATTCAACTAGCGCTTACGGCGGCTGCTAACTTCCCACAGTTAAAGGTGATACCCGGTGTAGAAATCAGTACCTTCGCTCCTGGGAGTGAAGTGCATATACTCGGGTATTGTATGAACCATAAAAACCTTAAGTTTGTAAATGCCCTAAGGGCTTCCCGCAACTCCAGGATCGAACGAGCCAGGGAAATGATTACCAAATTGAATAAACTGAATATTAATATAAGCTGGCAGCAAGTTAAAGAGGTTGCTGGCAGCAGTACAGTCGGCCGACCTCACCTAGCCAAAGTTATGCTGGATAAGGGATATATCAATTCATTCAAAGAAGCTTTCGATAAATACATTGGATTAGGTGGCCCAGCTTACGTTGAGCGGCAGAAGATAACACCATCAGAAGCAGTAAAACTTATTAAGGAAGCCGATGGTCTGCCAGTACTTGCCCACCCACTTACCATCCATGAACCAGAAAAGCTTATTGGTTTACTCAAACCAATCGGGTTAAGGGGCGTTGAAGTACACTACAATGGTTATAACCTAAATGAACGACAGGCTCTAACCTTACTGGCTGATCAATACAATCTCTTACCCACTGGTGGTAGTGATTACCATGGTATTGATGATAATACCGAAACGATGATAGGTGATGCCGGTGTACCAAAGGAATGTGCTGAAAGACTTATTGCACTTGCCGAGAAACTGGAGCAAAATCCATAAAATAATATGGAGGACATATGACCATTGAATTGATATTGTTATGCATAAGTGCCTATTTGCTAGGCTCAGTACCCTTTGCGCTTCTACTAGCTAAATGGTTCTACGGCATTGACATCCGAGAGCATGGTACAGGGAAAGTCGGCGCTGCTAACGTCTTGCGTGTAGTCTCAAAATGGTTAGCTATTCTGGTAGCGTTTTTTGACATCGGCAAAGGTGCTCTAATGGTCTGGGCAACGCAACTTTTTGGGATGGAAGTTATCCAACAAGTAAGCGTGGGTATTTTTGCAATTATCGGCCATAATTGGCCTGTATTTCTACGCTTTAAAGGAGGTCGTGGTATTCTTACCAGCCTTGGAGTTGTTATTATGCTATCACCCTGGTTAGGACTTATCATGTTATCAGTTTCCTATATACTAGCACCCATCCATCAAGTAGCTTTTGGGGTATTTCTTGCTTCAGTTTCTTTACCATTCTTGAGTTGGTTTCTAGGTCAAGGCCTTGGAATAGACGAAAGGTTGCCAATCACCATAGGCTTTATAATCATATCACTAATGGTATGGTTTAAGAGGCTCTTTGTGCCCCGAACCGAACTCAGTAAATCAATATCAATAGTAGAACTTATAATAAACCGCCTTCTTTTTGACCGCGATATAAGAGATGCTAAAACTTGGATACAGAGAAATTTAGGCAAATAGAATTAAGGAGTTAAGCAAAAGTGTCACCACTTGAAGCAACCTATTTAGGTATTTCTGGATATATCATCTTCTGGATTCTCACAATTCTTGCTGCTGGTATGTTTCTCTTGAGGATAGCTAAACTCATCCGTTATATGTTCTTAGGCCAAAAAGAGCAAACTTTCAGAAGACTAATCCGTAGAGGATTGTCAGCTATTGTTATAACTTTAGGTCAATGGTGCCAACTAAAAGGAATTTCTCTTAAAGATAAAGCTGGAATAGGGCATGTTATCCTTGCCTGGGGTTTTTCTGTTTTTGTTATTTTTTATATAGTTTTTATCATTATCGGCACTGGTTTTGGTCTTTCAGAAAACCTAGAACACTCTACTTTCTTTTTTTACTACAGTTGGATTATGGATATTATCTCACCAATCGTCATTTTTGTTACCTTATTGGCTATAATTCGCCGTTACGTGATAAAGCCCCCCAGACTAAAGGGAGAGCAAACAGCAGAGGCAATGATTATCCTGATTACTGTACTATTGCATCCATTGACACACCTTTTCAAGATAGCCACCGGTATTGCCTTGAATCATCCTCCATTCAGTCTAGGGGCTACCCTGCCGCCATTAAGTTCGACTTTAAGCAATTTATTCAACAACCTCAGCCCAGATTCCATACAGATAGCTCATAATTCTTTCTTCTGGACACACTGGTTGATCATACTTTTCGTCCTTGTATTCATAACCTATTCAAGATATCTACATATGTTAGCGTCGCTGTTCAATATCTTTTTCCGTTCCCCTCTTCCCAAGGGTACTCTGCGTTCAATCAATCTGGAAACGGCTGAAACATTTGGTAGTGCAAAAATAGCTGATCTCACCTGGAAGCAAATACTAGACCTTTATTCCTGCGTAGTCTGCGGCCTATGTCAAGACGCTTGTCCAGCAACAGCTAGCGGGAAGCAACTTAACCCAAAAGCACTTATTCAGGATTTAAAGAAACACTTTTTAATTGAGGCTCCCAGTCTACTAAAAAAGACAGATAATCCAATAAAAATGCTGCCTGGCGAGGTTATCACACAGGATACGATTTGGGCCTGTACCACCTGTCGTGCCTGCGATGATGTTTGTCCCCTCTTCATAGAGCACATTGACAAGATTATCGACCTGAGGCGCAACCTAGTAATGGAACAAGCAATTTTACCAGAGAATGCTGAACAAGCCTTAAGATGTATTGAGGATAGAGGACATCCCTGGCGAGGTACAATGGCCTCACGAACTGACTGGACTGAAGGGCTGGAGATAAAATCCGTATTAGAGGATTGCGATATCGACTTCCTACTTTGGGTAGGCTGCACAGGAGCACTGGAGGAAAGAAGTATAAAAATTAGCCGTTCGCTGAGTACGATACTTAATCAAGCAGGTATTAGCTTCGGTATCCTAGGTAAAGAAGAGAGTTGTTGTGGTGATCCAGCCCGCCGACTCGGTAATGAGTATCTTTTCCAAATGCAGGTTGAGCAAAACATAAAAACACTTAATAACTATGGAATCAGAAAGGTGATAACGGCTTGTCCACATTGCTACAACACTCTTAAAAACGAATATCCCGGATTCGGTGGACAGTTTGAAGTCCTACACCATACACAGCTCATAGGAAACTTGTTAAGAGGAAAGCAGCTAAAAACATCACCCATCGAAAACACTATTACTTACCATGATCCCTGTTACTTAGGAAGGTACAACGACATCTATAAACCGCCCAGGCAGATTCTAAATAGTATACCCGGCATAAAAGTCAATGAGATGGGAGAGAGAAATAAAAGAAGCTTTTGCTGCGGTGGTGGTGGTGGGCGGATGTGGCTTGAGGAGAATATCGGTAGCCGAATAAGTGAAATTCGCATTGAACAAGCGTTAAAAACAACCGCTAAGATAATAGCCACTAGCTGTCCTTTTTGTTTACAGATGTTCGATGATGCCATTAAAGCCAAGGGGTGCGAGTTATCAATGAAGGCTATGGATATCGCTGAAATTGTAGCTCAGACAGTAGTAACAGAGTCCTAGCTTAATACAGCCCATTCTTCACCCGCTGCACCACATCTGGCAAAAATTCACCGGCTTTGGTATTGACTATAAATTCAGCCCTGTCGTCCAACGGAGTAGGGCTAAGGTTTACAATAACCAATTTAGCCCCAGCAGCCAGAGCATATTCAGGAATACTAGCAGCTGGATAAATCACCAGAGTAGAGCCAACTACAATACAAAGATCACACCGCTCGGTACGTTCCAGCGCCTCCCGAAATACCTTTTCCTGCAACGCTTCGCCAAAAAAGACAACATCCGGTTTAAGGATGCCATGGCAGATATCACAGTCAGGGACATCTTCTCCTTCACCCAGTTTATTAATAATTCCCTCTGCACGGAAGCGCCGCTGACAGTTCAAGCATCTAAACCATTGCATATTACCATGCAATTCAAGCACTTTTTCGTCGGGAACACCACCTCTCTGGTGAAGGTTATCCACGTTCTGGGTGATAACACAATCCAATCTGCACAGATGTGAAAGCTTACCAATAGCTAGGTGAGCCGGATTCGGTTTAGCGTTAAGGCCGAATTCTTTAAACAGACACCAATGTTTCCGTCTGGCGGTTGCATCACCAACAAACCTCTGGTAGGTAAAATCCTCCGGAGAAAATCTTTCCCAGATACCACCAGGGCTGCGGAAATCGGGAATGCCAGACTCAGTACTAATGCCGGCACCACTAAAGACGATAATTCCTTTGGAATGCATAATAAGCTCAGCTGTTTTGGTAGCAAGCTTCTCCAGATCTACTTCCATCATGTATATCCTAATATGTAATTTAAAAAAAACCTTCCATGGAAAAGTAGCAGATATCGTTTAGGCAACACCCTCGGCAAAGAGGTTTTTTACGGCAGGTATCCTTTGCCAGTCTAACTAATAAGGCATGGTATTCCTTGAAGAGTCCAACATCGGCTTCCAGATTGTTTATATAAAGTCGCTGGTAAGCATCATATTCATTTTTTTTAGGAGTTAGTCCAACTCGATAGGTGATGCGTCGAGTATAGGTATCGACGATAAAAGTCGACCTATTAAGGGCATACAAAAGGATGGTATCAGACGTCTCCGGACCGATACCATACACTGTCAGGAGCTGTTGGCGTAAGGTACCAAGTTCTACTGAGGAAAGGGCATCAATGTTATCATTATACTGACTTCCCAACCAATCTGTCAGCGCCTTGAGTTTTAACTTCTTAGAATTGTAATAACGACAGGGGTATATTATCCGCCCCAGTTCGGTAGCGGATATATTTCTTATCCGCTGTGGTGACAGTGCCTTGGCTGCTTTCAAACTGGCGATGGCCTTTTCCGCATTGGTCCATGCAACAGATTGAGTCAAAATAGCACCGACCATCACCTCAAAAGGTCCATTTGCTGGCCACCAGAGCTGCAATCCATAATTATCGACAAGTCTTTGATATATGTCCTTTAACAACCCTTTTATTGTACTTGATTCCATCCAGGCACTCTGGTATTCACCACCGAATCATAATCTGGGATGTAGGGTTTAATATCAATTACAGGGGTAGCATCGATGGCATCCAGTCCCTTAACCCATAATCTATTATCTTGTCGCCGAAGTAGCCTGACAACCTTTTGTCCCACTGGATTGGGTCGATATGGGGAGCGTGAGGCAAAAAGACCTACAAGAGGCAGCTCTTTATCACCCCTTGGGTGAACCTTAAGAGCTATCTGATCGCTATCCGACCGGTTTAACCAATATATAACGATAATATGAGAGTATTCTTCAAGTCCTTCTAGAGCTTGATTGTATCGGTTATCGACCTCAATACACGAAATCACCTCATCCCAGTTAAAACCCGGTGGCCGTTTATTCTTAATCTGGCTATTTACTAAAGCAATAGCTCTAAAATACATTTTTAGGTTTTGATTATTCATTTAAAAAATCTGCATATTGCTATTATAACAACCGCACCAAGTAAAAAAAAGGGGCTGCTGTATGCGACAGCAGCCCCCTCCGACATACTTCACATTAGATAGATATTGCTTAACTTAAGGAACGAGCGTTAGTAGTTTCCTGGCAATCTCTGGGTACTTAGCAATAAATAGTAGCTCTTCCTCTACCAATGGTTTATGCGCCTGCACGTTGGCATATCTCACTAGCTCAAGAATCTTCTGGGCATCTTCCTTGCTCGCAAAGGTAACCGCCATCTCTCCCATTATATGACTAAAGCCAGAGACACCGCTGTATTCACCAGCACTTATTTGACGACCGGTATCTACCAATTCCGGTTCACCCCGCCCCAGTTCTTCAAAACCGTAAAGTTCATAGTTCTCTGGGTCCTTTAATACGCCATCAGCATGAATACCGGATTCGTGGGCGAAGGCATTGGCACCCACACCTGGTTGGTTTATCGGTATCGGGACATCAAATGAATAGCTCGCATATTTGGCTATCTTCCATGCTTTAGTTAAATCAATAGAACCACCCAGTTCATACTTATCAGCGAATCCCTTAGATTTGGTAATAGCCAGAATAGTAGCTACTAGGTCAGCATTACCCGCCCTCTCACCGATACCATTAACAGTTACATTAATATAAGCATCTTGACCACCATCAATGGCTCCCTTGGCCCCAGCAAGTGAGGTCGCCACCGCCATACCTAGGTCTCCATGGCAGTGTAACTCAATGGGTATTTTTGCCCCTTCCGCTAATGCTTTCGCTGTATCATAAATCGAGAATGGATTATCATAACCCAAGGTATCACAATAGCGTAATCGGGTAGCACCATGCTCTTTGGCTGCTAACCCGAATTTGAGGAGGTAGTCAAGGTCAGTTCGTGAAGCATCCTCGGCATTCACACCAACCGTCTCAGCACCGTGATCCCAAGCAGCGTCTACCGCGCGAGTCATTTCATTAATAATATCGTCCCTTGTCTTCCTTCCCTGAAATTTACCTTGAATCATCTGTTCCGAAGTAGAAATCGATAAATTTAGGTGCTTTATTTTGGGCACCAAACTGAAAGCCATTTCCACATCGCCGATTATGGCTCTTATCCAACCTTCCAAGTGTAGGTTTTTAATAACCCCAATTTCTGCTAGCTCTACATTGGCTTGAAGGTAGTTCGTTTCATGCCTAGTCGTAGGAAAACCAAATTCAGATTGGAAGATTCCCATTTCGTCTAAATAGATATTTACCATTGTTTTTTCCAGCTTGGAGAGTCCAAGTTTTGCCGTTTGTACACCATCACGGTTGGTAACATCAATTAAATATATTTTGGGCAATTAATCACCTCCATTAATGGAATATACTCCTGTAATTCAAACCAAGATATTACCACACTACCCCCCTTATGGCAATAATATGCTAGAATAAAAAACTATAAAATAAAATGAATATAGGCTGATAATGAGTCCATCGAGAAGGTTGTTATGGGGTGTAATTGCTCTAGTTATTACTATTATAATAGGCACAGTAGGTTATCTGCTGATTGAGGATTGGTCTTTTCTTGATTCCCTCTTTATGACAATAATAACCATAACCACAGTCGGTTACGATGAGGTACACCCCCTGAGTGACACTGGGCGTATATTCAGCAGTTTCTTAATCATCGGTGGTGTTGGCGGCGCCCTTTACGCACTAACTGCCATTGTAGCCTATGTTGTAGAGGGAGAATTCGGCACGAATCTATGGAGGCGACAAATGAAAAACAAGATTACAAAACTTAAAGACCATTTCATTATCTGCGGTTATGGCCGGGTAGGACAGGAAATAGCCAG
>CP070729.1:760109-766866 GCA_020351185.1 Dehalococcoidia bacterium | reverse complement strand
GCATCTTCTTTGTTTACTAATTCTTTTTGGACTAGATCAGCCAATGCTTGGTTTAAGCTTTGAGAACCTTCTCTAACACCCATCTCGATATTTGGAGTTATTTCCCAAATTTTCTCATCGCGGATTAATCTTTTAATCACACTATTGGCTAGCATAATTTCAAATGCAGCTATACGTCCTCCATTAATACAAGGTAGCAAAGATTGGGATAAGACTGCTTCTAAAACTTGAGATAATTGTAACCTAACTTGCCTTTGTTGGGCCGGTGGAAATACGTCAATAATTCGATCGATTGATTGAGCTGCATCGTAAGTATGTAAAGTACCGAGAACTAGATGCCCTGTTTCTGCTGCACTCATTGCTGTACTGATGGTAGCTAAATCTCGTAATTCACCTATCACAATTACATCTGGATCATGGCGCAGGGAATGCTTCAATGCTTTCGAGAAAGAAGAAGTATCACTGCCAATTTCGCGTTGGTGTATAATGCACTTGTTGTTTTTAAATAGGTACTCGATAGGTTCCTCAATTGTTATTACATTGCGTTGTTCGGACTCGTTTAGATAATTTATCATAGCTGCCAGGGTGGTTGACTTACCGCTACCTGAAGGGCCAGTGACTAAAATAAGACCCCTTGTCTTTTGAATCAACTCAGCGCATATCTGGGGAAGTCCCAAATCAACAATGGTTGGTATATTGTAAGGTACAAGTCTGAAGGCTAGGCTGGTACTACCTCTTTGTTTTAAAGCGTTTAATCTAAATCTACCCACCCCTGAAATACTGCATGCAGCATCCAGTTCATGTTCATGATTGAAGGCATCTCTTTGATCCTTAGTTATTGCCTGATTAATTATTTCTTCTATATCATCTGGATTTAAAATAGGCATATCCTCTTGGGGTACGAGCAACCCATTGATACGAAGAATTGGTCGGCTCTGAACCATTAGGTGTAAATCGGAAGCACCTTTATCTACCAGTCGCTTCAGCAATTCATCTATTATTGGTACACCGTTCTTATTAATTTTTGTTTGTTTTTGGGCTATCTTTGTTTTCACGATAGGATTCCTTTCCATATTACTTGCTTGTACTATAAAACGAATTGAGTCGTCAGCTGTCAGGCTGAAAATATTCCTAGAACTATAGTAATGCTGTTATTGTTCATGAACAATAACGAGAAGAGTGAATCCTCGCTCCCTACGGAAAACTATAGGTTTCAATAATCATCGTTAGAAACCTAATAGGGATATTCAACTTCTTTTTCACACTTTGGTGAGTTACACTATTAACCAGATTAATGTGCTATTACGTTTCAATTACTCCCAAGGTCCCTGATATCGAATTAAACTTTAAAGCCAAGTTTGTATTTCCTGAAAAGTATAAGGCTATCTATGTAGCCTCTGCTTTCACCTTTCCTTTCATACCGGTAATATCCAATGAAGAACCAACGGTAATCAGTTTCTTTCAATGGGGGCTAGTACCATCTTGGGTAAAGAATAGTTTAACTGCTTCCAAAATTAGGACAAAAACTCTCAATGCAAGGGCAGAAACAGTATTCGAGAAACCATCATTTAAGCATTCGATATTGTCGAAGAGATGCTTGGTTTTAGTAGACGGTTTCTATGAATGGAGGCATGAAAACAAAAAGACGTATCCCTACTATGTACGGCTAAGAGATGAGAAACCCTTTGCTTTGGCTGGAATATGGGATAGCTGGACCAATCAATTGGACGGAAAGAACACCGAGACATTCTCGATTGTAACTACGAGGGCTAATTCACTACTTGAGAAGATTCATAATACCAGAAAGAGAATGCCAGTTATTTTAACAAAGGAAGATGAAAGTGTTTGGTTAGATAATAACACCAGTAAGGATACACTTATTTCTATAATGATTCCTTATGATGATAAAAAGCTGAAAGCACACACGGTATCACGTATGCTAAGAAGCCGGGGATTATCAAATAGTGACTCTTCAATAACCGAAGAATACAATTATCAAGACCTTCAGCCTTTAAGTTAATTCCAGATTTACTCAAAAAACCGATAGGGTATTTCTACTATCTAATTGGGCGTAAGATTAAGGTATTTGGGGGTATAAAATACTAAAAATAGTAACTTCAAGATAAGATAAGTGAGGTTGAATTCTGGTAGTTCGAGATATTAAGATATATACCACAGAGGTGAATTATGGATTGGTGGAGCTGGATACTCATTGGTATATTAATCTTTCTAATAGTCCTATTCTATATGATCAGAAGGAATAAGTAGAATCAACAATTCAATGTTATTTCAGTAAATTCTACTGCACAATATAAGTGATAGTTTGAGAACCATTGAGGCCACCAGAACTTGCACCTACCGCAACTAGGTAAGACCCAGGACTTATATTTGTCGTGACTGTCCAAGACCAAGCAACATACCCGTTAGCATCAGCAACCCCTAAAGCGAAACTTGAACCCCATCCATAATAAATAGTGATATTACACTGCGCAAATGGAACGGTATGTGCCAAAAGTGTAGCAGTCGCACCCCGATTTACGGGTGAAGTAATTGAGATAATCTGCAAATACAGGACGGTAGGAGAAGTAGGCGTCGGCGGTGGTGTTATCGTAGTAGTGGGAAGCACGGTTATCGGCGTGGGTGTAGGTGTAGTTGTAGAGGCTGGTGGTGGTGGAGTAGGAGGTGGAGGAGTTGTTACTGGGGGAGGAGTAGGCGTTGGAGCAGTAGGTGGAGGTGGTGTGGTTGTAGTAATTGGTGGAGGTGTTGGTACAGGAACTGTCACAGGTGGTGGTGGAGGTGGAGGAGGTGGTACTGGTGTAAGTGTAGGCGTGGGAGTGGGAGTGGGGGTAGGAGTAGGAATTGGTGTTGGCGTGGGAGTAGGAGTAGGAGTAGGAATTGGTGATGGCGTAGGCGATGATGTTGGTGTAGTTATCGGCAGAGGCGTCGTTGTAGTTATAGCAGTGGTTAAAGGAGGAGTAGTTACCACAGTAGAAGAAGATGGTGTTGTAGTATTAACGGGTGGTTGAGCCGTTGTTTGTGTGGCGAAAGGGCTTGAAATAGAAGGTATTGAAGTAGTAACAGGAGGTATTGTAGTCATATTTGTTAAATCTGTAGGAGAGATACTAGTCGTGGGTGGTGGCGTTTCCTCCGATGTTTGTTGAAAAAAATTACAAGCTAAAGAAAAAGATAAAATAAAAACTAAGGCTATTAATACAATCCTCTTCATCTATACATACCTAGGATGATTAGTTATACTAGTATATAAATAGGTAACTCCTCTGTCAATCTAACTTGCAGCTGATAGTAAAGTGATTTGAAAATATCAAAAGAACTACAGACTCATTTCTCGTATAAAACTTACTATAAGATTACGGTTGTTTTCGCTATTAATTTGCTTTTGGAGTAAACGACAGGCAATATTACCGTTTGATATTTTAGATATGAATTAAAATCTTGCTGACTTACTGAACAATACTAATTTGAACGTAAAATAATAGTTAGGAATAGCTCTGGGCTAATCTGGTATGCGCTACCATGCGATCACCAATTTGCATTGAAGATTGCAGTAAATTATTATACATAGCTGTATATGATTTAGAAAAGATTATGGCGAAAGATATTAAAGATATTCTGATACTTGTTTTTCTCTCAGGTTTCTTCGTAATAACGATCGGAATTATTGCTTTTGATTGGTTTGTATGATGTCTAGTTTTATACCCAAGATATAAAATGTCGGACTTCATCGATGGCTATTGATTGACAGAATCATGAAACAGATTTTTTGTCCCATTCGAATAGGGTAGCCATGAAAAAAACACAATTAGTTGTTGATTTAGGTGGTACCAAAATATCCTCTGCTATATTAATAAATCATAGAATAATAGCTAGAGATAACCGTCCTACCTTGGCTCATGAAGGCGTCAACAGTGTAATTACTAGATTGATCGCCTCTATTGAAGATCTTATTGAAAAAGTAGAATTGGACTTAGCTCGGATCGAAGGTATATGTATTGCTTCGGCAGGAATAATAGATATGAATGAAGGAATTGTTACTGTATCTCCCAATTTACCTGGCTGGTATAACGTTCCTTTGCGTTACAAAATCGATCATCATTTCGGTATAAAAACATACCTAATAAATGATGCGAGCGCTGCTGTTTTGGGTGAATATACTTTCGGAGCTGGGAAGAAATATAGCAACGTTATTTATGTTACTGTGAGTACTGGTATCGGTGGGGGCATCATCATTGGTGGACATCTATACCTAGGTTCTTCTGGGAGTGCTGGTGAAATCGGTCATATGACCGTAAAAACAAATGGCCCATTGTGTTACTGCAGGAATAGAGGATGCCTTGAAACATTGGCTTCTGGAACGGCTATAGCCAAAGAAGCAATTAGTTCAGTGAAAAAAGGTAAAGTAACATCGCTAGTTGAAATGGTTGGGGGTCAGGTAGATTCGATAACTGCTAAGGAGGTTTCAATAGCTGCTCAAAATGGCGATGAGCTAGCCCGAAGAATTATTTCTAAAGCAGCCACCTATCTTGGAATTGGTATGGCTAATGTGATCAATATTCTTAATCCTGAAATTATTATTATTGGTGGTAGCGTTAGTAAGATAGGTGATTTATTGTTTAAGCCGGTAAAGCAACAGGTATTGAAATTGGCTTTTAAATTACCTGCACAAAAAGTTCGCATTGTAACCTCTGGACTAGGAGATGATGCTGGTTTAATTGGTGGCGCGCTATTTACCAGGCAAAGAAATGAGAGTATTCGAAGTATTAGCAGCAGTTAAATAGAAGTAGAAGTATATAATTGGATAAAGATATTTCAGAATTAATTGAAGCCTGTTATTGTTGTTTGAAGAAGAATGAGGTAACAGGGAATAGGTGGGGCATACCTTATCATTTTTATCGCCCCTCATTAACCAAATACAGTGCTTCGCAATGGCTATGGGATTCTGGTTGGCACATGATTACTTGGAGTTATCGCCACCCAGAAAACGCAATTGCCGAATTTCGTTCATTACTTCGATTCCAGCAATCAAACGGTTTCATTCCTATGATTATCTTCTGGAAAAGCAATATTTGTTTACAGATAATAAGAAAATTCTTACTAAATTATCAGCACCGAGAGTATGCACCGTTTACTCAAATGCCTATGCTATCTTATTCTATTAGAGCCCTCTGGAATGCATCTCACGATAAATTACTTCTTAAGGAATTTGTACCGAAGATCGTTAATTATATGGAATGGTGGGAAAGTAGAGATCATGATGGTGATGGTCTTGTTTCAATAATTCACCCTTGGGAATCTGGTCTAGATGCTAGCCCAACTTATGATCTAGCCCTTGGCTTAACCAATCCTCCTTGGTATCAAGTATATTCCAGGTTCTTCAAAATAGTGCGTGATTATCGGAATCTCGACTGGAATGAACAGGCGATGCTACATAGTGAGTCGTTCAACGTGGAGGATGTTGGCGTTTGCAGCGTTTATGCTGACAGTTGGGGAGTTCTAGCTTCACTAGCACATAAGTTTGACTCTGTTCTGTCCGAGATATGTCACCAAAAGAGTAAAAAATACCAGGCTGCCATTATCCAGAAATGCTGGCAGAGGGATAAACAGCAGTTTATATCATTCTTCCATAAAGATAGTGAAGAAAAAAAGTTATTTACCGAAACGGTACAGACATTACTTCCGTTATTACTTGATGATTTACCAAAGAAAATTCAGTTAAAATTGGTTTCAAAAATCAAAAGTCCTGAAAGATTTGCCCTAGCATATCCTGTACCTTCAGTTGCTAAGTCTGAGGAAACCTTTTCCCCAAACGAATCTCGGTCTCTTTGGAGAGGTCCGATGTGGCCAAGTACGACTTGGTTAGTTATGGAAGGTTTATTAAAACACGGGTTTAAACAGGAAGCCGAGGAAATATTAAATAAATGGATAAAACTGTATTTGAATAATGGTATTTACGAGTACTATAATCCATTGAGTGGACGAGGCTTGGGGCAAAGATGCCTTGGAATGTCAACCGTGATTGTTGATATGATATACAGATTGCTTGCTTCTTAGTATATTCAAAAGATATTACAAGCCCTAACATTTTTGTTACTGTCTAAATATTAATTTTGTTTTTTCTTCACTAATTTTAAGAATGATACTATCTTATCCATATATACTTCTGGATTAGTTAGATAGGATTTACTATGATCAGCATCGTTTACTATCCATATTTGAGAAGCAGGATTTCGTGAGGCTGCAAATAATCTATATGCATCTTCCTTGGGAATCGTAGGATCTTCGGCGCCATTGATAAAAAGGATAGGGCATGAAATATGTTCTACATTATATATCAGGCGGTTTGTTCCCATACCAAAAAATTGTCTACCCATAAATATCGATCCGGGTTTGAATATAATGAAAGCTGGAAACGTTCTAATTAATTGTCTAGTAATCATCTCCGAGATATCTGCGAAACAGCTATCAGCAATAATAGCTTTAATGTCATCTACTTTCGCAGCACAGGATAAAGCCGCTACCGCACCAATTGACGTTCCCCAAACATATATGTTCCTTTGAGAGCCCACTTTCCTTTTTATAAATCTGATAGCACCAGCTAGATCTCGATCAAGACATGCCCTCTCACTTGTTTTTGCAGATTTTGATTCGCCGCATTGTCTTCGATCAAAAGTGAGAATACCGTACCCCTTCATATTGAGTGATATGCATAGGTTAATCAACCCAATACCAGATTGACTAC
>CP070729.1:757410-760009 GCA_020351185.1 Dehalococcoidia bacterium | reverse complement strand
AGCACTTTTCTTTGTAAATCCAGTATGGAGCAAGTATCAAACGGACCAGGAAAACAATTCCACATGCAGCCAATATAAGCCACCACAAATCTAATTCATTCACTTTGTCCCACCTAAAACTCTTGATAGTCCAATGAGTACTGCAATAATGATTGCTGTAGCTGAGTCTGCGATACCAATTGAATGTTTGAATGCAAGTTTGACACATTGCCAATAAAACATGTCATCATTCTACCACTTATACATATATTTACAATATATCGTGGTAAAAGGATTGCTAGGCCGGGTATCGTTTGATTCAGGTTTCTTTTAACTACAGTCATTTAATCCTTTCGCCGGGTATTACCAATCTTCAATACTCCTTCTTGGGGCTTGAACTTCATCCTCCCAGCGATGCCCTCGAAGCCATTTATCCGGATACGGGATGAACTTGCCATTTTCCTGGAGCCGGTCGCTGGATTTAGATTGAGCTTCTATTGCTTGGAGGATAGTATCAAGGTCTGTGATCTTCATCGCCTTCTCGAAAGCCCTGAGAGCACTTTGCTTAGCAACCTTGCGGGGATACGCTTTCCAGAAGGTATCGAAGGGGCTTCCGGGTGGTATTACGTTCATTAAAGAAGCACAGTTATCGCATATCGGAGTACCTTCTTCTGTAAATCGGAGATGGTTATCTTCCGATGGTGGTTTTCTGCTTATAGAACAAGCAGGCCATCCATCAGTTTCAACCTCTGTACTCTCAAGGAAGGAATTTTCTTCATCGGATGATGAAGTATTAGTTTTATTTGAAAGTTTTCTTTCTTTTTTCTTTATGTATGTCGTTTTACTCGTGGGAACTTTACCTCTAGAGGGTAAGTTTTCAACACCTGGAGGGTAAGTTTTATCATCATTAGAGGGTAAGTTTACTTGTACTCTAGAGGGTAAGCTTGCTTTACCTCTAACCCATGATTCATGGTCTGTGTTAATGGTGTAAATATTGCCCGTTCTATTGGTGTATTTTTGCTGTATCCCGATAATATTTTTATCTATGAGTATACGTAGGGCTTCTTTTATTGCAGGTCTTGATAGATCGGTTTTATTTTCAAATTCACTAATACTGATTTCGGCTTCTGTTCGCTGATTGTAACCAAGTGTGTAGTGAATTACCGTTAGCAGAACTTTATAACATGACCTGGTAATGTCTGCTTTTATCACGGCTAACCATAACTCGTTATCGATTTGCCTGAAGCCATTTTCTTTCCTATTTGCCATTATCTGTCTGTCTCCTTTGAATTACCTGATATTCAATTTCCGAATGCGAATACAACTCTTACATCTAAGCGCGTCGGTTAGCCCCTTCTCTTTGAAGAACCTCTGTTCGCCTGCTGAAAATACGAATTCATCACTACACTCTTTACAGGTAATGTATTTGTCTTTAAAAGTTTCTTCTATCTTTCCGTCTGTCATTCTATACTCCTATTTATTCATTATTCGTCAATACTTTTTGTCAATTACTTTTTGAATCTATCGTTTATCACCTGTTGGGATTGTAGTTTTTCCTGCGTTCGTGCCCCTTGAAGTTCGTTGTAATATTCCTGTTTATTCTCCCGTTCGATTTCAGCGTGGTAATGCAGTCGTAATACATTCATCAACTCTTCGCCGCGAATAAGTTCTTTACCACCATCATCGTTGACTTTCCATTGGAAGGCCGGAGATGGGCTTACTGGCGTATCCCAATATTCAGATTCGGCGGCCTTTTTTGCGAAGTAATCTGCTAAGCAACACTCCACAACCGCATCGATGGGTTCATTGATACCATGAGAGAAGTTCATCAAGTTTTTAATTATTGATGAATCCATACGAGTTGATAAGTCGAACATCTGCAGGAGATATTCACCGACCTGTTTTTTGCTAAGTTTATCCATTTTTATACCTCCCTCATATGTATATGTATACACTTAGAATCGCAAAAAAGTAACATTTAATCTTGAGTAAGCTCTTCGTATTTATTTTTGAGTTTATCGCGCCATCTTATTAGATACATTTCATCTGCTGCGCTGAGTTTATGACCTTCTACACGCTTCTGTGCTATTTCTAGCAGTCGCATTGGTGGTTCTAATTGTTTTAATACGTCTTTCGCTTCTAACCACGCATCTAGGTCCGGGGATTCCTTATCGGCAACAAGCTCATCCATCCTTAGGCGGAGTTTGCCATCATCGTCCGGTTCATCATCTTTGGTGGTGTCGTATTGCGTAACATTTTTTTCTTTTTCGTGTTTCCTGGTATAACGCTGGATTACGTGGCGGGCTTCATAGTAAATCCTTGAATCACTAGCCTGATAGTTTTCCTTCTTATCCCACCTCTCTAGGGCTACGATAATATCCTGATACAAATCCTCTGGATCTTCATAGAATGCCAAGTATTTATACCGGTTGGCGATGTGCTGATATAGTTTCCATCTTGGTTCGTCCATCTGTTCGTTCATCTATTCGCTTTTTACACCTCCAATTCTTACTCTCGATGGATTAGATTGATTGCTTATAAGGTCATTAACAAACAGAAACCACCTCCTGTTTTGGAGATGGCACGCTGAGAGAAGGGAGATGTATAATTAGTGGGAGAT
>CP070729.1:753335-757310 GCA_020351185.1 Dehalococcoidia bacterium | reverse complement strand
GGGATTTTCCTGTCATGGTAGCGCATACCGGATTCGAACCGGTGATCTCCGCCTTGAGAGGGCGGTGTCCTAGGCCGCTAGACGAATGCGCCACATCCGATTATTTTATCAGTTGGTTAAGAAGATCACAAATCAGCTGTAAGAAAAAACCTTTATTACTACAACTTATATTCTAGGGTAAAAGTTTAATAACTTCACTGCTATGTAGTAAAGAAGTATTATCAATAATCTCTTCTCAATAGAATCGCTGGAGGTGAACTAAATTATTAGATTATCACTATTTCTGTTTATATAAAAATTTCCAACTAATCTGATTCTAGCTTCCGCAATGTTTCCTCGCTACTACCAAAATGATGAGCTATCTCATGACGAACTACCTTCTTGATCTCTCTTTCAATAGCTGCATCTGTATAGGCGATAGCTTCAATTGGTTTCTGGAATATCGTGATTTTATCGGGTACTACCAATCCGTAATGCCTACCACGTTTAGCTTGGGGTACACCTTCATAAAGTCCCAGCAGATTCCCTTTTTCCCCCACCCTTCTAGAATCAAGATTACCTGATGTCGGATAATTCTCTACTACAATATCAACATTTTCCAATCGATCTTGAAACTCTGAAGGCAATTCCTTTACTGCCTTCACAACCAGAGCCTCAAATCTCGTTTTCTGCACAGATGAACTCCGATACAAAGCTATTCTATCACGTTCCGTAACAGTTTCACCACAGTAATATCTGCGAGAGGTAGTACGAGTTTACGGGGCAAATATACAATCTGAAGTTGGCTGGGGAAGAAGGATTCGAACCTTCGTTGACGGATCCAGAGTCCGCTGTCCTACCACTAGACGATTCCCCAACGCAGCTTGGATTATAGCATCACCGTAAAACCTAAGCAATACAGACTAGTTCCAAATCATATAACGACCGTCTGCTATAAAGGATTACTATTTTACTATTTACATACTATCTGAGGAAGCTACAATAATATCAAAAATAAAAGGGGTGAAAATTGCGATGAATTTATTGCTTATTATTAAAAACGTCCTGCTTCGGTTGAGGTGGCCATTTTTATCATCACGTACTAAGTACGTTTATCTTTGGCAGAGAAGCTACCCGCCAGAAAAAAGGGGAGGATATTAATCAAGTAGCTCTAGCAAGTATCATGCAGACAACCTCCCAGCAACAATTGAGTGTGTCGTAATCGGTCTGCATATTTAAACAAATTAGTTGTCTCCTCTACCAATTCTTTCTAGTAAAATAGGGATAACGAATACCAAGCAAGCCACAAAGAAAATAACGCTACCAATAAGGTAAAGAATATCACCGCTTCTAGCCGCTGCGGTTACGAAAAGAACAGCACATACAAGAAACAGAAACCATCCCCACAGATTGAATTTATTTTCGGAGCTCATTCACCCAGTCATCTCTATCCTATATTTTTCGATTTTATTAGAGTGGTAGCATTATATCAATTTAACTTGCTACCAACAACCAGATTATTATTTGACAGCAATTAACCAAACGTCTATTGTTAGATTTGTTTGGAAAGGTAGTTCTGAGTTGACTAATTTAATCACACTACAGAATTTGCTAAATATCAATTTCAGAGATGAATCCCTACTAAAACAAGCGCTTATCCATAGCTCTTATACAAATGAAAATCCCAAAACTGCACCAGTCCATAACGAAAGGCTTGAATTTTTAGGTGATGCGATTTTGGGTATGATCATCGCCGAAAGACTCTTTAAGCTTCTACCCAACACCAGTGAAGGTGAATTGACGAGATTGCGGGCTGCTCTTGTTTGCCGTTCTACCCTATATCAAATAGCCAAGAATAAAGAGCTTAATCGCTATCTCTACCTTGGCAGGGGTGAAGAGGCTAGCGGTGGCCGCAATAAACCTACCAATCTATCCAGAGCATTAGAAGCAATTATTGGTGCTGTATTTCTCGATAATGGTTTCAGTAGTACAACAGAAATGGTTCTTTGCTTATTTGATGAATATCTGAAGGAAATCGATAAAAAAGGGGTAGATATAGATTATAAATCAAGATTGCAGCAAATTACCCAATCCAAGCAGCAAAAAACGCCTATCTATCGAATAACACATGTTAGTGGATCATCCCATGAGCCAGTGTTTACCGCGGAAGTCTCCATTGACAGTAAAATACTAGGGATTGGCTGTGGTAGAAGTAAAAAAACAGCTGAAGCTGCAGCCGCCCGCTCAGCGCTAGAACAAGTAGAATGACTTTACACAACAAATCCCCTTTGTTAAACTTTACCCACCAATTATTAGCTGAGGTGCACCATGGGAAGGCGAGATTATAGACACCACGAACCAAAAAAACAAAAAAAGAGTGCTAAAAAAACAACCATCTCTGAGATCCTCCCACCACCGGTTACTGTTGAGGTAATTAAAAAGAAAAAGAAAGAACCAGAAGAATAAGGTTAACCTTACTGAAGAATGGGAATTGGGGATGTCCAATCTATTTTCACTACAGGCAATAGTTGCCGGTCGAGTTCAGGGTGTCTTTTTCCGCGATTTTACCTACCAAATTGCTAATAAATTGGGTATAGTAGGCTACGTGCGTAACCTGCATGACGGTAGAACAGTAGAGGTTCTGGCAGAAGGGAAAAAGCCAGAACTGCTGGTATTTCTAGAAGCACTAAAGAACGGACCTCCCAGAGCCAAAGTTGAAAACATGGAAGTCACCTGGTCAGATTTTAGCGGTAAATATTCTTACTTTTTTGTAAAATACTAGCTGGAAAATAATTTGTTTTACCTATCATACCTCTAATTCTGCCTCAGCTTCCTTTATCAGATCCAGATAACCTGTCTTGATACCCAGAGACTTAGAAGTTTCAAGGTCAACCTGATATGGCTCACCTATAAATACTTGCCCACATTCCTTGATTTCAACACTATTTGAATCCTGCTGACTGGAAAATTTATGGCGGGCTTCTATAATACCCATGTCGAATGGGAGAGTAAAATAAAGGTCGGTAAGTACATTCTCGATACCCAAGTTATTAAACTCCTCCCAACCACCCTGAGATTTATCACCGTATTTACTGCTTGGCAAAAGAGATAATAAATTTGTTATTGCCAGATGTCCCACGTTATCAATTATCTTTAAAGGGGATACACTTATTAGATAATCACTGGATAAAACGACATTGGGTACCCAAAAGGTGGGTACTGCTAACGGTTTGGATAGTGGATTATCAACTTCAACCCAGATACAGTCATTAACATCAAGCATCAGAACCCTTGGGAAATTATAACCAAGAGTCTGGTATACAGGATATATCGGATCACCAGTTCTAGTACCTTCTAGCAATAGAATATCAGCGTCACTTATTTGCCTTATACCCTTTATTATTAATGATAGCATCTCCCGACTGGTAGTCACTGGATAGGGCACAGGCTGAGAGGCGTCTGGTTTTATCAGTACTCGCCTTGCCCTTGACAGCACTGCAGGAGCCTTAAAGTAGAAATGTTCAGCATTAAATATCAATATGTTCCCTCATCACGCTTTTCTTAAAGCCGCTCTATCCGCTAGTTCCTTTGCTATATTAAGATCTGTATTCGTGTTCAGATTGAAAAAACTCAGGTGTTCTGGATCAATATCGTCGATCTCTTGCTTCTCCACATATCTAACTTTAACCATATCGAGTAATCGATCAATCTTAAGACTTTTATCAACAAGTAACTTGCTTATTGCGCTCAAGCAATTCTTCGAATACACTGCGTGTAATGGCTCCACGTATTTTCCAAGACGAGGAATGGTTATATCAAAGCCTTTCGAAACCTCAATCAAATAGGTGATCAATTCCCTATTGAGAAAAGGCATGTCACAGGCAACAACAAAACTACAAGGTGAATTAGAATTGACTAGGCCAGAATAAATACCAATCAGCGGTCCTTTAGCGGGATAGATATCTTTTACTATGCTAACTTGCTTATTACCAGTCG
>CP070729.1:735312-753235 GCA_020351185.1 Dehalococcoidia bacterium | reverse complement strand
TGATATGGTTGAACAATTAGGCCGGCTAAAGAAACCTTCAGCAAAAAAATTTAAAAAGGACAGGAAACTTTTTTTTGTACCACTAATTATTCAACCTTTTGAGAAAGACAAAGAGTTTACAGAATTGTTTGAAAAATACTGGAAGCAAGCACAAGATCATGTTAACGCCCTAGAGGAAAAGTTAGGGAATGTAAAAAGAATATACCATGAATTGATTACACATTCAGGAAAAATTGGAATTAGTTCGATAAAAAAAATGAATGCAGGTAGCCATGAAGTCGTTAGCAACAGCTTAGAGAAGGGTGCCATTATCCAACCGATAGAGGATGATAACACATTACTTGAGTTTATGGATTGGAGCCGATGTATGTCAATTGGTCTTCAAAGCCAGAAGGTATTTTCACAGGTCTATGAATCTTTCATGGAGATACAAAAGAAGAGAAACGAAATAATAGCTAATAATATAGATAAGACACTCAAGAATAACCAAATTGGACTACTACTAATGAGGGAAGGCCATCAAATACAATTTCCTCAGGATATCCAGGTATTTTATGTTGCTCCTCCAAGCCTAGATGAATTACGACGCTGGGCACAGAATAAAAACGATATTATTCAAAAAGAATTCCAGGGAGAAAAAGAAACAGAAGACAAATAGATTCGGCTTATTTAATGGAAGCGCTGATAGATGCCAGTGAGACGACCCTTCGCTAAGATTTGATTTTTGATACCATTAAGGACCTGATTTCTAGATGAACCAATGGCTAAATCAAGTTTCCTGTCTAGGGCATAAAGTGTAAAGTGATATCTATGTGGTTTCCCTGGTGGTGGACAGGGGCCACCGTACCCCATTCTGCCGAAGTCATTATCTACCTGAAGAGAACCGTCGGGAAGTTTGGGCATTGCTGGAGTTGCTTCCGATAGACCTTTGTTATCCGGTGATATATTAAAGATCATCCAATGGGTGAATATACCACCAGGAGCATCTGGATCTTCGACTATTAGGGTTAGTGATTCTGTCCCTTTAGGAATACCACTCCAATCCAACTGTGGTGAGATATCCTGGCCGTCACAGGTAAATTTGGCTGGTATCTTTTCACCATCGTTAAAGGTAGGGCTTGATATAGAAAGAACCAATGCTACCTCCGCTCCGTATGAATATAATCTACAAGCTGATACAAGTTCCTTATGATGAGTTCCTCTGTAACATCGGCAAAGAAGCCATTTCTATCAATAAGAACACCCTGCATCCCGGCTTCTTTTGCACCGAGCACATCTATCTGATATTGGTCGCCAATGTATACGGATTCATTAACTGAAACACCAGCTTGTCTGGCCGCTTCATGAAAGATTTCAGGTTGGGGTTTATGGTAACCACAATCTAAAGATGTTACCACAATCAGAAGCAATGATGTAAGACCTAGTTTATTAAAAAGTGAAGATATGTCTCTATCTATGTTTGATATAAGCCCTAGTATTATCCCGTCATTTTTAAGTTGCTTAAGCGTTGGTAGTACATCATCAAACAGGATAGGGTGAAAATTAACCTGGCGCATTTTGGCGATGTTATTGGCAATAAGATCTGGTGTGGGATCTATGCCTGCTTCCTTAAGAATTAGTGTCTGATACTGTGAATAAAGATGTTTTTGATCACTTTCACTACGTTTGGCTAAAGGCAGAAGTGCATGCTCTTTGTATATGAATTCATCGGCTATGACCATCGGCCGGTGTATCGTTTCTGCTGTTACTTTGATTCCATAATCATTGATTATACGTGCTAACTCCGTTTCCCGAGGTGGATAGTAATCAATCAAGGTTTGATACAAATCGAAAAAAACCACTTTTATCATTAATTGGTATTACCTCAAAATTTTGTAAGTATTTTTGCTATTGATACGGGATAAATGTATTTTAAACAAATGAGCAACGGCTGTAAAGTTAAGAACGATTTAGTCTGATTGACTTGAGTTATGGTGTATTGATATTATTGAAAGTGATGTTATCAAAAAAGTCAATTCTTCCAATATCCACGACAGTAAGCAAGAGAGGCCATCTTATAATTGGTGGATGCGATACTATAGAGTTGGTTGCTGAATACGGAACACCTTTGTATATTTTAGATGAGTTTACAGTCCGCAGTAAATGCCGGGAGTTTAAAATTGCTTTTAGCCAGCGCTATGCAGATACAACTGTTATCTATGCTAGCAAGGCGTTTCTAAACAAAGCGCTAGCAAACATTATTAAAGAAGAGGGTTTGGGATTGGATGTGGTCTCTGCCGGTGAGATTATTATTGCCAAATCAGCTGATTTCCCTATGGATATGGTCTATCATCATGGCAACAACAAATCGATTGAAGAATTAAATATGGCGATTAAAAATCATATAAGCCGTATCGTGGTTGATAGCCAGGATGAATTAGAGATGTTAGCGTTAATAGCTGAAGAAAAGGGATATATACCCAATATTATGTTACGTCTAACACCGGGAGTTGACGTCCATACTCACGAACATATTACGACAGGTTTTATTGGTAGCAAGTTCGGTATTCCACTTTTTGCAGCAGATGAGCTTGTCGAAAAGGCTATGGCAGAACCTAGCTTGAATTTAGTAGGTTTGCACTTTCATATAGGTTCCTTAATATTGGAGACGCAGCCGTACGAGGAATCAATAGATGTTGTTCTAGACTTTGCGGCCGAAATGAAACAGAAGCATGGCTTCGAACTTGAAGAACTGAACATAGGTGGTGGTTTTGGTGTGCGCTATACAGAGGAGGAAATAGTACCAGGGGTGCCCTTTTTCGCTGAGGCAATAGTTACAAGGTTAATAAATAAATGTCACCAATTAAATTTATCACTACCAGCGCTGACCATAGAACCAGGAAGGGCGATAATTGCCCAAGCAGGTGTTGCATTGTATAGAGTTGGAGGAATAAAAGACATACCCGGTATTAAAAAATATGTATCAGTAGATGGTGGTATGGCTGATAATATACGACCTGCCCTCTATGGTTCACCCTATGAGGCATTTGTGGCTAATAATATGCTTGAAGATAAAAAGGAGTTGGTTACCATTGCCGGAAAATTCTGTGAATCAGGAGATATATTAGTTAAAGATATAAATCTACCACCCATAAAGAGAGGCGATATTTTAGCCGTTCCTGTTTGTGGAGCCTATAGCCTACCCCTTCAAAGTAATTACAATGTTTCTCTCAAACCAGCCATTGTGCTTGTTAATGAAGGTGAAAGGCGCCTTATCCGCCGACGACAGACGTATGATGAACTTACCAACTGTGATTTATTATAAACTCCGAAGAGGATCGTAGTATGTGGCAGATTGTTGGACAGTCGAAGGTGGTATCTTATTTCAAAAAGTGCCTGGAAACAGGTTTGCTGGCTCATGCGTATCTGTTTATCGGCCCCCACCATGTAGGAAAGATGCAGCTCGCTATCAATGTGGCTCAGGCATTAAATTGTCAAGAAGATAAGCCGCCATGCTCGGAATGTAATTCATGTCAGAAAATCGCCCAAGGAAAGCATGTAGATGTCCAAGTTTTAAGCGTAGATAGTAATTTGGAAAAGAATAAATCCACTAATAAAGCTGAAATTGGCATTGAAAAAATTAGGCAGATACAGCGTGCAGCCAATCTACCACCATTTGAGGGCAAATACAAGTTATTCATTATTGATGGAGCCGATTTATTATCTTTAGAAGCAGCTAATTGTTTACTTAAAACCTTAGAGGAACCCTATAATAAAGTCCTCTTTCTATTATTAGCAAAAACAACCAAAACTGTTCCACCTACAGTCATATCTCGTTGCCAACAACTAACTTTGATGCCTTTAGCAGTGGATGAAGCGGAAAAAGCACTAATAGATCTGCATGGAGTTCAAAAACAGAAGGCAAGGTTGCTATCAACGTTGTCTAAAGGTTGTATAGGCTGGGCAATATCAACGTTAAAAGATAAAAAATTACTTGAGCATTATTACGAAGATAGGGAAGTCATACTTGATATGATACATGCAGATTATGAAGAACGTTTCATATATGCAACCCGTTTGGCTGATCAATATAAAAGAAATAGAGAGATTACTCAGGAAGTGCTAAAAGGTTGGGTTGAGATCTGGCGTGACATTCTGCTTATAAAAACAGGAATTAACAAAGCTATAACCAATATAGATATACAGAAAAGGTTAGAGCAGTTAAGTAGGGATATGAACCTATGTGATATAAGATATTTCATAAATGACATTCTGGTAACAATGATTAATCTAAGAAAAAACGTAAATGCACGTTTAGCTATAGAAGCAATGATGATGAATATACCTGAAAGGGCTCAGGTAAAGGGAGGGAGTTAATTCTATAATGGGACAAACAAAAGAAGAGAATAATATAAAAGAAGTTGTTGGTGTACGCTTTAAAAGAGGTGGAAAGGTATATTACTTTAATCCATCCGGAATGGAACTTGAGCTGGGTAACAGGGTAATTGTGGAGACAAGTAAAGGTATGGAGTTGGGTGAGATAGTGGTGACGGATATCGAGAAAATGAATGATCAGAAAAACAAACCTCTAAAAAAAGTGTTGCGTAAAGCAAGTACTCAGGATCTGCAATCTGCCGATGAGTTCAAACAAAAAGAAGGTGAAGCTGAGGAAGCCTGTAATAGGCTTATTGAAAAGTTAAAGTTACCAATGAAAATAATTTCCGCTGAGTATAACGTAGATGGCAGTCGGTTGACCATATACTTTAGCGCTGAGGGTAGGATTGATTTTAGAGAGATGGTCAGGGATTTAAGTCATAACCTGAAAGTGCGCGTGGAAATGCGCCAGATTGGACCTAGGGATGAAGCAAAACTAATAAGTGGCTTTGGAAGGTGTGGTAGATCTCTTTGCTGTGCTAGTTTTTTGAGCGAGTTTAATCCAGTATCAATAAAAATGGCAAAAGAACAAGATTTGCCTCTTAGTCCTATGAAAATTTCTGGGCTTTGCGGCCGTCTATTATGTTGTTTAGGTTATGAGTTTGATTTATATCGCGAAATGAGAGAGAGGATTCCGAAAGAAGGAAAAAGTATTAAAACAACAAAGGGAGATGGAATTGTAGTTGGCAGTAAACCCATAGAGGAAAAAGTTATTATTGAACTGGAAAGTGATGCCAGGATAGAAGTTACGCTTGACGAGATAATAAAAGAGGAAAAAAAATAGCGGAGAAGCAAGCACAGAAATAAAGTAGAAAAAGATGGTTGAAATTAAATTAATCCAGAAACAAATATTTATGCCAATCCCCCAGATTTTCAAGATATTGGCGGGGGATATTGAAGGGAAGGCTATTTCGTGGGCGACAAGGCATACGGATGAGCCTCATATTTGCTTGTTTTGGTGTTCTACCCGCCTTACGGCGGTTGCAGGAAACGCAAGCGCTAACAACATTCTCCCAGGATTGTTTCCCACCCTGATTTCTCGGAAGAACATGATCAATAGTAAGTTGATGGCTTATATTGGCGCAATACTGACAGGTATAGCGATCGCGTTGAAAAACGCCAAAGCGAGTTAATTTTTTTCCATAAAGCGGACGTCTTACTATATAGGCTAGCTTGATTACAGAAGGAATTGGAAAAATATCATTGGTTGAGTGAATATAACCCAAACCGTTTTCAATCATTTCTGCCTTGCCATTTAGTATCAGTACTAAAGCCCTTCGTACAAGGCAGATGTTAATTGCCTCATAGCTTTGGCTTAATACAAGAACTGAATTATTCAACATTTCAATCTCTTAATATGAGCTAGAGTATTCTAATAAATAAATGACTTTTAAACAAGGATGGGATTCCTCAGTTTATTTCTGGCGGTAATATTTTCCAGTACGTGTTGAAGATCTACTGCTTTTTTTGCTGTCGATATCACCCCGATAATCGGGGACGTTAATATTATAAGTCATGCTCAGCTTGCGATCAACAAAACGGGAACTTATCCTGCTATCAATATCGTCTAGTGAATAACGGGTGGTAATCACCGTTGGTAGTTGAGCGTTATAACGATAATTTATTACTTGATAAAGTTTTTCTTGCGCCCAAGGGGTTGTTTCCTGTTCACCAAAATCATCAAGAATGAGGAGCGGTGTCTTCTTTACACTTTCAAATAATTCGTCATAGGAAATCTTGCTCTCAGGACTGAAAGTGGAGCGTAGGTGATCTAAAAACTCCGGTACAACAATAAACAAAGCTGGATTGCCGGCTTGATAACGGTAGTTTATAATAGCTGCTGCAAGATGTGTTTTACCGCAGCCGGTAACACCTTGAAAAATAATCCAGCTTTCGGGTGATTTTGCATAATCTAGTGCTTGACGATAAACAAACTCTAAGCTTTCACGCTGTTTTGGTGGAAGATTAATCCGATGCCAATCGAAGTTTTTGAAAGTCATATGTCTCTGTAATTCCAAGCCTGGTGCCCAATTATAATCCGGGCTATAAGTTAGTTTTTCCTCAAGTATTAAAATACAACTTAAATTACCATCAGATATGCGGTTACGGATTCGGTCGTCTATTTGTTCGATAGATATGCTCGTGGTAATAATGGTGGGTAGTTGTTGATTGTAGCGGTGGTTAAGTAACTGATCCAGTTTTTCCTTTGACCATGGAGTGCTAATCTGTGTGCCGAAGTCGTCGATAACAAGAAGGGGAGTATTACGTAGCATATCAAAAGACTGGATATAGGGAATTTCTTGTTCTGGGTCGAAAGTAGAGCGAAGGTCATCGAGAAGATCAGGTGCGGTTTTATACAAGGCTGGCTGATCACGTTTTATACGTTCATTGACAACAGCAACAGCAAGATGTGTTTTACCACAGCCACTAGGACCGAGTAGAATAAGCCATCCCTTAGGATCTTCGGAAAATAACTTTGCGGTATCATAAGCTAACTGAAATAACTGCTGATTGGATCGATGCCCACTCCTACCATGAGGTATCAAGTTATCAAAGGTAAACCTTTTAAGGGCCCCGAGGTTACTGTATTGTTCCAGTTTAGCACGGCTTTTATCATCTTTTTCATCTAGAGTGCAGCTACAAGCAACTATTCGACTGAAATCGGGTTTTCCCGATAGCAGGGGTGGGTGGACGAATCTAGTACCGTGACAAATAGAACAGTGGGATTGGATAGTTTTATCTTTAATGTCGTCGGACCATGTGCCCGTATTTACCTTTGATATACTTGTCCGGATCTTCTTTTTGAGTATCTCTTCTATATGCTCCATCGTTTTTACCTTCTGCTGACCAGCGTTTCAATATGGCCGAAATATAGTTCCATTTGCGTTTATTTTGGACCGCTGCTTGCTTTATGGCGTCACATATCCATTCATTGGGATAAATTTTTTCTGCTTCCTTCAATTCGTCGGCAATAATCGGTGTAAGAATGCCTATGTTTTCTTCATAGTAAGTAAAGATATCCGGTAATTCCTTAGCCAGTGTAGTTGATACTTTCTTAGATTCTGAGCCGACTAAATTGAGATCTACACTCGTAAACTTTTGTATTGCCTGTGCGTCGGATTGCGTATTTAGAAAATAGATATCATCTATCCCGTTATTGTTGTCTACTGAGAGGTGGAGAATGACTCCTCTCTTAGTTGCGAGATTAAGGGCATTCAACAGCGTATCTTCAGGTGTTTCACCATTTTTTTTAAGGCTTTTTACCAAGCTAACATTATTTAATAATTCATTAAAAGTAACAAAGCGAGGGTAACCCTTCTTCTTGTAGATGGACATGAAAATATATAAAGTAGTTTTTAACTCAGCGATGTTATTGATGTGCGGCATTAATTTGTTGAGGAAGAGATTGGGTATCGGTGTGAAATCCATTGTTCTGGGGAAACCCTGAAATGGTTTCATAATAGTGTTGGCTCCACTTTTGCTATGTTCTCAAACTTGGTCAGATTATGTTTGAAGCGTAGTTTTATTTGACCAGTTGGACCATTACGGTGCTTAGCAATAATAATATCGGCTATTTCTCTTGGGTATTCTCTATCCGGATGTTGATTCTGCCATTCCTCTTCGTTGTAATAGACTTCGTCTCGATAAACGAAGATGACAAGGTCTGCGTCCTGTTCTATACTACCGCTTTCTCGTAGATCAGATAACTGGGGAATATGTGAGGCTCGCCACTCTACAGCGCGGCTTAACTGAGAAATGGCTATGACAGGCACTTTAAGTTCACGTGCCAGCGCTTTAAGAGAACGTGAGATGTAGCTGATTTCTTGAACTCTATTTTCATTTCTACTGTCGCCTTGTAACAGCTGTAGATAGTCAATGATGATAAGATCCACGCCGCGTTCGTAAAACAAACGGCGAGCTTTACTTCTCATCTCCACCACTCTGAGTTGTGGTGAATCATCAATGAATATAGGAGCTTCTGAAAGCTTGCCTGTAGCCTCCATAATCAGACTCTCTTCATCTTCGGTATTAAGCCCTAAGCGAATGCGCCTTGAGTTCACTCCCGATTCACTCGAAAGCAATCGCTGTACTAGTGATTCGCGAAACATCTCCAAACTGAATAGAGCAACGCAGGCATCTTGATCTACAGCGGCGTTCCTAGCAATATTAAGCGCTAGGCTGGTTTTACCCATACTGGGTCTACCGGCAATAATAATTAGATCAGAACGCTGAAAACCACCAAGAAAATCATCAAGGCCAATAAATCCAGATAGTATGTGGGGTATTATCTGAAAACCTTCTGTTTCTGGTGGTGGGACCTCAAAATACTTATCTAGTACTTGCTTTATGTGTATAAAATCAAGTGTTCCTCGCTCATGGCGAAGATTAAAAATAATATCCTCTGCTCTGTTGAGGGATTCACTTATATCCGGGTCAGCCGCGTAACCGATTTGAGAGATTTTATCAGCAGCCATTACAAGCTGGCGCATTATGGATAAACGATAGACGATATTGGCATAGTGCTCAATATCGAGAGAAGTTGGAACGGTGGATATAAGGTGGCTTAAATAAGAAGCACCACCGCATTTTTCGAGCATACCCTTTCGATCAAGTTCCTGAGCTACCGTTATTTGATTTATTGCTTCGTCGCGCTGGTAGAGTGAAAGGCATGCTTGGTATATCCACCTGTTTTGCTCACTATAAAAATCCTCGGCTTTTAGAATAATAACTATTTCATAAATCGACTTACCATCTATTAAAAGTGACCCATTGACTGATTCTTCGGCATTAATATCATATGGTGGTAGTTTATTATCAGGCACTCGAATCAGCCCCCCTTTCGTTGACGATGACCTTAATCTTTGGGATTATATCCTTACTCAATCTAATAGTTATATCGAAATTACCAAGCTCACGGATGGGTTCAACTAATTCTATTTTTCTTTTATCTATAGTGATTCCAATTGTATTTTGTAGCTCGGCTGCAATATCGGCGCTGGTAATTGAACCATAAAGGCGGTTTTTGGTACCAACCTTAGCCTGGAGTGAAATCTCTTTGCCCTCTAACTGATGGGCTATCTCTGCAAATTCGGCTTCTTTTTTTAACTTTTGGCTTGCTTTAGCCTGGAGCTGGGCTTTCAGCAGACTTGTGGTTTCTGGATTTAAAAAAGCAACTATTTTTTTGGGTATTAAATAGTTCCTGGCATAACCATCGGCAACCTCTTTAATATCACCAGCATTAGCTGTGCCTGGCATGTTTTTTAAAAAAATTACTTTCATAATAAAACTATTAACCTATTTATTATTATACTGCAATTAATTAATGGATAAAACTATTGATCGTCAATGAATCTCTTAGCCTCAATGGCGGCAATAGTACCATCACCAGCGGCTGTTGTAATTTGGCGAATTGCACCAGAACGAATGTCGCCGGCAGCTAATATACCAGCAGTTTCTGTATTCATATTTTCGTCAGTTATTATATGGCCCTGCTTATCCAGCGAAAGTAAATCCTTTACAAAATCGGTATTTGGCTTCAAACCGATGGATATAAAAACACCATCGACTTCAAGGGTTGACTTTTTACCCGTTTTTACGTTCTCTAAAACCAGTTTTTGGACAAAATCCTTACCCTGTATCTCTTTAACGATAGTATCCAGTATAAATTTTATTTTGGTTTCGGCACGGGCTCTCTCCTGAAGTATGGCAGTCGCCCGTAATTGATTGCGACGGTGTATAATATATATTTTTGAAGCAAATTTAGTGAGGTGCATGGCTTCATAGATAGCACTATTGCCACCCCCAACAACAACTACATTTTTATTTCTGAAGAAGAAAGCGTCACAGGTAGTGCAATAGGAAACTCCCCTGCCGGTAAATTCTTTTTCCCCAGGAATACTCAGTTTTAACTTTTCAGAACCACCGGCTATAATTACTGCCCTCGCAATAATATCTCCATCAGAAGTCTGAAGAAGTTTTTTATTACCCAAATCTTTGATTGCTATTACCTCGGCAGCAATAGTTTCCAGTCCGTATCTCTTTGCTTGCCTGTGCATTAAATTAGCCAGCTCTGGCCCATTGACACCTTCTGGGAACCCCGGGTAATTGTCGATAATTTCAGCGTTATTCATATTGCCACCGATTATACCCTTCTCAATTATAAGGCTTTTAAGGTTATCTCTTGAGGTGTATATACCAGCTGTCAAGCCAGCAGGACCACCGCCAATAATAACTACATCATATTTATTGTTCATACTTAACCTCACTGATAAGCTGACTCAGATTAACCTCAGCAGTACGATGAGCTAAACCGATTGCGTTTTTAATGGCTTTTGCACGACTACGACCGTGGGATACGATAACATTCCCCTTCACGCCCAGTAGGCAGGCACCGCCATATTCACTATAATCCATGCTTTTTACAAGGAAACCAAGACCAACGTCCGCAAGTAGCGCTCGCCCACGGAGATGGCGGGAGTGATCTGGAGATCTAACCTTGATAAATGAATCCCCCAACCCTTCAACTGTTTTTATGACGATATTCCCAGTGAAGCCGTCAGTAATAATAACATCGGCTTTTCCTTGGGTAAGATCCGTACCTTCAATATTACCAATGAAGTTTAAACTCGATTTCTTTATTAGCTGATGACTTTCTTGAATAAGGCGGTTGCCTTTGGTCTCCTCCGTTCCATTACTGAGTAAGCCGATTCGAGGAGATTTTATCCCAAAAATGTTCCTGACATAGATTTCTCCCAATTGTGCAAATTGAAAGAGGTGGCTAGGGCGACAATCCGCATTAGCACCTGCGTCAAGAAGCAGAGCTGGTGAGTAACGATTAAGGCTGATAATACTAGCTAATGCAGGACGCTCTACTCCCTGAAATTTGCCCAAACCGAAAAGGGCGGCGCACAAAACGGCACCGGTATTACCCGCGGAGATAAAGGCATCCACCTTTTTCTCTTTCAACAGGTTAATACCAATAACGATGGAGGACCGGGGTTTTTTGCGAATAGCTTCCATAGGGTGTTCGTTAAAGTCAATATTCTGACTAGCCCCTATGATTCTCAAATTTAAATTCTTAATGTGTTTACCGGCTATAAGATGGAGTAGGGATTTCTTGCCCACTAAGGCAACTTCAACATCATATTCATGAGCGGCTTTTATTGCGCCCTTCACTATTTCGTTTGGAGCATATTCACCGCCGGAAGCATCTACGGCAATCCTCA
Source organism: Dehalococcoidia bacterium (assembly GCA_020351185.1). GTDB lineage: Bacteria > Chloroflexota > Dehalococcoidia > Dehalococcoidales. Next base: position 741,596 of record CP070729.1, on the reverse strand, counting down.
TTTTTACTTTCATCTATTATTTATGTTTTTTTAAGTTCTTTGCCAAGAATCGCAGAGACCACCCCAGCTACTGATAACACGGCCATCTAGCAATAGCTGGAATATTTGACAAAGACTATTACATTCACTACATTCGGTTAAAGAGGTTTCATAATCACAATCAATCATTTCAAAACCCCTAAAGTTGCTCTTGTTGTATTTTAACTCTTCCTTTGCTAGAAGAGCAGCACCTATGGCACCCATTATTTCGGGGTGTGGTGGTAACAAAATATCAGTTTTTAGTTCTTCTTCGAAAGCCCGTGTAATACCTTTATTAAAAGCTACTCCGCCCTGGAATAATATTGGCGGAAAGATATCTTTTCCTTGTCCTACATTACTGAGATAGTTACTTACAAGCGCTTGACATAAACCGTATATGATGCCATCGAGGCAATAACCTGTTTGTTGCTTGTGAATTATATCCGATTCGGTAAAAACTGTACATTTACCTGAAATATTTATTGGAGAATGACTTGTTGTTGCCAGATGGCCGAATTGTTGGCAATCAATACCCAGCTTGTGAGCTTGGTGATCAATGAATGAGCCGGTTCCAGCAGCACATACGGTATTCATGCTAAAATCGGTTACCAAACCGTCTCTCAAAATTATGATTTTACTATCTTGTCCACCTATTTCAATAATGGTTCGTACATCCGGCATATAGTCCAGAGCGGCAATAGCTTGACTTGTAATTTCGTTCTTGATAACGTCGGCACCAATAATGGCTCCAGCTAGGTGCCGTGCACTGCCGGTAGTTGCCACTCCTTGGATACTAGAGTCAATTGGCAAAAGCCGCTTTAGTTGCTCGAATGTTTTTTTTAAAGCATGAATCGCATTGCCCTGAGTTGGTAGGTAGGTGTGACATAGGAGTGTATTATTATCATTAATTACAGCTGTTTTGGTCGTAATAGAACCGACATCAACGCCAAGATATACCTTCAATAGCGTTCCTTATTATTAACATAGAATAATTGAATACATAAATATTATACCCCAAGCAGTAAAGGAGAGATAGTTTTAGGATTTACTAGCAAATTCTTTCTTAACCTGACTGGTTGTTTCTGGGCTGGATAGCAAGTCCACAATCATCATGGCAACAGCCTTGGCCGCATCAATCATTCCTTGAATGCCAGCATCAGAAGCAGCTGCTTTTACAAACTGGTGAGAATGAATGCTAACTCCCCTAGGGGCGATGGCTATTGAAGGATGTATACTGGGAACGACCTGACTTACATTACCCATATCGGTACTACCAAAGGACTGGTCAGGATTTATTAACTTCACGCTACGACCAAGGCTGTTCATATTGGTAATAAAAAGGTTGGCCATTTTCATATTATTACGCATCGGAGCGTATTGGACATTACCCCATTTATATTTCAGTTCGGCTCCGGTGGCGTGAGCAGCACCTTTAAAGCAATTCAAGACTTTGCCTTTAAGCTCTTCAAGATATGTTTCATCCTTAGCTCTCACTAAAAAACTAGCGGCACTATAAGCAGGCACAACATTAACGACTTGACCACCATTTGTTATAATACCGTGAATACGAGCATCATCCCTTAAATGTTGACGTAGTGAATTAACAGCATTGAAAGATAGAATCATTGCCTCCAAGGAGTTGATACCTTCTTCGGGGTGAGCGGCTGCATGAGCTGCATGGCCGAACAACTCAATATCCAGAGAAGCACAAGCGAGAGTCTTGGTCGTAGCAGTGTCGTTTGTCGAAGGATGAACCATAATAGCCATATCAATATTATTAAAGGCTCCCCTTTGCACCATTATTACTTTACCACCATGGATCTCTTCGGCAGGTGTGCCAATAACAAGAATACTGCCACCTAGTTTGTCAATGGTGGCTCTGGATGCGACTGCAGCACCGACAGCAATGGCAGCTATAAGATTGTGGCCGCAAGCATGACCAAGTTGTGGTAGTGCATCATATTCGGCAATAATAGCGATTGCTGGTCTTTTATTACCATAGACAGCTTTGAAGGCGGTCTCGAGCTGGCAGAAACCGAGCTCAACCTTGAAACAACTGTTTTCAAGGTATTGAACGAGCCAGTTTGAAGCTTTATACTCCTTAAAACCGTTTTCGGGATTAGAATGTATCTTCAAGCTAATTTTAGCGAGCTGCTGATGGCTGCTATCAATATCTGTCATAATTGTAGATTTCAGCATTAACAAATCAGAGTCCATTTCGCATATTATAGACCAGATAGTCAAGACTTTACCAGTTGTTGTTACTAAAAAGAGGCTAATGCTAAAATAGTATTTGGAGGAATAAAAAAGTGCCACTTGATTCCATTTTTGTAAAGGGAGCCCGAGAACACAATTTAAAAAACATAGATGTCACGATACCGCGGGATAAACTAGTAGTCATAACCGGTGTTTCTGGTTCTGGTAAAAGCTCACTGGCCTTCGATACCGTTTATGCCGAGGGACAGCGACGCTATATGGAATCGCTTTCAGCATACGCTCGCCAGTTTTTGGGACGAATGGAGAAACCGGATGTTGATTATATTGAGGGTTTAAGCCCAGCAATTTCAATAGACCAAAAAGGCGTTAGCCGAAATCCACGCTCAACAGTGGGTACCGTAACTGAAATATATGATTACCTAAGGCTCCTGTTTGCACGAATTGGGCATCCCCATTGCCCGCAGTGTGGCTTTGAAATAACTATGCAGACGGTGGAACAGATTGTAGATGCAATTCAGGCACTGCCAAGTAGTAGCCGTATTATTATTCTAGCCCCGCTTGTCAAAGATCGAAAAGGTGAATACCAGCAGGTATTCATTGATTTACGCAAAGCAGGCTATGCTCGGGTAAGGGTGGATGGTATTATACATGATCTTTTGGAAGACTTTCAGCTTGATAGATTCAAGAAACACTCCATCGAAGTTGTTATTGACAGAGTGGTAGTGAAGAAAAATAATAATCGGAGTCGGATTGCTGATTCTGTGGAGACAGCTTTGAGGCTGGGAGCCGGGGTGGTTCTCGTGTCTATTATTGACGACGAAGAACTGCTCTTTTCAGAGCATTTCGCCTGTGTTAATTGTGGCATAAGTATGAGTGAAATCGCACCAAGAACTTTCAGTTTCAATAGCCCCCATGGCGCTTGTCCAGAATGTACAGGACTGGGTATTAAATCGGAACTTGATCCCGATTTGATTATGCCTAACAAGGAGCTATCACTTTCCCAAGGAGCAATACATCCATACCAGTGGCATACATGGTATTTATATGCAGTGGAAGAAATGGCCAGACGCAATGGATTTTCGCTGGATGAACCAGTTAAAAATCTTACACCTGAAAAGATGAAGTTGATTCTATATGGGGAAAAAAGTTTCTCATATAAATACCGCAATCGCTATGGACATGAAAGAGAGTATTTTGATGGATTTGAAGGTGTAATTCCGCGGATGGAGAGGTTGTATCGGGATACCGAATCGGAGACTTCTAGGAAATACATCGAACGTTATATGCTAAATAAAACCTGCCAGCTTTGCGCAGGCAAGAGGTTGAAGCCGGAGGCATTGGCAATAACCATTGGTGACAATAACATTGACAATATAAGTTCAATGTCAGTTGATCAAGCGTCCAATTGGATAAATATGCTAAGCAGTAAAAAAACAATATTAAATTCGCGCGAACAGGTAATCGCGCGCGATATTTTAAAAGAATTAAAAGGACGGCTGGGATTTCTTGAAAACGTTGGGCTGGATTACCTCAACCTAAATAGAACCTCAGCCACTCTTTCCGGTGGTGAAGCCCAACGTATAAGACTAGCCACACAGATCAGCAGTGGTCTGATGGGGGTTCTTTATATATGCGATGAGCCGACAGTGGGTCTTCATCCAGCAGATGACTACCGACTGATTAAGACGCTAAAGGGATTAAAGGAGCTAGGGAATACGGTGTTAGTTGTTGAACACGACGAGGCAATGATGCGAGCTGCTGATTATATAATAGACCTTGGTCCCGGAGCCGGGGAATATGGAGGTTGGGTGGTGGCTTGCGGAACAATGGAAGACGTTATGATGACCGAAGAATCCAAAACAGGACGATATCTAAGCCATCGTAAAAGAATTCCGAAGCCGAATGAAAGACGCTGTGGTTCAGGGGAATCAATAACCGTTAGGGGTGCCCGACAGAACAATCTTAAAAATGTGGACGCTACCATCCCATTGGGTATGTTTGTCTGCATCACAGGCGTTTCCGGTAGCGGTAAAAGCACACTCATTAATGACATTCTATTCAAGAAACTAGCTCAAGAGTTATATCGAGCTAAAGAAAAGCCAGGTGACGTCGATCTAATCGAGGGTGTTGAATATATTGATAAGGTAATAAATATAGACCAGTCACCTATAGGACGCACCCCACGCAGTAACCCGGCTACCTATACAGGTACCTTCACTCCTATCCGCGAGCTTTTCGCTACTGTTCCCGAAGCGCGGATGAGAGGTTATGCGCCGGGAAGATTTTCTTTTAACGTGAAGGGCGGTCGCTGTGAAGCCTGCCGAGGTGATGGCTATATACAGATAGAGATGCAGTTCCTACCGGATGTCACAGTCCCATGTGAGGTATGCAAAGGCAAGCGATATAATCGGGAAGTTCTGGAGATTAAGTTTAAAGGTAAAAACATTGCCGAGGTGCTGGATATGACTGTAGAGCAAGCACTCAGTTTCTATAATCATTTCCCTAAAACAAAGAACAAGTTAAAGACACTGCACGATGTTGGATTAGGTTATATCCGCTTAGGCCAACCAGCGACAACACTTTCCGGTGGGGAAGCGCAGAGAGTAAAGCTAGCTACCGAGTTGTCAAAAAGGGCCATCGGCACCACGCTCTATATACTTGATGAGCCGACCACCGGGCTTGCTTTTGATGACGTTGCTGCCTTGTTGCGGGTACTTCAGCAGCTGGTGGATACCGGTAATACGGTGGTAATAATTGAACACCATTTGGATGTAATTAAGAATGCGGATTGGATTATTGACTTAGGACCTGGCGCCGGTGATAAAGGTGGTAGTATAGTTGCCACCGGTACACCAGAAGAGATAAGCAGGGAGAAAGAATCTGCCACCGGTACTTATCTTAAGAAGTATTTGCCAGAAATAATTAATATCAGCCAATAGGAAAGGTGACGTAAATGAACAGAGAAGTAGCAATTGATTCAATAGAATCCAATGTTGAAAACAGAAATCTTATAAAACACATGCTAGCGACAGAAGCTATATTGCGAAATCTTGCTAAAAAATTGGGTGAAGACGAAGAAGAGTGGGGGCTTACCGGTTTACTGCATGATATAGATATAGAATTAACTAAAGGGGATATGAATAATCACAGCAAACTCGGTGCAGATTTGGTAAGGGAAATGGGAGCAAGTGAAAAAGTAGTACATGCCGTGTTGTGCCATAACGAGCAGCATGGTATTAACTGTAGAACGAAACTTGATAAGGCGCTGTTTTGTGCTGATCCACTGACCGGTCTAATAACTGCCGCTGCTCTTGTACGCCCAGATAAGAAGCTGGCAGGCGTTAAGGCAAAATCGGTGAAAAAACGTTTTAAGGAAAAGAGCTTTGCCGCGGGGGCAAAAAGGGAACAGATAGCCACCTGTATTGAGCTAGGTCTTGAGCTTGATGAGTTCATTGAGCTGGGGCTTGAGGCTATGAAGGACATTGCACATAATCTGGGGTTATAACCTAGTTCATCCCCAGAGTTGAACCATTTGCCGTTTTTATAACATTGATACGTGTCGGAAAGGCATCCTTGAGTTCGTCGATGTGAGTAATAACCAATATTTTATCAAAATCGTCCTGAATCGAATTGATGGCTTCCTTTACTTTTTCAAGACCGACATTGTCTTGGGTACCGAAACCTTCGTCTATAATAAGGGTTGGAATAGGAGCTCCGGCACGCTTTGCCAGCAGTTTTGAGAGAGCAATACGGATGGCAAAGTCTATGCGAAAGGCTTCGCCGCCGCTGTAGTTTTCGTAGGGTCGCGGTCCTAACTCGTCGGAGATAATAATATCCAGTGTTTCTATTGGTTCACCTTTCTTTGACTGACGCTGTGTCTCCATATTGATATGCATCCTGTTATCTGTCATCCGACTAAGAAGTTTATTAGCCTCCATTTCAATATCGGGTAAAGCCATTTCAATAAGCATTGCTTGAATTCCCTTTTTGCCAAATGCTTGGGCGAGGTCAAAGTATATTCTTGCTTCTTCTGTTATCTGCTCTAGCCG
>CP070729.1:732817-735212 GCA_020351185.1 Dehalococcoidia bacterium | reverse complement strand
TGTAATTCAGGTCATATTATGTTCTTTGATTCAATTAAATTTCAGATGCATATTAACACACAACAGCTTACAGCAGTCAAGCTCAAAAAGAGAATTCATCATAAGTATACGATGATCTATGAAATAGGACTACAAATTCGAATTTTAAAATATAAAGGTGTCTTCGATTGTTTTAAAAAAATCTTTACCACCAACAGTTAAAATATAACTTTCAGTGAATTGTCTGATCAGGGATTCTTCCATATAGGCATAAGCTCTCTTAGCGGGTATCAATGTAGTTAAGATTTATAATAAGTTTAACTACTCCCACCTAAAGAACCTTATGGCAAGAATGAGGCACACCACCATCCAACCCCCAATCGCCGCAAGCTCAAGCCATACATCACCAATACTCCTCCCTTCGATAACAATCAACCTTAAGGCATCATTTAAATAGGTTGCTGGTAAAACATTGGAGATATATTCCAAAGCTTTTGGTAAAACATCAACCGGAAATAGAATACGACCAAGAAACATCAGGAAGAAAAAAACAATCATAGCTATCGGGGTAGCGCTCTTTGCCGTACGCATTAAACCGGTAAGTGAAAATCCAATGGCTAAAAAGCACAAACCACCAAAAGTCAAAATTAACCAAAACACAGCATAATTACCGACAATACTAATGTTAAAGGCTAGAATACCAATAAGAAGTAATAATAGCGTTTGAACGAGGATAATCACATATCGACTAATAATCTGGGCACCAAGTATGATGTGTTTGCGGAGGGGGGTCACTGATAATCGTCGATAAACACCCTTTTCACGTTCTTCAGCAAAGGTAGTGGCAGCATTCATAATACCACTTATCATTACCGCCATGACGATTATTCCAGGAAGTAAGTAATCGATAGCCCGTATTGGACCCCATTGGGTATCACCGTAGATAAGGCCAAAAAGGACAATAAAAAATGCCGGGAAGGCTAGAGTCCAGAAAAGATCATCCCGCCTTCGCAGGAAGAGTCTCATTTCTAACGCTGTTTGCCGTATCAGAACCTTCATCTTAGCCTCCTAATTAATCTCGCAACTTCCGTCCTGTCAACTGTAGGAATACGTCTTCAAGTGTTCCCTGTCTAACTGACATACCTTCCAGCTGTAGTTTATTCTCATCGGTAAGGTGGGTCAGCTCTCTCAATATTGACGAGGATTCCTTAGTGTGCAAAATGTATCGATTACCCTCTTTGGATACTTTATCCACACCCTTGATATTAGTAAATATGGCCTCAGCATCTTCACTTCGACATGTAACCTCGACAGCAGATTCAAGATTTGCGGTAGAAATCAGATTACCTGGTGAATCAAGGGCAATTATTTTGCCGTGATCAATGATTCCCACTCGCTGACACAGCTGCTCAGCTTCCTCCATATAGTGGGTTGTCAGGAAAATAGTCTTTTGCCTTTCCCTTAGACCCTCAACAATTGTCCAAACATTCCTCCTAGCTTGTGGATCAAGCCCAGTTGTCGGTTCATCCAGAAAAACTACCTCGGGATCATTCACCAGAGCAAGGGCTAAGGCCACTCGCTGCTTTTGCCCCCCTGAAAGCGTGCTGACGTAGCTATCCTGTTTATCAGAAATTGCTACCTGCTCTAGTATCTCATCAGTAGGTAGTGATTTTTGATAATAGCTACCAAAGAGATCAACAATTTCCTTTACTTTCACTTTATCCCATAACGTTGTACTTTGAAGTTGGACACCGATAACTTCTTTTATTTTGCTATGTTGTTTTAGTGCATCAATACCACATACCTCAATTTTCCCAGAATCGGGCTTTCGTAATCCCTCAATCATCTCTACAGTTGTGGTTTTTCCAGCACCATTTGGCCCCAATAGTCCGAAAATTTCACCCTTCTCAATACTAAAGCTGACATCGTTTACAGCCACTAAACTACCATACCGCTTAACTAAATCACTGACCATTACTGTTACACTCATTAGGGCACCTCTCACCAATAGAATTACATTTGTATATATAACCTTGTTGCTAGTTCAATAGTCAGGCCTTAACTTCAATAATGAATCCCCCGTAATAATATTTCTGATAACCATTAATCATCAATGCCACGGTCACTTAAGTAAGGTAACGAATTAATATTACCTAACAACAAAGGGTATTATCAGTGCCACCAAACCTGTAAAAAGCACCACCAGCATGAAAAGGTTATATCTAACATTGTAATTACTTAAAAGAGACCGGTCATAATAACCTTCAACACCCTGATCTTTGTACATCTTTAATAGCCCGTTGAGCAACTTCTCCCGTGTTTGACGTCCTCGAATCAAACCTATCTCAACAACAAAATTAACCACCAACACCAGAGCCACAAAGGTAAACATGACAACCGTGGTAGTTGTATCTTC
>CP070729.1:724538-732717 GCA_020351185.1 Dehalococcoidia bacterium | reverse complement strand
CCTTCACTAAACATTCCAGATGTGGCTTAATTCTAAACAGCTATTTCAAATCAGACAATACGCAGCTGTCTGGATGATAATATGTGTTACAATGCAAATATTATGTAAAGTTAATACTCTACCATCGACAAAAAAAGAAAAGAGGCAGGGCCTAAATCCTAGCTTATGTTAACAGTTATTGAATTTGGAAATGCATCACCTTATATGGTAAGGTTCTAAGGGAATATACTACTAATAATTAAAAAAGCTCACTTGAAAAGACTATACACTTTATTTCCTATCTTAATAACAACCGTATTACTTTTTTCAATACTTGTTTTATCAGGATGCATAGAACCTTCACCTTATTGTCCATCAAGGGTATATGTCGATTTATCTAAAGCCGATAGCTATGCAAGTAATCCTAACAAGCCTTTTTGTTTTCCTCTAGATGACATCTCACAGATTCAATCGAGAACTGGATTTGCAGCATATGGTTATACCAACCCCCCCTCTTCTTCCAAGGAATACCATACTGCTGAAGACTATGACCAAATCCCCGGAACTCCTGTATATGCAATGGCTGATGGTATCGTAAGCTTGACAGGCCCTAGGGGAGGTTATGGTTGGCTTGTAATAATCGAACCACTCTGAATTGAATCTATATTCTCTCTATGGACACCTAAGCCCGAGTCGTTGGTATATAGAATCAGATGAAACAGTAGAAAAAGATCAGCTAATTGGACATTTGGGCGATTCCGATGAAAATGGTGGTAGTGTTGAAAACCCATTGTATCCTTATCTTCATTTTGGAATTCGTGTAGGGCAGAGAGTAGATTACTCTAGTATAGGAGAATGGCGTTGGCAGGCAGGATGGATTAAATATTGTCCACATGACCTCGGTTGGCATCAACCATCTTTGGTTATTGTAAACCAGGAAGTACCGCCTGGAGGATTCCAAAAACCTCAAACAGGATTTTTCGAAGTATGGTGGCTCGAGTTTATATTATCCGTAGTTATTTTTACAGGAGCCGTTGTATCTTTTGTAATGCTAACAAGAAGGGGTTAACCCATCCCCTTAGTGATTTTTAGTGTGTTTCTAGCCCTTGCAACATGGTTCTCTTTTACTAAGGAGTTGAGGATAGACTATGCTTTGCTTGTTCTTTGTGTGCTTCTAGTAGTAATGCTTGGTTATCGACTAACTTGTAAATTGAGTAGCAGAGCCTAAACCATAACCCTTTTATTTTATTGTTCATAATTCCTCATTTTATTATGGACCAATCATTTTCTATCAAGATCGACATGGTAGTATTAAAGACTCTCGAATAATGCTATTATTCTTAATCATATTGAGGAGATCATAGCATTAGAAAAGATCCAATAAAGTCAGAGATGAGTCAGGTTACAGCTGGATCGCGACCTCGTCCAGTTTGGACCTCCCAACGTGCTTATATATTAGCCTCAGTGGCTGGAGTTGTTGGTTTGGGAAATCTCTGGCGGTTCCCATATATGGCAGGGGAAAATGGTGGTGGAACCTTTGTCTTGACTTATGCTATCTGTATACTGGCTTTTGGTATACCTCTTTATGTGCTCGAGGCTTCTGCTGGGAAGCTGGTTAATAGAGGCCCCGTAGGGCTGTTTAGGCGAATTAATCCACGATGGGGACCTTTGGCAGGATGGTTCTTAGTCGTGATGACAATGCTTATCATGAGCTACTATATTGTAGTAAGCGGTTGGACGCTTGGTTATGCTATCGATGCAATCAGGGTTGATTTAAAACCATTTGATGAATTTACTACAGGCTTCTCATCACTTTGGTTCTTTCTTGGGACAGCTATTCTAACACTGATTGTCTTGATGCGTGGCATTGGAAGTATTGAACGGATGAGCAAGATCCTACTCCCATTACTCGTGCTAGTAGTTGGTGGTCTGGCTATATTCTCACAAACTCTTCCGGGAGGAGTTGAGGCACGTAACTTTTATTTCAGCTTCGATCTGGCTAAATTCTTAGAACCTAGAACTTGGGCAATGGGAGCTGGGCAAGCCTTCTACTCATTAGCCATTGGCCAAGGTTTTCTTATTACATATGGAAGCTATTCACCTAAAGGATTTAGCATCGTAAAGTCATCGACAGCCGTTGCCTTAACCAATTCTGTAATATCAATAACGGCTGGTTTAATGGTATTTCCGATTATCTTTACTTTTGGGATAGCACCCGATACTGGTAGCCAACTATCTTTTACAGCATTCCCAATTATATTTGGTGAACTAACTGGGGGTATGTTCATTAGTATCGCTTTTTATATTTTGCTGTTTGTGGCGGCGTTTACTTCTTGTGTTGGAGGCATGACAGTGACTTTAGCACCAATCAGAGATGAATTCCATATATCCCGTGAGCGAGCGGCATTGATAGCAGTTGCTATCGTTACTGTTTTAGGCATCCCATCAGCGTTAAGTTTCACCTCCATGAATCTGGCAATTGGCGGGAAACCATTTCTTGATATAATGGACCAAATAACAGGTTCGGGGGTTGTGCTTGTGGCTGGGATCCTGGGTGCTACATTGATTGCCTGGATGATTCCCAGAGATATTCTTACTCATTCCATAAATGCAAAATCAAGACGCATAGGACCAATTACATTTTCTTCGATATGGATAATATGGGTTGGACGTTTTCTGCCAATAGCTGCTGTTTTATTATTATTATTAACCTATCTTATCTAGAACTATTCGTGACAATGCGACTCGTGAATAGCAATAAAAACAAGGAGCAGAGCCTAGGTCCTACCCTGTGTTAATAGCTCATTGTATGACTTTCGAATATTGATTGGGATATAGGAGTTATCTAAAATGCCCTTATGAATGAACTTTTATTTTGGATATACTTAACTAATTCAGTTTTACTAATAACTCATGAAATCGATTCTGCATACTGGAAAGAATGGAAGCTATTTAAAATTCCTGGTGGTATTTCTGGATTTCTTCTACTGCATTTACCTCTATTATTTCTAGTACTTTATGGGCTTGTTCAAGTATTTCAGGAGACAAATGCTGGACTCATATTTTCACTTATTCTTAGTGCTTCTGGATTGTTTGCTTTTACGATACACACCATATTTATTCGTAAGGGTAAAGATGAATTCAAAGTACCAATATCAATATTACTTTTAGTTGCAATACTATTAGTATCATTACTGCAGATAACAATAACTATATATTTGCTGACAGTATAATAAGTAACCTAGAGCAATTAAGTATGTAATAGAAGAAGGGGCAGAGCCTAAACCCTACATTTTGGTATAAGAATATGAGTTATTTCATGGATTATACAGACTACGAAATTTGCAGCAACTTGATGACAAATGGGTTAGAAAAAGATAATTATTCAAGATAGCCTCTAAGTTTGCGGCTTCGACTTGGGTGGCGGAGTTTTCTTATTGCTTTGGCTTCAATTTGTCGGATACGCTCTCTTGTTACGTTGAACAGTTTACCCACTTCTTCCAGAGTACGACTTCGTCCATCTTCAAGTCCAAATCTAAACTGGAGTACTGATTTTTCACGAGGGCTAATACTGGACAAAGCATCCTCAATTTGTTCTTTTAAGAGCTGTTTTGAGGCAGAATCTAGAGGTGAGATGGCATTTTGATCTTCAATAAAGTCACCCAACTTGCAATCCCCCTCTTCACCTACTGTTTGTTCCAGCGACATCGGCATTTGTGAAACCTTAATTAATTCTCTAACCTTGCTGGTGGACATTTCTAATTCATCGCCAATTTCTTCAACAGTAGGTTGTCTACCATATTCCTGTGACAGACGCTGGATCACTTTTGAGAGTTTATTAATATTCCCAATCATGTGAACCGGGACACGTATAGTACGCGAATTATTAGCTAGAGCCCGAGAGATAGCTTGGCGGATCCACCAAGTAGCATATGTGCTGAATTTGTAACCCCTGTGATAATCAAACTTCTGTACGGCTTTCATAAGGCCCATATTTCCTTCTTGTAGGAGGTCTGAAAATGGTAGACCACGCCCGATGTGTTTTTTGGCTATACTCACAACTAAACGTAAGTTAGCTTCGATTAAATGCCTTTCAGATTCCTCAGCCTCAAGCTCAATATTAACTATATAGGCATTAATCAGTTTTTCATTAACCTGAATAGAATTAATAAAAGAGGGATTTGAGGTGAAGTGTTCTATCTCAGAGAGGTTTAGGTTATTACCAATGACATCAAGAATTTCTTTAGGCAAAAGACTGCTATTTAGTGACAAGTTAATTATTGCTTTTTCCGTTTCGGATACCGAATGGTTCATCTCAACAGCAATATCTCGGATTAGCTGCCGGTTTATCTCATCATCAATACCTTTTCGCAATTTGACATCTAACAGGGACTTTTTAAAGCCATTGTTGGTTTTCAAGCCGAGCCATTTCCGGAGTAGTTGTAATAATACTGCTGACTGGGCTAGCTCTATAAGCATAATAATGACTATTGCAACTGCCGAAGGAGGATTACCATGCTTTATTGTATATTCTTGCTTAATCTCTTTTTGGTGTTTACCCGCCTCTATTTTATGAGCCAATTTTTTTTCGTCTTCATGGGTAATGAGGCATACTTCCCCGATTTCATGAAGGTACAGTGCTACTGGATCAGTTGAGATTACATCAAGCAAACCATCTCTCGATCCATTGGATAGACTCTTCCTTTTATAACCCATTAATACTTGCTCCCCGAATCTTGAGGGTAATTACCGAGCATTATCGGTAGTTTAGATAGGAAAATAAAGCAAAATCCCAGTTTCACCCTCTCTTTCGACCGGAAGACCTTATATCCCAATACCCGCTGATGCCCTAATTAGGCGATTGCTTAGCCTTTAACTAGCGTACTCCATAGCAACTCTTTGTTTTTTCATCAATCTCCGTCGTGGTCGGTAAGAAACATTTACTCCTCTATCTGGTGCAGTCTGAGAATAGTTAAATCCCTTAAGCGTCTGGCGCTCGAGCGGTGTATCGAGGATGCGTTCGAGGGCGTTTATCTTATCGCTATCAGCGTTCGTAACGAATGTTAATGCATCACCGTTTTTATCAATCCGCCCAGTACGTCCGATGCGGTGAATATAGTCATCCGTACTTTCAGGCATATCATAATTAATAACATGGGAAATGCTTAAGACATCAATACCACGGGCAGCGATATCTGTAGCTACCAGAATCTTAATAGAACCATTGCGGAAGCCTGCAATTGCTGCTTGTCTCTGGTTTTGGGATAAATCCCCTTGTAATGAAGCCACTCGATAGTGTGATCGTAAAAGTTGTCGGGACAAACGTTCGGCACGGTATTTAGTACGCGTAAAGACAAGTACTGAATCCGTTTTTATTTTGTCGAGAATTCCCTTTAATAAATGTGTTTTAAGATGTTGTGGTACCGGATACAGGGTATGTGATATCGTTTTTGCTGGCAAAGCGCGATCAATTTGGACCGTGATCGGATCATGCAGTATTTCCCGAACCAAACGCTTGATGCTGGTAGGCATAGTAGCTGAGAAGAGTAATGTTTGCCGTTTATGCAGAATGCACCCTAAAATCCTACGAATATCAGGAAAAAAACCCATATCAAACATACGGTCGGCCTCGTCGATGACAAGTATTTTTAAACCTGATAAATTTATTGTACCCTTCCACAGGTGGTCAATTAAACGACCTGGACAAGCAACCACAATTTCAGGGGTTCTGTATAATCTTCTGACTTGCTGATCAATATTTACCCCGCCATATATGCTAATGCACTGTAACCCGGTATCGCACCCTAGGTCACTGACGACTTTGCAGGTCTGTTCCGCAAGTTCGCGCGTGGGTGATATTATCAGAGCTTGAACGTTCTCTCGCGGACCCGATCGCAAGTGTTCTAGAATAGGTAGTACAAAAGCCGCCGTCTTACCCGTTCCAGTCTGGGCTAATCCTATGAGATCCCGCCCTTGCGCAATCATTGGGATAGCCTGTAACTGTATTGGTGTAGGTACGGAATAACCGGCCAAACGTACACCAGCCATTATGCTCGAGTGAAGATTAAAATTATCGAAATTCATTTAACTCCTTATTAGAATCTAAAGTTGATCGTACCAAAAACTACTGATACTCAACTTATTTATTTTTTTTAACTTGTTTTGGAATATTCATTAAATTGTGTTACTTTTTTACTAATTTCTATAGGTTATAATAGATAGTAACTTTATGCCTTAGCAGATAAATTTTCACTACCTACTCAATCTGACCTTCCTGTAGCAATCTCTGCAATATACTGGTTGATCTTCGCGTGGGTAGAAAGGTACCTGGGTTTCTTTGTCGCATGCGGAGCACTTTACCTGATATATTTGGCGTGAAGAATTATAGCCATTATCCCTATTAATGGAAACATTGTTGCTGTTTTGCCGCGTTTTCCTCTCGTGGCGGCATAAAGGGCAGCGTTTAGGATTGTGATTATGGCCTTTAGATGCAAATTGCTCTTGTTCCAAAACGCCAAAGGTAAAAATAGTTTTGCAATCGAAGCATTGGATCGACTTGTCCTGAAAAACCATTGGATGACCTCCTCTCTTTGAAATACAAGTTGGAGTTCGGGTCATCCAAAATCTGAAGTGAAGTTATGATTATGTTATAAAGTTTGTAATAACCTAAACAGAAACTTATGTACCATTATACTCGAAAGTGATTAATTTTACAATTTTCAGACAATAGGTCAAATATATTAAAATAGATATGTATTTAAACAAGATTTGTACATATAAAAAACACCAGTTTGAAAACTGACACCTAGAATAATTCACTTTTTAAACCTATTTTTAATCCCATTGAACAATTATCGGAATGTATGTTCATCCATGTAAAATCTATATGTTATATTGATCATTTATCGTAGGTTCAAATCCAATCGCTGCCACTTTTTTCTAATTTTCTCGATTTTTAGGTGAGATAACACAGCATCATTTGAGTTTAAAAAATAATCGGAAGCTTAAATCGGGTAATAACCGAAAGGTTAACGCTTATAAAAATGGAGGGGGTCTCTCATGTTTTGCAGCTCCCGGTAGTAATAGAGTGGTGTGGGTCGTTTTGTCTTGAACTTTAACTTTCTTAGAAATTCGATTTCCTCCTCGCTTACATCACCGCTAAGCTCCTTATCGCGTAGGAACTTTATAAGACCAGGTTCTTCCTTAAAGGGTTGTTCAGCTTTCTTTTCAGCAAACTCTAATTTTTTAACATGCTCTCGGGATATTTTATGGTTTAAGACAACCTCCATACTAAAAGTATCCAGGTTAATGTCCCAAGATTCAATTATTGGTTCCAAGAATGATATGCAGTTTTCGATTGAAATGTTGAAGATATCCGCCTCAAGGAACTCCTGTATAATCCCCCGGGCTTCTTTATAGTCATGGTTACTGAGTCGAGCCACTTCACGGAGCCAGTCTTCCCTTTCAAATTCTTTTTTAGCCACTTCTTTTACTACGTCCAGAAGTTTCTGTGTGACAAGTCGCTCGAGTTCGCCAAACGGATGTTTCTCAAAAATCGGTTTGAGCTGTTTTTCTTTATTGGGAGTACATTTTCGGAGAATCAACTCTCTGACTTCCTTGAACAAGGGTACAGGCGAGGTCCCAAGCTTACCCTTCAATTGTTCAATGCGTTGGAGGTTAGCCAGTTTCGAAAGCTTACCGCTTGGCAGCTTTAAGAAGACTTCCATCTTTCCATACATATCTGTTCGATCAGCTGCTGGAAGTGCCTTTTTCCCCGTTAGTAATTGGGAAACGTAGGATTCCGTAACTTTAGCAGCAGCTGCCAGGTCTCTCTGCTCAAGACCTAACTCATTAAGTCGATGCTTGATTACTAAGGCAACATTCATTAAATTCCTCCGAATGATTTACTAATTCTAGTTAATTTTATTAATTCTATATATTAATACCATATAATACTTGACAATGCAAGTTAACTATGATATGATAATAAATGTGAGTAAATATTCTACTTACCTTCACGTAGTCTGAGCTAGGTCAGGTTATTTGAAAAGAGTGCAACAAAGGAGATTGACATGATCGCAAGAGAAGTTACCATGAATTTGAAACCTGATAGCCAGGCCAAGTTCACCCACAAACTAGAGAAAGTGATAATTCCCATACTTCGTCTACAGAAAGGCTTCAAGGACGAGTTATCACTCAT
>CP070729.1:711854-724438 GCA_020351185.1 Dehalococcoidia bacterium | reverse complement strand
CATTACTTCTCCGTTTATACCTGAAATTATCGAAAAACTTAAGATTGGAATGTTGGTGCTTATCTCTGGTATTGTATACACCGCTCGCGATGCCGCTCATAATAAGCTGGTGCATGCAATTAATAGTGGCAAAGAACTACCCTTCAGACTTGAAGGACAGACGTTGTATTATATGGGTCCATCGCCTGCACGCCCGGGACAGGTTATCGGCTCTGCTGGACCTACCACCAGCGGACGCATGGATGTTTATACTCCAACGTTGCTGGCTGCCGGATTGAAGGCTATGATAGGTAAAGGTGGACGCTCGGAGGAAGTAAAAAGTGCTATTAATGATTACCAGGCTATCTATTTTGTGACCATTGGCGGCGCTGGCGCCCTACTTTCCTCGACTATCCACAGGGCGAAGGTTATCGCTTACCCGGAACTGGCTGCTGAGGCTATCATGCAACTTGAACTGGAAGAATTTCCGGCTATTGTCGCAAACGATATTTATGGTAATGACCTTTTTGCCCAGCGTAGAGTCGTCTATAGGAAAGGAGGATTTTAGTGGAAAATCAAATGGATTGCATTTTCTGTCAAATCGTATCCGGTAAAATACCCAGTGACGTTATCTATCAAGATGAAGAGGTTATAGCCTTTCGTGATATCAATCCACAGTGTCCGGTGCACATACTTGTCATCCCCAGGGAACACTTCACTTCTCTGATCGATATAACAAGCCATGAAGCTTCACTTATGGGGCATATGATCAGCCTTGCCAATCAACTAGCGAGGGATGAGGCTATCTCCGACAGCGGTTACCGCTTGGTGATAAATTGCGGCAAGCAAGGAGGACAGTTAGTGCCGCACCTACATTTGCATCTTTTGGGCGGTAGGCAATTATCTGGCCAGCTTGGTTAGCACCAGCTGGATTATCTTGATGCAAGGTAGAGAAGAAGGCCAATGATGCTCTTAGCATCGTTGATAGAGCCAGCTGAAATAAGCCCCGAAATCTTGTGCAAGGGCACCCGAACTAGCTCTATTTCATCCGTGTCCTCGGCGTGAAGTTCATCAGAGATTAGATCGGTGGCAAGGTAGAGGTGAAGATATTCAGTGCAGTAACCAGGAGTGGAGTAGAAACCGCCCAACCTCTTAACCTTTTGTGGTCTATAACCGGTTTCCTCTCGCATTTCACGGATGACAGTGAATTCCGTTTCCTCACCTTCTTCTACACAGCCGGCTGGAATCTCGAGCAGTTCTCTTTCCACAGGCTTACGGAACTGCTTAACAAGCAAGACATTATCATCTTCATCGATCGCTACGACAGCCACGCAATTTTTGTGTTCAATTATTTCACGCTTTGTACAACGACCACTAGATAATCTGACTTCATCAATTCTCAGATTGATTACCCGCCCCTTGTAGATTTTTTGGCTGGATAGGGTTTCTTCCAATGGCTAATCCTTCTTCCTCACTTTATAGATAAGAGCTGACTCATCGCAGTTGGGGAATTTGGGACAGCGGTAGCATTCACCCCAGACCTTATGCGGTAACTCCGTTTTTTCAGCCAAAATAAAACCGCATTTGGTGAAAAAGTCTGGGGCATATGTCAGACAGAAAACGGTTTTTATGCCCAGCTCGTTGGCTTCTTTAAGACAGGCGTCAACCATCAGATCGCCAAGACCGAATTTTTGATAATCCTCGCTAACCGCCACTGATTTAATCTCAGCAAGATCTTCCCAATTAACATGCAGGGCAGCGCAGGCGATTACCCGCTCAGATTGTCGGATTACGAAGTAATCGCGAATATTCTCGTAGATTTCACTAAGCGGCCTTGGCAGCATTTCACCCTTGTTAGCAAAATGGTTTATCAGACTGTGTATTTGAGTCGCATCACGTATGGTGGCTTTTTCAACTTTCTTTGCCATATCTTTAACCTTTTAATTTTCGTTCTAACATGCTGTAGAAAGAATCCCTTGTACTTGTTCTCAGGAATCTTGTCGCAAGCCTGCTATGTTTTACTGTTATACTTTCGTTGCTATCCAGGGGTATGCTTATATGACCGTCGACACTCAGCACCGCCTTGTGTATTGGGCCTACCCGCAGTTTCACTTTGGTTTCTGATGGTAACACTAATGTATTATTCAGACTTAAGTGGGGTACAATTGGTGCTAGGAGAAATTGAACAGCCTGCGGGTGCAATATGGGGCCACCGCAAGCCAGTGCATAACCAGTGCTACCGGTGGCAGTAGCTACAATAACGCCATCGGCTTTATAGGTTGTAAGTGGCTCATCATCAATCTCGGCTTCGATATATATGATACGGGCTATTTCACCGCGAGCGATCACAACATCATTGAGAACTAAGAATTTTTGATCCCTTTTCTTTTGTCTGCTTTCAAGCCTGACTTCGAGCATAGCTCGCTCGTCAATCCAGCCTCCACCAGCCAGCAGAGCGGGCAGTTTATCTACAGCTTCACTGGCGGTCAACTCTGTAAGAAAGCCAAGCTTACCCATATTGATACCGATTATAGGTATTGAGTAGGATACAAGAGCTTGGGCGGTGCGTAATATAGTGCCGTCACCGCCGACGGTCAGTATTAAATCTGTGTCCGTAACTTGCTTGCTCAACTGCTGCCCTTCCCAAGCGGAGCAGGACCAGCAGTTAACATCTACAGAGCCCAGAATCCCAGCTACCTTTCGAGCTAGATCAAGGGCTCCTTTATTAAGCGGATGATAAACAATACCTATTCTTTTCATGTGCTTAACCAGCTTTTAAGAATGAGGATCAGTTAAATAAGAGGCAAAATGAAGTGTAGCATCGGCTATACAGGGTGTCAAGGATTCTTAAATTACTTGGTATTCATCTGCGTCTAGCGATGAGAATTGTTATAACACCGATAAGTATTAGTGCAATAGCACCCAGAGGGCCCCAAAAAAACCACTTCACCATTGCGAGAGTTGATAGCATTATTATCGCTCCTATCAGGACAATTACTATACCTAGGATCTGGGTACGGCGGGAACGGCGGGCTTTTAATATTCTTTTATCTTCGGATTCCTCATCCTCCTCTTCGCCTTCATGTTCG
The DNA here is from genome assembly GCA_020351185.1 of Dehalococcoidia bacterium. Taxonomy (GTDB): domain Bacteria; phylum Chloroflexota; class Dehalococcoidia; order Dehalococcoidales. The sequence continues at coordinate 721,370 of CP070729.1, read as the reverse complement.
ACGGGACGCTTGGCTTTCCTTTGCGGCGGTGTACCGAATATCCTTACCCCCAGAATAACGATGGCAGCCACTATGATAATTAGAATGATTTCACCGATACCTGGTGGTCTCATAGAATAACTCCAGACAGTTGCACTATGTAAAGTTTGGTAAAAAACCTTTATAAGCATAGCATAACTGCGCTAAAAGGTTAAAGTTGAGCAAACAATTCTACGCTTATATGATCATTCCTGATTGAGGTTTGCTGCGTTTATATATGAAAGAGACTACCAGCAGGGCTACTCCGATTATAAGAAAAACAACAGATAATACAATCAGAGGTGTCAGAGAAACGGCAGCAGACTGCCCAATCCAGGTTTGGATGGATGCAGGAATATCATCAAGCTTAGCAATCTGAGATCTAGCTATGGCTCGGACAATGCTGACAATTATCAAGCTTACAGCACCGTAGCCGAGGAAAATGCCTCCTAGAACGCGGCTAGCAATTTTAACCTCGCGGTAAATAAGGACGATGCTGGCTACTAGTAATACTATGAAAGCGATGAGTAAACTGTATACAATATTAAAGATACCAATATATTTTCTGGATTCAGATAACGCATCCTCTGCATCCTCTAGCGATTTGGCTACATCCGATGGTATATCAGATTCCATCAGCTCCATGTCTATATCTATCATTAACCATATATCACCAGCAATCTCGTTAAAAACTTCATCAAATTTCTGCTCAAGCTCAGCTCTCGGTAATCCAGTAAACTCCGAAGGGGGTGAATTAAGGAAGTCTTGCCTTAAGCTATTTCTTATCATTTCTTTAACTGGATCAAGCTGGATAACTATATCTGTATCCTGTCTAAATCCCAGTACATAATCATAAGTGGGTGGAATGTTGTTAGTTACCTGCTCCTTTAACCACGGCTCTAAATCGAGCACAATGTCGTCAATATGCGGTTCGATTGATAAACCGTAAGGTATGTCTGTATCTGATGTCATTTCGAAAACAAGTTCCTTAAATAGCAGCTTAAGGTCGGCTTTCTGGACGATCGAAGTGGAAAAGTCAGGATCGAGAATAGTATCTTTCAAAACCGAAGCCATGTCCAGATCTTCTGATCTATAGTTCAGATAGTCGTAGACGCTATTAATCATTTCACCTGTTTGTTTCTTCAGATCTGCTTCGTTATCTATCACAACATTTTTGATGAGGTTTACTAATTCCGGATTTCTCTCTATCGTTTCATCAAATTCCATATCTTCGATCAGCGGTGTCAATGGTAAACTTTCTAAGCGGGAGTTGATATAGTCAGCATTGAGGACAGTCATTTTCATTGAAAACAGAAAACCGAAAAGAAAGAGCGACAGAATTAAAAAAAGGCTTGAAAAAACAAGGGCGACGATTTTAAATGTATTCATTTACAAAAGTTCCTATTATATTACTAATTCGTCTGCAGAATACTACATTTAAAGTTTTTCTGTGTCAAATGCTATATAGTATTAATGATTTCTCTTGACAATTACAGCTGAAAATGGTAAATTAAATAGTTTTAGCAATCTAATGCCAAGATTGCTAACGAGAGGTTGAGATGTTGCAGCAGAGAACGGCAACGGTGCTTAAGTCTATAACGAAGCAATATATAACACGGGCAGTACCGGTATCATCGGCAAGTATTGTTGGTGAAAGTGGACTGGATGTAAGTTCAGCAACCATTCGTAATGAAATGGTATTTTTGGAAAGTGGTGGCTATATAATCCGCCCACACCATGCTGCTGGCAGTATACCGTCCGATAAAGGTTATCGTTATTACGTGGGTTCATTGAGCCATATAGAGTTGCCATTGGCTGAGAAGAGGTTGATAGACCATCTCTTCCATCAGGTTGAAGAAAATCTTGAAGAATGGCTTGGTCTGGCGGTTACACTATTGGCACAAAGAGTGCAAAATGTAGCCGTTATAACAATGCCAAAACCACCTGCTTGCAAACTCAAACACCTAGAGCTTGTTTCTTTACAGGATCGCCTGGCATTATTAGTAGTAGTACTACAAGGCGCCATTTTGAGACAGCAGTTGATAAACTTCGACAAACCGGTTTTGCAAACCGAATTAACGACTATTGCTGCCAAATTGAACCAAGTATATACCGAATTGCCAGCTGAAAGAATTAACACTAAGCAAGAAAAATTTACAGCTACTGAAAAACGTATTATCCATTATCTAATTAAAATAATGCAAGATGAAGATGAACGAGGGCATGAAGAACCTTACTTGGATGGATTACACTACCTGATGAACCAACCAGAGTTCAGCAGTGGTGGTCAGCGCATATCGGAACTTGTTAGCTTGATAGAGCAAAGGAAGTTAATGGACATAATTATACCTGAATTATTTAACAATTATGATGTAAGAGTGATTATAGGCAAGGAAAATAAACTAGAAGCCATACAAGACTATAGCATTGTAATAAGCCGTTATGGCTTGATTGATGAAGCGGTTGGTAATATTGTCATAATTGGCCCTACAAGAATGCCCTATGCGCGTACTATTTCTACCATAGGCTACATGACATCTATGATGAGCCGGCTGGTAGCAGATCTCTACCGAGGAAGAACAACTAATAATAGTCAGTAGCATGTTGGGAATTAATATCTAAGAGGTAATCGTTAATGTATATACCCAAAGAACCTGAGGAAATAGAAAATGAACAAGTCGAACCTGAAGATTTGGAATCTTTAAGAGGGGCATTGAACGAAGAGAGGGTAAAAGCGGAAAATCATCTGCAAAACTGGCAGAGGGTACAAGCGGATTTTATTAATTACAAACGCCGTAGCGATCAAGAAAAAGAAGAAACTAAGAAATTTGCCAATTCGGTGCTTATCTGCAATCTGCTGCCTGTGCTGGATGATTTAGAGCGAGCATTGAGTTCTATACCCCCACATTTAGTGAAGCTTCCTTGGGTGGAAGGTGTTAAGCTTATTGAACGCAAATTTCACGGTGTTTTAGATTCTCAAGGGGTTAAACCAATTAAAGTAAAGGGTAAACCTTTTGACCCTAATCTGCATGAGGCGGCGATTAGCATAGCGGGTAGGGAAGGTATAGTGGTAAAGGAATTGAAAAAGGGTTACAAGCTGCATGATAAGATAATTCGACCGGCAACAGTAGCCGTAGGTAACGGTGTTGTCGATAGAAAACAAAAAAAATAACATCAAAAAAATAAGGAGGAAAAAACATGGCAAAAGTTATTGGAATTGATCTGGGTACTACCTTCTCAGTCGTAGCGGTGATGGAAGCTGGGGAACCGACGGTTATACCTAACGCTGAGGGCAATCGCACCACACCGTCAGTAGTAGCCGTCAGTAAGAATGGTGAACGCTTGGTTGGACAGGTAGCAAAGCGACAGGCGATAACAAATCCAGATAATACGATATTTAGTATTAAGAGATTGATGGGGCGTAAGTTTAATGAACCGTCTATCGAGATTGATAAGAAATTGCTACCTTTTAAGCTTGTAAAAGCAAATAATGGCGATGCCCATGTTCAAATGGGAGACAAAGCCTATTCTCCACCAGAAATTTCTGCGATGATTTTACAGAAACTGAAGTCAGATGCTGAAGCATACCTTGGCGAGAAAGTCACTGAAGCTGTTATTACGGTACCTGCTTATTTCAATGATAGCCAGCGGCAGGCAACAAAAGATGCTGGTAAGATAGCAGGGTTGGAGGTATTAAGGATAATAAATGAACCGACAGCCGCCTCACTGGCTTATGGATTAGATAAGAAAAAAGATGAATCCATTGCAGTCTATGACTTGGGTGGCGGTACCTTTGATATCTCTATTTTAGAGTTGGGCGAGGGAACATTTCAAGTGAAATCTACAAATGGTGATACTCATCTGGGTGGTGATGATTTCGACCAACGAGTTATGGATTGGCTTGTTGATGAGTTCAAAAAAGACCAAGGAATTGACCTGCGACAGGACAAGATGGCTCTCCAGAGACTCAAAGAAGCAGCTGAAAAGGCTAAGTGTGAGCTTTCTACCACTCAGAGTACGGAGGTAAATTTACCTTTTGTTACTGCCGATTCTAGTGGACCTAAACATCTAAATATAACGCTTACTAGGGCTAAACTTGAACAGTTGGTGATGGACCTTGTGGAAAAAACGCTTGGTCCGTGCCAACAAGCACTAACAGATGCTGGTAAAACAGCAGCCCAAATTGACGAAGTAGTTATGGTCGGTGGCCAGACGAGGATGCCACTGGTTCAAGACAAGGTCAAGGCGTTCTTTGGAAAAGAAGCACACAAAGGAGTAAATCCGGATGAAGTAGTAGCTATAGGTGCTGCTATACAGGCAGGAGTATTGAAGGGAGAAGTAAAAGATGTGTTACTACTTGATGTCACTCCGCTTACGCTGGGCATAGAAACGCTTGGTGGGGTGATGACGGCGCTTATTAACCGCAATACGACCATACCTACATCCAAAACCCAGATATTCAGTACAGCGGCGGATAATCAACCTAGTGTTGATGTCCATGTATTGCAGGGAGAGAGGCCTATGGCGGCCGATAACCGGACGCTAGGACGGTTTATGCTTGATGGTATATTGCCAGCCCCAAGGGGAGTACCCCAGATTGAAGTTAGTTTTGATATAGATGCTAACGGCATCTTGAGCGTCAAGGCGGTGGATAAAGGTACTGGAAAAGAGCAGAAAATAACCATTACTGCCTCCAGTGGGCTCTCCAAGGAAGAAGTAGAAACGATGCAAAAGGATGCTGAATCACACGCAGCCGAAGACAGCAAACGCCGTGAAGAAGTAGAGACCAAAAATACAGCCGATACTATGGCCTATACTGCCGAAAAGACACTGCGTGAGCAGAAAGACAAAATACCAGAAGAAATGAACAAGGAACTCGAGGAGAAGGTAAAAGCTTTACGTACGACGCTACAGGGTAGCGATGTTGAAGCTATAAAACAGGCGATGCAAGCATTATCAGAAGCTATGCAGAAGGTAGGATCTGCTGTTTATGGGCAACAGCAGCCTCCTAGTGGTGAAGCACCTCCAAACGGTGATGCGGCATCTCCGGGCGGTGAAACCCCACCCAGTAAAGAAGATGAAGGTACTGTTGAGGGAGAATTTAGGGAAGTATAAATCTAAAGGTAGACAGGAAAGTACATATAATCCAATTTATATCCCTAAAACCATTGGAAATATTTTAATGGAACCTTCCACTCGGTTTTGAGTTAACCGTGGGATTGGGTAGGCATAAGTGAATTGAATTAGGATATGTTCCTACAAATCGCTCTCGGGGAGAGGGAATAGAAGCAAGAGGCAAAAACTAAATGGCAGCAAAGAGAGATTACTATCAAGTGCTAGGCATCGATAGAAAAGCTAGTAATGCGGAGATAAAGAAGGCTTTTCGCAAGCTTGCTTTTCAGTGCCATCCGGATCATAACCGCGATGATGGTGCCGAAGCAAGATTCAAAGAACTAAACGAAGCCTATCAAGTGCTCTGCGATCCCGACAAGCGCTCTGCCTATGACCGTTTCGGACACGCGGGTATTGACGGATTCTCTAGTCGTGGGTTTGAAGGATTTGGGTTTAATGGGGTAGGTAGTATCTTTGAAGACTTCTATGATTTTTTCAGTGGTGTCGCCGGTAATGCACGACAAAGACAAAGACGAGGTTCGGATTTACACTATGAGATAACGATTACATTCGAAGAAGCAGCGCTAGGGTGCGAAAAGGACGTTAAGATAAACCGCATCGAGAGGTGTGCTGAATGCCACGGAAGTGGCTCGAAACCGGGCAGCCAACCAAGCAAGTGCCCTACATGTAATGGTAGTGGCCAAATTAGCCATGTCCAGCAGAGCTTATTTGGTCGTTTCACCAATGTTACCGCCTGCTCACATTGCCTTGGCGAGGGTGAGGTAATTACAAACCCATGCAACAAATGCCGTGGAACCGGTAGAGAGAAGAAGAAACAAAGCATAACTATAGAAATACCAGCTGGTATAGATGATAATAATGAGATACGACTCAGTGGTCAGGGTAATATTGGTGAAAAGGGCGGCCCATCCGGTGATCTCTATGCAGCAATCAAAGTTATATCACACAAACTCTTCTATAGGGAAGGTAATGACGTTCTTTACGAACTACCAATTGACTTTGCTCAAGCAGCTTTGGGAACCGAAGTAGAAATACCAACTTTATATGGTAAAGAGAAGATTAAAATTCCTGCTGGCAGCCAGACGGGTAAAACATTTCAATTAAAGGGTAAGGGTATACCGTATCTTCGCAGTAATGGTAGAGGAAACCAATTGGTGAGGTTACGATTGGTAACACCGCAGAAATTAAACAAAGAACAGCGTAAGCTATTTGAGAAACTGGCTGAAAGTTTTACATCGCAAAATAAATAAAAAGTCCTGATTAACGAACACTTTCTAGGTTTTTGTGCGCCTTCGACGTCCGAAGAATGAGAAGAGCCGCCACTTGCGTCCCGATAGTTCGTGTCTTCCCTTTGCTCCGAGAAGTTTGGTTATTGTCTGGTGTACATCAGCACCATCATAGAGGATATGATAAATTTTTTCAGTTATTGGCATTTCCAACTGTAAATGCTGAGCTGTATCCCAGACAACCGCGGTAGTACTCACTCCCTCAGCTATATCTCGCATTGAATCAAGAATATCTGCTAGCTTATTCCCCTTTGCCAATTCAACACCGACGAAATGATTGCGGCTAAGAGGAGAGGCACAGGTAGCTATCAGATCACCGAGGCCAGCCAGTCCAGAGAGAGTTAGCGGATTAGAACCTAGGGCAACACTGAGAGCAGCCATCTCCGTCAATCCCCGGGTGATGAAGGTAGCTTTGGCATTGTCACCATAACCCAATCCATCCACCATACCAGCTCCAAGGGCGATTACATTCTTCAGTGCTCCACCCAACTCTACTCCGATTATGTCATTATTGATATAGATTGAAAAATCAGGTGCCGTTAGCAACTTCTGTGCCTTTTTAGCAATGACTTTATCTTCTGATGCTAATACCGCCGATGCTGGTAACCCTAGTAGTATTTCTCGGAATAGATTGGGCCCAGAGAGGACACATATATTGTTGTGATAACCAGTGGGAATTTCCTCAGCGATTACTTGTGACATCCGCTTGTTACTACCAGTTTCTAGCCCTTTGGCAGCATTTATTATAAGCATCGTATCCCTTAAGTAGTCTTTTACAGATATCATATTCTGTCGCATTGTCTGGGATGGTACTGCGAGGATGACAGCGGTAGCTCTGGATAGAGCTTTCTTTGGAGAACTAGTGATTGATAGCTGAGGTGGAAATCTAATGTCGGGCAGGCGGTGAGGATCGGGTCCCTTTTCCCTCAGTCTACGAGCTTCTTCCTCTGTTCGTGCCCACAAACTAACATTCAACCCCTTATTTGCCAGAACAACTGCCAGAGTGATTCCCCAACTAGTTGTACCGATTACAGCAATCTTGGACATATATTTAGCCTGTAATAATCTCTTTTAAACCAAAACAATGGATAAGATAGTCTGATCTTATTATGGAGTGAAGCCTTAGGCTTTCTGGTTAAGCCTACGTTCACTGCCGGCTAACAACCTTTTAATGTTATCACGGTGGACGAATATGATAAGCAATGTACCTGCAAAGGCGTAGCTGAGGTATTCAATGGGTAGATTAAAAATGATTGTAAGTGGTATCAATATAGCGAAGACGCCGACCACTCCGATGATAGAACCTAAAGATGCAAAACCGCTTAGACCGGCACCTATGATTACAGCCTCACCCCCAAGCAGTCCAGCTATAGGGAACAGGGCGATTAAACCGCCGATGAATGTCGCTACCCCTCTACCCCCTTTGAACTTAACAAAAATCGGCCAGATATGCCCGACAACAGCGGCTAATCCGGCAAGAACTTGGGAAAGTAATCCTAGTCCTGAGTTGCCTATAATTATATAGTCATTACCGATTATAAGGCCAGCAAAGACAACAGCCAATGCACCCTTAGCAATATCTAGAGCAGCCACCATTAGGAAAGCTTTGCGACCTAACGTTCTCAGTACATTGGTGCCTCCAGTCCTACCACTACCATAATCTCTAATATCAATTTTAGCTTTTCGCCGGCTTATTATTAGTCCAAAGGGGATAGAACCCAGAAGATAACCGATGACTATTACCAGAATGAACTTGGTAATTATCATTGTTTGCTCCTGGTTTTAAAGACTAAACGAATTGGAGTACCTTCGAAACCAAAAGACTGGCGTAACTTGTTCTCAAGAAAACGCCGGAACGAAAAATGCACCAAACGAGTATCATTCACAAAGAAAACAAAATTTGGAGGATTAACATCGATCTGGGAGGCATAAAAGAGCTTCAGCCGTTTACCAGCTTTTTGGGGTGGATTGTGGGTAGATATTGCTTTCTGTATGACGCTGTTGACTTCGGCGGTCTGTATCCGCTTGGATCTCTCTTTGTAAACTTTGAGTGCTTGTTTGATAACTTTGTCAATTCCTTGGCCGAGTTTTGCCGAGATAAAAAACAGTGGAGCATAAACCAAGAACCTGAATTTTATTCTTATATACCGTCTGCACTCTTCTTTTGTTAGGCCTTTAGCTATATCCCACTTATTAACCAGCAATATAACTCCCTTGTTTGCTTGCTGGATATAACCGGCTATATGTAAATCTTGAGCTGTAACAAGCTCGGTAGCATCCAGCATCAACAGAGTGATATCAGAGCGGTTGATAGCCTTGAGAGCGCGGAGTACGCTAAAACGTTCTACTCCAGCATCTATACGCCCTCGCCGCCTAATACCAGCTGTATCAATTAATAACATATTCTGTCCATCTAAGTCAAGTCTAGTGTCTGTAGCATCGCGGGTAGTGCCAGGTAAATGGCTGACAATAACACGCTTACTAGCAGTGAGGGTATTAACTAACATTGACTTACCAACATTAGGCCGTCCGATAATAGCCAATTTCATAATTTCAGCTTCGGGGATTATCGGTTCAGACGCTGGTAATAATTGGACTATATTATCAAGTAATTCATTGGTTCCCTGTCCGTGGTAGGCGCTTATAGGTAATGGATCACCAATTCCCAAGGTAAAAAATTCAACAACTTCATTTTCCAGGCGGTCATTATCCGCTTTATTAGCCACCAAAAGTAGCGGTTTTTGCGATGTGCGTAGTAGATCTGCAATCTCTATGTCAGTAGCGGTAATCCCCTCCTTTGTATCAACGAGGAATATGATTATATCGGCATCGATGATGGCAGTCTGCACTTGTTCGTTCACTGCCTGAGTTAGGTCAGACTGTGGCCTGAATTCAAAACCACCGGTATCCACTAGCGTGAATTCACTTCCATGCCAATTAATATCAGTAATGATACGGTCGCGGGTTGTTCCCGGAAGATCGGCAACGATTGCCAATCGTTTACCCGCCAAGCGATTAAGCAGGGTGGATTTACCTACGTTCTGTCTACCGATTATGGCTACAATTGGTTTTGATGCTC
>CP070729.1:709712-711754 GCA_020351185.1 Dehalococcoidia bacterium | reverse complement strand
ATGGTCTGTGGCCCTATTGCCTGCTTCATCATTTCACTGGAGAGATAATTATGGTACCTTTTCAAATGGCTCCAGGCGTATTGCAGGTTGCTTAACGAAGTACCTAAGTCATGTAATGTATTACCGAAATCAACTACTTGATTCCATTCAGATGCTTTAATTTGTATTTCGGGTTCCGACTTCAAAGGGTAATCGATTGGAGGCGTTACGTCAGTGACGACACAGAGTAATCTATTTTTCCCTCTCAGATCTTTAAGGATAGTTTGCATTTCCTCTGGTATTTCAATTAAAGATACCCTGTTCTCGATGACCGTGAGTAGTTCATCCACCCCTAACCAAGCTGATCGAAAATATCCGATTTGCTCTGTATACACTTTGTATCTTTCATTCATTGATATTTCACCTGACTTCACTTACCAAAATTAGTATCATTATAAAACTTAATTATATCAAATTGCCGAATTTCGTTGATTTCTATGAAGTTTATAACTTCTTACCAATTGTAAGTAAATATAGCGGGAATTCATTGCTAGACATACTGAGAGTTAATTTAAGTCCTTGATCAGAGAAAGCACCAACTGTAGTTGCACCTAAACCTAATGCGGTAGCCTGAAGACAAATGTTTTGAGCAGCGTGTCCAGCTTCTAAGTAAATATACCTAATTCCCCTATCACCATATTTAATGGTAGTACGCCCATATACGGCAGAGATAAGAATATCGACCGCAGCCTTTGTTATCCAGGTTTGGTCGAAGCATAACTCGGCTAATCCCTCGTTAACATCCGTGTTATTTTGTCGCCGTAATGAATGTGTGCTGGGTATATACTTATATATACCTGTTTTGAGGTCTTTTACATTCATAGCTAATAAATATAGTTCAAGTGGGAAGAGGGCTCCAGCAGAGGGTGCTGTTCGATAGCCATTGGTACTGGTTTCCCCCTGGGCAGACCATAGGAGCTGTGAAACATCTGACAGGTCAAGGGAACCGCCGGTGTAATCCCTGGTCGATCTTCTATTTTCAAGAGCCTGTTCTAAAGAGACGTCGCTTTCTTTTCGTGGTGCTGGTAGGTAAATAATTCTCGTACTACTTAAGTGAGATTCAAGTACGTGCTCAGATTTTTCCATATTATTTTTCTAGGGAGATTTAAAACCGACGTGCCGGATAACCTTGGCTATCTAAGTTTAACTACCTATTCCTCTATTCCATATTTTTTAATGGCTTCATCTATTCTTGTGGCAAGCCCAGATAACAATTTTTTATGCTCTTCCCTTAAGCTGTGGCTCTGGTGACCTAATTCGGTTGCTAGCCAAACTAAGTTATTCCATATTTTTATATCTGTATAGAGCCGCTCTAGATCATTTTGTAGATTATTAGGTAAATCGTTGGCGGTAAACTGTTGCGCATCCCACACCTCTGTTTGAAACGGAGCGAGTGTGCCAGTTGATGATTCGGAGGCGATATTTTGGTTGTGTAGTAGTTCAATGAGTAACTTCGGTTTAATAAAATTTGCTTGGTTTTGGGTTTGTTGCACGTTACCCATAATACTTTGATTGGTGTTGGTGATATGACTTGGGGTAGCGATTTCAACCTGTGGAGAAATGGAGGATATTTTATTGATTATCGCTGGTTTAATAACAGTGGTTACTACTTTGCCTTTACGAATTAACCGGGGAGTTATATTATTAAGGGAAGATTTATATTTTTGAACAATTGCTTTCGCTTTGGGTGCCCTTTTTAGGATCCTATCAGGGGAAGGTATCCGGATAACGGGAACTATTTTACTAGGCACCCTACCAAGTACAAGATAGAATAAAACGCTCTTAAAGGGTAATCGTTCTTTATAAACATATCGTTGCAGCAGGTAAACAACACAAATGCCAATTAGTATGCCCAATATAGTTATGGTTAGGAAACCAAGTAGGATTTGCCACCACTGCAAAGCAGCTATATAATCCAGAACTACCTTAAACCACTCCATACCGATCGTCCTATCTTGATAGTAGTCTAATATTCTTTTTCGTATTGTGCAAGATATTTACAC
>CP070729.1:708473-709612 GCA_020351185.1 Dehalococcoidia bacterium | reverse complement strand
AATGGAATCAAGTAGTTGATTTCGGTAGCACCTTACATGATTTAGGTACTTCGTTAAGCAACCTACAATATGCCTGGAGCCATTTGAAAAGGTACTATAATTATCTTTCCAGTGAAATGATGAAACAGGCAATAGGGCCACAGACCATACTGGATCAATTAATAGAATATTGATCAGTACCTCATGAGAAGGGAGTAGCTATGCTTAAAAGAATCTGTACCATATTTATGGTAATGATACTATTCGGATCTTTACTAAACATAGGGTGTGCTGAGGAAAAAGAATTGATTACTGCCCAAGATGGTGATGTTATTAAGGTTCACTACACTGGTACACTAAAGGATGGCACCATCTTTGATACATCCCGGGGGCGTCAACTACTGGAATTCACCTTGGGCGCTGGGCAATTAATCCCTGGTTTCGAAAATGCAGTACGAGGTATGAGTGTTGGTCAGTCAAAGACAGTAACTATCCCACCCGAAGAAGCCTATGGTCCCTTTAGGGATGACCTCATATTCACTATAGATAAAGGGAGGCTACCTGATAGTTCTAATCCTGAGATCGGGCAACAACTGCAAATAGAACTAAGTGGTAATATCAGTACACAAGCAATAATTACAGATGTCTCTGAGACGACCATAACCGTAGATGCCAACCATCATCTGGCTGGGAAGGATTTAACATTTGAGATTGAGGTGGTGGAAATCAGATAATGTCTAATTCAGCCATGTCACATTATGAGGAAATGGTTACTAATCGTTACTAAGCTTAATCAGAAGAGGAGAGACTAATGAAAGAGACACCCTTACCCACTATCGCTGGCATATTAAATATCATCTCTGGTATCATTACCCTGTTTATCTTTCTTGCTTTAATTTTTGCTACAGTATTTATCGCCTTAGGTCCTGGTGATGCTTCTCTATGGGGTTACTATTATTACTATGATGGCCCCGCATGGGGAATTGCGTTATCACTTCTTATCATCTTTGATGTCATAGCGTTTACTTTAGGTACTATAACGATTATTGGTGGGATCTTTGCTATCATGAGGAAGAGATGGGCCTTGGCACTGATCGGTTCAATACTTGCCCTGTTTCCTATATTGTTTGTGGGTATCGCATCAATTACGCTTGTTGCTC
>CP070729.1:702447-708373 GCA_020351185.1 Dehalococcoidia bacterium | reverse complement strand
GAGCAATTCTGGAAGATGTCTCGGAGGACAAATTATTCGTAATTTCCTTCTCTCTATATGAGGAGAGTATATTCAGAGCTGTGCGGTATAAGGCCAACACAGCCTTGAATTTACATATTCCATCTCTCTAAAACGCTAATTGATTGGCTGCATAAATTGAGATTTAATATCGGCAGTGGCATCGTATTGCAGGGCATCCTCGTAATAATACTGGTGGTAATCATTGCCTTTATTCCCTTATTAGTTCTTAGGATCATACTTGGACTTCCTTTTCTGTTATTTTCCCCCGGTTATTCACTTATTCTTGCTTTATTCCCAAAAAAGGACCAGATAACAGGGGTAGAAAGAGTGGCTCTGAGTTTTGGTCTAAGTATCGCCATAGTCCCGCTTATAGGTTTAGTTCTCAATTACACACCCATGGGCATAACATTGGAATCGACTCTGTATTCAATAACCGGATTTATCTTTATAGTATCTATTATTGCTGTATTGAGGTTACGAAAATTAGATGAATCGGACAGGTTTGTAATCGGAGTCCAGTCGGTAAAGCTGGGCTGGAGTGGTACTAGGTTGGATAGGGCACTATCAGCTATTCTAATTATTTCTTTACTAGCTTCAATATCAGTATTGGGTTACACCCTAGCGGTGCCAAAGGTGGGAGAGAAATTCACTGAATTCTACGTCCTTGGACCACAAGGGGAGGCTTCGGATTATCCTTTAGAAATAACAGTCGGGGAAGAGACCCCTGTAATATTAGGGGTAGTTAACCACGAGCAGGGCAAGTCAACCTACCTGATTGAAATAGTAATAGATGGGGTAAGCCAGAGTAAGGAAGGATCCTTTACTCTCGAGAATGAAGAGAAGTGGGAAAAACAAACATTTTTCCAAATAAATCAACTGGGGAATGATCAGAAGGTCGAATTCCGCCTGTTTAAAAATGGTCAGGTGAATGCATATCGTTCATTGCATCTTTGGGTAGATGTTAAATAATTTTGTACTCGTAGCTCAACCTTTTTCAGTGTTACCACATTCTACTAATAAAACTGTGTATTATTGCGATTAACATTGTATAATGAATATTGAGGCTGAATCCTCATTTCTCGATTGATTCCACTATAGGGTTACATACACCAATTAATATCTTCGATTAAAGAATCATGGTTAAGCTTTTAAAAAACATTCCCATTATTCTTCTGTTGTTAATGATTAACCTTCAGCTTGTACAATCTTCGAATAATACATCATACGCTAGTGATAATCCTGTTGAATATTGGGCTGTTGTTATCGGAGTTGCTGACTATCAATATATGGATCCACCTCCCCTATTTCCCAGCTCAATCAAAGGATATGATTTGGCATATTCTAGTGCCGATGCCATGGAACTTGCAGCTAAGCTAGGTTCTATTTGGGATGTAGACCACATTAAACTATTAGTAGATTCTCAGGCCACAAAATTAAGTATTCAAAATGCCATAACTGGCTGGCTTGATTCGAAGGAAGATGAAAATGACATTATTTTGTTTTACTTTTCAGGACACAGCTGGCAGAGCAATACCCATGAATACATAATGCCGTACAATAGTTTGGTAATTTCAAGGCAAGATGACATTCAAGATATTACATTAAACTCTTGGCTTAATTGCTTAGAGTCAAACCAACAGATTGTTATTATAGACTCATGTAATAGTGGTGGATTTGTTAATGAACTTTATCGGTATGGCAGAGCAGTTCTTACATCTTGTAAAAAATACGAGGATTCATACGAGTACGCAGCGCTAAAACATAGTGTATTCACATATTATATTTTAGATGCTTTAAATAATTTAGATGGTATTGATAAAAATAATGATGGAGGTATATGCATAGAGGAGGTGTTTGATTCGGCCGAATCAAACACTCGATCTTATTCCGGAATCAGCCTACGTGATCAGCATCCAGGAATAAGTAACTGTGCATACGAAAGTATTAACCTAATCTATACCCAGGGAGATAAAAATACAATTTTACCTTATATTTCATATTCCATTATCATTATCATTATTATTCTAATGGTAGTTATGAGATTTGTATATCTATCAATGGAAAAAAGAGACAATATAGACACAAAATAAGAGCGAAAAGCCCGATTGATTTAATTTATTTAACCCAAGTACAACATCTATCAATTAATACTCTTTTCAGGAGATGCAACCTTTGTTAAAGTTAGAAAAAAAGCATATTCAAGCAGCATCCTTAATGCTATCAAGGGCATTCAAAGATGAACTCAAGGATATCTTCCCTGATCCAGAGGAAAGAAGGATTAAGGAACCTATAGTTAACGAATATCTGATCCGTCGAGATTTCTCATACAGTGAAGCTATAATAACATCATCTAAATTGGAAGGCATGGCCATTTGGATGCATTCTACAGAAAGAGAGAGAAGATCTTTTTGGCGCATACTGACCTCCGGTGCTATATGGCAAGCGATGCAAATCGGTATCAAACCTCTCAGGAGGATGTCTGCCTATGATAAATATATAGAAAAAAAACATAAAGAACTTGCTCCCTTTCCTCACTGGTATTTAGCAGTATTGGCAGTTGATCCAAAGTGTCAAGGTAAAGGATATGCCAGTTTACTATTGAATAGCATGTTCGCTCGTATTGATAGAGAGGGTTTGCCTTGCTATGTTGAGACAGAGGGGGAAAAGAACGTTTCTATGTATAAGCACTTTGGTTTTGAAGTGGTTGAGGATTTTGTTGTTCCGAATACAACCGATAGACTAGTGGCAATGTTAAGACAACCAAGGGAGGAAAAAGCATAGTATATTGATTTTTTGAAAACGTTTTTAATTATTTAAGATATATGCAGTATAATCAATTGTTATCCCATTTATTAATGCTTATATTTGTTGCAATTCTACGCAAAAAGTATTGACAATCAATAGACTACAAAATAATATAAGGGAAATACTATTTTAGGAGGTAGTAATTTGAAGAAAACCATTATTAACAAGGCATGGTTGCTATTAACACTGGTGCTTGTATTATCCCTACTATTAGCAGCCTGCGCAGGAGGGAAGGATCCGGGAACCATTAAAAATAAGAATACATTTATCGTCGCCAGCATTGGGGGACCAGAAACCTTAGATCCTGCAGCCGCTTATGACAGTGCTAGCGGCGAGGTTCTGCAGATGGTGTACGAACCACTCATCTACTATGATAAGGAGAGTACGAGTGAGTATGTAAATGTACTTGCCGATGATTGGGAAGTATCAGCAGATGGTAAAACATACCGCTTCCACATCCGGGAGGGAGTTAAATTCCACAATGGCAACGACCTAACCCCTGAAGACGTTGAATACACCTTCGAACGTTCACTGGTTCAGGATTATGTTGGTGCACCCACATGGATGATATACGAACCACTCTTTGGTATTGGCAGCAGTTCACATTTAGACGATGACTCCCTTAGATCTTTAGATGACATAAAGAGTAAAGTTGAAGTCGTCGACGGTGGATGGGTTGAGTTTTACTTAGTTGGCCCCTATGAACCATTCATCCAAATACTCGCTAGCTGGTGGGGCGGTATCGTCGACAAGGACTGGTGCATAGAGAACGGTGACTGGGACGGGACGCAGGAGTCCTATGAAGCACTGAACAATCCTGAATCTAATGCCTGGCCACTGGACCTGATAGCCATGGGTACCGGTCCATTCGAATTGGAATACTGGGATAAAGCTGTCGAGGTTTCCCTGGTAAAGCATGACAACTACTGGGGAGACCCAGCGCCCTTTGAGCGCCTTATCATCAAAGATGTTCCCGAATGGACTACTCGCAAGCTGATGCTTGAAAACGGCGATGTCGATTGGGCGTATGTACCCACTATCAACTATGGCGAAATGGAAGGAGCTGAAGGAATCACAGCCCATGAGAACCTACCACTGGTACAGTGTGAAGGTTTCTTCTTTAATTTCGACATCAGCGAAGAGAGTGCTTTTATCGGTAGCGGTCAGCTTGATGGAGCCGGTATACCCACGGACTTTTTCGCAGACATTGATGTCAGGAAGGGTTTCACCTATGCCTTTGACTGGGAGGCTTACATTGACGATGCTATGAATGGATACGGTATTCAGCCAGCATCACCAATCGTTAAAGGCCTTACATACTACAATGATAACCTTGACCACTTAAAATATACCCACGATATGGCCAAAGCAGAGGAGCACTTCAGGGCAGCATTTGGGGGTGAAGTCTGGGAGAAAGGCTTTACGGTTACCCTAGCCTATAACAGCGGTAACGATACGCGAAAGGTCGCAACTGAAATCCTAGCCACGAACGTTAGTGCTCTTAACCCCAAATTTGATGTGAGGTCTGCACCACAGGAATGGACGAGTTACGGTGCCCAGATGTATGCCCGAATCCTCCCAGCTTTCCAGGTGGGCTGGCTACCTGATTTTATGGATGCCCATAACTTTATCTATACCTGGATGCACGAGGGTGGCTACTGGGCTTATTTCCAGGCCTATAACAATCCAACGGCAACCGATTTAGTTGAGCAGGGTATTAATTCTACTGATCCTAATGAGCGGCAAGCCATATATGACCAGCTTGCGCAAATCCACTACGACGATTGTCCTGGAATTTTACTGGTTCAACCAATCGGCAATCGGTACTTCAAAGATTGGGTACAAGGATTCTACTTTAACCCGGCTAACGCGGCTGACTATGGGTGGGTTCCTGACCTGCGTAAGGATTACTAATATTTAATCTAAATAACTGACTAAATCGCTTAAGTTAGTAAAAATAAGACAGAGCCCCTATAATGAATAGGGGCTCTGTCACAACACGAATAAATGAGGGGGAGTATCTAATCATTGGATTTTCGTACCTATCTGATTAGGAGGCTTATTCTCGTAGTCCCCGTTCTTATAGGCGTATCGCTGCTTATTTTTGGCTTACTTCAATTATTTCCACCCTACCAGAGAGCTATGCTTTATGTCACCGATCCTAGACAGATGGCAAATATTGAGGAGATAATTGAGCTTTACGGTTTAAATGCCCCACTCTGGCAACAGTACTTTACGTGGATAAATGAGGTATTGCATGGCAATCTCGGTTGGTCACCAGTGGTTGGCATGTCTGTTACAGATGCAATCATCAATTTCCTTCCAGCAACCTTAGAACTGGCGATTTTTGCTACTCCACTTATCATTATAGGTGGCATATGGCTTGGTACAAAGGCTGCTGCCAATAAAGACAGGCTTATAGATCACACCACCCGTGCAGGAGCCATAATAGGTTGGTCGCTGCCAAGTTTCTGGTTTGGTCTTGTGCTTCTTATGATCTTCTATGGTTTCTTCTCAGGTCTTTTTCCACCCGAACGACTGAGTACGGAAATGAACATAATAGTTCACTCTGCTTCTTTTAACAGGTATACAGGTCTTAATTTCCTAGATGGAATCCTGAATGGAGAATGGGGTGTTACCTTTGATAGTCTGAGGCATATGGTTCTACCAGTCATAACACTTGCGGTGGTTAATATCGCCTTCATAATGCGTCTTATGCGTTCCAGTATGCTTGAGTCACTTGGCAAGGGTTATATACTCACCGCCAGGGCTAAGGGTTTATCTGAGCGTGTGGTTATCAACAAACATGCACGACGTAATGCTATGATTCCTGTACTAACGGTATCGGGCTACTTGTTCGCTGCCATTGTAAATGGTGTTGTAATCACAGAGAGCATCTTTAATTATAAGGGCTTGGGTTGGTGGGCTTGGCGCACCGCGGTTATGTTGGACGTATCTTCCATTTTGGGTTTTGCCCTGTTTAGTGGCATCTTATTTGTTTTATCCAATCTTGTAGTTGATTTGCTCTATGCCCGGTTCGATCCTCGTGTAAGACTTGGGGGTGGTATCTGATGAAGGGATTGAAGTTTTTCTTTTTTCA
>CP070729.1:693823-702347 GCA_020351185.1 Dehalococcoidia bacterium | reverse complement strand
AAGAGAGTGCAACAGTTAATAAATTTGGTAAAGCTTACGTTGAGTACGTGAAAAAGACACCGAGATGGATTGGGATACCAAAATCTTAGCTAATAAAAATGGACAGGATCCTAACTCTACCCTTTCTTTTCATCTTAAATTTAAACTTTGCCATTTTTTACAATTGATGGTTTACGAGCATAATTACTTCAATATTTGATACAAGCTCTTAAGTTGAACAGAATTGTATATTGATAATATAAGCTAACTATCCCCTATTCGAATATAAATCAAGGGGGAATATCAATTGTCTATTGAAATAATAGTTTTTGGTTCTTTGGTAGTATTAGTGGCTGCCTTTGCAATGAGTATCACCGGCTTTGGTTTTGCCCTTATTGCAGCTCCATTGCTTCTTTTTATTCTGGAACCTAAGACTGTGGTAATTACCAATTTAATGATCGGCCCAGTACTCTGTATACTCATACTTTGGGAATCCTGGCGTCAAGTAAGAATAAAACAGCTTGTACTCCTTGCCGTGGGCAGCATCTGCGGCGTGCCAATAGGCACATTTATTTTAGCAAATTCAACGCCAGCAGCATTAAAACTGATAATATCAGCTCTTGTGGTTTTCTTTGCCGTGCCGATTGCATTGGGTTATTCACATCACTTTAAACTGGAGAAGTTGGTATTTGGTATAACGGGAATAATGAGTGGTATACTGGCTAGCAGCGCTAGTTTAGCTGGTCCGCCGGTAGTGCTTCTTTTGCTAAATCAAGGTTGGAAAAAAGAAAGTTTGAGAGCTTCTTTAGCAGCTTACTTACTTCTTACTGGACTTGTAGCCCTTGCTGCCTTAGGCATTTCTGGAGTATTTAGTAGTGATATTACACTGAGTTCTTTTACTTATATTCCCGCAGCCCTATTGGGATTTCTTATTGGTAGAAAGGTAGTACCCGCCGTAAATCCTGAATTTTTTAGAAAATTGGCGATAATAATTGTTTTGATAGCTGCCATAGCGGGTGTAATAACTAGCCTGCTGACTCTACTATAGACAATCAGTTAGAAATTGGAAACAGGGGGTAGGGTTGAAACTCTGCTTCTTGTTTTTAAGTATTCACAATGCCTGTTATTCTAATTATTCCCTCAAACCTATTGGGCCTCAGAAGGTATTTTGGTATGAGATTCACTAAGTATCCAATATATAGCTACGCTTATAATAGCTGCGAAAAGTACCAGACTGATGTTAGATATTGTGAAAAGAATATTCCTGTGACAATGCATGATAACAATATCGGCATACCCAACAACCACATCCGTTTAACAGATGATATAAAAAGGGGTATGACTGTTGAAACTAAGTAGAAGAAAAATGCAATCCCGACAAGGATTCTAGGAGATTCATCAATATAAAGTATATGAAAGCCACTTATCTTAGGAGTAACATTACAAGATATTAGACAGAAAGTATAAAATATTGAGAGGAGATCTCCAGTTACCGTTAAACCAGCTAGGATGTTCTTCCTCTTTCTAATCTTCTCCATAAAGCACATGGATAAGGGTATCATCACAGGCCAAATAACTAGTGCCGTTATTAAAAAAGTGTATGCAGTAACATTTTGAAGCCAGTTATATTCTCCCGACCTCAAGGTAATCCATAGGATACCCTCAGCAAACTGCTGAAAACCGAAGATAATTGGTATTACTACAAAAAACCTTTGTGTTGGTTGTCTGACTTTTCTCTGGGTAGCAATACCACTGTAGATATAACTACAGCTCCAGCAAAACTAGCTGTAGCTGAGAAGCACATGATGGCTTCCTTTTACTTTTATTTGAATGGTTATCTATCCTCCTATTTTAAACATCTTTGTTCCACAGCTCGGACAAATGCCAGTTGTTGCAGGCTTACCATTCTTCATAGTAATTTTCTGTGGATTTCTCATCTCCCTCTTTTCTCTACATTTTACACAATAGGCTTGCATTGCTACCTCCCTTTAATTGTTACTCGCACCATAATATATACAGGAAGGATATGTCAATAGTTTGTTAATTAATTATCCTGTTTTTCAGTCGAACACAGTGACAAGTGACAAAATGACTTTTTACCAAGAGACAGTTCAGAGATAGTTAAAGAGTATTTTAATCCACCTCATAGGGATTTCAGCAAGCTCTAAAATTCTCATCAATGAGGCATGAGTTTGACTATGCGGCTCTTTTTATTAAAAGTATTGACACCTAAATGGAAAAATAATAAACTCCGTAAAAACAAAATAAAATCATAAAGGAATGAAAATATGATTAAAAAACTTCAACATTTATTACTAATTACGGTTATCTTAAGCTTAGCATTTCTATTGATAGTCTCTTGCACGCCTAAAGAGAAAGCGAACCTACCCTAGGGTAGTATATCAAATTCAACTTTACAAAGAGAGCTTATATACAAGGATGAAAGAAATACTAGACTTGACCAAGCACAGTTAGCTGCAGCCCTTGAACAAAATCCATCACTAATATTTTACGAGTTGGTAAGCTTACGGCTAGATGTGATTAATGTAGGCGGAGAAGGAATGATAACATTTCATGCTGTCGGTAATGATGTTGATATACTTGGCAATTCCCAAGATTCCCAAAACATTACCCTCAAATCAAATGAAAGAGGTGAAATTATTTTTCGGTTCTGGGTTAATTTTGATGATATAGAGCGTTTTGGAGAAGCTGGTCAACTAGATAATCTAATCCTAGCACAGCCGGTTAATATTGGAGAGTTTATCCCAGATAATTAGAAACATTAATTCACTTGATCAGAGGAGGTAGGGTTTAGGCTCTGCCACTTGTTTATTAATCACAGGTACGAATACAATTACTGAAATTATTTTTTACATAACAATTGATAATCTTTTTAACAACTTATACTAAAAGCCATCCGAATCAGGTAAATTAATTACTTCTGAGGTTTCTGTCTCTAGTAGCTCCATGTCTTGACCGCAGCATACCAATATGCCACCGCCTACCTCAGTTACCACCACCTCATTACCACACACATTACATCTATATTTCTCGCCTACTTTTTCAACAGCCATGCTTCGTGCCTCCTAGGTGAAATTGTTATCTATCGTATTTCCACTCGGTCTATATTGTCAAGATCACCAAGTTACCAGAATTTCTTTCCAAGCCAGACGTCACCATATTTACTCAAAGGATTGACAATACAATCTGACCAATTTAAACTCCTTAAAAGTTGTTTTGTAAATAATTTATGGATGAATCCTGTCTATGTATCTTTATTAGGCCCAAGAGGATTAACCAGAATACTGGAAATATTTTATTAAGGAGGTTTCGTAATTAGCAAGCAATTTATTAATATCGGTCACATAGGCGAGTTAGAAGAAGGCTCAATGAAAGAAATACCAGTTATGGATTTTAAAATATTACTCGCTCAATCAAAGGATAAATACTATGCTGCTGACAGTAGATGCCCGCATCTGGGAGGTAAACTAGCTAATGGTACACTAGAAGGTACCATCGTGACCTGTCCCCTGCATGGTTCGCAATTTGATCTATCGGATGGTAGGGTAGTCCGGTGGTTAAAAGGTAGTGGAATAATTTCAAAAATGGGCAGAGCGCTTAAATCACCTAGATCTCTTCGCACATATGAAGTAAAAATAGATAACGATAAAATCCTTATCGCGCTTGATAGTGATTAAGAAATGGGCAACTCATTCAATTTACATTGTCTTTCGCAGCAGTATATTAATTTAAATTAACTTTTCGGCTTAATTGTATTATGTGCGGTTACTATAATTGCATAGGAATAATAACATGAGTGAACCTGATCATTACTCTGACGAGTTCTGGGAAAAATTTGCTAGATTCTATAACTTAGCAACCAAGTTTTACCTTTTACCTTTTGGTGGAGAGGGTTCTTTCAGAAATGAAATTATTAAATTTGGCCAACCGAAAGCTGGTGAGCAAATTCTGGATGTATGCTGCGGTACGGGAACTTTAACAATGCGTATTGCCGAAAAGGTGGGTCAGCAAGCTGGGGTAACTGGCATTGATACATCCCAAGAAATGATCAGAATTGCCACGAAGAAAGCTGTTAAAAAAAAGCTGAGCATCAAATTTGAATTAGCCTCCGGGAAGTCTCTACCCTTTCTTGATAATTATTTTGATAGATCCTTCGTCTCCCTTTGTTTACATGAGTTACCAAACGACTTAAGGATAAAAGTACTCCAAGAGATCCAAAGGGTTTTGAAAATTAATGGATATTTGGTAGTTATTGATTTTAATCTATCCCAAAAATTACTCCCACGTTTAATGATAAAGATGTTTGTAAAATTTATTGAAAAGGAAGTTGCGTATAATTTTCTTTTAAAAGAGCTATTGGGGACTGAAATAGCGGAACTGGGGTTTAAGCTAGTCGATAAAAAATTAATCTTGTTAGATATGTTTCAATTGCTGTTATTTCAAAAATCGTAAATATAAACAATTGTAAAAGTTATTAGTAAGTCAGTATTAGTTTTAAACCGAAATGATACAAAAAGAACGCATAAAAGCGCTTAACAACAATCCAGTTGTCAGTGGTAAACATGTAATCTACTGGATGCAAGCATCCCAGAGGACCGAATGTAATCACGCCCTTCAGTATGCGGTAAGGCAAGCTAATGAAAAGAATAGCCCTATAATTGTATATTTCGGATTAACAGACTCCTATCCTGAAGCAAATAGACGCCATTACTACTTCATGCTGGAAGGTCTAAAAGAAGTTGCAGAATCGCTTGCAGAACAGGGGATAAAAATGGTAATTGAGCGTCAATCACCGGACAGGGGAATTGTGCTTATTGCCAAGCAAGCATCAATGGTCATTTGTGATCGAGGCTATCTCAAAATACAAAGGCAATGGCGTGATTATGTAGCAAAAAATATAAAATGTGCTCTCATTCAAGTAGAGACGGATATAGTTGTGCCTGTGGAAGAAGCTTCTTCAAAGCAAGAATATGCGGCTGCAACCTTTCGACCCAAGATTATGAAAGAACTGCCAAAATATTTTAAAAAACTAGATGAACAGAAACCAAAAATTGATTCCATTGAGTATGATTATCCATCGATTAACATTAGCAGCATCGAAAATACGCTATCTGGTTTGAAAATCGACGAGACGGTAACTGAGACTCCTGTTTTTCACGGGGGTACATTATATGCCAAGCAGCATCTACGGCAATTTATCGACCATAAACTAGCCACATATTCAAAGTGTCGCAATGACCCGAATGCAAACTGTCTTTCTAACATGAGCCCCTACCTACATTTCGGCCAAATTTCTCCCTTATATATAGCACTACAGGTATTAAATAGCACTACTCTATCTGAAGGCTATCTCGAAGAATTGGTGGTAAGGAGGGAGCTCAGTGTTAATTATGCATTTTATAACGAGGACTACGATTCATTTAGCGGTTTACCCGAATGGGCTAAGAACTCATTGCACAAACATCAAAAAGATATGCGGGAATATGTTTATGGTCTTGAAGATTTTGAAACAGCTAATACACACGATCCCTACTGGAACGCAGCTCAAATTGAAATGGTAAAGACCGGCAAGATGCATGGATACATGCGGATGTACTGGGGCAAGAAAATACTAGAATGGAGCAATGCACCCGAAGAGGCTATTAAAATAGCACTCTATCTCAATAACAAATACGAGATCGATGGGAGAGATGCCAATGGATATACCGGGGTGGCTTGGTGTTTTGGCAAACACGATAGACCGTGGGCAGAGCGTCCCATATTCGGCAATATTAGATACATGAATGCAAATGGTTTAAAAAGAAAGTTTAATGCAGATGCCTACGTCGAGCGTATTAAACACATTTCCTAGTTGTGATTCCTGACAGAATGATTTAATCTTTATAAGTCTATCCTATAATACTAATAAAAGGAGAGAATAATGAGAGTAGTTATTACCGGTGGTACCGGATTTATTGGCTCGAAGTTAACCGATAGACTTCTGAGCGTCGGCCAGAAGGTGGTAGCCCTTGGTCGTCAGGTTAGCCAAGCGAGCAAAAATCCTGATTTGAAGTATGTGCAGTGTGATACAACTTTACCAGGTGAGTGGCAAGATGAAATAAAACAAGCCGATGTTGTCGTTAACCTGGCAGGGGCCAGTATTTTCCAGAGGTGGACACCAAAGGTCAAGGAAATAATAATCAGCAGTCGCATTAAAACGACAGAGAATGTTGTCAGTGCAATTGGTGATCAGAAAGACCAAGCTATAACTTTATTGAGTGTCGATGGTGTTGGTTACTATGGTTTCCACGATGATGAACTAATTGATGAATCAGTACCACCAGGGAGTGATTTTCTAGCTCAACTTGGGATCCGCTGGGAGTCAGCTGCCAAATTGGCCGAGGAGTTTGGTGCAAGGGTAGTCATATGTAGATTCGGCGTGGTAATGGGTAAAAATGGGGGTGCCTTGCAGCAGCTAACTCGCATAGCAAAACTAGGTATGGGTTGTCAGCTGGGTGATGGTAACCAGTGGTTTACCTGGATACATCAGGATGATCTAGCTGATATTCTTGAGTATCTAATAGGAAATAATTCGATATCGGGGCCAGTAAATGTAGCGGCACCAAATCCGGTGAGAAACAAAGAACTAATGCAAAGTATCCGGCGTGCTTTAAAGGTACCTTTGTTATTACCACGAGTACCGGGTTTTATGATAAGGCCAATAGCCGGGGAATTTGCTGATGTTTTATTAAAAGGACAAAGAGTAATACCTATGGTATTACAAGAAAATAATTACAAGTTTAAATATCCCTCGATAGAAAAAGCTCTTGAGTCAATACTATCAAAGAAGTAAACAAAAAAGTAATATTATTGCTTTTCCGTAGCCTTAGTGAGCGTCTCCACGTTACTTTTCGTAAAGAAACCATCAAAATCACCGAATCGATGGATATATTCATTAACAAGCAGAGTGTTATTTGAACCCTTAGTAAAAGCCTGTTTTAAACCTTCTTCTGGTGAGCCTACCAAGTCGCTAAGAAATTCCACACCACCTGCCTTTAATGTATGGAATACGTTGTCGATATCTTCTGTATGAAAAGCCATATGGTGCACTCTTGCTCCATAATTACGGACATACATTTCTGTAGGACCGATATATTCCTCCTGAATATTCTTAGAAATTCCAGATGTAAATACAAGTGCAAAGTCAGCTTTAGTTAATCTGGCGACACTGGTTATGGAATTTAGTTTCTTAATATAAATGGCGAAATCAAAAGAATAATTGGTTAACTCCATAAATTCAATAATAGCTCTATCCCTGAGTTTTGCTTCTACCCTGGTAGCTATATGATCTAGGTATTGTATTTGGTCAAGATATTGTGATGGTGGTTTGTGGGCTTCTATTTCTAAACTCCTGCTTTTTTGCGGACGGTAGTTTCCTTCTTTTCCTGTCCACTGTATAAACCCGATTGAATTACCCGTAAAGAGTGAGGGTACCGTCTGGATAAAAAGACAATTTCGCCTTTCTATTATTTCATCGGTCATAAAACGAACGCCCCTGTTTTTTTGGATAGCAACATATTTTTCAAGGCCTGGTGAGCTAAAAACAAGCGTTTCCAGCCGCGTATTGGGCAGGTGTGCAGATTTAGGCGCTTGGTTAAAAGCCAGGAACGGATTAATCCCATCCGTGCGGGCAGTAACCATAAAGTTGGCCGAATTATCAGTCGTCAGTATGGCAACATTGCGAGATTCATCTTCGAACGCATCAGCCAACCTAAGGCCAGTGGTGTTCATTAACTCCCCTATAGCCGACATGTGCTTACTCTGTTCTGTATTGATGATTACGTGGTCTAAGCCACCAACTAAGCCGTACGTACCGGCTTGACGTCGCTCTGAGTCAATTTTTTTATGAGCTGCTAGGATAACGGTGTCATCAATTTCAGCCGTCAAGTTTTCAGACTTTTGGCCATGATCATGGGGGATAATACTCACGGTACGACACTTGGCACAGATGTACTTTTTCACCTTTTTATTTACCTCTAATTCTTTATGCTGTTTTTATTTGAATCCTTTCAACGCTCCGAAACCGAGCTATGAAATATTCACTTATGCTTACTTTTATTATGGCAGTTTTTTTACTTTTTATAAATCTATTTAGATTCGGGTGCTTCTTCACAAATGAAGGTACAAGTTTGCATTTCTCCTCTTCGTTAGTGATAGTTGCTAAACCTAAAGCTGAAATGGCGATTGCACTAGATAAGTCCGATGAGTCGTTAGTACGGCTATCAAATAAAAGGGCTACATTTGGATTTGTGATTATATTACTATATTTTTGAGTATTGCGATTGGTAGCAAAAACAATATTTTCGAGATCATCAATCAACACAAAGGCAACCAGATTGGCATAGGGTTTTTGCTCATTGTCCGTTGCTAGTACAGTGAACTTCTGTTTGGTGAGTATTTTATGAATCAACTTGTACCTGTCGGTATTATTCATAGAAATCTTTTTTATTATCCCCTTACACGAGGTGTATTCTTATTGAATTTG
>CP070729.1:677650-693723 GCA_020351185.1 Dehalococcoidia bacterium | reverse complement strand
TTGTTTTCCAGTAGATAACCTATATCTGGAATAACCAAATCGATACCCAACATCTCTTCGTTGGGAAACATAAGCCCAGCATCAACAACGACAATATCCTCACCAAACTCGACAACCATCATATTCTTGCCGATTTCCCCCAATCCACCAAGAGGTATTATCTTCAATTTTCGCTTGGCCATCTCTATCTAAACCTCAAACATATTCAGCTGTCTTATTTCCGGTTCTTTATCAGCTTCAGGCGTGTTCTTCAATTGTGCAATTATCTGCGGGATTCTTAACATATCGGCTTTTATGGTTTCACGCAAACTCTGCTGATGCAAAGCCGCCGCCGGATGATACATGGCATAATAAATAACACCATCTCGCTTTTCGGCTGTCCCGTGAATCTTACCGATGCTTTTTTGAGGGAAAAACAAAGCCATTGAATAACGCCCTAGGGTAACAATTATCTGCGGATTGATGATTTCAATCTGACGCTCAAGCCATAAGCGACAGGTAAGTATTTCGTGGGGTAATGGGTCTCGATTTCCCTGAGGTCGACACTTAATTACATTGGCGATGTAAACTTGCTGACGCTTCATGTCAATCAGACTTAGCAGTTCCTCCAAGAATTTACCTGCTGGACCGACAAAAGGTCTTCCTTGCTGGTCTTCATGCCAACCTGGGGCTTCACCGATGAACATGATGTCAGCATTTTCGGACCCCTCCCCCGGCACTGCTCGGTTTCTGTATCGGGCAAGCTCGCATTTCTGGCAGTGCCTTATTTGTTCACCTAGCTCAATGAGCGCTGACATTTTAATAATTACAATTCTAAGCGATGCAACAACCGATTTTGGCTAATGATAACACCGGAAAATACACCAAGTCAATTTAAACTGAGTATCATTATTCAATGACTGGATATAATATATGTGATAGAATATATGGCAAATAAAGGCCTGTGACCAGCCTTGCAGTGATTTTATGAATAAGACCACTTCGATCATAATACCCACTTTCAACGAGCACGATAACATCAAAACTCTGGTCCAAAGGCTTTCTAAAGCACTTTCTGGTTATGAATATGAAATACTATTTGTTGACGACAATAGTAGCGACGGTACTGCCGAGTTAGCCGAATCACTGCAGACTGAGTATCCCATAAAGGTGATCGTCCGTAGAGATAAGAGAGGTTTGGCTTCAGCAGTCGTTGATGCTTTGTCTCATGTATCCGGCAATAACATAATCGTCATGGATGCCGATCTACAGCACCCACCTGAGGTAGTACCCAATCTCATAAAAGCTGTTGAGCAAGGCGCTGATATAGGAGTTGCCTCAAGATATATTGAGGGGGGAGGCTGTCAGGGATGGAGCTTTACCCGCAGAATGATATCACGCGGAGCAATTTTTTTAGCCCATCTGTTGCTACCGGCAACCCGCAAAGTCAATGATCCAATGTCCGGTTTCTTTATTTTCAAGAAAAACGTAGTCAAAGACACCCACTTAAATCCAGCTGGCTTCAAGATATTGTTAGAAATTTTAATGATTGGTAAATTCCAAAAGGTAATCGAAACCCCTTTTACATTCGTTATTCGCGAGAAAGGTGAGAGCAAACTCAATACTCGACAGCAGATAAATTACCTGAAGCATATATACAGTCTCATGCAGCGTACTGGTGAGTTTTTAAGATTCATAAAATTCATCTTAGTTGGGGGAAGCGGAGTGCTTGTAAACTATGGGCTTTACTGGATTTTAACACGCTTTGCCGGTTTTACCCCACTTGACGATGCAAGCTCTGGTGGTATCATTTCGGGCAACCTGGCTATGGCAATTAGTATCGAGACTTCTATTATCACTAACTTTCTACTGAATAATTTTTTCACTTTCGCTGACCGCAACACCGGAGGCATATTCCGCTTCTTCGGTCGCCTTCTCAATTTTAACCTTATATGCCTTATCGGAGGCCTCATCCAAATCGGCATTGCGAATCTGCTCACTATCACCCTAGGTATATATGACCTCATCGCCATACCGATAGCTATAATAATCGCAACTTTGTGGAATTATCTGCTCAATAACTGGTGGACATGGAGACACTAGATCGGTTGATAAACTGGCTATACCGCTGGCAGTATAGCGGTTTATTTTTGTTGTTGATAGCAATTCTATTATTGCACTTTACTATAATAATGCAGCCTGTCGAACCGCTCTTTGATGAGATACATTATATTGAAGACGGCAGGCATATTATAGAAGGTGATGGTACAAATCGGGTAGAACACCCACCGCTAGCCAAACTAATATTAGTGGGTGGTATGCATCTTTTCGGCGATAATCCACTGGGTTGGCGTTTTTCCCCAATCATATTCGGCGCCGCTGGTATTATTTTTATGTACCTCATCTGCCGCCAGCTCAACCTCTCTAAAAGAGTTTCCTACCTAGCAACTTTCCTGATGGCAATAGAAAACTTGAGCTTCGTTCAGGGCGGTATAGCCATGCTGGATGTCTTTAGTATCACCCTTATGCTGGCTTCATTCTGGCTATACCTAAAGGAGAGATATGTATTATCCGGAGTGGTAATTGGTTTGAGCACTCTTACTAAACTAAGCGGTGCTCTGACTATTGTTGTAATCGGGTTACACTGGTTCCTTACTGTGGGTTATGCTGAAATCGGAAACCTAATTAGATCTCTATATCATTGCCTCAATAGAACAAGGAGTAGATGGCATTTCTTACTCCAATTTTTTAACTTCATCAGAAATACTTGGCGTTTTGCCTTGCTTGCGCTCGTTGCTCCGATTACTTTCATTGCCCTAATGCCTTTTTTGGATTACGTAATATGGGGAGAATGGCTCAATCCAATCTCACAAATAGATAGAATGTTAAGTGATACAGGCAGCATTATCTTTACTCCTGATTACCCAGAAGCAAACAACATAGCTACCCGACCATGGGAATGGATATTACCTATCTGGTACGGCAAACTACACTGGGCTCATTTTGTGCTACCATATTGGTTCACCCCCCGATTTCTAGGAATGATAAGCCCTACAATAATCGTGCTAATCATACCAGTAGTAATCTATATTATCTACCAAGCAATAAAGGGGAAAATAGATACTCTCTTTCCTTTCTCCTGGTTTCTGGGTACCTATATGGTATGGATACCAGCTAGTCTTATCACCGACCGGGTTAGCTATCTTTTTTATTTCTACCCCACCATTGGAGCCATCTGTATTGGCTTAGCAATAGGTATCTTCAAATTAATGGATGCAGCCAAAAGGCGTGAGGGAAACAAACTTAGGTGGTGCCTAGTAGTCCTCATCCCATTCTATCTACTAGCCCACGTATATGCATTTATCAATATTGGGCCGTTCTCTATTGGCCAAGCAAATCCTCCCTATATAGCCATTAGTCTAACAGCCCAATCCATCTGGTGGGTAATACCCATCTGCCTACTTCTTTACATGTTCACATTGAGATACATAGGCGTAATACGGTGGTGCGGTTTCGGCGACAGCCTAGATCCGGCCGAAATTCAAGCTAATATTGAAAATACCAGCTCTACTCCAGATGAAAACCAGCTTGATAAGCCAATGGAACAAGAGTAAAATAAAGTTGAATTTCTCCCATAACCCGTAAAGGATTTCAATGAGTTCTTTAGACAAAACCGACCCTTCAATCAGTGAAGCTATCGATCTTGAAAGGAAGCGCCAAAGGGAAACTATAAACCTCATCGCTTCCGAGAATTACACCAGCCAGGCGGTATTAGAAGCTCAGGGTTCAGCCTTAACCGACAAATACGCGGAGGGTTATCCACGGCAACGTTATTACGGTGGCTGCGAAAATGTGGATATTATAGAAACACTGGCTATTGAACGCGCTAAGAGACTATTCCATGCCGATCATGCTAACGTTCAACCTCATAGTGGAGCACAGGCTAACATGGCCGCCTATTATGTCCTGCTCGACTATGGCGATACTGTACTTGGCATGAACTTAGCTCACGGTGGTCATCTCACCCATGGTTCAAAGGTCAATTTCTCCGGTAAGTCATATAACTTCATAACCTATGGCCTCAATCCAGAAACTGAAAGAATCGATTACGCACAACTGGAAAAGCTTGCCATAAAAAACAAACCTAAGTTAATTATTGCTGGTGCTAGTGCCTATCCCAGAATTATTGATTTTGAACGCTTTTATAACATTGCACAAAAAACAGGTGCTGCATTAATGGCTGACATCGCCCATATCGCTGGTATCGTGGCCGCCGGACTACATCCCACTCCAATACCTTATTCTGCTGTAGTGACCTCCACAACTCATAAGACGCTAAGAGGACCCCGTGGTGGTCTAATCTTGTGCAAGAAGGACCTGGCTTCAGCTATAGACGCAGCCGTGTTTCCCAGGATGCAAGGAGGGCCATTAATGCATGTTATAGCCGCCAAGGCGGTCGCTTTCAAGGAAGCCCTCCAACCAGACTTCGCCAAGTATCAGATGGCAATATTGGGAAATGCCCTAATACTATCGACAGAACTCAAACGGCTCGGATTAAAATTGATATCTGGTGGTACCGATACCCACCTAATTCTTGTTGATCTCAACGGAAGTGATATTACCGGCAAGCAGGCTGAGGAAGCTCTTGGGAATGCGGGTATTATTGTCAATCGCAATGCCGTTCCCTTTACCAATACGCATTCACCTAGGACAGCTGGGGGGATTCGACTGGGGACTCCGGCGGTAACATCCCGTGGTTTCGGTGAGAAGGAAATGAAGTACATTGCTGCTTTGATTGTTAAGGTTCTGAGTCATATTGACGATTCGAGCGTTCAAAGACAAACAAGGGAAGAAGTAATCCAGATGTGCCAGCTTTTCCCTGTACCGGGCATTGATAAATAGGATTATTTAATAGGGAGAGAATTATGGATGAACTAAAGGTGTTCAGTGGTAACGCCAATCCTGCTATGGCAACAGCGGTTACCCAGTATCTAAAAATACCACTCGGTAAATGTGAGGTTTTTCAATTTAGCAATGAGAACATTTTCGTTCGCATCCTAGAGAATGTGCGTTCACGTGATACCTTTGTCATCCAACCTTTTTCTTCCCCGGTAAACAACAACCTGGTAGAGATGCTTATTATGATTGACGCCCTAAAAAGGGCATCAGCAGGACGCATTACCGCGGTAGTGCCCTACTATGGCTATGGCCGTACCGACAAAAAGGACCAACCTAGAGTGCCGATAACCGCACGTCTGATAGCCGACCTACTTACCGTAGCCGGCGCTAACCGTCTGCTTACAGTCGACCTGCACGCAGAACAGATACAGGGTTTCTTTAATATACCAGTTGACGAGCTTACTGCCCTTAAAATACTGAGCAATTATTTTAAGGGGAAAAAACTTAGCGACCTCGTTGTTGTCGCCACTGATATCGGTATCAGCAAAAAAGCGAGAGATCTAGCACATATGCTAGATACACCACTAGCAATAATGGAAAAGAGACGCATCGGCAACGATGATCAGATAGAGACACTGAATGTTATCGGTGAAGTAGAAGGCAGAATAGCCCTTACCGTTGATGATGAAATAGACACTGCTGGCTCCTTGGTAAACACAGTTGCCGCCCTTATAGAGCGCGGAGCCAAGGAAGTATATGCCTGCTGCACCCACCCAGTGTTATCCGGTCAAGCTGTTAGGCGGATTGCTGCATCAGCGGTAACAGAGGTTGTAGTCACCGACACAATACCATTGAATGATAAATTAATAGACAAAATTACTATCCTACCCATTGCACCACTACTAGGCGAAGCCATCAATCGCATTCACACCGGACAATCAGTCGGGGCTCTCTTTGAGTAACCAGCAGAATATGATAGAGGTGTACAAGGCTAAGGGTGAGCTGGAAGCTCAGGTAATAAAGGGCATGCTCGCAAGCTACGGTATACCCTGTCTATTTCAATCGCACGCCGCCAGTTCGGTACATACCTTCGCCATAGATGGTATGGGAGAAGTAAGGATTTTAGTTTCTGAAGATAAGGCCGATGAAGCCAAGAGATTGATCAGAGTGGATGATGATGTTTAAGTGGTTGGACGGATTAAGGGATTCCAACGAAAGAGAGCTTAAACGGCTTGAACCAATAGTCAGCCGCATAAACGAGCTTGAGGCCGAACTAGAAAAGCTCAGTGATGTCGAACTACGGTTAAAGACGGATGTGTTTAAAAAGCGGCTTAAAGACGGTGCTTCACTCGATGAACTGCTGCCGGAAGCCTTCGCCACCATCCGCGAGGCCGCCCGACGAACAATATCACAACGCCCTTTTGACGTCCAGTTGATGGGTGGAATTGTCTTGCACCAAGGCAAGATAGCCGAGATGAAAACCGGTGAAGGCAAGACACTAGTAGCTACTCTACCTCTCTACCTCAATTCACTTACCGGGAAGGGTAGTCATCTGGTCACCGTCAATGATTATCTGGCGCGTCGAGATCCTTACTGGATGGGTCCTATCTACCACATGCTGGGTATAAGTGTTGCTAGTATTTTTCCAATGCAAAACCCAGATGAGCCGATGCCGTCTCGCCTCTATGACCCGGATTACAACTCTGAAAAGGAGAACGATCCCTGGCGCCACTTCCGCCCCATCCCCCGCAA
The DNA here is from genome assembly GCA_020351185.1 of Dehalococcoidia bacterium. Lineage (GTDB taxonomy): Bacteria > Chloroflexota > Dehalococcoidia > Dehalococcoidales. The sequence continues at coordinate 687,093 of CP070729.1, read as the reverse complement.
GGAAGCCTACCAGGCCGATATCACCTATGGAACCTCCTCCGAGTTTGGTTTTGACTATCTGCGGGATAATATGGCCATCGATATCTCACGGTGTGTACAGCGTCCTCTTAACTACGCCATAGTTGATGAGGTTGACAATCTGCTGATTGACGAAGCCCGCACTCCCCTTATCATTAGTGCCCCCGATGTTGAGGCAGGTAAGAAATATAAAATTTTTTCTCGTCTCATCCAGCGTCTTAAGGCGGGTGTTGATTACGAAGTAAAAATAAAAGAGCGCAACGCTGAACTCTCCGATACAGGTTTTGCCACTACGGAAAAGTTGCTCAAGCGCGAGGGTGTGCTGAAATCAATTAGTCTGTATGATCTAGAAAATACCGACCTTATGCGCCATTTGAGAAATGCCCTCAATGCAAAGGAGTTCTATAAAAGAGATCAGCAGTACGTCGTTAAAGATGGACAGGTCATTATCGTCGATGAATTCACTGGTCGACTTATGCTGGGCCGCCGTTATTCCGAAGGTTTACACCAAGCAATAGAAGCCAAAGAAGGGGTTAAAATCCAGCAAGAAAGCCGCACGTTCGCCACCATCACCATCCAGAACTACTTCCGAATGTATGATAAGCTAGCTGGCATGACCGGCACCGCTGTCACCGAAGCCGAGGAGTTTCACAAGATATACAAACTAGAGGTGGTGGTCATACCTACTAATAGACCGATGATTAGACAGGACCACGCAGATTGGATCTACAAGGACGAGGAATCAAAGTTCAGAGCGGTGGTCAATGAAATTGAACGGGAATATAAGCAAGAGCGACCTGTTCTTATTGGTACGGTATCTATTGAGAAATCAGAGCGACTAAGCCATTTGCTTAAAATGAGAGGGATAAAACATGAAGTGCTCAATGCCAAAGAGCACACCAGAGAAGCCAATATCATCGCCCAGGCAGGTGAACCAGGTGCCGTCACCGTTGCTACCAATATGGCTGGACGTGGCGTTGATATAGTACTCGGCGGCAAGGAGCCGGGAAACGGTGATAACCAACAGTGGCGACAATGGCAACTGAATCATGATAAGGTTATCAAACTCGGAGGATTACACGTTATCGGAACTGAGCGTCACGAATCTCGTCGTATCGACAATCAACTACGCGGACGAGCCGGTCGTCAAGGGGATCCAGGTAGCTCTCGTTTTTATGTATCAATGGGCGACGACATTATACGCCGCTTTGGTGGCGATCGTATCCGTGGAGTAATGGACTGGGCTGGTTTTGATGAAAACACTCCTATTGAAAACAGGCTGGTCAACCGCACTGTCGAGGGTGCGCAGACAAGAGTTGAAGGCTACCACTTCGATATGCGTAAACACATTGTTGAATACGACGATGTCATCAACAAGCAACGCGAGGTCATCTATGGGGAGCGCCGCAAGATTATTAGCGGTACTGACCTCAAAGCAAATATCCTTTCCATGGTCAGCGATGAAATTAAAAACAGCGTAGCTACTCATCTATCTAATGATGAAGATGAAAATGCAATTGAAAGTCTACTTACCAATATCGGTAACATCTTCCCATTGCCCCAAGAAATGAAAACCCAAACACTATTGCATATGAAGCCAGAAGAGGTGTCTGATAAGCTGATAGAATATGCCGTTAAGCTCTATCATGAGAGAGAAAAGGATATAGAGCCGGATAAGATGAGGCTGCTTGAGAGGGTTTTGATGTTACGAATCATTGACAGCCTATGGGTAGAGCATCTAACGGCCATTGATTATATACGCCAAGGAATAGGGTTACAGGCGGTAGCCCAGCAGAATCCACTAGTTGCCTACAAACGCAAGAGTCATGAGATGTTCCAAGAGCTGACGGCGGCCATTCAGCATAATGTAGTTCATACCATATATCGCATGGGCATTAGAAAGGGAGCTCCACCAATACACACAACAACCACCGCTAGCGTTACTTCCATTGAAGATGGAGTAAAAACACCCAGGGAGGTTAGTAAAAAGGTGGGCAGGAATGAACCCTGTCCTTGCGGAAGTGGTAAGAAATTTAAGAGATGCTGTGGGAAGTGACTCTATTATGCACAGTATTCTCCAATCAAAAACATGCCACTTCACCCAGACTGAGGATGAAGTTATATGGCAGCTAAGGGAAGGTATAGCCAGCGGTAAACACTGGTATATCGCTCTGTTAGAAGCTATCGGTCAGTGGAGTACAAGCGAGGAGGTAGTAGACGGGCGGAATTACAAATACCTCATTGATGGTGAAGCCTTCGATTGGCTATTGCTAGTAGAGCGATTGTGCTGGGCAGTCGGCAGCATGCTGCCCATAAACGAAAAGGAAACCCTTTTGTTTCACGGTAAACCACCGCTGCATCTCACATCAGGTGAGTTTAAAAAAATTGTTGGTGACATGAAATATAGGCAAAGCCTCAATTACTTCTACGGTATCACCGCCGAGGAGGCTTTGCTTCAAGCTGTCGAAGACGAGGTGCGTAAGGAAAGGCGCACCTATGGAGACAACAATCAACAGAAGATAACCGATGAAGCGAATCGCCGGGTATACGGGATTATCCAGAAAGAGCTATTCAAGCTTTTTCAACGAGAAAAGAATTATCACCGCAATTGTTCGATAAACCTAACACAGTTAAAAGAATTCACTTACTGGTTGTTTAAATATCGCTTGAAGCGATCTGAGAAGGCAAGGATTGGTAGCGACACAGAAAAAGCCCTGAAATGGCTAAAAAACAACGGCTTTTATTCAGTATGCGGAAACCAATAGACCAATATAACCACTTAAAGAATCGTTGACAGCTCCTGCTGTAATATGTAAAATGAGCCGGTTAGTATCTTCGCAAAACAGTAACTCATCATGCGTCAGGAGGTAAGTTGGATGCGCAACCTGAACCTGAAGGCAGCCCTGATTATCTATGGAGCAATACATATAGTCCAAGGAATAATTTTGCTTGTCGCACCAGAAAGGATGACTGAACTTGCCGACTTTGACACATTGGGATCTTCAGAATATTTTCTGGCAATAATAGGTGGCACTTTCATCGCTGCGGGTGTTTGGTTTGCCATGTCTGGGATGAATCCGCTGCAAAACATAAACGGCATCAGATTCGCTATACTATGGGCCGGACTTCTTCTAGTAATACCCCTATTTACATTGGGGTATAGTTATGTTAACTTCGGTCACATCTGGTTTATGGTGGTGCAAAACGCTGTCTTTGCTGTCGCCTTTCTAATATTCTATCCTTACCGTCGCTAGCTCAAGCATTACCCAGGCTTGCCAGTCGTTCCTCCAGCCGTTCCAGATTATCCTTCCTGGCAGACAGCTTATCGCGCTCCTTTTTAACAATGGCTGAAGGTGCCCGGCTAAGGAAGTTATGATCGCTTAACATCTTTTCAAGGCGTTTAACATCAGCCTGTATCTTTTCTATTTCCTGGTTTAGGTTTCGGCGTTCAGCTTTTAGGTCGATCACACTTGCCATCGGTATCGCAATTTCAACTTCAGCCAATACAAGCACAATGACTTCTTCAACTTTTTGCTTATTTCTTTTCCCTACAATTTTAACATCTGCTTTCGCCATTCTCTGTATGGCTTTCGTATAGGTATTAATTGCTTGTTTTTGCTTGTTGGTGTATATCTCTGCATTTATCAGTTTACCTACCGCCACATTGTACTGGGCACGGATATTTCGAATGGATCGTATTATATCTATTATGGTCGACATAATCCTTTCTGCTTCAAAATCCCTGAGGTTTTTATCCGTTTTTGGATAGTTTGCTATCATGATAGAATCAACTTTTAGGCTGGTATTGTCTATGCGATTCCTTATACTCTGCCACAATTCTTCGGTAATGAACGGCATAAATGGATGAAGCAGTCGCAGTGCTTTTTCAAGAACATGAACTAGTACCGGTACCGGAGATTTGTCATTCGCTTTATCACCAAGGCGTATCTTGGCAATCTCAATATACCAGTCGCAATATTCACCCCATAGGAAATCGTAAATCTGGCGCTGTGCCTCACCGAACTGGTATTCATTCATCAGCCGGCTAACATTGTCTATGGTTGCATTCAAACGACTTATTATCCAGCGGTCTTCAAGCAACAGTGAATCCATACTGATCTGCATATTGCTGTGATATGACTCTCGGCTTCTATTAACAAACCGTGTAGCATTCCACAGTTTATTGGCGAAGTTGCGTCCCGCCGCCAGCTTGTTGGTTGATAACTTGGTATCATTACCCGGTGACGTGCCGGTGGAAACGGCAAAGCGTAAAGCATCAGTACCGAATTTTTCAAGGGTATCAATCGGATTAAGTACATTACCACGCAGCTTACTCATTTTCTCTCCCCTTTCGTCACGTATCAATCCATGTAGATAGACGACACTGAAAGGGATATCACCGGTGTCCTCAATCCCCATCATAATCATCCTAGCTACCCAGAAAAAGAGGATATCATAACCAGTCTCCATTACCGTCGTGGGGTAAAAATAACCAAAATCCTGGCTATCATCGGGCCAACCCAGCGTTGAATGTGGCCAAAGCGCTGAGCTAAACCAAGTGTCTAACACATCGGGATCTTGTTCTATATCGGCTGTTCCGCATTCTTGGCAGTTAATGGTATCCTCAATACTAACCGTTAATTTTCCGCAATCATGACAATACCATACAGGTATTCGATGCCCCCACCACAGCTGTCGTGAGATGCACCAATCGCGGATGTTTTCCATCCAGTTAAGGTATACTTTCACAAATCGCTGGGGTATGATCTTGATACGACCACCAACAACAGCTTCTATAGCTGGTTTTGCCAATGGTGCCATTTTAACAAACCACTGCTTGCTAGCTATCGGCTCAATGACGGTGTGGCAACGCTGGCAGTGGCCTACTGAGTGCGAATATGGCTCTATCTTCACCAGCAATTCATCTCTTTCCAGGTCCGCCAATATTGCTTTACGAGCTTCAAAGCGATCGAATCCATCATAGGGACCGGCATTTTCATTCATGGTTGCATCTGGGTTTAATATATTAACTTCTACTAATCCCTGACGTTGGGCAATTTCGAAGTCAATCGGATCGTGAGCCGGTGTAATCTTGACAGCTCCCGTACCGAACTGCGGGTCAACTAACTCATCAGTTACTATGGGAATTACCCGTTTTACAATCGGCAGAATCACCTTCTTGCCCAGAAATTCTTCAAATCGTTTGTCATCCGGATTAACTGCAACAGCAGTATCGCCCAGTATCGTTTCGGGGCGGGTTGTAGCAACGGTAATATATTTGTCATTATCTTCGGTCAGCGGATAGCGAATATAATACAGGTTACCAGTCAGCTCCTGGTGGTTCACCTCAAGGTCAGAGAGGGCAGTCGCACAACGAGGGCACCAGTTAATAATACGCTCTCCTCGATAAATAAGCCCTTTATTATAGAGATTTACAAAGGCTGTACGCACCGCCCGACTGGGTCCTTTGTCTAATGTAAAAGTTTCCCTATCCCAGTCGCAGGAAACACCTAGCCGCTGATGCTGTCTGGTTATCGTACCTCGGCAGCTAGAAGCCCATTGCCACATCCTTTCTGTGAATTTTTCTCTACCTAACTGATGTCGATCGATACCATCTTGCGCCAATAGCTTCTCCACAACCACCTGGGCAGCTATACCAGAGTGATCGACCCCAGGCAACCATAATGTAGGCTCGCCTAACATCCGATGCCAGCGAACCATGATATCTTCCAGAGTTGCCGTTAAGGCATGTCCGACATGCAGTTCGCCAGTGACATTGGGCGGTGGCATTATGATAACGAAAGGTTTCTTTCCTGAGTCTATCCTTGGCTTAAAGAAACCCTTCTCTAACCAAAACTTATACCACTTTCCTTCGACTTTATCTGGTTTATAGGTCTTGGGTATTTCGATTTGGTTTTTTGCCATTCTTTCCCCTATGCAGATTAATTAATAATCTCCTTCTTCATAAACTCACTCAAGTATACAGGCAGGAAAAAGACAACTAAAATAAATGAGGGATGATTATATCCCTCCTTCAAAAATTAACTCCACCACCCAATCCAATATCTTATCCGCTACTTCTCTTTTACTCATCAATGGCAGAGCTTCAACCCTGCCATTTTTATCTATAATGGTTACTCTGTTTAAATCACTACCAAAGCCACAGTCTGTGTCTGCTATATTATTAGCTACGACGATGTCGAGTTTTTTCCCCATCAACTTTTTCCTAGCGTTAGCAATCAAGTTTTCGCTTTCAGCTGCGAAACCAACCTTCAATAGATTGCCTTTAACTTCCATGAGCACATCCGGTGTCTTCAAAAGTTCAAGGGTCAAGCTGGTGTCATCTTTTTTTATTTTTTTCACAGCATAATCTTTGGGCCGATAATCTGCTACCGCGGCTGCCATAATGAGGGCATCAGCGCTTTTAACGGCATTACTCACTGCCTTTGCCATCTCAGCTGCAGTGGTAACCTTTACCACTTGAATACCAGCTGTTTCCGGTAGATAGTCAGCAGCAGAAACGAGCAAAACCTCAGCCCCCCTATTCCTTGCGGCTGAGGCGAGAGCCCAACCCATCTTACCTGAAGAGCGGTTGCCGATAAAACGCACCGGATCTATTGGCTCTTTGGTACCACCTGCAGTGACGCAGATTCTTTTACCCGCTAAGTCGCCTTCCTGTCCAAGGTTTGACCTAATAATACCGAGTATATTATCTATTTCAGCTAATCTACCTTGACCAATCTTACCTGAAGCCAATCGACCATAGACAGGTTCAACAAAAATAAAGCCCCTAGCTTTTAACTTCGCTATATTTTCCTGTGTAATCGGATTATTATACATGTTGTCATTCATTGCAGGAGCAATAATAACCGGTGCCTTTGTTGCTAATACAGTACAGGTAAGCATATCATCCGCTGTACCAGCTGCTAAGTGAGCTATGGTGCTAGCTGTCGCTGGGGCAATTACAACAACATTTGCCGCCTCTGCCAATGTTACATGCTCGATACTAAATTCAGAAGACAATTCCCACATACTGGTCACCACAGGCCTTCCGACGATACCGCTAAGAGTAAGCGGCGAGATAAATCTAGTGGCAGGTTCAGTCATAATAACCTCAACCATAATCCCAGCCTGAGTCAACTTGCTAGCAATATCCGCCGCTTTATAGGCAGCTATGCTACCTGTTATACCCAGTATCACCGTTTTTCCTTTAATCAATATAATCCCCCTAGAACAGGGTTTTATGAGAGGATTCGCCTTTAAGTCTACTCTTAAATAGTTACTTTCTGCAAAGTCAGGATTCGTTCATACGATAAATCAGTCTCAATCCAACAAGCGTTAAATTAGGGCAAACCTCATCAATAATATTGGTTTCAGCAGCTATTAACTGGGCATACCCGCCAGTGGTAATAGTCTTCATCTGTACCCCTAACTCTCTCTTTATACGAGCTACCATTCCCTCCACCAGCCCAACATAACCAAAAATAATCCCTGATTTTATAGCATCTATTGTATTGGTGCCGACAACTCGCTCAGGACGCATTAGTTCCACCCTAGGTAACATTGCTGTTTTATGGAACATAGCCTCAGTAGCAGTGACAATTCCTGGCGCTATAGCCCCACCCATATAATCACCGTTCTCTGATACTGTATCGAAAGTAGTGGCTGTACCTAGGTCGACAATTATTAGCGGACCGTTATAAAGATGATGAGCGGCAGCTGCATTGACAATACGATCTGCACCAACCTCTTTCGGATTATCCATACATACCCGCACCCCAGTTTTTGTTCCGGCAGCTACTACTAATGGCGATATACCTAGATAACGGCGGACTACTTCTTCTAATATTGCTGTCAAGGGTGGCACTACACTACAAAAAGAAACCTCCCTAATATCGGATATTTGTAGGCTTTTATTATCTAAAAGACTAATTAGAAGAGAGGCAACCTCATCAGCAGTTCGGTGGATATCGGTTGCTATATGCCAAGTGATCCTCAGTTTTTCACCTTCAAAAACACCCAGGGTGGTCTCGGTATTACCTATGTCAACTGCCAGTAGCATTCTCTTTTACCTCAAACTTTCCTTCAATCTTTTTATCTCCACCGGTAGTACAGGTAATAGGTCACTAGCCACCATACCGGTATCACCCAACACAGCCTTTACACTTTCACCCGCTTTGGCATGGAGCCAAACACCCAGACTAGCAGCATCAAAGGCATTCAAATCCTGCGCCCACAGACCAGCAACTACCCCTGCCAAAACGTCGCCAGTACCAGCGGAAGCTAACCCAGCATTCGCCAGTGGACAGACCCGACAGCGACCTTCTGGCGTAGCAATCACACTATAAGCCCCCTTGAGTATGACTGTCTTATCCCACTTTCTTGCCATTTCCTTAGTTATTCCTAACCTGTTCGACTGTATCTCTACTACCGACCTGCCAGTCAACCTGGCCATCTCACCTGGGTGTGGGGTAAGGATCGCACCACTCGGTAATTTCTGCCACCAGTTAAGGGTATTTGCCAGTGCATTCAAAGCATCGGCATCTAAAACGATTCGTGGCTTTTTGTCCTTGGTCTGTAGAACTGTGGATCGAATAAAAGCCCTTACCGATTCACTCTGCCCTAGTCCGCAACCAAGTAATAAAACATCATAGAACTTAAGTTCTGGTACAATGATATCGACCGCCTCAGCGGAAATAATACCCGAATCCGATTCGGGTAAAGGTAGATGAGTAACTTCGGTAAGTTTAATTGCCAGAACTATCCCTAAACTCTCAGCAGTAGCCAGAGTTACTAATCCGGCACCAACTCTAATAGCCCCACTACAAGCGAGGTAAGCGGCACCGACATAGTTTATTGAACCAGCTACAACTAGTACCTTTCCAAAACTGCCTTTATTGGCTTCAAGCGGACGCTGTGTTATTACAGAATTTGCCCATTCACCAATAATAATTTCCGTCTTAATCTCCTCTGCAAGAAACTCGGGTATGCCGATATCAGCTATAGTTACCATTCCAGCCATGCCGGCTCCAGGCGAGTTGTATAATCCTATCTTGGGAAATCCCAAAGTAATCGTATTATCAGTACGCAAACAAACGGGATCACAAGCACCGCTGTCCGCATCTAGGCCAGAGGGTAGGTCTATAGCGATCACTTTAGGTCCCATACGCTTTTTTCTGCTTCCGTTTACCTTTTCCAATGCTACCTTAAAATCACCCCTGATCGGCCGACTCCTACCAGTACCGAAAAGGGCATCAATGACAGCATCAGTTGATACCAACATCCCACCCAACTTCTCTAGATTATCGTAAAGAGTGATGCCTCGTTCGGAAATCAATTTCAGGTTATTATCATCCTTATCCCTTTCTCCTAGTAGAAAGACAGCAATCTTGGCTCCCCAATCGTGCAGGTATCTGGCGGCTACT
>CP070729.1:656825-677550 GCA_020351185.1 Dehalococcoidia bacterium | reverse complement strand
TCCCAAAGGGATATCTAATAGAGAAAGAAAGGCAGATACTCGCTTGCCACGGAGAATGAGCTGCCACCGGAACCGTCCCCTAAGCCTTTGTATGAATGCCGGCGCAGGGCCGATCAGACTGATATCGTTTATTCCAGCAGCATCCATTTTTGTAATCAGCAGCTTTCTCATCCGCTCTGCTTCACATTGGCAGCGGGTATTGTTTATATGACTATAGATAAGGCGAACAATCTGGGAATAGGGTGGATTGTTAAGCTGGTAACGATAAGAGATTTCTTTATTATAAAAAGCTGTATAATCGTGTTTTATTGAAGCTTGGATGGCATAATGTTGGGGATAGAACGTTTGAATAATCACCTTACCACTGACAGCTCCCCGTCCTGCTCTGCCGGCCACTTGGGAGATGAGTTGGAAGCTTCTCTCACCAGCGCGAAAATCGGGTAAGTTAAGTTCTGTATCAGCACTAACAACTCCGACAAGGGTAACAAGAGGTAAATCAAGTCCTTTGGTAATAATTTGAGTGCCGATTAGAATATCGGCTTCATGTTTTCGAAAGCTATTTAAAATATCCTGATGTGAATATTTACCATGGATAACGTCACTGTCCCATCGAAGTATTTTTGCTCTTGGAAATAAAATTGCAGTTTCCTTTTCCAATTTCTGAGTGCCGGAACCCATAAATTTCATGCGTTGACTATAGCAACTGGGACAGCTTTGTGGAGTTGGTAAACGGTAGTTACACTGGTGGCACACAAGGATATTATCGATCAAATGGTATTTAAGGGATACCTGGCAGCGACGGCATAGTATTACTAAACCACAATGGCGGCATTGAACGAAGTTTGCCGCTCCTCGTCGGTTGAAAAACAGGATTACCTGCTCTCTGTTGTTGACAGCTTTTTCTATTGCTTCTTTTAGAGAGCGGCTAAACATACTTCTGTTACCAGTTTTTAATTCCGCTTTCATATCTACAAGTTCGACATGTGGCAGATTTGAGCCTTCCTTTGGGGTAATACGTTCAGGCAAATCAATTATTTTATAATTTCCTCTTTGAGCATTGTAATATGTTTCTAAGTCTGGAGTAGCGCTACCTAGAATAACCACTGCCTTATTGATTTCAGCTATCTTAAGGGCTACATTGCGGGTGTGGTATCTGGGTGAAGTATTTTGTTTATAGCTCCATTCGTGCTCTTCGTCAATAACTATCAAGCCTATATCGGTCAAAGGGGCAAAAACAGCACTGCGTACCCCTATTATGATATCAAACCTACCATCCTTAATTTGGCGCCATTGGTCGAATTGCTCTCCAAGGGATAGACGACTATGTATAACAGCGATTTTTTGGGGGAAACGACCGGCGAAGCGCTCTATTGTCTGGGGAGTTAGCGAAATTTCAGGCACTAACACGATTCCTTTTTTACCCAGCTTTATTGCAGAAGCCAATGCTTGGAGATAGACCTCCGTTTTGCCACTGCCGGTAACACCATGAAGCAAAAAGGTAGTCCTTTTGTTCTGCTGAAGGCTTTTTGTAATGGTATCAATAGCCTTCTGTTGTTTTTTAGTTGGTTTTATTGGTGATGATTGTTCTATACTTCGATAGTCTATCGGATGGCGGTTTAATTCAGTGGTCTTAACCAAGATCAAACCATTTTTTTCAAGCGCTCGGATTGTGTTTGTCTCACAGCCAGTGTATTTTATAGCTTCAGCTCTCGATACTGAGCCAGATGTGACGATAAATCCAAGAAGAGCTGCCTGTCTGACAGCCCCTCTTTTATAAAGCATGGCTATTTCTCGTTTCGCTTTTTCCGAGTCCACAGCCAAGTTTAGGAATTGCCCTTTCTTAGGTTTTATCCTTTCAGGTTCAATCTGGTGATCTTTATTAACGAGTTTATATGCAGTAAGTTGTGAAATTGTCTCCTGGGCTCTCTTCTTACCCAACAGCTTTTCTATATGCCCGAGTTTTATCCTGTCCTGCTTTCTAATAGCTTCCATAACTTTGCGTTGCGGTAGTGATAGGGAAGATAAATCGTATTCATAGGCAGTCACCGTAGCTGAAATGTAAGTGATGGTTTTACGTTCAAATCCTGGTGATAACATAAGAGCAACTGCATCGAATACGGGGCATAGATAGTATTCACTTAACCAACGAGCTAGTGCTACCTGTTTTGGAGACAAATGAGGATTTTCACCAATAACACTGATAATATCTCTTGTTTGTTCAACTGAGGGGTATTGATTAATCTCAAGTACTATTCCCTGAAGTATCTTATTGCCAAAAGGTACCCACACAGCTTGTCCTATATTAATAACCAAACCAGAGGGAATAGAATAACTAAATGTCAGTCGTCGAGCGATTGGTGAATTGACACTAACCTCAGCATAGGGCAATGGATGCACTCCATTTCAATTACAGCTTGGGGTAAAGGATGGTTCAGACTCTCTACTTCTTATCTTTGGTTACGCGTTTCTCTTTGATTCTGGCTGCTTTACCACTTAAACCACGTAGGTAATAGAGTTTGGCACGGCGTGTCTTGCCATGGCGTACTACATCAACCTTGGTGACTAGTGGTGACCTGAACGGAAAAGTGCGTTCGACACCTACACCGTAAGCTACCCGCCTTACGGTAAAGTTACCACCATCAATGCCTTGGCGTATTTTAATCACCACACCGCTAAATACCTGTATACGCTCCTTGTCTCCCTCAACTATCTTAGCACTGACCTTTACAGTATCACCTGGGGAGAGCGTGGGGATATCAGGGTTTTCAGTTGCTTCCACAAACGACGCCATGTTCACAATAATAGACTTCCTTTAGGTTATATATTAAATCATTAACCAATTATTAATCAAGTTTTTCTTCAGATTGATCGATAAGCAAACGATTAATATATTGTTTTTCCTTTGAATTCAGTTTAACCTTATCCAATAATTCCGGACGGCGTTTTAGGGTTCTTAAAATGGATTGCTGGCGGCGCCACTTTGCTACATGGGCATGGTTGCCAGACAGGAGAATATCGGGTACCTGCCATTCCCTGAAAACAGCTGGGCGGGTATATTGTGGATACTCTAACAAACCATTTGTATACGAATCATCTTCAAGGGAGTCCGACGAACCGAGAACCCCTGGTATCAACCTAGTGACAGCGTCGATAACAACTAGAGCCGCCGGTTCACCGCCACTGAGCACATAATCACCGATGCTTATTTCATCCGTCGCTAAGTATTGGTTTACCCGCTCATCAACTCCTTCATAGTGACCACAAATTAGTATTAGGTGGTTTTTAAATGATAATTCCTGGGCAATTGCCTGACAGAAAAGGCGGCCTTGCGGGGTAAGCGATATAATAGTTGATTCCTCTTCCACTATATCCATCTTTTTTTTTAAATCATCCACTGCTCTAAATATCGGCTCCGGTTTCAAAACCATACCAGCCCCACCGCCATAAGGATAATCATCTGCCATGTGATGTTTATCATGCGTGTAGTCCCTGATATTATGGATGTTGACATCTATAAGTTTACGATCTATAGCTCGCTGGAAAATACCGATCTTAAACGGTAATTCAAATACCTGGGGGAAAAGGGTCAGTATATCAATTCGCACAAATGGTATCTCCAATAATCTGAGGTTAGTGTTGTCCTTTTAGTTGATTGTAATCTTAACTGAAATCATTACTATTTTACCATAATAAGAAGTGAGTAGGAAAAATTACCAAATTATCAAAAATTAGTTGTAAAAGTATTGACAAACAGAGGTCAGAGTGTTGTAGAATGGTAAAAAGTGGTAGGATTTGGGGAATCAGGGGGGATACTTTCCTGATTTGGTAAGTGACAGATTTCAAGTGTTCAAAGGAATATAGATGTTTTTCGGTGAGTATGAATACAAAATAGATGAAAAGGGTAGAGTTCCCCTCCCTCCCCGTTTCAGAGCTCATTTGAAAGACGGAGTGGTACTAATACCAGGAATAGAGAAATGCATCACTGCCTATCCAGTAGCGGAATGGAAGAAACTCGCCGCCTCATTTACAGGTGGTACAGTTACTCGTAGAAAATTAAGGCAGTTAAACCGGGCTTTGTTTGCCACCGCTTCTTATCTCAACTTGGATGGCCAGGGCAGAATCAGTCTACCTCCCTTGTTACGCGAGTATGCAGAGATTGTGGATGAAGTAGTGACCGTCGGAACCAACAATTATTTTGAACTTTGGAACAGCATCCACTGGGAGGAAGAGAAAGCTGCTAACCAGGACCAGGTGTGGCAAATTATAGAGAGCCTGGAGGGTAACGAAGGGGCTTAATGGAGATGTTGGCATCTTCATTACATATCCCGGTAATGCTAAGTGAAACCATCGAATCCCTTTCAGTCAAAGCTGGCGGACGTTATATAGATTGCACCATCGGTAGCGGTGGGCATGCAGCTGCTATTATGCAGCAAAGTGCTCCCGGTGGACAGGTCCTAGGGATAGATGCTGACCCTGAAGCCATTAAGTTTGCTAAGAAAAGACTAAGAGACTATGGTAGCTCAATATTGATTTGTAATAACAACTTCGTTAATTTAGAAACTATCTGTCTAAATAATAATTTCAAGCCGGTTAACGGCATATTATTTGACTTAGGGCTTTCTTCACTGCAATTAAATGGCAATGGTCGGGGTTTTAGTTTTCAAACTGAATCTCCCCTTGATATGCGCTTCAATCCTAAGCAGTCAATTACAGCAGCTAATATAGTCAATACCCTTACCGAAGTTGAACTAGCGGAGATTATCCGTGATTATGGACAAGAGAGCAATTACCGCCGTATAGCTAGCTACATAGCCAAGGAGCGTCCTATAAAGACTTCCCTTGAGTTAGCGAAGGTGGTGGAGCGAGTGGTTGGTTCACGGAGGGGTAAAATTCACCCGGCAACGAAAACGTTCCAAGCGCTTAGAATAGCGGTCAATAATGAACTTGAGAATCTAGAATTAGCACTGAAACAAGCGGTAGACCTGCTTGGCTTTGAAGGTAGACTGGTTGTCATTAGTTATCATTCCTTGGAAGACCGTATTGTAAAAAGATACTTCAAACGTGAGTCAAGCGACTGTATCTGTCCGGCTAAGGTGATGAACTGTAACTGTAACCATACTGCCCGCTTGAAACTTATAAATAAAAGGGTAACCACGCCATCTGTGGAGGAGGTAAAAGCAAACCCACGCAGCCGTAGTGCTAAATTGAGAGTCGTCGAAAGAGTTGTAACCAATGAAGAGTGGCTTGAAACAGCTGGGAGACTATGCTTTTTAGGTAAAGTTGATGCTGGTATAAGAAGTGATAAGCTTGCACAGAAGGTAACTAAAAAAGCTTCTTTGGTGAATTATTAAATAAATATACATATGGGGGAGGCTTAGAAATGTGAGGATAATACACTTTGGAGAGTCACAATATTGCTACAAAAAGGAGGAGATAGATGAACAAGCGAAATACAGTAACTTCAATTGACGTCGGAACTACCAAAATATGCACCACAATATCCGAAGTAAGTGATACAACGGGTGTACGTATTGTCGGAGTTGGTGTCAGTCCATCGCATGGATTGCATAAGGGTTTAGTAGTCAACATCAGAGATGCTAGAGAAGCAATCCGAGACTCTGTTAGTAAAGCAGAGCAAGCCTGCAGTTATAAAGTGGATTCAGCCTTCGTCGGTGTTACTGGAAGGCATGTCGACTCGGTTAACAATCGAGGAGTAGTCGCCATTACCCGTAACGATCGGTTGGTACGACCGGATGATCTCAAGCGGGTGCTAAATACTGCCCAAAGCATCAAGGTCCCCAATGACAGACGACTACTACATGTTATACCAAGGGGTTATGCCGTTGACGGACAAATAGGAGTAAAAAATCCAGTAGGCATGCACGGCTTCAGGTTAGATGTAGAGACACACATTATTACTGCAGCAGCAACTTCTATTCAAAACCTTGTGAAATGTATCCGCGGTATCGGAATTGACATTGATGACCTTGTACTGGAACCTCTGGCTTCAAGTGAAGCGGTATTAACTCAGGACGAAAAGGAGGTTGGGGTTATTCTAGCAGATATCGGGGGTGGTACTACCGATATCTGCGTCTTCAAGGACGGAAGTATCTGGCATTCCGCTATATTGCCGGTAGCCGGTTATCAGCTTACCCGTGATGTCGCCATTGGCCTCGGATTGCCGTTTGAAGTGGCTGAGGAAATGAAGAAGAGATATGGTAGTGTTATGCCAGTCTACGAAAGTAAGATTGAAGCTACCAGTCCTATATCGGAAGACGGTCATGGTATATCATATCAAGACCTCTGTGATATTATTCGCGCTCGAGTTGAGGAAATATTAAGGCTTATTCTGCTTGAGATGCCCCGTTCTGATTATGAATCACTAGTGCCAGCTGGGCTAGTTCTCACCGGAGGCAGCTCAAACCTTTCTGGTATAGAGACACTGGGTCGCGAAATACTGAAACTTCCGGTTAGAGTTGGTGTACCTACTCATATTTCAGGCATCACCGATGCCGTCTGTGATCCGGCTTATGCCACTAGTGTAGGTTTGCTGTTATGGGGAGCCAAGAACAGGAGCAACCGAAAAAAGTGGATGGGTGGTTGGTTTACGTCAAGACTGCAAAAGCTAGCTTATAGCATCAACAAACTATTCAGTTTTTAATTGGAATAATATAAAACTCTAATAGAAGAATAAGGAGGAGGAAATGGCAAAAACAAGTTTTGTCCCAAACCCAGCCAAGATTAAGGTTATCGGTCTAGGCGGTGGTGGCTGTAATGCTGTCACACGCATGGTAAGAGAAGAAATTCAGGGTGTTGAGTTTATTGCTATGAATACAGATGCCCAGGCTCTGGCAATTACTGAAGCACCCACCCGCATACAACTCGGCGAAAAATTGACGAAGGGATTGGGTGTCGGGGGTAACCACCAGATGGGCCAGAAAGCGGCAGAAGAGAGCAAAGAGGAACTTAAAGAGCTCGTCTGCGGAGCCGATATGGTATTTATTACCGCCGGTATGGGTGGTGGTACTGGTACTGGCGCAGCATCGGTAATAGCTGAAGTAGCCAAGGAAAGCGGTGCACTTACAATCGCAGTGGTCACTAAACCGTTTAGTTTCGAAGGTGTTCACCGTACCGAGGTTGCCAAGGATGGCATCAGTAAGCTGCTAGGCAAGGTTGACACTTTAATCATCATCCCAAATGATCGCCTACTAGATCTGTGCGACCAAAAGACGGGTGTCGATAACGCCTTCAAGTTGGCTGATGACGTACTTCACCATGGCGTCCAAGCTATTTCAGAGGTTATTACTGTTCCCGGTATGATCAACCTTGATTTTGCTGATGTTAGTGCTGTAATGAAGGATGCTGGCCCTGCCTGGATGTCAATCGGTCGCGGTTCCACAAAGAATCGGGCTGTCGACGCGGCCAGAGAAGCCCTTGCTAGCCCACTGCTAGACGTTACTATAGAGGGTTCGAAAGGAGTACTGTTTAATATCGTAGGCGGCAGCGATCTAACTTTATTTGAGGTTAACGAAGCTGCTGAAGTCATCCGACAGGCTGTAGACCCAGATGCCAATATTATCTTTGGTGTAGCGCATGATCCAAATATGGGTAATGATGTCAGGATTACCCTGATTGCTACAGGTTTTGTTTCGAAAACTGAATTTGAAGAGGAATCGGAGGAAGACGAGATAACAAAACAGCTTAAGAATATAAAGACCGAAGATGAACTCGATGTTCCTTCTTTCCTACGGCAACCTTTATTCAGTCGTCAGCGTCAGGCGGTAACGCCAGCGGATAAAGTTACCCAGCAACCAGCTCAGTCATCAAGAAAATGGTTCAAATAGTAATATCCGGTTTTATCCGATGATCTGGGTGGAGCCAGATACCAGCCATAAGGCTGCGGGATTAACATCCCGCAGCCTTATTTTTAAAAAATAACCATCAAAACCCCCTTGACAAACACTATATATTGTGTTAGCTTATTCAAGCTATACTATATAATGTAGGTTATATTCATGAGATGCCCTTATTGCGATAGTAATGATTCCAGAGTCATAGATTCTCGAGATATAAATAACGGCGTACGCCGAAGGCGTCAATGTATTGAATGCAATTCGCGTTTTACCACTTATGAACGCGTAACCTCAAGTAGTCTCTTTGTAGTAAAAAAAGACGATAGACGTGAGGATTTTGACAAGGACAAGCTGCTAACCGGTATCCGCAAAGCCTGTGAAAAACGACCATTGCCAGCTGGTATAGTTGATAGAATAGCTGATGATATAGAAGCCGAACTCTTCCAGTTTGGCAAAGCAGAAATTACAAGTTATACGATTGGTGATATGGTAATGGAGCGATTGAGAGAGCTAGATTACATCGCCTATATCCGATTTGCAAGCATTTATCGTGATTTTGCCGATATCACAGATCTTAAGCAAGAAGTGGATACGCTCATTGATACCAGCGATCAGACAAACCAGAAAAAAGGTCAGTTATCCCTACTACTCGACGATAGAAATAAAACCCTGACTGGTGAGTAGAAAAAGAGGTTTTGATGATCAAAGGTGATAGACTAAAAAGTAGACTCGTAAACCGCACGCAGATTGCGCGTATTGTATTTGTTGCTGCTGAATCTATGGGTATATCTGATAGAAACTACATTGAAAAACTTACCACCCAGGTAATAGAACGACTTGAACGACCACAAATTCTACCTGGTATGGAACACCTAGTATCCCAAAAGCAGAAGCAAAAACACCTAACCTCCGAATTTGAAATTCTGAGTGTGGTAAGGGATTTTCTAGCTGAAGAGAGCAAAGAAGAGGGGGAATCGTTCATGGTAGACAAAGCAAAAATTGATACTGATATTAATCTTAAACAGAATGCCTATCACGTTCTAGAAAGGAGATATCTAAAGAAAGATAAAAAGGGCAATATCATTGAAACGCCACAGGAGATGTTCCACCGCGTGGCAAGGGCAATCGCCTCAGCTGAAACCATATATGACAACCAAGCGAATATCGAGGAGTGGGAGAACGAATTCTATCGCTTAATGGCTAATCTTGAATTTTTACCCAATTCCCCTACCTTGATGAATGCTGGTCGGGAATTGGGACAGTTATCAGCCTGTTTTGTCCTACCAATTGCAGACTCTATGGAGTCAATTTTCGAAACAGTAAAAAACACAGCTCTAATTCACAAAAGCGGGGGTGGTACTGGCTTCTCTTTTTCTAGACTGCGACCTGAGAGGGATAGAGTCGGTTCTACCGGTGGAGTAGCCAGCGGTCCTGTTTCCTTTATGCGAGCTTTTGACGTAGCTACTGATGTTATAAAACAAGGTGGTACACGACGTGGGGCTAATATGGCCATTCTTAATGTAGACCATCCGGATATTATGCGATTTATAACATCAAAGGAGGATTCCTCAGCTCTTACTAATTTCAATATCTCAGTAGCGGTAACGGCAAACTTCATGGAAGCGGTGAAAATTGGTGCTGAATATGACCTGCGAAATCCACATACGGGTGAGGTTGTAGGTAAATTAAATGCAAAAGAAGTATTTAATACAATAGTTAATTTAGCTTGGCGGACAGGTGACCCAGGTATTGTTTTCATTGACCGTATAAATCAGAGCAACCCGACACCACAATTGGGTAATATAGAGAGCACGAATCCCTGTGGCGAGCAACCACTTTTACCTTACGAATCTTGTAATCTAGGCTCCATAAATCTTTCACGAATGCTTTGCCATGAGAATGGAGACACCGTCATTGATTATCCCAAGTTAGCCGATATTATAAGAAAAGCTGTTCGTTTTCTAGATAACGTTATCGATGTTAATAAGTTCCCATTGCCTGAGATAGAAGAGGTAACAAAAAAGACCAGGAAAATAGGACTAGGAGTAATGGGTTTTGCCGATATGCTGCTTCAGCTGGGGATCCCCTATGCTTCCAAAGATGCACTCAGGATAGCTTCTGAGGTTATGGGTTTTCTAAACGAAGAGGCAAAAAAAGCTTCGGTCGAACTAGCGTGTGAGAGGGGTGTTTTCCCCGCTTTTGAAGGTAGTATCTATGATGCAAAGGGTGGCCTTAAGGTTAGAAACGCCTCTTGCACCACCATCGCACCCACTGGAACATTAAGCCTTATTGCCGGCTGTTCAAGCGGTATTGAGCCGCTGTTTGCTCTAAGTTATACCCGCAATATCCTCGATGGTACAAAAATGGTCGAGGTGAATCCGTATTTCGAAGAAGCCGCTAAGCAGGGAGGTTTCTATTCTGAGGAGCTAATGCAGCAATTGGCAGATGGAGTTCATCTCAGTGAAATAGACGACGTGCCGAATGACTGTAAACAATTGTTTGTTACCGCCCATGAGATCGATACCCGCTGGCATGTCAAAATACAAGCTGCTTTCCAGCACTATACGGATAACGCCGTCTCTAAAACTGTCAACTTTCCTAGAGAAGCAACAAAGGAGGATATCGCAAAGGTTTATAAAATGGCCTATGAGGAGGGTTTAAAAGGGATCACTATTTACAGAGACGGTAGTCGTGAAGGACAAGTGTTGACAACAGGTAATTTAAATACTCCGGATAAAGCTACCATACTTAGCCCCAGGAAGAGGGCAAGGAAAACATCAGGAGCTACCGAAAAGGTGAATACAGGCTGTGGCCATTTATATGTTACGGTTAATTCAGACGAGTATGGAATATGTGAGGTATTCTCCCACCTAGGGAAAGCCGGTGGCTGTGCTTCCGCCCAACTCGAAGCCACTTGTCGCCTGATTTCTCTTGCGCTACGATCTGGGGTTGATGTCGCCTCAGCGGTAAAGCAATTGAAAGGTATTCGTTGCCCGTCTATTGCTTGGGAAGACGGTAAATCCATACTATCTTGTGCTGATGCTATCGCCAGCGTTCTGGAAAAGCATATCGGCATTGTAGAAGATAAAAAAAATAAAGACGTTAAAGCCATACAAGATTATGGATTAGTGAAAAATATCGCTGGGCAATGTCCTGACTGTGGGAGCCTGTTAGTGTTTCAAGAAGGTTGTTTCATATGCCCAGGTTGTGGTTATACAAAGTGTTAACAGAAAGGAATCAATAAGTGTTAAGTAGATCAGAGAGGATTATGATCTTCATCGACGGCAGTAATATGTATCATTCTCTGAGACATTTCTTTAAAAGAACAGATATAGATATTGGCCGGTTCTGCCAGAAAATACTGAACAAGCGCCGTTTGGTTAGAATCTATTATTATAACGCAAAAGTGGGACAGAAAGAGGAGCCCGAGCGCTATTTAGACCAGAAGAAATTTTTTACCGGTGTTGAGGCTATCCCTTATACTGAATTACGATTGGGAAGGCTTGTATATAACAACTGGCCAGGAACTCCACCCTATGAAAAGGGAGTAGACATCCAGTTAGCTACCGATATGATAACCCATAGTTTTAAAAACAATTATGATGTTGCTATATTGGTAGCGGGTGATAATGATTTCGTCGGTGCATTACAAGCAGTTAAAGATAACGGCAAACATGTAGAGGTAGCACTCTTTGGTAAAGAGAGAACCTCTATGCAACTACGTAACGTAGCTGATAAGGTGGTTATCATAGACGGTCGCCTACTCAGAGGCTGCTGGAAATAAATATGGGCTGGGATGATGCCGGAAGAATACGACATACAAAGGTCAACCGGATTTCGTCCCTTTCAAACGAGCAGGGAACAATTATTAAAGATTGGGGAGGCAGACTCCCGATCAGCCTTGTTTACCCTAATTCATACTTCATTGGTATGTCCAACCTAGGTATTCATGCCATATATAAATTTCTCAATAATTATAATGATGTCGTCTGCGAACGCGTTTTCCAAAGTGATAAAAACGTCCTTAGTTTAGAATCGAAACGACCTTTACTTGATTTCGCCGTAGTTGCTTTCTCTATTTCCTATGAGCTCGATTATTTCAATGTGGTTGATATCCTTAAAAGAAGTAACATCCCGCTTTATGCCAGTGAGCGTGGTGAGCACCATCCTCTGCTCATCGCTGGTGGTGCCTGTATTACGGCTAACCCGATGTCTCTAGCACCATTCTTCGATTGCTTATGCATTGGTGAGGCTGAGTCGATACTGCCAGAGCTACTTTCGGCGTTGTCTCATAGGGCTGATACAAAGGAAACCACGCTGGAAGAATTAGCAAAACTGCAGGGAGTATATGTACCGCGCTACCATGTCAATCAAGTTTTACATCGTCAATGGCTTAAGAACCTAGATGATTTCATGGTTTGTTCCAGTGTTGTAACTGCTGATACTGAACTTGGTAATCTTTACCTTCTTGAGGTAGGGAGGGGATGTAATTGGAGCTGTCGTTTTTGCCTTGTAAGCAGAGCTTTCTGTCCGGCACGCTATCACTCAATTGATAGACTGAGCAAGCAAGCCAGTAAAGGACTTGAATATAGGAAACGAATCGGGCTGGTTGGGCCAATGTTCTCCGATCATCCACAGATTGGAGAGCTTTTTACCGCGTTGCGTTATATGGGAGCCGATATTTCATTGAGTTCTCTTAGAATCAAACCGCTCTCTGAACCGTTACTTGACGAAATAGCTAGAGGGGGTATCCAAACGGTTACACTAGCGCCTGAAGCTGGTTCACAAAGATTAAGGCACGTTATGGGGAAAAAAATCTCGCAGGATGATATCCTTAAAGCAGTGGCCAGTATTGTTGACCGAGGAATGAAACGATTCAAACTGTATTTCATGATCGGGTTACCTTCGGAGACGGATGACGATATAGAGAAGATAATTAGCCTTAGCACTATGTGCAAACAGATAATAGAAAAGGGTGGGGTTGGAAGTCGCCTCAGCCTGAACATAGACCCATTCGTACCCAAAGCAGGCACTCCCTTCCAGTGGTTGCCGATGGCTGATATACCGACTCTCAAACATCGTTTGGATATACTTAAAAGGGGGCTTCTGCCCAAAGGTATTAAATTAAGGAGTGAAAGTGTTTCCTGGAGCCATGTTCAGGCTGCACTTGCACGAGGTGATACCAAAATAGCTGGTGTACTTACTAATATAGAAGAGGTAACACTAGCCGGCTGGCGAAAAGCTGTAGATAAGTGTCATCTTAACTTAGCTCATTATGTGCTTGAGAAGTGGGATATAAATCAAGATTTGCCATGGGATAATATTGAACTTGGTTCTTCGAAAGAACACCTTATAAGTGAATTAAACAAAGCTATGGCTAGCGCGAGACTCGATAAATCCTAACTGAGTAGCTCCGTTACAATCTCACTTATTATTTTACCATCGGCCTTTCCTTTTAGTTGGGGCATGAGTTTGCCCATTACCCTGCCCATATCGCGCCGATCCTGAGCGCCAACCTCGTTGATAACTTTGCTGGCGAGGGAAACTATTTCATCATGACTCATCTGCTTGGGCAGGTAAGTCTCCAGAATTGCCAACTCCGCTTCCTCTTGAGCTACCAAGTCGAGACGATTTCCTTTTTTAAAAGCTTCGATGCTTTCTTTCCTCTGTCTGGTTTCCTTGGCTATAACGCCTAAGATATCCGAATCCTCTAGTGAATCTCGCCGGGCAATTTCCACATTATGGATGGCGGACAAAAGTAGCCTTATAACTGAACTACGACATTTGTCTCTTTCTTTCAGAGCCCGCCTAAGGTCATCATTAAGCTTTGTTTTCAGGGATACTTCCAATTTAATTAATGCCTTAAAACTGTCTTCTGGCTGCTCTGGCAGCCTTTGCTGCTTGGCGCCTTCTAGCTGCTGCTTTGCGAGCGCGACGAGTGATGGGTTTCTGATAGTGTCCTCTCCGGCGTGCTTCCGATAACACGCCATCTTGTTGGACCTTGCGATTGAATCTTTTTAATAAGCTATCAAAGCTTTCTCCCTCATTGGCCTTTACGGTGGTGGCCAAAAAGCATCAACCCCTTTCAAATCAGCCTAGTTATTATTTAACAAATATTCAGCCGTATAAAATAAAGCTTGATAATTCTATGATAGTTTAGGGTAACGTGTCAAGATAAAACTAAAGAACATACAACTTACTTTTAAACAGACTTTCACGTCTACTTTTTTTGTCTATGTCAATTTCTACTATCACCCAGTGAATTTCCCCATATCTTTTAATTTCGACAATCTTCTTATCTTAGCCTCATTGATATTTCTGGTTATTCCATTTGACAAAAAAAACCATTAGTGTTATTATTGCTTTGACAAAGCAATAATTATGGTAACTCTAGATCATTATTATAATGTCATAGAAGCTGGGAAACGTCTTGGAATTCACCCAGAGACAGTAAAGCGGCTGTGTCGACAGCAAGATCTACCAGCATTTAAGGTACATAACACCTGGTTAATTGCAAAAGATGTGCTGGACAATTTTGCCGGTACTTATATTCCTAGACGAGGAGCCAAAAAGAAGCTGATATGATATAATTTTTTTAATAAGGGGGGATGAATAAAGTGATAAAAAAGAGGTTTTTCAGGGTTTTGATAGTGGTTATGGCCCTAATACTAGCGCTGGCAATCCCAGTGGCACCAGTTGCCGCAGCTGCAGTTATCGATGTCGATCCCGAAGAAGGTGAAATCGGTGATGAAATCACCCTTACCGGTTCAGGTTTTCCAGTCAGTTCTGAACTTTATGTATTTTTTGCTAGGCAACAGGCAGATGTCGGTGATGAAATTGATCAAGAAGTGACTGTTTATTCTTTTATCGGTTCAGTAGTCACATTCTTTGATGGGCGAATATTAAGTTTTCCATTTAATATTCCGACGAGGCTCGATGATGGCCCAGTGCTGACTGAGGAAGAGGATGTATTTGGAGGCAATTACTACGTCTATGTTACCTACGAAAATAGTGAAACAATCAGGGCAGTTACCAGCGTAAGAGTCTTAAGCAATGCTGCAATTACCGGTTTTGATCCAGATGAAGGGATTGTCGGTACTGAGGTTGAAATCAGTGGTGAAGGTTTTGTGCCCGGCGAGGCAATAATTATTGAATATGACGGAGATGAAATAGAAATAGACAGCGGAGACGAAGAAGCCGATAATGATGGTGAATTTACACTCTATATCATCATTCCAGACAGTGAGTTCGGTGATCACTCTGTGACAATCAAAGGCGAAGATTCACTATCTGAGCTTGCAAAGACATTCACTATCGAGCCAGAAATAAGAGTAAATCTCACTAGTGGTGAAGTAGGCACAGAAATTACGATTACAGGCACTGGATTTGATCGGCGTAACGGCGTTAATTTTAATTTCGGCGCTACCCCAGTTAGTCCCTTGTGGCTTCTTGAGCAGTTAGGCCGCACCAATCCCGATGGCACCTTTATCGTGCAATTAACCGTACCTGATTTAGGCACGGGTAGCTATATTATTCTAGCTGAAGATGAGGATGATAGTGATATTTTTGCTACTACAAATTTTGAAATTGTTGTAAACACAGCCGTAAATGTAAGTCCAACCACCGGCTTTGTCGGTGACGGCATTACCATCGTAGGTTCGAGCTTTGGTGCAGGGGCAACAGCAACTCTCTATTTCGATGAAGAAGAAATCGACACAACTCCTATTGGAATCGACGGTAGCTTTACTACTAACATCGATATACCAGAAAGTGCAACGGGTGCTCATACAATTAGGATTGAGGATACCGCCGGTCGTTCGGCTACAGCTACCATTAGTGTTGAACCAGAAATGACTGTATCACCTACGAGTGGAGCAGTGGGTGACACAATCAACGTCAGGGGTACTGGTTTCGATGCCGAAGAAAACATAACCATTCTTTATTGGGATTCAGCTATTTCTCCCACAGCTCCAATAACAACAGGGGCAGAGGGTAGCTTCAGCGGTAGCTTCTATATCCCTTCAATTCCAGGAGGCATTCATGCAATAACGGTTACCGATGGTAATAGTGACCTCAACGCCACCATCACGGTTTCAGCGAGTGTTATTATTAATCCAACCAGTGGCCAGATCGGTGACGGTATCGGAATCGCCGGTCAGGGATTTAGTGCTAACAAGAATATCGCAATAACATATGGCAGTGTTATTATTGCACCCACAGCGCCAATAATAACTGATCCTAATGGAATATTTAGTGGTGGCTTTATTATTCCAGCAATACCGGGGGGTGCTGCTACCCTAAATATCAGTGACGGCATTAGCACCGTTAGTATTAATCTTACGATCGGAGCCAGTATTTCTATAACTCCCTCTAGCGGTGGAAAGGGTGATAACGTTGGAATCACCGGGTATGGATTCGGAGCCAATAAGAATATAAACATATTGATTGATGGTCTGCCCGTCACTCCACAAACACCGATTACATCTAGCTCCAGCGGTAATATAAGCGGTACTTTTACTTTGCCAGCAATGCCGGGAGGAGCGGTGATTATTACCATCAACGATGGTACCATTAACACTACAGTAGACTTCACAATAGAAACAAGTGCTATTAGTATAAGTAAAGAAGCTTTACCCGGTTATATCGGTATGGAAATATCTATCAACGGTGATGGTTATGCAGCGGATGCACCTATAGAAGTAACGTATGATGGTACGGCGTTAAATGTCAGTCCGGATGTAACTGGTGATAACGGCTCATTTGAATCCACTTTTACCGTTCCGAAGAGTGCTGCAGGTGAACACGACGTAGTAATCAGTATTAATGGCATAGAGGTGGAGCAATTCAGTTTTGTTATGGAATCGAATCCGCCGCAAACACCACGACCATTGCTGCCCTACCTAGATAGCAATCCAGAACAACCAGTACGATTCGATTGGGAAGATGTCACTGATGAAGAAAATCCACCGGTAACGTATAGTCTTGAGATTGCTACGGATTCAAGTTTTGCTAATAAGGTTATTGAGAAAGTAGGGCTTTTTGTATCGGAATATACTATCAGCGAATCTGAGCAGCTGCAACTAGAGAGCATAGAGGGAACTGGACCTTTCTACTGGCATGTAAAGGCTATTGATAATGCAGGAAATGAAAGTTTCTGGTCGGGTTCCGGAACTTTCCATGTCGGTGGTGGTTGGCCGGGTTGGCTGATGTGGCTCTGGATCGGCTTAGGAGGATTGGCAGTCTTTATATTTGCTCTATGGCTCGGTAGGAGAGTCGCATATAGTTCATATTAATAAACCTTGAAAATAATTTTAATGCTATCGGATTCCCCCCTCTTATTCAGAGAGAGGGGAATTTTTTAAAGACTCTCATTAGACCATTAGAAGCTCATGCGGTATTGCACACAAAGTAACTCCGAATTATTGCTATCATATCCATTGGATTCTACCTTGATAAATGGACTCCACTAGGGTATAGTTAAAATCCAGATGATGGTAGCAATCGAGGCGGATTTGAACTTATCGCTTAAACCTCCAACTTTTTCATTACTATCTCAAATAGAAGGTTTGCTGACCAATTTCAATACCCGTGCATACATTGTCGGTGGTTTTCTACGTGATCTGGTTATAAAAAGGGAGACCGCGGATATCGATATAGCACTTAAGGCAGATGTGCTCCACATTGCTCCGAAAGTAGCCGATAACCTAGGTGGCAAATTCGTATCCTTGGATGAGAGAAATGGAATATATCGAATAATACTACCAAAGACAGGTGGACATCCGGATGACAAACAATGGCAGATAGACTTTTCAGCCATAGAAGGTGATATTGAGAATGATCTCTCGCAGCGAGATTTCACTATAGACGCTATGGCAATCGACTTAAATAAAATCATACAGGGTGTAGCAATTTCCGACATCATAGATCCCTTTAACGGCCTACAGGATATAGAAAAGCAGATCGTTAAAACAACCAGCGACACGGTTTTCAAAAAGGATGCAGTACGTCTGCTTAGAGCTGTTCGTTTAGCGGATGAGCTTGGCTTTACCATCTATTCTGAAACAGAAGATCTTATTCGCCAAAACTGCCATCTAATTGCAACCATCGCTGGAGAGCGCCTCAGAGAAGAGCTGCTAAGATTGCTGGAGAATACCAAAAGCAGCCAATCGGTACTCTATATGGATGATTTGGGTTTATTGACGAATCTGATCTCAGATCTAGCAGAAACTAAGGGAGTCGAACAGCCAAAGGAGCACCAGTGGGACGTTTTTAACCACTCAGTTAGGGCCATAGATGCCATTGACTTTGTCCTCAGAAAAGGTAACTGGCAGTATACCGATATGAAGGTGTTAGATTATATTAACTGGACTTCAGAGCTCGCCGAACATTTTAAGTCTAAGGTAAGCAGCGGTAGCAACAGAAGACTGCTTCTCAAGCTAGCAGCATTACTACATGACATCGCTAAACCACAGACAAAGATAATAAATACTCAGGGCCGAATACGCTTTCTGGGTCATCCGAAACAAGGAGCATCCATAGTGACCTCTATTCTAGAAAGGTTACGTTTCAGCACTAGAGAAACAAAGCAAGTAGCGACCATCGTCTACCACCACCTGCGCCCGGTACAAACAAGCCGTGATGAATCGCCTACCGATAGGGCTATCTATCGCTATTTTCGCGATACCGATGAAGTCGCTATTGATGTCCTTTTCTTCAGCTTGGCTGATCACCTAGCTACTAGAGGGTTGGACTTGAACATTGCAGCCTGGCGGCAGCATTCGAATTTGGTAAACTATATGTTGAACCAGCATAAAAAGCAAAGGAATGAAATAAAGCCACCAAAGTTAATCAATGGACACGATTTAATGAGAAACCTTAATCTCAAACCAGGACCTGAAGTCGGTAGGTTGCTGGAAGCAATAAGAGAAGCCCATGTCTGCCGTGAGATAAAGACGAAGGATGAAGCATTGGTTTATGCCCACAATTTGCTTACATCAAAGAGGGGAGGCTAACTCTACTTTTTTATCAAGGTAGTATTCCTGGATATATGAATGCAAGAAATCTTCTAGTTTTATTGACCATAGTAATTATATTCATCCTCTCCCTACTTACTATACTACCTATTGACAAGGGAGTGCTATTCGGCAGAGGTGTGTTACTTGGTCTTGACCTTCAAGGTGGTATTCGCCTCGTATATCAAGCTGATCTCTCTAGCGTTGAAGCCGGTAGGGAAGACGAAATCATTGATGGGGTGGTAGCGGTCATCGCTAATCGTATAAATCCACTGGGCGTAACCGAACCGGTTATCAGTAAA
This sequence comes from Dehalococcoidia bacterium, assembly GCA_020351185.1. GTDB lineage: Bacteria > Chloroflexota > Dehalococcoidia > Dehalococcoidales. The sequence continues at coordinate 658,383 of CP070729.1, read as the reverse complement.
CAGGGAGATGATCGTATAGTAGTTGAACTACCTGGTATTGATATAACCGATGCTCAGAAAGAGCGCATTGGCAGAACGGCGTTGCTTGAGTTCCGTGAACTTGTGATTGAAGATGGAGAGGAGAAATGGATACCGGCTACCGGCACTATCGATGGTGAAGAAAAGGTATTAAACAGCAGTTATTTCACAGAAAACACCTACGTTACCAGAGATGATTTCGGTAAGGTAGAACTTATTTTCGAATGGGATGAAGAGGGCAGCCAGCTTTCGGAGCAGATTACTACTCGACTACTTGGTCAGCCATTGGGCATCTTCGAAGGTGACGAATCTTTAAAGGGAGAGGATGGGCAACCGATTGCTCCCATCATTCAAGCAATTATCTCCAACATCGGTAGTATCACAGGTTTAAGCGTAAATGAAGCCACCGAACTTTCCAAGCAGCTGAATGCCGGACGTTTACCAGTACCCCTAGAGGTAATCTACGAAGAAAACGTCTCTCCGGCACTGGGTGCTGATTTTATCGAATTAAGCGCAAAGGCGGGAATTATCGGTATTGTACTCATCTTGCTGTTTATGATTCTCTACTACCGTGTACCTGGACTTGTAGCTTCACTGGCACTGGTATTTTATGGTGTAGTTGTACTCGCTATATTCAAGTTGGTATCGGTTACGCTTACGCTAGCTGGGATTGGTGGATTCGTGCTTTCAATTGGCATGGCAGTAGATGCTAATGTTCTGATATTCGAACGGATGAAGGAGGAGCTTCAAGCTGGGCGAACTTTGGGAGCAGCTGTGAAAGCCGGTTTTGGCCGTGCCTGGACAGCTATAAGGGACAGCAATATTACTACTTTTATAGTCTGTATAATCCTCATCTGGGTAGGTAGTCAGATTGTTGCTGGCGCTCCAGTACAAGGATTTGGCCTGACCTTACTTATCGGAGTTGCCGTAAGCATGTTCACTGCTATTATAGTAACCAGAACACTCTTACGTCTGTTTGTAGGCAGTAATTTAGCCAAGAAAACTAGCTTGTTTAGCCCTTATCTGGGGAAAAAAGATGTTTGATATTATCAGTAAAAAATTTCGCTTCTTTGCGATCTCTGGAGTATTGATTCTTATTTGCATTATCTCTCTGTCTAGTCTGGGGCTAAAGGCAGGTATAGAATTCAGTGGCGGCTCACAATTGACATTGAGCTTCAGTGAGGATGTAAAAATAGGAGAACTCAAGCTGGAACTAGACAACCTGGGTTATGGTAATGCAATTGTCCAGCAAGCCCTAGGTAGTGGTGATTTTCTTGTCCGCACCTTTGAACTATCTAGTAGTGAAGAGGCTCAGCTTGTCAATGAACTAGCAGTCATATTCGGTCCACTGGACAGCAGATCCGACGATATCAGTCCGATAACAGCCCGAGAAACAACCAATATCACTACCGTTGCAATAGCCATTGCCGCTGTTGGTATCATGCTTTATGTAACCTGGGCCTTCCGTCGCATGCCTAAACCCTTCCGCTATGGGACTTGCGCGATAATAGCCCTTCTACACGATACACTGATAGCACTG
>CP070729.1:646435-656725 GCA_020351185.1 Dehalococcoidia bacterium | reverse complement strand
TTTTGGTAGGTACTGTTGGTGTTATTGGTGGGGCGAATTTTTTAACCTATATGTTGCCTTGTCTTTCCAATCAGATTCAGCCGGTTGTACGAACTATAATGTTACTAGTTGTTCAATTCGGCATAGCGATCGATGTCGGTATAATATTTACCTCAATCCTTTTTACATTACTTAGAGAAGGAGAAACAGACAATGTGGAGTGCCCTGGCTGAGAATATAAATTACGCAGCAGCTATGATTTTATTCTGTATTGGCTTCTACACTGTCATCATGCGGAGAAATGTTATTAAAAAAATTATTGGTCTAAATATTATGGAAACAGCCATATTCTTTTTTCTGGTATCGATTGGTTATCTAAAAGGAGGAAGTGCTGCCATTGTAACTCAAGGAGCCGAGTACACAGGCATGGTTAATCCAATTCCTCAGGCTCTGGTATTAACCGGGATTGTGATTGCAGTGAGCATTAACGCTCTATCCCTCTCGCTTGCTATCAGGCTCTATAGAAACTATGGAACCCTAAGTGTGGATAAACTAAAAGAAGTTAACGAATAAAATGGCATTATCTCATCATTTTGTTATATATGTTGTAATCACGCCACTTCTGGTAGCGTTGCTAATACCTATTGTTAATCGGTGGAAGAAAAACTGGATTATACCGTTAACTAGTTTAGCCCTTGTTATATCTCTTACCTTAAGTATCTTACTGCTCCCGAATGTTTTAGCCTCTGGATACCTAAGCTATCATATGGGATCTTGGGAACCGCCCTTTGGGATTGAAGTCAGGATTGATTTCCTGGGTTTGTTCATGATGATTCTGATCTTAATTGTTACCTTAGTTGTAGCAGTTTACTCAAGGCGACAAATCTCCTCCGAAATAGAGGATGGTAAAACTGCGACTTATTACGCACTTTATCTAATCTTTTCGGCATCTATGTTGGGCTTCTGTGCTGCCGGGGATATTTTTAATATGTTTGTTTTTTTTGAACTCACAGCAGTCACTTCATACGCCCTGGTAGCTATACCCGGAACCGGTAGGGCAATTAAAGCAAGTATCAAATACCTGCTTATGGGTGCACCTGCGTCGATTCTGATACTTTTTGCGATAGGTTTGCTGTATTCAGTAACCGGTACTCTAAATATGGCTGATCTAGCAGACAAAATAACGTCTTTGGGTTATGGCCCTGTAGTTATCGCCAGTTATGTAATTTTTATCACTGGTTTCGCTGTTAAAGCAGCCCTTTTCCCCTTGCATATCTGGCTTCCGGATGCTCATAGTATAGCACCTTCACCAATAAGTGCATTATTATCTGGTTTATTCGTTAAGATGGGCGTTTTCGGGGTAATACGTTTGGTACATTCAGTATACAGTACAAATCTATCTTTTGATTTAGGTGTGATTAGCGGTTTTTTAACTTGGGTAGCGGTGGCAGCTGTTATTTACGGATCTATAATGGCTATTATGCAAAGAGATTTAAAAATGATGATCGCCTATTCAACTGTGGCGCATGTAGGGTATATCCTAATTGGTATTGGTTTAACCGATGTGCGTGCTCTTATGGGTAGCATGTACCATATTATGGACCATGGCTTAGCCAAAGCATGTTTTTTTCTCTGTGCTGGTTCGATTATTTATCAATCAGGTTATCGGAAAATTGATGACCTAAAAGGAGCTTCTCGGCAGATGCCGTTAACATGCGCTGCCTTTGCATTAGCCTCTCTTTCAATAATAGGTGTGCCTCCAACAGCCGGCTTCATTAGTAAATGGTACTTAGTATGGGGGAGCTTGAATGCAGACAATGTTATTTTAGGGGTGGTGATTCTTCTCGGAAGTGTGATGGCAGCCATTTATTGTTTTAGGATACTATACTACATGTATTTCCTTCCTCCATTAAAGGGTAATTGGCAAGACACAGTTGGGGAGGCACCTGCTTTAATGGTAGGTACTTCTTGGATTTTAGCCATTGCTACACTGGTTTTAGGTATTGTTGCTTCATTGATTCTACCAAATTTACAAAAAGCGATAGAGGTATTTTATATTAGCTAAGGGGAAAGTAATTTATGACTAATGAGATATATTCAATTCAGCCATTGATTGCCATTTTCCTACCCTGGATTTCTCTATTAGTTATTCTAATTATGCCTGGAGTTCATCGAAGGTTGAGAGGGATCATTCATATTGTAGTAAGCCTCGTTACCTTTGGGATGGTACTCTCTTTCTTACCAAATGTACTCGATGGTAGGACCTTTGGGATAAGTGTCGTGACACTTGTTGAACAAATAAACATACATCTGACAGTAGATGCCCTTGGTTATTATTTTGGATTGGTGATCACTTTTATCTGGTTAATAACTACAATATATTCGGTGGGTTATATTGATCATCGGGAGAATAGGTATTATGGCTTTATGGCACTCTGTGTTTCCTTTATCTTAGGTTGTGCGTTCTCCCAGAATATGTTTACCTATTTCATTTTTTACGAGCTTATGACACTTAGTACCTACCCCTTAATCATCCATGAAGAAACAGATGTTGCCCACCGGGCGGGTGTTAAATATCTAAAGTATGCCATACCAGCGGGTGCAGTTATTCTCTTTGCTACGTTATTCCATTATTTTTGGGGAGGGGGTGATCTAAGCCTCATGTCCTCCGGAACCCTAAGTCTCGAAACGACCTCTCGTACCGTGTTGATGATTATGTTCTTTGCCTACCTCGTTGGTTTTGGAGTTAAGGCAGCCATTATACCTTTGGAAGGATGGGTGCCAGACGCTCACCCTGCCGCTCCATCACCGGCAAGCGCCGTGCTTTCCGGAATAATTCTCAAAGCAGGTGCTTTCGGTATTATCCGGGTTGTACTTAATATTTTTGGCCCATCACTATTTAAAAGCCTTAACCTTTGGATTTATCTAGCAGTTATCGCTGGTGTTACAATGATACTAGCTTCAGTACGCGCCCTCCGACAAGATAATTTAAAAAGACGTTTGGCCTATTCTAGTATTAGCCAGGTTTCGTATATCCTCCTTGGACTTTCTCTTGTGAGTTATGATGGTTCTTTAGGGGGGATTATTCATTTAGCGCATCATGGAATTATGAAGGCCTGTTTGTTTTTATGTGCTGGTATCATACTAATACTAACAGGAAAAAGGAATGTCAGTGAACTGTCAGGTATAGGTTACCGTATCCCAATAACCATGACCTGTTTCACGATCTGCGCCTTAGCGATGTTCGGCACTCCGCCATCTATTGGCTTTATATCCAAGTGGTTCCTAGGTAGTGGGGCTCTGCAAGCTGGCCAACCTGTTTTAATTGTTGTTTTACTTTTTAGTGCCCTCTTGAATGCAACTTATTACTTTCCGATCATATACATTGCATTTTTTAAACGTCCTAGTCAGTATCAACCCAGAGTGTTGTTAAAGGATGAGCTCAGTTCAATCATGTTATGGCCAACGCTAGTATTAACCATATTGGTTATTTTTGCGGGTATTTGGATTACCGTACCAGGCTTTCCTTATTCACTGGTGGATAGATTTGTAGCAAATATATTCCAATAAACAGGAGTCACATTCTTGCCAGCAGAAGATGTTATAAAGACTACATACTCTGTGCTTCCCCTCATCGCTATCATAATTCCTCTAACAGCAGCTGCAATTATTATGATAGTAGGGGATCGTCTTGAGCGGTTTAGAAACCTAATATCTATTCTAGCGGCAGCGTTAACCTTCGGCGTGGTTTTAACTATATTGGTAAAAGTACTGGGGGGAAATGCGCTTCACTTTAATTTAAGGTTGATCGAGGTTGGTGGAAAATTCTCCTTTAGTCTTGTCGTAGATTCACTAGGAGCCTTTTTTGCTCTTATAGCTTCCATATTGTGGTTAGCAGCAATAATCCACTCGTCTACTTACATGTTTCATGAACATAAACGCACCCGTTTTTTTAGTATCATGATGATTGTCGAAGCAGCCACTTTGGGCATATTTATGGTACATGACTATTTCAGTCTCTTTGTTTTTTTTGAGTTGATGGGTCTGGCGACCTACTTTTTGGTGATTCACTCGGAGACTGAAATAGCTAGTAGTGCCGCAAATAAATATCTGTATATGACCGTAATTAGCGGTCTTAGTTTACTTATGGGTATCTTCCTTTACCTTAATTATTCTGGAACGGTTTGCTTTATACCATCAGATGAGGGTACTCTTGTCGCCAATTTTTTTACCATGGCTGCGTTATTTTGCACGATGCTTGGTTTTGGCATCAAAGCAGGTATAGTTCCTGTACATATTTGGCTCCCGGATGCTCATCCCGTAGCCCCATCGCCGGCTAGTGCCATATTATCAGGTGTATTAATTAAGGTAGGGGCCTATGGTATATTGAGGGTAATCACTAGCTTTTTTTATATTCCCTTTGTTAACGGAACGGTTGTGCACAATAGTTTAGTTATAATTGATGTTGGAGGCAGCCTATCCCAAAATGTCCAATCAGTAGGATTTATCCTAATTTGGTTAGCTATAGCAACCATGTTTATCGGTATGGTGTTAGCCATAATAGAGAGTGATATTAAAAGAGCCCTAGCATACTCTAGTGTGAGCCAGATGGGCTTTATTCTCTTTGGAATTGGGTGCTTGGTATATTTAGGGAATGAAGGTGCTATTGGATTGTCTGGTAGTCTCTTTCATGTCTTTAACCATGCTTTTTATAAAGCCTGTCTGTTTTTAGCAGCAGGCACAGTCATTTATTACACTCATGAGTCAAATATGTATAAACTAGGGGGCTTGTGGCGTAAAATGCCCTTTACCACATTATTGTGGTGCGTGGCTGCCCTAGGCATGGTAGGTATGCCATTTCTCAATGGCTTCATTTCTAAAAGCCTACTTCACCATGCTATTGCTGAAGCACAACACCTGGCTACCCAAGAAATGCTTTTTCATGCTGGGTGGTTACAGATCGCAGGAATTTTCTATACCATTGTTTCTGTGGGTACTGTTCTCTATCTTGTTAAAATGACCTATTATATCTTTTTCCATGCTCCTTCATTAGAGAATACTGGTTATCTTGAAAAAATAAAAGAAACCCCAACCTGGATGACAACAGGGGTGGGGATGCTTGCTCTTGGAATACTTATAATTGGACTGATACCGGGATTCTTCTTACAAAACCTAGTAATACCAGTGGTTGAAATATTTAGAGGTTTTGATCCACACACAATAGAACAGCTCAGTAACTTTACAGTTTTTTCTTGGACCAACATTAGAGAGATCCTGCTACCATTTGCTTTGGGGGTAGCGATATTTATCTTAGGAATTGTCTGGGGTTCGATCAGAAATAGAGTTAAAGAATATTATCCATTCTATTTAAAATTGCCAAGTTGGATTAGTTTTGAATATTGGTATCTCAAAGTTATACATGGCATTGTATTAATATACTTCATGATCCTGAAGATTTATGAGAGGATAAAGTTAGTCACAGTCACTGTACTCCGAAGGAGTATTCTAACTATATACCTGATAATCCAGACGGTTTATAAGGGAATGAAGTTGGCTATAGTCAGTATAATCAGAAGGAATATTATAGCCCTATTCCTAATAATTCGGAATATTTATACAGAAACAAAATTAGCTTTAAAAAAGAATTTTGTTATTTTTACTTATTTAGTTGTAAGAAGATTACTGCCATTGATACTAGAACATTCTGGTGATATCGCATTAGGAGCCCTTGCCATCGTCATATCCCTGATAATCCTGTTAACGGTGACATTATTCTAGATTTAGCGAGCTCAACACTCTTTCTATCCCAATTTCTTTAAAAGAATATATCAAGATATATTAAATTTTGAAGCAGCTTAGCTGATTTACTTGTTGGAGTAATCGGCGGCTCTTTTTTCCACCCCTTGAGCAATCATACCCTCAGCAATGCTTTCTCTTTCCAGGTTGGCACAGAGCATTGATAGATCTAAACTTTCCTGGAACGACTGATTCTCACCGGAGTAGACAGTATATCGCAGTAACTGGATAGCTGCCCAGGGACCCTTGGCAATCTGTTCAGCCATCTCCATGGTGGTGTCCCAGAGCTGATCATGAGGTACCACTTGATTGACAATACCCAGCCTTAGAGCTTCCTCAGCATAAACTTTCTTACCGGTCATAAGTAGTTCTAATGCCTTTGCTTGACCGACCAATCGGGGTAGGAGCCAACAGGCACCATCCATCGGTACCATACCTCTTAGGATATATGCCCACCAGAACCAGGCTTTTTCGGAGGCTACCCTGATATCACAGGCAAGTGCCAAATCAGCCCCCATACCAACGGCTAAACCATTGACCATAGCAATGGATGGTTTATGTAAGGCTCGAATCCATAGATATGGCATGGTTGTTCCCTCATGAATGACAGTGCCATACCGGGGACGCCAACCGGTTCTTTTAAAATATGCTTCAGAGGCTCCCCACTGCTTGACATCGGCACCAGCTGAGAAAGCCTCACCAGCCCCAGTAATGACAACTACCCTGATATTAGGGTCGTATTTAAGGTCCTGCAGGAGTTCTCGCCAGTAAGTATCGTACTCACCGAGGTCAGGGTACTCAAACATCCATCCAGGAGCACCAGCCAGGGCATTCTTAGCCTGAGGTCGATTGATCGTTAGGATAGCAATAGGACCTCGTTTTTCAACCTCCGGTTTAGTAATGAATTTAAACAGTTCCTTCTCAGCAGCAGTCATCTCAGGTTGTGTCATTTTATCCCCCTTTTACATTTAACTTATTTTTATTGACCTACATGAAGGGCGTTTTGTGATAAGGTGTTGAAATTATTTCTGCTCTTGCTTAAGTTTAGCTACCTCTTTCTCTATAGCTCTTATATCTGATTGCCGTTGGAACACGAAAACATCTAAGCCATGGAAGATTATGCCGATCCCCCAACCACCTAACGGGAAAACAAACCAGGGAAATCCACGGGAGGTTACTGCCCAGATAATGATCAGGAAGACATTCACACAGACATAAATTGCTAGATGCGTGTAAAAATCTTTTCTTGCCCGAACTCTTTTACTAGCCTCTTTGTACAGTTCTTCTTCAGACATTTTATCTACCACGCTTTTACCTCCTTATAACTTTAAGTTTCTATAAGTATAGGAATTTAATTTTGCTAGATGCAACTGTCTCTACTAAAAATTCCATTGAGCTAACTATTGTCTAAGAATTAAATCGTTCTAGCAGCAATACCAGTCCTTCGCTTATCTTTTGTAATTGTTGAACGAGATTATAACTTCGAGCTGTTAAATCTGCTTTCTTTAGTTAACAAAACAATCTTCCGTGGGGCAGCCAACCAAACGCAGATAGCTGAGGTTATTAAGGCACCGATAACAATATACAGAGCGGGTATGTAAGTTCCCAGAACATCAAAGATTTTACCACCCAGCCAAGGACTAATAAAACCGCCAATACCGAATGCAGCTACAATTAGTCCATTAATAGAACCGAAAAACTTACCTTGGAAGATATCTGCGGCTGAAGCTGTAAAAGCGGGTGAGGTGACGCCAATACCGAGACCAAATAGGAGGCTGTAAGCATACATTAACCAAGGTGTAATACTAGTGTTATTAAGTATCAGCATTAATACTCCGAGGACAGCTGTCGATAAGCCGATACTTACGGTAACCTCCCTCCCCAGGCGATCTGATATGAAGCCGAACAGGTTACCTGTTCCGTAAAAAATACCGTACAAGCTGAATATTAGTGCCCCAAAGGATAAGGAGTAGCCTTCATCGGTGGCAAAGGCCACCTGGTGGGCAAGTATCAGATTAACCGCAATGCCCCACATGAAGAAGTTACCTAGAAAGAGAAACCAGAACTGACGAGTTTTAATCGCTTTCCTTAGATTCCATTCCTGTTTTCTCCACTCACTACCTGCATAAAGGACCTTATTAGTATTTGTTTTACCCTCGCTATCATGACTTACCTGTGTCTCTCCATCAGGCAGCAAACCTAAATCTTTAGGGTCAAGCCGCTGAAAAATGGCGATAATGGGGGTGATGACCAAGGCGAGTATGCCTAAGATGATGAACGAATTCTGCCAACCAATTTGTCCGATGAGATATTCAACGCCAGAGGCCAGAACATAGGCAATGCCGAATCCAACCATATAGATACCGAGAGCGGTACCACGTCGCTTGATAAACCAGCGGGAAACAAGAACTGTGTTGGTAACATAGCCAGTAGCGCATATCCCGAGCGAGGCTAGTACGCCGAAGAATAGGTAAAAATGCCATATTTGGTTGGCCAAACTGCATAGAGCTGTAGCGATCGCCAGCACAAATGCACCCGCCGACATGAGTTTTTGTGGTCCAAAGCGGTCAATACCCGCTCCAACAATAGGAGCGCAAATACCATAAACAATAATGTTTAAGGAAAAAATTAATGCTGTGTCAGCCCGTGTCCAGCCGAAATGCTGGAGAATCGTAACGTAGAAGACAGAGAAAGAGTAACGAATACCATAGGAAACAGCCACCGTGATGAAGCATATAGCAACAACAACCCACCCATAGAAGAGAGGTGATTTATTACGGCTCATAGCCCTTTAATCCGAGCGTGCTTACTATTATGAACCTAATATACATTGAGTTTATTCTTAAATGGCTGCCTATGAATAAGGTGTGAAAGGCTGTACACTTCAGAGATAGCCTGGTTATCTATATGGTTGTTATCAAAGTACTAACAGAACACCATGTAATGAAGTCAGATAATTTTGGGTTATAGACCTTTCCTTGTCAAGGTAAAAGCTTCTATTTGTTAGGACTGATCAGGTAGTACATTACTTAATGCTTGGGCGCCTCGTTCGATAGAGTTAAGCACTGGAATAAGACCATCCTGTAACCTTTTCTGAATCGTTATGGTAGCTTCTATCTGGTTCAGGCTCATCCCGACGGTGGGGATGATTACAATAATTGGTTTTAAGGTTCGTTGTCGTAAATGAATCAGTGAATCAACATCATTATCAAGTGATCCATGGCCTAGCCAGTCATCGGGTAACAGACTTAACTGAACCACCAAATTATCAATGTTGTTATCCCTCTCGAGTATCTCAATAGTTCTTTTAAGAAACATTCTGCTAACATTGCCGTTATCAACTGGGTTTCGGAAGCTACCGCCAACAACTGAAAAAAATTCTGCGAATTGGTCGTAGGATTCTTGGGTTAGGGATGGTACCCTGAGTCCTGCTCCTGCGAATTTATCGGCAATTACCACTGATTCCCCACCTGACCCACCAATAATGCCGACTCTATCGCTGATTATGGGATTGGCCATGATTAATATTTTTAGGGTATCAATTAACTCCATAAAACTATCGACCTGAATGGCTCCAGCTTGTTTTACTATGGCGCTCCAAATATTACTCGGTATGGCTAGTGATGCCGTATGTGAAGCAATCGCCCGACCACCGGCTTCAGTATGACCACCCTTCCAAATAACGACTGGTTTCTTTTGGGTAATCATTTTAAGCAGCCTAAAAAATCTTCGCCCATCCTTAATACCCTCGACATACATGCCAATTACCTTAATCGATTCATCCTGTCCGAAATACTCCAAAAAGTCAGTGGAATCGAGCACCGATCCATTACCGTAACTTACTGATTTGTCGACATATACTCCTTGATAGTAACCTTCTTTGGCAAAATTCTCTGCGTGGGTACCGCTCTGAGAGATAAACCCAACGGAACCATCGACTCCTACCTTTTGCTCTATTGTTTGTCGGAGCCCAATCCGCGGATTATAGATACCCATGCAATTTGGACCGATAACTGGCAAGCTAACTTCGGTGGCTCTCCGTACTAAATACTCTTCAAGTTCTTGACCCTCTTTGGTGCCTGTTTCAGTGAAACCGGCGGTGAAAAAGTGTACCACCGCTACGTTTTTTTTAATACAATCCTCAAGGATCTTAGGGGTGATACTTCTGGGTACGCTCACAATAACCAGATCAAGTGGCTCTGGGATGGTGAGTAAGCTATGATAATTCTTAACCCCCATTTTCTCAATTAGCTGAATGGTCTTTGGATTTGTCTGGACCGAGTAAAGATTACCGTGGAAGGTTTGCTCGGCACGAAGCCAACCGAAACCAAATCGCTCGTTATCGCCGACTACAGCGACATTTTTAGGATTAAAACCTCTATTTAACCTGTTAAAGTCTAGTATTGTTTCTCTCGCTTAATTTGTTGGCCATCGATAAGACGTTAGTAATAATATTACATGACTAGCTTAATGATTTAAAATATTAACTCTATGTACCTAAAAACGTTAGTAGGG
>CP070729.1:640766-646335 GCA_020351185.1 Dehalococcoidia bacterium | reverse complement strand
AAACACCCGATCTAACCCGGAAACGAATGAAATCCTTTGTAAAGTCAAAGAAAATGGCCATCAAACGACTAGCAACGAGGGGAAAATATAAGGATCTTGAAAAAAAGTCAGTCACACAACAATACATAGCACTAGCAGAATCGAATATAGCACCAACAATTGATGTGTTTCCAGACATCCCCGAGGCTCAAAGCTTGTGCGCTGTTAAGCGTCTAATCGACTGGTATGAGGCGCAACCGTCTTTTTAGGTGATTTACATAATAACACTGTTTTAAACTTAAAATGATGGTTTAGGATATCCAATATCAAATTTCGAGAGCGGCACCATCAACCACTCGGACACCTCTCCATATCAAGAACTATACTACTTCATCGCATGTTTTATAATTTCGGCTTATATACCAGAGATATGTCACGCCAACAACTCCCATGAGTAGAGAACTGCAAACAATGAAAAGTTTTGCTAAGGCGATGGTATCGGGATTATCAAAAGCAAGATTGGAAATAAACATTGACATTGTGAAGCCAACACCTCCGAGAATTCCTGCACCGATAATGTGTTTCCAAGTACAAGAAGAGGGCTTTTTCACCCATTTAAGCTTATAACCAAGATAAGTAGCTCCAATAATACCTATTGGTTTACCTAATACAAGACCTAGCAATATACCCAAACTTACTGGTTGAAAAATGGGTTGGCTTATATCTGAAATCTGAATACCAGCATTAGCTAGAGCAAAAACAGGCATAACTATGAACGAACTGAAAGGTAGCAAGCGATGCTCTAGGCGAACTAGTGGACTTTGTACTGCATCATATGAATCCGATATATATTCCAGAGAATCTTGCTGCTCTGGTGTAAGTAGAATATTTTTACGCTCCGATTCTCCCTTTTTAACCTCATTCACGGCAAAGCTGCATATTTTTATAAATTGTTTAGTGCTTATTTTTGAATATACTGGTATGGAAAACGCCAGTAAAACGCCTGCGATCGTGGCATGAATTCCAGAGCCTTCCATAAAAAACCATAGAGCAACTCCTAATAATAAGTAAGGCATTAATTCCTTAATTCCGATGCGGTTTAATAACATGAGGACAGCCAGTATTAAAGCTGCAAAACCGATAAAAAAAAGATTTAAGGACTCAGTATAGAAACTCGCAATCAGTATGACAGCTCCAAGGTCATCAACAACTGCCAACGTAACAATGAATACCTTAAGTGACAGAGGAACTCGTCTACCAAGAATCAGTATAAAGCCAAGTACAAAAGCAATATCGGTTGCCATCGGAACACCAAATCCAGATATTTTTCCGTCACTCTGCAGATTAACAGAGATATAGAACAAAAAAGGCACAACCATTCCACCAATAGCAGCCATAATAGGGAAGGCAGCCTTACGTTTTGAAGATAGTTCACCCACTACCAACTCTCTTTTTATTTCCAAACCGATGACAAAAAAGAATATGGCCATAAGTCCATCGGTAATCCATTGGTGGAGTTCCATATCAATAATGTGACTACCTATTTCAAGCCCAACAGGTGTATGCCAGAAATTAAAATAAGTAGCTGACCAAGGCGTATTGGCCCAAATAATGGCAATTATTGCTGCGCTGAAAAGAATAATGCCGCTATAGGCTTCTTTTGCTAAAAAGTTATTTATGACAACAAAGAACTGTGCCTTTGTTTGTATTTTACTTATATCGTTTTCTTCCAAATTACCCTCGGTACGTTATTATACCAAAGAGAAAACTAAAAGTCTGGCTTAAGTTGTTTTTAAATTCAGTTATGGGTTAATAAAGAGCTCTAATAATCCAATTGTAATTTAGCCAGTTATTAAGGTATTGGCCTTGTCTTTGATCATGGTTGTTGCCTTTGCATTGTTACTCGGATATTTTGGTGATCAATTTAATTTTACAATATAGATAACACCCTTTCACAATATTGAAATCAGTATTGCCAAATCATACCCTTAGTAGATATTTGTGGGTACAACCGGCGGTCTGGCTGATAGTTGTAAGGCATGGGCTCATTTGTCAATCGAGTGTACCTACAAATCATTGAAAATTGTTATAATTATCAAAGCATAATAGACGGAGTTTTACATAAGTATAAGGGTTTTTCGAAAAGACTTTAACCAAGGCAGTAATTTCACCAACGATCATATAATAAAGTAAATGTTTATGATGCTGTAAATTCTTTTAAAACACTTATATAGTACTCCTCAATCAAAAGATAAGATTGCATTCAATTCTCAGATTATATACCACCTTTACTTTATTTAGCTTTACAGTTTCATAATGGTATTGTATTCTTTTAAGTTAATCTAACTCAGGAGGTTGTACTGTTGGTCTGGTTTGGATTTATTTTTTGTCTTGTAGTTATTCTTTTCGCTGGCTTTAAACTTACACGATATGGGGATGCCATCGCTGAAAAAACGGGTTTAGGTTGTGTATGGATAGGTTTGGTGCTTATTGCTCTGGTTACCTCATTACCCGAACTGGTTACCGGGATAAGCGCTGCAACTCTTGTTGATTCCCCTGACCTTGCTTTAGGAACTATATTTGGCAGCTGTACATTTAATTTGGCTATACTGGCTGTATTAGATATTCTTTTTTCGAATGGACCGGTGCTAAATAGAGTGAGCCGGGGACATACAATATCTGCCATAATTGGAGCGATTTTGGTTTTACTGGCTGCTGCGAGTATTTTTTTCGGAGAAAAACTTTCAGGAATTTCTATGGGCTGGTTGGGAGTATCTAGTCTTTTATTGCTTGGTTTTTATTTACTCGGCGTTAGGCAAATTTATAACTACGAATGCAAACGAGGCAGGAAAGAAAACCAACAACCGTCAAGCATTAAATATAATGACATCAGCAACCGGCAAGTCTATATAAGATTTACAATGGCCGCAATGGCTATCATTGGGGCTGGTATATGGCTGGCATATATTGGTGAGGAAATAGCTACGATCTACAACTTAAACAATAGCTTTGTTGGCACCCTTTTTCTGGCATTAACGACATCAATGCCAGAACTTGCTGTTGGCATAGCTGCCATAAGGTTGGGAGCGATAGATATAGCCGTGGCTGACCTAATGGGTGCAAATATGATCAATATCGCCAAGATATTTTTTATTGATATTTTTTATACTAAGGGGCCTATTTTATCCTTGGTATCCAGGACTCATCTTATAACGGCTATGATAACAATTGGAATGACAGCGGTGGTTGTTCTTGGATTGCGTTTTCACTATAAGCGGAAAATATTCAAAATTGCCGGCTGGTATAGTTATTTTTTAATAGGGCTTTGGATTTTGGGTGCGTATTTAGTATATTCTTCAGCTTCTATTTAGAGAGATTATTTTTAGTATAATGCAAAGAGTATTTTCTTGCTTTAAAACATGGCTATAAGTTAAAATATATAACCAGCCCCTGTAGCTCAGGTGGATAGAGCACCAGCCTCCGGAGCTGGGTGCGAGCGTTCAAGTCGCTCCAGGGGCGTATTGCTAAGGAATATACATGAACGAGTCTGAACCTATTGCAATTAGGATTCACGGTCGCGGTGGACAGGGTTCTGTTACTTCAGCTGAACTGGTTGCTCAAGCGGCAATAAGTGAGAATAAATATGCCCAGGCGTTTCCAAGTTTCGGTCCTGAGAGAAGAGGTGCCCCAGTACAGGCGTTTATAAGGATTGACAGCAGCAAACCCATACGTATACGGGCTGGAGTTACCAAACCTGACATTGTAGTAGTTCTCGATCCCAGCTTACTTGACATTGTTGACATAACATCGGGTTTAAAAAAAGATGGGATTATAGTAGTGAATACAAAGGATTCTTTGGAAGATATTGAAAGGAAGTTTGGAAGTGGGTATAAATTCGCGATAATAGATGCAACAAGTATCGCCCGTGAATTTTTAGGGCGACCAATTGTAAACACAACGATGATTGGTGCCCTCGTCAGGGCTTCTGGTATCATTAAACTAGAATCACTATTTCATCCATTAGAGAAACGTTTTGGTAAACTTGCTGAAAATAATAAAAAAGCTATGAAGAAAGCACATCAAAATACCAAAATAAAAGGTTTGAGTTAAATGACCAAGAGAGAAGATGAACTTACTTGGAAAGATCTTGAAATCGGCACAATCATAACCGAATCTGGTAATGCTAGTCAGTATCGGACAGGTGATTGGCGCTCGCAGAAGCCAATTCACAACTTTAGCCGCTGCATAAAATGTGGCCTATGTATGATTTACTGTCCTGAAGCCTGTCGCTACCAGAACAAAGAGGGCTACTTCGAAGCTGATTTGTACTATTGTAAGGGTTGTGGTATTTGTTACCGTGAATGCCCGACAATGGTTATAACCATGGAGGAAGAATAATGTCCCAGAGAGTAGGTATGGAGGTGTCTGTTGCCATCGGTGAAACAGTAAGATTAGTCGATACAGATGTAATTGCAGCTTACCCAATTACCCCACAAACACATATTGTTGAACATATAGCTGAATTAGTAGCCAATGGTGAGCTGGATGCAGAGTACGTACCGGTTGAATCTGAACATTCAGCTATGAGTGCTTGCCTTGGCTCAGCAGCAGCAGGAGCCAGAACATTCACCGCTACGGCCGGTCAGGGGCTTGAACTAATGCATGAGGTTCTTTATGTGGCTTCATCAATGCGCTTACCCATAGTTATGACCGTAGTCAACAGGGCAATTTCAGCCCCGTTGAGCGTTTGGGGTGACCATTCGGATGCAATGGCTTGTCGTGATACCGGTTGGATTCAAATATTCGTCGAAAACGGACAAGAAGCGGTGGATAATACGTTATGTGCTTTTAGAATTGCTGAAGATAATAATGTATTACTCCCTGTTATGATTCATCTCGATGGCTTTCATGTATCACACGTCATAGAACCCATATTATTACCAGAAAAAGAACAGGTTAATATCTTTTTACCGAAAAACAGCTATCCCCTTCCGCTAGATCCAGAGAAACCAGTGGCTATGGGTGATTTCGGTCCTCCGGTTATATATACCGAAGCAAAATGGGCACAGGAAGTAAATATACGAAAATCGAAGGAAACTATTATTAAAGTGTGGGATAATTTCGGAAAAAACTTTGGTAGATATTACAAACCGATTGAATGCTATCATTGCGAAGGTGCTGAAACACTGCTGTTTACAATGGGCAGTTACAGCGAAACTGCGATGACGGCCATAGATAAAATGCGTATCGATGGTAAAAATATAGGTTTAGCCAGAATTCGACTATGGCGGCCGTTTCCCTTTCAAGAGTTTCGTCAAGTAATTAACAGCGTTAGGAATATGATCGTTCTTGATAGGGCAATATCATTTGGTGGGCCTGGTGGACCAGTTTGCTCCGAAATAAAATCAGCTCTATATAACCAGAATGATAGACCGAAAATAATAAGTTTTATTGGAGGTTTGGGCGGCCGAGACATTACAGTCGCCGATTTTGAAGAAATAGTTGATCGTGGTTTAAAAATTGCTGATACCGGTAACTTTAATGAATTCGAAATATACGGTGTGAGGGAATAAATGCAAAATTATTCAAT
>CP070729.1:624099-640666 GCA_020351185.1 Dehalococcoidia bacterium | reverse complement strand
TTCAGTTATTTCAAGGGATCATTTAAGATAAATACTTTTTGATAATTTTCATTAATGAGGAATAAAAGTGCCAAAAAGAACCTACCAGCCAAAGAGTATTCCCAGGAAACGTGAGCACGGATTCTTATCTAGAATGAGTACCCGCGGAGGTCGTGCTGTACTAAAGGCAAGGCGGCTTAAAGGACGTAAGCGCTTAACTGTAGTTTAATAACAAGATAGGTTCCGTTGGGCTACTAGATGGAGAAGATAATGCGGGGGGATGAGTACCTAAAAAAAGGGGAACAATTTAGCCTTGTATATAATCGAGGTAGTTTCTTTAAGGATAGACTGTTGTCAATGAGATCAATGCCCAATGGCTTGGGTTTTTCTAGATATGGGTTGATAGTTAATAGGCGTGTCGGTAAGGCAGTAACACGAAATAGAATAAAACGCCTGCTGAGAGAAATATTGCGACAAACACCGCTTAAACCCGGTTGGGATATAGTCTTTTTTTCAGGACCGTTAACAGCTGGAGCTGATTATGGCAAAATAAAAGATGCAACTTTGAGTTTGTTGTTAAAAGCCCGACTAATATTGGAGAATTATGAAACAGTTCACTCTCGCGCTAATTAAATTGTATCAAGCTACCATATCGCAGGTTATGCCTTCATCATGCCGCTTTAGTCCAAGTTGTTCACAATATACCTATGAAGCTATCTCTAAGTATGGAATATTTAAAGGGATATGGTTAGGTGTGAAACGATTAGCTCGTTGTAATCCTTTACACGAAGGAGGCTATGACCCTGTACCTGGAAAAACATAAAGGGGAATTAAAAGTTAGATGCTTAAGGGAGTTAGATCGTTGGGAAGCAAAATAGGGTTATTATCTATTGTTGTTTTCGTCATGATAGCTACTGGTGGGTGTGTTGGTTTGGGTGGTCAGCAGGCTGGCTGGTCCGGGGTAACTGCTGCAGACGGCAATATCTACTTCGGTTCTACAGGTGGTGCTGTAATCGCCATGGATGCTGAAAGCGGTGCTGAGATCTGGCGTAAGCCACTTGAAGTATCGAGTTCGGGTGGTTTGGGCTGTGCTCCCTCTGAAGTATCAGTACCTCTATATGGTACCCCAGCAGTCCTAGGGGAGCTACTGTATGTTGCTGGCTTTGATGGTAAAATATATGCTGTAAACACCGCCTCTGGTGCCGAAAGGTGGATATACCCTCGACAGGGCAATCTACACTCTTTTGTTGGTGGCTTAGCAATCAATGAAGGCAGGCTATACATAGGTTCGATTGGGGGCGTCATCTACGCCTTGGAAGCTGGAACTGGGGATTTAATATGGAAACTTGAAACCGGAGAGCAGATATGGGCGACACCTACCGTTGATGGTGATACTCTGTTTATAGGTACGTTCGATAAAAAGCTTTACGCAATTGATATCAATAGTGGCAGTCAGAAATGGCAGCAACCGTTTGAATCACAAGGACCAATTATATCAACCCCGGTAGTGGATAATGGAGTAGTCTACATAAGCTCCTTTGATCGGCATATATATGCCCTAAACGCCACCAGTGGAGAGTTAATATGGAAATTCCCGGATATTAAGGGTAATGGCGAAAATACACCCCAGAAATGGTTCTGGGCAAGTCCGGTGCTGTATGAAAATGCAATCTACGCAGCTAATATGGATGGCCGTATATATGTCATCGACGTCGAAGACGGTAGCCTTAAAACTTTAGTTGAGTTTGAGGGTTCAGTATCATCAACGCCGGTAGCAATCAGTGATAAAGTTTTTGTAGCCACTGAAGACGGTAATATTTTTTATATCAATACTGAAAATAATTTAGCAATGGAACTTCCGATTCTCAATGGAAAGGTAACTGCCTCGCTGTCACTTTTCGAAGCAGCTATTTATATTCATACCATTGAGGATGAAATAGTGTATAAACTTGATGCAGAGACAGGCGTAACGATATGGGAAGAATCCATCAACAACGAATAATTAACGAGTAGGTTTAATTTGGACATAGGAGCAATCTGGGATCTTATCATTCTCAGGCCGATGATTAATGTGGTCATCGGAATGTCTGATTTTCTATTTGGCAATTTTGGTCTTACGATTATTGCTCTGACGATCGTTGTCCGTGGGTTGATGTACCCGCTGACGAGGAGACAGTTGCGAGCTACTAAGGCTATGCAGAGCCTACAGCCGAAGATTGCAGAGCTGCAGAAAAAACATGGCAAAGATCGGCAAAAGTTAGCACAAGAACAGATGCGGTTATATCGAGAGTCAGGCGTAAATCCTATTGGTTGCTTGGGACCGATGTTAATTCAGATGCCTATTTGGATAGCCCTTTACCAGGCGATAATCCGAGTTCTAGCTGTCAATCCAGAGAGTTTTTTAAATTTATCCCGCTATCTATACGACTGGCCGATTGTCTATTCGGCACTACCACTTAACAATCAATTCCTATGGATGAATCTGGCGAATTCGGATTTCTTTATAGCAATACTTGTAGGTGCCTCAATGTGGGTGGCGCAAAAGATGATAACGCCAGTAACCAGCGATCCCAAACAACGCTCACAGAGCCAGATGATGACTGTGATGATGCCATTGATGTTCGCTTTCTTAGCATTATCCTTCCCCAGTGGACTAGCTTTATACTGGCTTATGACTAACATTATAACCATTATCATGCAATATTTCACACTTGGTGGTTGGGGGAGTCTGTTCCCTGGAAGGGAAAAGAAAAAGGAAGATAAAAGGGATAAAAAGCTCAAGAAACGCATTAGTGAAGCTGAAGAAGTTACTAGTATAACCACGGCTACGGATGCTGATATTACCAGCGAACAGTTAGCGGAATCAAAAGAAATCGAGCCGATTGCAGGAGGACAGACGGACGCAAGAAAAGTTTATACAACAAGCCCTAGAAGGAGTACTCGCAGACCGAAGCGCGGTAGGAGCAGGCGTTCCAAGCGTAGATAGGATAAATATGGAAGAAGAGATTCAAGAAGAATACGAAGACGCACAAAAAATCCCTGTAGTTACTCAACAGGTTATTGATAGTGTAAATCATAATGACGCTGTAAGCATTGCCCGTGATATTCTAGTGGAGATGCTGCACAAGATGGGCGTAAATGCCGATGTTATTCACCAAGAGCAGGCAATTGTCCAGGAAAGTGAGAGAGTCATTAAGCCTATCGTTTTCGATATAAAGGGTGATGAGCTTGGAATATTGATAGGTAGGCGAGGACAGACACTTGCCTGTCTACAGTATATTGTAAGACTGATAGTATCTCATAAAGTGAAGGCATCGGCTCTTATTGTAATAGATGTTAACAGCTATAAGCAGCATCGTTATAAATCACTTAATAATCTAGCTAATCGTATTGCTGAAGAGGTGGAAGCCAACGAAAAATCATTTGAGCTGGAGCCGATGCCGGCGTATGAGAGACGGATTATCCATATGACTTTAGCAAATCATCCAACCGTTTACACCGAAAGCACCGGAGTTGGAGAAGCACGCAAGGTTGTTATCATACCAAAAGAAAAGTAGACACTTTATTCGGATAGACATAAAGGGACGTTGATAAATATATTGTATTATGGTAGCCTTTAGGTAAAGCCACGACGGAGCCAAGTAGGAAGAGTAGCCGTTAAATAGCGAGTCTGGTATGGTGGAAGCAGACTAATGGTTCTTCTAAAAATCTCTCCCGAGCTACCAACCGAATGGTCAGAAAGACTTAATAGACTTGGTCGGTTTTGTCATCCGTTATAGTGACAGGGTCATGAATGTGTCTCAGCAAGCGCCCCTGAAAATATCAGGGGAAGCGGGGTGGTACCGCGGGTAGAAAAATCCCGTCCCTGGAGGGCGGGATTAGTTTTTTTATGAGGTGTACCTTTGTTTAAACCGGTGACCAGCAGAGTCAACTTTACACAAATAGAAGAGAATATACTCGATTATTGGCGAAAAAAGCACATATTTAAAAGAAGTATCGAAAGGCGTAACAAGGCCACTCGTTTCGTACTTTACGAGGGACCACCAACAGCTAATGGCAGCCCCGGGATACATCATGTACTGTCTCGGGTCTTTAAGGATGTAATACCACGCTACAAAACAATGAAGGGATATTATACACCGCGTATCGCTGGTTGGGATACACACGGATTACCAGTTGAGTTGGAAGTGGAAAAGGAGTTGGGTTTCTCCAGCAAGACAGAGATAGAAAAGTATGGTATTGATAAGTTCAACGCTCGTTGTCGTGAGAGTGTCTTCCGCTATCTTGAAGAGTGGAATTCCATTACGGAACGCATCGCTTTTTGGGTTGATCAAGAACACCCCTATATTACCATGGAGAATAGCTATATCGAATCATGCTGGTGGGCGATAAAGCAGATGTGGGATAAGGGATTGGTTTATAAAGGTTATCGGGTGACACCTCATTGCCCTCGCTGCGGCACTTCACTCAGTTCTCACGAAGTAGCTCAGGGTTATAAAGATAATACTGAGGATCCATCAGTTTACATAAAGTTTAAAATTATAAGCTCCTCAATAACAAAAGTGAGTAATAAACTCAAGAATAAAAACGCTTATTTACTGGCTTGGACGACGACACCTTGGACCCTTCCTGGCAACACGGCTCTAGCGGTAGCCCCTGAAGAAGATTATGCATTATTAGACCTAGGAGATGAATATCTCATCATGGCAGATGCCTTGCGTGAGCGAGTAGGTTTGGCTGATAAAAAAGTATTTGAGAGAGTTAAAGGAAAACGGCTAGTGAATGTGAAATATGAACCATTATTTAATCCTCATAAATTTAGTGTTGAAAGATGGCAGTTCCAGAAGAATTCGAAGATTACCATACAAAAATTAGATAATTATTTAACTTTTCGTGTTATCGCTACCGATTTTGTCTCTATGGAAGATGGAACTGGCATTGTTCATATAGCTCCAGCTTTTGGTGAAGAAGATTATGAAGCTGGAATAAACGAAATGCTGGATTTTGTAAATCCAGTTGATTTACAGGGCAAAATTATCGGTTGTTATCCCTTTTCCGGTAGATTTGTGAAAGATGCCGATAATGACATAATCACCAACTTGGCCAACAGAGGATTGCTTCTTTTTAGCGAGAAGATATATCATACCTATCCTTTCTGCTGGCGTTGTGATTCACCTTTGCTTTACTATGCTAAGGAAACTTGGTATATAAAGACGACCGCGGTAAAGGAAGAACTTATTGCCGGAAATGATCAAATCAATTGGTATCCAGAACATATAAAATACGGTCGCTTTGGGGATTGGTTGCAGAATAACGTGGATTGGGCGTTTTCTAGGGAAAGGTACTGGGGGACACCTATTCCAGTATGGCAATGTAATAAGTGTGCCTGTAACGAATGCATCAGCGGGCTAGAGGAATTGGAGAGGAAACCTGGTTTCAGTGGGATGAAGCAACCTGTGGACTTACACCGACCTTATGTCGATAAACTAACCTATAGCTGTATAAAGTGCGGTGGTAAGATGAGGCGAATTAATGAAGTTATAGACTGCTGGTTTGATTCAGGAGCAATGCCCATAGCACAGTGGCATTACCCGTTTGAGAATAAAACCCTAATTGGTGACGGCAGATTCCCGGCGGATTACGTATGTGAGGGTGTCGATCAGACACGGGGTTGGTTTTACAGCCTGCATGCCATATCTACCCTGTTGTTTAACCGTCCTTGTTATAAAAATGTAATATGCCTAGAGCTCATACTTGATGCAAAAGGCGAAAAGATGAGCAAGGCTAAAGGGAATGTGGTAGAGCCAAGACCAATGCTTAATAAGTACGGTGCGGATGCCCTGCGTTGGTATTTTCTAACCTCAACACCACCCGGGAGCGCCCGTCGTTTCTCAGAAAAACTTATATCTGAAGTTATACGTCAATTCATGCTAACCTTATGGAATATCTATTCATTTTTTGTAACCTATGCCAATATAGATAAATTCAATCCAGCTTCAAATGTGGGTGAAGTTGTGCCTTCGGCACTAGATTGCTGGATTATTTCCGAATTGAATAAACTTATTGCCGATGTCGATACAGCACTTGATAAATACAATCCGACAGAAGCTGGCCGAAAGATAGAGAGCTTTATAAATGACCTTTCTAACTGGTATGTGCGTCGTAGTCGCCGTCGTTTTTGGAAAAGTGAAAACGATGCTGATAAAATTGCTGCCTATAAAACACTTTATGAATGTCTGGTAACCCTTACCAAACTGCTAGCGCCTTTTACACCCTTTCTTGCAGAGGAGTTGTACCAAAACCTAGTATGCTTCGCTTTTCCAGAGGCTCCGGAAAGCGTCCACCTAGCAGATTTCCCGGTGTCGGATAAGAAATTGGTAGATGAGGGATTATCGGCAGATACCAGGCTAGCGATTAGAATTTCAAGCCTGGGTCGGGCAGCAAGGAGCAAAGCGGGTATAAAAGTGCGGCAACCCCTAGCAAAAGCTATAGTCAACTTGATTTCCAACAGAGAAAGAGCGAGTCTAGAAAGGATCAAATTACAGGTTATCGATGAGCTTAACATAAAAGAAATTGAAATAGTTGATGATGAAAAATATTTATCGGTTGAAGGTTATGAAACAAGCTCGGAGGGGGGTTATACAGTTGCCATAACTACACAGATCACTCCAGAACTGGCTGATGAAGGCTTAGCAAGAGAGATTGTCCACCGTTTACAAACGATGCGCCGTTCGGCTAGCTATGATATTGCTGATTACATAACGACGTACTATCAAGGTGGAAACTACATCAAGAATGTGATGAGCTCTTTTGGAGAATACATAAAAAGAGAAACACTATCACGAGCACTGGTTGAAGGGTTACCAGAAAAAAGCGTGTTCTCTGAAAGTTATCGACTTTCTGGTAATGAGTTAATGCTAGCAGTATCAAGGGAACATTTATAATACAATAACAAGGCTGGATATAATAAAATCCAGCCTTGTGTAGAACTGCCTAATAACACTCGCTAGGATACTTTTGGTAAGTGAGCCAATGCTTCCTTTACTTTTTCCTCGGGGTATTTGTAATCTTCCAGCTTGCCTGAAAGATAGGCATCATACGCTGCCAGGTCAAAATGTCCGTGACCACTGTGAGCTAACAGAATTGTCTTTGCTTCTCCGGATTCCTTGCATTTCAGGGCTTCATCAATTGTTACTCGAATAGCATGGTTAGTTTCAGGGGCGCTTATTATGCCTTCTGTACGGGCGAATTGAACACCAGCTTCAAATGTTGCTAGCTGGGGTACTGCTCTGGCTTCAAGTAACCCTAGTGCGTGTAGGTGGCAAATAATCGGTGCCATTCCATGATAGCGCAAACCACCAGCGTGAACCGGAGGTGGAATAAACTCGTGTCCCAGGGTGAACATTTTAAGCAGCGGGGTCATGCAAGCAACATCACCGAAATCGTAGGCATAAAGACCTTTTGTTAGGGTAGGACAGCTTTCGGGTTCTACGTTTATTATGCGCAGATCTGGTTTCTTACCAGTAATTTTGTCCTTTATAAATGGCAGGAATATCCCAGCAAAATTGGATCCGCCACCGATACAACCGACGATGATATCAGGGTAAGCATCCGCCATCTCCATCTGAGTCATAGCTTCCTGTCCGATAATCGTCTGGTGTAGTAGGACGTGATTAAGTACACTACCAAGCGAATAGTGGGTATCTTCACGGCTGACGGCATCCTCAACAGCTTCACTTATAGCAAGTCCTAAGCTACCAGGACAATCAGGATCTTTTGCCAGCATATCACGGCCGGCTTTTGTATCTGGGCTAGGACTGGCGACGCATGTGGCGCCCCAAGTATTCATCATTAAACGGCGATAGGGTTTCTGATTATAGCTTATCTTTACCATGTAAACCTTGCATTCAAGCCCAAAAAGGGAACAACCATAAGCTAGTGAGCTACCCCATTGACCGGCACCTGTTTCGGTAGCGATACGCTTTATACCCTCTTTTTTGTTATAGTAAGCCTGAGCAACAGCGGTGTTAGGCTTGTGGCTGCCGGGTGGACTAGTGCCTTCATATTTATAATATATTTTTGCTGGTGTATCCAGCGATTTTTCTAAGGCATATGCGCGATGAAGGACTGTGGGTCTCCAGGTGCTATATACCTCCTGAACCTCCTCTGGAATTTCAATATATGAATCCGGACTAAATTCCTGCATAATCAAAGCCATAGGAAATAGAGGTGCTAAATCATCTGGAGTTACTGCATCACCTCTACCCGGATGCAGAACTGGTGGTAGAGGTTCTGGTAAGTCTGGCAGGATGTTATACCAATGAGTTGGCATATCCTTTTGTTCTAAAAAGTACATTGTTCTTTTCATTCAATTCTCCCTATAATTATTAATTTATATATAAAAAACTCCCACCCTTGAAGGGGCAGGAGGCCGTGCTCTGCGGTACCACCCTTCTTAATCAGCTGTATTTGCTGACTATCTTTTACAGATTAGAGAGGAAAGCTCTATATCCTGGGATAAGTTAACGTTTCCCTTACGGCAAAACCTACTAGCAATCAATTGGTTGTTTTCAACTTGCAGCTCACAGGCCCATTCAACTCCTGCGCTGGCATCGGCTCACACCATACCCGACTCTCTGTGCCTCGCTGGAAACTTACTAGCCCTGCTCACAGCCTTTACATATTTTTAGAGACTATAACCAAAGTCAGATTATTTGTCAAGGCTGATAGAATAAGGGCATACATCGTGATTCCTGTGATATACTTTTATTAAGGAAAAACGGGGATTTTTTGCTATATTATACGATGTAATAGTAATCGGTGGTGGGCCGACGGGTAGTTATGTTGCCCAGAAAACAGCTCAGGCTGGATATAGTGTACTAGTGCTCGAAAGAAGAGAAAAGATGGGCGGGTGGGTTTGTTGCACCGGTATTATTAGTCAGAATTGTATCAATGCTTTTAATATTGATAGTAGTCTAATCCAGCGAAATGTAAATAGCGCTAGGGTTTATTCACCTTCTGGAAAGCAAATTAACCTGTGGCGCAAGGAAAACCAGGCAGCTATTATCGATCGGGGACAGTTTGATAAATACATGGCCGAAAGGGCGCAATTGGCTGGGGCGGAATACCTTTTTAAAAAAACTGTTATCGATTTAACAATAGAAAGCGACCATATTTCAGTTAAAACAAACAGCGATGACAAAAGACTAGAATTTAAATCACGGGCAGCGGTTATTGCCGTAGGCTTCGGTTCAAATCTTATCAAAAAGCTGGGTTTGGCTCCACCGGCTGATTTTGTCATTGGTGCTCAGATAGAGGTGGGTAGTGACCATATTAGCGAAATAGAGGTGTTTACCGGCAACAAAGTGGCTCCAGGCTTCTTTGCCTGGTTGGTACCGACTTTACCGCATAGGGGAATTGCTGGTTTGTTATCACGAAAAAGTCCTAAGGAACATCTAGAGAAGCTACTTTCTCTTCTAGAGAGTATGGGCAAAATTAATTATAATGAAGGTGAAATTACCTGCCGAGGTATTACCATCAAGCCATTGACAAAAACATATGGTCAGCGTTTTTTAGTAGTCGGTGATGCCGCCGGGCAGGTAAAGCCAACAACTGGGGGTGGTATATACTTTGGCCTATTGAGTGCCAGGATAGCAGCCCGACATTTGGAAAAAGTCTTGAATGAAGACAATCTTTCGATCAAGAGTATGTCTAGCTATCAACGGGAATGGAAGAAGGACTTAGGGCAGGAGCTCAAGATATGTTACTGGGGAAGGAAGTTATTTGAGCGCCTCGGTGATAGAAACATAGATAGAATATTTGATGTAACTACTGCTAACGCTATTGATAGAGTATTATTAGAAGCGGAGGACATTTCTTTTGACTGGCACGGCAAAGCAATATTAAAATTTGCCCGAGAAGAAGCTATAACAAAATCGATCAAAGTCATAAATATACCCTTTAAATTTGTTAAAAGGGGGAGATTCGATGACTGATAAAAATGAAGAACTGAGTTTGAGTGAAGCGGCTAATCGTTTTTTAGGTAGTCTACCGTCTGAAGAATCGAATATCAGCCAGCAGGCTATCAACCAATTCGTTCGTTGGTTTGGCCGAGAGAGGCAGCTTAATAGCATAGCAGCCGATGAAATAGCTAAATATGCCCAACGGATGCCATCTTCGGTGGCGAATTATGATAAGAAACTAGAGGCGGCAAAGGCTTTTCTTGTATATTGCAGAAAGGAAGAGTGGCTTAAAAAAAACCTGGCAGTGCATATAAAGATAAAAAAGGAGAAACCAAGCTTAAAGAAGAAAATCGAGAAGAAAGGTATATCAATCCCCTTGACTAAAGCAGGCTATGACTTAATGGCAAAAGAACTTTTAGAACTAAAAAATCAGAAACCATCAATTATCGAAGAAATCAGGCGGGCAGCTGAAGATAAAGATTTCCGTGAGAATGCCCCTCTACATGCTGCACGGGAGAGATTAGGTCATCTCGAGGGAAGAATCCAAGAGTTAGAAGGAACCTTGAAGATGGCTAATATCATTGG
Organism: Dehalococcoidia bacterium; assembly: GCA_020351185.1. Classification (GTDB taxonomy): domain Bacteria; phylum Chloroflexota; class Dehalococcoidia; order Dehalococcoidales. The sequence continues at coordinate 630,140 of CP070729.1, read as the reverse complement.
TGAGAAAGCGGAGGTTACTCACAGGATATCCACCGGTGATAGCGTTGTTCTTGTCGACAAGAATAGTGGTGAAACTATGAGATATACATTAGTTAGTTCAAAAGAAGCAAATGTAGCTGCAGGTAAGGTCTCGGATGCTTCGCCAATAGGTAAGGCTATAATCGGGAAGAAAATTACTGATATCATCGAAATAGAAGCACCCTCAGGAAAACTGGTTTACCAGATTGAAAAGGTGGAGAGGAATTAGATTTAGCTGGGAAGCGACTAATATTGACATAGAACGAACCCAAGTATATCCTTATGATATATTAAGTGGAGGAGAAAATACATGGTCAAAACCTCTACCGGACTCGAAGATAACATTGCCGCTTTGTTATGCTATGTGGGGTGGTGGGTAAGTGGGCTTATATTTTTTCTTATCGAATCAGAAAACAAATTTGTTCGATTTCATGCCGTACAGTCAATAGTGATTTTCGGCATAATAAATATCATGCTCATAATCTTTGGCTGGATACCCATTTTGAATTTGTTTATGGGATTTTTAGTTGGTGGCCTTGCTTTTGTACTCTGGATTGTTCTTATGTATAAATCATACCAAGGAGTAATATATAAGCTGCCTTTGGCCGGTGATCTAGCTGAAAAGTGGGCTAACAAATAGGTATAAAGGATCTGTAATTTTTTGACTTTATTATGAATGAACAGAGTATAAAAACTTGGGTGTTTAGCCAACAACCACTTTTCAGGCAGGGTTTACACAATACTTTCTCAGATGTAAAAGATATTGAGATTGTCGGTGAAGCACAGTTAACCGATAAAATGTCCCGAACGATAGAGATTATGCCACCTGATGTTGCTATTATTGATATCGATACTGCTCCAGATAGCGGGCTCAATCTAGTCAATAGAGTAAAGCAAGTAACCCCCAGTACCGAAGTTATTGTGTTAGCCTCTGATATAAATGACGAGTATCTATTCGAGGCTATCAAGAGACAGGCAGCTGCCTATTTGAGTAAGGATATTCAAAGTGAAGAGTTGATTAATATAGTTAGGCGAGTAGTACACGGTGAACACCCCATCAATGAGAGCCTTAATAACCGACCTAAAGTGGCAGCCCATATACTGAATCAATTTCAGGAGCTATATCAGCAACAGGAGGTTGAAAACTTGATCTCACCGCTTACTGCGCGGGAGACAGAGATAGTAAATTTTATGGCTCAGGGTTATGCTAATAAGCAGATCGCTGTCAGCCTAAAGATAAGTGAGCAAACAATAAAAAATCATGTAACCTCAATTTTAAGTAAGCTTGACGCCAACGCCCGCACTGAAGCAGTGGTTAAGGCAATAAAGAGGGGATTAATTACCTTCCAACAGGAATAAACCGATATTCATAAAATTGGAATGAGGCTTAGCGTTAAATTAACTAATTTGGGGAAATGTGTTGGGTGTATTATGGATTATGATAATTATTCGCCCTCTAAGTCAATAGATTCGTCTGGTATAAATGTAAATACGGTAGGAATGAAAAATTCATTTAGAATAATACTCTTGTCAGCATTTAGTAGTTGGAATCGAATCTGATCTACAATTACTTGACCATATTGTGGATTTATCGTAAATCTACTCTCTCCATGAGTATCATAGGGTCCAAGGAAGTTATATCCGCGAGCTAGGTATCCGGGTGATAGATCCCCATTTGTAAAAGGACGCGGTATTATGTGTGCATCAGGGACAATGTCTATATCGTCAACACCCTCGCTTCGATAATCGAGTTCAACAGTGTAATCAAAGGTGATATCAACCCATTCCCCGTAATACAGTGTTGCCGGAGACTCAGGATATAAAACAATATTATATACCGTATGAGGTATTATTTCTTTTTGCTTAAAATTGGCTGTTGCAATGTGATCTTCATCCATTAATATTGATGTGTTACTCGATAGGGGATTAGTTATAGCCTCAATATCGCCTGTCCATTCAACAAACTCCCATTTTGGAGCAGCTCTAGCTCTGATAGAAGCCATTTCGCCTTCGGGATAATCACCATAGCCTGTAATTGAACCATATCCATCCATGTTTAAAGTGAGCCTATAGGTGGTCTCGGGACCACCTTCGACGATACTATTAAACATAGAATATAAACCGTTAAATACACTCGCAAAAATGATAATGGCAAGTATTGCGAGGAATGCTGGCATAGTCTTTAGTATTGGTTTATAAACCAGTTCTGCCGTTACTACTTTCGATTGATAGGGTAAACCGCCATGTGGGGCGACAACTACCTTAAATCTGTGTATTTCGACACTACCCCGGAAGGGCTTTTCCTTTGGGTTAACGACCAAGGTTACCTTGGTGCTTTCTCCGGGTTTGACCTCAATATTTTGTTGACTGAAATGATAGTTACATGCATTATAGGGATCTTTAGCTTCTAAAGCATAGGTGGTCGGTAATTTACCTTTGTTGGTTATGCTGACACTATAGGATCCTTTTTTACCTTTGTGTCTTTGTGGAGTTATGCTCAATTCAAAGTCAAGGAGTGATCCTACAGGCATTTCAATGGGTGCATCGGCTGCTATTGATGGATCTACCTTAGATATAACCTTTAATTTTGCCTTATACCTTTTTGCCTCACCGCTACTAATAAGTGGAGGTTTAATGGTAATCGTGATTTGCTCTTCATTTCCCGGAGCAAGAGAGACGTCTGTTACAGATAGGGTATACCACCTTGGATCTATATCGTCAATAGTTATGGAATAAGATTGCTCAATATCGCCAGTGTTTTTGATAGTAGCGGTTATTTCCGCTTTTTTACCGGGGGAGATTTCCAGTTTATCACTGGAGAGTTTGATTTTAAGTTTATCTGTCATATCTTAATCTTTAAGAGATATCTCTTCTTTATTAATTATACATTTTCCGCTAAAAAGGCATAATAATTAGTATAATAGCATGTAATAATCTATATATTTGATTATAATACACTTTTGATTTTTTAACCAGCAAAGTTATTAGACAATTGTATTTAGTACCTCTATAATTTAGTATTCAGTGCAGGAGATTTTTTAGATGAGTTTATTGAAAGCTATTGGTAATACACCACTAATTCAGCTTGATAATTTGAATGGTAATCCGCATGTCAAAATATTATGCAAATTAGAAGGTAGTAATCCTGGTGGTTCGGTCAAAGATCGGCCAGCCTACTATATGATAACGAAAGCTGAGGAAAATGGGGAGCTTGTGAAAGAGAAAACGATTATAGAGCCAACATCGGGAAATATGGGTATTGCCTTGGCGATGATAGGAGCAGCAAAGGGATATAAAGTAAAACTCTTTATGCCAGAATGTGTCAGTGTAGAGCGACGACAGGTTTTAGCAGCATTTGGAGCTGAAATTGTCTTGACCCCAGCTAGAGAAGGTATCGATGGGGCTATAAGGGCAGCACACGAAGCATTGGAACACGAACCTAAAAAACATTATATGCCAAACCAGTTCGCGAATAAGAATAATACCCTGGCACATTATGAAACGACTGGTCCTGAAATTTTTAACCAAACAGCAGGCGCGATTGATATCTTTATCGCTGGTTTGGGTACGACGGGTACGCTAATGGGGGTCGGTCAGTTCTTAAAAGAAAAGAATCCGGAAATTAAAATTATTGGTGTCGAGCCTAATGAAGGACACACAATCCAGGGGCTTAAAAACATGACTGAGTCAATAGTGCCCGCTATTTATCATCCTGAAAAATTGGATGCTAAGGTAATGGTTGACGATGGTGAAGCGTTTGAAATGGCAAGATTGCTGGCAATGAATGAGGGTTTATTTGTCGGGATGTCTAGCGGAGCTGCTGTATCAGCCGCTTTAGCGATAGCTAAAGATATTAATTATGGTACTATTGTCGTGATATTACCGGATAAGGGAGATAGATATTTAAGTACTACATTATTTAGGTCAGTATGTGCAAAATGTCCTCCTTAAAATATATCAATTTTATCTAGCATAACGTGATACCAGTTTTTCAGATTAGGGAATTCTTTATAAAACAAAAAATGGTCGGGGCGGCCGGATTTGAACCGGCGACCACCTGAACCCCATTTATAAGGTAGGCATTACAACCAGTCATATTACGTTCAAAGCAGTGTTTGCCAGTCAGTCAACCAAACTGTAATTCGTACCTAAAATACCAACTAGTTAGCTTTCCTATCAACTAGTACATTAGCAAATTATTAGCAAAAACAGTCTTAATCTTACGAATTGATTGAAAGCAGAAATAGGCTCTGGGTTTTTCAGTGATTCTAAAATCACTTGAAACGATACAGAGAATTACAAGGTCAATTACATTTCAAGATAGCTTGAAGTTTTATAAGGCACCGTTGTCTTGGAGTCTCATTATATTTTGTACATTGAGAGGATAAAGAACAGTCTCATTATTGAAAAAGGCACAGACTTAACATCTGTGCCTTTTTTGTATGTACGGGAGAATTATATTACTCTACGGCAACGTCAAAATTAGATATAATCTGAACAACCCCGTGAGCACTTGCAATTGAACTTAGTAGACTATCCTCGTCAAAATAACCTACAGTACCAGTTAATGTGACCACACCGTTCTCTATCTGAGCCGTAATATCTACACCAAATATTTGTATGATATTATTCACCTGATCTAATATCTGCTGATCGGATACGGGAGTTGGATCTATAACGTTTATATTGTTAATAATTGATACCACGCTCTCTTCAAATACTGCAATTTCCTCTAGCCTTTCTTTCTGCCAAAGATGATCTATGGATCCAGAAAGCGTTACAACCCCTGAATTAACGGAAATGCTAACATTTGAAGTGTCAATATCCTCCGCCAAGTCGAACAATAAAACTAGATGTTCCCTTATATGTTCATCATCGGCTCCTTCAGTTGGTTGGACTACCATGTTGTCCTCTATACCGGTATGAGGAAGATCCAGGACGATTTGAATAACCGTCCTAGCCTGCTGTAAGGAAGGAATTGTACCTCCGAGAATCACCTTTCCATTATTGACATCTACGGTTATATTTGTTGCGTCAACTCTGCTGTCAATGGATAATTGATTAATGATATCCGATCTTATTTCTTCATCGTCTAACTGTTGGGTTGTTGTGGTAGTTAGTGTATATCTCACCGTTTCGGTAATTGTAGAGGTACAAGCTGGGAGGGCAAAGCTCACGGTAGTCAGTAATAATACAAATGCAAACAACACCCATTTCATTTTAAACACTTTAAGCATTTATTTTCCTCCTGATTATCAAGTTTAGAATACACATAGCATTGATAATATATAATAAGCGGTAACTTATGTTACCATTAGAGTAAAATACGATTGGTTTATATTTTCATAACATAACCCCCAATCTATTATCACTACAGCCAATTACCAGCTTGTTTTCAACATGGATTATGTAGCGGGTGTATATACTAAAGATTCGGCAATAGCAACAAGTTCTTCATTTGTAATCCATTCAGATGGATTAGATAAAGCACGTATCATCATACTAACAATCTCACCCGATGGTAACTCATGGTCAAAAAATATATTGCGATATGCATCATAATTCCATTCAGGAACATATGTGGCTAGAAAATCAGGATTAGGATTTAATAATTCTCTCATGCTTTTAACAGACCAACCACCATATACTATGTATGATTCCTTCCCATTAACCTCTACTCTAACAGAAGCATCATCAGGAGCTTGCCATTTGAGTACCAGGTTTTCCAGAGTGTAAACGCTGTTAGTATATGAAGGTAAATTAACAGGATAACTGAAAATAATCTGTTGATACTCTGCATTTTGTATCCGTTTATAAGCGATGGTAGGAATAATCTCGGAGCCAATGTCAAAAACTTCATACCTGTCAAATTCAAAACCTGTTGGCATGGTAGTTGGAGCAAGACTATAACCTAATGCTTCGGTCACATCATCAAGAATTGGAGGTTGTACCGATACTAAAGCATGACTACATGCAGCCACGAGTAGTGGGATAATAGCTATTGCCAAAGCTATAATTCTAAA
>CP070729.1:614098-623999 GCA_020351185.1 Dehalococcoidia bacterium | reverse complement strand
TATATACCGAGCGTAATCGGTATCTGCATCAGCAATATGTTCACTGAGCCAGTTTTTTACCATATCTGTAATATTATTGACTAGTTCTTGGTTTGAACCCAGCTCTTTAAACTCATCTGATAATTTTGAATATTCATCCAAGAATTCAGTATGAAGTTTTAAGTGCTCTCCGATGTTAGGGTATTTATGCTTACGCATGAACGCCTCTTCAGTTTGAAAATGCGTAATAGCATAATTTTTTAGGAAGTTAAGTGCATCTTGGATATCATTCTCTCCTTCGCATAGCAAGACCTTGTCATAGAGTTCTTGTAGTTTGGTATGTAATTCTTTGTGTTGTTTATCAATTTCATCGATACCAATCAGGTAATCGTCAGACCATTCTATCGACAAGTGCAAGACCTCCATTCAATATTTTTCACATTATATTACAATCAAATTGACTTTTTAGCCAGACTATAATAAACCCTGTAGCTATAAAGGCATAACAAATAAAAGTGGCAGTGATTGGATTTGAACTATTGTCTTATTCAATCTTTTAATCTTCGCTTAAAACTTAGCCCATCCCATTCCTATCAGTAAACCCTCTTAGATGAGTCTATTCTTTTACAGTTTCTCTAAATCCGACAAATGGCATGTGTCTGAATGATGATATGTGTTGTCACTTAGAGATGCTGCACCTAAGTATTAGATGTGATGCTTTAATATTGAATTAATTAGAGAAGGATGTATAGTAAATAGTAAATTAAAGTCAAAATTCAAAATTGACATTAAATAATTGGTTAAATAAAATAATAAAATAGCAGGAGGCATAGAATGAAGAGATTTACTCAGAAGCTATGTATTTGTTTTTTCACCATCATAATTTCAAGTACAATGGTTATAATAAGTTGCTCATCCGAACCTGTGACGACCACCAAAACACAAACAGTAACGTTGCCACCAGAGACTATTACTAAAACAATATCAGAACCTCAAACTACACTACCCAACCAAATTGTACAAGATATTACCGTAGCTGAGGCATTCGCTATGATTCTCGATAACGAAGATAACCCGGAATTTACCATTCTCGATGTAAGAACACCTGAAGAGCATGCTGAAGGTTTTATACCCGGTGCTATTCTAATAGATTTTAGGAGCGATACCTGGCTGGTTGAAGTAGGAGCTCTGGATAAAAACGATACATATCTGGTCTATTGTAGGTCCGGAAATAGGAGTACTTCTGCTGTAGAGGATATGCGCTCATTTAATTTCGCAGAAGTCTACAATATGCAGGGTGGCATATCAGCTTGGATTGCAGCTGGATATCCAGTTATAACCCCTGTTACACCGACATTATCACCAGAGGATGCGCCACTAGTACCACATTCTTTAGCTTTATTGGAACAACAAATAGGGGCTTGTCATATCTGTCACTTCTTAATTCCCGGACATGAAGCCTATATCGAGGATGAAGAAACATGTCAAGATTGCCACAAAGAGGGACCTCGTCTAGTCGGTAACGTGGTAACAATATCCGACTCAACTTTTAATCCTAGTGAAATAACCATCTTGGTAGGTGGAGAAATTACTTGGATTAATTTAGACAATGTACTGCACACAGCTACCAGCGATGAATTAGGAATCTTTAATAGTCGTATTCTATCCCCGGGTGACTTCTACAAACATACTTTTTCGGAGGTAGGGGTATTTAATTATCACTCTGAGACCTATCCAGAGATCACGGGAACAATTAAAGTAGTGAATATACCTACAACAACGTGGGGGGAGCTAGCTATTAAGGGTAAAATCGACTTTGATGATAGCTGTGTTTGCCATGGTGACGAATTAAATAAACCAATCTTGGAAAAATATGACACCGCCGATAAACTATTTAATTTCATCAGTACACAGATGCCGGCTAATAATCCTAGCACCCTATCAACAGAGGTGTATCTGCGAGTTTTAGCTTACCTGCTAGTTGAGAATACGCTTGTACAACCTGAAGAAACATTTGAGGAGATTAATTTAGACAACGTATCTCTGTCTTCGGGTACTACCATCACTACTCCTCCATCAACCACCACTGCTATAACTGGACCACCCCCAACCCCCGCATCTGAGCTGATGGACTATGGTCAGATAGTGTTTAAAAATAGTTGTGGTGTACAACTATGTGGCTGTCATGCTAAATGGGAAGAAGGCGGCAAAGAGGAATTTGCAGGTCCGAATATACCGTATTGGGGCAATGTTCAAAAACTCTTTAACTACGTTAGTACATATATGCCAGGTAATCATCCCGGTATTTTGACTGATTTGGAATACCTACAAGTTTTAGCCTTTATCCTGGTTGAGAACAACTGGATAACACCTGAAGTGTTATTAGGATCAAGTACTTTATCTGATATACCTTTAACTTATTAAATAACATAGTAATTATTTATCTAGATACAGAATAAAATAATAATTTGCGCACGAATAAGACTTTATCAATACTGAAAGATAGGGTCAGAATTGATATCCTGCCCTCTTGATGAATCTCATTCATCTAGCTTGAATTTTAATTGCTTATGGAATATGCTCATATTAAAGAGTTTTTTATGCTTCAATTTTGGTCAATCACAGCTTGGGAGGTAATATTAAGATAATGAAGGCAACCGAGAAATCAACTGAAACAATGCTGGGTGATCCCAATGTGGATCTATGGGGATTTTTCTTCCAGACAAGAGACGCTATTTACCAAGCGTTAACGAAAGAGGTAAGAGTACATGGATTAACGGTAATGGATGGTGCAGTACTGCTATTTATTGATTTTCTAGGCTATAAAGCAACGCCTGCAGAAATATCCCGATGGCTGTTTCGTAGACACCATACTATACTTGCACAGCTAAACAGATTGGAAAGAAAAGGTTTAATTACAGCTAAAAAGGGTTTATTGCAAAAGAACGTTATCTCCCTAGGATTCACTCAAAAGGGAAGAGAGGCTTTAAAGGTTTTACAGCAAAGAGAGGCATTAAATCACGTCTTTTCAGCAATAACTGATAGCGACCGAAAACAACTTTGGGCAATTCTGAAAAAACTGCAAGATTCTGCAATAGAATATGTGAAGAAACCAATATCCAAAAACAAGAAGTGAACTGAAGCGGGAATAATAAGGGGGCAGAAATCAAAACCTGCACTTTTTGGTGTAGCTTCAACCAAATACCTAATACGCATTTAGAAGGGTTGTTTCTAAGAAACTAGTAATCCTCGCTGTAAACTCAGTCGGGTCTTTCTTGTACGATTGACTATGTTCTGTATTATCCACTTCCCAAAATTGATTTTCTGGATGAGAGGATTTCTCAAACAGTCGACGCATGTCTTCTAATTGTATGAATTCGTCATGCTCCTCGTGTATAAAAAATATTGGACAACTCACTCCAGATACAACATCTATTGGATTTACTACCTGGTAGTCATACAATACTCTGGTTGTCAATTTAAGACCCGGAATAAATATTTCGGCTAACATTCTAGGTATTCCCTGCGAAGTTGCCATACTAACAACCATGTCACCTACCTCAGCGAAACAGCCAACCAACACCAATGCCCCTATATCTTCTTGGCTAGCAAATATACAAGCCGAAGCAGCACCGGAGCAATAACCCACAATAGCTGTGCTATCAGCAGCATACCCACAATGCCTTATGTAATCAAAGGCACCTCCAATATCCTTTCCGATATTCGACAAAGCCCTACCAGTGCCTTCGGATTCACCACGACCCCGTAGATCAAACAATAAAAGATTATACCCTGCCTTGTTCAGGTCTCTAGCCAGTCCCAGAGTATCGACATTATCATCTACACGATTCTGGAATCCTCCATGAACAATGATGATCGATATTTGACTACTACCATGTATGAACCATCCTTTTAGCAAGACGTTGTCATCGCGGCTCATAAAGAAAGCATCTTTATAGTCCAAACCGACCGATGTTGGAGTTGTCTCCACCGGTAATCGGGGTATTCGCATGATAAAGAAAGCTCCTAAAGTTGAAAGAGATAAATATAAAACAATAGTAGCTATAACAAATATAGCTACTATTCTAGCGGTGAATATCTTGCCGAACAGCCTAGTCAGTGTTTTTACCCTTTTCCTTCTGAATTAATCCGATAGCCCCCCCTAGAAAAGCTCCACCAATTGCTCCTTGCACAGTAACGATATACCAGTCGTAGCTAGCTATGGGATTTGTTACAGCTCCCGAAACAACACCACCTATGCTACCGGCTAAGGCTAACAACAGTAGTTTTTGCCACTTCCCGGTTGTAAAACCGAGCAACATACCCAACATGAGTCCAAATAATGTCGCAAAGGGGATATTGTTTACAAAGTCACTCCATCTTAAAATCCATCCGATAACCAATATTCCAGGGAAATAAGCTATGCCCATTAAAACGGCAAATATACAACCCATTCGACGTTCCAAAGCAAAACCCAATACAGTGCCGGCTACAGCACCTGCTAAAAGCATAAATAACGGCAATAAAAAAATGGGCATTGATTCCCAAATGTCCGTTGAATTTTTCCAATCAACCCTGCCAGCAGCTTCAATTGCTAAGCCGATAATAAGACCGCTAATCCCAAATCCCCCAGCACCAATTAATGCAAATCTCCCTACTCTTCTTGGATCGATAGACATAGGTGTATTATACTACCAATAGTCAATTACGATAATTATTGCTTAACTTTGCTCGGAATTTTGTGAGGGGGTTGATTCGATTATTTTTTTTGTTCCATAACGATTTGTGCCATACGCTGACCAAGTTTTTGAGCAGCCTCTCCTAAATGCAAGTTCTGTTTGGCCTCTCCAAGCTTGTCAGCATAACCACTGACGACAAATCTTTTATCTTCCTCGATACCAAGCTCGTTGACAAACATGCCTAATGTATGTAAAGCATCTTCGATGCCTGCTTCCGCAGCTACAATAATAATGCCAACTACCTTTGCTTTGTACACCTGCTTATGTGTGTAGATGAAGTAGTTACGATCGATAAATGCTTTCATTTGTGATGAGACATCGTAATAGTAAACAGGGGTTGCTAAAATAACGCCATCGGCTTCGCGAAATCTTTCTAGGATCCATTTGGTGTCATCTCTTTGTCGACATGATTTGAAGGAAGTGCAGTCATCATGGCCCACACAGGGATTTACTTCATATTGTTGGAGGATAATCTTCTCAGTCTGAATATTAAATTTTGCACTTTCAGCGAGGGCTTTATCTACTAAAATATTAGTATTACCTTTCGGCCTCGGACTACCTACTATTGCTACAATTTTCAATTGTTTAACCTACAAAAAAGTATAGTTTTTTAAACAGTGATTTATTTTATCATATTGTTAATGGTAATTGGATTAACACAAACCAAACAGCCTTCTTGCAACAATTTATCCCTTAAAAATACCAAATTCGTATTTTTCTGGGCTATTTCTATAATAACCACTAAAAGTTATATATTTAATAGCTATAGTCACTAAACGAGCATTTTTATAAATCTACTATCATATCGCCATTTTTTGGGTTTTATGGACCCTTGCTTTTACAATTGTCAATAGACTGCTCTTCAGATAATCTATTTTCTCACTATCCAACTGGTGATTCTCTAAGATGTAAACGAGCCCTCGTTTTTCAATATAATCTTTGAAACCTTTATAATGCGATCCGCCAGCAACAAATTCAATGCTCTGTGCCAATATACCCCAGAAATTCCTGGGTAGCGGAACATTGAAATCTATAAAGAGTAGATACCCATCAGCACTGGTAACTCTCTTCATTTCACTGATAATCCTGTTTCTAACGCCTTCCTCTTTGTTATGTAAACCTAATGATACCGAAGCATAATCAAAGCTACCGTCATCAAAAGGTAAATTTGCGGCATCAGCTAATAAAAAAGAAATATTCGATATAGCACTTTTTGCTTTGTTTCTTAGGGCTGAATTAACCATATTTTGATCGTTGTCAATACCTGTAGCAACAATACCGTTTCTTCCGTATTCAATAACTTGTGCTCCTGTTCCGCAACACACATCTAATACCTTATCACCCACTTTCATTGCAGAAAAAAATGGCGCGTAATGCCTGACGTTTCTTAATATGGGATCAATTAATTTTTCATATGTAATTGACATGATCTAAATCATCATACATTTTATTGGTTAATTATTGAAAAAGGTAAGGTTTAGGTTCTGATCCTTTTTTCTAACCCTCGTATCAATCTAAAAAAAATTAAATGAAACGTAATTTCACATCTACATTGCTACAGGATGATTAATTTTAAATCTTCTTCGATTTCAGTAGTGCTCTTGTATGCACCGATTTTCAACTTTTGTATGATTCCTTCTTTATTAATCAAAAAGGTTATAGGAACACCAAAAATCCCATAGTCAACTGAAACGCTAGAATCTACATCTAAAAGCACCGGGAATGTATAATCATTCTCCTGGAGAAACTTTGCTACTTCTACCGCTGAATCCTCGGCATCTATAGTCAAAAAAACTAGTGGTGGTGACTCCCTCAAGTGAATTTCTTCAAGGTAAGGAAACTCCTCACGGCAAAAGGGTCAGTCTATTCTCCAAAAGTTGATCATCACCGGACTGCCCCTAAAGTCACTTAGGGAAACAGCATTTCCCTCCAAATTCCCTAGCTTAAAATCGGGTGCCATCTGATAGACTCTATTGCCTACTTTTGGAGTTAACGTATTGGTAGTTTGTGTGCCTATGCTACTATCAACTAATCCACTGCAGTCCGAAGAAATTATTATTAGAGTTACCGAAAGAAACAGCGCTAATAAACTAATTCTCATACAACAATAGAATCCTTTTTTGCATTCTGTTTTATCACACTAAAAGAATTATAATCAATATTTTCACAATTGTTTCTTCATACATTTTACATTATATAGTGTTTCTCGCATGTAACTTTTATCAACTTTGGTAATAAAACTCCGTGTCTAGCACTTTACTGATTTGTTATTGACAAGATAATCTTGTAGGATGTAATCCTACTTTCTACATACTTCCTAATGTCGTTAGCCATAGACTATAAGACTTATAACCTTAATCGATTAACATTCCAAAGATTGAAAATAAAGATTATGCCGCCATACAAATACTTAGTATATCGGGGTAATGCTTCAAACTCAGTCTCCCCTTTTTGCACACTTTTCACTAGAAAATATAAAAAATATGTTAATTTCATACCTTTCCAGGCTGTTTCTAGAAAAATAATAAAAAAGTAATATTTATAGTGATAATTCTATCTAGATCTTACTATCAAGGTTAAAATTGTTCATCTTAACCATTTGGCATCCTTTATTTATGCGATTTCATGGTGCCTTTTACAAGTAATAATGATAAGTAATATTGCTCAATTACACAACATTTTCCCAATAATTTTGAAGGGTAATGAATGTTTTCAATTTACTTCTTAGTAATAATTATCTTGTAAAATAGTAATTGGCTGTGTTGGTTACCTAAATAATTATTGAAATTCGATCACTGGTTTCAATCCAATCGTTGATAATTGGTAGTGAACTTGTGCAAATTTTTAACTTTGCCTCCTCATTAATAATTTCGATTCCATAATTTGCTGTCCAGTGCGATCTTTTACTAAGTAGCGTTAAGCAATATTTAGTAACATTAATATTAACTCATAAAGCACTCAAAGGCGTTAATCGAATATACGTACTTGACGTAAAAAATAGCCTAATTTACAATGAACGCTTAATACATAATCCATGAATGAGAAGCCACGTACGCCAAACCAGCCGCTGTACGGTATATTTACCGCGGTACCACCGCGATATGACCTGATAAATCATATTATTACCCTTGGCATGGATATCCGGTGGCGGCGATTAGCTGCAAAAGCTTGCTTAGAGGGGCAACCGAAGAGAGCCCTTGACCTGGCTTGCGGGACGGGTGACTTGGCTCTAAATTTAGCTATATATTCAGAAGAGGGCACAGAAATAAACGGATTGGATTATAGCCCACCAATGCTTGAGCGTGCCCGCGAAAAAGCGAAACGGGCAAGGTTAGCTCAAAAGATAAAATTCATTTATGGTGAAGTTACCAGTTTGCCATTCCCTGATGATCACCTGGACTGTGTGGGAATATCGTTTGCCTTCCGTAACTTGACCTACAAAAATCCAATCTGCACATCTCACCTCGCTGAGGTACTGCGTGTGTTAAGAAAAGATGGGCGGTATGTTATTGTTGAGTCAAGCCAGCCAGAGAGCCAATTTGTGAAAAGACTTTTCCATTTTTATTTACGTGCCTTCGTGACACCAGTGGGTGTCTTACTTTCCGGTAATAGGAGCGCCTATACCTATCTGGCTCAATCTGCAGCCGATTTCTTTACGTCAGAGAAAATCAAAGCGATGCTAATAACAGCCGGTTTTAAAACCGTCGGTTATCGTGAGCTCTTCTATGGGGCAGCCGGAATTCATATAGCTATCAAGTAAGACTTAGCCGGTATGTTATTCTTTTTCGTTAAGAAAAATCTAAGGTTGGTTTTCAGTTATCAGGTGAGTTGAGCTTAGAACCTGTCCCTATTACAGTTAATACTCCTCGATGTAATTCTACATCTGCTAACTTGAGATTCACTAACTCAGAAATACGAAATCAACAATCTAAAAGTACAAGAACTATAGCCTTATTTCTAACTTTTTTCAAATTGCTATCAGGTAACCTGTTCCATAATTTTGTTACCTTTTCAGGAGACAAACATTTGATTATTTTCTGTGTTGGTTTGCCAAGCTTTACTTTTGGTGTTGGGTTCTCAGTTGCAAAACCCTATTCAACTACTCACTTAAAAAAGACTTTTAGTGTTATAAAGTATCTATGGAGAGTACTATTATCTAAATGATGTGTATCACGTATGTGACTTTTGAAACTTCGAATTACGTTAGCTGAGATGGTATCTCCCTTCAATGGAATGCTCATATATAGGCTAGAAATCGATTAAGCTTCCTCTGATGACCATCTATGGCTAATGGGGACATGCTCTGAAGCTTATATGTGATTACAAATTAATCAACTAATTGGTGAAGTTTTTGTTAGGCTAGATTACTCTCAATGCATGGGTTTTTCTGTAACAGACTGAGTTCAGTTTGTTGGACATGGAACTGATAAGCGGATTTTTGACTTTTTTAGGTTTGCTGGTGGGCCATTCTGGACTCGAACCAGAGACCCCAGTCTTATCAGGACTGTGCTCTAACCAACTGAGCTAATGGCCCGTATTTTCAAACTTAATTTACCACAGAATATTTTGCACTATTTCTTTTCTTTTATTATATCCTTTATTTCACCGAGGTTATCCCCGATATTTATCAATAAAGAAATCAATTTCGAACACGCCAGCAAAGACGCACCAATTATAGCTGTCATTACTAAGCCTCCTAGTACAAAGGCTACTCTAGCAACAGCTGTTGCTGCTGCCATTCCAATTATAATTGTAAAGCCGACACCAATTACGAGCATCACCCATGCGAGGATACTAAGACAATAAGCTATTATCTTTAAAGTCTGATTTTTCATTCTTTATTTTCGCCAAAACATTAGCTTGTATTCTAGAATAATTCCAATTATAAAGCAAGCGATTGATCCAATCCTACTCATTACTCTACTATAAATAAAAGGGACTCTTGCCGCTTTTTTATAAAAATAAACCTTAACAACTGGATAGCGGAAGGTAGGAGATAAACTCCGGATAATCCGGAGATCGACCTAGATTAATGGGCTCAATAGCCCGTTTAATCCTTAGAAAGGAGGTGATCCAGCCGCAGCTTCCGCTACGGCTACCTTGTTACGACTTCGTCCCAATCATCAGCCCCACCTTCGGCGACTGCTCCCCTGGTTAAACCTGGGTTAGCCCATCGACTTCAG
>CP070729.1:608545-613998 GCA_020351185.1 Dehalococcoidia bacterium | reverse complement strand
CGAGTATCGTAACCTACAATGGTACGACAATTGCTCATTACTTACTCGGCGGAATTGGTATATTCCTAGGTTATAGCCACTGGATAGGATATCTTTTTGGTGCACTATATCTGACATTATCATTTTCTGAGATGTATATACATATGCCACTTAAAGTATGTCCTAACTGTGTTTACTATAAACTGGATAATTCTCTATGTATTTCCGGCTTAAATCTGGTATCGAGGAAGATTGCTAAGGAAGGAAATGTCAGAGATTTCCCAAATCGAGCTAAAGGGATATTCTGTCCTAATAACCTATATATAGCTAGACTAATTGCACCAATCTTAGCCATCATTCCCACCCTATTTTTGGATTTCTCGGTTATTGTACTAATCATCCTGCTCGTTGTGATCGGATTACTTCTTTTTCGCTTCTTTGTAATTTTCCCCAAGATAGCATGCGTGAATTGTAGGGCCAAGAACGTATGCCCCCAGGCAAAGTCCATGAAACTCTAATAATATTGATCCGCTAAGGAAAAAACTAGGAAAATTTTCAACACCCTCTTGCCTTAGTACGCCATTTATTACCATTGGCTGAGTTACTCGTTTTGCGAATTACCTTTCACCAATGTACGTGTGCTACGCAGGTCGATATTATGAATTTCACTGCTAATGAACTCGTTTGTATGGCATGGTTACCGTATATGTATCAAATCGTTAGCAGTTTCTATAAGACCTTCATTTTGGAGTTGTACTAGGATTTGTCTTACACGTTCACTATTTTGATTCAAGAATTTTACTAGTTCTCGTGTAGTGACCGAGTCGTGGGTTAATAGTAGCTGTACAATCTGCCCTCGTATCTCACGATTAGATCCCCGAAAATGGCTTTGTCTGCGTTCTCCAAATCTTGGAATAACTTTTCGCTGACGTTTTAGCATCGCTCCGTAATCAAATAAAGCATAGTACCACTCTCGCGGGTTTCGGATGTCAAGAGTAGCTTTGACCAAAACTAAAATAGCACGGTCTGCGATCTTCTCAGGGTTTTCAAAAAAATGATGGAGAAAGACGGTTCTTATATTCGTTTCTACGAATACCGTTGGTTTGTTGAATGCGATGGCAGCCACCGCTGCTGCGGTGTATTGACCGATGCCAGGAAATTGCTGGAGCACCGCAGGATTATCAGGTAATTGACCGTCGAATCGAGTTGCAACTCGTTGGGCTGTTTGCTGAAGTGCCAAGGCACGGCGATTGTATCCCAAGCCTTGCCAAACCTGAAGTACCTCTCTCAATGATGCACTAGCTAATGTGAAGAAATCTGGAAAAGCTGAAAGGAATTCATAATACTTTTTTTCCACACGTGATGTCTGAGTCTGCTGAAGCATAATCTCCGAAACAAGAATCTGGTATGGATCAGTTGTTTCTCTCCAGGGAAATGAACGCCCATGCTCACGGTAATACTGCCAGACAAGATGTTGAAATTCAAGGATATGAATTGGCTTCAGTCTCTTTTGCTCAAAAAGGGGACGAAACTCTCTACCTTTTGGTTTAGCCATGAAAGAATCTTAAATCCTTCCGAGCGATTTCAACTGCTCTGAGTGCACTTATCTCTTTGTCTTTAATCTCCAGCATGATGTCACAATCGTATGGTTGGGTTGTGGTGAGGAAACGTTTGAAATCGGAACTATCGATGGATACCGTATGGCTAACCTTGAGAGTACCAGGATAATGAGAGCTATAGTCTACCATCGGTATACCATCCTGTGCTTGCCAGGTTTTCGTGATAGTAGCTAAAACCTTAATCACGCTCGAACGAGAATTATTCAATTCGTGGTGGAAGACGTCGAAAAGAACGGGCACTCCGGTTTCTCCATAAATATCGATACAATCATCTACAGTGTAACTCCGATCGTCGTTTTCAATAACAAGCCTTTGCTTTATGTTTCCATTTAGATTACGGTATCGATCTATGAATCGCAGTACACTTTTGGTTTTATCTCCATAGATTCCACCTATGTGAAGCTGTATCTTGGCAGATGCATCTAACCCAAGGGAATTTAGGACATCTGCATGGTATTCTAATTCCTTGATGCTCCGTGATAGGATTTCGTTATTTTGACTATTAAGTATAGTATACTGGCCAGGATGCATTGAGATTCGTATGTTATGCGATTTAATAAAACTACCAATCGAACTAAGCTCGTCTCTGAAGTACCTACGCCAGTTGAACTGACAGACGGGATGTGAGGCAAAGGGAACTAAATCGGACGTTATCCTGAAGAAGAGGAGATCATGTTCAACGTTAAATCTGAGCATTGTTTCAAGGCAACTCAGATTGTTGGCTACTGTTTCGATTAGGCGTTGTTCTGAATAGGACTTTAGCCGAAAGATATGGTCACCTTTGCATCCAATTGTCCAATTAATACAAGGATACCCAATTTTCATATCGTATTTCCGAACTATGGAGCTTAAAAAGTTCTGTTAATTACCATCCTATCGTTCCTAGGCCGCCTTTGAACGGTCCTTCAATATCCGAAGTAATCCAGCCACCGTAGAAATCTCCTTCTTGAGCTTTGACGCTTTCACCATCAATGTAGCAGGCATCGACCCGCCCGGGGTAAAACGCTATATAATCCTTCATAGATTCGTATTCGAGGGGAGGATTATGATAGCTCCAGGCAGCGTTCTCAGCAACTTTCGCTCCTACCTTCAGGGTATAATACGTTGCCAAGCCCTTGAACTCGCAGAAACTCTGATGATCTGACCGCGATAAAAACTGCTGTTGCACATCTCCAAGTGGAATGTAGTAAACAGGAGGATGGCTCGTCTCAAGGACACGGACTGCCCTGCGGGTTTCTGCTATGGTCGTGTTATTGTACACCACGCGTATATGCCTAGAAGACCGCTCTACTCGGGGCGGTCTGGGATAATCCCAGGCCGATTCTTTCTTCTGTTCGCGCGACAGGTCCATGGTTTAACCTCCATCCACCCGAAGAATTTAGCATAACCTAAAATCTATATGATGCTAACTTACTCTGTACACTAGTTTAATTCTAAACAAGTTATGTAACAATAGATGTGATATAAATCGCATAAAGCGAGCAGCATACTTAATAAAATCATGGAAGAAGAAGGATTGTTGTTGCTGTCATTACGTGACCCGGTAATGCATTGGGGCGTGTAAATCAATCATAAGAAAAATTCAGTAGTTTTTCAAAATAGTCCCAATTCACTAAAGTCTACGGAGTACCCAGTCGGTTGGGTGGTACCCCTGGTGCCACTCGAACGCACGACACGCGGTTTAGGAACTGTTTTTCAATATGAAATACCGTCATTTTACGTTCAAAACAGTGTTTTTCAGTTGATTACTTAATTGGATTTCGTGCGTAATATGCCAACCGGTAACATCCCCTATCATCCAATCTAGTAGCAAATTAGTAGCAACAATTGTTGAAAAAAGAAAGGGGGCAGAGTCTAAACCCTGCCCTAATTTTTGCTAGATATTGCATTATGGTTTATTCAATTTTTGATTATCCTTTAAATAAGGATTTCACACTCTATTGTCAAGGTAAAGGTAAATTTGGGTTTGGAGGTGGAGGTTCTGGTGCAAGCAGAGGTGGAGGCTGAGGTGGAGGTTCAGGTATGGTTAGTGGTGGATCCGCCCATCCTCTAAAAATGGGTTCTTCATATTCAAGGTTAGGAACGATAGGATCGACTGCACCTTTAGCACCAACATACTGCGCGCTAATACCCACTAATGCCATTGCCAATACTGTAACTCCGATTATAAGCCGATACTTTTTTGACGAATCATTTTACCTTCTCCTTTTTAATATATTTGATCTCAAGTTATTATGTATAAAGGATAAAGGTAAGCATGAATGTTGTCTGTTAACCAGTGTACATTTGACCCGAATTGGTTTGAGTAAATAAACAATAGCGTCATTCTATTCCCAAGTAGCGTGTTGGATACTAGAATTGATTCTATCCCAAAACTTTTCTTGACTTCTTGCTCTCAAGAATTCATTGCTTCAATCTTGCATGACTACTGGTAACAAATGTTACCGAAAATGTTTGTATATTGTATTAAAATAGCAAGGAAATGAATCATATAATCTTATAATCTACTGTGGAGGAAAAGGAATGAATTTACTAAAAGTGGTACTATCCCTAAGTATCACTATTATTGTTCTATCTTTCTTTATACCTATTACATCGTGTAAAACTCAAACGGAAGTGGAAGAAACTATCTTAAGTAAACCGGTAACAGCTGAATCTCTTTTTCAAAATGGGCGACAACTGGAAGATTTGGGTGAATATTTAAAGGCAATTCAACTGTACGAACGGGTGATTATTGAATTTCCTTCTAGTAGTTATGCTATCCAGGTTAATGAGGCAATACCTAGGCTTCATTATTATTGGGGATTACAGCTTGAGGAAATGGGATTGTACGACGGAGAAGAATCGGAGGGAGCAACGAAACATTATGACATAATTCTAAATAATTATCCCAGTAGCCAGTATGCGTTAAAATTGATTAGACTAACTGCGGAAAACCCACAAATAGATTCGATTGCTGATGCCGATTTTGACATTAATTCTCATTTTAGAGGAACGGTAATGAACGAGAGTTCATATTACATTGTTGAAGTAGTTGTTTATATCCAGCTCTATCAAGATATTAATCAAGTTTATTATAAGGACATAGTTATAAACGGTTTAAAACCAGGTGAGGAAAAGAGTTTTGAAGAATACCCGTGGGTACCTCTTCACGGATGGGATAACCTAATATGGTCTTTTAAAGAAATATTACTGCGAGAGATATAGTCTTAAGGCAGATAATTAATAAATTGGTGAAGGTGTATAATCACCGCCTTCGACAACAAACACCAAGCAATCAGAAACGATTAGGATATGGTCCAGCAGCAAAGATCGGGGAACACCAGTGATATCGACAACGAAACCAGGAAAGATTGGATCAAGATCATACTCAAATCTTGGCTTAAACTTAATGTTATCCACCATTAAAGAGATATCTGAAGCTCGCGAATTCAGATAGTAACTCTCCACACTGTCAATTACAACCCCTGAAAAGAGAAAACGCTTTCCACTATATTTCATCTCAGCTGCTTCGGAATCTTTCATATAATCGCTATATACCTCGTCTATAGAAAGCTCAGGTATCGGCGGTTCTAAACCAGCAAAAGTTGGCATGTTTGTCGTTTGTTGACACCCATTAAAAGCTTGAAAATTCACAATTAATAATAATGTGATTAAGAATAAAACAGATTGAATTCGCATTCTAAACAAAGTCATTATAATCTTTTTAGTGATAATAATTATGAATATATTATATATAATGGTCTTAAAGTATAATTGGTGAATAATTTAAGAAATCGAGTGGTATTTATTGGTTAAAGAAGTTACTCATGAATTCTTCCCAATCAATGAATTCTGGGGGATGGTATGGTTGTG
>CP070729.1:606741-608445 GCA_020351185.1 Dehalococcoidia bacterium | reverse complement strand
GAACCCGTAACACCCTAAATAAAAGACACAGAGGTTTGCCCCTAAGAGTAACAATAGGTAATTAATCATACCCCGATAGCAGAAGTTTAGCTTTGAGTGATACCAATAAGTACCATTCTATAATTAACAGTGGTGAAAAGTTCGTTAGCAAATGTGTTAGCAAAATGGAGAAACCTAATATGTAACGGTAGATAGCAGCTCAGAATTAATGATAGAATTTTAAAACTATTGACACTGTAAAAAGAAATGGCTCTACCCAAAGGGAAATATCAAGTATTTATTAGTCATGCAACCGGTGAAGATGGCAAGCTAACAAATTGGTTGGCAGAGGCTTTAGATCGATTGTATATAAGGGCATATGTATACGAAAGATATCAAAGAGGTGGTCAAAATAGGTTCGAAACTATTAAAAAAATGATTAACGAATGCCCTTATTTTTTAGTAATTCTAACAAAAGCCGGAATGTTATCTCAATGGGTAAATCAAGAAATTGGATATGCAGTAGCTATAGGCAAGGAACCGATTCCTGTGCTTGAGGTAGATAACGGAATACTAGTGAGGTCAAAAGGTTTCGTTGAGCTACATGATCCTGTCAGATTTAAAAGGGGGGATAGGATTGGTTTAATGGCCGAAATTCTACATACACTGGTTTATTTATTAGATGAAAATAAAGAATGGAAAGACGAATATTACTTTTCATGTAAATGCGGTAATAATTTCATTGGGAAACTAGATTTTGAGGAACTTTGGTATTATTGGAAAGAGAGGCATGAGCCACAAAATTACTCTTGGAACTGCCCTAAATGTAAACAGAAGGTAACCATATCATTTCCCGATTGCCATATAGTGAGTTAATGCTACCGATCTGAATAACATTTTGCTTATAGTGGTACATGTAAGTACCACTTAATTATTTAAAGTGATAAAAAGTTTGTTAATAAAAATGTTAGCAGGTTGAGTAAATATATATCCAGTGGATTCCGCTTCAAGTATGTTAAGTAAAATGGCTAATTGTTTGTTTAGTTCACTAATTAGAACTAGATGGGAGACTCAAAATCTGTTTATTAATATATGCAAGGTCGGTAGCTTCGATATATCTAGATCTAATATTTGACTCATATTCTGGCTCTTTTAGCATCTCCCAAGCGTTGATAAAATTATTCTTTAATTCGTTGTCGTGAATAATATCCTCACAGTATAAATCTATTGCAGCCAGAAGGTCCTCGTAGAATAAATGGATACTAAATCTTAGGCGCAACTCATGATAAGAACAATAAACCATAAGATGCTTTTCTCGTTTTTTTGTATTAGAGAATGTATACCCAAGAATACTATCATCACTAAGTTTAAGTCTCTTAGGTGATGATTTATGACTAAGACCATGTCTTAGCATATGATAAATTAATCCCCCTACTTCTTTATATCTATCATCGACTCTACCAAGATAGGATCTGATGAATCTAACAGCACATTTTGACTGATCAAAACGCGAAGAACCACCAGATTGAAGATGACCTAAAAAATCAATATGATTGAATAGCAGCATTAGCATAGCGTACCAAGCGTATGAATCTGGACCCAAATCATTTAAATAGGATATGACTCTCTCCACGGGATATTTGATGTCTATCTTAGGATCGGAACTAGGCTTATAAGCATCGAGATTATAATCAATATTACTTGAATCATAATTAGTCATAATAA
>CP070729.1:603530-606641 GCA_020351185.1 Dehalococcoidia bacterium | reverse complement strand
ATTATCCGCCCGTCATTAAGGGTCACGCTGCTAACGCTATTTGGCTTTGTTTTACTACCATTGATCCTAGTTACGGTGTTTCTAGTTATAATTTCAACACCTGTTTTATTAATAGCTTCCGCTTCCATCTGCGACGCTTCTTCATCAAGAATCGTATTTAGGATTCTCTCCTTCATTTCAACTATCATTACTCGGACACCACGTTTTACAAGTGCCTCGGTGGCACTTATACCAATCAAACCACCCCCGATCACAACGGCTTCTTCCTCGCCCTCCGTATTATCCAAATACCTTTTTATTGCTATGGCATCGTCGAGGTTGATGAAGCTAAACACTCCTTCCTTATTTCCGCCCTCTATTGAAGGTATTATGGGTAAACCACCAGTTGCCAGGAGCAGTTTTTGCCATTTTATTTCGGTGCCATCATCAATCTTTGCAACGTGAGTTACACTATCAATCAATTCAGCTTTTTTACCCTGCATAAATCGAATATTGTTAGTAGTATAAAAATCGAATGGGCGAAGTAGAATCTCCTCCAGTGAGCAGTCACTGGCAAGGTATTCTGATATGCGCACTCGGGAGTATGCTGGATATGGCTCAGCCGAGATAATGGTTATCGGACTTGATTTATCATTCTGGCGTATGGCCTCTGCGGCGCCGATACCACCAGCGGAATTACCGATTATCAGATATTGTGTTTCTTCCACCCTTACTATTTCCTTTAATTGTAAACCGAAGCCAGTTTTAGGAAGTTGGCATACATTTTCAATCCCAATTCCCCACTCTTTTCAGGATGAAACTGAGTGGCGATTAGATTATTTATGTCAATAACACTAGAGAATGGAATGCCGTATTCATTTGTACCAGACACCAGTGTCTGGTCATCTGGTTTGGCATAATAGCTGTGAACAAAGTAAAAATATTCCTTATCAGCTATCCCATCAAATATTGGGTGTCGTACTTTTTGCTTTACCTGGTTCCACCCCATATGCGGAATCTTTAATCCAGTTGGTAGTTTCTTAACCTGTCCTGGAATGATACCTAGACATTGGTGGCCGCCATTCTCATCAGTGCTACTAAAAAGCGCCTGCAATCCTATGCATACGCCGAGGAAGGGCCGCCTGCTAGCTATATAGTCTTTTATACTTTCAGTTAACCCTAACTTGTTCAGGCTACTTACGGTGCTACCGGCAGCTCCGACTCCGGGTAGAATGACAAATTCCGCTTTCATTACCTCATCCGGATTACTCGTTATTATCGGTTGGTAACCCAGTTTGATGATGGCATTAACCACACTTCGCAAATTACCGGCACCATAATCAATGATGGCAATCATTTCGCTTTTTCCTGTAGGCGTTTCGTCTTTGGCGTAGATGGTTCTACTAGATTGATATTATTATCTTTTGCTTCGATGTACACGAGAGCTTCATTGGGGCAGTTAGCGACACATGCTGGTGTTTCCTCTCCGATGCATAGATCGCACCTGAACACCCTTTTTTGCTCCTTGTCTTGTTTTATAGCTCCAAAGGGACAGACTAGAATACAACTCCAACAGCCGATGCATTTATCGGGGTCGTAATCGATCGCTCCGCTTTGGATGTCTCGATTGATAGCACCTGCAGGGCAGGCATACAGACATAGGGGTTCATCACAGTGTTGGCAACGCACTGAAAGCGCCAAATTCCCTTTCTCCTCAACACGCACTGCCGGTAAAGGATGGGGGGATTCCTTTTTAAACGCCTTTATTAGGTCTGTTGCTTTTGAATGTTGTAGACGGCAATAGACCTCACATAGCCGGCAACCGATACAAAATTCATCTTTTATATATACTCTTTTCATTGAATTACCAATTACAATTTACTTTAAATAATAAGGAAATAGGTTACCTACTTCCTTATTAAAACAACCTTTTCTCTTTTTGTCAATCCCTTAGCTTTATTGTACATTATAAAGATGTAAAATAGCCATAAAATAATAGAGAAAATACGCATTTATGCTATTTTAAGTGTTTTAAAATTTTATTATTTTTTTGTTAATCACTTGCAGAATGGGCAAATTGGATATACACAATCCCCGCAATCGAGGCATAACCCACCATGACCCATATCGATGATATCTTGCCTTGAAAGCTGATCGCCGGCTAAGACGCGGGGTAAGATGATGTCGATTATGGTGGTATCGTTGAAGATTACTGCTGCTGGGGCACCGAGAATAGGAATATTATCCAGAGTAGCATAAAGAAACATAGCACCTGGCATAACCGGTGCCCCGTAGGAAATTATTGTTGCTCCGCTCCTTTCGACACCTTCAACTGTAACATCGTCAGGATCCACTGACAATCCACTGCAGACGAATATTACCTCAGAACCCTTGCCCTGCATCTCAAGGATAGCCTCTGCAATGATGTCTTCATCATCAGGGACTATTCTTTGATGGTTTATCGATGACCCCAACGGCTCTACCTTATTCTTAATGTAATCACCGAATTTGTCCTTTATTCTACCCTTGTATAACTCGTTACCGGTTATTACAACACCTACCTTCTTTGCCTGGAAAGGGATAACGCGACACACTTTGCCTTTGACTTGACACAGTTTCTCAATCTTCTCAATTTTTTCCTCGGGTATATACAAGGGAATAATCTTGGTCCCAGCGACAATTGTACCTGGTCTACAAACTGAATTTTCATGTAATGTAGCCAGTGAGATACTTGCTACGGAGTTGATTTCTTTCAGTAAAGCTTTGTTAATCTTTAACAGGCCAGAGATTGTAGATTTGATATTGACTTTACCTTCTTTGGGTTGGCTTATTTCCAACTCTGGTTCAGCTACTGCCGTCGCAATTCGCCGAGCAGCTTCTTCTTCATGGATTTCCCCCTCTTCCTCCTCAATAACATATATATGCTCCTTACCCATGCTGAGTAATTCGGGGATATCATCCCTTTTTAATATATGTCCACGGCGGAAGGCAGCACCCTTAAATTCACCAGGAACGACTTTAGTTACATCATGGCCAATAGGCATACCGATGGCTTCTTCCAATTTAATTTTCTTAAGCATATATCTATCTCCTATTTATTTTTTAGGTTAAGATCGATTGATAGTCATCTTG
>CP070729.1:592976-603430 GCA_020351185.1 Dehalococcoidia bacterium | reverse complement strand
AACAAGAATGAAAACTGTACCATACTTTTTTGAAAACCCAGAGCCCGAAGCACACCAATCTGCTTTCTACGTTCCACAACAGAGCGAGCAGCAATAACCCCCAAAGCGGCAATGCCCACCAACAAACCTAAACCCATAAAACCTTGGAGAAGGTTGTTAATCATTGAGTTAGCACTAGAAATATCGCGAATCTCCTTGTCTATTGATTCCGCCTGCATACCATGCTGTACGAATGCCAACTCCAACGCCCCGGCTGTAATTTCGGCATCGACGTTATCCTTAAGTTGAAACATATAGCTAAGAGGCGGAACTGGCTGTGTTAGCAGAGAATTTACCGTATTCTGGGAGGCGATCATCATACTTGCATAAAAAGCCTGTTGGTCTAATACGCCTATTACCCGAAGTCTCTGTTCAATACCTGTTTGTGGATCCTGGGCATTGATAAATACCGTAGGTAAGATTTTATCTTCAATAAAAAATCCCTCTAATTGGAAGTCCAGGGTAGGCCCTCCCATAGCATAGTTAACCTTAGTGGGTACAAGCGCTGAGCTGACTACTACTGTTCCAGGTTCTTCCTGGAGGGTTTGCCACACCTCCCTAGGTGAGTTGTAATCATCGGCCGTCATGGTGAATTTGTAATTGACACTCTCAGTATAGCCCAAATCAACTCCCTGTAGGTACATATCAGCAAGGGCCTGATCTGTCTCCTCCTGCTTTACCTTTACCAGAGCCCCATTTAGGCTGCCGATAGCCTGGAAATCGTTCGGATTAACGCCATCATTCGACTCAAGTGCGAGATATATATCCGGTATGGGATTTGTATAACTGGTGTTTGCTCGAATGTCGTAACCGCCGGATATTGTCTCGGTATCATCGAATACCATACTCATGCTGTTGGTAATAAAAGCCATTACGACGAGTGTAAAAACTATCAGAGAGAACATGGCTAAGGTAATGCCAGTTCTAAATCTATTCTGCATTGGGTATGACACGGCGGTCTTGAGTATTGGGGGCAAACCCTTAATAAGACCGAAAAGACGTACAATAACCGCCAGCAACAGGTCTGAATTGTAAATCACAGTCCACACCGCCCCAATAACAAGCATAATACCGGAAATAAAGAACATCTCTATGCCTTGTTGCATCTCTGGCACCAGGGATTCCAATACATCAGCCGGCAAGAGCCACCACACTATCAAGCCTAATCCGGCTGTAGTGAAAGCAACCCGGTCAGAGATACCCAATCGCCGGGCTACAAGCGGCAACCCAATAATAATAAGTGATACACCCAGCATGAAAAAGGATAACTGTTCGCCTTGAAGGCCGGAAATAGTCAGAAAAACACCTACTACCGGTATTAAGCTAGTCAGTAATAATCCCTTGATGGTTTTGCGCTGAATACTAGGTTCAGCAATATCACGGATAGCCCGTACAATATTAAGGCGACTTACTCGCCACGAGGAAATAATTACCACACCAAAGGTAAGCACCATCCCCATGGTATAGGCTATGACGATGCTCCGCCAGTTGAAGGCAAAGGTTAGTTCAAGGTCTACCTGGCCAAAAGCAATAGCCATGATACGCACCATACCCCATCCCGCCGCTACTCCTAGCAAACTACCGATAGCGGCAGCTATGAGAGCATATATAGCCCCCTCGAAGGCAAACATTCGCACTATATGTCCTCGCTGTGCACCCACGGCACGAGCAATGCCTAACTCTGATTTGCGCTCAGCCGCCAGCATAATAAAGATGAGGA
Source organism: Dehalococcoidia bacterium (assembly GCA_020351185.1). Taxonomy (GTDB): domain Bacteria; phylum Chloroflexota; class Dehalococcoidia; order Dehalococcoidales. Next base: position 601,671 of record CP070729.1, on the reverse strand, counting down.
AAATGAGCAGAATACCCGCTGTAATCGAGAACTGGCCAAAGACAAGGAAGATGGTGGAGAAGGTACTGCCTGCTTCATCAGCGGCGTCTAGGCTGTCCTGCTTTATCGATTCTATCTCAAACCCACTCTCTGCAAGTAATGGCTCTATGATATTTAATACTGTTTCAGTGTGCTGGGCACCCAGGATGGCATCTCCCTGATTGGTGATAAGTATGAAGTTGATTTTGTTTTCATTGCCTGTAAATGCCTGTAGTTGGTCAAGGGGCATCACCAGTGAAAAATCACCCGATGATCCGAATCCTTGAGCTATCTGGAACATACCAGATGGATTTGCCCCCTTCTGATATATCCCGGAAACTTCAAGAATTGCTGGGATTGTCCCAAAATATGTATATACGGTGCCTCCCAGACTAATGTTTAGCTCATTTGCTAAATCACTACTTACGTACACTTGATCAGGGGCTAGAGCAGCTAGAGAAAGGAGTACTCCCTGTTCGTCCTCCAAACGGTCAAAACCGCTCATCCACTCCTCGGCATACCCGAGGATGTTAACCTGAGCTTCGTTTAATCCAGTATCAGCCGCGACGACTGGAGCAACCTCAGCAACCATAGGTGCAACACCCTCCACCTCGGATATTCCCTGAAGTCCCTCTTGCACCGTCTCAAAAAAACCTTGGTCGAAGTAGACAGGCTGGCCAGATGCTGCCTGTGTTTCCGTTTGTACTAATATATCTACCTCTCCGATGTCTTCCAGTGCCTGAACTCGAATTGAATGACTTAACGTATCACCTGTACTCAAAGAAGCGGAGAAAAGCAGGGTGGCAAGCATTAGCCCCATAACAATAAGGGTTGATTGTGCCAGGCGCCGTGGAGCATTGCGTATTGCTAGTTTAAAAATCACCCGATTCCGCAGAGCAACAATAATCATAGCAATTACCCCTACGCCAAAAACGATTAGTAGGGCAACCATGAGTTGGCCGATGGGTATACCAAATAGCTTCTCCATTCCTGCCTCCTATGAATCCAAGTCACAATGTTTAAGAACGTCGTGATTTAGGTACTCGCTGCACCAGGTGGTTCAGCAAGAACTATCTCATAATGTTCACGCCCGGGTGGTACACGAAAAAGGGTCATGAACTTGCTTACCTGTTCTTCATAGTATCCACTGGTTAGGCCTGCCGTGGCTGCCTCTTCATTCGCCCACAGGCTCATGATAAGACCCTTCCCCTCCGGAGTGCGCATCACGTACATACCCTCATACCCCTTCTGTTTTCGTGCCTCTGGTACAATCATCTTCTTAAACATTTCTAGCGCATCATCCAGGCTGATTCTGAGAGTATCAATCTCAAATAATGTAATTCTTGCGAACATGTTGCTCCTCCTTTAGCAGCATTCTGTGAACTACAAATTATGTTTATTATTAACATCCACCTGGGTACAACTCCTCCACAATCTGGCCATCGGCCATGCGTAGTATCCGATCTGTCTTACGACCGACGGCAAGGTCGTGGGTGACAATAACAAAGGTTTGTGATTTTTCTTTATTCAGCTTGCATAGCAACTCAACTATCTCGGTAGCGTTTTCACTATCTAAGTTACCCGTAGGCTCGTCAGCCCACACAATTGCAGGTTCATTGGCCAATGCTCGGGCGATCGTTACCCTCTGTTGCTGGCCTCCAGACATCTCCGCAGGGCGTTTAGGGGCTTCATCTGCAAGGCTCACAAGCGCTAAAGCCTCCAGTGCTCTCCTGCGGGCATTCCCTGGATTTACACCAACCATAAGGAGAGGAAGTTCCACGTTCTCTACTGCACTAAGAACTGGTAACAAATTATAAGACTGGAAGACAAAACCCATCTTTTCAGCTCGATAGCGAGTGCGTTGCTTGTCAGTCATATTGTGTATATGGGCACCATCGATGACTACCTTGCCTCCTGTGATATCATCTAGCCCTGATAGAACGTTAAGAAGGGTTGTTTTACCACAACCGGAGGGACCCATTATAGCCACCATCTCGCCTCGGATGACACTCATATCAACACCCCTCAGGGCGTTCACTGTTACCTTTCCTGTGTCATACATCTTGTGAACACCTGTCGCCTGGATAATGTTGCCATTTTGCATAAGGTTCCTCCCTATTCGCATCGGTAATCTCAACTTATACTAAGGATTATAGCATACGTCTCCCCAAGTTCCATATCAAGCTTTTATCCTCATTCTAATTGAATATTAATAATCAAATTTTTGCCCTTATTTATTAGCTATTAAGAGCAATATTAACCAAATATATATATGAATACCTCTATTTTACTTTCTTGGATCAATATCACCGCTATTTTGATTTGACTTTATAATAAAATATATGTAATATTACAGAGTACTTTGTATTACAAAGTATATTTCTATAGGGAGGTATGGAAATGAACACTAATCTTGAACTAAAAGAGCTCGAGCGGAAGATTTTTACCTCTTATTTTAACGATGGTATGTGGGATTTATACGGTGGCATCGTACTATTAGGTTTTGGGCTGACTATGCTCACCAATCTGGATTATTTGATTGTCGCCTTTATCGCGTTAGCTATGGTACCGTTAATAATCAGGAATCGAGTTGTAATTCCTCGTTTAGGAGTGGTCAAGTTCTCACCAGAACGTCAAGCCAAAACAAGAAAATCCAAGCTTGCCGCCATGATTGCCCTCACATTCACTGCACTACTTGGTATGGTATTTTTTATCTTATATTCAGCTAATGCTATGCCATATTGGCTTGAAAATTGGATGCACGACCACTTCTTAACCTTCTTTGGTGGTATGGTAGCGGTGCTGGTTCTTGCGGCAGCCTTTCTGGTTAGTGTCAAGCGATTTTATTTGTATGCTATTGCCGTATTTATTGCTTTCTTTTTAGCTTCCACGCTGCGCTCACAAGATATGGAGGGTATACCTATTACGGTAGCGGGTGGCTTAATCCTATCCTGGGGTATATTTATTTTGGTCCGTTTTCTGCGCAATCATCCACAGTCTCAAGAGGAAATAACTTAATGGCAACGGATAAAAAGGTTAATCCCAGCAGTCAAATGGTGGGTATTGATAAACTAATACATGAGCCGGCCAGGTATAATATCATGGCCCATCTCTACGTAATACAGAGTGCTGATTTCTTGTCTCTACAAAGACAAACTGGGCTGACCTGGGGTAATTTATCTTCCCACCTGTCCAAACTAGAAAAGGCAGCATATATAGCCATGGAAAAAGAGTTTATTGGTAAAAAACCACACACCATGCTTCACCTTACAGATGAAGGGCGAACTGCCTTCGATAATTATCGAGTAAGTATGAAGAAAGTCCTCAAGCGTCTACCCGTCTAGCTAATATCTGATAAGGGAAAAGCATAGGAGTAGGGCTACTTGACGGTCCGAGCTAAGGTTAATACGCAAGGCAATTATGATAAATTAAAGCACTAAATTGAACAACTCCAGAAATGGAAATTATCATCTAGCCAGTTTCATTCTAACAACTTAATAAAATTAGAAAGGGGGTAATTTCTAACCTTACCCCCTTTTCTCTTTGTGACTTTATACTATGCTATATAAGATTATTCTGATAATTGAGTTACTTCTCCTTTAACTAGGTCGACCACGGCACCCCATGTTTTTCCATCTATTCCCGCTATCCATGCCTGCGCCCACGTCTCCTGAACGGTCTCAGTCTGACCAGTTTCAGGATTTATCTTTCCAAACTCGACCAAAATAGGCAAGACAATATCGATGGTAGCTCCACCAGCTAGAAGTGACTGAATTCTGGGATCGGCTTTTAGAATATCCATCGCCAACTCTTCCTCTGCTTCAGTCAACTTATCCCCACCAATTATTGTATAACCAGCAGGATTTAAGCCAGCTTGCTGTGTCCCGTTCAGTGATCCCAAACCAAACACCATACCACCAATCATGATCATTGCAAAGAAAACTACTAGAGCGACTTTCCAGACCGGTTGACGGGCAACAAGTGTGTCTACCATTGTGTCCGTTATGCTTCTTGCCCGGATTCTGACTGCATCCAATATTCTATTCCCCTTTCTTTTCTTGAAGTAGTCACTACTTAGAAGCGCCATCTTTAGCCGGCTTCGATGACTTTCTAGCATAATGTGAGGAATATCGACTCTTTCTAACTTTTCTTTTAGTTCCTCTTCCTTCATGACTAACCTCTATTTTATAGAACTAAAGTCCTGGTAAAAGGTTGCATTTTGTTCGGTAAGTGTTCTTAATTTTTCCAGCCCCCGATGCAGCAGGGATTTTATAGTTCCCTCTTTTTTATCCAAGATTTCCCCTATCTCTTTTAGCTGCTTCTTCTCAAAGAATCTAAAGGTAATAACTTCTTGATACTTAAGTGGAAGTTTAGCAATAGCTTCATTCAAAGCAATAAATTCGCTGTGTTTTTTGAGCTCCTCCTCGGCTCGGGCGATTTCAACATCAGGTGATGGACTATATTGGGAAACGGATGCGGAGAACTGCTCTATTAATATCTTTCTACGACTATCTCCTTTGAAACTGTTCGTAATCTCATTAGTTGCGATCCGATAAAGCCACGAAGAAAAGGGAACACCCTGCCAACGGAACTTTGCTATATTTTTAAGCGCCTTAAAAAATACTTCAGAGGTAACATCTTGGGCGACTTCAAAGTTTATTGTTCTTTTCAAGACATAACCAAAAATTTGGGGGTAGTATTTGTCATAGAGCTCCCCAAATGCCTGTGGATCATTCTTTGCCCTATTGACCAGCAGGCTTTCCTGCTTCAAGTCCGTCTCTAAATCCTTCATTGTATTGGTTCGAATTAAGAATGCCTATTTCTGCGAAATACTTGCAACTTCCTTTTTAGGTTGCACTCCAATTTATATTATAACTCCACATCGCCCAAAAGGTTGCATTGAAAAAAATTTCACTTGGGCTTGAAGGCCAACATGCGTACTGTCCAATAATTTACTGGGGTATACAATCCTTAGTAGCACAGAGAAATAACCAGTAGTATCTGACAAGGATAAGTTGTTAAATAAAATACCATACCGGCAAGCCAAACCATTTGATGTTACCGAACTTTAATACTCATCTAGGTGAGGTCACTAGGTCATCCAGTACAATAGACCTCAGCTATATAAGCTTCGGTATTGTAGCATGGTATTATGGCGACTATCTTAAGTTTAGTCTTTTCCATAGGATTTTACAGCTGCATACAATATTGGGAATATTCAACTATAGTTTAGCAAGTGTAGCCAATTTATTTATATAGGATATTCGTTAACATCTCAGCAAACTTAAAGTCTATATAAATATACACATGACATTTGTTCCATTGACAAAACCCTTTCTGAATAATAAATTAAAGCTACAAGCCTGCAAGAAAGAATTTTAATTAATATTTGAGTGCAGCGAGATGATATAATGACGACGAACATGAGGTTAATAAATGTTACCTGTTGATTTGCAGCCCAATCTAATGCCACCTGCTTATATTGACCCCGGAACTGGTAGTTTGGTTATTCAGGTGATCATAGGCACCGTGGCTGGTGCATTATTAACTATCAAGGTATTTTGGAACCGTATCAAACTCTTTATAAGTAATTTGTTCGCAAAAAATCCAAACAAAACCGAGGATGATGAATAATTGGTACAGCTCAGGTTCTTTCCGTGATCCAAGCGGGAATGTTTTCTCGCAGGATGGTTTGCTTTATCGGCAGGTAAATAATTCTTATAAGGACAACTATGATCAGTTTATTGAATCAGGTCTTTTTAATACTCTTATCGAAAACGGTTTGTTAATTCCCCATAAAGAAGTAAATATCCCATCCCCTTTCCCTAGTCAAACCTATAAGGTAATAAAACCCGAATTAATCCCGTTTATTTCATACCCGTATGAATGGTGCTTCAGTCAACTTAAAGAGGCTGCACTAACCACTCTTAAAATTCAGAAGACTTGCCTTTCCTTTGGTATGTCACTCAAGGATTGCAGTGCTTACAACATCCAATTCAACTACGGAAAACCAGTAATGATTGATACACTTTCATTTGAAAAATATGACGAAGGCAAACCATGGGTTGCCTACAAGCAATTCTGCCAACAATTTCTGGCACCCTTGGTACTAACAAATTACCGTGATTTTCGTTTAAATCACCTTCTAAGAGTCTACCTAGACGGTATACCCCTAGATTTAGTCAGTTCATTATTGCCATCTTATACCTATTTAAATTTCTCCTTACTGTCCCACATCCATCTCCACGCCAGAAGTCAGCAACGTTACTCTAAAAAAACTATAGATACAAAAAGATATAAAGTAAACCGCCAATCTTTATTGGGGATAATTGAGAGTTTAGAATCCACAACTCGAAAGTTAGAATGGAAATCACAAAAAACTGAGTGGAGTGATTATTATACGGACACAAATTATTCTGCACAAGCATTTGAGCATAAAAAGAAAGTAATAGCTGATTTCTTAAATAAGATTAACCCCAAGACAGTCTGGGATCTCGGCGCCAATGTAGGATTGTTCAGTCGCCTTGCCAGTGACAAAGGTATACTAACTATTTCATTCGACAATGATCCTGCAGCCGTTGAAACCAACTACATCGAATGCGCTAACAAGGGAGAAACTAATATTTTACCACTAATACTAGATCTCACTAACCCGAGTCCAGGTATCGGTTGGGGTAATAAAGAAAGATTATCACTAGTGGAGCGTGGTCCAACCGATTGCGTGTTGGCTCTTGCCCTAATTCATCATATAGCCATTTCCAACAACGTTCCATTCTCAAGAATAGCTGAATTCTTTAGCGAGATTTGTAATTCCTTGATCATTGAATTTATTCCCAAGAATGACTCACAAATTCAACGGCTTCTAGCTACTAGAGAAGATATCTTCTCAGATTACAATCTTCAGTGCTTCAAGAGAGAATTTTCGAAGTTTTTTAAGATAGAGGGTAGTATTGACATTGAAGATTCTCAAAGAAATCTATTTCTAATGAGAAATATTACACCTTATACCGATTAAGCATGTTGAGGTTGGAGATAGACTTGGATATAAAAAGCAGAATTATCACCTCAGTTGCGGTGTCGACATTTCTTGTTTTTACAGTTTTTATATATGCACCCAGCCAATTATTTCTAACTAATGTCAAGGAGTTCAATGTTTCTTATTTTGAATTATTAGGCTATCTATTTATAGTTGCTTTACCCATCTTTTTGATAATAGCAATAATCAATTCGTTCTTCCCCAAAAACCTGACTAACCATAAGAAGATAGTTGCCTTGTTGCTATCGATATCCCTTTTATTATGGTTCCAAGGCAATATCATGGTCTGGGATTATGGATTGTTAACCGGTGGAGTGCTTGAATTTAATGTATATTTTTTAATATTTAATGCACTAATATGGTTTGGTGTAATCATTCTTGCATATTTTAAATCTAGCTTTTTTTATCAGCATGCTAGATTTGTTAGCACTATTTTCGTAGTAATCTTAATATCACTATCACTTTTTAACTACTTTCAGACGGACATACCTGATTCAAGCCGATATACAGTCGATAAAACCAACGAGTTTACTTTCTCAAAGGAGAATAATGTAATCATACTTGTGCTCGATATGTGTCAATCGGATATAATCCAACAAATAATCGATGAAAATGAAGAATACAAGATTGTTTTCGACGGCTTTACATACTACCGAAATACGCTTGCTGGCTTCCCCACTACCTACGCTTCTATACCGAATATTCTAACCGGGCAATACTATGATAACTCAATTCCGTTTTCCGATTTTTTAAATAACGCCTTTGTTTCATCCAGCTCTATCCCCAATGTTCTGACAGATGAGGATTTTGAGGTAGATTTCTTTGTATATAGAGCCTATCCGGATGTATATCATATCTATCTAGATGATAGAGTGATGTCTAATGTAACTAAAAGGCAAGGGATTGAAGCCGCTACTATCGTAAATATTTACGATGCAGCCCTTTTTAGATATGCCCCGGACTTCTTAAAGCGGTATATCTACAGCGATGGTAAATGGTTCTTAAGAAACATTATAAAGAGTAGTGAAACTGAGACAAGAAATCCAGTTAATGCCCCTTCAGTGAGTTTTAGTGAGAAGAGCCTGACATTGGATGATGTTTCTTTTATTAACGATCTGTTGATTTACTCAAATACAATAGATAGTGGATATATATTTAAAATCTATGGCATAAACGGATGCCATGATCCCTTTTTGCTTAATGAAGAATTGGAGTATGAGGATATGGAGGGTTCTGATGCCTATGAAAGGCAAGCTAAAGCCAGCCTTAAGATTACCAATTTGTTTCTCGAGGAACTAAAAAGATTGGAAATATTTGATAATTCCATGATTTTTATAATAGCTGATCATGGAATTCGAGGTGATGTTCAGTCCAGTGCGCATCCACTATTCTTGGTTAAAAAATATAATAACCAAGGCCAGATGACGGTTTCAGATGCTCCTATCTCTCTATCAGATATCCCTATAACGATATTTTCAGAACTCAGCTTAGAGGGTGATTTTATTGGTGAATCAATATTTGATCTCACCGAATCCTCTTCACGCGAGCGCAGGTTTTTATTCTACAATTGGAACGATAATTGGTCTAATGATTACCTACCGACGATGAAAGAGTTTATTATTTCGGATTTTGTTTGGTTGG
>CP070729.1:565788-592876 GCA_020351185.1 Dehalococcoidia bacterium | reverse complement strand
TAGCCCAATTGGGCTATTTCCATTGGAATAAAGTATTAGGAAAAAAGTAATAGGTGATAAAATGTGCGAATATATGTTAATGGTGGGGTATTGTCAATATATAGTTTTAAGTATTACTGTTACTACAACGAAAAGCGAATTACTTGCAACAAGTATTGACAGCCGGACTTAAAATGATTATCCCGACCGTATTGACATCTGAGTATATTTCGAAATACGATAAACAAAATTTCTCACAGGAGACTTAGGAAATGAGAGTTGAAATACTTGAAAAGATGGCTGCACTCATCACTGCTGCTTTTGGTCTTGTGGCTGCATTGGCATGGAATGGTGCTATTCGAGCAATATTCGAGGAAGTATTTGGAACAGCCGATAATATTTGGGCTATGATTGTCTATGCAGTCATTGTGACCATAATCGCTGTTCTGGTGACTATCTGGATAGCTCGTGCTTCCAAGAAAGCAAAGGAATCGAATAGTTAACCTGGAAATAATTACAACTATAATTTACCTTTTGATTATTGAATCTATATTGTATTAAGAGGTGAGTCTATAAGTTGTCACAGAAAACCGTAAACGACTATATTAGTGAGCTCGAAAATAATCAGGGTAAAATAGTATCTGAGATTAGAGAAATCATACTAAAAACAGCTCCTTTTGTAAAAGAATCTATCAAATGGGCTCAGCCAGTATACGAGAACAATGGTCCATTTGCTTATATCAAGGCTTTTAAGAATTATGTTAATCTTGGATTCTGGCGGGGTGTAGACATTAAGGATACCAAGAGATTACTCAAGGGATTCGGTAGTAAAATGCGTCATATTAAAATTACAGGTTCAAATGATATAGATGAGCTTGTATTTGCTGATTATATTCGACAAGCAATTGCGTTAAATAAGGAGAAGGGAGATCCCACTAAGGGCACATAAAGCTTCTTTAGTATGAATCGAATAGGAGAAGAACTAATGAGATCCGTAGCTAAAAGTGTAAAAGAATATCTTTTGGAACTACCCGTAGAACGCAGAGAAGCTATACAGAAAGTTCGCAAAGTCATATTGGATAATCTTCCACAAGGATATGAGGAAGTGATGAACTGGGGGATGATCACCTACCAGGTACCACTATCGGTCTATCCAGATACATACAATAAGCAGCCTTTAATGTATGCAGCACTATCTTCTCAGAAGAATCATATGGCTGTTTTTCTCATAGGTATATATATGGATGACCAGCTGAGAAGTGACTTTGAAAATAAGTACCTAGCTACTGGAAAGAAATATGATGTTGGCAAATCTTGTGTACGTTTTAAGAAACTCGATGAACTTCCATTACCGCTGATAGGCGAAGCTATATCTACATATAGTGTTGGTGATTTTATTAATAAATGGAAACAGGTTAGATCTTAGAGAGATGCTTTAGTTGTTGCTTTTAATAAACGTACTAATGTAACCTAGCGCATCGTCAATATCAGCTGTAGAAACCATACGATGGGTTATTGCACGAACCTTGTCTTCATCTAGAATACTAAATCTAACACCTCGCTCGGTCATTTGCTCAACAAACTGCAAAACCGGAATATTTCTGGGTGGCTTAAAAATTACAATATTTGTCTGAACCTTCTCTGGGTGGATAATAAACCCAGGAATATTGGCTAGTCCATATGCTAGATGTTTTGCGTTGGCATGATCCTCTTCAAGGCGATCAATCATTTTCTCAAGAGCAACAATACCCGCAGCAGCAATAACTCCAGCCTGTCGCATACCACCTCCCACCATTCTGCGCCATTTACGTGCTTTTTCTACAAACTCTCTTGATCCACAAAGCAGAGAGCCCACCGGAGCACTTAGGTTTTTAGATAGACAAAAACAGATAGAATCAACGTTTCCTACAAGTTCCTTAACTGAAATGTTCAAGGCCACAGCGGCACTAAATATACGTGCACCATCAAGGTGTACCAATAGACCATTTTTATGGGCAAGCTCAGAGATAGTTGTAGTGTATTCGGGGGTAAGAATAGTACCACCGCACCGATTATGGGTATTCTCAAGACAGAGGAGGGTTGTCGACGGAAAGTGAATATTTTCAGGGCGTATGGATTCTGCTACGATGTGCGGTTCTATACGACCATCCGGTTCATTGCGAACTGTACGCATGATTACACCACCTAAAGTTGAAGCTCCGCCTACTTCATACCAGAACATGTGTGACTCATTGCCTAAGAGGATTTCTTGCCCTGGACGGGTTTGAGTCAATACCGCTAGAAGATTACTCATAATACCACTAGGAGTGAAAAGAGCTGAGTCCTTACCAAGCATTTTAGCAGCCAGTTCCTCAAGGCGATTGACGGTAGGATCTTCCCCAGCTACATCATCGCCTAATTCAGCCTCGTACATGGCTTGGCGCATTTCCTCTGTTGGGAGTGTTTTTGTATCGCTATACAGATCTATCATTTTCATGGATTATGAATCACTTGAGCATGATTTTGCTCAAAAAACCTTTGTACTTTTATTAATAGGAAACAACCAAATATATGAAAGCTTAACACAAATACCGAAATGGAGCTAGAGGATATTGCTAATTGCATCTAAGCATTTATATTTACCATATAATAGCTTACGACACAATAGTATTACTAATAATCTTTTAGTATCCAAAGCTCGAACTATTAGCGCAATCCTTAGCCTATTCCCTGTTACCGTAAGTTTTTTAAGACAATCAACCTAACTAACCAAAACATTACATCTATTGCAGATTGACAAGTTTTAGAATAAAAGGTAAATTTTGTAGATATGGTTATTAGATATTCTATCGTTTCAATAATTATTTTATCAGTATTAGCTTTTACGGTAAGTTGCACGTCGGCAAATACTTTAACCATAACTACAACAGCCACTGAAACAGTAACCTCTACATTAAGCGATGATTTATCGTCAATTGATGACATTGAAACCACCCTAGAAGTGATTTACGCCCAAACAAATCCTTCGGTTGTATATATCGAAGTAAGCTCTCAATTTAGTAGTGGTTCTGGATCCGGTTTTGTATGGGATAAGGAAGGCAATATTGTAACTAACAATCATGTTGTTGATGGAGCTGAGAATATTACCGTTGTATTTTCTGATGGTACTATAACTGAGGCCGAGATTATCGGCCAGGATACCGATAGTGATTTAGCCGTAATAAAAGTGAACATAGATAATGAAAAACTAAAGCCAGTTATCATGGCTGATTCTACGCAGCTCAGGGTTGGCCAGCTTGTAATAGCCATCGGTAATCCATATGGATATCAAGGTACCTTAACAGTAGGTTACATAAGTGGATTGGGGAGGGTTTTGCCCACTGATGATAATGTAACTGGGCCAAACTACAGCATACCAGATATCATTCAAACCGATGCTGCCATTAATCCCGGGAACTCCGGAGGTGTACTATTAGATAATTCTGGAGGTGTAATCGGGGTGACATTTTCAATAGTATCGGCATCCGGATCATCAGCTGGGATCGGTTTTGTAATTCCTTCAGCAATTGTAATAAAAGTTGTTCCATCCTTAATAAGCACGGGTAGTTACCGGCATCCGTATCTTGGGATCTTAATATCATCACTTATTCCCGAAATGAGTGAAGCGATGAACTTAGCACCAGACCAGCGGGGTGCTTTAATTCGAGAAGTCACAGAAGGTAGTCCGGCTGATAACGCCGGCCTCAGGGCTGGTCAAGAAGAGGTTACCATTGATGGACAACAGGTGTTTGTTGGAGGCGATGTAATTATTAAATATGATGATAAAATAGTTAGCGGCTCAGACGAACTAATAACTTTATTGGCTCGTTATGGTTCGGTCGGTGATGTTGTCACTTTAACCGTAATACGAGATGGTAACGAAATTGAATTGCAGGTCATTCTAGGGGCTAGGCCAGATTAAACGTTTGCGCATCTCAGAACTATCTTACCCGCTTTAAGCCATTCAAAAGTGGAAATCCTTGATTCCCCACATTGACGGGAAAACGCTAGATACGCCGAATCGCTATCTTCAACAACCATATAGAACAGATAAGAGTTACTGCCACCAAAGCGACACCGGTGATTGTAAAGCTGGTAGTAAAGCCGTAATTATCAATGGAATAACCCAATAAAGGTATTATCGCACTACTGCCTAAAATGCCCCCAGAAAAATATATACCCAATATGGAAGAACGGCGCTGACTGGATACTTGGTCTACGATATAGGCTTCAGAGGCAGGCTGGGGCATGTATAAAATAATGCCAATAAAAATAAGTATAAAAATAATACCTACACTGAAAGACGCAATATCCAACATATAGATAATCGGACCGGCAACAAACGATGCTGTTAAAAGCACAGCCACCCTACCAAAACGGTCGGATAGGTAGCCACCTAAAGGACTGGCAACGAGTCCGGCTAAATAAATAACAGCGATAAACGCCGCTGCTGCTTCCTCGGTTAAACCGAAATTATCAACCAAAAATAGTGGGATAAACGATATTGTCGAAAAAAGAACAGCTGCAGTAAATGTGGCCAAAATAATAAAAGGTACTAAATGATGTGAGCTTTTTTGCGATTTGTCATCCACCATACTTTTAGGTTTTGGATTGTAACTAATTTTTCCAGACAAGCGTCCCAAGATTATATAGAAGATAGCACCGAAAGCAATCGATGGGATAGCAAGTATGAGAAACGGAGCACGCCAGCCCAAAGCAACAGCGATCGCCGCAGCAATTAGAGGGGCCAAGAAAAAACTGAAACTACCACCGATTAAATGGACTCCAAGTGCCCGTCCCTTTGTATTTTTACTGGCCGATGCTGAAATAAGGGGTGGAGAAGTTGTATGATAACCCCCACCCAGTAAACCCATCAAAGCCAGTGAACCAAGCATCATAATATAAGTTTGTGAAAAACCCACTAGTAGACCGGCTAGAGCAACACCGCAAATGGCTATTGTTATCAATATGCGTGCTCCGATGCGATCTGCAAGCCAACCTGCGGGTAAATGGCTAATCCCGTAGGTAAGGGAGAAAACTGAGAGCAATAAACCGGATTTGGTGTAATCTAAGGCAAACTCATTGCGGATAAGTGGTAGAAGTGGTACCAGCAACGCAGTATATAGATGATGTAAGAAATGTGCTAACACAAATAAAGGTAGCAGTCCTTTTAGAAGAGGATGTAAGCGGAAATTCCCGATAGGATTAACTTTCAAACCAATGTCACGATTCCAGAATTACTATACTAAATTATTCTGCCTCTCGAATGTACCATTGTACCTTGTATCCTGAATATACTCAATTGGAATAATAATCACCTCTTGAGGAGAATAGGGATTTTGGCATCACAAATCCAAATGAAAACTAGTCCATTACTTCCAGTTTAAATAGTTGGTAAGCATTTGCAGTTGTTCTTTGAGCGATATTTTTCTGAGTATTGCCAGTTATGTCAGCTAGTGCCTGAAGAGTAATTTTAACAAACGCAGGTTCATTCCGACTCCCGCGGTATTTTTGTGGGGGCAGAAAGGGGCAATCGGTTTCAACTAGTAATTTATCTAAGGGAATTTGTCGAATGGATTTATGAAGATGCCGTGCTGACGGATATCCGATATATGCACCCAAGGAGATAAAGAATCCCATCCCAATGTATTTTCTAGCTATCTCTAAATCACCGCTAAAGCAATGGATAACGCCGAGAGGCTTACTATCTTTTTTCTTACCACCTGCACACCAGTTTGTTAATATCGGTAGCAGATCTTCTTCTGCTTCACGGCAGTGTAATACTATAGGCAAGTTTAACCTCTCGGCAAGTTCCAGCTGCCAGTTTAGTAGTCTTATCTGTGACTGCTTGTCCACTAGTTGATAGTGATAATCCAACCCGATTTCACCGATTGCAACTACACAAGGGTGACTGGCTAGTTTTTCTAGTTTAGACATATCCCGTTTGTACGCTTCTTTGGCATTATGAGGGTGGATGCCAACTGTGGCAAATATTCCTTCGTTAGACTCACTCAAGTTGATTGCTGCCTCGCTAGATAGTAAATCGATACCTATACTGATTATTCGCTCTACACCAGCTTCTTTTGCCCGGCATATAACCCCTAATCGATCGGAATCGAACTCTCGCATATCAAGGTGAGCATGAGTATCTATAAGTGAAATGACCATCGGACTCCGAAAAACAAATATGATTAATAACAATATAGAGAAGTGGTTCTATTCTACTAGTATAATAACGCATTTATATATTAGCTCCAAAATCACTAGACTCTACGACTATCAACCAGAAATTATTGTTTATTCTTGTATAAATTACAGGTATAATACGACTACGATTATTCCGTTTTAGGAGGTATATATGGAACTGTCACCCGAAGAAAGGCAGAAAATTTATGAAGAGGAGAAGGCTAAAAGAGAAGCCAAGCAAGATTATCCGATTAGTGATGCTGATTCGAGTACAGAATTAACTCAGAATATTGCTGGTTTACTGTGTTATTTGGGGCTTTGGATTACCGGGATTGTTTTTCTGGTTATTGAACAGAAAAACAAATTTGTTCGCTTCCATGCCCTACAATCCATAATCGTCTTTGGGGTGCTCTCAGTAGCTATCGCAATTTTAAGTTGGATACCCTTTGTTGGTGGTTTTTTGGGCACTGTTATTGGCATTTTAATTTTTATCTTATGGTTAGTTTTAATGATCAAAGCTTATCAGGGAGAATTAATTAAAGTACCGATAGCAGGAGATATAGCCGGATCAATACTTGCAAACACAAAGAATCGCACTAGTAACGAAGAACGTCAAAGACCAGAAGATAGCAATCCGATTCAAAATGAGCCTATACAACAACCACCTCCAACAGTACCAAGAAGGGCGCAGGAGATTGGTAAACGCGTGGAAGATTATTTTACTGGCACTAGAGC
Organism: Dehalococcoidia bacterium; assembly: GCA_020351185.1. Lineage (GTDB taxonomy): Bacteria > Chloroflexota > Dehalococcoidia > Dehalococcoidales. Next base: position 585,958 of record CP070729.1, on the reverse strand, counting down.
GGTTAGAGTCCTGGGGTACAGCTTTGCTATCTTCTGGTACATAGCTATTTTCATCTTCCTCACCTTCTTTCATAAATATATTGCTTGGTATAACACTGAACCTGATGGCAGTGTAATACGATTACCTATGCTAACAGATGACTACCTAACCTGGCTTCCTATCTTTATTACGGTTACGATTCTATCCATTGTTGCCTATTTTATGCTGATTATCTACGATAAATACTGGTTTCGTGAGGCAGTCCAGATTTTCATCAGTATCGCCGGTATAGTTTCGACTGTAGCATTAGTATTGATATTCCCCTTTGATTTTACTGTCATACCCAATGCTACTGCTGTTGACGTGGTGCCTATTGTAATAAATGCTGTCTTGATCTTTATTTCTGTTGTAATGGGTGTTACCGTATTAGTGCGAACCGCAAAATTAATTAGCTTAGCGACTAATCAAGACACCGGCTAGTAGTTATCGGGAAACAAAACAGATAAGGAGGGGTTCGAATAATGTCCTATCGGAATGATGCTACAATAGCCTTTGTACTTGGTATTGCTGCACTAATATTCTCTGCACAGTTTTTTCCAATTGAACCCAGCATTGTCTGGGCATTATTATTGTTTGTTGTTGGGATTATGGGTATTTTTTATGCCATTTATAAATGGAGGGATGTTGATTAAAAAATAGCTAAATTGTGAATAAAGACCATAGTAAAAGGTATTGACATACGCCTGTTACTAAGATATCTTAGCTTTATTATACAAAGCAGCAACATGCATTAATTATATTTAACCACAGCGATAGCGGAGGTTTATTAGACAGACTAAAAAGTATACAAGCTACATGTCGCGGGGAGCTTAATTGCTGAGAGTCAACAAGAGACAAACCCTTTGAACCTGATCTCGATAATTCGAGCGTAGGGAGACGGATAAATGAAAACAGAGAGTTTAGGCATATTAAGCTTCTGGTTTCATTTTTTTTGTTATAAGGGGAGTTGAAAATAAAGCCTAGCTAATTAAATATGCTTATTATCAAGATAATCGTTGAGTAATAATGCAAGCACTCATAATAACAAATGGTGAATTATATCAGCCCGAGGTGCTAAAGCGTAGAATCCAAACTGAGGCATTTGATCTGATAATGGCTACAGACGGGGGGGAACGCTATGCAGTCACCCTTCATGTTAACCTTAATACCATTATTGGTGATATGGATTCAATCTCAAATCTTAGGCAGTATAATACTAATGCAATCAAGACAATCTCCTGGCCAACAGAAAAAAATGAGATCGACCTTGAGCTAGCCCTTCTCTATGCTAAGGAAAAGGGAGCAAAAAGGATAGTATTAGTTGGCATAATGGGCGCACGCATGGATATGACTATCGCGAACATACAGCTTATTGCACATCCGAGCCTTCATTTGCTGAAGATTGAAGTATGGCATGGAGAACAGACAGGTTGGCTTATTAGACCACCGGAAGGAGAAATTTATGGAAGCGTTGGAGATACAGTCTCATTAATACCAATCGGTAGTCAAGTATCAAATATCAGAACATTGGGATTAAAATATCGATTGGAGGGTGAGGATCTCGAGTTTGGTCCAACACGGGGAGTCAGCAATGTCATGGTAAAAAGAAACGCCCACATCAAATTATCTTCAGGTTGTCTTTTAGTGGTTCACACGCCAAACATAGCATAAGAAAGGCATGGGAAAAAGTTATGAAAAAATCACACATTCTAAATGTCGGTGTCCAAGTACTACCTCTAGTTGAAGATGTCTATCCGGTCGTAGATAAAGCCATAGAAGCAATACAGGCAAGCGGCGTTAAATATGAGGTTGGTCCACTAGAGACGGTTTTGGAAGGCGATGATCTCAATCGCCTACTTGAAATTGCTAAATCGGCACACCTTGCTTGTTTCGAATCAGGTGCTAAGAAAGTAGTAACCGTAATCAAGATTGCTGACGCTCTGGAAGGTACTTCCATCAAGGAAATAGTCGCTAAATACAGAAAGGTTGAATGATGAACTGGCGCCGGGATATTATCCCTCCAATTGCCTTAATAACCATACTGGTGGTTGGCTGGTATTTTGTTGCTAAGGTTAGTGGACTAAGCTCTTTTATTTTACCTTCTCCGCTTGATGCTATACAGGCTGGATGGGAAACGCGCGATCAACTAGTAAACTCAATTGGCCTCACACTTACTGCCACTGGAATTGGTATCCTTTTAGCCATTACTTTAGGAGTAGGTATTGCCGCTCTGATGGATTTATGGCCTTTGGCGCACCGAGCCCTATATCCAATTTTGGTGGTATCCCAAACCATTCAAATACTGGCAATTGCACCCATTCTCGTCATCTGGTTTGGATTTGGTTTAACACCTACAGTTTTAATTGTTGTCATATTTTGCTTCTTTCCATTGGCAATAAGTACCGCTGATGGCTTAACATCCACCAGACCGGAATTAATCGCTTTACTGCATGCGATGGGGGCAACAAAAAGACAAATCTGGCGGATGGTTCGGTTTCCTTCAGCCCTACCATCTTTCTTTTCTGGATTAAGACTGGCAGTAACTTACAGCGTGGTTGCTGCAACCATTGGTGAATGGGTCGGTGGTTCTCCTGGATTGGGACTTTATCTGTTACGCTCCAAAAACGCACTGGCAACCGATCAAGTATTTATAGCCATGTTCATCACTTCGCTACTTAGCATAATCCTATTTTTGCTTGTTTATAGCATCGAAAGATTAGTTCTTCCATGGTACTACAAACGACGAACTGAGAGCTGGGATGAGATTGGAATATATTAGCTAATGGAGAAGTATAAAATGAAATACAAGATACTTTTATTGGCACTGGTATTTATCACACTGATTATCACCGCTTGTGAAAAAACGACTGATAAGCAATTTACCCAGGTAACATTTATGCTGGATTGGGTTCCAAATACCAATCACACTGGAATTTTCGTAGCCCAATCAAAGGGATATTTTGAAGAAGCCGGTCTCTCGGTTAATATCATCCAACCTGGTGAAGTATATCCTGAAGCAGCGGTTGCTAGCGGTGCTACCGATTTTGGAATAAGTTTCCAGGAATACGTAACATTATCACGTGCCGATCAAGTACCTATTGTCTCAATTGCAGCCATCCTCCAACACAATACATCCGGTTTCGCCTGCGCTGCTGATCTGAATATCCAAAGCCCCGCTGATTTTGGGGGACTTCGTTATGGATCATTTGGTACGCCATTTGAAGCTCCAACATTGGAAGTGTTAATGAAGTGTAGTAGTGGTAATTTCAATCAGCTTGAGATCGTAAATACGGGCTGGACAGATCCCTTGGCGTTACTCGCCGAAGGCCAGATCGACATAGCATGGATCTTCTACGGTTGGCAGGGTATTCAGGCACAACAACAGGGTATTGATCTTGATATTGTGATGATGAAAGATTACTTCGATTGTATACCCGACTACTACACACCTGTGATAATCAGCAGTGAAAAATTCATCGCTGATAAACCAGAGGTAGTAAGGGTATTATTAGAAGCCTTAACGCGGGGTTATAACTTCGCAATACAACATCCGGAAAAGGCGGCCGATCTTCTATGCAATGCCGTACCTGAACTGGATTTTGACCTCGTTAAAGCCAGCCAAATTTGGTTATCACCATATTATCAAGCTGATGCTCCACGTTGGGGGGAACAGAAAGCCAGTATTTGGCAGAATTACACGGATTGGATGGTTGAATACGGTATTTTGTCAGAACCAATCTCATCTTCAGTTGCATTTACCAATGAATTTTTGCCTTAAATACAGTTAGGAAGAGGGAAATACAGTCTAGTCATGACAACACCACGTATTGAATTTAAAAATGTAAGTAAATCATTTTCAGGAGCTGGTCAAGTCATTCCCGCTTTGGCAAATGTTTCTTTTAAGGTTATGCCCGGTGAATTTATCACCATCATTGGAACAAGCGGGAGTGGTAAAAGCACGTTATTTAACCTTTGTGTAGGACTTCTTGAGCCAGATAATGGGGAGATTCTGATTGATGGTGAACAACCAAAAAAACGTACCGGAATGGTGGGTTACATGCCACAGGAAGACCTACTCCTTCAGTGGCGTAGTGTCTTGGATAACGTTATCATCCCACTACAGATCCAAGGCATCCCAAAAAGAGAAGCACAACAGAAAGCCCTTAAGATGCTGCCTGACTTTGGATTGAAAAAATTTGAGCATGAATACCCTTCAGCACTCTCTGGGGGCATGCGCCAGCGTGCTGCTCTCCTCAGAACATGGCTTATGGGACGCTCAACTCTACTGCTGGATGAACCATTTGGAGCATTGGATGCTTTAACTCGCAGGGAGCTTCAAAATTGGTTACTGAGAGTCTGGCATGAATATGGACGAACAGTCATGTTCATCACCCATGATGTTGAGGAAGCAGTATTTCTTGCCGACCGAGTGATTGTATTAAGTAACCAACCAGGTGAAATTAAAAGTAAATTAAGGATTGATTTGCCGCGTCCCCGTAATCAAGGAATGATAGCAGAACCTGCATTTTATTTACTTGTTAAGGAATTACTTACAGAATTGGGCATTATCCATCAATCCACTATCTAATTTCACTACCCATATCCCGTAATAGCTAGATTATATTACTATGGAACAACTAACATAGCTCATGCTAGACTGTATGTTGTGTCGATACTTCACACATTTACTGTTACGCTCATAATTATATTATTTTTTTTACCAGCTTGTTCTGATTCAGGACAGGTGGCGAATACGCATTCTCAATTCCCTAAGGAAAACGTAGCATCTACAACCATACTTTTGGACTCTCCAGTTCTACAGTCCCCAGAGAATTTAAAGAGAAACTGTGAACCGAAAATAGCAGACACGAGAGATTCGTACAGATTCGAAGGATTAGAAGTTGGAACGATAGCAATTGATTTTACATTAAAGGATACCTTTGGCAATGAGGTTACACTTTCTAAATTGCTAGGCGAAAAACCAGTCGTTTTGATTCTGGGTTCTTTTACTTGACCACCCTTCCGACGCACGTGTGCTGACAACAATGAATTGTATTCAAAATATAGTGAAGAATTACATGTCGTTATTGTTTATATTATCGAACCCCATCCTAGTGGTTCGATAAGCCCTTATTCAGATAAGGAATGGCCTTTATCCTATAGCAAGGATCAGGAAGGAAATTCAATATTCCAACCACAGACCTACGATGAAAGGCTAGTTCTGGCTCAGAAGACTATCAAAGAACAGGGTATAGAATGTCCTGTTTTAGTTGACGAAATGGATAATCCGATCTGGTGTACCTACGGCCAAGGACCCAATATGGCCTATCTTATCCGCAGTGATGGAGAAATAATAGTAAAGCAGATTTGGAATGATCCACCAAAGATGGAGGAGTTTATTTTAGCATATATAATACGTAACTGAGTCTTTCATAATTTTAATTGATAACTTAACATATTCCTAATTTTGTTTTTTGCAATATTTACAAAATCAATATCTATGGCATATAACCATTTATAAGGTGATGTAGAATAGGGTAGTAAATTTTATGCAACAATCGTTAATGGATGAAAAAAGCCTAGAAATACTTGAATTTCCCGTGATACAAAAGATGCTCTCCGAATATGCTTCATTCCCCGTTAGTAAAAGTCTATTTCTTAGTCTAAAGCCCATTAGTGATTTCGAAGTGATCTCTTTGCTCCTGGAACAATCCAGAGAAGCACGATTTCTATTGTCATTAGATTATGACTTTGATATTAGTGGAGCATATGACATCCAACAGGATGTCAAGTTCGCAGCCAAAGGGAAAATACTCGAACCTAAGAAGCTTATCGAAATACTGCAGACGCTTACGGTCGCACGTGGGATACACAGCAATCTGAAAAAGATCTCGAAAGAAGTTAAGTCAATTTGGCATGTTGCTAAAGGGATCGAAAATCTTGCACAAATAGAAAAGGATATTACTCGCTGTATATCGACAAAAGGGGAGGTATTAGATCAAGCATCCCATAACTTAAAGACAATCAGACTGCAAATCAATGAAACTCGAGATGTCCTTCTAAAAAGGCTCGAAAGCATACTCAACTCACCTCGTGGACGCAAGATTATGCAGGATCCAATAATACGTGAACGCCATGGGCGATATGTTTTACCAGTGAAGGTAGAATGCCGCCGGGAAATTAAAGGGATTACCCATGACGTTTCAAATACAGGGGCTTCCATTTATGTCGAACCTATGTCAACAGTAGATCTGGGTAATACGCTTCGCGAGCTACAAACTGAAGAAAAGATTGAAGTCGAACGTATTCTTCGTAAGTTGAGTATAGCAGTTGGAGAAAAAGAAACTGTTATTTTAAACAATCTCTCCCTACTTGCCGAATTGGATATGATCTTAGCTAAAGCCCGTTATGCGAACAACATCAAAGCTATTGAGCCCCACCTGATAAATCCACTAAAGGAAGCTTATCAATCCAATTCCGATATCTTTTTAAAATTGGTCAATGCCAAGCATCCACTCCTCGGGAGTAAGGCCGTTCCCCTTTCTGTTGAGATAGGCAAAGATTTTTCTATTCTTGTTATTACCGGACCTAATACCGGTGGTAAAACGGTAGCCTTAAAAACCATTGGTCTTTTAAGTTCAATGACGCAAGCAGGTATCCCGATCCCAGTCTCTCCTGAGACACAAATACCAGTTTTTGACAATATTTTTGCTGACATTGGTGATGAGCAGAGTATTGAAAAGACTCTTTCCAGTTTCAGCTGGCACATGGGAAACATAGTTCGCATTATCAGTAATTCTACAAAAAGAAGTTTGGTTCTTCTCGACGAATTAGGTACGAGTACTGATCCTGCAGAAGGTTCTGCTTTAGCTCGGGCTATACTATTTTACTTTCTTTCAACCAAAACATTGACGGTAGCCACTAGCCATTTCGCGGATCTGAAAGCATTTGCTCACACTACACATGGAATACAGAATGCCTCTTTTGATTTTGATCCAATTACCCTTGCACCGACATATCATATGATCCTGGGAATACCAGGTGGTAGCAATGCTATGGCTACGGCAGAACGTCTGGGTATACCATTAGATATCATTGAGAAAGCTAAATCCATGCTGTCGCAGGATTCACTTGATTTGGAGTGTATGCTTAACGACATCGCTGCTGAAAAAGAGAAGATCTTAGAAACGAGATTAGTCATGGAAAGAGCAAGTAGTAACGCTCAAGCACATAACACCGAGGTGGAAAAACTACTTGAAAAAATTAAAAGCGAGGAACAGAGAATCATTCAAGATGCTAGAGATAAAGTAGTACTAGCAGCCAGTGATCTATATAAACAAATACATCAAGCAGATTTAGATTTACGTAAACAGCGGTCGAGGGAGGCAATCAATAAAGCTAGGAGATCCCTCGATGAAGTTAGCGCACAGCTAGATAATCAACTACAAAAACCAAAAACTAAAAGACTGGAAAGTAAGAAACCGATTGCAGTTGGTGATACGGTATACATTGACAAATTCGATCTATATGGCAAAGTGCTTTCTATCCAAGAGAAAAAACAACAAGTTGAAGTTCAAACTGGACAGCTAACACTTAAATTGAAAATGGATATTTTAGAAAAAGCTCAATGGAAAATCAACCAGCAACCTATAATTCAGAGTAATGTAGTAATACCTGAAGGAAGAGCGATCAGCAGCAAACTCGACCTGCGCGGTAAAAGAGCTGATGAGGTAGAGATCTTGCTTGATGGTTTTTTAAACGATGCTGCTATAGCGAATCGTAGTGAAGTACAGATTATCCATGGAATTGGAACAGGCACGGTGCGTCAGATTGTCAGAGATTTTCTGAGTAGCCATCCATTGGTAAAGTCGTTCGAAAGTGTAGGGAAAAACCGGAATAGCGATGGTGCAACAATAGTCCGTTTATAATGGATGTACCGAGATATTGTGAAGGATTGGGAGAAGTGGCTTTAGCATCAAAAAGGTTCGCCCTGCGTAGACCTAAGATGGTCAATTTCCTAAGCAATATCGAACAGTTCAATGAACCTAGCGCATTTTCAATATATTTACCGCGTGGTTTGCCAAGCCCGGAAATCGAATATTCCTTAAGTAGTATCAGGATACACCCTCTTCCCACTAACCTTAGCCAACTTATAATTAGCTCACAAAATGGTGCCGCTCTCTATTGGGGTAACAAAGGCAAGTATTTGGTTTTACCGCCATTTCCCCTTAAAGATCAGCAAATATTTACCGGTTACACTACCCATCCCCTACGTGAACTAGTTACCTGCGATTACGTTATCGGATTGTTATTGCTACATCTTGGATCCTATGCGATTGGCATATGTCGGGGCGAAGAACTGATTTCCAGCAAGGTTGGAACTGGCCTTATTCATGGACGACACAAAAAAGGCGGTTCATCCCAACAAAGATTTCAACGACGCCGGGAACACCAAATCAGGGAATTCCTCGACCGGGTATGTCTCCACATACAGGAACATTTCGCAAACCATACTGATAATATTGACTATATTGTCTACGGAGGTCCACACCAGACATTGCTTCAATTACGAAAAAGATGTCCTTTCTTACAGGTATTCTATAACCGAGTTATAGCTACTATAAACGTACCAACACTCCGCCAAAGAACGTTGGAAACGTCTATCACCCGCATCTGGTCCACTTCCATAATTGAATGGCAAGATGAATAGAACTCATACCTTTTGCATACATTGAATATAAGCTACTATTCAGTTTAGGCACGTTTGGATGATATAATTATCATCCAAACGGTCAAATTGGGATAACAAGATGACACCTTGCTTTGAAGCATATTTAGATATTGAAACAACTGGGCTTTCCCCCTGGGATAGTAAAATCACGGTGATAGGCATTTATCTATGTAAAGGTGAGGATGAGAAGTTTATTCAATTAGTTGGTGATGAAGCTACAGCAAATAAAATACTGGAGATCCTTGAAGGTGTAGATGTTATTCACACTTATAATGGTAGTAGATTCGATCTGCCGTTTATTGATTATAAAGTTGGAGTTAACTTGGCTGAGTTATTTAAACATTGCGACCTGATGTATGATTGTTGGAATAGAAATCTATATGGTGGTTTTAAAAGTGTTGAGCGTCAATTGGGTATAGAGCGAAGATTAATAGAGGTAGATGGACACGAGGCTGTAAGATTATGGTGGAGATATGTTAATGACTACGATGAAGAAGCTTTGAAAACCCTTCTCGAATACAATAAGGAAGATGTGTTTAATCTGAAGCGCTTAAAGGAGAAATTACTAGGTTCAAATAGCTAACTACTTCATCTACATAAAAAATAAAACAAGAGAGACAGACAATACTTACCTCCACCGTTTAAAGAATTAGTTTATTTTCTTGGTACATCCAAATAACCTAACTGTATAATTTACTTGAAATCGGATGCTAAATACGGTTACACTGTAAAATGAAATGGATGAACCAATCGTCATCGAAAATCTCAGCAAATATTATAACCATTTCCTAGCCCTAGATAATCTTTCTCTTAAAGTAAAGCAGAATGAGAATATCGGACTCCTCGGTCCAAATGGAGCCGGAAAAAGCACGACACTGAAGATTTTATGCGGTCTGATAAGATCCTCTTCTGGTAGGGTCATTATAAATGGTCAAAACGTTGCTGAAAAACCAGAGCAAGCACTTTCGAATATTGGCGCTATCGTAGAGACGCCCGAGTTTTATCCATTCCTAACACCCGAAGAAACATTAAAATACCTTGGTAGATTGCGAGGTATGCAAACAGTTACTCTGAAAAACAGAATAGTAGAGGTAATTACACTTGTCGGATTAGAGAAGTGGATAACTGTTAAGATAGAGAAGTTCTCAAGGGGAATGAAACAGCGTTTAGCACTAGCACAAACTCTGCTTCATGATCCACCTATTCTGATACTAGATGAACCTGGTCTCGGCCTTGACCCTCGAGGTGTGGTTGAATTCCGCGAAATACTAGAAGATGTCGGTAAGGACAAAACGGTATTTTTTGCTTCACATCAGCTCACGGAGGTAACCCAAATATGTAGTCAAGTAGCCGTGATCGACCATGGAAAATTAATGGTCTATAGTAACATTGCCGAATTGGAAAAGCAATACAATTCACTTGAAAATGCCTATCTTGAACTTACGGGAGGAGTTTCTTGATTGAATTTGAGAAATTGAGGGTGGTTATTGGTTATGAATTTCTTAAGCATATCCGGCGCAGGCGTCTCTATGTTATTTTGGCATTAACTCTGTTTACCGAAGTAGCGGTTTTAATACTGTTACCAGCTCTACAGGGTGGTTATCCTGATAATGTGATGGCAATGGCAGCTATTCTAACTGTAGGTCCAGCTTTAGCTGCTATTGGAGCCGTATTCTTTTCGGGGGATGCTATTGCTGGCGAATTTGAAAGCAAGACAGGGTATATCTTGTTTACAAATCCGGTTAAACGAACAACACTTGTAATAGGCAAGTATATCTCAAGCACTGCTGCTGTAACTTTACTCATTACCTTTGGTTATTCAATCGTTGCTATTTCACTACTTTCAATCTATGGTAGTATACCAATTGAAACCCTAGAGTCCTATGGTATGGCATTACTATATGGTGGAAGTGTAATCTCTATCACGTTCTTTTTTAGTGCTCTTTCAAAGGGTGGTATGGGAGCAACCGTAATAACGCTTGTCTTCCTGATGGTGATCTCTCCTATAGTCGATACGGTACTTATGCTAACCGATACTCCTCATTGGTTTATGCTCTCTACCGCTGGTGATAGTATTGCCACCGTTTACGGCGGATATGAGCTTTTTATAGAGGGATTTGTTCCTTTGGAACATATTGATCGACTTCCATTTGAACTAGAGAATCCAGATACCAGCCTTACCTCTTTAGCTATGGCAATCTACTTGGTGACAGGTTTTATCTTTAGTATCATCTTTGGTAACAGAAGACAACTAGTATAATCCCGCATAAAGATAGTCCTGATAAATTTATCCCAAACGAAACTAACGACTTTGGATACCCTAATATAGGATCAGACTACGCGTCTTATTTTTTGTTTACTTTAAGTATCAGTAATGACCCAGCTATAAGATATACAACACATGATAAAAGCATGGCTCTATAACCCCACCCAGCATAATGGCTGTTCAAAATATCAATAACAGGACCTATTAAGCGGGCAATAACGGCACCTCCAGCAGTAGCTATATTGACGAGTCCCAAATAATGTGCTTCCTGGTTTTTAGGTACCAGATCAGTAGCTAAAGCCCAATTAGCACTATAAAAAGAACCAACAGCCAACCCAATAAACCCACTAGCTACAAGAATGGTGCTTAAATCATGTGAAAAAAGTATCAGGGTAATACCTATTGTACCTATGAAACAGGCTGTTATAGTTACTGGCTTTCTGCCAATTCTGTCTGTAATACGTCCGGCCGGCCAGATTATTACTAATATACCGATAACGCCTATTATAGAGAATTGGGCAGTTGCTTCAGCAGGATTAGTGACACCCGTAACATCAGTTAGAAAATTAAATGAAAACTGCTGTAATGTTGTAAATGCGATAAAAACGAGCATTCTAGATATTAAAAACCAGATAAATGAGCGGTTTTTAGATGTATCAATCTTAAAAGTGTTTATTAAAGTCTTTTTTAAAGAATTTAGCTCATGAAATCCACTTGGTTTTTCCCGAACAAGAATTAGTGTGAGTAGCAGTGTAACTAATAGTACCAGGGCAAGTATTCCTAGCGAACCACCTATCCAAATTCTGTCTCCATTTGAAAAATATCGATCCATTAATATAGAAACAGGGTATATGAAGACGACTATGCCTAACATTTCCATTAAACCCTTGGTACCCGAAGCCATACCTCGCCTTTTACTATCAACCATATCCGGAATGAAAGCCTGATAAGCAACATAGGCAGAATTCATGGCAATCTGAAAAAGACAATAAGCAAGGAGTAACATGATATAACTCTGGGCCCAACCCATCACCGCTAATAAAAACAGGGCTACGATTCCTCCAAAGAGTATATAGGGACGCCTTACCCCAATAGAAACCATGTCTATCACTTAAGGCGCCAACAATAGGTTGGGTAATCATGGCTAGAAAGAGTCCACAAAGGGTGAGTAACCCCAGATAGGTATTTTTCTGTGATTCAGGTACAAAATCTAGAACAAGTATGGGTATTATAACTATATGCAAGCACTGCCATATTGCGTTCGTTCCCAAACCGAAAAGGGTAATCTTGATATAGTCAATACCACCAAAAGGTTTGGAATAGTCACTAATATGTGCGGATTCGAAGTTTGCTTTCATTTAAACCAGATAATGCGCCTCGCATAATTAGTGCCTTTAAGTTTTCTGTTTGCAGCTATCATTTGAATTAAAACTGAAATATACTTCGTAATTCATTGGCGCTATATCCAACAGGATTTTCGTTAAACCTACCGTTTGGATTATTCTCCACTTTAGTTGAAATTTGAAATGAACTTTCATTCGGCTCAGGAATAATAATCTTTCTCTTAATGCAGAATTTTAAAAAATCACGATATCTCCAATTTAAAGACTTTTTAAACAACAATCTTTTATCAACATGAATTCCACGAGCATTTATTTCTTTCATTTTCGTTGAAATAATATTAAAAAGTTCACTTTCCTTAAACGATCGGTGTTTTTCCCCAAGTAAGCCGATGATTGCACTGCTTCCTATTTGCCCCATAGTAACTGTTGTTAAACTAGTTAAATTCATCTGGACTTGTTTCTCTAGCTTGGTTTTGTCCCATTGCTTTAAACCAGTCATCTCTTTACCTATGTTAATATAAATCTGCATGCGACCTTGAGTCATGAAGTCATAGGTAGTATTTATGGGGAGAATCTTTACATCTCTAATCGTATTCGATACTAGACGGTATAGTCCACTGCGTACTGGCCAAAAACGTCCGTCAGTTGATAGTCCACCCTCCGGTGCTAGCAGGCATATATCGCCTTTATTAAGTATATTGGTAAACAAAGTGAGCTGTTTTTTTATTTGATCTAATGTTTTTCGCCTAATGGGTTTTAACCATTCATCTCTTAATATGTTCACATCAGTCGTCTTTTGGAACAATACACTATAACGATAATCCAAAAAATTGGATACGCTAACTCCGGCAAGTTCACTAAGTTCCTTACCACCTAAAAGATTGGAAAGAGTTACAAGTCCTGATGGTTTAAATACATTATTTAATTGTAATTTATCATCTATCTGAGCCATCTCGCGCACTAAATAACCGATTCTGTTTCTTGTTATATGACCCATTGGATAAGCCCGGAGTGCTCTCATAATCGGAGTAAGGTTTATTTTATGTATCAACCTGCCAGTAATACCAAATATTGGGAAATGTGAGGTCAGAAATCCTGGATGGAAAAGGTCATCTCTGGCAATATAGTAGAGACGGAGTTTGTTATTAAAGAATAACTTTTGTATTTGTAATATTGAGCCCACAATGGGAACATCAAGATCCCTCTTGTGGTTAATGGTTATTATTGTTGAAGGAGATGGTTTGTAATTGCTTAAGCCTTTTACTCTTATGTCGTAAATCGAATGAAAAAGAAGGTAGAAAAAAATAGCTAATCCATTGGTAAAGGTTGCACTTAGCATCTCAGAAAAACGCAAAGCTTAAAAACTCCTGACATCAAGTAACTTAGCCAATATACAAAGCACCAATTTATTGGGTTATGATATGGTGAATTTTCATAAAATGTCAAACAAGCTTGATTGCGATATTACAAATTATCTTCTAAAAACCAACCTACGCCCTTCACTCTATAAGTTTTAGACACATGGATGACTGTGACAAACTCTATAAAGCAATTGGAGGAAATGGAAATCAGATTTTACAAACAAAATAATAAATAGGAAAATTACTTTTTTTACCTAACTTCTAAACAAAAAAAGCGTTCTAAAATAAAGGAGGACAATTAACCTGAAGGGAGAGAGTTAGAATTATGGGGAACAAAAGTTTTATTCTGGGTATGGTTCTGATAATAGGCAGCCTAGGGGCAATAGGAGGTTGTTCAAGCGCAAGTGCTGAAGAAGGGGCTGATATAACGGCCTGGATAGATAGTGTAATATCACTTGAAGGACAAATACCAGGTCAATTAATGGTAAATGCACCCGACAACAATACTTCTGATAAATTTGTGATCACGGTTACTAATAACACCCTTATTTTTATGGACAGTAATGGTGATTCACAAGCAACCACTTTCGCAAGTTTCAGCGAAGGTCAAGAATTAGATATATGGTTTGCAGGACCAGTAATGGAATCTTATCCGGCTCAGGTCGAAGCATTCAAAATAGCGATTACGAAAGATTCTCAATCCCAAGATTTACCACCAAGGGATGAAAACCAGCCTACTATCAATGCAGAAATCTCCGTCGACGAGTTTAGTATTCAAAAACATATCACCAAACAAGTAGAAATAACCCACCCAGGAGCCTTAGTGGTAACCTTAGGGTCCAACCCGACCACTGGTTTTAGCTGGAATGAAGATGCGGTGATTGGTGATCTTGGTATGCTCACTCAAATCGAGCACAAGATACTTACCCAAACTGAAAATGAAAATGTTCCACCCGAAGAAGGGGATATTGTAGGCGCTGCGGGAAAAGAAGTGTGGGTTTTCAGCACTAATAAACCGGGTAACACAACGCTTGACTTTCAATATGATAGACCTTGGGCAGGTGGTGAGAAAGCCGAATGGACCCTGGAACTGGTTATCACTATAAAATAACAACTAATGTTTTATAACGAATAACCCTGGTATCTAATAACGGATTCCAGGGTTATTATTTGAATAAACAACAATGAAACGACCTATCAGTTCTACCTGTTATCATATCGAATTCTTATTACTTAGAAAATGGAGGAATAAAAACTGGAAGTATCTCTAGTTACTTGTTATGGTAACCTCTTCCAGGAGAACATCTTTGCCGCTTTTAGATATAGCCTGCTTGGCCATATACATCAGTCCTGAACAACAAGGTATATCCATATGTATTACTTTGATGCTTTTAACACCCGATTTTTTTACTATATCAGTCAACCTATATAATTGAGACTGGAAGTCATCTAGTTTGGGACAAGATACGAGCAAAATATTTTCCTTGAGAAAATCCCGATGAAAATTTTCATAACAAAAAGGAACACAATCGGCCACCAAGAGTATATCAGCTTGCTTTAAAAATGATGCTTCTGGCGAAACTAAAGCTAACTGTATAGGCCATTGTCTTCGATTTGGTAAATTACGTATTGATTGTTTCATAGCAGGGCAACTGTTTGGCTCGCTAACAAGCCCTTTAGTGTTTGAATATATTCCAGAAGAGGACAAAGCACTGCTTCCGGTTTCTTGTCCAGCTCTCTTCAAATGGATTGTGGCCGCCACTTCATCAAATTGCTCAGCTTCCCTCTCTCCTATCTCAATGGCACCATTAGGGCAATGACCAATGCAAGCACCTAATCCATCACAATAAATATCACCGACAAGTTTAGCCTTCCCGTTAATAACCTGCAGTGCACCCTCAGCGCATGCTGGAATACACAGCCCACAACCATTACACCGCCCCTCATCAATAAATACTATCTTTCTAACAATCTTATTAGTCATAATTAACTTTTTGGTATATCTACGTTGATGCTATTATCTATAGGCAGAATGTTGACTCTTCGTACTCAATCCACAAACGGCCCTACTAGATACGCAGCCTGCTACTAATTATATCAATTAGTAGCACACTTTATATGACAAAAATCACCAATTACTTGTGAATTATTCAATCCCTCAAGTCAATTATCGCCGTGATAGTCTCTTAGAAATTCTAGACCGTGAATTAGAAGGGAAATAAAATCTTTAAAACCCTTGACAATAGAACATATGTTCTATAAAATGATTATTCTGGAGTAAATTATGAAGATATTGTGTGTTTTATTGCCACATTTTCCCTTGTGCTGTGAAATTTTAAGGCAACCGCCCCTTGCAGGACATCCAGTATTAGTAACTTATACTACCGGTTCAAAGAAACTGGTGCTGGACTACTCCCCAGAGCTAGATGGCCTGCAGCAGGATATGTCACTTCAACATGCTCTCTCGCATTACAGTAATGCTAATTTGATATCCGCTGATATACCCTACTACCGTTCAATTTTCACTAAACTGCTAGATGCACTGGAGGGAATCAGCCCCCTAATAGAAGGCGATGAGTCTAGAAACATTTTTATAAGCTTAGAAGGTTTACAGCTCATATTCCCAGATTACAGGGCTATTATTAATGCTGTGTTTGATATTATACCCAACATATTTAAACCTCAAATTGGCCTGGCGTACAACAAGTTCCTGGCCTATCTTGCAGCGTTTAGTTGTCCGCAAGGTAGGCATCGAATCCTTGCAGGCAATACTGCAGCTTTCCTCAAAGATCTTCCCTGCGATGTATTACCGGTTTCTATAAAGAGCCACCAGAAACTGCGTGACTTCGGCCTGCACACGCTAGGCCAGCTATCCGTGTTGCCCCTCGGTCCTTTGTTGTCTCAGTTCGGCATGGAGGGCAAGAAGCTATATAATCTCGCTCGAGGTCGGGATGATACGCCACTTGTTCCACGGATAATGACGAGAGCTATCAATGGAAATGCAGCACTGCCATCGGTGACTACATCTCTGGAGGCTATATTGACGGAGCTTGAATCGCTTTTGACCAAGGCTTTTATCAATATTAGTCGCCTTAGATTAGGTATCTATAGCGTAGATATATGGACCCGCAGCTGGAGCGCAGTGCATTGGGAGCGAACAATTCGCTTTAAAGAACCTGCGATAGATATAAAAAGTGTAACGAAGCGCATCAAGCGACTACTTGAAGACTACCCACAGCAAGGTCCTGTAGAACATGTGGGGTTTCGCGTTACTCGCCTCGGATACCCACGTGGACGTCAGGGCAATCTTCTGCCCAGAGCCAGAGCACAAGACCACCTTATGGAGGATATACGACAGTTGGAGCTCAGGCTGGGCAATCCACAGGTCTACAAAATACAGGAAATGGAACCGTGGTCAAGAATACCAGAAAGGCGCTACATACTGGCACATACAAATCGATAAATAATCCAGAACCAGTGCTGGTTAAAGAAGATAAAGCCGGTTTTCCGATAAAAGTCGGACTGCCAGAATGGCACGTTATAACTGCAATTGAAGATTACTGGCGCATTGACGATGAGTGGTGGCGTAGCAAGCCGGTTTCACGCATCTACTACGATGTCCATCTGGATTCAGGCCAGCAGATGATGCTCTACAGAGACCTTGTTGCCGCTAGCTGGTACCGACAATTGTACTAGGGAGAGTATAATGCAATACGCCGAACTCCATTGCCACAGCTATTATTCCTTCCATGACGGTGCTTCTTCGCTTGAAGATCTG
Organism: Dehalococcoidia bacterium; assembly: GCA_020351185.1. Lineage (GTDB taxonomy): Bacteria > Chloroflexota > Dehalococcoidia > Dehalococcoidales. The sequence goes on along the minus strand of CP070729.1, from coordinate 568,460 downwards.
GTGCTAAATGCCAGTGATCTCGGTTATCATTCCTTAGCTCTCACCGACCATAATAACCTCTGCGGTGCGATGTGCTTCGCCCAGCTGTGTAAATCACTCAATATAAAGGGTATCATTGGGGTGGAACTAACACTCACAGGTGGCCCACACCTCACCCTGCTGGCAAGGAATCGCCAAGGATACACTAACCTCTGCCGTCTTATCACAGCAGCCCACCTAAATGGCGAGCGCAACCAACCCGAATTACCATCCAAACTACTGCCGGAGCATGCTAAGGGTCTGATTGTTCTCTCCGGCTGTCCACAAGGGGAGCTCTCCCACCTGGTAGAGGCTTCATATTTCGACGAAGCTAAAAAGCTCGTTTATTGTTATATGGATTGGTTCGGAGAAGAAAATTATTATATAGAATTGCATAATAAGCTGATCTATGGTGATAGAAGACGGATGGAGGACCTACTGGCATTGTCGAATGAAACCGGGGCACGAGTAATAGCTACCGGTAACGTCCATTACCATATCCGGGAGCGCCACAGGCTTCAAGACTGTCTAGTAGCCATTCGTAACTGCAAAAGTCTAGAGGAAACCCATCGAGAACGCCGGCCTAACTCTGAGTTCTACATGTATCCCAAAGAAAAGATAGAAACCCTCTTTCGGGATTACCCACATGCAATTGTCAATACCATCAGAGTAGCCGAGCGTTGCCACTTCGATCTAGCCAGTGACACAGACTATACCTTCCCTGAATACCCAGCGCCAGCAGGATATACACCACAGAGTTATCTAGAGAAGCTTTGCTGTGAGGCGGCCAAACGCCGCTATGGCTCAATTAATAAAAAGGTCCGTCAGCGGCTGGAGAGAGAGTTGCAATTGATTAAGAGGTACAACTTGGCCGGCTTCCTTCTGATGTACCACGAGGTCATCAAACTGGGGCAGGAGGTGATGATAGAGCAAGGCTTGAGTGATGCTTCTATAGCTCTCGAGGAAAATCCACCGGGACGTGGACGTGGCTCCTCGGTAGCATTGCTAGTTGGATATCTTATCGGTCTTTCTCATATCGATCCCCTAAAATACGAACTATCACTCGAACGTTTTTTACCAGATGATGTATTGACAAACGTACCAGATATCGATCTCGACTTCCCACGCAGCATACGAGAAGACCTTATACTACGCACCCACCAGAAATGGGGCTGGCAGCATGCCGCCCTTGCCGGTACTATCGCCACCTACCAGATTAAAGGAGTTGTGCGTGACTTAGGCAAAGCACTGGGGCTACCAACAACCGAGATTGATCAGCTTGCCAAGCAAGCCGACTGGGGTAGTGCTCGCAAGCTAAAGGAGAAGATGCAGCGGATGCCCAATTATAAAGACAAGCTAGATATCCCAGTCTGGAGCGATTTTATATTCTTGGCTGTCGAACTTGACGGCTTCCCCAAATATATGGGGCAACACCCAGGTGGTATGATTCTTTCATCCAAACCACTTGTTGACATCGTGCCAGTACAGCCGGGTGCCATTGAGGGGCGTTATATATGCCAGTGGGATAAGGACAGTATCGATGATGCTGGTTTCGTTAAGATAGATTTTCTGGCCTTAGGGGCACTTTCTCAGCTCCAAGAGGCTACTAGGCTCATCAAAGAAAATATTGGTGATTGCATCGATCTTTCCCGAATCGATTTTGAGGACGATCGAGTTTACGATATGCTTTGTTCCGGCGATACAATTGGTATATTTCAGGTAGAGTCAGCCGCCCAAATGCAGACCATAACCCGACTCAAGCCACGTAATCTGCTGGACATGGCCCATGAAGTGGGGGCAGTACGTCCGGGTGTTGGTGTCAACAACGGTGTACAGGAGTATCTAGCCCGACGCAGTAAGAGAAAGCCTGTTATCTACGATCATCCTCTAGAAAAGCGGGCACTTGAACGGACACTGGGCGTTGTTCTTTTCCAGGACCAAGTCAACCAACTAGCGATTGATGTAGCAGGATTTGCTCCCAGCGAAGCCGATCGCTTACGCCGGTCTTTCGGACGCAGACATAATGAGGCGATCATCAAGCAGTATCGGCAACAGTTTATAACCAGGGCAAGGCTTAGGAGTGTTTCTAAAGATGTAGCGGAGAGGATATTCAACAAATTTAATGGATTGTACATGTTCCCCGAGTCTCATGCTTTTGCCTTTGGTTTGACAGCCTACCAAGCAGCCTGGTTGAAGTACTATTACCCACTGCAGTTCTTCACAGCCATATTCAACCAACAACCAATGGGTTTTTACAACTTGGAAACATTGAAAGAAGATGCCAAAAGGCATGGTATACGAGTACTTAATCCCGATATAAATAAGAGCCAGTCTAAATGTAAAATAGAGGACGGATCACTCCGTCTCGGCTTCCTACAGGTGCAAGGATTAGGCAGTACTTCGGCTAGAGCAATAGAAAAAGCACAAAACACAAGCCATTTTACTGATATCGGAGATTTCTTAGAACGCACTGGTGTACTTGAAGAAGTGGCTCTTAACCTGGCTGGGGCCGGTGCCTTCGACTGCATTGAGCCTAACCGTAGGAAAGCAAAGTGGGAAATTGGCCTCCGCTATCGACCAATGAATGCCCAACTACCCCTTCACTTACCGGTGGAACAGGACAAGGTTGATTTATTAAGTCCCAGTGAATGGGA
>CP070729.1:563360-565688 GCA_020351185.1 Dehalococcoidia bacterium | reverse complement strand
TACTCCCCGATATAGGTGTTGTCAATACCTAATAAAAGACGGGGCAGAGCCTAAGCCCTGCCCACTATCCTTCACCTTCTTCCTAGTTAGAATCATCACTGGTTTGTGCATCTGGTTTCTTTCTAACTGCCCAAAGCGATAAAATAATAATACCGACGACAAAAAGAATCCCGCTAGTAATAAGCATGTTAATTATGGTTGACCTACTGATATCATATTCCCCAAATGAAATATATATCGATATGTAACCAAGTAATATGCTACAGGCCAGCACGCCTAAGCCTACTACAAGATATATTCGTTTTTTCTTGTTATCTTCACTCATTTTTAATATTACCTTGTGGTTTTCTACCTTTAATAGTATTCTCCCATTCTTACTCAAACTCATCTTTTGACATTAGTATCAATACTAATGTGGGAATACCAGTGAAAGGAAATCCTAATAAGGTAAAGATAGAACCCAATAATGCGAGTATCCACAATTTTCTTTTAAGTGCGAATATGCCCCCAACTATTGGCATAATACTGCCAACGAATAAAGTAGCTGAGCCGAAAGCAAGTGCGATTAGAGGAGCCTCTTCCCATTCTGCTGTCAGAATGAGAATGCCAGCAACAATAAAAACTGCTCCACTGACAATACTTAAAATACCACCAACTACGGGCTTCCAAGTCTTGTGCACTGCTTCCACCTCCCTTACTAATAAGTAAAAAAGGACACCAGCTACACTTTTATTAAGCGAACTAGTGCCCTTATATTCTTCGCCTCATCCACCCACCCAGGCAATATTCAGTTGTATCTACACTTTGGTTTTACTAATTATAAAATGACATCTATTACCAATCTCTTACAAGAATCTAGCCCCCAATATAAATGTTGTCAACACCAAAATAAATGGACAGAGCCTAAACCTTGCCCCTTGCTATTGCCATATATGCTACTTTTTTATTTCGACCGACATATACGCTCATGCTCTTTTAGACTTGTAATAAGCTCCGATTCTTCCCTGACAAATAGGACGTAACGTGGAACATTAGACTCAGCCCCTCTCGCCATGAAAGGTTCACCCCAGAAACTAACTAGTGCTTCTGCCTTCCCCGCAGTATCGGTTTCAACCATTATGAAAGATATGTTCTCTTCCAGATTACACCAGGTCGGTTCCTTTACCTTTTTACGACCTGCGTAGACAGACAATTTTGGGAGAATATTGGTATTCCAATTCTCTTTTTCTTTGGGGTTAAGTATGAATTCTATTGATGTGATATCCGTATTTTCTATGAAGGGGCGTAGCATGATATCGAATGGATGCTGAGATTGATACATACGCAAACAGATATTAAAACAGGTTACTTGCCCTTTACCTCTCTTGGCAAATTGTATACTTTCTGCCTGTAATTTGCTCGGTCCTATTAGGGTAACATCAGGAGGAGTCAAAGAGGATTGTATCTTTATTAGGCTATTGTCTATATGGTCTTCAAATGATGCAAAATGTTTTGCTTGGCTCTCGCGTTTAATATCTCTAATAAGGAACATCGCTAATAATACGATGGCAATAGTCATTAGAACATCAAATTCTGTAATATGTAAAAAATGTAATATTAATGCAATAAGAGCTGCCAATAGTACAGCCATTACTTCCCAATCTTGTTTTAACAGACGCTTAAACATAACTCCTCCTATTGTTCAGCTATATACTTTCAAGCAAATCTACTTCCCGATATATGCATTGTCAATACAGTTTTTTTTAGCTGGTGGTTGGAACATCATCTGCTTCATTAGGCTCTTTTGTATCCTGATCGCGTTCCCAACCCTCCAGTTCTATTTTGATACTTTCAATAGCCACAACGTTCGCATTGGCATCGAGTTCGGGGATAGCTGTATACTCACTAACCCAACAATCATGAAGAAAATAGCGAAACGCAACATGTCCTTTTTCATTTAGCACTTCGAGGGTCAATTCCTTTTTGTAATTGACCAAATCAATCCCAGAGTCCCCCGCATAAGGATGAACCATATTTGCCCACTTCTCAAATTCTCTATCATGAGTCATCCCTCTTTCCATAGTAATTCCTTCGTATGTGGTACGTCCTGGCGATTTGTGATCGGTGCTATTTTCGCTTCCTTTTCGATGTTTTACAACTTCTGTTTTTCTCATCAAAGCACTTATTTTACTAACGCCTAGGACAGGTTTCCCATCCATGATAACCCTGAATTTAAAGTTTTTATAAGGGTCGTCACGGTGAACATTTTTAAAAAAGCCTTTAGACATTGACTATCCTCCACTTCAAATTTATTACCTGCAATTTTTGAACGTCACATTTAATATATAC
>CP070729.1:556814-563260 GCA_020351185.1 Dehalococcoidia bacterium | reverse complement strand
CATTCCCCTTTTTATGCCCTTTATCAACGTACCTGTGGGCCTCGACAATTTGCTCTAATGGATATGTTCTATCTATAACCGGTTTTAGTTTTCCTTCTTCGATAAGCTCTTTAAGAAAATTCAAATCCTCAGTTTTACTTTTTGGATTTACAAGTATTGCTTTTTTACTACCTATAATCGATGTCCATAAATTCTGAAGTAGGATTGCCAAGGAAGGGACGGACATAAGATAAACTCCACCCTGTTTCAATAAACCTTTACATTGTGAGAACGAACTCTTACCCACCGCATCGAATATAATGTCATATTTCTGTTTATTCTTAGTGAAGTTCTCTTTAGTGTAGTCAATCACTTTATTGGCTCCCAAAGATTTGACCAATTCAATATTGGATGTACTACATACTCCAGTAACTTCTGCCCCAAAGTATTTCGCCAACTGTACCCCAGCAGTACCTAACGCTCCAGAAGCCCCATTGATAAGGACTTTTTGCCCGCTCTTAATCCCTCCCTTCTTAAGAAAATCCAACGCTGCTAACGTCGAAACAGGACCAGCGGCAGCTTCTTCATAGCTCATATTGGATGGTTTTTCTGCTAACACTGTCTTTTCAGGTAAAGATATATACTCGGCATATGTACCTAGAACACCACCTGCGTCTCCAAAGACTTGGTCACCTTTTTTTAACCGCTTTACATCTTTGCCAACTGCCTCAATTTCTCCAGCCAGCTCCGAACCTAATATTTTTTTTCTGGGTCCTCTGAAACCTACAGATAACCGAAAAGGTATTCTAAACAATGGTGGAACGGTAAAACTTCGAAGTCTGAAATCACCTATATGCACAGATGTCGCGTGAATCTTAATCAGAACTTCATTATCTCTAGGGACAGGTTTTGGCACTTCTCTAAGTTGAAGAACCTCTGGTGGTCCATATTTAGTGCATATAACAGCTTTCATTAGTTTCTCCTAATTTACTTAAATATCACAATTACCCGAGCTGTGCGTAATTACTTATGGGGAACGCAGAGGGAAAAACTCGGCTTGCTCAATCATGAGGATATTGTTCCTTACCAGATTGGCAATGCCCCTTATGATTATCACTATGAAAAACACTATAAAACCTGTCCGGTAGTCGATTACTCCAGTGAAGGGGAGTATTATGGGCGTCCAGTAAACGCCGATATTGTAGACTAAAAAGATTATGTTGAAAGGATGAGTAATCCTTAGTTTAGGCGGAAGAGGTTTACCTGATTTTTTTCTTAACCATGCGAACCGCATGTTTGAATGCTGTTCGACAACCGTTCAATAAATCGCTCCCAGAATGAAGATTCCAATAAAGGACCAAAAGTCTGACAATGCCGAAGTTGATAAAGCTATGGCTCCAAACGCCAGAGTGGGAAGCCCTAATGTTAGAGTAAGCAGGTTGTTCCAATGTGCAGTTAGAATTTTCTCTTTAGTCATAACATACTTCTCCTGTTTCTATGAATCCTCAGGTAATAATCCTGCTAAATTTACTCTCCGATATTGGTATTGTCAATCTCAAAATGGGTTTATACTTTCGATACCACAAAACGAGGAGCAGAGCCTAAACCCTGCCCCTTATTAAATGACAACATATGAAGACTTCCAAGAATGAGATTCCAAGTTTACATATCCAGGTCTTCCATTAAGAGGATATTGGGTAGTTCATTCTCATCAAAAAGAGCTTCGGGTTGTACAAATCCACTCTCCGTCAACATAAAAGCCAGAATACGTTGGTAGGTTGTAGTTGATAAACTGCCAGGTCCATCCCATGGCATTTGGGTACTGATATAAGCATATAATCTCCAGGCATCCCCAAAGGATTGAAGGGTTGTACCAATGATTTCTGGGCCAAAATCACCGCCACCGGTTTCGCCATGACATTCTGCACAAATATCAAAGGATCGAACGCCCCTTGCGGCTAACTCACCCCAGGTTGCCACTATTGAGGTAGTAGTTGTAGTCGTGGTTTGAGTTGGTTCTGTGGTGGCTGTTGTGGTAGGTGTAGTTGTTGGTGAAGGCAATTCAAATAGTATATTGGATAGTGTTTCTCGGCTCATAAGATCTCCGGGCTGTATCAATTCAGTCTCGATTAGTACATAGGCTAGGATTTGCAGATATTCCTCAGCAGTGGGTGCATCCTCTTGATAATCTCCTATAGCCAGGTGCATAATACTACTGATGACACCATAGACAGTTTCCGCATTATCGAGTGGGCTAATTGCCTCACCACTTAGTTGGATATCGCCGCCACCACCTTCAAATCTGGCATGACAATCCGGTATGTAAGTGCAATTCTTGTTATAAAGTGTGCCTCCAAAACTGGCTAGTTCACCGGCAGTGACAACTGCGGGAGTGGTTGTGGTCACTGGAGGTGTAGTAGTAGGTGATAAGGTAGTAGTCACAGTGGATGTCAGTGTGCTGGTATTGGTAACCTCTGTTGTGGTGGTATTCGTTACAGTTGAGGTATTTGTTACTGTTTGGGTTACTTCTTGGCCACATGAAACAACAATACTACCAGCAGCAATAATAGCAACTATTGTTAAAATTATTATTGAAAACCTTTTCAAGTTTCACCCTCCTTGTTGTGTATTTAAATCACCATTGCTAATTTATAATTTGGAATATTCCGTCTATATTTAATATTACACCCCCTTTAAAATTATTTCCATTTTCTACTCTAACAATCTAAAAGTATGTAACCAATATCTCATTGCTCTCAATATGAAGTATTGCGAGTTGCATATTCTAAAACCAAGATTAATAATGACACCGATTGGATTTAATAGGTTCATAATAAAAAGCACAGTCTAACACCTGAGTTTTTAGATTGATTGAAATGATTATCTTATTGTTTTATTAAGGATGAATCCCAAGCCACATTGATATCACCCATGTTGGGGTTGCCAATATAGATGATCTCGGAACCACCGCTAATATCAACGTTCAAAGTACCACTTACATTAACGGTGGCATGACTACCTCCGCTAAGGTTAACATCAGCATTGTTCATAGAAAAATCCCCTAGTTCTATACGACTGCCCCCGGAGCAATATATGCTAACACCGCCATCGACTGAACCAATTAATCTAACTCGACTGCCACCTGATAAGTCAAAATTGGCATTGGCCACTGTTATATCGCTGGGAGTAATAAAACCATTAATACGACTACCACCAGATAGCCTCACAGATAAATCATCTGAAGAGTGAAAACCAGTAATATATGCTTCAGACCCACCGGATAACTCGAGTTGTAAGAGATGGGGCATTGTTATCTTGGCTATCATCGTAGCTGATCGGAAGGCGGTATTTACTTTGGGTTTGACCTTTAAGGTGTTACCTGATTTTCTGACTTCAATATATTCCATCACGTTATCATCAGCCGTTATATTAATGCTGTAACTGCTGGAAAAACTCAGTTCTAATTGAATACCATTAGCTGCTTCAACTCTTGTAAAATCACCATTATCGAATGTTTTGCTTGTTAAATTCCCAGAACCCTCTACCTGAGTTACGGTACAACCTGTTGAAATCACCAATAAAACTGCTGCGAGTAACGATATAACCAAAATAATAGGTTTGCTCATTTCTGCCTCCGTAATTTTGCCAAGTTTAAGCCTAATGTCTGTTATTGGCATTGTCAATACTCAAATAAAAAAAGCAGAGCCTTAAAGCTGCCCTACCGTCGGGTATCATCATAATACAGGTTGTGCTGCTAATAAATATCCTCCCAATCAGAAGCTGATCCTGCATCACCTTCAACAACCTTTACCCAGCAATTCTTAACGACTAAATACCGTTTGGCTGCTCCAAACCAGCCATCGACTTCACCGATAATATCCAATACAAACCCCTCTCTAATAAAGGTCGTATCTGACTCGAATCTTGGTTTGAATTCGACCCCATTACTCACAATATGAACAATTGGAATATCATAATCATCCATATTATTAACCTTTATTCTCTCCACCTCTATGTTCGAAAATAAAAGTCGCTTTCCCCCATATGTGATATTAGCAGTTTCTTCATCTGAAATATAATCAGATAATACTTGGTCAAGGGTTACTTCCAATGGCGGTGCTTCAACAGGTCGATAAACAGGGATGAGCTGCTGATTGCTCTGACACCCGGTTAAAACAAATAAAGCTGATAGCGCAAAAGGCATTACAGAAATTACAACTTTCTTGGATTTGGAATATAACATATCTTTACCTGATATCTATCATAAACTACGAAGCTTTTATTGTAAGTAACATACGTTACCAAGATTATACGGTCGTCAATGTTAATAATCGAAAAATAGTAGCTATTGGATTTGAAAAAGAAACAACAAAAAAAGGCAGAGCTTTAACTCTGCGAAATTATGTAATAGATATTCTGGAAAAGGATATTTATTTGTTATTCATATCGAGTATAATAATGCAAAAAAATACAAAGGAGTATTATGACAAAGAGATTGTTTTTAATACTGTGTCCTATATTATTAGCCGTAATTCTTTTTAATTCCTGTAAAGGAGAAGCAGTTACTCAAACGATTACCAGCCTACAAAGAGATACAATATCCGTTACAACCACCGAAACATCTATTGTTAAAACCACAACCACCTTATCGGAGCCGACAGAAACTGTGACCGCAACAATTACCGAAACCGTGACCGTAGAGCTCCCCCAAGAAAAGATAGTTTTTCAATCAGATCGCGACGGTGATACCGAAATCTATATGATGGCTACTGATGGTTTTAACGTGGTGAAACTAACAGACAATACGGTGGAGGACAGAGGTTCTTCATGGTCTGCGTATAGTCGCCGAATAGTCTTTTTTTCAAACCGGGATGGTGATACCGATATCTACACAATGGATGCGCGTGGTTTGAATGTATCTCAACTAACAAATAATCCGGAAAGTGATAATAACCCTTCATGGTCTCCCGATGGTCAGCACATAGTATTTATCTCAAACCGTGACGGTGATTTCGAGATATATTCGATGGGTGCAGACGGTGCCGACGTGATGAAACTAACCGATACTATTGAAATAGCCGACCGAAGCCCTAAATGGTCACCCGATGGACAGCGAATAATCTTTATTTCAAGTAGTGATGGTGACTACGAAATATATGCAATGGACACAAATGGTGCTAATGTGGTGCAACTTACCGATAACACAGCGTGGGATGGCACTCCGGCACCATCACCCGACGGTGAAAAGATTGCTTTTCGCTCTGACCTCGACGGTGATTTTGAGATCTATGTTATGGACATGGATGGTTCTAATTTAATAAAACTGACCGATAATGCCGCAAACGATGGGGCACCCGATTGGCTTCCTGACGACCAACAAATTATATTTAGTTCAGATAGGGACGGGGATAATGAAATATACGTGATGGATGTGGACGGTTCCAAAGTTGTGCAACTGACAAATAATACATATAATGATGCCAACCCTTCGTGGGTAGTTATGGATTAGGTTAAGCTACAAGCTGCAGATGTCAAAGAGCCATTTTCAGGTCTACTACTAAGCTTACCCTAAGGGGTAGAGCTTAAACCCTGCCCTATATAAGAACATCAACTCACTAGTAATTATAATAATTACTTATATGGTCTCTTGCTCAGCTAAATACTGTTTTAGTTTTTTAACTTTTATTAATATAGTGACTCCATAGAAAATAGCCAAGAGAATAAATAATACCCTTGCCACTACTGGCAATACATTCACTAAGGTAGCATTAGGGATTACGCTGAAATCAAAGGGAAATATGGATGCAATTGACGTAGCTACAACAACACCAGCAGTAATGACTACTATCTCAGCAGTCATACGAAACCGATCATTTCTATAAAAGAGCATTATACTATAGGCCACTATAGCTAAAATTGATGCTGTAATGGCTATTGGTAGCCAGATGAAATATTCATCGGTTAGCATCGATAACCGTATAGCGCTTCCATCTGGTTCAGTGGTGAACCATGCAATATATCTATGGAAGAAGGCAAAGAAGATGAGATTAGCTACAGTCACTAGTATCATGAAAATGTCGCTGCTAATTTCACTTGTCTTACCCTGCCGAGGTGATTTCATATTATTTTCCTTACAATTGTTATGTTTTGTCACTGTGTTTCACAGTTATAACTACATGCCCCTTTTTATGCCCTTTTTCAACGTATCTATGAGCTTCAACAATCTTTTCTAAGGGATAGGTTCGGTCGATAACAGTCGTTAATTTGCTAGCCTCGATGAGCTCTTTTAAGAAGATTAAATCTTCAGTCTTTGGGCTACCCCCAGAGCTGGAATCCTTATTAACGTTAAGATAGATTCCGGTTTCCTTTAGAGCCTTCTTGCCCCTTGAAGAAGAGAGCTTGTCTACAGCATCAAAGATGACATCATATTTCTCATCGCCTTTTGTAAAATCCTCTTTAGTATAATC
>CP070729.1:552270-556714 GCA_020351185.1 Dehalococcoidia bacterium | reverse complement strand
AATCCAGGCCTCTATTTGGTGAATGTAAATGGCGTACTGGGCTCTTTCTCCGTTTTGGAGAGTACAGCTGTTGAGGGCAGTCAGGGTGCACCACCATCTACACTGATTGATAAATCAACTTCGTCTTTTTCGCCAGCAAAAAACACCAACTGGTGGCTAATGGGAGGCATTTATGCGGTAGATGCTATTTTGTTGGCTATTATTATTGTTTGGTTGTTAAAACGCCGTAAAAAAACAAGAGAAACCGAAGGCGAAGAAATAATATTGGAACACAATTCGCAAACCCCCAATGATAACAAAATGAGAAAATAACGAAACCCTGATACCTACTTCTACTTGAGTTAATTCAGAAGGGCAAAGAAGTTACGCTAGTCATCCATTGAATACCGGGAAAATTCAATTGATTAGTTTTTATAAATGAATCGACTGTTGATAATGTTGCTTATTTTTCAGTCTGTGGTTGTTCAGTAGTAACTTTACCTTCAGCAATCATCGTTTCAACTTGTTTGACAAATAGGAGTAAACTGTCAATCGTACTCTCGGTACCCCATACATTGGCTGTCTCTTCATCTAGGGCTTCATCCTCATGCATATCTAGCATATGCATTAGATGTTCCTTGGGTGTTTTATTAAGTTCACAATCTAATGCTAGGCAATGTTCGCTTGCACTGCAATTTTGCCCCTCAATTGCCACTTCACGGATAAAAGAGCGCCTAATAACATCCTTACCAATAAACATGTGGCAAATGCGGCCAGTTTTTTCACATATTGCCACTGAAAACTCTTTGCCTGTCGGCAGGCGGTAATCCGTCCATGTTATGGAATATTTCGACATATAAACCAACCACCTTTCACGAACACTTTTAATCGCTATTGAAACCCTGAAAATTATACAACAGCCAATCTAACCGGTCAACTTATGTCTGTGTGTCTTTTATTCTTTATCCTTCGGTCGTCAGTAGGTAATTATAGTATAATAAGGGAACCTATCTAGTACAGCCGAAGGATATAACAGCTTTTCCGTTGTGACAGGGGTAAAATTGATTGGTAAGATGCAAATTAAGCCAGCTTATTGGGCTATCATCCTCTTCATTTTAGCCTCGATTATCACCTTTTCTATTGTCTCACACATGAACAACTTTTTGGAAACCAATGATATCTATATTCCGCCCCAGTCTCCTCCAGAAACAATCTCTTTTTGGCCTCAACCTCCCCCAGCTACCACTATACCTGGGGTTGTAGTCGAACCCCAAGCACCTTTCTGGACATCGCTAGGACCGATTCTTATCTACATATTTTCCGTGGTGATAGTGCTGAGCATAGTGCTTTATTTTATTCCGTTGAAGGTGCTTAAGAAGGTTTTGAGGATTATCTTCTCTCTACTATTTTCCTGGGGAGTATTTATTGCACTCGTTTTTTTGACACCTCTCACAGCAGCGATTACCATCTCTGCCCTTGTAGGATTGATATGGTTTTTTGCACCCAGGATCTGGCTGCATAATATAGCTATGCTTCTAGCTATGGCGAGCCTAGGAGCTGTATTCGGTCGTATGATTCCACCATGGACAGCAATGATTCTGCTTCTTATTATTGCACTCTACGACTTCTTCGCCGTCCGTTTCGGTTATATGCTCTGGCTGGCTACTAAGCTTTCAGAGTCCACCACTCTACCAGCTTTCTTTATACCGCGCTTTGTCTCTGAATGGAAAGGCGATCTAAATGGAAAAAACATTTCCGGCCTAGCCGAGATACAACCCGCTGATAGAGACTTCTCAATCCTGGGTGGTGGTGATATAGGTTTTCCTGTTCTGCTCATATCCTCAGTATATTTTGCCTATGGTTTAACCGACGCAATTCTAGTAGCAGCTTTCTCCCTCGTTGGCATAATCGTTGCATATTGGATTCAAGCGTTTTTTTTAAAAGGGAAACCAATGCCGGCTCTACCACCTATAGCAGCGTTATCTCTTATAGGTTTGTTGACTGTCAGTCAATTGCTCAACTAATATCCGGCTTTTCGGTAACCTTCTGTCATTCAAAATCATAGCTAGCTGCACATACCAAACCTTGCCAATGAGCCTGCTTGTATGCTAAATTTAACTGTTTTATGGGGCCGTAGTTCACTCGGGAGAACGTTTGACTGGCAGTCAAAAGGTAGGGGGTTCGAATCCCCCCGGCTCCACCAAAATTTAAAGCTAAAATCATAGAAATAATGCCTCCACTCTTGGAGGTATTTATCATTTTGCTACTAATTTACTACTAATAATTTTCAACAGCCCATAATTTGAAGTGCATCACCCAGTAGGTTCGCACTACAACAATTATGTTAGATTATTATTAATTGATTTCATTCCGACGACATGCATGATAAAACAAATATCTACCACCATACTTTTGCTAAAAAAGGAATAGAGAAGGGGTAAAGCCTAAACTTTACCCCTCATTTAATATATTTATAAAGAATCACATCATTTAGTTAAATAATTGAGAGAGGTTTATTTGATTGTGTTATTGCTTTGGAAGCGTATTCATTTATTATGATGACTGTTAGAATAATTATATCTATATAAAGAAAATATGCTGGAAGACTGCGCCAAGCAAAGAATAAGGGTATCAGGGCTAATACTAATCCGGTATATGGGTAGCGGCGACAATTATAAAAATACCATATTGCTGCAATGAGCAACACTATTATTTCCATGATAGTAAAGATGACTGGTGATTGAATATCTATAAATCCTGTGCTAATGAAGCTTATAATGCCAACGCCTAACGGGAAGAGATTGTCTAATACCGGTGCGAATATTGAGTTTACCCATAATTCTGGTTCATCTATTATGAACGGTATATTGATTGCTAGAAACGCAAAGGCAAGTATAAATGTTACTACAAAGAGTTTCCTAATTCCCATAGTTTTCATTATTAAGATTAAATAAAAGATTAGAAAGAACCAGGCGATTTGTTTCATCGAAATTGCTAATCCCATAAAAAGTGCAGATAAATTTGTTTGTTTTTTCCATAGTATCCATGCAAGGAGCATAAATGGAAACACAAAAACACCGGCTCCACCGTTAATCCAAGAACTCCAAAACTCGAGGCTAACTAAGATAGCTGCCGCTAGGATAAAACGTAAATGCTTTGGTGTTTTGAGTATTGCATAAAACAATGCCGGTAAAAAATAAAGAAATCCAATTATTCTTACATCATCTAGTCCTATTAAGAAAAATGGAATGGACATTACAATACCACCAGCGGGATAATTCAGTTTAGATTCCAATTCTTCTGGGATGTCACCACTAGAATTAATTGCCTCTTGCCATATCTCATCCAATTTTTCTTTCTCTGGATACGGAAAGGCTTCCGCGAATTCTCCTTGCCTAAGAGGAGTAATATTATCAACTGGAACATTAAATTCAACTATGGCTTTAGCTATGTTAGATTTCTCATACGGGTTATACCCATCGAGTGTGTTTTGAACAGCTTGATGGCAAAGGGCGGCCGAATCATTATAGGTGAAAACATTATCAATATTAGTTTGTAATCCAGGCATAATATTATTAAGCTTTTCACCGTTTACAGCCCCTAATCCATAAGTGGAGAGGAATGTTATTTCTATCAAGGTCAGAATTATCAAAAAAAAGAAACATATAACTGCAGTACGCTTAAACAGAGGCGAATGATTGTGTAATAACTGGTCTGTTCTGGGTAGTGTTATTAGTATTATTAGGGTAAACCAAATTAACCAAAAAATAAGAGCTATAATTAGTACAAATATACTATGATGTGCTATTCCAAGGTATGAGATAGCCATGGCAGCGAGTTTTATAGGAATAGCAATAAAAAAAAGTGTTATTCTGGGAGTGAGGTTGACATAGAAAAGTTTTGTAATACTCTTTTTTGTCTTAATAATTATTGCTATACCTCATCAATTCCCAGTTTTCCAGAGTTTATACTTATATTCCGTTGTTTTTCAATAAAAAACTATTAGAATAATCCTAATATCCATATTTGAGTATTTTATTATTCTTCTTGAACCCCAACTCCACATTAGAGCAAATCTACTCCCCGTAATGGGGAGTGTCAATACCCAAAAACTAAAATTTCAGTAGAACTTCGAGATAAGGCTTGCTTCTTAAAACGGTTCGCAATGGCAATAATTATACTTCCATGAAATGATAACACATATTCTCAGTCAGATAGCGGCAACTTGCGAGACTTGAAAGAGTGGGTTAAGGGGAAGGCTCATCTAGCGGGATTGTTCAAGGGCAGGAGATGGCTGAGGATTACGACAAGTTTAGCATTATACTCAATAAAGAGATTTTAGTTGACTTTAATGGCACAATGTGATAGTAATTAATAAAAGCTTCAGAGCAGAGTAAAAATTGCTAAAGAGAATGGCTATTAGCAAGCAACTATTTTCAATACTCTTTCTTTTTATTATTATACT
>CP070729.1:550389-552170 GCA_020351185.1 Dehalococcoidia bacterium | reverse complement strand
CATGCATTTTCCCTGCTGTGTTGTCTTTAGCAGAAAAAAACATGCTATCCGGGCGCAAAGTTCTAGTCGCTTACATTGCTGGCATGGAGGTGATTTATCGTGTAGGCTCTTCTATTAGCGAGTATATTCCTAGAAGTGGTTGGCACCCAACCCCAATTATTGGGACTATAGGAGCTGTAGCTGCCTGTGCCAACATATTAGGCCTCAACTCTGCCCAAGCACAAAATGCTTTGGGTATAGCTGCCTCTCTTGCAACTGGCTTACTCAAGAATTTCGGTTCTATGACTAAACCAATGCATGCCGGGAATGCAGCCCGAAATGGGGTAGTTGCCGCAGAGCTAGCTGCCAGTGGATTCACAGGTAATAACGATATATTTGATGGTGAATTTAGCTTCAGTCAAATGTTCGGCAGTAGAACGGCAGCTGGATTAATGGGAGCGGAAAACGATTTAAATAGAGAATGGAGAATATGTACTGAAGGTCTCGCTTTCAAACCTTACCCCAGCTGTCGTTCTACACACAGCAGTATTGATGCCGCACTATGGCTGAGAAATAAGTGGGATATCAGTACTGATCAGGTAGCCGATATAACATGTAAAATAAGCCCTCTTCACACACAATTAGCCAGATTCCATAAACCAGAAACTGGATACCAAGGTAAATTCAGTATTCCTTATTGCGTGGCAACGGTGCTATGTAATGGCAGTATCTCTCTCGAAGATTTTACCAATGAGAAAGTAAATAATGCTGATATGCAGGAACTGCTATCCAAATTGAGTTTCCTATATCCTGACGTGGATAAGGGAACAATGGATCTAACAGCTGAAATAACTATTACGTTGAATAGTGGTATGAAGTACTCACATCGAGTTTCCTTACCTAAGGGTGAACCAGCGAATCCGATGACGGATGAGGAACTAGATGTCAAGTTTTTAAGTTGTAGTAGCCTGATACTCGATAACAATAATGCGCAAAAAATACTCAACCTAACTAGACATTTAGAGGAGGTTAAAGACTTAATCCAGTTTTTTAATATGTTAATTAGGAGCTGAAGGGCAGGGAAATGTTACTTGGTATAGTATAATGAATGGATAATGGCAAAATCGATCATTTCTATAGTAAATGGTACTGACGTTGAGAACATGGTGGCTGAGGCTTTGTCTCTCCTAGGAGGGATAGAATGTTTGGTTAAGCCTAATTCGACTGTGGTTATTAAACCTAATGCCGGTCATCCATTCAAAGAGGAAACCAGTGTAAATACCAGCACTGGATTAGTATTCGCCGTTATCAAGGAGCTGCAGAGAATCCAGCCAAAAGAAATTATCTTGGCTGAATCATCTGCCAGGGGGTGTGACACACTTGAATGTCTTGAGGTCAGTGGTATTGGTAAGGTAGCCGAAGATGCAGGTGTGAACCGAATAATTGATATCAAGAGAGAAAAAGACCTGATAAAAGTACCAATCCGAGACGCTAGGGCTGCCGTAACCAGTGTACAATTACCACGGTTTCTTATTGAGGCAGACCACATCGTAAATTTACCAATCTTCAAGTCTCATGTTGCCATGGTATTTAGTTGTGCCCTCAAGAATATTAAGGGAGTTGTTCAAGACTCAACCCACTATCAGATGCATCAAACCGATCTGGCGGCATCAATCATGGATCTATGGTCAGTCATTAAGTCAGACCTCACTATAGCCGACCTCATTCGGCCAGCAGAAGGTTTCGGACCTCATTGCACAAGTCCAACAGACTTTGGTTGTGTTGTTGCTGGTAGGGATCCA
>CP070729.1:547465-550289 GCA_020351185.1 Dehalococcoidia bacterium | reverse complement strand
ATTAGCCGACCCCACACCAATGACTGAGGAAACTGAGTAATGTGTGGTACTTACCGGTATTCCTGGCAAGAAAGCTGAAAATACTTCCGATACGAATAAGTATATTAAAACTCTCCGAATTACAGGAGTTACTTACTAATGAGAACTTTAAGATAATTGAATACGAGAGAATGGACAATAAAATCCCCACATTTGTATTATCGCCAGGAAAATGTAAAGATATTGAATACAAAAATAATGCTCGTAAAAACGTTCCTTTTTATATCTACAGTCAAGAAAAAGGGTAAAGTAAAGTTAGTTTAAGTTAGTTTCGGTTAGGTTGATATTATCTATTAATATAACTATGATTGTACATGCATAAATAGGGTTTAATTAATCAAAATAGTAATAATTGATCAGCACCAGTAAAGAGGGGGCAATGATTCGTTACCCTTATCTGGTCACTTGGGTAACGATGAGCTGGTAGTGAAACCGACCTGAAAAAGGTCGGTTTATGTTTTTGATTTTAATATAGTGGCAATGAAGTTGGTACCCACAGAATTAATAAGAAAAAGTGTTATAATACTGAGATGCTTAGTTGGATGTCATGTTATCAAGCACTTTAACGGAGTGAGTGAAATATGTTAGGGGCTATCGCCGGAGACATCATAGGTTCATCGTACGAATGGCATTGTACCAAAGCCTATAATTTTGAACTCTTTACTGCTCGATCCTCGATAACCGATGACACTATTCTCACTGTCGCTGTGGCGGATTGCATCTTGCATGACAAGGATTATGCCATGACGATCAAGGAGTATGGGAAACAATATCCATATGGGGGTTACGGGGCTTTTTTTCACAGTTGGTTGGGAAGTGATAGTCTTGACCCGTACTGGAGTTTCGGTAACGGTTCGGCTATGCGGGTTAGCCCGGTGGGTTTCGCTTTCGAGTCGATGGATACAGTTCTTGAGGAGGCCAAGAAAAGCGCCGAGGTAACCCATAATCACCCGGAAGGTATAAAGGGAGCCCAAGCTATTGCCGCTTCTATCTTCATGGCACGAGAAGGAACAAGTAAAGAAAAAATAAGAGGGTATATCGAGGAGAAATTTGGTTACAACCTTCACGTGACGTTGGAGGAGATCCGTCCCTATTACATGTTCGATGAAACCTGCCAGGGTTCGGTGCCACAGGCGATCATCGCGTTCCTAGAATCAGAAGGATACGAGGATGCTGTCAGAAAGGCGGTATCATTGGGTGGAGATAGCGATACAATAGCCTGTATGGCCGGTGGCATAGCCCAGGCTTATTATGGAGTAATCCTTGAGTATATTAAAGATAAGGTTCGGGAATTGATCCCGACAAAGTTATTAGCGATTGTAGATGAATTTAATAAACGCTATAAAATAGCCAGTGTTTGAATCTAAATAAATCAGAAAATGGTTCCTTTTTACCAACAAATTACTTGATTGTAAAACTAGGTCTAAGATCTTTGGTATCTAGGTGTTGAGGGAAAATAATGGAAAGATATCTAAACAAGATATTTCTGAAGCAATATGGCCAAGTAAGTATCATAAACACCGAATTCAATGTATCAAATCTGTATCTGCCAGAAGCTATGTAACTTCTCGAAATCTATCAACCCGCTTTCGGCAATATTTTCAATCTCAATTCCAGCCTCAACAGCTGCTGCCACCGGATTAAGACCACCAAGTTGCACTAAACCAATACGATTCAAAGCCACCGGGATCTGGCAAAGTGGCTCACTAGTATTACCTAGAGCATAGACTCCGCCGAGACCGACTTCCTTGAGCATAGCTATCTTTTCTTCCACAACTTCTCTGGCTGGTGCCGGTATTGTCCGAAAAACACCCAGTATTTTACCACTCCCTGTCCTGGAGGCTTCACTAACGCTTGTCATTCTAGCCCGGATGAACTGCTCAGACGGGTCAAGGGATGTTCCGGCATAGTCGATTATGGCTACAAAGCGCCTAGGCTTCGAGTTTCTAACTTCGAGTACACCTCCAAACCTGAACTCAGTCGGAACTCCAGCTTTTAAAAGCACACCATTTATCGCTACACTACAGACAGTAGCCAAGCCAATCTTACCGATCGGCACGACTACTGAACCCAGTCTCTCTCCCTCTTGCGCTGTGGCTACCAAATCGCTGACGCATAGGCCAGCTTTGAAGGCATCCTGCATAGCCGATAGCGTTTTTTTGAGCTTATCCTTGTCAATGAGCGAAGTATTTATTGATAGTTGACCAGTACGTTTTTCTGGGTTAAAAGTAGTCTGAAAGGCCAACATCTCCAGCTTCTCTCTTACGAAACCCAGGTGCTGTGCTGCCAGAGCTTCCTTAACCTCTTGCTGCCCTCTCGTGGTAATCATCCTGCCATCTCTACCCACCGGTTGCGTATAGCCTCGTTCATCAGCTATCCTCAGGTGGTATCTGACTGCTCTCTCGCTCAAGAAAACTCCCTCGCCTTCAAGCCTGCGGGCAATGGTAGTTGACCCCAAAGTTTCTGATGACTCGCTTAAGACTTTGAGGATTGATATTAACTTACTTTCTGCATCTGCGCCGATAACTTGTTCCATTAAAAGTCTCTTTCAGTAAACTTTTAGCTATTGTAGTGTATATATTAGGAAATTGGTGATTGGAAATTTCCCATCTATCCTAAAACTTCTATACATAACCTGTGCAGCTAGTAATATATACTCAAGGTTACATTCGCTTGAGTCTACAAGAATTACCTATTCTTTTTAGAGGATTATGTTTGTTCTATCAGGATTGGTTATTTTCATCTCACTGCTGTGACCCCGACATAACGCCCACAGCCAAAGCCT
>CP070729.1:541057-547365 GCA_020351185.1 Dehalococcoidia bacterium | reverse complement strand
AGGGCACAGTGGGCATTTTAATCATGTTGGTCGGTATGTTTTTGTTATCCACAATGACAGCTGAAACAAGCAATGCAACTGCTATTAGAAATATAGTTATCACCGGATTTGGACTGGGTATTACTATGCCCTTATTCCTTATTGCGGTACAAAATGCTGTCCCACACTCGGTATTGGGTATTGCCACCTCAACTAATACCTTCTTTAGAACAGTCGGCGGTACATTGGGATTGGCGATAGTAGGCTCGATTATGAACAATACCTTTCTTGCCAGATTCAGTGAGGCCCTGTCGCCGGAGCTTTCCTCAATCATTCCAAAAGAGCAGCTGGCAGCGTTAACTGATAATCCACAAGCACTCGTAAATCCTGATGCACTCGTCCAACTGCAGTCTATTTTTGAGGGATTGGGAGATCAGGGTGAAGTTCTCTTTGCCAGTCTTGTGCTGACACTCCGTCAGGCATTAAGTGATGCCATTGGAGAGGTTTTTTTAGTCAGTTTCTTTGTAGTACTTGTTGCGGTTGTGTTAATTATCTTTTTAAAACAAATTCCACTTCGTACCCATAATAGTGATACTGAGAAGGGGAATATTCTATCCTAATAAATATTCATCGAGGTAGATAGAAATGGAAACTAAAAGACAGCTAGGTAAAACGGATATTGAAGTTACTCCTAGCGGCCTTGTTTATCTAGTTTGCCGGAGATTAAGGCTTCTCCCAAAGCCGAAATAATAGGTAAACTCAAGCACATGAGTGTCAATGTTTGAAAAAAGGAGATAGAGCCCAAGCCCTGCTAATTAGATTTACACCAACTTTCAAGGGTTTATGAGTTCCAGATTCGGACTTGGTTATATCAGCGTAAAAACAAGTAGAGATCAGAAAGGGGAGTTATTAAGCTCCCCTTTAATTGAAGGTCTTGAATTCTATTTGATCGATTTCTTAAATGAATAATAAGCCAGAGTCATGCTTAGAATAGCAAAAATAATGACCACTAAAAAGCATAACCATAATGGCAGTAGCTCACCTCCTGTTAGAAGTGCATTACTATCAAAGATAGTTTGTCGTAACCCATCAACAACGTAACTAACTGGATTTATTTTGGCACCAACCTGCATCCAAGTCGGTAAATATTCGAGCGGATATAAGGCATTACTGAGGAATAGTAGCGGAAGGGTCAACATGAAAATCAGCATGTGATAACCTCCAGGACTATCAGTTCTAGATGCTACTGCAAGACCTATTCCTGCAAATCCCAATGAATATCCCGTAATAAGAAAGAGACCACCGAGCCACCCCAAAGGATCAAGGCCAACGAATTTAGCTCCCATTAATACCCCAATAACCAAGATTACCAAAGACTGAAAAAGGCTTTTATTAATGGTACTCATCGCATTACCAGCAAGAATGCTGATACGAGGGATAGGAGCTACAAGATACTCTTTTATAATTCCCTGAACTCGCTCGAAAAGTAACGTTAAGCCTCCATCTATGGCTCCACTCATCGCAGCGAGCGCTATGATACCAGGCACCATGAAAGTCATATAAAAATCGCCATTACCAACCATACCGGTACTCATGACACTTTTCATACCTGTACCAAAGAGGACAACCCAAAGAATAGGTTGAAAAAGGACTCCAATACTCTCTTCTTTTTTGGAAATCAGTTTAATCATATGTTTTCGCCAAAGTGTTAATGCTGCGCCCATATCATTGATTCCTTTCTAATTTTATTTTATTTATCCCGAAGCCTACGTCCGGTATATTTTAAAAATACATCTCCCAAACTTGGTTTAGCTATAGATATGTCCTCAATAGTAAAACCACTCTTGCTGGCTATTGATACCACTTCAACCAACCTTTTATTACCTGAGTCAGTTCCTATTTGTATTAAACCGTTTGTATTGACTATATTCTGTATAAAAGAATGGCCTTTAAGTTCCTGGATGAATAAATCACTATTGCCATTACCAGCTATTTGTATGGTATCAGCTCCCATCTTATCTATAAGCTCCCTCGGAGTTCCTTCAATTACTATTTTCCCGTAGTCGATAATACCAACATAATCTGCTAATTCTTCAGCCTCTTCCATGTAGTGAGTCGTCAGAAGCAGCGTTAAGTTACTTTTTTCTTTAAGATTGCGTATGTACTTCCAAATACTCGATCTGTTTTGTGGGTCAAGACCGGTAGTCGGTTCATCCAAAAAGAGTATTTCAGGTTCTGTCATTAAACCTCGTACAAGTTCTAAGCGTCGCTTCATACCGCCAGAATAGGTTTTTACCACCCGATCAGCTGCTTCCTCGAGCTCTGCCAGTTTTAGGAGCTCAATTACTTTTTTTTGACGTTCTCTTGCCCCTAATTTGTAGAGTCGCCCATGGTAGTCTAGAACCTGTCTGCCAGTCAGTTCATCATCGAGAATCATTTCTTGAAACGTAACACCTATATTTCGACGAACCTTATTAGCTTGTTGTATTACATCGAAACCTAACACTTTAATTGATCCAGCAGTTGGTTCTTTCAATGTAGTAAGTATGTTAATAGTCGTCGTTTTTCCAGCACCATTTGGACCGAGTAGGGCATAGATAGTATTAGACTTAATATTAAGATCGATACCATTTACAGCTAGAACCTTACTAGGATATTCTTTTACCAATCCCTTTACTTCAATTGCCAAGTTAGTACCTTGCATTTCTGCCATATTATTGATTCTCCTCTCCTATATTTTTCAGTATTTCATCAACCCAAGAAATATCAGCTTTTAGATGGGCTATATTATGGTTTATAACATATTGCAAATTACCTTCATGATCCCCAACTCCCTTGTACATTTCAATTTGATCCTGAATCTTTCGCCGTTTGTTTACGAGCAGATTACGAACTTCTTCTGCAGGAAGACGCCCAATAAAAGCAGCTCCTATATCGTCTCCAAATGAGGTTGGTGTGTAATTTCCAAGACACTCCCGCAATAACTCAAGAAAGTGATTTTTACCCTTCGTAGTTATCTCATAAATACGGCGTTCCGGGCGTTTTCCTTCCCGTTCGGTTGCATAAGTAACATACCCGTCTTTCTCTAATTGATCCAGAATATAATAGGCTGCGGATTTTGTAAGATCTTTATAGAAGTTCATAGTATGTTTTACGTATTCATTTAAACGATAACCATGCATCTTACCGTTCATAAGTACACCTAGAAGTAATAATTTTTTTATCATTCTCATACCTCCTGATAGGGAGTGTTATTATAGTCAATATGGAATATTCAGATTAGACTATATTATAAACTATATTATAGGTGTTGTCAATGCCTAAAAGGGGTAGAGCTTGAATCCTGTCTTTTTACAAAAGGTTGGCTTTATCTTCATGCACAGGAGTGTTTATATTCTGTCATTGAGAAGTTTCTTTATCTTGATATAAAATTGGTTAGTATGGAAAATGCCGATGAATCGAAGAATATAACCCTTGAGGATTTACTGTATTTAGAATATATAAAAGGGAATATCCCCGAAGAAACGTATTCCAGCCATAGTAAACTGAAAGAGTGGTGGGACAACTTAGAGGAGTGGGAGAAACAACAGATTATCCTAGAGGATTACAAGTTTGGTCACTCTAAGGTCGAGCAGCTAGAGCCTGAAGTAAATCTCAATCCGATTGAGCATGAGGAATCGGGGCAAAGTTGATATTAGGAAACATGGCAGAATGGCTGAGAATTTGGTGAAAAGAATCTTAGGACAAGGGGCAGAGCCTACCCCTACCCCTAGGTTTGCCGTATGTTGTGATAGGGATTGAACTACTTGGTGTGAACTAATCGGTTTTGCCTAGCCAGATAATATTCTTCCTGTTCCTTTTTCGTACATATATGGCTGGTTATATCAGAATATCTACATATACCTTTATTTAACCAAAAACAGGTTCGACTACAAAGATCTTGCTTATATTCCATTTCCCATTTATCTTGAATACCAAACTTAGAAACATTTCTATAGATCATCCCCCATTTGCATGATTGCCATTGCCAATTTTCACTGCTTATAGTTTCTGCTTTTTTCATTTGAGTTTCTAATAGTTCAATGACTTTCTGAGTAACTCTTTATTTTATATGACTATAATTGATATATAATAACTAAACATTACTTTATATTACTTTTCCACACAATCACCCAAATGTACCGAATTCACACTTAAATGTTGGGTATTTAGTACTATGTAAGGATAAAAAGTGGCAGCGATTTAATTTGAACCAACGAATATACTAATGTGGTATTATTAAGATTTACCAATCTAACACAGTCGGCAGAAAAACCAATGGTGAGTTTACAAAGACCAATACAATCCATGCCTGATTTTGTAAAAAAGGCTCTTATTGAAGCAGGACTGATGGATGCCTATAATTATCGCCCTCCCTACCAGAGGAATGATTATCTCTCTTGGATAAACCGAGCGAAACCGCAAAAAACAAAACACACACGACTCAATCAAATGTTAGATGAACTATCCACGGGTGATAGATACATGAATATGCAGTACAAAGCAAAATAGTCTCTTTTCTAAAATATATTAAAACAAATAGATGTCTTAAATGCCATATAATTTAGATTTGGAATACAGAATCGATCTCTTACTATATCGATTTGGTGAGATAGCTAAGAAAAAGATGTTCGGTGGCGTTGGCTACCTGCTTAATGGCAATATGTGCTTTGGAATATACAAGGAGTATTTAATCATTCGCACTTCCAAAGAAAAATCTGCTGAACTATTAGAAAACGAGTATATTAGCCCATTTGATATTACCGGGAGACCGATGAAGGGTTGGGTGATGGTATCCCCTGATTATGTGGAAACAGAAGATCAGTTATTTAATATGTTGGATCTGGGTGTCATTTTTACGAAAACATTACCGAAAAAGGGGTAGAGCCTAAACCATGCCCCTTTCAAATTGCTAGACTTTAACCCATACGCACATGAGATAGCCAGAAAAGCTTAAGATTCTTTTGGAAAGTGTAATTTAGTTTTTGCTATTGCCCTTTTCGGTAGTATGAGGCACAACAATATTACCACCTTCAATTGTAGCCATGTTATTAATGTCAGTAGCGGGACTATCCATTGAAATTCCATCGACTACTGCAATCCAAAACTGGTCCAAACCCCCACCTGGATCACCGTGGTCTTCTACATAGACAATAAACTGATAATTACCTATAGGTTCAAGCCAATCATGTTCTTTATAGGTACACTTACCACTGAAGGATGCCCAACCAAAACCATCACTTTCTCCTAAAGATAGACCATAAAGGGCATTACTCTTTATACGATGGATTGAACCATCTTCAAGATGGGATATCATAAGTAAACTCCCCTGAACTTTCTGGCCTTTCTTGTTGTATTTCATTGTATAACCAAAGTTAGTCTTGGCATTAGCTATGCTACTTCCATCGTCCGGCCAGTAGAACAAACCTCCACCAGTAGTAAAACCTAGGCTTGGATCATAGACGACGAGCACATCTTCACTCCCACCTGTGTAGAATCCACAACCGTTGACTAAGACCTGAACCGTATAGGCATTTACTGGTACTACATCGAAGTTAGCTATAACTGTTAGCATTTCATCATGACCGATTTCGCCATTTGATTTGATATCCAGTGGTAGCGAGGGAGCTATCGGACTGCCAGGTCCTACGGGAACCAATTGGACTGATACACAAGCATTAGAGATATCACCAGCTACGCTACCGTGAGTAGATACATCAGGGAATGTTTCTTTTATATAGAAAGTGAGCGAGAACGGTTGACTTGCATCTGTTCCAGGACCGGTAACAAGTACCGCAACTTGATTATCTTCCGCGAAAGTAACAGTAGCATCTTCTTCTATTACTTCAATTAAAATATCAGAAACAGTTACGCCACCGTCATCATCTGTAATGGTTATCCTGATTAAATATTCTCCCGCTGGGACATCGACGGTCCCCGATAGATCCCAAGTACAAGTTCTGACACCATCAACGTTACAATCTCCACTAGTGAGAATGAGATTACTAGGTAAACCAATTGTAAATCCACTCCCATCAACACTCCAACTTGTTTCAGCTTTCATAGTATCAGTAAGTACATCTATACCAGTAATAACTACGTTATTGATATAGTCACTATATTGGACAAGTTGTGGCGTACTAGGATTAACGATCACAATCGGTGATACATTGTTTACAGTTATATTGAAGCTATCGCTATCGGAGCCACCATCTTTGTCAGTTACCGTAACAGTAACCGTATAAACACCTTGGTCGCCATAGCTGTGCATCTGGTCAGGAATTGCTCCC
>CP070729.1:528352-540957 GCA_020351185.1 Dehalococcoidia bacterium | reverse complement strand
TTTCAAGTCGGTTGAGTTCAACACAATGTTCCTTTATGCTTTTCAGACCTGAACGATTATCGAGTAGCGATACTACCCTTTCAACCTCTTCCGTTGCTTGTACAATTATTCCAGCCGACTCTTTTGCTCTTTGAGTAGGTTCTTTTATTTTATAAATAATCATAAAATCAGCGGCAGAATGGATGAAGTCGATAATATCATCCATTGTATGTGAGAGTTGAGCAATATCCTCTCGATCAAATGGTGTAACAAATGTTGTATGTAATAAGGCTACAATCTGGTGAGCAATAGAGTCCCCTTTATGTTCGAGATCAGTTATCTCAGTTAATTTAGCTTCCCTACTTCCCCAATTGTTTAGCATATCTTGCAGGCAGTGGGCAGCTTTTACAATGTTACGGGAACTATCAGCGAAAAGTTCAAAAAATTTCTCTTCACGGGGGATAAGTGAGAACTTAGGCAAGGGGAGAATCCTTTCTCCAGATGAGAGGTATATCACTTGGATTATTACGATAAACAGCAGAAAAGTGGATAAATGTTGTCATTACAATACTTACATTTTACCCAAAAAAACATCTTGAATCAAATATTAGGTAAACTCTTTTTCCCTTAACCCTAAAGTAAACCCAACAACAAAGAAGTCAAGTATCCTAGAGCTCCACAGATAGGAAAAGTCAGTATCCAAGCAGACATGATATTACCTGCCACTCCCCAACGTACTGCTGAAAGGCGCCTAGTAGCACCTACTCCCATAACTGATGTGCTTATACAATGAGTGGTACTGACTGGTATACCTATTTGCGAAGCCATTTCAATGACTGAAGCTGCTGCTGTCTGAGCAGCAAAACCATGAACTGGTCTTAAGGTGGTAACTCTCATACCAATTGTTTTAATTACCCGCCAACCACCAATTGTTGTACCGAAGCTAATCGAAAAAGCCGCGATAATAATTATCCACCAAGTATCGGTATTAAATAAAGACAAGCGTTCCCATAAACCAGGGTCATTATTGAAAAGAACCAAGGCCATGACCATAATTCCCATTGGCATCTGCCCATCATTCTTACCATGACTATAGGCCATGAATGCAGCTGAAACAATTTGCGAATTGCTAAAGAGATTCCGTACCTTGGCCGGAACACTTTTACGGAATATCCAAATTAATAATATCATAAGTATGAAACCACCAATAAATCCGAGAATTGGAGCTGAAACTACTGCAGATGCAACTCTCCCCATTATAGTCCAATCTACAGCTCTAGTACCTGCAGCCGCTATTCCAGCCGCAGCCATAGCAGCAACGAAACCATGGGTTAGGCTAACTGGTAATCCGCGGTATGTGGCAAGAGTCGTCCAGATAATGACCGCTGATAGTGCTGCAATTACCGTTTGAAAAGAGATTGCTTCTGGAATCAGGATACCCTTCCCAATAGTCTTAGCAACAGCCGTGCCGGTCGCAGCACCTGCAAGATTAAAAAAGGCTGCAAGGATAATTGCATTCCTTGGAGAAAGGGTACGAGTACCTATCACGGTAGCTATTGCATTTGCGGCATCATTAAAACCATTTACAACGCCGAAACCAAGAGCCAAAACTATAATAATGATAAAAACCCATAAAGAGGGGTCATCAAGCATGCTTGAGAGCTACTCCTTCGAGTACATTTGCAACATCCTCGCACCTATCAGTGGCGCTCTCCATATGCTCATATATCTCACGCCATTTTATTACGTGGGCTGTATCCTTACTATTATCAAAAAGTTCACCCAACGCTAAACGATAGATTTCGTCTGCTCGGTTTTCCAGCCGGTTAAGTTCAACGCAATGCTCAATCATCTCATTCAATTGTGAGCGATGCTTAAGTAGTATTACCGCCTTCTCGACTTCTTCTGAGGCCTGTACTATTGTTTCAGCCAATTCCTTTGCTCTTTCGGTGGGTTCTTGTATTTTGTAAATATAAATGGCGTCAGCGGCAGCATGAACGAAGTCTGTGACATCGTCCATTGTATGAGACAGTAAGGCTATATCCTCTCGATCAAATGGTGTAACAAATGTACGGTGTAGTAAGGCAACAATCTGGTGTGTGATAGAATCACCTTCGTGTTCAAGCTCGGTGATTTCAGCTACTTTTACACCGATATCTCCCCAGTTATCAAGCAAATCTTTTAACCTTTGGGAAGCCTTCACCAAATTGCGAGCACTGTCTACAAATAGATCGAAGAATTTCTCTTCCCGGGGGACAAATGAAAACTTAGCCAAAAAAGAACCCCTTTTGCCAGAAAGAATGCGCTATATCTAAATCGCTAAGATACACAGCAAAAGGGTAAGTTAATACTGGCATTTTCGCCAATATTATAGTTAAAATTGCCGTTGTTTGTCAATGGAATTGCAGAAAATCGAATAAAAAACTCAATGTAAGTTGGACTTTTTCTATGTTATTGACCATATATATTATATGTGTTATCATTCATATGAATGAGTGAACATATTAATATTACAGAAGAAGAACAGGCTAGATTGCTAAAGTGCATCGGTGAAGTCAATAGATTGCGTATACTAAAGGAAATTCTTAATGAAGAGAGATGCGTTACCGATATCGTTAACGCTATTGGCAAAGAGCAGTCACTAATATCCCATCATTTAAAACATTTAAAAGATTGTAATATCGTAGTTACACAACAAAGGGCAAAAAAGATATATTACAGACTTTCTCACCCCAGACTAGCTAAAATTATTACCCAAAGCGGGCAACTCGTAAAAGAACTACCAATATGCCAAGAAAAAGAGTGCAATGAGTGATTTACAGCAAAGGAAAGCTTCTATCAAGAAACTTTCCTTTCTTGACCGCTTTCTAACATTATGGATATTCCTAGCTATGGGCTTTGGGATTGCACTGGGATATTTCACCCCACAAGTAGCTGATTTTATAAATTTGTTTCAGGTAGGTACAACTTCCATTCCTATCGCGGTAGGACTTATTCTCATGATGTATCCTCCTCTGGCAAAAGTAAGATATGAAGATATGGGCAAGGTTTTTCGTGATTGGCGCATATTGGGTATATCTTTAATCCAGAACTGGATCATCGGTCCGATTCTTATGTTTTTACTAGCGATATTATTCCTTGGTTTTATCTGGCCTTACCCTGATTACATGGTTGGTTTGATACTTATAGGCCTTGCCCGCTGCATTGCTATGGTAATTGTCTGGAATGAACTTTGCAAAGGTGATAACGAATATGCTGCCGGTTTAGTAGCCTTTAACTCAGTTTTTCAAATAATTTTCTATTCCTTGTATGCCTATATTTTTATTACAATATTGCCAACCTGGTTTGGCCTTGAAGGTTCAGCCATTGACATCACTATCGATCAAATTGCCCAGAGTGTATTTATCTACCTTGGCATTCCTTTTTTTAGTGGGATGTTGACACGTTTTATTTTAATTAGGGTTAAGGGTAGAGATTGGTATGAAAGTAAGTTTATCCCAAAAATCAGCCCTATCACTTTAGTGGCGTTGTTGTTTACTATTGTAATAATGTTTTCACTTAAGGGTGAACTTATTATTGAGATACCTTTAGACGTAATACGCATAGCTATACCCTTACTTATCTATTTTGTGGTTATGTTTTTAATTTCCTTCTATATGGGCAAGAGAATTAAAACCACCTATTCAAAAACCGCCACAATTGCCTTTACCGCAGCCAGTAATAATTTCGAATTGGCTATTGCTGTAGCGATTGCTATCTTCGGCATTGGCTCCGGACAGGCTTTTGCTGCTGTTATTGGTCCACTAGTAGAGGTTCCCGTTCTTATCAGTTTGGTAAACCTAGCACTTTATTTCCGCAAGAGGTATTTTAAAGCTGAAATCCAGCGTGAGTCTTGCGAGATTGAGTACCTTAAAGCTGAAAATTAATCAAATAATTCCTGATTCTATCACTTATATACCTACTTCTCTCTCAAATATAAAGTATTAACCATACACTTTATAATTTTAAGAAATGACACTTTTTATTGCTTACCCTTACAAGTATAATAAACTATAATTATCATTGTATAAAAAAATACTTAAAATAATTAATATTACTATTGATAATATTAATATTATAGTGTATAATAGCTTCAATAATTTAATAAGGGAGGTGGAGATGATTAAAGAATGGACCGAGTTAACTCGACTTACCGCAGGTGCTGATATCGTTATTGAGAAGGTAAGGTTAGAGAAGAGCGATATTGCTATTGAGGGTGAATTCTCATTACCGCCACTGGCTCAGCTTTCCAGTGAAGATCAAGTCTTTGTCATGGCTTTTGTTGGTGTTCATGGATCAATAAAAGAAATGGAGCGACTTTTCGGGATCAGTTATCCGACCGTGAAGAATAGGCTTGATAAGCTAGCCGCAAAAATGAAAATGGTGGAGTTTGAGCCTTCTACTACGGGAGAACTAGCCAATGATGAGATATTAACCCTTCTTGAAAGCGGAGAAATAAGTGCCGACGAGGCATTAAGGAGGTTACAGAGATGAAATTGCCACCTATGTTATTGCACGTACAGATACCGATTGGGGATGGGTATTTTGGATTATGGTTACCATGGTTTTTGGTTTACCTGTTCCTGCTGATACTGACCATGATAGCTTTACCATTTTTAATAATCCTGTCAATTATTTGTATACCTTTTGGGAAATGGCAACCGATTGTTATGATTGGACCATATATCTGGAAACTACTTTTAAACATGAAGGGTCTGAAAGTAGACATCCAACAGAAAAATCGGAAGCTGATGTTTGACCTAATCTAAAAACAATTTATTTTAAAAGGAGAATATAAAATGTCAGAGAATAGAAAGAGGATATTAGATATGCTAGAAGCTGGTAAAATCAATACCGAGGAAGCAATGAAACTGCTTGCGGCTTTGGATGATGTCAAAAAAGAATCGGTAACAAGCAAACCATCAACTTTTAAGAAATATAAATTTCTACGCGTGATGGTTAATAATCCACACAAGGTGGGTAGCGATAAGCCTGAAAAAGTAAATATCCGGGTGCCGGTAGCACTCATCAGAGCGGGTATGAAATTTACGTCACTTATTCCTGATGATGCTGCTTGTCACGTTGAAGGAGCCCTTCGCGAAAAGGGTATCAATCTCAATCTGAAAAATATAAAAGATGAAGATATTGATGAGCTAATAGACGCTCTGCGTGAAGTAGAAGTAGATATGGATGGTGGTCAAGGTAAGGTTAGGATTTATGCTGAATAAAGGTATGCGCAATTGTTATAATATATAAAAAATCAATAAAATAGAGAAAGGAGAAAAAATGGGTTATTTTAGAATTTTAGCTGCTATTCCGGGATTTTTTCTAAGTTCGTTCTTCTTGATGCTTTTATGGGGAGTTATTGCACTCGAGATTGGAATGGCCACTATCGGATATCCAATGGCAATGCTGGCAAATATTACACTCTGGATTGCAGTAGCACCATTAGCCGCAGCAGGCGGCAAGAAGAAGGGCTGCTAATAAGTTTATTCGAGTAGAAAAATAGAGAATACGAGTGCAATAATTAATTACCATGAATTATGCCTTTTAAAATTGAGTGTTTAGCTTGTAGGATAAAGCTAAGGTAACGGTTTTAATTCTACCAGTATAATATTATTTAATAGGAATAAAGCTTTATTAGTCGATGTGGGAGATAAATGTCCTCTAAGTTTGTAAAAATTACCGACCAAACCATCAAGGAGCTAGTCGATATATTCGGCAGGGAAAATGTTTCGACACAAAAAAATGAATTAGAAGCGTATTCGCATGATGAAATGCCATTTGCTACACCTCATAATCCTCAGATTGTAGTTAAACCTGATAATGTGAAGTCAATAGCTAGGTTCATGTGTTTGGCCAACAAAAAGAAAATACCGGTAACGCCAAGAGGCGCCGGAACGGGACTCAGTGGTGGTTGTGTGCCTTTATTCGGAGGTATTCTTATTTCATTCGAGCGTATGAATAAAATTCTTGAAATAGATAAGAAGAACTCTGTAGAGGTTGTTGAAGCTGGGGTAACATTATCTGATATATGCAATAGCGTAGTAGAGCAGGGATTGTATTATCCGGTCCACATTGGGGAAATGACATCCACCATAGGAGGCATAATATCCACCAATGCCGGTGGAATGAATGCGGTTAAATATGGGGTAACGCGCCATAATGTACTGGGCTTGGAAGCTGTTATGCCGAATGGGGAAACTATAAAAACTGGTGGTAGGTTTGCCAAGTGTTCCACTGGTTATGACATAACACAATTATTAA
This sequence comes from Dehalococcoidia bacterium, assembly GCA_020351185.1. Taxonomy (GTDB): domain Bacteria; phylum Chloroflexota; class Dehalococcoidia; order Dehalococcoidales. Next base: position 534,672 of record CP070729.1, on the reverse strand, counting down.
TTGGATCCGAGGGTACTCTGGCAATAATCACAAAAGCCATTTTAAAACTTACCACCAAACCGGGTAAGAAAAATGTATTATTGGCCCCCTTTATGCAGCTTGAAAATGCCCTTGATGCAATCCCTGAAATTTTGGATTTGGAAATGATACCGACAGGTGTTGAGTTTATGGAAAGAAGCATCCTTGAATTGGTTGAAAAATATCAAAAAATAAAGATACCGTATCTGCAGCACCAAGCCTACCTTATGATAACCATCGAAGAAGAATCTGATGATCAGACGTGTGACTATTTTGCGAAAGTCGAGGAGATATGTAGACGATACGAGGCTGTTGATGCTGTGATACCTGGCAGCGGAAAGGCTCAGAGAAAACTGATTGATGCCCGAGAACAGTTTTACCATGCCATTAAACAACATTCCCCCATGGTGGTTATTGACGTAGTTGTACCCCGCAGTGCGATAAAGGAATTTGTAATTAGAGCGAAAGCAAAATCAGCGGAAATGCAAATACCTCTGATTGTATATGGCCATGCGGGTGATGGTAATGTGCATCTTCATCCTTGTTGTGAAAATATCGCCAGAAGTGAATGGATTAGGAAAATCCCCCATCTTGTGAGTGAAATATATAAGATTGGTACGTCTCTGGGGGGTGCGATTTCAGGCGAACACGGTATTGGGTATGATAAAAAGGTGTACTTTCAGAACGAAGCTGAAACTCCGCTTTACAATGCTATGAAGGCAATAAAAAAGGCTTTTGATCCCAATGGAATACTAAACCCGGGCAAGTTGTTCGATTAACGGTGTATATACTCAGTGAAAGCTTGGGGCGATTGATGGGAAGCGGTCTTAATTTTTACCTTAGAGACTCAATAGAAGCAGTAAAAATATACTTAAGATATTATGTAATCGGCTCAATTTTTTTGTTTGGTTGCCGGATCAACTGAACTTAGCAGCACACTATCATCGGCAAATTGTTCTCCGCTGGCCTTTTCAAAAGCATCGACCAGATTGCTGACGGTCAGGTTGCGTCTCTGATCTTGGTTTAGATCAACTATAATCCTGCCTTTATGCATCATAAGCAACCGGTTACCGTAGCGTAAGGCAAGCTCCATATTATGGGTAACCATGATTGCTGTCATCTTTTCACGGGAAATTATCATTTCTGTCAGATCAAGCACAATACGTGCCGTTTTGGGGTCTAGAGTAGCGGTGTGTTCATCGAGTAGCAGTAAGGAAGGTTTACTCATAGTAGCCATTACCAGCGAGAGGGCTTGTCTTTGTCCGCCAGAGAGTGTGCCCACTAGGGCGGTTAACCTATCTTCTAATTCCAAGCCTAATGGTACTAGCGCTTCGCGGAACAGTTGTTTACGTTGTTTTGTTATGGCGGTGTTAATGCCACGGGATTGTCCACGCATTATAGCGAGTGATAGGTTTTCAGCGATAGTCATTTTTGCCGCGGTTCCAGTACGTGGATCTTGATATACTCTACCGATATATTGGGCGTGCCGATGTTCGCTTAGATTAGCAATATTTCTACCATTTACGATTATCCGGCCACCTCTTTCAGGTGGATATACACCAGCGATAATGTTAAGTAGGGTGGTTTTACCAGCACCATTACTACCGATGACGGTAATAAAATCTCCAATACTAACATCAAGATTGATTTGATCTAAAGCCGTAACTTCATCTATGGTGCCCCGGCAAAACACTTTATTAACTTTTATTAGCTGCAAAAGACTATGGTTACCCACAATATGCCTCTTTACATCCTGGCTGGTGGCGGAATCCACTCGTGGCGTAATTTTTTCCGGATATACGGAATAGCCAGCACTACCACCACCAAAACTGCAGTCATTAACTTCAGGTTTGTTGGTGGTAGTCCCAGTCTGAGGGCAATACCCAGAAACAGGCGATAGGCAAAGGCACCGCCAACTACTGCCAGCAAAATGCTGGTAATATTCCGTGGTCTAAATATTCCTTCGCCGATGATGACGGATGCCAGTCCCAACACTATCATCCCGATTCCCATGCCCACGTCTGAGAAGCCTTGATTCTGAGCAATTATCGCACCAGCCAGGGCAACGAGTCCATTGGAAATTGAAACTCCCATAATGGTGGTTAGATTGGTATTGCCGCCAAGACCGCGTACCATCTGCTCGTTATCACCGGTAGCCCTTAATGCCAGACCAATATCAGTCCGCAAGAACCAGTTTAAAATAGCGAGAATGATAATAATAAGAACCACCATGAATATAATGGAGAATGTAATACTGGTTTCCATTCCAAAAAGTTGAGCGGCTTGGTCAAAAACAGTCACTTCGCGTAAAAGGGGGATATTGGACCGCCCCATAATCATCAAATTTATTGAATAGAGGGCCACCATCATCAGAATACCAGCCAGCAGGGCATTGATTCTGAGTGCTGTATTCAACAGTGAGGTAACCAGACCGGCACACATACCGGCGATAAGTGCAACTACGGTTGCCAGCCAGGGATTGACACCACTAATAATGAGGACAGCTGCTACAGCGCCACCTAGCGGAAAACTACCATCTACAGTCAGATCAGGAAAAGCTAACACTCGAAAGGTGATGTAGACACCAAGTGCCACAAGACCATATGCCAGTCCTTCGTAGAAGGAAACAGGCAACAGATTACCCATTATACCCAACTCTACTTCCTAACTCCAGGTTCGCAAGCTGATATTGTATATATGCTGTACCAGATAATTGTTTTCTGATAATTATTAGTAAATTGTAGCTGCTCTATCTATTACCGACTGTGGAACGGTTACACCCATTCTTTCGGCTGCTCCAAGGTTGAGGGAGAGATTGATTATCTGCCCCTTTTCTACAGGTACGTTGTTGGCAGTAACATCCCCATCCAAAATTCTGGCTATCATCCAGCCGGTTTGGATGCCAATATCTTTATAATCAAAACCATAGCAGGCTATGCCACCCCGCTCGATTGACGGATCATCCGCTGGGAAAAAGGGGATATCATTGTCTTCGCAAACACCGATCAGCGCTTCGAGGCCCGAGACGACAACATTATCAGTACCAATCCAAATGGCGTCTACCTGTCCTACTAATGATTGAGCAGCAGCGAGAATATCAGCACTAGTGGATACAGTTGCCTCTACTACAGTAATACCCAAAGCATCACATGCTTCATTGAGTTTCTGCACCAGAAAGACCGAATTGTCCTCTCCGGCGTTATACAGGGTGCCTATGGTTGCCACTCCAGGTAATATTTCCAGTATGAGGTTGACATCATCTTCGACCACAATCATATCGCTAACCCCGGTGACATTCTCGTTGGGATGCGATTCCCAGCTGGCTACCATACCGGAACCCACCGGGTCGGTGATTGCTGAGAAGACAACTGGAATATCTGTCCCCTCAACTGCGCTGATGGCTGCTTGGGTATTGGGGGTAGCGATGGTAACGATTAAATCTACCTTGTCAGAGACAAACTTGTCGGCGATCGAAGCCGTCAGTGACATATCCGCTTCACTGTTTTGATAATCAAATTCAACATCCTCACCCTCAACATAACCCTTTTCAGCCAGTCCTTCAATAATTCCTTCTCTGGTAGCATCAAGGGCTGGGTGAGTGACAAACTGACTTATGCCTATTTGATACATTTGTGTTGTTTGGCAACCAGTCACGGGTACAAACCCCATAACCAGCACTAAAACCACACTAAGGGGTAATAATATTTTTAGCCAACGCTTTATTTTCATAGAAACCTCCTTAAGGAATATAGTATAAACACAAATATTTGTTAAAAATCCACCTCCTTTTTAAATACACTTGGGCGGGATTATAGCAGCTTTTGCCCAATTATTCTACAATGCTATAGTATAACAAGTGTTTTTTCGATTATCTTCACCTGGTGTTATATAATTAATAGTTAACCATTTAGAAAAAGGAATAAAAGCAGTGGATAATGGAAGCTCTGAATATGAAGTAGATACTATTATTGACGAAAATCGAAATCGTACCGCAATTTCAATCGCCCGGGAATCTCCGGTTACCATAATGCTGAATAATAAGGAATTGGTAACTCTGCTGTGCTCACCAACAGATCTTAACTACCTAGCCATAGGTTATCTATCTTCAGAAGGATTTATTAGTAATAAGAATGAAATAGAGAGGGTTTTGGTTGATAATAGAAATGGTATTGTTAGAGTGACCACAACACAAGATAAACCCATTGAACAGTTAAATCACTATAAACGGATGATCACTTCGGGATGTGGTAGGGGGGTATCTTTCTATAGCGAGGTCGATATTGCAACTAGAAAAATAGAATCCAAATTGCAAATCTCCGCCAGTCGTATCATTCAACTGGTGAAAGAATTTCAGATGAGCTCTCCGATATACAAAGCGACCCATGGTGTCCATAGCGCTGCATTGTGCGATAAAGAGCATATACTCATCTTTAAAGAGGATATTGGACGCCATAACGCGATTGACAAGATATTTGGAAAATGCCTGCAAGAAGATATTCCTATAGATAATAAGATGGTGATTACAAGCGGCCGTATTTCTTCTGAAATTGTATTTAAAGTGGCTAGAAGACACATACCGATAATAATCTCTATTTCGGCACCGACCGATTTGGGGATAAAGACTGCCGAAAAGCTTGGTATCACATTGGTGAATTCTGTCAGAGGAACTAGGATGATTGTCAGTACAAATGTTTGGCGGATAAAGTGATCTTATTTTACCAAACCTCATAGAGCAGAAAGCGGAATAGGACACTCTTTTTAAACCCGATAAGGAAATTCCAAATTCTAATCTCATCTTTTTAGAGAATTTTAATTTAGAATTTACTCTTCTATCTGTTTGATATTCTCGGTAGAAATAGTGGATAATACAAAATAGCCTGCGTACATCTTGACTGTAATTGGATTCACTACTATCGATAAGACAGAGGGAAAGGATTTTGGAATATGGTAAATGATCCCTCCACATTAAAGCCTAAAAAGAAGCCAAAAAAAGAAAATCACGCCTGTGAGAAGACTTCTAAAATGTCGACAAGAGGGTCGAATATAATACTTTACAGAGAAAGTTTATCTCCTAATATACACCTTATAAAAGTTACAGCACCGGTCATATCAACAAAAGTGCAGGCGGGACAATTTGTCATTATTCGAATAGGGGAAAAAGGAGAACGTATTCCGCTAACTTTTGCTGACTGGGATGAGAAAGAAGGGAGTATAACTCTTATCTTTATGCAGGTGGGTACGTCTACCCAAAAGCTTGCTCTACTGCAACCCGGTGATCCTATTACCAATCTTGTTGGCCCGTTGGGTAAGCCTACGGATATTGATAAATTCGGTACTGTACTGTGTGTAGGTGGAGGTATCGGTATTGCCCCGATAACACCCATAGCCCGAGCACTTAAGGCGGCGGGTAACAAGGTCATTTCAATAATAGGTGCCAGAGGTAAAGAGCTACTTTTCTGGGAAGATCGTCTGCAAAATATCAGCGATGAATTGGTAGTGTGCACCGATGATGGTAGCTACGGTCGTGGTGGTTTGGTAACCGAGGTGCTGCATGAATTATGTAGCAGTGGGCAGCAGATTGATCGGGTTTTTGCCATTGGTCCGGCTATTATGATGAAATTCTGTGCTGAGGCAACGAAACCTTTTGGTATTAAGACAATAACCAGCCTCAATTCGATAATGGTTGACGGCACCGGTATGTGTGGTTGCTGTCGAGTATCTGTCAATTGGCAAACTAAGTTCGCCTGCGTCGATGGACCTGAATTTGATGCTCACCTAGTAGACTGGAGTGAGTTGATGTCGCGGCAAAACACCTATATTGACGAAGAAAAATACTCTTTGCAGGAATGGCAAAATAGGCAGGATAAGACAGCTTAAAGCGGAGGTCTAATGCAAATATGGTGGATTTAAACCGAGAGCCGATGCCAAGGCAAGATAGTAAACATAGACGCCGGAATTTTGGCGAAGTTGCTTTGGGGTATAGTGACAAGCAGGCTTTCTCGGAGGCAAAGCGGTGCATACAATGTCCCAAGCGACCATGTGTTGCCGGCTGTCCGGTAGGGATAGATATACCTGGTTTTATAGATGCAATCCTGAAAAAGGATATGCGGAACTCAGCTAGGATTCTTAAGAACAAGAATAGTTTACCAGCCATCTGCGGACGCGTTTGCCCCCAGGAAAGCCAGTGTGAGGCTGTCTGTACACTGGCTAAGAAGCGAGCCCCTATTGCCATTGGACGACTGGAGCGCTACGTGGCTGATTGGGAAAGGCAAAACCAATCGAGCGTTGCCAGTACAAATCCG
>CP070729.1:511191-528252 GCA_020351185.1 Dehalococcoidia bacterium | reverse complement strand
TGCTCCATTGCCATTAGCTCTGATCTGTTCTTTAATTTCCATTTGCTCCATTTGATTCCTCCCTCAGATTATTTTACTAATCCAAATACGCTGTTACTTACTACTCGTTTGGTAATACACCTATAAATAGTTTTAATACAGTAAGTACATTTGTGATTTCATTTTCCAATAAAAGCATATTCAGTTTGGACTTCCGTGGCCCTTAAGAGTAGTTTTTCGAGATCCTCCTTGGTAAAGAGCCTCCAACCTCTGCGATCCCTGTATGCTTTTTCAAGGATACCTGCCCTTAACCATCGGTAGAGGGTTGCCCGGCTTATTTTGACTTGCTGACATATTTCTGCTGTTCGGTAATAGATTTGTCCATTCATTTCTAACACCATAATTAAATAACCTCTTGGTCTGAGACAAAATGATACTTTATGACACAATTATATTAATCTAGTGTACTGTTGCCATCACCTATTTGGGTTATATCAAGCTAACTTTTGTACTAGATTGGAAAATCTAGTACCGTAAAATGTATTATATTTAGTTGTGCTTGTTCGAGATATCCAGGCTAAAAGTATCCTGTCCAAATCCTGTGTTTTTGACTACTCTCTTAACCCATATACCGGTTGTCAATTTGGTTGCAGTTACTGTTATGCACGGTTCATGACGAGATTTTCCGGGCATAAGGAGCATTGGGGTGAATTTGTCGATGTAAAAATAAATGCCTCCACACTACTTGAAAAGGAAATCAAGATTAAAAGACGCGGTAAGGTGTGGATTAGTGGCGTTTGTGATCCTTATCAATCAATAGAAGCGGGGGAAAACCTAACTAGGAAATGTCTCGAAATACTAGTTAATAATAACTGGCCTATTTGTATACAGACAAAATCTCAGTTGGTATTACGTGATATCGATTTGATCCGGTTGGGGAAAGACGTTGAAGTTGGCATGACAATTACCACGGGCGATGAGGAAATAAGGCGTCTTTTTGAGCCAAAAGCAACCCCAATCATAGAAAGAGTTAACGCAATATCGCAACTGCATAATACCGGTATTAAGACCTTTGCTATGATTGCACCCCTACTACCTGGCGCTGAAAAACTGGTTACTGTTCTTAGGGACAATGTAGATTATATAATTATCGATAAAATGAATTATCATTATGTTGATTGGGTTTATCGGAAGTATGGTTTAGGTGATGCTAAGAGCAGGTACTTTATGACTCACTTATGTAACGAACTAGTTAGTGGTTTTCAGAAACAAGGTTTAAAATGCCTGGTATTGTTTGAATAAAGAAAATCATCTTGGGAAACATTGAGGTATATGCCAACTCTAATACTAAAAAGTTCGGATGTTAAGAGCTTGCTTAAGATGCCTGATGTTTTAAAGGCAGTGGAAAACGCCTTTATAGAATTAGGTGAAAATAAGGTAAACATGCCACCTAAATCCTATCTCGTTGTTGAGGATGGTGATTTCAGGGCAATGCCGGCTGCTATCAGCAGCGCAGCAGGTATGAAGTGGGTAAATGTCCATCTAAAAAATAAGGATAAAAATTTACCCAGTATCATGGCTATACTGATATTAAATGACCCGGAAACGGGATATCCCTTGGCTATCATGGATGCAACTGAGATAACCGCCTATCGTACTGCAGCGGCATCTGCAATAGCTTCAAAATATTTAGCTCGAAAAGATTCAAAAAGTCTTGGCGTTATCGGAGCTGGCCATCAAGCTCATACTCACATAATGGCACACTTGGTACTATTTGAACTCACTCTTATAAAAGTGTACGATCGCTCAAAAGCGGCAGTTGATAGACTGATTGATTCTTTTTCGGATTATGTATTAACAGAGTGTTCAATTGAAGAAACAGCAGCATCAGATATTGTTTGCACCCTTACTCCTTCGCGATCACCAGTGATTAAGCATCCATGGATAAAAACTGGTACCCATATCAATGCAGTAGGTGCAGATGCCAAGGGCAAACAGGAACTTGAATCTGCGATTCTAAACAAGGCTGTGGTAATAGTAGATGACGTAGAACAGGCAAGAGCAGCCGGTGAGATCAATGTACCTACAAGCAATGGTGCTTTCAAACCTAGTCAAATACATGCCACTCTCAGTGATATAATCATTGGTAAGAAAAAAGGCAGAATTGATGACATAGCGATTACCATTTTCGATTCCACTGGGATAGCCGTTGAAGATATCGCTACCGCAAAGTTGTTATATAACAAGGCTATAAAGCAACCTAAAGATACTTATACGTCATTAGAATTAGTATAGAAAAGACTTGAGTATACCTACCCAAATGAGTTCTTAACTGGATTCGATCAATCTACTAGTCTCGCAAAAAGGATTTGATTTACTTTATGCCTATAACAATTCAACTCCAAAGTCATCTTTGTTGAACTTGATATCTCAATAGCACCAAATTACCATCCAATTTTTCATGTGATAATAGTTTTAAATTGATGTTTTTATTTTGCTCGTTCAGGCAGGCAAGTAATTTACCTTGTTTTTTACCAACCAAGATAGGATGTATCAATAAACTGATTTCATCTATTAGGCCCTTGCTGAGTAATACCCTGGTTAATGTTGGACCTGCATCAATCAGAGTGGTTTTTATTGCGTATCGTCGCATTAAAACATTAAACGCTTGTTCAAAATCGACATGTTTTTCTCCATATACCAAAAAGTCGTAATTTCTTGCCTTTAGATAGTCAATATAGTCTTGCCCAGTTTGTTTTGAAATTAATATAATAACGTCTTTACAAAATTCAAAGCTCCTACAAGCATGCAGCAAGCCCTTGGTGATACCCTTGGTGTCTACAATAATCCAATAGGGTAAGGATGTATCTCTATCAGGTTTTTGAAAGTCAGTTTCGTTTTCAGGTGGTAGATCACCACTATAGATTTCAATCCCTATCTTGATAGTATTGGATCCAATCAAGTTAGCATCAGCTTTAAATTTACCGGCTATTTGATAGTGAAGCTCCATATTAACTTCAAAATCCGTAAAGGAACCGTCCAAACTTATTGAATTGTGCATTATGAGTTTTGGTCGTTCCATGCTAAATACCCGAGTTTGTTTTAATTATTCTCCCATCTGTACTTTTGTATCTTTTGACGCAATAATTCTAAACTACAATTAAAACATATTCCGTTATGGCAGCATATAACTCCACTACAATTAGGGCATTTCCAATTTTTTTTCTCACTTATGAGTAGCTGGTTAACACCTTTATCCCGAATAAGTTTTAGGTTTTCGATCATGCTCATCTTGTAATGTGTGCGGTACCTTTTGTCGATGTGGTTAAGATTTTTGCATGGAAAATCACTGCATTCAAAACAATATTTGACCTCTTTATTAAGCAGTAATTTACATCTTTTTTTAAGGAAAGCACATTGTTTATCTCGCGACCTACAACCTTTACAATAGGGCATTTTGATACCTTTGTTTTTAACATCATGATACCAAGCAAGATATCCACTACAAATGCCACAATTCATGCCACACGGGGCAATTAGTTCCTCTTCCATAGTCTTTCTATCCCAAGTATTCTAGTGTTTAAATTGACACCTACCTATCTAAATAAAAATATTCTAAATAACAGCATCAATATATTTAAAGCTATATTAGCAGTGGTTTCTGTCTCTGGCTTATCTTGATCAATATCTAGGGGCGTCAAAGTACTTCTATCAATGGGTGTAGCTAGGAATCTGCCCAGATTTGCCAATGTTTGGTTTGTGTTTCCTGCTTCGTATGAAGTCAGTACCTTTTCAATTTCACTATCCGCTTTCTTAGCGTGCTGTTTCTTTTCTAAAGAACTTTCTAGTTTCTGACGGGCTTTCTGGAATTTGGTAAAGTCACCGCGGTTGAGCCAAATACCACTGCAGCTTAAACAGCGCTCTAATATAATACCCTTGGGAAAATAGCGATCTTTAGATTGAAAGAGTTTTATTTGATCTCTTGGGCATTTTAGTACAGGTTTTTTAATCTCAGAAGGTGAATTTAGAATTTTTGAATCAATCGATTCAATATTTTCAGCCTCTCCTTGCTTGGCTCTAAAAAGCTCTGATTCGTCAAACCATATGCCACCACAACCTTGACATTGCTCAAGGATGATTGGCTGACCATAGTGAGATTTTATTTTGACCTGGTGCATCTCGATGTCTTCAATTGGACAAAGCATGAGCTCATTATATCTGTAGAGACTCAATATGATCAAAAATATCGCATTACTATGTGGTACTTTCTGTTAATTGGGATTTATAACAAACCGACCCTTTTGGGGTATTGACACTCGTTTCAGGGCAGACTAGACTCATTTTTACTGCAAAAATAATAATATTCAAACCAAAATAGAGAAAATAATTTGCGGTTTTATTTATCTAGATAGTGATAAATATGGCTAAGAATAGGCAATGGATATCGACCATCATCGGTCACATGATGTTTTGTAAGATCATTGCTGTCCTATTGCTAATCAACTTTCTTACTGGTTGTGGCACCATTTTTAATTCGCAACCAGTTGCGATAACCAATCAAGATGATAATCTTGAGCTGGTAGCAATGCGTCTCGGTGATATTGCCAGTTACTGGAATAGAGATTGGCTCGGATGTTCCAACGATCTATATAACCAATTAAGATATATCTCTACCAACTATACTCACACTAGTAAGTATATTTCTGGTGAGAATGATTGCAACGATATGGTAGTAGAACTATGGCAGATATTGAGGGAGAGAGGTATTACCTCACTTATTGTCGTGGGTAATCTGGAAAAATCTAACGAATCTTTTCTTGAATGCAACCATGCTTGGCTACTTGTATATAGTGGAGAAGGGGCAGCCGCGGCTATTGATACAGTTACTGCCGATATCTATCTTTGGGACCAGGTGTCATTAAATCCACAATATAAACAATACTGGGAGGGATTTTTGTATAAAAATCCCACTGATCTTTTAGCTGACTTTAAAGATCGCTGGTAATAATTAGAAAAATAGAAAAGGAGGTAAATATATTTAAATTAATTGTATAGATCGCTTATTAATAATCTGGAGGTAAGGAATGTTAAAGTTTTTGAGAAAGAATCGAATATTTTCATTCAGCATGTTACTAATATCAATTATTTTAGCCAGTACATTAATTGTTGCCTGTAATGGTTTTGATATTAATCCATTTGATGATGAAACCACCTCAACTTCTACAACTAAAACAGTGAGCGAACTTCCGGGGAAAACGGCATTCACTACCACTTCAGAATCCCCTAGCAATGGAATCCCATTAACTTCACCGGCTGTTGATATGTTTCTTCAAATAGATGGATTGTCGGGAGAATCAACGGATGCTGATCATGTCGGCTGGATAGATGTGCTCTCTTATGAATGGGGCGTTTCCCAACCTTCGGCGGGCGTAATTAGCTCTGGGATTTCGAGATCTTCCGAGCGTGCTCTGCACACAGATTTCACCATCACTAAGACTCTGGATAAAACTTCTCCAAAACTTGCCCTGTACTGCAGTAAGGGTCAACACGTTAGTGAAGCCACCCTAGTGATTTGTCATGGAGAAGGCGGTGGACAGATTATGGAATATAGAATGACTGATTTAATTATCAGTTCGGTTCTTGTATCCGGTACCGCAGGGCAGGAGATACTACCAACTGAGCAAATAGGTCTAGCTTACACTGAAATTGAATGGATCTATACTGAAAGAGATGAGTTGGGCATGGCTATGGGTAATGTGGAGGCATATTGGAATCTAGAAACTAGTACTGGAGAATAAACAGATCTCAAAAAACAAAGCATAATAATTGGTAAGTTTATTAAGTAGAGATATTTGCTTTATCAATTCTTTGCTATGCGTTGGATTAAAAGATTGGTTTGTATCAGATGAGAATGAGGGCTGTGTAGAAATTACCTAACCGTATTGAAGTGACATCTTAGTTTCTTATGAGTTTGCCCATGGTTGATTCAACAATCCAGCATATTCTTTTTGAAAAATGCAGTATCGTCATAACAAAATGAATAAAATTGCGTTATAACCAATGAGGAAGCTTAATAAGTATGTAGAGAGGAAGCAATGAAAAAGGTAATATTTTATCTAATAACTATCTGTCTGGTAGGTAGCCTTATAGGTTGTACCCAATCCGTGGCTGCAAAGGAGTTAAAATCCGATAAGCAGCGAATTAACGTTCCAGAAGCTAGCCAAACAGAGATTGAGAGTCTAGTAGATGGAAACAGTACATTTGCCTTTGATTTATATAAACAGCTCGTGGATAGAAACCAAAACCTGTTTTACTCGCCGTATAGTATTTCACTTGCACTAGCTATGACTTATGCTGGGGCTTCCGGTCAAACAGCTAAAGAAATAACTGATACACTTCATTTTGCTCATAGCCAGGATAAACTTCACCAAGCTTTTAATTGGTTAGATACTGAACTTGCTAAAAGAGGAGAAGGTGCTGCTGCTAAAGATGAAGAAGGCTTTAGATTAAACGTAGTAAATGCCATCTGGGGACAAGAAAATTATAGATTTCTCGACGAATTTCTGGATGTATTGGCAGAAAATTATGGAGCAGGGCTGAGGATACTTGATTTTGTAAAAACAACTGAAGCAGCGCGCAATACAATCAACAAATGGGTCAGCCAGCAAACAGAAGGTCGCATAGAGGAACTTATTCCGGTGGGTGCTATCGATGCGGCAACTAGGTTGGTTCTTGCGAATGCTATTTACTTCAATGCTGCCTGGATGTATCCATTTGATGAAGATAATACCAATGATGGAGATTTCACTCTTATAAATGGCGATACCGTTATTATGCCGATGATGAATCAAACTGAGCTCTTGCGCTACATGCAAGGTGATAATTATCAGGCTGTTGAATTACCTTATGATGGTAATGAATTATCCATGCTTCTTATAATGCCCGACAGAGACAGCCTTATTACCTTTGAGCAATCACTAGACAATGAACTTATTAATAATATTTTCAGTCAGTTAACTACCAAGCAGGTAGTCCTATCAATGCCAAAGTTTGAATTTAAATCAGAAATAGGGCTTAAAGAAATTCTAGCGGAGATGGGCATGCCGACAGCCTTTTCCGATATGGCTGATTTTTCAGGGATGACTGGTGGTAGAGATTTATTTATCGGCGACATTCTTCATGAGGCTTTTGTTTCGGTTGATGAGGCTGGAACTGAAGCTGCGGCGGCAACAGCGGTAATAATGAAACTAACGGCTGCTGAGGAAACGGTGACTCTGTCTTTAGATCATCCTTTCATATTCCTTATTCGTGATTTGAAGACAGATACTGTTCTGTTTGTCGGGAAGGTATTGAATCCAATCAACTAACGATTTACTATATTGCGAAGTCACCTTTCGGAAACGTCAGGCTAAACATCTTTTGATTTTATACTTTTCATTGCCAAAACCCGCTGCAAAAGAGGTGGGTGTGAGTAGTTTAAGAAGACATAGAAGGGATGTGGCGTTAAGTTTGATAGATTTGTTGCCGAGAGGTTCTTTAACGCATCGACTAGACTGTTAGGATCATCTATTGTTTTTACCGCAAATCGGTCAGCTTCGTACTCATTCTTTCTTGATAAAACTTGCATTTGTATTGATAGTATGAGCTCAATTGGGGTATAAAGCAGGCTGAAAAATATTAGTCCGGTGTAGATAGATTCCGCTTCCATAAAGAATGCCTGATAAAGCTGCGAACTGCCGAGGATAAGCGATAGCAAAAAGAAAATTATCCCGGTATGTAGAATTCCGATTATTGTTCCCTGCAGAATATGTTTTTTCTTATAATGACCTATTTCATGGGCAAGTATGGCTACCATCTCCGCTATTGTATGTTTATCTACCAGCGTATCAAACAATGCGATTCGCTTATTATTTCCAAATCCCGTGAAGAAAGCATTTGATTTACTCGATCTTTTTGAGCCGTCCATAACAAAAACGTTCTTTATCGGGAAATTGACTGTGCGAGCATATTTTAAAATTGCTTCTTTTAATTCACCAGCCTGCATTGGAATAAACTTGTTAAATAGAGGCATGATCCAGGTTGGAGCTATATACTGCATGAGCAGAGAAAAAATCACAACCGCCACCCAGCAATAAAGCCAAGCGAAGATACCAGCGTATTGGAATAGGGCAAGAATCCCGGAAAGCAATGATCCACCTAACAAGAATAAAAGAATCAGGCTTTTTAACCGATCAACTATGAATGTTCTCGGGGTTGTCCTGTTGAAACCAAAGCGCTCTTCGATGACGAAGGTGCGGTAGATGCTGAATGGAAGGCTGAGTATGCTCTGGGCAATAATTAGTATACCAATGTAGAGTAAACCATTGGTGAGTGGATAAAAGTTCCATGTACGGATAAGTTGATCAAGCCAGTTAAAACCCCCTAAAAACCAAAAAACAAGTATTAATATTAACGAGAAACTACTAGCTATCAGACCAAAACGAGTTGTTACCTGTAAATATTGCTGTGATTTTAGGTATTCATCAGCCTTATAAATATTCTTTAATTCTAAGGGGGGTTTAAGCTTTAGTGATTTTAAATTAAGTAGATTTGCGATTAGTTGTAAAACAAACTCGAACAACAACGCCAAAATTACTATTATTGATATTATATTCATGCTAACTTTCTTGTTATCTTCAGAGAAGTGGTATTTTTAAGGATAAACTTTCGGCTCCAAATTGGCAACTATATGGCAGCCATATTCAGTATTAATATAAAAATTCAAATTGCAATAAAATATGTAATTTCAACATAGCAATTTATACAAAATAATTGGTGGGAAAAGTTAAGATAAATAACCTTGTCTAAAACAAAACCTTTTGTTAAGATGCATATTGAGATAAATCAAGCTAAAGCATTATTTTCAGGCGCGTTGAAGTATTACCTGTAATTGGTCACTTGGGTGATATTGAGCTAATAGTGAAACCGATCTGAATAGGTCGGTTTTTATTATATCCAGTAAATTCGGGTGTTATTGTATTAATATTTCATAAAGGAGGTAGATATCCTGTAAGACAAAAGAACGAATAATTAAATTCAAATATATTAATATTTTAAAGGAGAGGATTTTTGAAAAGTAAAATACCCTTATTGTTTATAGCAACGGCTTTGATTGTTATATGCTTAGCAACTTCTGTTTTAGCCTCTAATATAACTCCTCGAGCTATATATGACGATCCACAATTTATTCCCCCACAAGATAATCGTCCAGATCCTTTAACAACAAGCCAACTCGAACTTAAAGCTCAAGCAATTCAAGGTCAGTTACATGGCAAGGGTAATGCTTATGGATTAATTGGTGAAGTTGCCAGAGGTCAGTTTGTTGAACTTGCACGTGAGGGGGAGGATCCAGTTTGGACTGTCCTGGGTGAATTTGCTGATTTTACCCATAACAGCATCTCTCAACCAGATCGCTCTGTAGACAATACAACTATTTGGGTCGAAGATTTTAACCGTGAATACTATTTGGATATTCTTTTTAATGATTCACCTGGAGCAAACTCAATGCGTAACTATTTCATCGAACAGTCCTCTAATCGATATACTGTATACGGAGATGTAACTGACTGGATTCAGGTTTCAGGGAATGCAGCCGATTATGATGACGGTGATCCAGGCCCCGGTGATGCCTATAGTGTTTGGCAATTCTTGATCGATTCACTTGATGGTTGGTACGATGCTCAAATTGCTGCCGGTATGACTCCTACTGAGATTGATGAATACCTCAGTGGTTTTGATGTTTGGGATCGCTATGACTGGGACATGGATGGCAATTTTAATGAACCAGATGGCTATATTGACCACTTCCAATCTGTGCATGCTGGTTTGGGCAATGAAGCTGGTGGTGGAGCCCTAGGAGATGATGCTATCTGGAGCCATAGCTGGTTCGCCTATTTCAATCTAATTGGTGTTGAAGGTCCGAGTCCTGATTTCTTAATTGGTGGAGTTCAGATTGGAGAAAGCTCATACTGGGTTAATAAGTACACTATCCAACCTGAGAATGGTGGGGTAGGTGTATTCACCCATGAATACGCACATGATCTTGGTCTTCCAGATCTATACGACTATACGGGAGAAAATGGAACAGGATTCTGGACACTTATGTCTTCCGGCTCATGGCTTAGTGATGGAATCGATGATATTGGATCCAAACCAAGTCACATGGGTGCTTGGGAAAAATTCCAGCTCGGATGGCTAAACTATGAGGTAGCTTTTGCCGGTACGAAATCAGAGCATAAATTGGGTCCAATGGAAACAAATACCAAACAAGCGCAGGGTGTGTTTGTTGTCCTTCCTCCGAAAATGGTTACCGAAATCATAGCAGATCCTTATGACGGAGATTATTTCTACTATAGTGGAGCGGGCAACAATCTCGATAACTTGATGTATAAGGAATTTAATTTGGCAGCTGGTTCGAGTTTAGCCGCAAAAGCAAATGTTAAAATAGAAGTTGATTGGGATTATGCTTATCTTATCGTGTCTACAGACGGTGGTGCTACATGGGAGAGTGTTGAGACGAATCTTTCGACAACAACTGATCCCAATGGCCAAAACTTCGGTTATGGTATCACTGGTTCATCTAGCGGTTGGATCGACCTGACTGCAGATCTCAGTGCTTACACGGGTGATGTATTACTTGGTTTTCGTTACTGGACGGATGTTGCAGTCGCTGAACCTGGTTTTATGATTGATGAGATAATCGTCACCGGTTATCCAACTGATGGTGCTGAGACTGATACTGGCTGGACCTTCGTTGGTTTTAATATAAGTACTGGTGAGGAATCAGGGTATTACAGTAATTACTATTTGGCTGAATATCGAACCTACTGGGGTTATGATAGCGTACTTCGAGATGGTCCCTATAACTGGGGATTCCAAGATAATCCGGCATTGGAAAACTTTGTTGAGCGCTTCCCATATCAGGATGGCCTACTGATCAGCTACTGGGATAACTCTTTTACGGATAATAATGTCGGAGCGCATGTAGCAGCTGGTCGTCCGGGAGGTTTACTCTTGCCCATCGATGCCCATCCTGAAGCAATGGTTCGTCCTGACTTGGAGATATGGCGTAACCGCATCCAGACATTCGACTCCACCTTTACCCTAGATCCTACCGATGAATTAAACCTTAATTGGGATAGCGTGTCCTACACTTTTGAGAGTCAACCAGCTGTAAGTATATTTGATGACACAAATACTTACTGGGATCCGATAAATCCAATGGGAAGTGTACCCAATCCAAATACCGGTACAATAATACAAATACGCTCCATAAGTGCCAAGGGTAATTTTATGCAGATTCAGATAAGACCCGTAAAATAGCAATTATTCGTGCTCTTGTACCTTAGAATGGAGCCTGTGTAAAAGCAGGCTCCATTCTTATTTTTTTACTTTCTAAATTTTAGTGACAACTATCGAGGTTAATTGCGTGGAGGTGGGGTTATCTTTGTAGTATTTGGTATAGTCTTTGTAGGTTGAATCGTCTCCCATATGCCAATGTTAATATCCTTAGCTTTAGTTTCAAGGTTATTGAATAGTCCATCGTGTTTTGTATCTGGTGGATAGCTTACTGCATGAGCATAACCCAACCTTACAAGTTCGGCATTAACAAATACGCCCTCCGCATATATATACCCGAGCAGCCGGCCATATTGGTCAGTCTCGGTAACGTCCTTTTCGAGTTTGATGATTTTACCTTCGACCAGTTCCCGGTTCTTTTCCATGGCTTCTATACCGAAGGCTTCGTCTAGCTCTGGTGCATCAATACCAATATACCGTACCGTATAATTTTCGCTATCGTTGCTTACCTCTATCGTATCGCCGTCGATAATATCCACTACGGTAAACTCAATAAAACCAAGGGGTGGATTGTAAAAAGTTTGTAGGGATGTTGAGCTTATTGAAGAAGAAGTTGGTGTAATAGTTGGCGAAGGGGATGGGATAGTCGATGAAGATGGTTGATTTATTATGGGATTACAGGCTGTAATAAGTAGTAGCCCCAACATAAATATAATAAGAAAGAGCTCATATTGGTTCAAGTATTTCCCAAGTAAGTATTGCATAATAATTATTTTAACTCTCGTAATTCTTTTGATTTAATGTATTTATATAAATACATGTCCCTTCATATATTACTTGAAATCATATCTTATATATTATTTTATAATGAAGTATTGGTTCAAATGCGATCTCTTGACAGAGAGTTAATATAAGTTAGGAGAAACATTGAACCTCGGATATATAATGACAGCCGTTTCCAAACAATTTTACACCAATTTGTCGTGTATACTGTATTAGCCGACCCTTCTATTGTAGAATGTTAACATAATCTATAGTGAAGGAGATTATAAAATGTCAATAAAATTCCCATCTGATGAGTGGATTAAGGCTCTAATGCAGGAACTTAATCAAAGTCAAGCCTATCGGGATGCTGCAAGAAACTGGGAGGGCGATTTCTTCTTTATTGTAGAGCCGGAAGGTAGTCTAAAAGAGCAGACTATTTTCTATATGGATTTATGGCATGGGGAATGTCGCTCGGCGTGTGTTGTTGCAGATGAAAAGGAGAAAGCCCCCGAGTTCCGTATACGGGCACCCCTTTCAAAATGGCGGCGGGTAATTGAAAAAAACCTTGATCCCATCCAGGGACTAGTTACTCGCCAGCTAAAGCTTCAGGGGAACCTGATGAAAATCATGAAAGCTCCCAAGGCTGCTTTGGAACTGGTAAACTGCTGTACTCTTGTTCCGACAGACTTCCCTGAATAGATCGGTGAGGTTTTACTATGTGGTATTTTGTTAGTCCGGAAATAGTTTTCGGGGAGGATGCGATATCGCATCTAGATGAGATATGTGGAAAGCGCGCCCTCATTGTTACTGATAATAACATGGTAACTATGGGGTGTTCCGAGGATGTAAAGAAACATTTGGTTAATGCAGGGTTAGAATGCCGTCTTTTTCAAGAAGTAGAGCCAGAGCCATCGCTTACAATCGTCAAGAAAGGTGCCCGAGTGGCGCGGAGTTATCGGCCGGACTGGATTGTTGGCTTGGGTGGTGGTTCAGTTCTAGATGCTGCTAAAGCTATATGGGTATTGTACGAAAGACCTGATATTCGGCCAGAGGAAATAAACCCCTTTGATAGTTTACAGCTACGCCAAAAAGCTAGGCTAATTACCATTCCAACAACCTCGGGAACTGGCTCGGATAGTAACTGGGGTTTAGTACTTACCGATAAAACAGCAAAACGTAAATTGGGATTGGGTAGTCGTGAGGTACATGCTGATATCGCCATTGTCGATCCCAAGTTTGCTAGCCAAATGCCACCACAGCTCACCGCTGACACCGGGATGGATGCTTTAACCCATGCAATAGAGGGTTATACAAGTGGTTGGAAGAATGATTTTAGTGACGGTTTATGCTTAAAAGCCATCCAGTTAGTTTTTCATTTCCTCCCAAGAGCTTACCGCAATGGAGATGATAGCGAAGCCAGGGAGAAAATGCACAATGCGGCCTCAATAGCCGGACTTGGCTTTGGCAATTCTATGGCGTCTATAGCTCATAGTGCTGGACATTCCTTAGGAGCCCTGTTTCATATATCCCACGGTAGAGCAGTAGGAATTTTTTTACCTTACACTATCGAATTTGCCGCCGACGTTTCGGCTAGCAATTATGCTGAAATAGCCCACCTGCTCGAGATTAATACTGAGGAAAATAATCCAGTAGTCAGCCTAGTAGAAGCGATACGAAATTTAGCACAAGAGATCGATCAACCGATAAAAATCAAGGATCTGGGGATTTCGCAGAGTAGATTTGAAAAGCTTTTGCCTAAGCTTGTATCTTATGCTGATATGGATACGCAAACCGTAACTGCATCCCGTGTTCCAACTACCGAGGAGTATGAACGGCTTTTTCGTTATGCCTATGACGGTAAATCCGTCGATTTTTAATATATTCGTAAACTTTTTTTAGTAGAGGGGAAGAGTCATGTCATGGCAACAGGATATATTGGGAAAATACTCAAAATAGATTTGACAGATGGTCAATTTGTTGAAGAGGCGCTCAACGAAAATTATGCGCAAGCTTTCATCGGTGGTAGTGGAATTGGAGCTTGGTATCTATATAAGATGACAACCAAAAAAACAGATCCCCTAGGTGCCGATAATCCACTTATTTTCATGACTGGACCCCTAACTGGTACCCGGGCACCCTGCTGCGGTCGTTATAGTGTATGTGCACGTTCACCGCTAACCGGCTTATGGGGTGAAGCAAACTCGGGGGGTAATTTCGGACCAATATTAAAATTTTCCGGATATGATGGCATTATTATTACTGGCTGCTCATCGAAGCCAGTGTTTTTAGAAATCATTGATGGTCAACCAATAATGCGGGATGCATCGCACATGTGGGGCATGGATTGCTATCAGACACAGCAAGCAATCAAGGCTGAAGCGGGATTATCAAAGCTAAGTATTGCCTGTATCGGTGTTGCCGGCGAAAACAAGTCCAAGATTGCCGCTATAGTAAACGATCAAGGCCGAGCGGCTGCCAGAACGGGATTAGGGGCTGTCATGGGTAGCAAGAAATTAAAAGCCATCGCTGTTGGGGGGAAAAAACAACCCAAGGTGTCGGATGGAAAGGCTTTCAATACTGCTGTTAATGAAGCCCAAAACTTTCTTAAAGAGGATATATCCGCCGCAATGTTCCGTCTTGGTGGTACCGCTTTTTACATGGATGTCGGTATGATGTATGGAGATATCCCTACTCGCTATTATACTCAAGGTGAATTTGACGTTACAAAACTAACTGGTGCCACTTTATCGGAAACCATTCTTACCAGGACTGTCGGTTGTTATAGATGTCCCATCGCTTGCGGTAGAAAGACTACATTAGAGAAATATGGCGCCTCTGATGTTGATGGACCAGAATATGAGACGATTTCTGCTCTTGGCACGCTGCTGTTAATAGATGACCTGCCGGGCATAACCTATGCTGGCCATTTATGCAACCTTTATGGGATGGATACCATCAGCACTGGAGTCTCTATTGCCTTTGCCGTTTATCTCTTTGAGAAGGGCATCCTCAAACTATCTGATACGGATGGTATTGAGCTTAAATGGGGAGATGTTGGTATGGTTATCAAGCTGATAGAAAAAATGGCACATCGAGATGGCTTTGGAAATATTTTAGCAGACGGTTCACGATTGCTAGCCAAGAAGTACTCGGTTGAAGATATGGCTGTCCAAGTAAAGGGACTCGAAGTTGCCATGCATGATCCTAGAGCCTTTTCAGGTATGGCGGTTGCCTATGCGACTGCACCACGGGGAGGTTGCCACTTGGAAAGCGATTTTTTTTACGTCGAAATAGGGCAGGAGATTCCTGAGGTTGGGATAACGGCTTCGCCAAGGGGAAAATGGACAGAATCAAGTTCTGAAAAAGCTCAGGCAGTATCACGACATCAGGATTGGCGTAGCCTATACGACTCTTTAATCATATGTAAATTTGCTGGTTATTCAGCTAACCTAGTTACCAAGTTGGTGAATGCAGCTACAGGTTGGCATATTACTCCCCGGGAATTACTTACCAGTGGTGAAAGAATTTTTAACTTAAAACGGTTGATAAATATCAACTTTGGACTAACAACAGCAGAAGACAAACTGCCAAAGTTATTGCTCGAGCCATTATCCGATGGTGGTGCTAAGGGTCAAGTCCCTAATATTGAAATGATGCTCGATGAATATTACCAGTTTAGAAAATGGGATAAAAAAACTGGCTTACCAACCCACCAAAAAATTAAACAATTGGGTTTAACCTTATAAATATAAATTTATTACCCTTCCACGGGAATTAGATAATTATTGTCAATAATTATGATTTCACCTTGATTCGGATGAGCCTTACTTAATCTTGACAAGATAATCTATGAACATAGTATGATAGTAAAAATAGAAAGAAAAATCAGTTAGGAGGTAGTATGTCAGTTAAAAAGGTATTCACAACAGACCAAGCAAAAAAAATTGGTGAAACGCTGAGGCTTGATTGGAGTAAGTTTGATGTTGAGCAATTTAGGATGGGCTTGGACGTTGAACTGGAACACGGGCTAGTAGATCCAGATACTAACGTTACTAACGATGATCCGATAATGACGGGCAAAATAGCATTAGCACATCTAAACGAATTTGGTGATTATTATACCCGACTTTATAAAATGGAAGAAGAAGCAGAAAGGGAAATCTAAATTCTGGTTTTACGTAATATTATATTAGGTTTTATATCTTTTGAAAAGAATAGAATATCTGCTGTGTTCATTGTTGGCGCTTGTAGTAGCAGACGGGATAATCAGTCAGTTTCTGATTGAAGAAGGTTTGGGCCGAGAAGGGAATCCTTTGTTAAAAACTATTGCCACAAACAGTGATTTCCTGATTATAAAGATGTGTGGTGCAGTTATGAGTGTGATTATTTTATGGAATATGGCAAAGAGGAACCCAAAACTGGTGTTAATATCTAGCACTATTTTTGTTTTGGTTTATACCGTTATTTTATTCTGGAATATATCTATCTATATTATGTCTATTGTTTAATTGAGGTTGCTGGTATTGTAGTAGGTATAGTGATCTGAAATATACTAAATTGTATTAATTTGTAAAACAATGAATCTAATAAGGGTTAAATCTTGAAAAAGCCTTATACAATCGGTCTATTATTATCGGTAATCATTATATCGGTTACACTTATTTTTATCGCTTTTTCGGACGATGTCTTTTTCGCTACGATGCAGCTTAAGTCCGATGATGCAGTAACAGATCTTGAGGGCGAGGGATACGAACTAGCTTTCTATATGTATGGGAATTCCCAATCAGAACGCAAAGTAAAAATAGCTACCGTATTTCACAATGTTGAAGAAGTCGGAAGTGGTTTAACTCATATTACAGTCAAACTCATACCCGAGGACAACATACAGGTTGAATCCTTACATCTTGAATTTATGATGCTTTACCCAACCTCAGCTCTTATGTTGGAAAATCCCATCACAGGTCAATCCAATCCTTATGG
>CP070729.1:507223-511091 GCA_020351185.1 Dehalococcoidia bacterium | reverse complement strand
TACTATTTAGGGTGCGCTGGAGGGTACTATCCTTACTTATTGTGGGCATTGGTGTTCTTTGGGCTTTCAGTCTTATGGGTTATATCTCAATTCCCCTCTCTATGGCGACTATGGCAGCCCTACCGATATTATTTGGTCTCGGCATTGATTATTCAATACAATTCCATAACCGATATCAGGAAGAGTTAACTAGAAGTATATCGGTTTCTGAAGCTATCGCCACTTCCATTTCTAGGATATTCCCAGTGGTGCTGATTGCCTTGGTAGCTACTATTATCGGCTTTTTCACACTCTACATATCCTCGGTACCTATGGTAAGGGACTTTGGGTTAGTTCTGGCAGTAGGTGTGTTGTTTTGTTTCTTGCTGGCATTACTCTTACTACACAGCATTATGTACCTTGGTGATAAAAGAATTCCAATAGCAAAACTGAGTAAAGCCTCACGAGCAGCAAGCGGTCGCATGGAGAGCATACTAACATGGATAGCAAGAGTCGCACTGAAGAATCCGGTTCCAATATTACTTATTGCTCTTGCTGTGGGTATTACAGGTGCAGTCCTTGATTCACAGCTACCAATCAACAGCGATTATGAGCAGCTTATGCCTCAGGATATCGATGAATTGCAACAGCTAAGACAGCTTCGTGAGATACTCGGTTACGGGGGTGAAATTCACTTCATGGTAGAGGCCGATAACGTAACAGACCAATCAGTACTCCAGTGGTTAAAGGAATTTCAGGAAATAGAAATGGCATTATACCCAGAAATCGTATCGATAGGGGGACCAGCACAACTTATCAGTCAGACAGCTGGAGATATCATTCCGGATAACCAGCAGATTGAGAAAATATTAGCAAGTATGCCGTCTATATACGTTGATCAGGTTATCTCTAGCGATAGGGAGATGGCTAATATATCCTTCAGCTTGGAATATGCGTCCTTAGAGCAGGTTAATGAACTTTTAGAGTGGATAGAACAGGATGCTAATCCACCAGATGGAGTAAGCATGGTTCCAGTTGGCTCTCTAACCTTAGGGGCAAGTACAGTAGATGCAGTTACCGGTAATAGGTTGACGATGAACCTTACTTGTATGGGCGCGATTTTCTTTATTCTACTCATTGTTTACCGACGATTAACCAGTGCTATCTTCACTGTAATACCAGTTGGGATGGTTATTGCTTGGACCTCTTTTGACTTGTATCTATTAGGAATACCGCTAAATCCACTGACAGCCATCATGGGTGTGATTATTATCGGTATTGGCACTGAGTTTATGGTACTCCTACTTGGTCGCTACGAAGAGGAAAAAAGGAAAGGTTTGTCGCCTAGAGATGCAATGATAGTCGCATTATCAAAGATAGGGCGTGCAATTGTAATAACGGCACTCACCACCATTGGTGGTTTTGGTATTCTTATAGCCTCAAACTTCGTTATGATTCGTGATTTTGGCATTGCTACCGTAATAAGCGTTATACTATGTCTCATTAGCACCGTTACGGTAATGCCACCATTGATTGCTTGGATTGATAGTAGAATCGCCCAACGTCGTTCTAGCAATCCTTAAGTACACTTCATTTACCAAAAGAAGGGCAGGATTTAGGCTCTGCCCTTCTTTTTTTGTTTGTTGACAATAACTCTGTCAGAGAGTAGATTACTCCTAATTTAGGGAGGTAAAAATGGAAGACAATAAGAGCTTCGAAGTATTTGGGTACCGGACAAGCTCCCGTTTCGCTAGCCGCCTACAAGTCTCAGTTAACGACCAGACGATATCGGTCACCGGTCCACGGGTAGGAGTTACCACTTATCGCTCATGGATAGCTTTACAGGCAATCCTACTCGCATTGACAGTTCCAGTGCTCATCGTAGCTATTATCCTTTGGGATTGGAGGTATCTAGTTACCGCACTTGCTCTGCTATTCTTATACTGGGTCATTAGTGCTGTTGGAGCAGTTGCCCTCTGGGAATTTCAGAATTTCATGTCTTTTGAACGTGAAAGTAGTCAAAGCACCTCATTCCCAATATGTTCTGTTAAGCGTGTTAAAATAGGTCCCGGCTGGGCTAGAAACGGCCTTTGGTTAATCCTCCTTCCGTTTATTGTAGGACTTAACAAAGCGTCGGAAGGGCGTACTGTGTCGTTCGAAGCCCCGGATGAGGATACGGGGAAAGATGCTATATACACTTTTCATATGCATATTAAGGATAATCCCCGGGATTTAGCAAGGCTTATTGAACATAGATAATTCAATCATTGGTCAATTCTCAATTATCTTTCATTCACTTCATCCTAACAAGGAATCTAATTAAAGACTATATAAAAAATTGTTACCATTTATTATTAAGATACTGGTATGAAATATGGCAGAGTGTAGGCTCTGACTCTTATTTTTTTGATGTTATTTATAATGCATGGTAACACATATTATCATTCAGACTGCTGCAAGTTAGCAGACTTGAAAGAGCTTTTTGATGGGAAGCCACATTTAGAGGTGATGTCAACGAGATGTGGAATAAGAATAAGGAAGGGTAATCTTAATTTACTTCCCTATTATCGGTAAATCGATATGTGAAGCATAATGACTGTTACGTTCTATAGTTAATTCAGGGGATTCACAACCAGGAATGGGTGAGAATACATCTTTATCGGCACCTGCAATTGCTAGACGTATTTTCCATCCCCTCTTAAATTCGACTGATATGGGAAGCAAGTCAAATGTAATCTCCGATACTTCACCAGGTACTAATGGCATAGCGTCATTCCGTTTGAAGGTATGGTAAGGTCCAAACATGGTATATGGAGCTGATTTGTCCGAAATCTTTCGGTGGATCGCACGGAGTTGCCCATCAGTTACACATTTGACCTGTCCATCGGGCAAAACAGCTTCGAGATATACAAAGAATTGCCCATCTGTTGCAGTGGAATAAACAAATAGATGAATTACTGGATGCCCTGTGATTTCAAGATTATTCTCCAGAGGTGGTGTATCATAAACAAGTAACTTCTTATCTATTTCTCGCCGGTCAGGATGGTATACCGGTTGTCCCATTTGAGTATACCAGCGATTATTCGTGCCACTTCCTGTGTTAGGATTAACCCGATAAACGTCACTTCCCATAACCTCGCTAGGTGCGTCAAAGGTTAATGCATTATCCTCTGAGAGGTACATTCTATTCATTCTGGTTTGTGGTAGTGGCCAGTCATGGGTTGATTTCCATTTATTTTCACCTAGGGTATAGTATTCGAGTATGTTCATCTCAACAGACTCCACTTCCTCTTTCAAGAAGGGATCTAGAGATGATGTGATTAATGTATATTCTTTTTCTTTCGAAATTGTTTCGGGTGTCATACCATCTCCCGGCTGAAAAGGATCAGCTCGGAAATCACCCTTGTGATTCCAAGGACCGATAATGATTCGCTTGGGATTGGAAAGACTTGTGAAAATATTAATGGCGCCTAAGGCTGTGCCAGCATCATACCAACCAGCTCGGTATACTATTGGAATAGCCTTTGCCTGAATTTCTTCTTGGTAAAGATAAGGGGAGAAGGAAGTTGAGTCAAGATCAGGTTTTTCAGGTCCATTATCAATGAATTCTGATTGGTACTTTGCATTTCTTATATTGAAGTTGTTTTGGTGCTCAATAATAGCATCAGCGAGCATTGTACGTTCTTCATCTTCGTCGACCGGTCGCACACCGATAACGTTGTTTCTAACATCAGGCGGTTTATTTACTAACAGTACTTCAGCATCATTTCGATCCTGAGCGCTTGTCATTTCTCCCCAAGTTTGAATCATCCATGTATTTACAATACCACCGGGTACAAGCAGTTGGCGGTATATATCAAAATCTACAGCTCGGCATACCCCGACTTTG
>CP070729.1:483484-507123 GCA_020351185.1 Dehalococcoidia bacterium | reverse complement strand
CGATGCCGAAGGGTAACTTCTTTCTGGTAGCGTTGACAACATTCTGGAAGTTAACGAATATACCCTGTGCCGTTTCTGGTCTTAGGTAGGCGACGCTAGCTTCATCCTCGACAGGTCCCATAAAAGTCTTGAACATAAGATTGAACTGACGCGGCTCGGTGCAATCGCTACCGCAAGATAAGCAAATGTTGGAATCAGTCTCATCGGCTCGCCATCTTAGATGGCAACTTTTACATTCCACTAGTGGATCTGAAAAACCTTCCAGATGACCACTGGCTTCCCAGACTTTGGGATGCATAAAGATGCTCGTATCCAGGCCAACAATATCATCCCGTTGTTGCACCACTGCCTGCCACCAAGCCCTTTTCACATTGTTTTTAAGCTCTACACCTAAAGGTCCATAATCCCAGCAGCTCGAAAGACCACCATATATTTCACTGCTGGGAAAAATAAAACCACGTCGGCGACATAGGGAAGTAATCTTTTCCATACTGGCTTTATTCATTTCGGATAGCTGCCCAATTCCTCGTTTCTATTTATGCAATTCAACTTTACTATCAATTAATATTACGGGTACGCTTGAACGCCTTGAAGAAAAATATAGTTAGAAAAATGCCACCTGCAATCATTATTATCAGAGCAAAGAGCCAAATGGGCATAATGTGATTGCTAGCTACATTGTATACGAAAACATCGAGCATTACAAAGCCAAATATAATCTGGGGGAGGACAATTAAATTACCCATCAGCATCAGCAATCTCTCCGGTTTAAGAGCACTGGCTATCTGCCCTATTGAACGACCTGCCTTAAGTGTTCCCCAGGTTATGGCGATGGCGGTCATAAATAGTACTACTTGGGGCAGTATTGTAAGCAGTAGGACTATTTGCCGGCTCGCCCAGTTTTCGGGTGAACCGTTCAGGTTAAAACGATAGGCTACTTCATTGCTAAGCTGGGGATAGAAAATACCTGCTAACAAAATGATTAATAGTAGGATAGTAAAAGGCAGCCCCACATATTTCCAGCGGAAGGTTAGTATTACCTTTTTGTTTTCTTCACCCGCATTATTTCCAAAGATTGCCATGAGCCTATTAAAGTTATCAGCTTTGGTTTAGGATGTCAAAATACAGATGAGAAGTATTGCCATATAAACGTCTTTTCTTATGTGATAGAATAAAACCCTATCACTTTTGGATAAGTTTTTGGGAGTACGTAGTGATTTTTAAAAAGCTGGAGGTCGGTCCATTCGCTACCAATTGTTATATTATCGGATCAGAAAGTAGTTGCCAGGGGATTATAATCGATCCGGGTGATGAAGCCAAGCGCATTTTGAATGAAGCAAGGGATCTGGATATCAAGATTATAGTGCTCACTCACGGTCATTCCGACCATACCGCCGCCATCAAGGAGCTTAAAAAAGCAATAACCCTATCAGTTGCCATTCACACAGACGATGTCAATATACTGAAACAAAGATTGCTGGGCATGTTTATGGGTACCAGTTTTCAAACTCCACCTCCACCAGATAGACTGCTAAATGATGGCGATATCGTATCTGTTAGGAGTCTTCAATTAAAGGTAATTCATACGCCGGGTCATTCGCGGGGTAGTATTTGCCTTCTTGGTGACGGGATTCTTTTTAGCGGTGATACGCTATTCAACTGTGGCGTTGGTCGTTCTGACCTACCCGGTTCTGGTGGTAACCATCAGCAGTTGATAGAAAGTATCAGAAACAGATTGCTTGTACTTGATGACGATACGAAGGTTTACCCCGGGCACGGTCCAGAAACTACCATTGGAACAGAACGCCGGGGTAATCCATTTCTTGTTTGAACCTTAGAAAAGCCCACTGGAATCAATCAACACTGGAGCTATAACCAGTGCTATTATTGATATTAGTTTTATCATGATGTTAAGCGAAGGTCCGGAAGTGTCCTTCATTGGATCACCTACTGTGTCACCAACAACGGCTGCTTTATGGGCTTCAGAACCTTTACCGCCATAGGCACCAGTCTCTATCCATTTTTTAGCGTTATCCCAGGAACCACCGGCATTCGAAAAGGTAATCGCTAGTATAAAACCGGTAACAATAGCACCAACTAGAAATCCGCCCAATGCTAGTGGCCCCAGCAAGACGCCAATTAATACCGGTGCTGCTATAGTAATAATGCCAGGAACTAGCATTTGCTTTATGGAGTTTTGGGTGCAGATATCTACACAACGGGCGTAGTCTGGCTTAGCAGTACCTTCCATTAACCCCTTTATCTCGCGAAACTGGCGCCGCACTTCATTGACGATGGAGAAGCTCGTCTTCCCAACCGCATTTAGTGTCAAGGCACAAAAAACGGCCGGAAGTAGTGCCCCCAAGAAAAGACCAGCGATGACAAGTGGGTCGAGCAAGCTAATATCGGCCATTTTTATCTCAACAGCATTGATATAGGAAAGAAGCAGTGCCAGTGCCGTCAGTCCTGCAGCACCGATGGCAAAACCCTTACCTGTGGCGGCAGTTGTGTTACCAAGGGAATCAAGGGCATCGGTGCGACCCCTTATCTCTGGTGGTAATCCAGACATTTCGACAATACCACCGGCATTATCAGCTACCGGGCCATAAGCATCGGTAGCGTCTTGGATGCCTAAAGTAGCTAGCATACCAACACCAGCTATAGCCACGCCATAAACATCGGCAAAACGGTGAGCTACGACGATGGCGATAGCTATCAGTATAACTGGTGGAAGGGTACTCATAAGTCCATTGGCAAAACCACTAACAATGTTAGTCCCGGCGCCAGTTTGCGAGGCCTCAGATATGCGAAGGGTAGGTTTGTAGCTATATGAAGTAAAATAATTGGTACTCTCCCCGATAAGGACGCCAGCAACAAGTCCGACAAGTATCGCCCAGAATATATTGATACTAGCATCCAAAAAATAGACGGCCAGTAAAGAAAAACCAGCCGTGAGGATTGATGCGGTAAAAGTACCGCGACGGAGTGCATTTAGAAGCGCTTCCATCTTAAGCTTTTCACTTACCCTCACCATAAAGATACCGATGATTGAAGCCAGAATACCTCCAGCAGCTACGAGAATCGGCAGGAACCAGGCAGCGGTCTCATCTGGGACTAATGCCTTATCCAAAGTGGTTGAAAAAACAGCAATCATACCCAGAGTCATAGTGGCTATTATTGAATCGACGTAGGATTCAAACAAATCAGCTCCCATACCGGCAACATCACCCACATTATCACCGACGAAATCGGCGATGACAGCAGCATTTCGCGGATCGTCCTCTGGGATTCCCTTTTCAACTTTTCCAACTATATCAGCCCCGGTATCGGCTGCCTTTGTGTATATACCACCACCTACGCGGGCGAATATGGCCACCGATGAAGCTCCGAAACCAAAACCGGGAATTATTGTCAGAAAATTAGCATTTTCACCAAAAGCAAAGTACAAAATGCTTAATCCAATTATGCCGATACTGACGACGCATAATCCCATTACTGCACCACCCCGAAAAGAGACTTTTAGCCCCTGATTGAGGCTATGCTGGGCAGCCGTGGCGGTTCTGGAATTGGATCTTATGGCAATACTCATACCAACAAAACCAGCTAGCCCAGAGCATGTGGCACCGAAAACGAAGGCTATAGATACGAGCCAACCTAGGTCGGGTACAACTCCGAGAATAATTGTTACTATTACTACAAATACTGCTAGTATGCGGTATTCGCGCCCCAAGAAGGTAAGTGCACCCTCCATTATGGCGGCCGAGATTTGCCTTACCTTCTCTGAACCCTGTGGCTGCTTCAGCACGTAATAGGCCAGCAAAGAAGCCACTGTCAAGCCTAATATTCCACATATAATGGCGATTAACATTGAATTCAACTCTTGTTCCCCTTTCTGTTGTACTTCTCCATTTTACTTTCTAGGTTTTTTTGTAGAATTGCTAGCGTTAGGTCGCTACGTGTTCTTTCTAGGACAGCACGAACCATATCAGTGGTATGACGTAGACTGGCGGTTATGGCATCTGGGAAATCTATTGTAACTAAAACGTCATAGATATCATCCATAACCTGTAGCAGCTCTTCCCCCCTGGATATATTGTCCCTCCTAAGGCTATCTAGGATGTAACGCCTTAATTCACCGACAGCTTCACCCAGTCCATTTAGGTAGGCAGCATTTTCCACCCCTAGTTCCTTAGGGCTGGGTAGCTGCTGCTGTGTTATCAAAGCTAGTGTAATACTGCCTTCGGCAAATTCTTTTTGAGCATCAAGTAAAAAACGCGAATGCTGTAGTTCGTTATGTTCGGCTAGGTTCTTTCTAGCATCGATAACAAGTTTACTGGCTAAATCGAGGATATCCTCTGCTTTTTCATATTCCTGCCGATGTAAGGCGCGTATGGCTTTGCCGCTATAACGGATTATCTGGCGGCAAAGTGGCAACACACTTTCCCTGGCGGTATCTATCGCTTGTAGATCAGCTCTTATCTTTTCGCTAATAGCTTCTAGGCTATCGATCGGTCCTTCCAATTTACGTTTTAGTCCTCTCTATTCCTTTTCATCTATGATTTTGGCTTTAATGGGACTTTGTTGAGATTTACGTAAATAATATGCTTCGCTTGGCTCAAACGATGTATTTATAACCTCGGTATCTGATTGTATGGGGAATTCAAATAATTTGGATAATTTTAGCATAAGAGGAGTGGAAGCGTAAATATATGATAAGCGTTTTGTGGATTATTTAGTCAGTGTCTAGATCCCTTTTTGGTAAATTGGTGTCAATTTATAGGTTGGTATTAAGATTTTTTGTTTTCACTCAGGGAGTATCTCTTTTATCGGTCGGAATGAGCGGCGGTGGATAGGGGATGGGCCCAACCTATTGAGACTGGCTATGTGTTCTTTGGTGCAGTAACCTTTGTGCTGCCCCATTTTATAACCAGGGTAGACAGCGTCCAATTCTATCATGATACGGTCTCTAGTTACCTTAGCAATTATCGAAGCGCAAGAAATTGAAAAACAAATACGATCTCCATGAACTATACCTTTTTGGTTTATGGGTACCTGTGGTAGTTTTAGGAAATCTATTAGCAAGCTATCAGCCGGTGGCCTCAACTGTTCTATAGCCCGCTTCATTGCCAGCTGTGTTGCTCGGACTATGTTATCGGCATCAATAATTCGATGCGAAACAATCCCCACACCAGTTGATATAGCCGCCCGTTTAATACATCGAAAAAGATATTCACGTTTATAAGTAGCCAAGAGTTTGCTGTCTCTTACCTGTTGTAACCAGGTAGCTCTCAGATGGAATGGCAGAACAACCGCAGCAGCTACTACTGGTCCTGCCAGGGCACCACGCCCGGCTTCATCAATGCCAGCGATAAAATGGTACCCTTGTAAAACCATTTTTTCTTCTTCAGCGAAGGATGGTGCGTTTCTTGTTGTTTGCCTCATTACTTTCTATTACTCGGGTGATTCTATCACTCCACCACCCAATATAAAATCTCCCCGATAAAAGACTATTGACTGCCCTGGCGCTATTGCCTTCTGGGGTTTTTTAAACTGAACTCCGGCATTATCTTGGTTAATATTCAGGCTAACCTCAACCGCAGGGGATCTGTATCTTATTCTAGCGGTGATATCATCTAATTCATCGAGAGGGGGTTGACCTGATACCCAGCTAAGCTGGCTAGCGTTTAGGTTGCACCTGTAAAGGTGCTCCTGACCGCCAACAATTAATATATTTTTTTCGGCATCAAGTTTTATGACGTACATTCGTCTATTGGAATCCAGTCCAAGGCCTTGTCTCTGGCCTATAGTGTAACCGGGTAATCCCTTGTGTTTTCCCAGAATCTTACCTTCTGTGTCAATAATATAACCAGGAGCCGATTGAGCATAATTGAAGATAAACGAAGAATAATCGCCATTTGGTATAAAACAAATATCCTGACTTTCAGGTCTTATGCTGTTGTTCAAAGCTAGTTTTTTGGCTATTTTTTTTGTCTGCCATTTGTAGAGGGAACCCATGGGGAATATCAGGTTTTTAAGTTGGTGCTGCCTTAGATTATAGAGAAAGTAGGATTGGTCTTTGCTTCGGTCGACACCTCTTAAAAGCTGATAGCCATTGGTCGACTTTATTACACGGGCGTAATGGCCGGTAGCAAGACAATCAACTCCCAATTGCCTCGCTTTTTTGAGGAGAGCATCAAACTTGATATGTTTATTACAATAGATGCAGGGATTAGGTGTTCTACCTTGTCTGTATTCGTTACAGAAGGGAGTGATAACTCTTTGTTCAAAGAGCTTGGAAAAATCTACCGTATGGATGGGGATATTGAGCTTGTCTGCTACTTTCCTGGTACTCTCAACTATACCCTTATCTTGCCCGGAATGTAATAGCATTGTAATACCGATTACCTGATGGTATCTTCCCTTGAGGATGGCAGCCGTCACTGATGAATCTACGCCTCCACTCATTGCGACGGCAACCTTCTTTGGTAACATCTAAGCTCTCAGGTGTAATAGCTCGTTTACTTTACGCCAGATTAAGTCAGCTATCTTTGCCTTAGTCTGATTCGCATTAATTACTAAAAACCGTTCTGGTTGTTCGGCTGCAAGTTCTAGATAACCTTGGTGCACCCTCTCATGGAAAGTCATTTCTACTTTCTCGAAACGGTCCTGTAGGTTGTTGTTTCTGCGGGCAAAACCCATCTCTACTGGTAAATCCAACAGTATCGTAAGGTCGGGTCGCAATCCTTGGGTTGCGATATCGTTAATATTTCTTATTAACTCTTTATCAAGTCCGCGTCCATAGCCTTGATAAACATAGGTGGAATCGGTAAAGCGGTCACAGATAACCACCTTTCCCTGTTCCAAGTTGAACTTAATTACTTTATCTACGAGCTGACTACGGGAAGCATTGAATAGAAGAAGTTCAGCCATCGGTGTAATATCAAGATTCTCATTCCACTTCAATATGCGACATAACTCATTCCCCAGAGGGGTACCGCCTGGTTCATGGGTCAAAATAGAGGGAATCCCTTCCTGGCATAGTCTGCCATGGAGAGCCTCTGCCTGAAAGCTTTTTCCACAGCCTTCACCACCTTCAAAGGTTATAAATAAAGACATTTGTTTTTCCTTAGATCATTCTCTATAAATTCTAACTCTTCTGCTCGGTTCTTTGCCGCTACTCTTTGAAAGCAAGTTGTTTCTTTCAGCTATTAGATGCTGCAATCTTCGTATATAGGCACTCTGTGGACTGAGTTCTATCGGTTGCTGATCTTCCCTTACCCTACTGGCTGCTTCCTCCGCTTCTTTCAAAGCCGCATCCAGCGTATATTTTTTATTATTGTCTCTACCTAAAACTCGAGTTGGTTGAATAGTTAAAAGCATTTGTTTGAGTTGTGTTAGAGAATGTTTACGAAGTACATAAATAGGCAAACTGGCGGCTTCGGCATCCCTTATTTTTTGAGGTTTACGGCGGTAATAGCTCTTTGAAGTTATCATCAGTTCAGCTTCATTCAAGCTGTCAGCTATATTCAGCGTTATGGGTATATCCCTGGCTGCTTGTTCTAGACGCACTCGGTTTATACCAAAAGGGTAGATCTTTGGTATGTCATGCTGAACACCAAGCGGCTCGATTAAAACCGGCTCTTTTGGTTCCTTGGCTAGTTCTTGCTTCTTTATACTAATCTTTCCATTTTGATCAAGCCAACGTGTTTCAGTGGCACTGAGCTGGCTACGAAGTGTGTCATCGACGGCTTGGGCGACATCATGATGGACGGCTACTCTATATCTATCTTGTATTTCGACGACAATATCAAAAGTTGGTGGAGATTTCCGTTCTAATATCGTTTTCTGTGTTCGCCGCCGTTTGGCTTCCTCGTCCCCTAGTGTTACTGCCTGTATACCGCCAACGAGATCAGATAGAGTTGGATTGAGCATTACGTTCTCCAACGTATTGCCGTGAGCGGTGCCTATGAGCTGTACACCACGTTCAGCGATAGTGCGGGCTGCTTGCGCCTCAAGTTCTGTACCAATTTCGTCGATTATAACTACCTCCGGCATGTGATTCTCAACGGCTTCGATCATTACTGCATGTTGCATGCTGGGAGTTGCTACCTGCATTCGCCTTGCATGACCAATAGCTGGATGAGGTATATCACCGTCGCCGGCTATCTCGTTTGAGGTATCGACTATGACTACCCGCTTTTTCATATCATCAGCCAAAACCCGAGCCGCTTCACGAAGCATTGTAGTCTTGCCTATACCAGGCTTGCCTAGTAGCAAGGTACTCTTGCCGGATTGAACAAGATCCTCAATGATTTTAATAGTACCGAAAACAGCCCGGCCAACTCGACAGCTAAGCCCAACGATCTTTCCCTTACGGTTTCTGATAGCTGATATGCGGTGTAGTGTACGTTCTATACCAGCACGGTTGTCACCCCCGAAACTGCTTATGCGTGAGGTTACGTAATCAATATCCTCTTGAATTATCTCTTGAGGATTGAGAATGATTTCTCGATTAGGAAAGCGAGCTTCTGGGGGACGTCCCAGATCAAGGACGACCTCAAGGAGGTCAGTTATGTCTTTCTGCTGGTTTAGCGGTTTTCGTATATGCGTTGGTAATATTGATAGCAAGGCATCAAGATCATTATTCGTTACCTTTTGCAAAACTGAACTCCGTAGATTACTACCATCCCCTCGATGACAGAAGTTCCTGTTCCGGGATTTGCTTTATATCCAGACCGGCCATTGCTTCTCCCAGGTCTTTACTTACCTCGGCGATGATCTTCGGGTCATTATAATGGGTAGTTGCCCTGACAATAGCCCTACCCCTCTTTTCGGGATCTGAGGATTTGAATATGCCCGAACCGACAAATACCCCCTCGGCACCCAACTGCATCATGAGGGCGGCATCAGCCGGGGTAGCGATACCACCGGCAGCAAAGTTGACCACCGGCAATCTGCCCGTATCATGCACCTCTTTAACCAGCTCAAAGGGAGCAGTTATCTCCTTGGCTACTGCCATAAGCTCATCCTCAGGGGCACTAGTAACCCTTCTTATGCCGTCCATAACGGCTCTCATATGCCTGACTGCCTCGACGACATTGCCGGTACCGGCTTCACCCTTAGTCCTTATCATTGCCGCCCCCTCACCGATACGCCTCAGTGCTTCTCCTAGATTGCGGCAGCCACAGACAAAAGGCACCTTGAAATCATGTTTCCAGACATGGTTGGCTTCATCGGCTGGTGTGAGTACTTCCGATTCGTCTATATAGTCAACGCCGATGGCCTCAAGCACCTGCGCCTCAACGAAATGGCCGATGCGACACTTT
Organism: Dehalococcoidia bacterium; assembly: GCA_020351185.1. GTDB lineage: Bacteria > Chloroflexota > Dehalococcoidia > Dehalococcoidales. The sequence goes on along the minus strand of CP070729.1, from coordinate 497,797 downwards.
GCCATCACGGGTATGGATACCGCTGCCATAACCTCTTCGATAATGCGGGTATCTGCCATACGCGCCACTCCGCCGGTAGCCCGTATATCGGAGGGTACCCTCTCCAGTGCCATGACAGCACAGGCGCCTGCCTCTTCGGCAATTTTCGCTTGCTCGACGTTTACAATATCCATAATGACGCCGCCCTTAAGCATCCGTGCCAGTCCGGTTTTTACCTTCCAGGTTCCAGTTTCCATTGTCCTAATCCATTAATCTTTGTACCTGTATTTTACCCTCTTGTGAGTATACTTATCAACCAGGAAATCTCTTTCTGGATACCCTTTCCTTGTAAGGGTAGAGCACGTGGTAAGATAAGGCAAAATCAAGAAGATTATACGATTGGTCTCTTTATTGGTATTCCGGGACGTCTGGGATATTTTGCTGGAGTGGGGAACAGCTTGTCGATGGTTACAAGATAGAGATTATCGTCGAGTTCTGGTATTATTATCTTCCTAATTTCAGGCTGGCTACCACCCAGTAACTCTATTGCTTTAGCCGAATCTTTTAATTCATCTGCTATGTCGCCCTTCTTCTGGATGATAGTTCTACCACCAATAGTAGAGAAGGGTAATGTGAGCTCGGCTAGAGTTGGTAAGGTTGCTACCGCACGTGAGAGGACTATAAAAAAACGCTGCCTATATTTAGACTGGTGGGCTATTTCCTCCGCACGTCCGGTCAGAGATTCAACATAATCTAAATTTAATGTGTGAATAAGGTTAGTTAAAAAATCAGCTTTCTTCCTGGTGGCTTCGAGTAAAACCAGTTTTACATTCGGGAAAGCGATTTTCAGTGGCAAACCGGGAAAGCCTGCTCCGCTACCAATGTCAATTATAGACAAGTTTCCATTTAAACCGGTTTGTTTGAAGGCTAGCACAACAGTCAAAGAATCAAGGAAGTGCTTTAGCTGTACTTCTTTGTAATCGGTTATAGAGGTAAGATTAATTCTCTGGTTATACTCTATAAGCTTGTGATAATAAACTTGGAATTGATTAAGCTGTTGAGTATTGAGTTCAATACCCAGTTTGGCGGCTCCAGAAAGAAAATGTTCCATAACTATCATTATATCATTTGCCAAACAAGAATCGGGTTTTTGCTTTTAGGGGTGGCTTGTGCTAGTATTGCTTCAATATAATAGCTGGGAACCGCTACGGGTGAGTGGGTTCTGAGGGATCTTTTTTAGATCAAGCCTAAAAATGTGATCTCAATAAACTTAGCGTAGGAAAGCGGTGATATTGAAGACCAGGATCCGGAATGGCAGCCGAATTCCTGATTTAATTATAAAAAATAGCTAAACTGAAGCTAGGGAGATGTATGTAGATAGATCTGAAGCAAGGTGAAAAAGGATAATTTTTAGTATATATACGAAAAGTAACCTTGTTGCATCTTAATAGTACTATTGGACTGCAATAATAACCTCATAAATAATATCAAAATAGGGTATCTTGTTTGATAGGAAATCCTCTTTCTTGTTTATGTTTTTTAAGTTGCAACATCCCGATTCAAGCCATTTGGCATCTGGGATAAAATCTGATAGACTGATTTTCATTGCAATGTGAGAGAGCAAGGTGGCAGATCTTATAGCAGTTTTTAGGAGTGTAACCAGTCGATATGGAGAAGAAACGGCGTTGGTATCAGGTGATTCCAGAATATCTTATAATGCCTTGGAGGAATCATCGAACAAAGTAGCCGCAGGAATAAAAAACTTGGGAGTAAGAAAGGGTGATCGGGTAGCTACGCTGCTTGATAACTGTCCCCAGTTTGTCATTATATTCTTGGCTATAGTTAAAACAGGTGCTATTGCTGTTCCTCTGGATACAAAGTACAAGGCTAGAGAACTTAGCTGTCTACTGAATCACTGCCGACCGAAGCTTTTATTCGGCGCAAGCCCACATCTTCAATCGATATCACAACTTCTACTGGAACTAGAATATATTATGCATGTTATCGACCTGAGCGATACTTGTGACAGCGATCAATTCGTGGGTTATAAAAGTATAATAGCAGAGGGAACGAACCAGGATATTGGAGTTATAATTAAGCCCGAGGATGAAGCCTGTATTCTATATACCTCTGGACCAGCGTTAACTCCAAGAGGAGCGGTGATTTCTCATGGAAGTCTAGTGAGCGCGTTGAGGATATCTGCTAACGGTTTCCGGCAAAATGAAAGGGATATAACCACTCTTTTTGCTCTTCCCATGCACCATATTGTCGGTCTTACAATCATAATGCTGACGTCAATCTGCCATGGGAGTATGGTGTTGATAATACCAGGTTTATCAATTGATGAACTTCTAGCAACTATTGAGAAAGAAAGAGCTACTATTTTTATCGGTGTACCCTTTATTCACGCCCTACTGGTTAAAAAGGCTAAAACGGAAGGTGTTGTATACGACCTGAACTCACTGCGTATCTGTGGTAGCATTGGAGCACCTCTAACTCGGGAGATTACGGAGCAGTTCGAGAAATATTTGGGTTTTAAGCTTATAAATTTCTATGGGCTGACGGAGAGCACGATTCATATTACCTGTCAGCCACTTAACGGCAGAGGTAAAATTGGCTCAGTAGGTGGTGCTCTCCAAGGATGGGAGATCAGAATAGTGGATGATAATGGCTGGGAATTACCTATCAATCAGAGTGGAGAGGTGATCGCAAGAGGCCCAATAATGAGCTATTACTATAAAAACAGGCATAATACAGACAAAGTTATTCGGAATGGTTGGCTTTTTACTAATGATATCGGTAGTTTAGACGAGGATGGAAATCTTTCTCTCCTAGGCCTGAAAAAGGATATGATAATTACTAAGGGCCAGAATGTATATCCTTCTGATATTAAAACAGTGCTCCTTGAACACCCGGCGGTGGCTGAAGCATCGGTTGTAGGGATTCCAGATGAGATACGTGGTGAGGTGGTGAGTGTCGTTATTGTTTTAAAGAAAGACAAAACAGCTACGGAGCAGGAGATAAAAAACTTCTGCCTTAAACACTTAGCTAATTTCAAGATACCCAAGCGAGTAGTATTTTTGGATTCTTTGCCCAAAGCTGATGACGGCGGGATAGATAGGTGGGCTGTAAAGAAGCACATGCTAAACATCTCTGAGGTTGTTGAAACCTAGAAGATGATGTAGGATTATCACTAACTTTTTCTATTTGAGTGTTTGTTTGGTGAAACAAGGTAATACTTACTGCATTCCATTAGAACAAAGATCCCAGCGTATCTATGATATAGATAAACTTACCAAAGGAATAAGCGAGCTTCCGTTACCTATGGCTGAACCAGTACTTGTCTTGATTAGCGGTCTCCCAGGTGTAGGTAAGTCTTTTGTCCGTCGACGTCTTGCTGATCGGTTACCTTCTGTAGTTTTGGAAAGTGATTCTTTAAGAAAGATACTCTTTAGCCAGCCGGATTATAGCAAGACCGAAAGTGAACGACTTTTTAAAGCCATTCACTTGCTTGCTGAAAGGTATTTAAAGGCTGGTTTTTGTATTATAGTGGATGCCACAAATCTTACAGAGTATAGACGCCAGTATTTTTATAACATAGCTAAGCGTGCGCAGGTACAATTGATTATTGTAAGTGTCAAGGCTCCGCCCTCTCTGGTAAAGGAAAGATTAGCAGCTCGAGTGAAAAATCAAGATGACAAATCGGAAGCCGACTGGGAAGTATATAAGAAAATGAAGCCATTGGTTGAAAAAATAACTAGGAAACATTTTGTAGTTGATACATCAACTGAAATAACTTCAGTCATCGATAAGATTATGTCAGAAATAGATTGTATGTAGAAAGAGCAAAAGGAGGGTGAATTGAATATTGGTATTAAAAAGGGTAATATAACCCGGCAAAAAACCGATGCTATTATCCTTAGCTTTTTCGAAGGCAGGAAGATCCCAGATAGTGATGTTGCTATTGTAGATAAAGCTCTTAGAGGTATCATTTCAAGGTTTATTAATAATGGCCAGATAAAGGGCAAACTTGGCGAAGTTAGCGTAATCCATAGTTTGGGTGGGCTTTCCGCCGATCGCGTTGTTATTGTCGGAATGGGTAAAAAAAAGGAACTTACCACTGACAGGATTAGGGGCACTATCGCGGAAGTTTGCCGCCAGCTAAGAAAGCAGAGAGTGAAAAATATAGCCATTGTGAATAAAGGTTTTAGAACTAGTCATATTTCATCGGAGGATTCTGTTCAGGCGATGACTGAAGGGGCTCTGCTCGGTTTATACTCCTTTCAGAAACATATAACTGAGAAAAAGGATAAATCCATTGAGGTTAAAAAAATTACCATAGTAACCGATAGTAAGGCTGATATTCATCTACTTGAGAACAGTATTAATAGGGGTAATGTTTTGGCTGAAGCTGTCATTCTTGCACGTGATATGGTCAATGAACCGGCTAATTATATGACCCCTACCGATATGGTAGAAGTAGCCGCCAGGATGGCAACAGAACATAACCTTGAACTAACTGTCCTGGATGAAGAAGAGATGCGTAAGTTAGGTATGGGAGCACTGCTTGGGGTAGCTCAGGGTAGTTGCCAGGAACCTAAATTTATTATTCTTGATTATAAAGGCAGAAATGGTGACGAGATTGATATTGCATTGGTAGGGAAAGGCATAACTTTTGATTCGGGAGGCATTTCAATAAAGCCATCAAACAAGATGGAGGAAATGAAGACAGATATGGCTGGTGGAGCGGCTATAATTGCAGCTACTGTAGCTATTGCACGTTTGAAACTGAAAATCAATGTTACTGCGATAGTACCAGCGGTCGAGAATCTACCGGGAGGTGCCGCTCTTAAACCAGGTGATGTCCTGACGGCCATGACCGGCAAAACGATAGAAATAATATCAACTGATGCTGAAGGTAGGCTCATTCTGGCTGATGCCTTGGGTTACGCAAATAAGTTAAAGGCTAAGCGTATTGTTGATGTAGCCACACTGACTGGTGCTTGCCAGGTTGCACTAGGGAGCATCTGTACCGGTGCCTTTGGCAACAACCAGCTATTGTTAGATGCACTTATAACTGCTGGGAATAGGGCAGGAGAACACATGTGGCAAATGCCGATGTATGATGAATATAAAGAGCAGAATAAGAGCGACATAGCTGATATCAAGAATGCCGCTAGAGGTGGAGCTGGTGCGATAACTGCGGCTCAGTTTCTGGCCGAATTTGCTAGCAGTACACCTTGGGTGCATCTTGATATTGCCGGTACCAGTATTGGGGCTAAGGAGCGGAAATACTATACAAAGGGGGCTACTGGTGTCCCAGTGCGCACGATTGTGAACCTCGTATCGGCTATTTCTGGTAAAAGATAGGTTTTTAGTTTATTAGTTTTTAACGGAGGTCGGGATGGTAAACGAAAGAGAAGGAACTGATGTTGATTCCGGTTGCATCTATATGTTTGCCGGTAAAGGGGGCGTTGGTAAGACTACATGCGCTGCCACTACGGCGCTACATCATGCCCAAACGGGAGAGGAAACAATTGCTATATCAACTGACGCAACACCTTCTTTAGCTCATATCTTTGAGACAGGTGACAGGCAAAAACCAGTCAAAGTGCAGAAACAACTTTATATAAACGAGATCGGGTTGGATGAAGTTCAGCAGATGTGGGATAATAAATTTGGTAAGGAAGTCTACGAGGTATTTTCGACCTTCGTCTCAATTGATTACGATTCCTTTTTAGAGTTTATGACATCAATGCTTCCCGGTTTAAGTGATGAGTTCATGGTGGATTATATCCGTGAAATGAAGAAGGGTGGCAGATATCAGACTATCGTCTGGGATACGGCACCTTTGGGGCAAACACTCGCTTTGCTACATACACCCGCAATGTTGGTTGAACATCTTAGGATGGCACCGCGCGTTTATTCAAGACTCAAATTTGGTAGTAAAAGCCAGGATTCAATACTTAATATTCTTAGACGCTGGCAGAAATTATCTGCCGATAGTATAGATTTTTTACGACAAGAGGTTAGGTTTAATATCGTTACCATTGCTGAAGCGTTGGCTTTTGAGCAACTAGAGGGTATCTTTAAAGAGCTTGATGAGCATGGCTTTGATGTTAAACAACTGATAGTCAATAATGTAATAAAAGAGTACGATTCGGAATTTTTAATGATGAAAGCCAGTCAACAGAGGAAATATCTAAGTAAGATTTACGAGCGGTATTCACACCTTAATATAATTGAAATACCGATGTGTCCCTACGAAATAAAAGGCATTGAGCGCCTTAAGAGGATAGAGCAAAACCTGTTTTATTAGAATTATTTGATTGTTATGCTTTCAAAGCTGGAATTATTGAAGTGTTCGTCCTATTTTTCTGGTCTCGGTTCTGATGAATTGGAGGCTATCAGCGGGCTTGTTTTTGAAAAGAGCTATAAAAACGGAGCTATAATAATACTTGAGGGCGAAGCAGCTGAGGCGTTATATTTTGTTGCTTCTGGGGTGGTGAAGGTTTTTAAGACTTCGTCGGATGGTAAAGAACAAACCTTAGCTATTATACGCCCACGAGAAACATTCAACGAAGTTCCTATTTTCGACGGTGATGTGAATCCGGCTAGTGTCCAGGCAATGACAGAGGTTATGCTTTATGGAATCAGAGTTAGGGATATAGGAAATATCCTGCATACTTATCCCTTAGTTTCAACTAATGTAATTAGGATCATGGCAGGTAGACTACGTCACCTCATAGCACTTGTCGAAGATCTCTCATTTAGACATGTGATTGGCCGAGTAGCGAAAATATTGCTTGAATATGCTACAGACGGTACATCACCTGGACCAAGGTTAACGCAGCGTGAAATGGCATCAATGGCAGGTACTGCCCGAGAGGTAGTCAGTCGATCACTCAAGAATTTAGAAAAGGACGGGTTTATTAAAATAGATCGTCAACGCATAATTATTAAAGACAGAGAGGCGCTTAATAATATTGTAAGTCCTCTTTTTGAGACAAATGTCACTGACGGATGATATCCTCTATAATAAGATCATAGAAAGTTGGTTATATTGTGATGCCACAGATAGATGAAGAAAAATGCGATGGTTGTGGGTTATGTATAAGCGTTTGCCTAAATCATGGCTTAACCATTGTTAATGAAGTGGTAGCTAGGGTAGAAGGAGTTGATTGCGACTGGTGTGCTCAGTGTGAAATTGTATGTGCTACCGGAGCAATATGCTGTCCGTTTGAGATAGTCATCGAGAGATAGATCCTCAATGGTTTTCATTTTCCCATTGTTTTATAAAATAGCGATTTTAGCCTGCTTATTTTTATACCATTAGCTTTACGTGTTGTATATTCTATTAACGAGACAAAAGTTACATACAACTTTAATCACCTATTTTATAATCTTGCTGAAAAAAGATAAATCTGACCGGTAATCGCAAGGTTGGTTTGTCTATTGTTTGGAGTAGAAATAAAATGGTAATGTGGAGAATGAAGGACTGTCCCAAGTGTGGTGGCGATTTTTTTCTTGACTTTGATGGCAGTGTATTAATCGACCATTGTCTACAGTGTGGATATATTCAATCAAGGCCAAAAGAAATTTGTCCAAACTGTAATATAGAGATGTTAATTGAAGAAGGCGACGACGGTGAATTCTACTATTGCCTGAAATGCGATTATACTAAAGAATTGCATAAGGTTGGTAGTCAGTAGACGGGTTAATCTGTTTTCCTTTTTCAAAGAGGGTTATAATTTTTTGGTTCAACTAGTTTCACAATTTCTTCTTGGTTTAGACCATGCACGAGGATATGTTTGTTTCTCTTGTTATGCCCACTTATAATTCGAACGTTATCCTTACTTGTCTTCAATATTTGACTTAGGAAAGCTAATAGCATTTTATTAGCTTTGCCTTTTACCGGGGATGCCGTTATGCTGATACGTAAAATCCCATTTATATAGCTTAATATTGCATTTCTATCCGCGTTCGGTTGTATCCTTACGTTTATTGAAACCTTTTTCTTTGGAACTAACATCTAGTTTTATCTGTTATGTACTAGTGCCTAGTTATTATTCACTCTCTGTAATAGTACCGAAAGCAATAGCGGCTAATAATAAGAGTATTGACAGACCACCCCAGAATGCAGTAGTTAAGACCTCTTTAACAGAATCCATCCCCAAATCTCCTAGCCCTAGTCCGAAGTCAACAAATCCCGGGGATATTCCTAAGGCTGTTAGTCCAGCCATCAGTGCGCCTAGTAGACCGATTATAATACAGGTAAAAGATGCTATCTTCATTGTTACCTCCTGTCTACAGAAATTGACTCAGTACGTTACCTTTCTTTTTAAATACCGATTCAGATATAATTTGCGGTATACGGATGATAACACCAGGTTGTTGAAAAATCAATAATCTCTATTAGTGTAGTTATCACCAGTTTATTTATTCCTCGGAGAGGGTTACGTGCGGAGTTTAGGACAAGATATTAGATACCTGCTTAACCAGAAAGGATTAACTTTGGGTGTTGTAGAGTCTGCTACCGGTGGATTGATATCCCACCTCGTAACAGATGAACTAGGTAGTTCTGATTATTACAAGGGTTCCATTACAGCCTATAGCAATCAGACAAAGATTAAGCTTGTTGGAGTTAGCGAAGACACAATCAGGAAATATGGTGCGGTAAGCCCCCAAGTAGTGGAGCAGATGGCGGAGAGCGGTAGGAAAGTGCTGGATGTTGATATATGCTTGGCGGATAGCGGTATTGCCGGACCTGGTGGTGCTACACAGGTAAAACCGGTGGGCATTTTCTACATTGGCCTTTCGCACAGAACTGGAACGTTCAGCCGCAAACATTACTTTAGGGGTAACAGGCAACAGAACAAGAGAGAAGCGGCTAAAACCGCCCTTGCTTGGTTGAGAGAGTACCTTTTAGGGCTTGAAAAATAACAGGATTCGACTATTATTTATTAATTATTAAGTATCAACTCCCCTTCTCATCAGTAGAACTATAATTCTAACTCCTCTGAGCTCGGTGGTTATTGCTACAGTAATTTTTAATTGCCTCTATAATAAACCAGTGTTATACTCTGACGTATGTTGATTTATTGAAAGGAAATCTTTAAGTGAAAAGAATAGACGGTCGTGCATATGATGAATTGAGACCAGTAAAGGTAACAATGGCTTACCAGAATTTTGCGGAGGGTTCGGTGCTTATAGAGGTTGGCAAAACGAGAGTGGTGTGTTCGGTGAGCGTTGAGGAGAGAGTACCCCATTTCTTAAAAGGAAGCGGCACTGGTTGGATTACCGCCGAGTATGCAATGCTGCCGCGGGCAACCGTTACTCGCACCCCGCGCGATTCATCTAAGGGTAGGATATCTGGCAGAAGCCAGGAGATTCAGCGTCTTATCGGGCGTTCGCTACGGGCGGTAACAGAACTTTCCAAGCTGGGAGAGAGGACTCTAGTGGTTGATTGTGATGTATTGCAGGCTGACGGCAGTACCAGAACTGCCGCCATCACCGGCTCATATATTGCCCTATACAAGGCGATACAGACTCTGAAAAGCATGGGCATAATAGCCTCAAATCCGCTGAAAAGTGCTGTAGCTGCTGTCAGTGTCGGTATTGTTCGTAGTAAAATACTGCTTGACCTTTGTTATGATGAAGATTTTAATGCTGAATCTGATTTCAATGTGGTAATGACTCGCAAGGATGAATTCGTGGAGATTCAGGGAACGGCTGAAAATAAGCCTTATTCAAAAAAGACCCTTGATTCTGTTCTGTTGCTGGCACAAAAGGGCATCGGACAGCTTTTTGAAACTCAACAGAAGGCTCTGGAAGCCTGAAACGATTATGGTCTTATCTGTCCGTTACCAAATATAATCCACTTATAGGAGGTTATCTCCTTCAAACCTATCGGGCCACGGGCGTGCATTTTCTGGGTGCTTATGCCCAACTCAGCCCCTAGCCCGAACTGGGAACCATCGGTAAAACGGGTGCTGGCATTGACATATACACAAGCAGCATCGACCTCTTCTAGAAAGCGCTTTGCCGTATCACTATCTTCGGTGACTATGGCTTCCGAGTGCCCGGAGCCGTAGCGGCTTATATGCTCTAGCGTTTCATTGAGCGAAGCCACCACCTTAATAGCAATTACCAGTGATAAGAATTCCTTACCCCAGTCGTCGTCCTCAGCCGGTACCAGTTTTAATCCGGATAATTGGTTTAGAATAGATAGAGATATTGCGTCGCAGTGTATCTCCACCCCGACTCTTGCGAATTCGGTAGCTATCTTGGGAAGATAGGCATCAGCGATATCTTTATGTACCAGCAAGCTGTCGAGGGCGTTGCAGACGGTGGGTCGCTGTACCTTTGCATTGAAAGCAATGGCCACCGCTTTATCCAAGTTGGCATCTTTATCCACGTAGGTATGGCAAACACCAATACCACCAGCGACTACTGGCATAACGGCATTTTCCTTGACGAACTTTATAAGACCAGCGCCACCTCGGGGAACTATGAGATCTATATGGCTCCCCATTTTAAGCATCTGGTTTACTATACTACGATCTAAAGTTTCGATAAATGTAACGGCTCCATCGGGTATACCGGATTTGACTGCGGCTTCACATACAAGATTGGCCAGAGCTCTATTAGAATGTATGGACTCTTTCCCACCCCTTAGGATTACGGTATTACCCGCTTTTAGACAGAGGGTTGATATATCCACAGTGACATTAGGTCGGCTTTCGTAGATAGCCCCAATCACACCCAACGGGACCCTTTTTTTCTGAATTACAAGTCCATTGGATAGTGTTCTTGTTTCAATTATCTCACCGATAGGATCGGGGAGGGAAGCTACTGCCTTGACATCCCGTGCCATAGATTTAAGCCGCTCTTCTGTTAACAATAGACGGTCAAGCAGGGCGGTGTTCATGCCGGATTCTTCAGCCGCACTATAATCGAGTTTGTTAGCGACCAGCAAATTACTGCTTTGATTCAACAGTTCGACGGCAATATTCTCCAAGGCTCTATTCTTAATTTCCGAGGATAGATATGCCATGAAACGGGCTGCATCTTTGGCTATCTCAGCCTTTAGCTGCAGTTCGTTGTTTACCGCGTTCATTCTATACTCTCCTTATATGATATCCTCGTCTAAGAATCACTTAATTCTACTACCTGCATTAGCTGGGATTATTGTTCAAGTAGCCATTCCCCCTGAAGTGGTAACAGAAGAGTGGCGATAATCCGTATACGGCGCGGTTGACCTTCTTTTTCAGGAAACACCTTCCTCTAAGGCCATTCTCAAATTCAATGATATATCCATCACCATCTTTGAGGCGGTGATACTCAGTAGGAACGAGTTCTCCCCACCAACCTTGATCCGAACTGTCATGCAATTTGTAGTCTACTTCAACTATTAGACTACCATCATAGGAACTGAGTTTGCCAGTAGCCATAAATATACTCTCCTTAAAAAACTACTAGATTGTTACGATGTACCACCTCACTGCCGTAGTCGTAACCAAGCAATTCCGTAATCTTTCCTGAGTGAGCTCCTTTTATGATTTCAATATCAGTGGAGCTGTAGTTGCTTATACCACAACCGATACGCTTGCCATGCGCATTGTAGATGTTGACAATATCGCCCCGTCGGCATCTACCCTCGATCCTTTCAATTCCGGCAGCCAGCAGGCTGCTGTTTTTTTCTCTCATCGCCATGGCGGCTCCAGAATCTACGAAAAGCTTACCCCTGACACATAGTCCGCTAAGCATCCAGCGTTTGCGACTCTCCAGTTTTAGCGAAGATGGTGGGAAAAACGTACCGACGGCCTTACCCTCTGCCAGTTTAAAAATAACATCCGGCAGGCTGCCATCAGCGATTACCATGGACACTCCCGATGCAGTAGCTAATTTTGCCGCTTCTATCTTGGTAATCATGCCGCCGGTCCCTATGTCGCTCTGTGTATCATATGCCAGACGCTCAACTTTACTGTCTATTTTATTCACTCTGGTAATGAGGCGAGCTTCTGAATGACGTTTGGGATTTGTGTCGTACAATCCGGCGTTATCAGTTAGCATTATCAGCAGATCGGCGTCAATAAGATTTGCCACCATAGCTGAAAGATTGTCGTTGTCGCCAAACTTCGACTCTTGTATTTCATCGACAGCCACGACATCATTTTCATTGACAATGCAAAGAACGCGCAACTCCAGTAGGGCTAGCAGTGTATTACGGGCATTCAGATACCCGGCACGGTCTGAAAGGTCGGCTTTTGTAAGTAATGCCTGAGCGATGGTAATACCATGCAGTTTGAAGAGCCGCTCATAAATATTCATCAAACGACTTTGTCCTATTGAAGCCAATACCTGTTTATAGGGAATTCCCTTTAGCTCCCTGGATAACTCTAATTTGTATCTACCGGCAGCAATGGCCCCTGAAGATACAACTACCAATTCAGTTCCCTTTCTATGTAAACCGGCTATTTGAGTAACAAGACTTGACATAATATTATTATCTAGACTATCACCACCTCTTGTGAGTAGGTTAGTACCGAGTTTTATGACGATACGTTTGTAAAGCGAAGATTTGCTATTCATATGAATGAACCAAGGTTAAGTTTGATTTCATTATAGCAAGGCTACTTTGGTTGGACAAGAAGAATGACTATGATAAACTGTTACTTAAGGGCTAGTCCTTTTTGGCTAGCCCTATGGGTATTTGGAGTAGAGTTTTGAAGATCACCAGTCTTCTAGACTTGGTTAGAAAAATACCAAAATTCCGCTGGCTTATCGATGAACTAAAACAATCCGAGGTAAGTCTCGGTTTATCAATTCTAGATGCCGCCAAACCGTATGTAATATCCGCAATATATAAAGAACTCTGTATGCCGGTATTGGTAATCGTCGCCCAACCGCATAAAAGTCGAGATATTCAGGAACAGATATCTGCTTGGACAGATGTTCAGACCTCTCTTTTCCCCGAGCCCACTACCTTACCCTACCAACATGTTGTGCCTGAAAAATCTACCATGATGGAAAGGATAAGAGTATTATCTTTGTTGACAGGTTTTGTTAAGGGAGATCAGCCACCGCTAGTCATTTCCTCAACCCCTGCGCTCATAAGCAAAGTACCGCTGTATAATCATTTTATCGCTGCTAGTCATAAAATAAGATTAGGTATGGATATTGACCCGCTAAGCCTGATAGACCGTTGGCAGAAAATAGGTTATAGACTGGAAAATATTGTCGAGATGCCGGGAAACATAAGCCACCGCGGCGGTATCCTAGATATTTATCCACCCACAAATGAACTACCTGCCAGAATTGAGTTTTTCGGCAATACCATAGACAGCATTCGCCTTTACGATCCGATTAACCAACGCTCATTAAAACCGGTTTCGGAAATTGACATAAACCCGGCAGCTGAAATGCTGGTAATGTCGTTTGGTGATAGGGTAGAACTGGAAAGGATGATCAAATACATTGAGTATGAAAGTTGTAATAATGCAAAAAAACAGCAATTTCAGCAAGAGTTGGATATGCTGCTAGAAGGTTGTCTACCGGTTGGTGATGAGTTCTACGCTCAGTTATTAAACAGGGGTCATATCCTTGACTACCTACCGGAGAAATCATTGGTCATTGTCGATGAACCTCTAAGCGTCAGGGGGGCTGTGGAATATCTAGATGCAGAAGCCGGAAAGTTGCTGGAATACAAGTTGAAACATGGCGATTTGCCGATCAACCTACCCCAACCATATTTTTCCTGGGATGAACTTGAATCTAGATTAAATAAAAGGAAGTATTTATCTATTGATAGCTGGCTTAATGATAGTAGTAATATCAAATGGCAGCTCAATTTTAAACAGAGTATTAACTACGCTGGCATGTTACCGGAATTTCTGGAAAGGGTAAAGCAATTATTAAGGCAGAGAAAGAGGGTTATTCTGATAAGTCATCAAGCTAAACGTCTATCGGAATTACTGGAGGAGAAAGACATTGTTGCAGAATCCGTTATTGAAATGAAAGAAAAGCCTTTACCCGGTTCGTTGACGTTGGTTCAAGGTATGCTGAATCGTGGATGGGTGATGGATGATTTTACTTACCTCTATACCGATAGTGAGATATTCGGATTCATAAAACAGAGACGGTTGTTCAAAAAACAACCGGTAGCCCGCCTCGGATCCATTTTTGATATAACCCCCGGAGATTTTGTTGTGCATCTAGAGCATGGCATCGCCAGATTTGCTGGTGTTGTTAATATGGACAGTGATGGTATTAAACGTGAATATCTCTTGTTGCATTATGCCGCTGGGGATAGATTGTACGTACCGGTTGATC
>CP070729.1:480676-483384 GCA_020351185.1 Dehalococcoidia bacterium | reverse complement strand
CACTATCTTTGGTGCTATGATATAGATACTCTTTAGGAGGAGGGTTTATTATGGATGTTGAGCATATGGCTCAAGCAACCGCTGAGGAGATTGAGAAAGTATTTAGTACTAAGACAGTAGTTGGTGAACCCACAACAATTGGCGATACGACCCTGATACCCTTGATCTCGATTGGCTTTGCCTTTGGTGCTGGGGGTGGTTCGGGTTCAGCTCCAGCCAAGCAGGGCACTGGTGGAGAAGGTGAGGGTGGTGGCACCGGTGGTGGGGCTGGTGTTAGGCCGGTGGCTGTTATCATCATCGATAAGACCGGCACCAGAATCGAACCTATTGTTGGTGGTATGGCCGCTGCCATTGAGAAAATGGGGGAGAACATCCCTAAGATTCTAGAAGAGTTTCTTGAAAGGCGTAAAAAGAAGGAAGAGTAGCTTAATTGTGGTTGATCATCACCTTTGCTAGTCTTGTTTGCCTTTTTGTGCTTCTGCTTAGTATCCCGATTGGCCTGAAATTTAATATTTCTAAAGAACCAAGTATTGCTTATCATACGAGGCTAATATGGTTGTTTGGACTGATAAAAAAAGACTTACCAGGGGTACGGAAAAAACGGCGAGTAAAAAAGGTAGTCAAAGCCAAACAGAAGAGGCAGTTCAATCGCAGAAATATTATTGTAGCCTTAAAAATTACTAGAATTAGGGGATTACCTCGTCACCTTTATAGATTTATTAGAGGTGTAATTCGAGTCATCAAGTTGGACGAATTTGAACTTGAACTCGACATTGGCTTGGATGATCCTGCGGAAACGGCTTTTCTTTTTATGTACCTTGGCCCGATTACAGTTTTCCTGAATTTAATCTCTTCTGGCTCGATAATAATTCGTCCGTCCGTTAACCATCCGGTTATTTATGGTCATCTCTTAGGTCGGTTATCAGTTAGGCCGATATTGATGATGCCGCCTCTACTTAGGTTTCTACTGTCATGGACCACAGTACGAATCATAATTCTGCTGATTAGAAAAAGATGAAAAACAGCCAGGTAGTTACCGATGACCCATTGATTATCGACGGCAGGAAAATAACTCCGATTGCCCGGGTTATCCGATATCATTTATCCGAAAAAAATAAGCAATTGATAGTTCAGCTAAAGGTACCAGTGGCCGTAATAATCACAACAGCTACCATGAAAAAGCAAATCTACCGCATAAGTGGGGAATCTATTACTTGGGAACAGTTAATAGAAGATTTTCCCCAGGTGAGTGAACTCTTAAATAACCTTAAGCAAGACTAATAGGATGGCTTAATCATTTGCTGGGTGATTACTAACTTAGTAGTCTAAGATTAAGTGTCTTAGGGAGTTGTTTGGTTCATTCATTTACCTTTTGATTCTCGTAAGTTTCGTGTCCGCCACCAGGTATCCTCTTCAGCGAATCGATTACTGTTCCAACGTATTGCGGCTGTTAAACCTTGTTCTTGGGTAATCCGTTGGAATTCAGCCCATTCAGGAACCGATTGTGGACTAGTTACAGTGGCAGCCTCAAGTTCCATAGAACGATCAGTGACTAAACGAACGTTCATCAATTCATAAGCCATATTAACCAGTTTCTTATTATATTCCACAATTGCTTGTGGAACTTTGGCTATAGTAAGTGCAGTTCTTTTGACCTCTTCATCAAGATAATCTCTAGGCACTACCTTATTAACTAAACCTATACGGTACGCCTCCTGTGCGTCGATTAGATTACCGGTATAGAGTAACTCCCTTGCCACGGTTGGCCCTATCATCCAAGGCCATATTGCTGGTAAGTAGGGACCGAGCATCCTCACCTCAGGAACACCAAATAGAGCATCTTCGGCACAAATACGAAGATCACAAAAAACCGCCGTGGCCATACCACCAGCAATACAGAAACCATGAATCTGGGCAATTATTGGTTTGGGATTATTCCAAAATACGTCCCACCAAATAGTCGCCGTAAAACGGTTACCCTTTAGCATACCTTCACGTGTGGCAACAACATCCCGTCGATTCACTTGACTAATATCGAAACCGGCGCTAAATGCACGCCCCGCACCTTTTAGGATTATTACGCGTATATCACTGTCTTTCCAACCAGCATCTTCTAAAGCGTCACGTACCTCTAATTGTAGTGTGGGAGAAAGGGCATTCAATTTTGTGGGTCTATTTAAGGTCAAGTAGCCAATGGGTGGCTTTTTATCGTAAATAATTGTTTCGTAGTCTTTTGCCATAATATACCCTCCGTATTATGCGAATTTTCTTTTAGATTTGGATGATTTTATTTTTCAGGTAATAACTCTGATAATAGAATATCTAACCATATGGTATTATTCCTGCACTGGCTCACGTCTAAGTTCAAAGACAACCGGATTCTCAGCGTCAGGACAGGCAACTGTTGTTTTATTGGCATCCTGTTCCCAAGGAAATGAGCCACTAAACTGTAAGACCTGAGCAAATGGGAAAAGTGTAAAAAAGGACCAAGAGCAAAGACCAGATTCCGTATTTTGCCCAATAATGAATTCGTCGCCAACTTTATGACCCGCAGCACAGACTCCTTTTTGGGAAATCACTTTAGCTTTGATATCAAACATTATGTTCCTCTGCATTATTTAATTAAGGTTTGAATATTTCATTATTTACCTGATAGAAGGACATTATACGTTATTAGGTAAGATTTATCATAATTTATTAAACGCCAC
>CP070729.1:452282-480576 GCA_020351185.1 Dehalococcoidia bacterium | reverse complement strand
GTATTGGAGATAACGCCACCAGCTTCTGTAATATATTTACTGATATCATTCAACCTTGTGGTAAACTTATCTTCAGCAAGTTCAGGATTGAAAACAATGACCATTTCGTAATTGCGCAGCTGTTTATCGGATGTCACCGACTTTATTCTAGTTGTAACTTTTTTACCTTTAGTTGTTTTCATCCCTTTTGTTACCACTTATACCTCTTAAAGCTAATTTGCGTCCATTATACCATATATAAAGAGGTATCAACAATGCTTAGGTTATGCCAATTACCCCCTATTAGCCACTGGTGTCATTCTATGAACCCCCCTGCTTGCGTATTAAGTCAATTTGACACATCATATGGCCCCTGATAGACTTAAGCTAGCCTCATGGCTCGATTAAAGTTATAGCTTTTATGGCCCCGTGGTGTAGCGGTCTAACATGCCACCCTGTCACGGTGGAGATCAGGGGTTCAAATCCCCTCGGGGTCGCCAGTTCAGTACTCTATCGATTAAATCCTCCAATAATAGATCCTGAAGAAGAATGGCTCCCTTTTATTATTGTGACTTTCTTTTTCGCCACCGACGTATAACGAGTTTTTCCAATTCAATTGCGATAAATCCTGGCAAAAGGCACGGTAATATGTATATCCACCACTCGGGTGGAAACTCGGCAGTCCTAAAAAACCCTGAGGCAGCCGGAACAAAAGTCGGTAATAATCGGAAAAGTATACTTGCAACAATGCCAACCAGTAACCATTTATTTGAGAATGGACTGAAGGTAAAAGCAGAATTATAAACCGATCTAGCACTTATCACATAACCAAAATGCACCATTAACACAGCCCAGAATGCCGCTGTCTGTGCCTGTGTTAGAAGCAGAGAATCAATTATTACCCCATCTGCCGAAACAGCTGCTGCACCGAAATGATTGTAAATTAAAAACCCTGGAATCGCTATCATAAAACCTATCAGAATAACCCTTTCGAGAAGAAGCAAATTGGCCAATTTTGTATTTGAACTACGTGGAGGTTCTAATAGCAAGCCCTTGTCCTTCGGCTCCATCATTAGTGGCATTGTCAGGAATACTGAGTCAAACAGATTAATCCACAGAATCATCACTGGCTCTAGCGTCAGTCGTGCTGAGAATATAGGTAATACCGAGGCGAGTATTACCGCTCCTATCACCAGTAGAGCCTGACCTCCATTAGTGGGTATCGTATACAAAATGGCTTTTTCTAGATTCCTCCAAGCATGTCTACCTTCATCTACAGCTGCTACTATACTAGCAAAGTTATCATCGGTTAATACCATGTCGGATGCTTCGCGGCTCACTTCCGTTCCGGTAATACCCATAGCGACGCCGATATTAGCCGCTTTTAGCGCGGGCGCATCATTGACACCATCACCGGTCATAGCTACTATCTCACCCCTTTTCTGCAGTTGTTGGGCAATCCTAAGCTTATGTTCCGGGGCAACTCTAGCATATATGGACACACTCTTGACGGCGTCGTATAATTCTTCATCATTCATTGCAGCCAATTGCTCTCCGTTGAGGGCGTCTTTATTATCTATATTTGTTATTCCGAGTTGTCTCGCCACAGACTCTGCTGTTCTTAAATGGTCACCTGTTATCATTATTGACCGTATTCCAGCAACTTTGCATTTCTTAATTGCATCGATAGCTTCTTGTCTAGGTGGATCTATCATTCCCTGAAGTCCAAGAAATGTAAAACCCTGTATATCACTACTCATCAATGAAGTCATGCTGCTAGACATTTTCTTATAGGCCATCCCAAGAACACGTAAAGCATCGTTGGCCATTATGTTTGCCTTATCTAATACATTTTCTTTTTCTAAAGGAGTAACACCTTTATCCATCTGTTGGTTATGACACATTGATAAGACCTTCTCCGGAGCACCTTTTATAAATATGATGTTTTCGTCTTGGCCCCTATGCAATGTAGCCATAAATTGCTGTTCAGATTCAAAGGGTATTTCATCAAGACGCTGAAGCTCATCATCAATGTTAACTTTGCTTGCCGAAACAATAAGGGCCCCTTCAGTGGGGTCACCGATTATTTGATACATTCGATCTTGTCTTATCAGTCTCGCATTGTTGCATAAAAAACCAGCCCTAAGGGTTTGAATAAGCACGGGATGGTTTAAGATTGGATTAATAACTTTATCATTTAAGATAAAATCACCGTCGGGTTCATAACCTACACCACTTATTTGATAGTTATTACCTCCGGCAAAAATGCTAACTACTGTCATCTGGTTTTTAGTAAGAGTTCCCGTCTTGTCCGAACATATAACCGTTGTAGAACCTAAGGTTTCTGCTGCCGCAAGTCTTCTCACTAAGGCATTCCTTTTAACCATGGCAGCTGCTGCTAAAGCCAAGATTGCAGTTACTAGCATAGGTAACATCTCTGGGATAGCGGCTACTATAAGAGATACAGAAGCCAAAAAACTATATATCGTGGTATAACCAAATATATACCCAAGTATGAAATTAAAAAGGCCGATACCCAAAATAGCAATCATTAGGAATTTGGTAAATATGGCAATCTGTTTTTGCAGAGGTGTAACTACCCTTTTTGTTTCCCCAACTAGCTTTGCAACCTTACCAAATTCGGTTGTGACACCAGTAGCCACAACAATCCCGTGGGCTGAGCCGCGTGTAATAAATGTGCCACTAAAGCCGATACATCGCTGATCACCTGGAGAAAGATTCGTCCTATTTAGAGCGAATTCATTTTTAGAAACAGGTACCGATTCACCTGTGAGGACTGCCTCATCAATATATAAGTTCTTGGTGTTAAATAAGCGTAAGTCTGCTGGTACCTTATTTCCGGCTTCAAGCACAACAATATCACCGGGTACTAGTTCTCTTGCAGCAATGACTGATTTCTTGCCATTCCTGAGTACTGTACATTCTTGGACTATTATCTTTCGTAATGCCTCAAGCGCCGCTTCCGTTTTGCCCTCTTGGAAAAATCCCAGTACGGCATTCAGAAAAACTACTGCCAATATAACCACAGTATCTGCAAGCATATCCTCACTGCCTATTATTGTGAGTGTACCTGTAACCGTCGCTGCTGCTAGCAGAATATATACAAGGGGGTTATGAAACTGACGCAGGAAGCGCATAATGACACTCGGTTTCCTGAGTTTTAGTTCGTTATACCCATATTGCTCCAACCTTTTGCTTATTTCACCCGTTGGTAGACCAAGACGATCCGTATCTAGTCTTTTTAAAGTGTCATTTATAGTCAGTTTATACCAGCTGGTATTTATCAACTAATCTAATTCCCTCTTTGTTTTTAATATTGTTACTATGGTAAATTATTTAACAAAATTGGTAGGATTATTCCTGGTATTTACAAGATTATGCGAGCACTATTGCTATTGTTATTAGCATTCGATAGAATAATGTCTATTTAACCAGATTTGCTGGATTTTATCATTTCTAGTGGCGATTCTGTTGTCTGCTTTGGTTTGAATAACAATACTGGTATGCCTGACTCCTTTAAAACATAACTTGCAACGTCCCCTATCAAAATACGCTTTAGTCCGGTATAGCCATGTGTAGCCATGGCGATTAAATCTATATTATTTTCTTCGGCATTAGTAACGATCGATTCACCTGCCTTCTCGCCAACAATCACTGTAATAGTTTTTATACCTCGGCTACGTAGGATATTTGCTACCTTTTTAAGATATACCTTGGCATCGTTATATTCCTGGCGAGCCTCGACAAGAAGAGGTTCATTTGCCATAGGGTCATTCGGGTCAGGTGGACTATCAATTACAGGTCTTGGTATAGCTCGTAAAAGGATTAATTCGTGATTTAAGCAGATTGCCTCATCTACTATACAAGGCAAGATAGACTCAGCAAGCTCAGAGCCATCTCAGCAAACAAGTAACCTTTTACCCATAGTATCTTCTCCTTGTCAATTAGCTTACCATCCAATTATTAACTTTATCATTAAGATCTAGATTATATTCTTTCTAATATTTATTAATCAATATTTTAATTTTATTGCGCCTTATCATTTCCATATCACCATGTACTAAACAAAGAACATTTATTTTTTTATGATCAGCGCAATACTTTAGTCCTCGGTAAGTTAACAAAGTCTAATAGCAATGCAGATGTGCTTATTAATTATCAATTAGTTATTAGTCTATAAGTTATGGTTTGCTTCTGTTAATGCGAAATTCAGTGTAAACCAAGTATCTACAATATGGATAACATATTTTAGATACCAAATTGCTCACTTGCACGTATACCCCTTTTTGATCGCCAATGAGTTGTGACCTTCTGTTTACTAATTATGGAACTCTATCAATTCAAAGGTATAAGGATTCCTAACATCCCAACAAATTAGATTCTTACCTCGCTGGCTCACTTTGAGTGCTATTTCATTATAATTTTTATATTGCTCGCTTTTTAATCTTGCATTATCAAAATACCACAGATTTCCTCTAAGATTATTAAAAGCACAAACGGTGTGACTTTTTGAGATAGGTTTTACAACAGTCGTTATCAGCACCGGCCTATGATTTGAGTTCAATCGATATAGCAGCTCTGCTGCCAGGCTAGCAAAGCCATCGCAATCATCCTTCTTTCTCACCCATGTCGTTTGTGGATAGCTAATGCTATCATAAAGATGTAATAATCCTTCTAGCTTCCAAGTAACCTGCTTCAAACAAGCTTCTATATCCTCTATTGAAACTGCTTCCGGTAACGGTTCTTTAAGATAACGGCGTTCAAACAACCAACGGTAGAGCTTCGACCATCTATATCGTACACTCCGTAGCCACCATATAGCAATGAATTTAATAATAACGTTCATAGGCAGCTCTAACTTGGAAATATCTGAAACTTTATACCACTTATCTATGTATGATTTCAAATAAAAATGCGTGAATTTGCGGTAGATAATGCTGTATTATATATTATTACCGCTGATAAAGATTAGTACCATTTTTCATTATAGGCACCATTTAGAAGGGAGTAGAGATGGTAGAACAAGCTATTATCGCTGATAAGCTGACGTATTCCTATAATAACCTTTTGGCTGTTGATCATATTAGTTTTCATGTAGCCAAAGGTGAGATTCTGGGGTTTTTAGGCCCTAACGGTGCTGGTAAAACGACGTCGGTTAAAATGCTCACCGGGCAACTAAAACCCAAAGATGGTAAAGCCATCCTACTAGGCTTGGATGTCGCCGAAAATATTGAGCGCGTACAATCAGAGATCGGCGTTTGTTTTGAAGAAACTAATCTTTACCAGCGTATGAGTGCTGTTGAAAATCTTAATCTCTTCGCCCGCCTGTTTAACGTTAAATCCTTTAATGCCTATTCCTTACTGGCAAGAGTGGGGCTTTCCGGTCGCGAGAAGGATCGTGTGGAGAATTACTCAAAAGGGATGAAGCAGCGTCTTATGGTTGCTAGATCTCTTGTAAGCAAACCTCAAATCCTTTTCCTTGACGAGCCCACCGCTGGTCTTGACCCAACTTCTTCAGAAGCTATTCGAAACATTATACTTGAAGAGCGTAAACGAGGAGCCACTATCTTTTTGACAACTCATGATATGATGGAGGCAGACAAACTATCCGACCGGGTGGCATTTATGAACCAAGGTAAAATATTAGCCCTGGATAAACCCCTTAACCTGAAACAGAAATACGGGAAAAGGGCACTTAAAGCTAAAGTTGCCAGTAATAAAGGTTCTCTCGAAATTCGTGAAATAAACCTGGATACTCCCCAGACTGCAGAAGAAATACAGAAACTTTTTCACAATGAAAAAGTGGTTACCATACACAGCGAAGAAGCCACCCTGGAGGATATATTTATAAAGATTACGGGCCGGGGACTCACTGAATGAACTTCGGTGTCATTAGAGCACTGGTTGCCAAAGACTTTACCCTCTTTTTTAGAAACCGCTTCTATGCACTAATAACAATTCTGGGTATTATTACGTATCTTGTTATTTATTTCGTAATGCCCTCTTTAGTTAACGAGGAGCTTGAGATAGGGCTTTATGCCCCAATAATACCTCCCGTTTTTGAGTTGATTCAGCAGGAAGAGGGGCTTGAATTTCACGAATATAATTCCGATCAAAATTTAAGGCAGGCTATAACAGATAGAGTGCATGAAGCCGGAGTAGTTCTACCGGAGGACATAATGGAACAGTTAGCTTCCGGACAAACACCACCTGTAACCCTATATTTTTCAATAGATGCACCCGATGAAATTAAAGATATTGTTGAGACAATGGTTAAGGAGATGGCTTATCTACAAACCGGCCAATTTCTGGCCATTGATATATCAGCCGAAATATTAGGACCAGACCTTCTGGGTGATCAAATACCTATACGTGACAGAATGCGTCTGATGTTGGTTATTATGCTTATTATGTTCGAGATGATGGGCCTTGCTAGTCTGATCAGTGAAGAAGTTGAGCAGGGTACTATCCGTGCCTTGCTGGTTACCCCGATGAGTGTCCGCGACCTTTTCACGGCTAAACTTATCATGGGAGCCAGTCTTGCTTTTATACAGGGAGCTTTGTTTATGACTATCGTCGGTGGGCTAAACATTCAACCGAGTATCATTCTCATCGGATTACTACTGGGTAGTATAATGTTCACCGGTACCGGGTTTTTGATAGCCTCTTTAGCAAAAGATATGTTAACATCTATGGGCTGGGGCATTACGGCAATTCTTATATACGCTATCCCAGCATTTGGTGTAATGTTTCCCGGCACCGTTACAGACTGGGCCAGATTTATCCCCACCTATTATCTAACAAATATAATCCATCAGGTATCTAACTTAAATGCAGGCTGGAGCGAAATCTGGTTAGATCTACTTATACTGATGGTTTTTAATATACTTTTAGTATGGGGTGGTATAATGGCAATTGGGAGAAAGCTTAGATGAACTCAAGGCGTATCCTTGTCCTTCTAGGTAAAGAATTTATACACGGACCGAAAAACTTTATGTTCATTTGGGCGATAGTAGCCCCACTAGCTTTCACGCTGGTGGCGACACTTGCCTTCGGTACTCTTTTTTCTGATAAGCCCAAGCTTGGCATCTTAGATGAAGGTGATTCTCAGTTGGTTATTATGGCTATGGATATAGATTCAATCACTACTAGGGAATACCAGGATGTTATAAGTCTAAAACAGGCTACCCGAAGTGGCGCAGTCGATATGGGTATTGTGCTACCACAGAACTTTGATGAAATTGTAGCAAAAAAAGAAGCAAACACTATTGAGGCTTATATATGGGGAGAAAGCCTCGCCAAAGACCGTATAATATTACCGACAACTATAGCCAACCTTACAAGAGAGCTCGCTGACCAAGAGGTTCCGGTTGAGATTATTACGGTTACTCTCGGCGATGAAGCCAGCATCCCATGGAGTGAACGCCTTATACCTTTCCTCGTACTTATGGGAGTATTCTTTAGCGGGTTAATGCTACCATCAACCTCTCTTATAGAAGAGAAACAGAAAAAAACCTTCGAAGCCGTAGTAATTACACCAGCATCCATCAGTGAAATATTCATTGCAAAGGCAACTATGGGCATCGTTCTTAGTGTATTTATGGGGATTGTCATTCTACTTTTAAACCAAGCTTTCGGTGCTAATTCTTTATTACTAGTCGCGGTGCTTTTTCTTGGTGCCATTATGGCAGTGGAACTCGGTTTGATATGCGGTGCACTAATAAGGGATATCACTACCCTTTTTACAATATGGAAGTCCGGTGGGATACTTCTATTCGGACCTGCTATTGTTTACATGTTTCCGCAGATTCCAGAATGGATAGGTAACATTTTCCCCACCTATTATGCACTACAACCGGTAGTCGAAATCAGCATGCGCAGTGGCAACTGGTCGAACATATCATTGAACGTGTTTATACTAATTGCTATCGATATCATACTTTTATTTTTCATCATGCTAGCCGCTAGAAGGTTAATGCAGCGTACATAATAGCTAACTTTTATTACACAAAAGAATGAATCCCACCCTCAGAAATGGTGGGATAACCCTCGGTTTAATAATTAATCCGAATATATTAGCAACTCTTTAAAGTAATTGATACTATACTTTAGTTTTTTGCTTTTTGTTTTTTAAAATATTCCTAAGTAATTCTACACTATGGGATTTGTTCAGGGCTTCGTCTGATGAGATTACTCCATTTTTTACAAGATTTGCTAGTGCATAATCCATCGACTGTCCCTGACCATTATTACTAAATGGAAGATCATTAGACGCCTGTATCATTTCCCTTACTTCATTGTCTACCATCAGAATCTCAAAAACAGCCACTCTACCCCCAATAATCCGAATCGCTAATTTTTGTGAAATAACTGCCTCTAAAGTTCTAGATAACTGAGCTCTGCCTTGTTTTTGTTTATCATCTGGAAAGGCTTCAAGAATCTTATTAATTGCCTGACTCACATCATCAGCATTGAGAACTCCTATTACTAAACATCCAGTTTCAACCAATCTAATTGCATTAAATACGGTATCCGAATCTCGCATATCACCAACAAAAATAATATCAGGGTCGTGTCTTTCAGCCTTCTGTAATGCAATTCCAAAGGATTCTGCATCATCCCCAATATCTCTTTGGGCAATAATGCTCATTTTATTACTATGCAAATATTCAATTGGGTTTTCAATGGTAATAATATTGCGTCTTTCATTTTGATTAATATGGTCTATCATTGCTGCCATTGTAGTAGATTTACCACTACCGGCAGGTCCAGTTAAAATGATGAATCCTTTTCGCTTCAGAATGAGATCTTCCAAGGATTGTGGAAACGCTAGTTGGTCTATAGAAGGAATATCAAAGGGTACTATGCGAAAAGCAATGCTGATTGTCCCTCGCTGCCGCAGAACATTTACCCTGAACCTAGCTAAACCCGTAACGCTATAAGCAAAATCTAGTTCTTTATCTTTCAGAAAAACACTCCTTTGTGTGGGGTTAGCTATACGTTCAAATGCCATCTCGATATCCTTTGAGTCCATTTGTGGTAAATCATCCTGTGTTACCAGTGCACCATCAATCCGAAAAACAGGTGAGCTGGGTACTCGCAAATGCATATCCGAAGCTTTGTTATCTACCATTATTTTAAGCAGTTCATTGACTTCCATAATAAACCATCTCCCAATTTTATTGTTGATCACTCTTGTGCTTCTGTTTTTTAATAAATCTCCATACCGTCCCTACTGATACGATTTGCTTCTTTTTTCATCCTGTTTATTTCTTCATCCGTAAATAACCGCCAACCCCTCCTGTCTCTATACTTTGGCTCACTGAAAGTGCCTTCGGTAAGCCAACGGAAAAGAGTTGTCCGGCTAATGCCTACCATGCGACAAACCTCAGCTGTCCTGTAGTATTTCCGACCACTTAACGTCACAGGCATATTTTGACCTCTCTAATACGTCTCGAATATATTCTATTTGAGTATTGGAATGCGGTAAATCCCTCTTTGGTACCCATTTTTAGTTACCATAGTCCCATTCAAATGAGGGGTAAATGCCTAAAAGTAACAGACTTTTTTTGAATACACGGGGATTTAATCGCTCTGTGCCCTATTAAGTGCCTGCCTTAACTTTTTTACAAAGCTACGGACAGACGTTAAATCTTGTTCCGCCAACATAAGTTGAATTATCTGACTACCAACAATAACACCATCGGCTAGCCTAGCCACTTGCCTTGCCTGTTGTGGAGTGGATATTCCAAAACCAACACATACAGGTTTGGATGTCATTCTTTTTACCCTAGCAATTAGTTCATCAAGATCAGTTGTTAAATTGTCCCTGGCACCGGTAGTACCCGTTATCGACACCAAATAGATAAACCCGCGCGATCTTCGTGTAACCATTTGTATACGCTCTTGGGTGCTCGTCGGTGCAAGTAGGTAAATGAGATCAATACCACGCGCGTAACTTATAATTTCTAATTCCGAGCTCTCATCTGGTGGCAGGTCGGGTATAATAATACCGTTAACCCCGACAACTGCACTGTCATGGCAGAAATTTTCAATCCCGTAATTGAATACCGGATTGAAATAGGTCATAAATACTATTGGTATACTTATCTCCTGCCGTAACCGCTTTACTAACTCAATGCAACTTTTAATGGTAATACCATTTTGCAGAGCACAAAAGCTAGCCTGCTGTATAGTAGCACCATCCGCCAGTGGATCAGAGAACGGTATCCCCAACTCAACAATATCACAACCACTTTCTGCTAGGAGTGGTACCACCCTTTCTGTCTGTTCCAAGCTTGGGTAGCCCACGGTTACATACGCAATAAGCGCTTTAGCCTTAGATTTATTAAAGACATCGTCTATTCGGCTCACTTTCCACCCCCCATTGTCATAGCTACCATATCGATATCCTTATCACCGCGGCCAGAAAGGTTTATGATAATAATGTCATTTTTATTCAATGAAGCCGCCAATTCCGAGGTATAGAATATGGCATGCGCTGGTTCCATTGCCGGTAGAATACCTTCGGTACGACATAACAGCTTAAATCCTTCAAGCGCCTGCTCATCATTTACTGCGACATATTTTACCCTTCCACTGTCCTTTAAATAACTGTGCTCCGGACCTACCCCAGGGTAATCAAGTCCGGCTGATATGCTATGTGTCTGTTGTATCTGCCCCTCGCCATCCTGCAGAAGATAAGATTTTGCTCCGTGAAGGATACCCTTACTCCCGACAACCAATGTTGCAGCGTGCATACCACTTTCTAAACCTTTACCCGCTGCCTCTACCCCAATAAGATTGACTCCTTTATCATTTAAAAACGAGTGAAAAATACCAATAGCATTGCTACCACCGCCAACACAAGCGACTATAAAATTCGGTAAGCTCCCGGTCTGTTTTATTATCTGCTTTTTTGTCTCTTTACCAATTACCGACTGGAAATCACGCACTATCAGTGGGTAAGGTGAGGGACCAACCACAGAACCTATTAGATAGTAACTATTATGCGCATTTGTAACCCAATCCCTTATAGCCTCATTGATAGCATCTTTTAGTGTTCGACTACCGCTACGAACTGACCTTACTTCAGTACCCATTAGCTGCATTCTAAAGACATTAAGCGCTTGTCTTCTTATATCCTCCTCTCCCATATATACAATACACTCAAGTCCCAGCTTAGCACACACGGCAGCAGTGGCTACTCCATGTTGACCAGCACCGGTCTCTGCGATAATACGTCTTTTCCCCATTTTTTTAGCAATTAATCCCTGTCCAAGGGCATTGTTTATCTTATGTGCGCCGGTATGAGCCAAATCTTCTCTTTTAAGGAATATCCTCGCGTCGCCGCAACTTCGGCTTAACCCTTCAGCCGCATATAAAGGAGTGGGTCTTCCTGAGAAGTCTCTTGATAGAGATTCATATTCAACCCAGAAACCGGTGTCCTCCTTTAACTCTCGGTAGGTAACCTCTAACTTATCAAGTACCGGTATTAATGTCTCCGGGACGAACCTGCCGCCGTACTCGCCAAAATATCCCCGCGTGTCCGGTTGCATCTATACCTCCTTTTCTGCCCGCCTGACGGTTTCTATAAAACTTCTTATTTTATTTATATCCTTTTTCCCGCCACTCTCAACACCACTGGAGACATCAACGCCCCAAGGATTAACCTCTTTTATAAGACTCGTGATGTTCTGCAACGTAAGTCCACCAGCAATTATTACCGGGTACCTAACTGACACTTCGAGAGCCAATTTCCAATCAAAAACTCTGCCTGTTCCTCCAAAAGTATCACCTGTTTTTGTATCCAGAAGCCAGAGAGGTTTCCGTCCGAGACCAACTTCATAACCCTTGTGGATCTCATGCAACACCTGATTGGCTTTATGGCCTGTTTTTATATGTATAACTTTTATTATTGGAAGTTCTATCCCCTGACAGTAACTCCAGCTTTCATCACCACTCAGTTGTACCATATCAATACCACAGTAACGGGTGATGTTATTAACTTCTACAGCCGCCAGATTTACAAAGATACCAACCAATATTGGTCGTTGCTCTAGCTTCCGAACTACTTCAGTAATCCGTCCTGCCCTTTCCGGAGTGACTCGCCGTTGGCTCTCTGCAAAAACCAACCCCAGAAAATCAGCACCTGCCTCAGTGGCAGCATTGGCTTCCACTTCACTTGTCAGTCCACAAATCTTAATCTTCGTCATAGCAGCTCTTTAATCCTAGCAGCAATATTCGGTGCTCCCATTAATGTTTCTCCAACAAGGACCGCATCAACCCCCCATTTCTTAAGTGCCTCCATATCTTTCTTGTTCCTAATACCGCTTTCACTGACCACCACTATATCTGATGGAATTAGTGGTCTTAACCTTTTCGTGGTATTCAAGTCAATCTCGAAGGTGTTTAAATTGCGGTTATTAATCCCAATAATATCAGCATCTAATTCAAGGGCAACCCCAAGTTCATCCTCAGAATGCACTTCTATCAGGCATTTCATCTCAAGGCTATGACTTAAAAACACCAATTCCTCTAATTCCTTTTTCTGCAGTGCAGCTACAATCAGCAGCAAACTATCGGCACCATATACCCTTGATTGATACACCTGATAAGGTTCGAGGATAAAATCCTTCCTAAGCAGAGGTATTCTTTTATCACCTAGCCCCTCTTTAATCGATTTCAGATAATTAAGGTTGCCCTTGAAATACTTCGTTTCTGTAAGTACAGATATTGCTGCTGCGCCATTAATCATATAGATCTTTGCAATTCTCAGCGGATCAAAGTCATTTCTAATAACGCCCCTTGACGGTGATGCCCTTTTTATTTCAGCGATGAGTTTAATTCCAGCCCCGCGCAAAACTGATACCAAATCAATGGGTTGTGGCAGCCCCAAAATCTCCCTTTTTAAATCTTCCAAAGACAAACACCGTTTAGCCTTGTCAATTTCATACCTAGTATTTTTTAATATTTGTTGAAGGATCATCTACACCCTACTATAATACCTGACTTAAGGTAATTAGCTGCTCTAACTTCTGCATCGCTATACCTTTATCTATCGAATCTTCGGCTAGCTTGAATCCCTCTTCTAAATTATCCACCTTATCCCCAGCTAGCACCACAGCAGCCGTGTTCATAAGTACAATATCACGCCGAGGACCCCTTTGCCCTGAAAGTACATCCCGTAGGATGGCAGCGTTCTCAACAACAGTCCCTCCTCTGATACTATCCAGACTAGCCTCTTTCAAACCGAAGTCCCTCGGATTAATAAGATATCCTTTTATTGCATCGTCTTTTAGTTCGTAGATCATAGTTCTCCCGCTTATTGAAATCTCGTCCAACCCATCCTCGCCGTGAACCACCAACGCATGCTGGCAACCTAGATCTTTTAGCACCATGGCTATCTTCTCCACTGCATGACCATCCGCGACGCCAATAACCTGAGCAGTAGTACCGGCTGGATTTGTTAGCGGTCCAATATGATTAAAGATAGTGCGAATGCCTATTTCCCGTCTTGGCATAGCAGTATATTTCATTGCTGGGTGGAATATAGGGGCATACATGAAACCTATCCCCACCTTTTCAATACAACGTCTGACATCCTCAGCATGGAGGTCTATCTTAATTCCGAGTGCTTCAAGGACATCGGCACTGCCACAATGGCTGCTCATGGCACGATTACCATGCTTGGCTACCTTTAATCCAACACCAGCCGCTACAAAAGCTGCCGTCGTTGATATATTAAAGGTACCGACGGTGTCACCACCGGTACCGCAGGTATCCACCACCATCCCGTTTACAGTCACAGCCACAGCCTTTTGCCGCATTACCTTTACCATACCTATCATTTCATCCACCGTTTCCCCTTTCAGCCTAAGGGCGGTAACAAAAGCGCCGAATTGCGCGGGCGTTGCTTCTCCGTCCATTATTTCATTCATCACTTTCTCCGCCTGCTCTATTGTTAGCGAATGCCCTTCAACCAGCATCTTTATACTTTCTCTAATCATTGTTAATCCCCTTATTAAGAAAATTTTTCAAAATTTCCCTACCTTGTTCAGTCATAAAGGATTCAGGATGAAACTGGACACCCTCTACCGGGTGTTTGATATGCTTAAGTCCCATGATAGTACCATCATCCGTCCAAGCCGTTATCCGTAAACACTCTGGTAGATTTTCACGCTTCACCATCAAGGAATGGTAGCGAATAGCGGAAAATGGGTTTGGTATTTTAGTAAATACCCCATACCCGTCATGATATATCCTAGAAGATTTACCATGCATTATCTTTTTAGCCCTAATTACTTGACCACCGTAGCTATAGCCAATGCACTGATGCCCCAAACAAACACCCAGTATCGGTAGCCAATAACCAAAATAACAAATAACGTTGTTTGAGATACCAGCATTCTTTGGAGTAGACGGTCCAGGTGAGATGATTATCCTATCCGGTTTCAATTTCTCAATCGCCCTGATATCCGTCTTATCGTTGCGTAACACCACCACCTCTTCCCCAAGCTCGCTTATATATTGGAAAATGTTATAAGTGAAGCTATCGTAGTTATCAATCAGCAGCAGCATGTTTCTCCTCCGCTTGGCTAACTGCCTTCAGCAATGCACGGGCTTTGTTCATTGTCTCTTCATATTCATTTTCAGGGATACTATCGTAGACAACTCCACAACCCGCCTGGGTATAGGCAGTCCCCTTACTAACCACCATTGTCCTAATAGCAATAGCCATATCCATGTTACCCGAGAAAGAGAAGTAACCAGCCGCCCCGGCATATGGTCCCCTTTTATCCGGCTCAAGTTCGGCAATAATTTGCATTGCCCGGATTTTAGGCGCCCCAGTTACCGTTCCAGCTGGAAAACAGGCTTTAAGAGCATCTATAGCGCTCATTTTACTGCGCAAGCTACCCTGAACATGAGTTACTAGATGCATAACATGAGAATAGCGCTCTACCTCCATAAGTTCACTAACCTCAACAGTTCCTGGCTGACTAACACGACCGATATCATTTCTCCCCAGATCAACCAGCATTATATGCTCTGCGCGCTCTTTTTCATCTTGCTTGAGTTCCTGTTCCAGCACGTAATCTTCATTAGCTGTTTTTCCTCTTGGTCTAGTGCCAGCTAGTGGACGTGTCATAACCGCTCCATCTTCGACCCGAACTAAAATCTCTGGTGATGCCCCAATGATATGAAAATCCCTGAAATCAAGGAAAAACATGTACGGTGATGGATTAATACTACGCAGTGCTCGGTAAATTTCAAATGGAGGCAAATTGGTCTTCTGTGCAAGCCGCTGAGATAATACAACCTGAATAGCCTCCCCTTTGGTAATATACTTCTTTATCTTTAAAACGCTTCTCTCAAACTCCCCCTTTGAGAAATTCGATGAAAAGGGTAGATTGTGTATTGATTTATAGACAGTTCTACCCCTTTGATCTTGCGCTAGTGGTTGATTCAGCCTATCTGCTAGCTCATCAATTCTCTCTATGGCTCTGTTGTATTCTTCTTCAATATTACCGTCAAGTCGAGCGTGACTCAATATCTTAATGCGGTGGGTAACATGGTCAAATACGAGCATGGTATTAAAAAACATGAATAAAGACGCTGGTAACTTGAGCGTGTCGACATCCGGCGAGGGTAACTCTTCAAAGCGTATAACCGTTTCGTATGCTAGATAGCCAACGGCACCACCGCTAAAACGCGGCAATCCATCAACCGATATTATTCTATATTTTTCCAATTCTTCAGCGATTAGCGGTAACGGATCAATTTTCTCTCTCTCACTCGTTTTTAATATCTTATACGGCTCGGTTCCGATAAAGCTATAACGAGCAATTCGTTCCCCACCCTCGACACTCTCCAGCAGAAAGGAATAATCGCCCTTGTTTATTTTCATAAAAGCGGAAACTGGCGTTTCAAGGTCGGCAACCATCTCAAGATACACAGGTATCAGATTGCCCTTGTCTTTTAGTTTTTTTACTTCTTCTAGTGATGGATAATACATAGCATTCCTCTAATAAAAAACCCCTCGCCATAGGGACGAGAGGTAATTCTTTCGCGGTACCACCCTAATTAACTGCTTATTGCGCAGTCATCTCAATCAGGTACGGCTCCAAATCTTTTGTCGCGATACCCTGGGTATTTTAACGGTACCCTCTCCGGCACAACCTAATCGTTTTACCTTTCGGTCTGCAGCTCCCGAGTCCATTCGATCCTCGCGCTAGCACCGGCTCACACCTTACCCGGCTCTCTGGACTCCGCTAAAGATTTACTAGTCTCGTTCCCAGCTTTTATTTTTATTAGTTTGAGTATAATCAACACATTCAAACTTGTCAAGCAGGCAATAATTACGTTCCCTATCTATCCTGTGACACTAGTCATAGAACATTATATTATTAAGCCTTACCATAATGATATAATATATCTTTGATTGGGAGGTTTATGTCTAAATTATGCACAGTAAATGCCCTGGCCAAGATAGCCGGAATCTTAGAGTAGCGCTTTATAAGTGCTCTAACTGTGGTGCTGAAGTCGAGATATTCTCCGATGAGCTCAAGATCAGATGCCGTAAGTGCGGGCAGTACGTCTACCGGGAGAAAACTCCCTCTTGTATCGAATGGTGTGCTGCGGCCCGTCAATGTCTCGGGGAGAAGAAGTGGCAGCAATTAAAGGGTGACGATAATCTTCAAACTTGATAAGTTTTCTAATTTCACTCACCAAATTATAACTATTCAAAAAGTAGGGTTTAATGATAAAAAAAGTAAAACTGGGATCTAGTCCGTTCATATGTCCAATGCCTGTGTTCCTCGTTGGTGCCAATGTAGGTGATAAGCCAAACTTTCTGACCGTAGCCTGGGGAGGCATCGCTGGCGAAAGACCACCCATGATTTCTATAGCTATTAGGCACAAACGCTACACCTTGAAGGGTATTAAACAAACCGGTACTTTCTCTGTAAATATCCCTTCGAAAGATATCGTTGTTGAAACCGATTACTGCGGTATGGCATCTGGGGCTCAATTCGATAAAGCAATAAATTGCCATTTTGACATTTTCTATGGGAAGTTACTAAACGCTCCGATGATTGAGCAGTGTCCTTTAAATCTAGAATGTAAGTTGGTTCACCTTATAGATCTCGGCAGCCACGCCCTAATAATCGGTAGTATTGAGGAAACCCATATCAACCAGACCTGTCTAACTAATGGCAAACCAGATGTGACCAAGATTAAACCTTTTATTTATTCCGCGGGTTATAACAACCGGTACCAAGTATTCGGTGATTCCATTGCCAAGGCATTCAGTGCCGGTAGCACAATCATAAATAGGGAAAAATAATAATCATTCTGAAATCATTTCGACATAATCACGCGAAAAAAGGTGATATTATTTGATTTAGATTGATATTCTACTCTGTTTTTTTACAAATATCTATAATACACCCTGAAGACTGTTTTTATTGCACTAGTTATGGGCTTATAATAGGATCGATATGATAGAAGGAAAGTGCTCCAAATGTGGTACCCTACGTTACGGTTGGGCATTGCTTAACACAAGATATCAAACTTGCCCTAAATGTGGTTCCGGGCTAGATATTTATAAAGATGGGCACCTAATCACTAAAGGCTTCTCACCATTTACTGCCAAAAGAATCGATGTTGAAGAATCTAGAGATACACCATCCTCTCAAATGAAGGATGAGGGTGAAGGCAGCCTGTAATATCACTCCCCCTATTTGCATTGATAAACATTTTTTATCAACCATAATATCCATATCTCCAAGTTATATTCTTGAACTACGAAAAATGCCCTTATATGACTTTGTTGAATTTTTAAACCAGTAATAGTAGTATAAGGGGCGCAAAGATAGGATCACCCTTGAGTATAACAAACTGGCAAATAACAACTACCACAATCTACTGCGATGCGGTTGATGACGAGGCAACGATACTCGTATATGGAGATGGTAAAATCAAATGCATCGGTTATTCCAAATATGGTAGTCCAGACCAAAATATAGCCAAAATACTGAAAAACAAAAGCAAAAAACTGAATAGAATAATTGAGTGTAATGGCCCCCAATGCCATAGGGTAACCGATTATCGGGATAAGTTGTTCTCTGAAGAAAGTAAAAATAGCCTGTAATTACTTTCTTAAAGAATTAAGGTAATAGCACACTTTGAGCAGCACAAAACAGATCAAATTAAAAATTGAAAACCTCTATCTATCTTTCGGTGGAGTGAAATCCCTCATTGATATCAGCATGGATATCATGGATAAGGAAATATTGGCAATTATCGGTCCTAATGGGGCTGGCAAGACTTGCTTGCTAAACTGTATAAACGGCTTTTACAAACCCCAAAAAGGAGAAATATACTATCATGAGCAACGAATTACCCGCATCCGACCGGACAAGGCAGCCAAACTTGGACTTGCCAGAACATTCCAGAATATAGAGCTTTTTACCGGTTTGAACACCCTGGATAATATTATGGCGGCTAGGCACGTCCTTATGAAGCAAAATATTTTAAGCAGTGCCTTATACTTCGGCTGGGCACACAAAGAAGAAATTAACCACCGAAAAACAATTGAAGATATAATCGATTTCCTTGAAATTGAACCGATCAGAAAGAAGGTGGTCGGTATGTTACCTTATGGTATGCGCAAGAGAGTCGAACTCGGTAGGGCACTAGCACTGGAACCGAAGGTGTTGTTACTGGATGAACCGATGGCCGGCATGAATCTAGAAGAGAAAGAGGATATCGCCAGATTTATAGTCGACATTTTTGAGGGACAAGGCGAAACATATCCAGAAACACCCATTCTCAGGGATGGTATTAGTTGTATTGTATTAGTCGAGCATGACATGGGTGTAGTAATGGATCTAGCTGACAGAATTATAGTACTTGATTTCGGGCGTATAATCGCTGAGGGTACACCGGAAGAAATCCGCTCTAACCCGGATGTCATAGCTGCCTATCTGGGAGAAGAAAAATAACAAAATGGATTTCTTAAAATCGGCTATTTCTAAAAATAGCTTTATCTCCAGTCTCGCCGGTCTACAATAGTTTTACTATCCTTTTTTATTGTCCCGTCTGCAACGAATTCAATCCTGTCGGCCTTTACCAGACAATTACTCTGAAACTTTCGGTTTATTTCATCCGCCAATGAGCCTCTGTCAGTTTCCTTATCCACCAACTCAATCCGAAAAGTCATTTCATCCCGTTGTGCCTTGCGATCAACAAATATCTGAAACTGCGATACCTGTGGAAAATCGGAGAAGATCCCCTCAGCTTGCCTAGCAACGACAAACATCCCCCTGACCTTCACGGCATCACTAGCTCTACCGACGATACCTGTAAGTCTATTTGCCGTTCGACCGCAAGGGCATTCTTCTGTAACGTATGACGACAGGTCTCCAGTGCCGAAGCGGATAAGCCCCCAAGTTTTATTATGTATAGGAGTAACCACTATTTCGCCTATTTTACCCGGCCCAAGTTGTTTATCGCTAATCGGGTCAACTATTTCAATAATATACTCATCCATAAAATGCATACCTTCTTTACGGTAACACTCATAGGCGATGGCACCACCGGGTTCAGTAACAGCATAAGCCTGCCGAGTATCAAACTCATATTTGTTTTCTAGTATTTTTCTTGCTGAAGGAGAAAGCATCTCACCAGTAAACCAAGCTTTCTTTACTTTAAAGTCTTTATTAAAATCAAAACCGCTATCTTCCGCCTGTTTTATCACGGCCATCAAGAAACTGGGTGTACCGACAAAACCGGTAACGCTTAGATCTGCCATAGTCCTCACTTGAACCTCCGTATGACCGGTACCCATCGGGATGACAGTAGCACCACAATCCCTTATGGCTTCATGAAACAGAATACCGGCTGGAGATAAGTGATAAGTAAAGGTATTAACAACTACATCACCTCTTCTAAAACCAGCAGCCCAAAATGACTTGGCAAACCACTTGATACCTGAGTGCTGTATCGGCTCATAAACAGGACCTGGCGAAAGAAACACCCGCTCAACGTCTTCCTCCGCAATTGTTAACATCCCGCCATATGGCGGCTTAGTTCTTTGCAGTTCGATAAGATCGGTTTTACGGGTCACCGGTAGCTTTTCCAGATCACGTATCTTCTTAATCTTCGATGGTATTAATCCCACTCCATCCAGAAGTTCTTTGGCAGTTGGACAGTATTTATAGGCATTGCTTATTGACTGTTCCAACATCCGACCCTGATATCGTTGTCTAGCGCCAGCTGACATTACCTCAAGCTCATCAAAATATTCGTCTGGCATCCCTTTTGATACTACAACCATCTTTTCCGCCTTTTATAGTGTTTAACTTCTCGATAGCTCTTTTTGGTACCCATAGCTGATAATCCAATATAGAATTCTTTGATGTCTTCGTTATTCTTCAGGAAATCTGCAGTTCCATCAAGCACGATTCGCCCATTCTCCATAACATAACCGTAGTGGGCAATACTTAATGCAATCCTTACATTCTGTTCTACCAGCAAAACCGATGTTTTTTGCTCGGTATTGAAGCGCTTGATAATATCGTATATTTCTTCGACAAGAAGCGGCGCTAGTCCCAGAGACGGCTCATCAAGCATCATGAGTTTCGGAGTAGCCATCATTGCCCGCCCTATAACAAGCATCTGTTGTTCGCCTCCGGACAAATAACCCCCAATGTTTGTTCTCAAATCCTTCAGGCGCGGAAAGTAATTATAGACCATATCCAAGTCCTGCTTTATGGCATTTCGATCACTGCGATTAAAGGCGCCCACCATCAGGTTCTCCTCGGTAGTAAGATGGCCAAAAACACGACGCCCCTCAAGTGCTTGAACAAGCCCTAGTTTGCCTATTTCTTCGGCATTATTCTTATCTATCCTCTGACCGTTCCATTCAATGCTACCATCGGTTACCTCTCCTTCTTCAACGTGAAGAAGCCCTGATATCGCCTTAAGAGTGGTGCTTTTACCAGCACCATTTGCACCAAGTAGTGCTACTATGGTGCCGTCTTCTACAGCCATAGAGACGCCATGCAATACCCTTATCACATTGAGATACGTAACCTCAATGCTGTTTAGTTTAAGCATCGCCAACTTTCTATCAGGTGGGAGCTCCGTTTATATTAGAGCTCCCACCTGATATATCTATTTTATCTTAATCAAATTGATACGGAATCTTTGGTGCTTCCACCCAACCGGTGATGGGTACGATTTCACCATCCTGTACCTGGAAGACCCTTACTGACTTCGCTAGCCGGTTGTCGCCTGGTGTATAGCTGACGGGTCCATGTAGACCACCAACATCGAAATTATCCAGTTTTTTGAAACCTTGTTCCTCTACAATCTGTGGGGTCAAATTATCAATTCCAGCATTTTCTAACGCCAGCCTGAGAATTTCGGCCACAATCAAGCCTTCTGCCCATGAGGTTATATAATCCATATTGCCATAATGTTCCGGGTGGTATTCTTGACAGTATTCTGTCATTTTAGCCATAGCTGGGGCACTATCGTCCCAGTTAACTGTGGGGAAAACACCGTAAACCCCTTCAGCATCAGCGCCGGCTAGTTCAACCAATACACTCGTAAAGCTAGCATGGCCGCAACCAATGGTAACGCCTGGATATAATCCTTTCTCTACGGCATTCTGAATTATGATAGAAGTCGGTTGCGGAGTGCTAGATATATACAAGATATCCGGTTCCTGGGCCATAATGCGGGTTATGCTGTCTATTTCGGATATAGTAGTAGCATCATGCTCTTCGATGGAAACAATCTCTATACCCAGATCATCTGCCAAGGCTTCAGCAGCGGCTTTAGCACCTGCACCGGTTGAATTATTCAACAAATGCAAAGCCATCTTCGGCTTGCCGGTACCCGCCCAGATATTCTCCAGGAAGTAGTTGGCAAAGGCAGCCCAGTCATCGCCATAATCGGGCATCTGAGCGTAGATATGTTGCGGTGGGTTTGTAAGAGCTGGAGTGCTAAAGACGGCAAAGCCAGGGAAAGCTTGCCGATTAGCAATCTCAGCTGAAGCAGTCATCATCGCTGATGAGTTGGTGGTAAACATCAGAGTGTCAGCATCCATCAACTCATTTATGATGGTGGCTGCTTTGGATGCATCATACTGATTATCTCGCCAGATAACTTCAATCTCGTATCCGTTAACACCACCAAGCTCTTCATTGATATATTTGATGCAATCAAGTTTGGCATCACCCATAGGACGCCCTTTTTCGGCTGCCACCCCAGTGTAACAGATACTAAAGCCTACCTTCACCGTCTTATCTGTATCGGTTGACCCTCCGCAGGCGGTGCCAATAATGGATGTGACCACGACAACCAGAGCTAAACAAACAATACTTGCTATCTTTAATACCTTTTTAAATTTCAATTACTAAACCTCCTTTTAGTGTATTTATTAATAGTATTGTAAGTTACATTTATTAACCCCCTCCGTTACATTTTTGCTTAATATGAAAAAGGCCAGAGTCGATAGGAGGCCTTAAATAGCTGCCACCTATGTGCTAACCCTCTAGGTTCTAGTATCAGGAATAAAATAATTACAATACCGAAAACCATCGGTCCTATACCAGTCGTAAAGCCGGCTGGTAGGTCGAACGTACTTTCCAGAGTTGGAGCTAGAAATGATATCCCCTTTTCTAACAAGCGAATAAAAACGACTCCCAGTATTGGGCCGATAGTTGAACCCAAACCGCCTATGATTATTATTCCTACGTATAAAATAGATTCTGTTAAGCGAAAGTTCTCCGTATTCATAAAACCTATCCAATGAGCCAATAGAGAACCAGCAATTCCAGCTAAAAAACAACCGATAAAAAAGGCAAGGAGCTTATATCGAAACAGGTTAATACCCATTACTTCTGCAGCAAGGTCATTATCCCTTATAGCTATAAAAGCCCTGCCCACCCTCGTTCTAGCTAAATTCTTAGCAAAAAAGATTACTAAAATCGCTATGCCTATAATAAGATAGAACTGACTTCCTTGGCTTACAAAGGTGATACCAGCAATCTTAGCCGGTGGTACAACTATACCATTAAAACCCCCGGTGACGCTTTCCCAGTGGTTTATAATCCAAATTATTATTATCTGGGCAGCAATCGTACTGATAGCCAAATAGAATCCCTTTACACGCACCGACGGAATACCAAAAACCACACCAATAAATCCAGAAAGCAAGCCGGCAGAAATCAGACCTACTAAGAAAGGTAGCTCCAAGCGGTTTGTAAGTACCGCCGATGTATATGCACCAACAGCAATAAAGCCTGCATGCCCAATGGAAAGCTGGCCACAATAACCAATCAGGATATTGAGTCCCGTAGCCGCTATTATCGTAATACCTATAAGATTAGCCACGCTCAACCAGTGATTGTCGAGGTAGAGGGGAAGAGTACCTAGGATTACAAACAGAATTAATAACATCGACCAGTGGGTTTTGGTACGAAAAATAGCCATATCCCTGTCATATGTATAGTTCCGTATACCTGATGGCAGATCCAATTTCTTAAATCCTTTCTATACGTTCTTCGCCGAAAAGCCCATAGGGTTTCAAGAACATCACGATTATGATTATTATGAATGGTATAACATCCTTGACACCAGGCCAGGTCAGGGGCGTTAGGTAACCACCACCTACATTCTCAGCTAAACCGATTATTGGTCCAGCAATAATGGCGCCAAGGAACGAATCAAGACCTCCCAGAATCACCACTGAAAACGCTTTTAACCCTGTATGAACCAATCCATAGGTTATGCCACCGATACTTGACATCAGGACACCACCAATAGCCGCTAGCACACAGGCAAACATCCACGACCGGGAGAATATCTTAGTTACCGGGATACCACAAGCCTGAACCGCCAGCTGATCGTCGGCAGTTGCCCGCATAGCAATCCCCATTCTGTTGTATCTAAAATAAAGGGATAGAAGTATAAAAAGTACAAGTGATATTAAAGCCGCCAGTAGGTATTCCATTGAAACGACGGCTGTCCCAATATGGATTGTCTGCTGCGGGAATATATGCGGTAAAGCTGCTACGCTCTTAGGCCAGATAAAATTAACTAGCCCTTCGATTAGATAAGCCAGCCCCAACGTTATTGTTATCAGCGAAAGAATGGGCTGGGCAATCAGCGGCCTTAGCACAAACCGCTCCGTTATCCAGCCTAATGCCATCGCAAAGATAATAACTAGTAACAAACCAATCCAAGCGGGTAGCCCTACTTGTACAAGCATGCCATATGTAAACCAGGAAGAAATCAGCACCAACTGCCCGAGTGCCAGATTGGCAACACCGCTGGATTTCCAGACAAAAACAAATCCCAAGGCAATAAGAGCATAGACCATACCGACGGTCAAACCGGTAATTATATATTGAAGAAGCTCATCCATTAACCATTTGTTCCTTCGATAACTGTCCTTACCTTTATACTGGTAGTTACCACTCCTTTTCTACCATCACGATAGGTTACCGGAGCTTCCACCTTTACCTCATCGCCTTCTCCGTACATTGCTCGTATCAGGTCCTTATACCGTTCTTCCATAAATTCACGGCGTAACTTTCTAGTGCGAGTCAATTCAGCTTCATCAGGATCAAACTCCTTATGCAACAAGACAAACATCCTCACCCTTGAAGGCTCCGGTAAGTAGCCGTTAACACGGAGTAGGTCTTTCTGCACTAAATCAGCAACTTCCTTCTTCTGCGACAGGTCGACAAATGTTGTATATGGCAATCGACTGCGTTCCGCCCACTTACCAACCATGGCGAAATCCATATTTATTATGGCTGAAACGAAGTCCTTGTCTTTACCACCAATCACCATGGCATCTTTTATATACGGACTGAACCGCAATCTGCCCTCAATATATTGTGGAGCATATTTTGTACCTGTACTCAACTCTCCCATATGCACAAGCCTGTCCATAAATATTAAATGCCCTCTCTCATCTATATTGACCGCATCACCGGTACGGCACCATCCATTTACAAGCGTCTCATCTGTTTTTGCCTTATCTTTATGGTAACCGCTAAACATGCAGTCGCTCCTTACTAACAGTTCGCCCTCATTGGTAATTCTAACCTCGGTACCCAACGCCGGTCGGCCAACGCTCTCAAAACGGATTTCTCCCTTACCATGAGATGAGATATAACCAGCCTCGGTGCTGCCATAATTTTGCCTAAGCTCTATACCAATTGCATGGATAAGGCGGAAAGTGTCTAGACTGAGTACGGAGCTACCGGTAACAGCGAATCTGACGTTACTAAGTCCTAGTCGGTCTTTCAACGGCCTGAACAACAGTAGAAAGGCTATTTGATAAAGCGCTTTCCAAAATAAACTTGGTTCCCTGCCTTCAAGCTGCATGTCGGCCATTTTATAACCTAAAGGCATAAAAAGGTTATAGAAAAAGCGCTTTAAAGGATGGGCATCAATCATCTTTACCTGAATATCGCTGACTATACTCTCCCATTGTCTAGGGCCATAAATTACGAAATCGGGACCGACTTCACGGGTATCCTCAGCAATGGTTTCCGGCTCTTCAGGAAAATTGAGTTTAGCTCCGGTTAGCAAGTGAGGTATGGTGGCAAAAAAACTATCCCCTACCCAAGCCGCTGGGAAGTTTGACATCAGATTATCTTCTTCGTATAGCGGATAGCGATCGATAAAAGCTTTTGCCGTTCTTATCAGAGAACGGTGAGTGAGACAGGCTCCCTTGGGCAAGCCGGTAGTCCCCGAAGTATAATAGATAAAAGCTATATCTTCAGGCTTGCCTTGCGCCACATTCTGTTCAAACAAATTTGGATATTTCTTTTCATACTCTTTACCTAGTTCCATTACTTTGGTAAAAGATATGAGCATGGGATCATTGTAATGTTTTAAGCCCTTGGGATCCCAGTATATAATTTTCTTCAGTTTTGGCAGATTGCTCCTTATTTCTAAAAACTTATCCGTCTGCTCTTGATCGTTAACAATGGCAAAGCTAGAATTGGAATGTTGGGCAATATATTCTACCTCTGAAGGAATGGAATCAACAAAGATACCAGTACAGATGCCACCCGCTGCCTGGGTAGCAAATTCCCCCCAAAACCATTCAGGTTCATTATCACCAATAATACAGACAACGTCGCCTCTCTCAAGGCCCAGTTTGATAAGTCCCAGTGAAAAGCTTTTTATTTTGTCATAATATTCAGCCCAACTGTATTTACGCCATATACCAAAATTCTTCATACAGGCAGCCGTCTGCAAATTCCATTGTTGACTATTGCGCGTGACTAGCTTGGGTATCGTATCCCATGTTACAACCGTTGGATTAACTTCTGTTACCTGCTGCCAAGCGGACAAGCTAGAATCCCCTTAAACCTGAAGACCTCCCATTTGGGAGGTCTTTCATATTATTTGTTATATGCCCTAATTAATTAATTAGCTGCCCAGACCTCCCAGCGCACACTCGGTGCGCCTAATAAATATGAAATCGGCTCTCTCCAATCTTTGAGAGGTATTAGGCATTATTTCAGTTTTCCAAGGCGTTAATAACGGGGCATTCTAGCACGGTAATAAACACACTGTCAAATGAAGAATTAGGTCGTATAACAACTAAACTAGTCTTGATAATTGATGGAAATCGTTACACCCGTAGCTCTAGCGATGAGTTTATCATCCTGGTTTTTAATTGTTACCTCCGAGATACCAGCTCGCTTACCGCTCTTAAGAACTCTGCATTCGGCAGTCAGCTCATCTCCCGACTTGGCACGAGCAATAAAATAGGTACTAAATTGCGAAGCGACACTCGGATAAGCCAGAGAGTTAGAAGCATAACCAAATGCCTGATCAGCAAGAGCCATGATAATACCCCCGAATGTCGATTTATGGAAGTTTTGGTATTCATGTAACAGGTTCATCTTTACCTTGGCATAACCGGGCGTGAGATCTATCAGCTTCATATTTAAAAAAGAAGCAACCGGTTCTTCCTTCTCCACTTCCTTTAACCATGATATGTTTCTTGCGGTTTTGGTATTTTTTTCAATCATCATTATTCCTTGTTTTTCTGTTCATCATATCCCTAATCACTTCAGTACCCATTTTAAAAGAGTTCAGGTTTAAATCAATAACCTTTGTCGGTAAATTCTTGACTATGGATTTACGCCAGATTTCACTAGTAAAAGGCATAAAATTCGACAGACAACCCAGCATAAGTACGTTAAGGGTCTTCACCTCACCCAGTTGCTCGGCTAAATCGGTACCATCGACGATATATATATTTTTAGTATATTGCTCTATTATTTTC
Organism: Dehalococcoidia bacterium; assembly: GCA_020351185.1. Lineage (GTDB taxonomy): Bacteria > Chloroflexota > Dehalococcoidia > Dehalococcoidales. The sequence goes on along the minus strand of CP070729.1, from coordinate 453,245 downwards.
CTTATCTCATTATCGCTTGGATATTGCTCGCTACCCAAATTTACTGAAAGTGGTGCGAGTGCCTGGCTATTAACTATTGCTATACCACCGGTTTTTAAAAAATAACTCCATCTTGCGGCCTCCAGTTTTTCAAAAGCAAGCATAATATCGGCTTCTTCTCGGTTTATCAGAGGCGAAAACACCTTATCTGCGATCCTTAAATGGCTGACAACACTACCACCACGCTGTGCCATTCCTAAAGTATCAGTTTTCTTAACATCGTAACCAGTCATCATGGCAGCTTCACCTATTATATTACCCGCCAGAACAACACCTTGACCTCCAACACCAGCTATAATCAGATTATATCTAGGCAAATCGCTTCCCCTGTAAGTTATCTTTCTGAGAGTTTATAGCCCCCCTAGGACAAAGCTGTTGACAAAGGGTACAGGCATCACCAATACACAGCGAGGCATCTATATAAATCTGCTCCCATTCCCTGCCTATCGCTGGACAGCCGATCATAAGACACAAATTGCATTGATTACATATTTCTTTATCTATCATCCTGGGATTGACATGTTTGGATGCACGTACTGAACAGGCACCCTGTACTATAATCACCGAGAGTTCTTGTCTAGTAAGAGCACCTTTTACGCCCTCCCTCAGCGTCTTTAAATCCCAGGCATCTATAGTCTTTACATCCTTAATGCCAAGACTTCGAGCTAACAGTTCAAGGTTAACTGCACGTGTCTCTTTCCCCTGTGCCGTAATACCAGTACCTGGGTGATCCTGGTGACCCGTCATCGCAGTGGTTCTGTTATCCAGAATTATTACTGTTATTTGCCCAACATTGTAGACAGCATCTAACAGCCCAGTGATCCCGGAATGCAAAAAGGTAGAATCACCAATAACGGCTACTACACTTTCAACAATACCTGCCTTTTCCATTCCCAGCGCTTGTCCGATACCAGCACCCATGCA
>CP070729.1:441432-452182 GCA_020351185.1 Dehalococcoidia bacterium | reverse complement strand
TACAAAGCATGGGTATGCACCAATCCTGATTGCGGATTTAACCTAAAAATAAGGAACGGTGATATCTATATAAACGAACCGATTATGAGCGGGGTAGGTGGACGCTCCCGGCAAAACACATAACCTTTAGAACTTAACTCAAGTTACTGGAGGTGAAAGTGCCCTCTCAATTGGCTAATCTCAGTGAGATAGCAATGAACCTTTTGTTTACTCATTGTTGTATGATTTATGATAACTTGGTGAATATATTAATCCGCCACGACCTTTGCAGCAGTTTAATTATAAGAAAACGATCAACGACGATGCTAATTCTGATCCATAGTAGATAACTACAACTACGCTTTAAAAGTTATTGTCAATGCTAATTTGATATTGAATCCAACTTCGGTTGGTGGAATTTAGATATCGGGAGTATCAAGATGGAACTGAATATTACAAGCAAGAATGTAGAGTTGACACCAGAAATTCAGCGGTATATCCAGCGCAAATTGGGGCACTTTAACCACCATCTAATAAACATCATGGAAACTAAAATTGACATAGTAGAAGAAAAGACAAAATCCCAACAACACCGGTTTCTATTACGTGTAACCGCTACTGGGAGCAACACCAGGCTTCATGGAGAGGAGCGTGGTAGAACGGTATTGACAGCCATTGATAATGTGGCTAGAAATATGCAGCGTCAGATTGAGCACCATAAGGGTAAATTGCATAATAAAAAGGGTAGGGGCAACTCAGCCATTAAAAGCGGTGTAAATCGGGGATCGCAACTATCACAAGATCGAAAATATATCATAAAGCAGTTGGATATAAAACCTATGTCGGTTGCAGAAGCTACCGACCAATTGGAATTGTTAAATTACAACTTTTTCTTCTTTAACAATACCGAAACCGAGAAACTAACACTTTTATATAGACGTATGGATGGTAACTATGGAATTATTGAGCCGTAATGTTGTTAGGCTTAATCCAGCTATTAGATATTGCCCGATAACACTCACAATCCCACTTGAGAGACTCTGTAGTCAAAATTAAAGCTTATTAGAATCGTTTTATATGGAATGGAGCGTTGTAATTACCGATATGGGCTGGGTGGTTTTTGTTGGCTCAGAGCGAGGATTAGCACGTGTCAGTTTGCCTCACAGTTCTATCCAAGAATCGCTTGAGTCTCTGGGTAGTATTATAGAAGAAGCGAGATTCTGCCGCAATAGTTTTGGAGATCTATCCAAGCGTTTGAGGGCTTATTTTAGTGGTTATAGAATATCATTTACCGATGAACTCGATTTTTTAGATGTTACACATTTCCAAAAAAAAGTCTGGCAGGCAACAAAGACCATACCATATGGCGAAACGAGAAGTTATGGTTGGCTGGCTAACAGAATAGGTCAACCCGGGGCGGGGCGAGCAGTTGGTCAAGCTCTAGCAAGAAATAGGCTGCCGATTATTATCCCTTGTCACCGTGTAGTAAGCAATGATAATAACCTTGTTGGTTTTAGTGGAGGATTAACCATGAAAAAACGCTTACTCCACTTAGAAACAACGGGAATATCCCTTCAATAAAACCATTTAAAAAAAACAAGTATTCATAAGACTTAGCTGTAGTCAGCCTGCTGAAAAATCTAAAGTAATTGGATTCTATAATTTACAAACTGAACGAATTTTTCTCATACTTGCATAACTCTCCAACTTCCTTTAAAACTCGAGTTCGTTTGATTTCGCTTATACCCATCGATTGCAGGATTTCCTCTTGATCAACTATCTCCCGACAGACAACTAACCCCTGTCTTAGCAGTTGGTTCTTTTGAGCCTTTGTTAAACTAATAAGACAGGTAATAGGTAATAATCCACTCTCCTCAAGTAGATATTGCAGATTCTTGCCATCCCGAGGATAATTCCATCCAATAGCTTTTATACCGACACAATTACTATAATTAATAGCATCCGAAGACAACTTTGTATTTGTTATCAACCATACTTCCAGATTACCTTCATTACGGTGACCAGGTTTTCCTAATGAGTGCTTCTTTATATCCCAGAAACGAGCATTTATATAGAGCGCTACCTTGATGTCTGTTTTATAACCAGCTCGGTTATGAAACTTACATTCCACCAAAAGACGTTTATTATCCTTCGAGGCAACCACATCAACTTCGTGTGAAACGCAATAACCCTTAACGATTTTACCTATTTCAACGACGTAGCCGGCAGACTTTAGAATCTGGGCAACCATCTTTTCAAATGGATAACCGCTCGGCCCAAGTTCCAAAAGTGCCTTCTTGATACTATAACGGCCGGCGGTGAAATGCTCCTTTTTTCTAAGTAAAGACAAAGCGTGGCTATATATCTCTGATGTTTTCATACCCTCTTTCAATTCACTCTTAATATGAGAGATAATTTCTGTGATAAGTTCTGGGTGAGTATTTATTCGCTCTAGTGATCGTCTTAACTTACGTTCGGAAAAGGGTTCGATTTCCCCAGAGGCTTTTATTATGTTGACTTCTTTTACCAATCCTAACCTCCTACTTCTGACATTTACCGGATATTATTAAAACACTACTTTATTATCGGATTTAACCCAACTTATAGTTCGACTATCTCTTATACCAACGTTCAGATGCAACTTCCATTCTCAGGCTAGAAATCAAGTTCATACTGTTCGAAAGACCTTTCGCCCGCATAGTTAAAATTTTTTTAAACTATGGAAAGATGGTCAGCCACCTATCTGATAATCTTGGTAAATTGCATGAACAACTCAATTCTAGGATCAAATACAAACATTAAAACAATTCAATATATTCATTCTAATTGTTCTCTGTTTCTAGCTGTACTGCATCTTTACCGATTACATCTACTAGCCGTTGATGAAGCTGGGGACAGTAGTCTACTCTCATAGCAGATAAATGCAGTTTAAAGAACTTCGTGCCATTATCAACAATCAGGTTGGCTTCATCGTATCCCGGATAATCCCTCAAAATGTTGTTTATTTTATGTAAGCGGGCAATGTCGCCACTTTTATCACTAGTCTGCTTCAGATGAATGATAAGCCTTCTCATCTTGGGTGGTACCCCTCCTTTTTCTCTACTCGCAACACTAGGAGTTAATATCTTTTTAGACATCAAAGCTAAGTCTTCTTTCTCCTTATTTTCTTCAATCTTATAAAAACGTACGTGTTCGCATACAAGTTGCACCCAATCACCACGTAGCCTGACTTTTCCATCAATCAACAGTATATTACCTTCCTGCCAATATTCCTGGGTAGCAGTAAAAATCCTAGGCCAAACTATTACCTCAAGTTTGCCATCCAAATCTTCAAGCACCACACTGGCAGAAGGCTGCCCGTCTCTTGTAACAAGATTTCGGATTGAGTCTACCATACCGGCGACTGCTATCGTCTGGCCCTCCATTTCGACATCAACCTTACCACAAAGAGTCGTATTTTCCTCCACCGCCTTGGCTACATAGGGACTGAAGGGATGTTCTGATAGATAAACTCCCAGAAGCTCTTTCTCCCATCCTAATTTGTCCTTTATGGAAACTTCAGCATCAATCATGGCCAGACTGGGTAAGGGTACATCCACCGTATCACCCCATAGATCAAACATTGTTGTTTGACCTGTTTGCCTCAGTTTTTGGACTCGCTGAACTAAGGTCATGATGGAGGCAACATTTGCCACCAGTATACCCCTTTCACCAAGGCAATCAAGCGCACCTGCCTTTATAAGACTCTCCATAACCCGTTTGTTGACGCCACTTAAATCAGCCCGTCGGCAAAGGTCTTCAATAGACTTATAGTATCCACATTGATCACGTTCTTCTATTAGGGGCTCTACAGCGGCCGTACCTACATTTTTCACAGCCGCCAACCCAAAGCGAATGGCATCGGTACCATCCGCCTGTTTTTCTATAACGAAATTAATCCGGGAATGGTTTATATCCGGGGGTAGCACCTTAATATTGAGCCGTCGGCACTCTGCGACAGCGGTGGCTATCTTTTCCGAATGCTCAGCAAAAGCTATAAAAAGAGCGGTCAAATACTCTACCGGGTAATTTGATTTGAGAAAGGCAGTTTGATAGGCAATCAGTGCATAGCTCACAGCATGAGCTTTGTTAAAGGCATAACCAGCAAATGGCTCTATAAGATTAAAAACTTGTTCGGCTAACTCAGCAGAAAAACCATTCTTTTTAGCACCCGCAATGAAGTTGCGCCTTTCTTTTCTCATGACCTCAACAATCTTCTTACCCATTGCCTTGCGAAATATATCAGCTTGACCCAAACTATAACCAGCAAATGTTCGTACGATAAATAGTACCTGCTCCTGATAGACAATCACCCCGTAGGTTTCTTTCAGAATTTCAGCCAGAGCAGGGTGGGGATAATGAATAGGTTCAAGCCCGTGCTTTGCCTTTATGAAACGTGGTATCTGTTCCATTGGTCCCGGTCGATATAAAGCTACCATAGCCGCGATATCACTGAAAGTAGATGGCTTAAGCTCCTTTATATAACGGCGCATACCACTACCTTCCAGCTGAAAAACACCCGTGGTTTCGCCGGCAGATAAAAGCCCAAAAGTTTTACAATCATCTAGTGGTATGGTATGTAGATCAACCTCAACATTACAGTTTGTCTTTATTAATTCTTTTGCCCGGCTGAGGATAGTCAGATTAGCCAGACCTAGGATATCCATCTTCAGCAATCCGATCTTAGCGATATCCTCCATAGCAAACTGGGTCATCACCAGTCTGTTGCCATTACCCTTGCTTAATCTCTGCAGTGGTGTATAGTTGGTTAAGGTATCTCTAGAAATGACGACACCTGCAGCATGGGTACTTGAATGCCGGGCAATCCCTTCAACCCCTCTAGCCGAATCAACCAAGTTCTTAACCTTAGCTTCTTGGTGATAAATATTCCTCAGTTCTCCATTTTCCTCGAGTGCCCGGTCAAGGGTCATACCTAGAGCGAAAGGAACCAATCTAGCAACGCGGTCAACATCGCTATATGACATACCTAACGAGCGTCCAGCATCTCTTATGGCCGCCCTGGCGCCCATAGTACCAAAGGTTATAATCTGAGCCACATGATCAGCCCCATACTTCTGAGACATATGCGCGATAACCTCATCGCGGTGGATATCCTCAAAATCTAGGTCAATGTCCGGCATTTCTCTTCTCTCAACATTTAGAAATCGCTCAAAGACCAGTCCATTGGCTATGGGATCAATTTCGGTTATACCTAAACAGCGAAGCACTATACTGGATGCGGCACTGCCACGAACATTGAATAATATGTTTTTCTTTTTAGCAAATGAGATTATGTCCCAAACAACAAGAAAGTAGTTAGCAAACTGAGTTTTTTTGATGACTTCTAGTTCATATTCGAGGCGTTCCTTTATCTCTTGGTTAGCATTAGGGTAAAAATGGGACAGTTCCCGATGGCATATTTCCGTTAGAAAATTGTCAGCCGTTTTACCTTCCGGCAAATCTATCTCTGGTAGGTGAAGGCGGCCAAATTCCAGTTCAAGTCGACACATCTGGGCAATCTTCTCTGTATTTTCAAGAGCTTGTGGGATATCCTGATAATGTTCCTCAATTTCGCTAGAACTCATTAAATAAAAAAAGTCACCAGCCATTTTCATTCTTTTTTCATCATAGATTGATGAGTTGGTGCCGATACACATTAGTAGGTCATGAGCTGTGGCATCACCTTTTTTTACGTAGTGAACATCATTAGTGGCTACCAGCGGAATATCCAGCTCATCAGCCATCGCAATTAGTACCTTATTCACCTGCTCAAGTTCTGGGATGGGGTGCCGTTGTATTTCCAAATAAAAATCGCCAAAGGTTTTTTTATACCATAAGGCTGTTTTTTTTGCGTCCTCCACACGCCCCTCCAATATCATGGCTGAAACCTCACCTGCAAGACAGGCAGACATAGCGATAAGTCCATCCTTGTATTCTACTAGAAGTTCTTTATCCACCCTTGGCTTATAATAAAAACCTTCAAGATGCGCTTTTGTAGTGAGCTGGATAAGGTTATGGTAGCCGGTGAGATTCTTAGCCAACAGTACAATGTGATGGTTGTTTTTATCAGCAGCACTGCGTCCAAAACGGCCATCAGGAGCTACATATATCTCACAGCCTATAATGGGCTTTATATTGGCAACTTTAGCTTCTTGGTAGAATTGAATGACACCGTACATTGCACCATGGTCGGTGATTGCTAAGCTATCCATACCTAGTTCCTTAGCCCGAGCTACCAACTGAGGAATGCGGCACATACCGTCCAATAAGCTGTATTCGGTGTGAACATGAAGATGGGTGAACATAATACCTCTAACGCAAGAAATCAACAAGAATTATAACATAGTCGCGTTTCTCAAGCCTTTGTTTTTTAAGCTCAAAATAAAAAACGTATAAAATTATGTTGTGACTTATACAAACATGATAATTCGCAATGAATTCTCTTCCTGCCTACTATATTATACCTGTAATAAAATTAAGGATTACCCTTTCCCTGTATAAAAGTGTAAAATCAATGTTAATGAAAAATATCAAGTGGGTTTTTATTAATATTTCAAGGTGGTTATTCATATTATGCATACCAACCGTACTACTAACCACCAGCATCTGTATCGCCGTTAACAGCCAATGGCTTTATGAATATGGCTTCGACAAATACGACGTTGCCAAAACCACTAATCTTGCTGACATTGAATTGGGAAAGGCAGCGCGTGGACTAATCAATTACTTTAACTCGAATGAAGATATCATAGATATCATTGTATTCAAAGATAACCAACCATTTACCCTTTTTAACCAGAAAGAGGTAGCACACCTGAAGGATGTGAAGGGATTGATATGGGTTGATTACTGGGTATTGGTAGGTACCAGCACTTTTGCTCTTGTTTATATTGTGGTAGTTTTATACTTGCGATTAGATGAATACCGGCGTCAGTTGGCATCAGCCCTAATCAAAGGCAGTGGATTGACCGTCATCTTTATGCTGCTATTGGGGTTAGTGGTGCTGTTAGATTTCGACAGCTTCTTTTTACAATTCCATCTAATCAGCTTCACCAATGAATTATGGCAGCTTGACCCAACAAAAGATTACCTTATAATGCTCTTCCCCCAAGGTTTCTGGTATGACGCTACCCTATTCTGCGCATTGCTGACTGTAGGATTGGCCTTTCTGATTACTGGACTGGTCATCGTCTATCTGTTTTTTGAAAAGCGCAGGGAAATTTTTTAATTCAGTCAAATAAGACGAAAATTAATAAAAAATAGTCCTAAATTTACAAACTTTTAGTTTGTCAATATCGATCTTATCATTCACTCGATATCATCGACATTGAATAAATATAGGCATTTTACAAATCATAATAGAATAAGCACAGCATTCTTCTGATTGAGGCGTACTGTGCTTATCTGATAAAGGGGTCAATAAATTACTGTTTATAATATCGGTAGCGGGGATTTGTTTGATTCCAGAGATAAACATACCTTTTTTCCGGAGACATAAAAATCCATCTTAGCTGAAAGAGTAATTTTCTTGAATAATTGACTAAGCTATCCATAGCCTTCTCCTTTTTTACTAACTTATTATTAATAACGTATTCTCACAAAAAAGGTTAGGCTTGGGTATTAGGATGAACTGTATTAGACAACCCTGGTCACTTGTTTAACGTCAGCAGTATCCGGTATTCGTCGACGGATATTTTCTTTTCTGATTCTGGATACGGCGTTACCTTGAAGGTATAAAAATAATCCCCGTATAAACGCTGCGAATAGTCGTAATACAAGCCAGGTTGCGCTAGCTCTATATCGTAAGAAGAATCGCCCTGAACAACTCTCATTTTACAGACTACATCACCCTCCGTAACACAGACAACGTCCCTAGCACAACGGTTGTCGTTTATTACTTCTAAGAAGGTAATTCTAATATCTTCGCCCATTATAGCAATCGTTTGACCTATAGATACAGAGAACTCCTCTCCCAAACCAGTTTTATCACAGGCGGTAAAAACACATATTATAGATATGGCAAATACTGCTAGTAGTCTATAAAGCACACACTTACTCACAATATTGTGCCCCAAATATGGCTAAAGGACATTCTAACATATTCTGTTAAAGAAAGAAGTTAGATTAACCTAATTCAGATTTCAATCTATAAAGCATGCTCACCACCGCTTGATTTCGCTGACCTTGAGATATTTTCTATTAATGGCTTTCTAAGCATTTCTATAGACTGATCATAGGTCTTTTAGGGGACAGTTGGGGGTATCATGTTTTTCCCAAGCTAATTACCACATGTATCGCAGCTACTGGTACTACAGCTAGAGCAAGGACTGCCACCAATAGGAGAACTAATTCCACTCTCATCTTTAGAAACACAAGCAAAATTAGATAATATTTTCTTAGCTCGGCTGTGGCAATCCGGGCATAAAACCTCCTCATTAGCCCGACTCATCTGACGTAACAATTCAAATCTTGATTTACACTTGAAACAAATGTATTCATATAATGGCATTTGTTCTCACTCTCTATAAACAATTTTAGATATTTAACTCCACAAAGTCAACATCATCCAGGTACTTTTGACCGATCAACTTAAAGACGCTATACTCAACGAAATCGCTTACGTAAGAATGTTTTGTTTATGCAGCAACTGGTGGACAAACTTGTTTTATGGATAAAAGAAAAGGTATCAGCCGCTGGTTTAGAAGGCGTGGTATTCGGTATCAGTGGCGGATTAGACTCTTCAGTAGTTGCGGTTCTAAGCTGTCGCGCTTTAAAAAAAAGCACTCTAGGATTGATCATGCCGTGTGGCAGCTGTCAGGAGGATGAACAGCATGCTTTGGCAGTAGCCAACAAGTTTTCCATACCAACAAGAACAATATTGCTCGATGATATTTATGATACGCTTCTTGAGAAGTTAATCATTTATAAAAATCAACCAATAAATCAGAAAACCAGAGGTAATCTCAAAGCTAGGTTGAGAATGATCACACTTTATTTCCATGCCAATCAGCTTCGGTACCTAGTGGTTGGCTCCGGAAATCGAAGTGAACTCGAAGTGGGTTATTTTACAAAGCATGGCGATGGGAGTGTGGATATCTTACCACTGGGTAACCTAGTTAAGAGACAGGTCAAAGAACTGGCAGTTTTTCTGGAAATTCCCCAAGAAATAATTGAGAAACCACCTTCAGCCGGTTTATGGAAAGGTCAAACTGATCAGGATGAACTCGGTTTGAGCTATGATGAACTCGATGCTTATATATCCGGCTGTAAAGTATCGTCAATAGTTAAAGATAAAATAAAAAATATGGCAACCAGTAGTGACCACAAGCGAAAATCACCACCCGTTCCAGACTTCTAGTAGTACCTTTGTAGTATTCAAGTAGCTAGCATTTTACGTTGACACCTAAATACAGTCAAAGTATAATCTATCTGTTTGCCGGCCGAAGTGGCGGAATGGCAGACGCGCTACGTTCAGGGCGTAGTGTCCTTTAGGGCGTGTGAGTTCAAATCTCACCTTCGGCACCAGTAAGCGCTTGTAGCTCAGTTGGATAGAGCGCAGCTTTGCGGAGGCTGAGGCCGTGGGTTCGAGCCCCACCAAGCGTGCTTTCGGGCGGTTAGCTCAGTTGGTTAGAGCACCTGCTTTACACGCAGGGGGTCAGAGGTTCAAGTCCTCTACCGCCCACCACCTGCCTAGATTGACACCATAACTGGACATTTGCTATTTTTCAAACTTGACACACCGCTCTTTCAGATGAAAAATAAGATAAATAAAAAATGGCAACGCCTGATTTAAACCTGCGATATAATAAAGAAGGGACGGAGTCTATACCCTTCCCCTATTAATATTATGTATGAAAGCTATTTATTTAGGCATAAGATTAAGACTCAAAACAATTTCGTCGATTGCCCACTTTGCCCATAGTTGGAAATCGGGATCAATTATCCAGTCATCCTTATCGCTCTTACCACCAACATAGCCGTCCATTGTATGCCTTATGGTGTGTTCCCAAACACTTGAAGCTCCTTTATAGTTACCCTTTTCAGTCAATTTATCCGCCTGTTCAAGAAAACGGGTTAAATTTGCTTTTAATTTTTCGGCATCCCTCTTGAATGTTTCATTTGGAAGATTTTCTATAGCGTCAATCACCGCCTGAGCTGCTCCTGATAAATCGCATACTTGAACCATATGACTGTCATAGCCAGTACCACCATCGTCGTCTGTAACCATGAGTGTTATAGTGTAATTGTCTATGGTGCTATAGCTATAAAAATCCCGCACGGTTCCTGAACCATTGGATTCATCAACAGTTCCCGGTAAAACATTACCATCACCCCAGTCCCAAATAGCCGTATGGGTATCAACTTTACCCGGGTCGGTGAAATCAGCAGAGAACTGTAATGTTCTATTAATGAGTATCAGGAGAGGGATTGAAAACTTCGGAGGTTGATTAATTGTAACCATTGGGGGAACATTGGAAACCGGGAGCAATATATTTCCAATGCCCAAACTTATACTACCATCACTAACGTTTACAGTAATAGTATAGGTGCCATCATCGACATATACATGGTTGAGAACGAAAGACTTTTCATCCAGATCAAGCACCTGAACTCCAGATCCGTCGCCGTAGTCAACCGTGGCATTCCAGGTATCCGGGTCAGAATCGATAAAATAACCTGATGTATCCAAAGAATCTCCTTCGCTAATTCCTACAATGGGTTCAATGTATAT
>CP070729.1:431221-441332 GCA_020351185.1 Dehalococcoidia bacterium | reverse complement strand
CTGAAGATCAGCATAGGCTCTCAGCGTTGATAAAACCCTTGAGAATATTACAGAGAAATATTTATTCTACTATAGCGAATGATCCTTTCGCTTTTGCTCCGAGGCTTGTTGGTCGTATACCGATAATCAGACGTCTGCTTTGGAGGATCGATGATGAGGCGTATATGATCGCTAGCTCACTGCTAAAAGAGGTCGAAATTGCCGATCCTTCCAGGGTATTAAAGCAACATCCGCATCAACTAAGCGGCGGTATGAAACAGCGCGTTGTCATTGCGATGGCCCTCGCCTGCTGTACACGATTGTTAATCGCTGATGAGCCCACTACTTCTTTAGACGTAACCATTCAAGCGCAAATCCTTGAACTTGTAAAAAAATTAAAGACTGAAATTCAAACATCTATTCTATATATCACCCATGATCTAGCAGTGGCTGCCGAAATTTGTGACCGAGTTGGAGTTATGTATTTGGGCAGCATCTGCGAACTGGCTGAAGTAGCGGAAGTGTACCAAAATTCGCTGCATCCTTATACAAAAGCCCTAATGGCAGCAGTGCCAAAACCAGGCAAAGAGCTATCAGCTATTAGCGGTTTTGTGCCTGATCCATTGGATTTACCATCAGGTTGCCGCTTTCATCCAAGATGTGATGCTGCAAAAAAGATCTGTCAGGAAAGACAGCCTGCTCTGATTGAGATAAATCCAAATCATTTTGTAGCCTGCCACTTATATAACGGAGATAAACTTGGAAAATCTAGTTGAGACCCGCGATTTAAAAACGCTGTTTCCAATTCTAAGAGGACTTTTCCGGCAGCATGTTGGCGATGTGAGAGCCGTCGATGGCATAACGCTATCTATAGAGCGTAGGCAATGGATGGGATTGGTTGGAGAATCAGGGTGTGGTAAGACAACGCTTGGTAAAACCATTTTGCGTTTATTAAAACCTACATCGGGTCATATATATTTAGATGTCAATTTGGAGATCAAAGAAAAAATTGATGAGCTAGAAAAAACACAACCCAATTCAAAAGCGTATAAAGAAATCCGTTCAAAATATGATTTGGCAACCTTTGCGGGTAGCAAACTTAAGAACCTCCGAAAGAGCATGCAGCTTGTTTACCAAGATCCGTTCACTTCACTAGATCCTAGAATGAAGATTAAAGATACGCTTCTTGAACCGATATCGGTTCACGGATTAATGAAAGGGCAAGCTGCCAAGGAACGCGTTGGGGAAGTGATGGAAATGGTTGGTCTATCCCAGAAACAGTTACCCAGATATCCACATCAATTCAGTGGTGGGCAACGACAGAGAATCGCTATTGCTCGTGCCCTGGTTACCAACCCTCAATTTGTAGTTTTTGATGAGCCGACATCAGCTCTTGATGTATCAGTCCAAGCACAGATTCTAATCCTGCTTGATAAATTAAAGCAGGAGCATAATCTGACCTATCTGTATATCACCCATGATCTCAGTGTGGCTGAAACGGTATGTGATTCTATCGCGGTTATGTATCTTGGTAAGATTGTGGAAATGGGTAATCCATCAGATATATTTAAGAAACCTCGGCATCCTTACTCTCGAGCGCTGGTTTTATCGACTCCGATCGCTGATCCAACCCGAAAAAGGGGACGCCATGTTTTGCCTGGTGAGGTACCTAGTCCAGCTAATCCTCCGCCTGGTTGTAGATTTCACCCCAGATGTGATAGAGCCACCGATGAGTGTAAAACTGATGAACCGCCTTTACTCTCAGAGGGAGGATTACGCAGCGTTGCTTGTTTTCATCCTATCGAATAAGGCACCTGGTTCTATAGGTTTAAAACGAATTTACCATCCCTATATAATAGTTGGTCATCAATCCATATTTGGCCGCCCTGCCGTAAGTCGCAAACCATATCCCAATGAATGGCAGATTCATTACGGCTACCACTCTCTGGAAAACCAGCCCCGAGTGCTAAATGAAAACTGCCATTAATTTTCTCATCGAAAAGTATCTGTCGAGTAAATTTTGTTATTCCCGTATTGGTACCGATTGCAAATTCACCAACATGCCGTGCACCTTCATCTGTATCTAAGGTTTTTAATAAAAATTCTTCGTTTTTTTCAGCACTAGCCTTCACCACTCTACCTTTTTCAAACCATAGTCGTACGCCTACTACTTCCCTATCATCGTAGATAGCTGGATATGAAAAATAAACATTACCCTGCATGCTATCCTCGACCGGACCGGTAAACACTTCGCCGTCAGGCATGTTATTTTTACCGTCACAATTGATAAATTTTCGACCTTCTATGCTAAACCTCAAATCAGTTTCAGGTCCTTTGATGCGAACATTTTTTTTACCCTTTAACCAATCAATAATTTTCTGTTGCTTGGCCGATACATTCCTCCAGTATGTAATTGGATCATCCATATTTGGCATGCAAGCACCAAAAACAAAATCCTCATATTCAGATAAGCTCATCTCGGCATCTTGAGCTGGAGCATTAGTCGGGAAAAGGGCTATTACCCAGCTTAACTCTCCTTTGGCTTCCCTCTGCAAAGCAGTTTTCATCAAACCCCGCCGTGCGCTGCTGTGAAGTACCGTTTTAACCGGATCAACATTAGTTAATGCCTTGGTGTTTTCAATTCCCCAAACAACAATACGGGCGTCGTATGTTTCAATAACGAGTTTTTCGGGTGGGGGTACATGCTGTAATTGTTCTTCGGAGGCATATTTGTAGTAAATTTCCTCAGCTGAGGTAGGCTGTACCATTACTAGAGGATTGCCACCAGCTTGAAGTACTTTTGCATAGACTGAGTTTACCAATGGTTCTGCCACTGTGTTTCCCTGAATGACTACATTATCCCCTTTTTTAACTTCCACCGAGTAATTTACAAGCAGGTCGGCTAGTTTTTCTATTCTTTTATCAATCACAATTCCTCCTTAGGGTTTGGTTAATACTGCTTTATGCCAGTATACCACTACGGTTGTAATCCCACCTAATGTTAACAAACTACCAACTATTTCGATTGCTGTAATCCCTTCTCCGAGTATCAAATAACCCCAGATGATGGCTCCTATTGGTTCCCCTACAATAGCTGTCGCAACAATTGTAACTGACATTAAACGGACTGCTTGGTTAAGCATAGAATGCCCAACTACTTGGGGTATAAGTGCCAAAAGTATCAGCATTAAATACGTGTTTGCAGAATAGCCTATCAAAGAGTAACCCGAAATCAATACTGCTATTGCTAATATTAGTGCAGAACCACCATAAACTGTAGTTAGGTATTGCATTAGCCTAACTCTCTCCTTTAATTGTCGACCGATTATTAAGTGGATGCCGATCGCAATAGCTGATAAAAGCGCAAGCATGTTTCCAATAAATGCAGTAGAGCTAAGAATGAACCCACCCCAATTAATGACTGTAACCCCAACTAACG
The DNA here is from genome assembly GCA_020351185.1 of Dehalococcoidia bacterium. Classification (GTDB taxonomy): domain Bacteria; phylum Chloroflexota; class Dehalococcoidia; order Dehalococcoidales. The sequence goes on along the minus strand of CP070729.1, from coordinate 437,914 downwards.
CTAAGATTATACCCAAAATAACCTTCTTGCTTAACCTCTCCTTCCATAAAAAATATGACAAAATGGCTACAAATATGGGGTGAGAAGTGGCAAGGACAACAGAGCTTGCTATAGATGTATATTCAAGTGATGTAATCCACAAACCAAAATGAACCGCCAGTAATACAGCAGATACCAGCACTAACAGCAAATCCCGACCAGACACCTTTTGGTAGATACTTCTATACCTAACCATGTAGATTGGTGTAATGATACAGGCAGCTATTAACATGCGATAGGCTGCAATTACAAGCGGTGGCGCATCTGCCAAGCGAATGAAGATTGCGGCAAATGATACTGAAATGACACCTAATAATAATTTAGCGTATGGTTTTGAGCCCATAACAATACTTGAGCTTTATGTTCTCGACCCTAATATTGTAATTTTAAATTGAAGGCTTGTTTAATAATAAATGATACACTATCGGTCAAACCTTTTCTGATATGAGGCAGTATAGCTATATTGGGAATTGTGGCTGCGTTGGGTTACTATATATGGAGCGTTAAATTCGGAAATAACCAGAGATGGTTTTTTATCATGGTAGGATTTTTATTGTTAGATAATGAATAAGATTATTGATAATGGGTGGAAGTATGGAAACCAGCAAGAGAATATTAAGACTCACTCAAATAATTATTCAACAGTACTTGAAGATTTCTTGGAATCAGATTAAAGTCCTCTAGCAAATCAAGTTTTTGTAGTTTTTTAACTGTTATGTCTGGAAGATGACCACGCTCTCCCTTTAAAATGAGACTTGTTTCTCTTTCATTAAAATCTACGCAGCCTTCAATCCACTTATTAACCCTTTTATTAGCTGGGCATACCAACTGACATGTCATGCACCCGATTAAGCAATTATGCCATGAACCTTCGATCCATTTAGGGAAACTGTTTAATCTCTCATTATGGAAGGTTATACAATTTTCGGCTTTTATTATGAACCGTTCAGATGAAATTGCTTTTGTTGGACAAGCTTTTAAACAGGCATTACAGCTTTTACAGTTTTCCAGCAGTTTATAATCACCCCAATGATAGGTATCAACCGATATATCTGAATAGAAAGCCTGTAATCGATGATAACTCCCCATTTTATCTACGTAGGTTATATTGTTTTTACCATAACTTACCAAACCACTATGAGCTGCTATTAATTTAAGAGGTAAACTTGCTGGATAGAGATTTAGCCCTTGATTTTTTAAGATTCCCAGAATTATCTTTTCAATCTTTTGGTCCGTTTCGTATGAATAGGTTGGTGGCACTGTAAAACTAAAATGATTTCCTTTATATTTAAATTTTACTTTTTGTTGCGGTTGTGGAGCTGATGTTATGAAAATTGAACGGATGTTTTTCGAAGAAGTAGGATTTGTATGTTGAAAATGAGAGAGACGCTCGTGGTAAAAGGCATCGTTCAGAACGCCGTTACTGTAGTTATTCTGGATCTCTTTTTTTACAAATTCAAGATATTCAATAGGAATCACCTTTCCACTGAATTCCGCATTCTCCAATGCTGAGATAATCAAATCTATAGTATTTGAACCGGTCATTTTATATATTTACTTCTATTCATCTATAAATGATAAAAACCTTATGAACGCATATTTTTTTCATTATCATTTTCAGCTCTAATCTACCGATATCATCTCCACATTTTTGCTGCATTTTACCGCCTTTTTGGCTCCCTCTGCATGGCAATAAACCTGTCTTTTACACCAGGAATAGTATACTCACTAATCAACTGAAACCCGAAATGCATATATATTGAAACGTTCTTTTCTCCACTGGTTTCAAGATAACAGGGAAGGTTTTCCTTATCAATTTTTAACAGCATTGCATTTAACAATTTACTTGCATATCCCTTCCCTTGATATCTCGGATCTACTGCCAACATGTTTAAATACCAATGTTTATCAGATGCTAGCTCTTTACGTTTTAAATCCATATATTGGTCAAAAAACATTATCTTCTTCAGAGCTCTTAGACCAATCTTTAGGGCAAGGTGACTTGTACCAGATTTTATTATTCGCTGCCAGGATACCCCTATATTTATATTTGATCGTCGCCAAACCGCCACTCCTTCCAATCTAGGTGATGTTATATAACCTTCTATATGTGGGAAAGAATAACATAAAAAGAGTTCGTGAACATAGGGTGCTTTTACCCTTCTCTCTTGTGGATCGGGGAAGATCTCAGCTTGGTCATCCTTAAATGTTCTGGCCAGCATGGCAGATATGGGTTTAATATGTGCTTTTTCTAATCTATGCAAAGTTATTCCTTATCCTTTTGATCATCAGTATCACTTTTATTAATTTGTTTTTCTGCTCCACCTTGTTGTTTGTCCAGGTAATCTAAATAAAACTTCGTAAACGTTTCTAGTGTTGGGATTATCATTGAACCAGAGCTTGATTCTTCATTCTGTTTATTCTTTATTGCTTCTAGCGAATTCTTTATTTGGTCTAGACTTGAGTTAATCTCTTTCATCTGTTCATTTATTTTAGCTGTTCTCAAATAACTATCGAACGCTATTCCTATTGAGATTAATGCAATAGTCAGCGCTATAGCAGCCCAACTTATCCCTGACACCTCAACCATCCAGGCATAACTTCCAATTGCTAATCCTGCAATGATGAACCAAATTAGAGGTGAAGTAATTAACTTTCTTAAATATTTGATATTCACTTTACGGTACCTCCCTTTAGCCTCCTTTTTCTCCGATAGTTCAACCTAAAAACCGTCCAGTCTCTGCCCCACTTTCTACCATCTAGCTCGCCTGATCTAAGCAATCGCCTGATTTGACTGGGATCAAGGTTGAGTTTTTTTGCTGCTTCGTTAACGGTATACATTTACTTAATTGTACCTGCTAGCAGGAATAAAATCAAATTATTAACAGAATTGCTTGATGTTATTATTTAACAAATTAGATAGATATAAATGAGGAATCATGTGAAAAAGTGTTTTTTTAGTTGTTTTTCTAGAAAGAGCCTAGAAAGGTAGGAAATTGAGGTATTTACTAACATATTATGGTAAAAAGTTTTTTAAAAAGGACAGAGCCTAAGATCTGCCTCTAGGTAATACAAAGGTGGTAGCTATTGCATTAAAACCAACGATTTAGAGGTTCGATAGGACTATGGGGATGTTTTCAGGAATAAAATTAAAAAAATAACAATGCGTTATAATAAATTGGAGTATCGATAAGGAGGCAATAATGAAGCGTTCAGATTTAGTCATTCTAGCATTCATCCTATTAGCTATTTCTACTTTGGCATATTATATCCACTTTGTGATCTTTAGAGACCCTCACCATATTTTCATCTTCATGGTCGGTGATCTCGCTTTCGTCTTTCTAGAGGTATTTTTGGTAGTGCTCGTCATTGAGCGTATTTTAACTAGGCGCGAAAAACAATCTATGCTGAGTAAACTTAATATGGTTGCTGGCGCCTTTTTCAGTGAAGTTGGTAATAAATTATTAGCTAAACTAGTTAACTGTTTTAATCAGCGTGATAAAATCTGCCCCTGCCTTGATGTTTCTAAAGACTGGACCGGCAATGAATATAAAAAGGCTCGAGACTTTATTAATAACATAGGCGATAAGCCCAAATGCAGCGATATAGATCTGGACGAATTGAAGGACTTCCTTGTACAGAAACGCTCTTTTATTCTACGACTGCTGGAGAATCCCAATGTACTTGAACACGAACGAGGTTCTAATCTATTATGGGCTGTTTTACACCTCACTGACGAGCTTGAAGCTAGGGCATCACTGGTTAATCTACCAAAGAGTGATATAGATTATCTCGTAAGTAGCATACAAAGCGTTTACCGTCTGCTGGCCACTGAGTGGATTACCTATATGGAATATCTGCAATCTGACCATCCCTTTCTCTTCTCGCTAATATTGAGGACGCATCCATTTCAAGAGAAGCCATCGCCAATCGTTATCTGAAAAAATAATTAATGGAATGTAACAGCTTGGTAGTAAAAATATTAATATGCAGATATCTTTATAACTAGTAAATTAAATTATTCTAGAAACATCCTAGAAAGAAGGGAAATTGGTGCATTTTTGACATATTCTGGTGGAAAGTATAGAAAAAGGGGCAGAGCCGAAACCCTGCCCCATCGAAACACAATTATACTAATAAATTACTCTATTCTAATAATCGCTTCTTCTCTTCAAATTCTTCCGTACTAATCTCTCCTTTTGCATAGCGAAGCTTGAGAACTTTTAATGGATCATCATTCTGGGATTGAATTACTGTGTTAGGTGTAGTTGAAACAGTTTTGTCTCCACTTCCATATCGTCTAATACCCTCATGAACTAATCTCGATATCTTATCAACACTACCTTTGGGTAAATTGCTTAACACGAGGTCATTACTCATAAATCTTTGCTTTATCTTAATTGTACTGAAGATGATTCCTCTTTCCACCTTGAAATTAGCCATATCCTCGTACCTGTAATCTTCGATAGACTTACGTAAACCTAGTGCATGGGGTGAATAGAGGATTATGCGATGATTTGTGACAAATATGCTATCAGGTGATACTACATGCGCCATTCGTGACTGGCGAATTGAAGCCAGAACCTCCTCGTCTTCATACAGCATATTCTTTATAGCTTTGGGAGTTGCTTTATTCATAGTAAAGAATCCTGATATTAAAACTAACTTTTTTAAACGTATAACATAGAATACGCAGTAAATCAATAGTAATAAAGTAAAAAACGTTAATAAGGGGCAGAGATTTAATCCTACTTTTACTATATTAGGGGATTCTTATAGGAACAGCCTAGAAAGGCATGAAATTGTCAATGTTATTTTGCACATCCTAATCTACTCAATAATCTTGACAACATTCCGATTGGCATTCTTAATAACTGTTGGTTCAAATCCAATCGCTGCCACTTTTTTTACTTCTTGCTTTAAATTTTAAAGACATATGTTTCTATAGTAAAAAACTAACAAGAGCAGTAGCAAGTCCAAGGAAAAGTAAAAATCCGAGAACATCGGTACATGTTGTTACCACAACAGCTGAGGCTACAGCAGGATCAATACGAAATCTTGTCAGCAATAATGGTATACCGGCACCAGTTAGGCCAGCGATAACCATATTGCCTATCATGGCCATACCCAATACAACACCAAGCATATAATTACCTTTCCAAAAGTAAGCTACTAAACCTACGATAATTCCTAACATAAGACCATGAACTAAACCTAGAAAGATCTCTCTATTAAGCAGGCGAAAACCACCTTTTTTGGATATTTCCCCCAGTGCCAAACTGCGGATAACTAGAGTAAGTGTTTGTGTTCCTCCAATACCTCCTTGCCCCGCGACAACTGGCAAAAAGACAGCTAGAGTTACCACTCGGGCGATAGTAGACTCGAATATACTGATTACCAAAGCAGCTAAAAATGTAGTTATCAGATTTACTGATAACCATGGAAAGCGATTCCGTATAGAATTTTTTAATGGTCCAAATAACCTCTCACCAGTGATTCCGGCGAGTTTATACATATCTTCAGTAGCCTCTTCCTCAATTACATCAATAATATCCTTACTAAGAATGACACCTAGAAGCTTTCTATCTTCATTAACGACGGGGAGTTGATCCAAGTTGTGGTGTTCCATAACTCTAGCGCATTCTTCTTGGTTGGTATCACTATTAACAAAGATGATATCTGAATCCATAATGTCTTTTACGAGAGTTCTTGGTCTAGCTAAGGCAAGCCGTGCAATGCTGAGTTCTCCTACAAGTTGGTCTTCATCATTAATGACATAAACCGTGTGTACTTCTTCGGAATCAGGTGATTTTAAACGTAAAGTATCAAGAGCATCATCTGTAGTTGAGTTATTTTTTACAACTATGTACTCAAGCACCATACGCCCACCGGCGCTATCATCCGAATAACCGAGAAGAGGAGCTATATCAACAGCCTCTTCCATTTCACCTAATACATCTAAAGCCTGTTCCTCGGGAAGTTGCCTGATAACATCTGCAGTTACGTCTGAGTCAGCTTCATCTAAAATATCGGATAAAACTGATGCCTCGATGCCTTCAGAAACCTTAGCAATATCTTTTGGCTCTAAATGCTCAAGGATTTCTGCGGCTTCCTCAGGAGGTATTGCTGTGAGTATTCCCTGCTGAGTTGCTACTGGAAGGTCCTCAATCACTTCTCCCTGGTCACCCGGATGAAGCTGGCTGAAAAGATCGACTGCAGCCGGTTGATTATCGCTATCTATGAGATCCTGTATCTGCTCTACAAGATCTTCCGTTTCTTCTATCCCAAGAGGAAGCTTTTGCTCCGATGATGATTCGTTTTTTAATTCTTGTTCTTTTTCCACTTTATACCTCACATAGTTTGGTTTGGTTTCTAATTATAGATCTAATTCTTGTATTTAATTTCTGAACATTGCTTATGCTTGTGAGAGTTTATCACCACGCATTAAAACTATTCAATCAGAAGGTAATCCTCAATTGAATATAATCTCTTCAGCATTCCCTTGACTCCGATTGTTATCGCTCGTATAGTTATCTTGCACCAACTATTCTTTTAATGATATTATTGTACCCGCAGGTTAAGTATAGGTTATTACATACTCAGTTTGATCAGCCCATATTCTAAGAAGTGTTGGATGACCCTAACTCTAACCAA
>CP070729.1:407571-431121 GCA_020351185.1 Dehalococcoidia bacterium | reverse complement strand
CCCTGCTAGTATGAAAACCGCCATTGAAATGGGGGCGTAACTTGGTCATGACATGACCGGCAGGATAAAGGCTGAGAAACCACTTGCAGCATCCGTAATATTGCCAACCTCGTCGAGTATCACTGTATTAAAAGAAAGCGGATATTTTACGCGGAGCTGTACCTCTTGGTTTTCTAAACCTTCAAGGAGATTGTTTAATAAAAAGTCTTTAACCACCCAAGATATTCCTGGGGATGGTTCCAGCTCTTTTTTCTGGGTATACCTTTCGATTACTCCGGCATTTATATAGTCAGCCGGGATTATCACATACTCATCAACTTCGCCATCTACAAGCGCTTTGTTAGCTTCTTCATTAGCAGTGTACTCAACTAGCTCATACTGGTTGTATGGGGTATTAATATTAAACAAGCCGGTTTTATCCACATATCCGATGGTGATCTTATCCGTTGGCCGAGTGTCACTTGAACTCTGGATAATCTGGTGAATACCGATAGCGGTAAGTGCTAGTAAGGGGAAAACCAGCGTCATTATTATAAAGCCCTTCCTTTTAATAAGGAATAGGAATTCGTGTTTTATTATTAGTAAGGTCTTGTTCATTATTTTTCCCCAGCTACCTGGATGAATATCTCATTGAGGGATGGAGTGGCTACCTCAAAGCGATATATGCTAACCTTTTCCTTGATTATTTGTGCCAGTATCTTATCAGGTGAAGAATCCTCCTCAAGAAACAGCTCAACATGGTTTTTATATTCATGTATGCTTTTTACTCCATTTAGTTTGGGTAACTGCCCGTCAAAACCAAGAATTATTGAATTACTTCGGTAGCGTAACTTTATTTCAGCTAATTTTCCATAGAGAACTGAGCACCCTTTGTTAATCATTAGTATACGGTCACACAACTCCTCAACTTCATTCATTCTGTGCGTACTTAAAATGACAGTCTTGTTCTGTTCTCGAAGCTTACTAATAATATTCTTAAGCAGGCTGGCGTTTACCGGATCCAGACCAGCAAAAGGTTCATCCAGAATTACAAGTTGTGGATCATGAATAATGGTAACCAAGAACTGGATCAACTGACCCATGCCTCGACTAAGCTCCTCTATTTTTTTATTCTTGTGTGGTAGCATATTTACTAAGTTTAGTAATTCCTCGGCGCGGCTGCTTGCCGTACTATGCTTGATACCTTTAAGCGAAGCTAAATAAATTATAGTATCAATAACGGTTAGTTTCCGATATAATCCTCTTTCCTCGGGTAAATAGCCGATTTTATTCTTAGCTAATTCATTGAAGTTTTTCCCGAGAATGAATATTTGGCCAGAATCCGGCCGGATGATATCCATCATCATTCTGATGGTTGTTGTCTTACCAGCGCCGTTAGGTCCAATAAGGCCGAATATTTCACCCGGTCTCAGACTAAATGAAATGTTATCAACGACAAGATTATGATTAAAAGATTTACTAACTCCAGAAACACTGGCTAGATCTGTGTTGGTAGGTGTTGTCATTTCCAAACAGATTATAGCACCATTCCGAGAGTGATTATATAGCAGTTGCCTGTAGTACAAAGAATTAGTAAAAAACTGAAAATAGGAGATTTAAAGCCCTTCATTGTGTAAGCATGCTTACCACTATGTTTTAATTTCCGTAATTCTTGTATATTGCGGTTGACAATATGTAATGTATATTTTACATTATGTTATATATAGAATACTTATATATCTTTTCAATAAAGGGAGGAGGGGAAATAATGGCCCCGTTACAAAAAAGAGCACTGTATGGATTGGTTTTCGGTACTGTATGGATTGCTGCAATAGTCGTGGTGTTTATTGTTAAGGGAGGAGTCAATACCTTTGGTGAGGATCAAGGATTTAGGTTAATCATGGACGGACTATGGATCGGAGGACTTATATTTTTCGGGATATTGATGCTCACCCTCCGCAAACAATGCCAGATTGATGAGCGGGACAGGTTGATACTAGGTAGAGCACCAGTTGTGCAATTATGGGCAATTATATTTTTACTTGTTGTTTGGACTATCACACTCACAGAAATCTACTGGGAGCAAGGAATACCGCCCATTTTCATGTATCTCATCTTTATGTCCGTTCTAGTTGTAAGCGCTATAGCACAATCTATTGGCATTCTTATTGGTTATTGGAGAATGGGACTCAATGGCTCAAATTAAGAATCGCATTCGCAGGTTACGTTTTGACAATGACGAGATGACACAGGAAGAACTGGCAAAGCGTGTTGGATGTACTAGGCAGACCATCATTGCCCTCGAGCAAGGTAAATATGTGCCGTCAATTGAACTTGCCTTCAGGATTGCTACCGCCTTTGAAGTGCCTCTGGAAGAGGTATTTCAATACGATATAAGTTTGTAATAGAGAAAATTCAATAATTAATTACGAAATATTTAACTTCTGGTGATCACAAAAAAGCATGGGCAGTGAAACTAATTTATGGGTCAAGTGAAGTTGGTTATCAGCGATTAGAGTACCTAGGGTGTAAGGTTAATCTAGACACTCACAGGTAGTAGAATTCCTATATATAGTCATCTCTGTCTGAACAACGCTTCAAAATAAGATTTCCCAAGGCTTACACGAAGTATAATGTGGTCTTATATAATTCTTTAAACCCATTTGGTCAAGAATGGTCATAACATCAGACGTTATTACCCCAGCTTCAATAAGAGGTCGCCTGATACCATACTTTTGGGATAACTTATCCACCGGTCTCTTCTTCTTAATATCATCACAGTTTGTTCCTTCAATAAGGTGGCTTAGGTGAGTAGCAAGTGAAACTTCTCTCAAACTTCTATACAGTTCTTCTTTGCATATAAGGCAGCGTTTTTTGGGATATTTGATAAATTCCGGATTTTTATACTCATTAGTATGAATAATGCGATGTCTTATTCCCATTTTGGAGCACAGTGCTTTTGCAAGATCACGTTCTTCCTCTCTTTTAATGGGTGATACTGCGGTTACAGCTACTATTTTGCTGGAATTAAGCACCTGGGCACCAACGGCTAAGATTAATGTACTATCCTTGCCTCCGGAAAAAGCAAGCACCATATTACCGTAAGTGCTGATTATATTCTTAAGCAAGCTCAGCTTGCGGTCAATTGTATCTGCATCTTTTAGCATATACCTTCAAGTATATAATACACCCTAGTTAGCAGCAACAGGTTGAGTTTGTTTTGCGGATATCGCCAGAAACTTTTGGCAGATTTTACTCGTTTTAAGAATCTCGGCTGGTTTGGCGAGTTCAATAAGCCACCAATTGCAATGGGGTAGCGAATTCAGCAGGGCCAGTCTTTTCTCAATCTGCAAAAGATTATCTGGAGATATATGGCCAACATTGGGAATCTCGGTATGGTATATATGGGCGCCGAAAACATTATTCCAATTGGGTTTGGTAAATTGCTCATAAACGTTTTCTGTTGGTTTTTTCGTTTGACATACATATGCATGGCCAATATCTAGGGTGACACCTGCACCGGTTTGTCTTATAATTTGATTAAAAAGCTCTGGCTTACCCGTCCAGTTAGCAACTATATTCTCTAGACAAACCTTAATACCTAGTTCATTGCCAAAATATACCAACTCAGTAAGGTTATATATAGCTTTTCGCCAATCTAATTCTTTTAAATCTACCCGGCCCAAACCTAAATGAATTGTATTATACTCACCACCCATAATAGCGAGAAGTTCCAATTTACTTCGATACAGATTCATTGCCATTTCGGATCTATTATCAGCATGAGCAAACTCAATCCCGGGCCAGCGCATATGAAAACGAACTTCAAAATCCTTAAGCAAATCTATCTGCTTCAATAACTCAATATCGGATGCATGGGGATCAATCGACCATTCTATGCCTGCAAAACCAAAATTGTGGGCAAAATCAGCTAATCTTGCAGCATCTGCATCTAAAATATTACTTATAGCTATGATAGGCTCCGGCTTTCTTATTTGAATCTGCTCGATCACTAGCTTCCCCCAATAAAATACATTTATTATTATACAAAATATATTTTATAATGTCAACTCATATCTGTCTGTGACTTTAATCGCAACCGTAGGGATATATTCAAATGAAAATATGTTATACTGACTAAAATGGGATGCATCCTACTAATACTCGATGGTATTAGTGATAGAGCATATAAGTCTCTAGGCGATAGAACGCCTCTACAAGCTGCAAATACACCCTACCTTGACGAACTAGCCTCTAGGGGTGCCAATGGTTTGATGCACGCTTGGCATTCGGGGCAGGCTTTGACTAGCGAAAATGCCCATTTCACACTATTTGGTTACCAGCACAGTGACTTCCCTGGCCGGGGCTATCTAGAAGCAATCGGAGCCAAAATAAAACTCAAACCATCTGATGTCGCTATCTTAGCGCGCATTGTGAGTGCTAGGCCTGATGGATATAGACTTATACTCGAAAAGAACTGGCCTAAGGCAACGCCAGATGAAGTAAATACACTGATCGAAGAAATTGCCTCATTTAAATCCAATCAGATGAAAATCAAGTTTATACCGGTTTCTACAACACAGGGCATTCTTGTTATCGAAGGTAGAGGATCACCTTATATTACTGATTCTAATCCAATTACGGAAGGTCGAGCACTGATAGAACCGCAAGCATGGGCTAAAGAAAAAGACAACCCATGGGCTGTAGATACAGCTATGGCCCTCAAGCAATACCTTCTGTGGAGTCATCAAAAACTGGATACACATCCAATAAATATCAACAGAAAAAAGAAGGGTTTACTTCCCTTAAATGCAATAGCCACCCAGCGTGCTGGACAGCACAAAGAAGTAGAGTCGTTTCATGCAAAGTGGGATTTAAAAGGTATCTCAATTTCATCTGGAATTATATATCATGGTTTATCTCGTTTTTTAGGCCTCGAAGTATACGCAGTAAAAGACAGTGAAAATCCAGGCAATGACCTCTTTGATAGATTAAAGCTGGCTTTATCCCTGCTAAGTGACTATGATTTCATTCACGTGCATACAAAGACACCAGATGAAGCTTCCCATACAAAGAATGTCGCTACAAAAAAGTCCGTTATCGAGAAGATTGACAACGGATTGGGTAAGATATTTGATGACCTTGTAGCGGATGATAACAAGCTACTGGTGGTTACTTCTGATCATTCGACGCCCTGCAGTGAACCACTAATTCATTCTGGTGAACCGGTACCAATAATGGCCATAGGTCGGGATATGCGTCGCGACGGTATTATGCATTTTAACGAAATCGATTGCGCCGGTGGAGCGCTAGGTTTTATTCATGGTAAGTATTTTATGTATTTTATATTAAATGCCCTTGATCGAATAAAATTGAGTGGCCTTATGGATATGCCCGAGGACCAGCCTTTCTGGCCAGGTAAAGAAAAACCGCTGAATATTACAGATAGGTTATAATTTATTAATGATAGAATATGGAGTTATCCACGGTCGTTTCCAGATATTACATAACGACCATTTAAAATATCTGATGGCGGCCAAAGAACGTTGCCAGAATCTGATTGTTGGTTTGACAAATCCAGATCCACTACATACAAAAAGTGAAGTAACCGATCAAAACCGCGGTAATGCTAATTCAAATCCATTGACTTACTACGAAAGACTCTCAATGGTTCGGACAGTGCTAATGGAGAAAGGTCTGGATGCTTCCGAATTTATGATAGTACCCTTTCCAATAAGTAATCCAGAGCACTGCAAATATTATGTTCCCGCAGACGCGACTTTCTTTCTTACTATTTACGATAAATGGGGTGAAGAGAAATATAACAGATTGAAATCTCTTGGTTTTAAAGTGGAAGTTCTTTGGCGTAAGAGTATAGCTAATAAGGGCATAACTTCAACCCAAGTAAGGAATCTCATCTCTTCAGGCAAGGAATACAAGCATCTGGTGCCTACCTCGGTATATGAGTTGATTAAAAAGTGGAGAATAGATTGGCGTATTCAGCAATTGAATAATGAAACACAGTTGTAAGATCTATAGTTATTTCCAGCTAAAATTGACTCGCTGATGCTCAGTTCGCCATATGAATCACGAAATAATGAGGCAGTATTTTTTGTACAATTACCTAAGGCGAAAAGATTAAATAAGACACCAGAATAAGTTATTGGTGTTATTATTACTTAATAAGTTAAGTAAGCCATCATACTCGAGATACAATAAAGCTTTATGGTACCTATATTAGAATCAATATATTTTTTTTTCAAAATTAAGTCTACTCATTCAATAGCTATTATTAAAACTTACGTGATACCTTGTCAATTTGGGTTAGTTCTTCAGGTAATAGCGAAAAATTCATAGTTGCCGCGTTAGCCTGTGCCTGTTCTGCTGTTGAAGCACCAGGAATGGCCAGAATCGTCTCGCCATGAAAATTGATTAACCAATTTAAAGCAACCTGAGCTGGCGTTGCGTTATAGTTTTGGGCTATTTCTTTCAGTTTTTGTATTAACCCCCGACTTTTTTCTAGTTGAGACCTAAGGCGAGTCTTTCTAAAAAATGGCGCATTAGTAAACGGATCATTACTATCATGGAACTTTCCTGTAAGAAGTCCAGATTCAAGTGGTGAATAGGCAATTATCGAAATACCCAATTCCTTGGCGGTTTCAAGAATGCCATTTTTCTCTATTTTCCGATTAAAGAGGCTATAATGAACCTGATTGGAAGCTAAAGGTAGACCTCGCTCCAACAACACCTCGTAAGCCTGGCGCATTTGTTTGGCTGAATAGTTACTTACTCCAATGGATTTTATCTTGCCTTCTGCAACCAAGTCAGCCATCTGGTTAATTACTTCCTCTATGGATGAAAGAGAATACGGGAAGTGCACCTGATACAAGTCGATTTTATATCCATCCAAACAATGCAATCGAGTATTAATTGTCTTTTTTATATCAGCCGCTGTTCGCAAAAAGGGATGCCATTTTGTAGCTATAACAATTTCTGATTTGGGTTTACCGATGGTTTTTAAGGCAATGGTGAGACTCTTCTCGGAGCTTCCATTGCCATAAATCTCTGCTGTATCAAACAAATTAATGCCTCCATCTAAAGCATTTTTAATTATCTGGGTTATTGTGTCTATAGATAATTCCCGAAACATAAATTTTAAAAAGCCTAGACCTCCGGCTAACTGCATTAAACCGAGACCGATGGGAGTAACTTCGATATCCGTTTGGCCTAGCTGTCTTTTAGTTTTCAAGCCAATTCACCTCTAACAGTTATTAAAGTCTTTCATTATACCAAGATGTGTAATAGTAAAAAGTAATAAGGGGAATTATTTATTATAGCGTCAATTCTCTAACTGTCTTGCTGTCCAACCGTTTAACTATAGCAGTAACCAAATCAACAGTACGGTCAAAATCCTGCCGGTGGATTATCGCTCCATGGCTATGAATATGCCGAGTGGGCACCGATATGACTACTGTCGGCACACCAATTTTATGCAGATGGATCGGGCCGCCATCGGTTGATCCGCCTTCTTGGGCTGAGAGCTGTAACGGAATATCCTTTTCCTTAGCCGTATCCACTACCAGATCACGAAGCTTGAGGTTGGGGATCATGCGAACATCATAAGTAAGTAGTGTGGGTCCACCACCAAGCTTGATTGACGATTCCTCGGGTTTGATTTCAGGCACATCTCCAGCAATATCCACCTCAAGTATAATGGCCAGATCGGGATCAATAAGCTCAACACTGGTGGTCGCTCCTCGAGCTCCGATTTCTTCCTGGGTAGTGGCCACGGCAAAAACCGTATTGGGATGATTAATGTTAGCAAGCTTCTGCATGGTCAATATGGCCAAGGCACAACCTACCCGATCGTCTAGTGCTTTTGCTAGATACGTCTTGCTGTTTGCCAATATGGTGAAATTGCTAATGGGTATTATGGGATCACCCAGGCGCACATCTACTTCCTCAACCTCTTCTTTTGAAGTAGCACCGATATCTATATACATATCTTTTTTTTCAACGACCTTTTTGCACTCCTCATCAGATAGAAGATGTGGTGGCTTGGCTCCAATTACACCTACCACATCACCTTTATGCGTCTTGATAAATACTCTCTGGGCGAGCAGTACTTGATCCCACCACCCACCCAGCGATGTAAATTTAATAAATCCCTCTTTGGTGATATGTTTTACCATAAATCCTATTTCATCCATATGGGCAGCCAGTGCTAACTTTGGTCTCTGGCTACTGCCGGTTTTCTTACAGATCAAACTGCCTAGTTTATCTTGAGTTATCTCTCCAAACTGCTGAAAACAAGGCTTAATAACTTCACGTACCTCTCGCTCATATCCTGCGACACCGTTTACTTCTGTGAGTTGTTTAAGAAGTTTTTCTATATTATCCATTGAATTCCTCCAATTTAGACTATATTATTATACCCTTTGAAGACTTTAAAAACATTGTGTGAATCCAGCCCCTATGATTGTTTTATACCATATTTAGATAAATAATTTTTCAAATTATTGAAAAATGCTTAGCAATATCTGACAAGAATAAGGCATGGGTAGTGGGAATGCTTGATGGATTGAGTAGGTATCATCATTGATACATATTAATTTTTTCCATTAAAGTCATTATGCTATAATCCAAGCCAAATATGACTATTTCTAATGATCAAGTAACTAATCGAGTGACCAGCTACAAACAAGCCTATTCATTCATTGCAAAGAAGATCAAAAGCCTAAAACTCTCTGACTATTATCGACCTAACAAAACAACTAATAACCTCGATTACATCTCGCTCAGTGACCTGACCGAGCTTAAGAAAGAAATTAGTGATCCTGCTCCACAATTAGTAGTTAGCTTGAAGAAACTACTGCAAGGTACCATTGGAGGTTAAAATGCCGAAAAGAGACGACATTCATAAAGTTATGATCATAGGATCTGGTCCGATTGTTATTGGTCAAGCTTGTGAATTTGATTATTCAGGGACACAGGCATGTAAAGCACTTCGAGGGTTAGGTTATGAAATCGTACTGGTAAATTCCAACCCAGCCACCATCATGACAGATCCCGGTATGGCAGATGTTACTTATATTGAGCCACTTAACCTTGAGACTATGACTCAGATTATTGAGAAGGAACAGCCAGATGCAATTCTGCCCAACCTTGGCGGGCAGACTGGTCTTAACCTCAGTGCAGGTTTGGCTCGTTCCGGTGTTTTGGATAAGTATGGCGTTCAGGTGATTGGTGTTGAGGTTGATGCTATTGTACGTGGGGAAGATCGTACTGAATTTAAAAAAACGATGAACAAACTGGGAATAGATATGCCAAAAAGCGAGGCAGTCTATAGCGTTGAAGCGGCAGAAAAGATAGCGGCTGATCTTGGTTATCCCGTAGTAATCCGCCCGGCATATACTATGGGAGGCACTGGTGGTGGGCTTGTGTATAACATAGAAGAGTTACGCACCATTGCCAGTCGGGGTATAGCTGCTAGTCTTATCGGTCAGATTCTGGTAGAAGAATCCGTACTCGGCTGGGAAGAACTAGAACTAGAGGTCGTACGCGATGCCAAGAATCAAATGATTACCGTATGCTTTATCGAAAATGTCGATGCTATGGGTATCCATACGGGTGACTCCTACTGTACTGCGCCGATGCTGACTATTAGCGAAAGGCTGCAGCAAAAACTACAAGATTACTCCTATAAAATAGTTGAAGCTATTCGCGTTATTGGTGGTACTAATATCCAGTTCGCTCACGATCCTAGTACAGGTCGTGTTTTTGTGATAGAAATTAATCCCAGAACATCACGTTCTTCAGCGTTGGCATCAAAAGCGACCGGTTTCCCTATTGCCTTAATATCTGCCAAATTAGCTGCCGGATTAACTTTAGATGAAATACCCTACTGGCGAGAAGGCACTCTAGACAAATATACACCTTCTGGTGATTATGTTGTTGTTAAATTTGCTAGATGGGGCTTTGAAAAATTCCATGACGCTGAAGACAAGCTGGGCACTCAGATGCGCGCCGTGGGTGAGGTTATGAGTATTGGTAAAAATTATAAGGAAGCTTTTCAGAAAGCAATTCGATCACTCGAGAATGGTCGCTACGGTTTAGGAATGCTTAAGAAATTCCATAACAAAACCGTAGATGAGTTAATGGATATGCTCAAATGGCCTACGAGCGAACGTCAGTTTATCATGTATGAGGCACTACGCCAGGGAGTTAGCGTGGAAGAGTTATACAAAATAACTTTTATCAAACCTTGGTTTATAAGTCAGATGAAAGAACTGGTTGAGCTCGAGAACGATATCTTAAAATATAAGGGCAAGAAATTGCCAGATGATCTCCTTGCTCAAGCCAAAAGGGATGGTTTTGCAGATCGATATCTGTCTCAATTGCTTGGTGTGTCAGAGAACAACATACGCAAACAGCGTGCTTCACTAGGTGTAGTAGAGGGCTGGGAACCGGTTCCGGTTAGCGGCGTTGAAGATGCGGCGTATTATTTCTCAACCTATAATGCCACGGATAAAACAACTACTAGCGATCGGAGGAAAGTGATGGTATTGGGCGGCGGCCCAAACCGTATCGGTCAGGGGATAGAGTTTGACTATTGTTGTGTGCATGCCGCCTTTGCACTTCGTGATGAGGGTTATGAAACGATCATGGTTAACTGCAATCCGGAAACAGTTTCTACCGATTATGATACCTCGGACAAGTTATATTTTGAACCACTAACAGTAGAGGATGTACTCAGCATATATCAAAAAGAAAAACCAATGGGTGTTATCGTTCAATTCGGTGGACAAACACCACTAAACATTGCCAGTGAATTGGCTGAGGCTGGTGTTAGGATTTTGGGAACATCTCCAGATACAATAGATTTTGCCGAGGATAGAGATCGGTTTCGTCACAAGATGCAAGAGATCGGTATTCCTATGCCGGCATCGGGGATGGCTGTCAATTTGAGCGAAGCAGAGGATATTGCCCGGCGTATAGGTTACCCTCTCATGGTGCGTCCATCATATGTACTGGGTGGTCGCGGGATGGAAGTTATTTATGATGAAGAGATGTTGCAGCGGTATGTATTGGCTGCAGTTGACGTGACTCCTGATCGCCCAATCTTAATCGATAAATTCCTAGTAAACGCTATTGAAGCAGAGGCAGATGCGATTGCCGATGGTAAAGATGCCTTTGTGCCAGCGATTATGGAACATGTTGAACTCGCCGGAATACACTCTGGGGATTCTGCCTGCACCATTCCACCTGTTAGTCTAAATCCAGAGCACATCGATACTATCTACAGCTATACAAAACTTATTGCTAAAGAACTGGGTGTCATCGGGCTTATGAATATCCAATATGCAATAGCTGATGGTACAGTGTATGTGCTTGAAGCTA
Source organism: Dehalococcoidia bacterium (assembly GCA_020351185.1). Taxonomy (GTDB): domain Bacteria; phylum Chloroflexota; class Dehalococcoidia; order Dehalococcoidales. The sequence goes on along the minus strand of CP070729.1, from coordinate 419,742 downwards.
ATCCGAGAGCATCAAGGACAGTACCACTAGTATCCAAGGTGTGCAACATTTCTATGGCTCGGATTGCAACTCAACTTATGTTGGGTAAGAGCATAGCGGAACTCAACATTGTACCTTCAACCATCCCACATTTCGGTGTTAAAGAAGCTGTATTTCCATTTAATATGTTTCCAGAGGTAGACCCCATTCTCGGGCCGGAAATGCGCTCAACTGGGGAAGTACTTGGTATTGCAGATTCATTTGGATTAGCTTTTTATAAAGCCCAGGAAGCGATTCAGCAAGTACTACCAACAGAAGGTACAGTTTTGATAACAGTTAGCGAAAGAGACAGGCCAGCGGTTTATGACATTGCTCAGATGTTTGACAAGCTCGGTTTTACCATAAAAGCTACTAATGGTACCCACACATTTCTAAAAAGTAGAGGCATAGAATCGAAATCTATACTGAAGCTGTATGAAGGGCGACCGAATATTGTAGACGCTCTGACTAATAGAGAAATCCAACTAGTTATAAATACACCAAGTGGAAAACTAAGTCAGTTTGACGATTCCTATATTCGAAAAACAGCAATAAAGTATCGGGTGCCATATATAACAACTCTTGCTGCTGCAACAGCTGCCGCAAAAGGTATTGAAAATTTCAGAAGTGGTAAAGCGCCTGTCAGATCCCTGCAGGACTACCACGCACAAATTAAGTAATCTCTCAATGGGGAATGCCTGTTTATCGACTAGGATTATGTTCATGATTTGTAATATATAATCATTTATTTTATAGTGAATATTAGTTACAATATAAGCTATAAAGATTTCATTAAATATAATAGACTCCTTGATTGGATGGCTGAATTGAAGTATGAGTTTATACCAAGATAGGCTATCCGATATTCCGATTATTACGCCATTTTTGTCATCGCTCTGAGGATCAAGAGTATTTTCAGTCTGGGAGTTATAACATTGAACTAAAGTGTCCAATCAAAAAAGGTGAATAGATAGAGTAAAAGAGAAATTAAGGAGTACCTATTAACCAGAATAAGGTAATATATAAATGGATCTTAAGAAAATACCAAAATTAAAAATAGGTGATTTAAATCCCATGATTCCAATCATTCAAGGTGGGATGGGTGTTGGTATCTCTTTATCAAACCTAGCATCAGCTGTTGCTAATGAGGGTGGCATAGGTGTGATCTCAGCCGCAGGTATCGGTATGCTTGAACCAGATTTTAATAAAAACTTAAAGGAAGCCAACAAGAGAGCACTACGTAAAGAAATAAAAAAAGCACGCGCTATGACGGGTGGTATTATCGGCGTTAACATAATGGTAGCCCTTTCAGATTATTATGACCTGCTCCAAGTTGCAATAGAAGAAGAGGTAGATGTAGTTATTCTTGGTGCTGGGCTTCCATTGAATATCCCTGATAATTTGCTCCCAAATCAATCAGGAAAACCTCGGGTTAAAGTTATCGTCATAGTATCTTCTGCTAGAGCAGCAAAACTTATTTTCCAATATTGGGCAAAGCACTATAATCACATACCTGATGCCGTAGTAGTTGAGGGGCCGCTAGCTGGGGGGCACCTCGGTTTTAAAAAAGAGCAGATTAGTGATCCAAATTATACGCTGGATACGATATTGGAGGAGACGATCTCCATATTAAAGCCCTATCAAGAGGATTTTGAAAGAAATATTCCAGTGATTGCCGCTGGTGGGATCTATACGGGAACTGATATTTATAAATATATCCAATTGGGAGCTAGTGGAGTTCAGATGGCAACAAGGTTTGTAGCAACTAATGAATGCGATGCCTCCTCGATATTTAAAGAAGCATATATTAATTGTAAAAAAGAGGACCTTTCTATCATAGATAGTCCAGTAGGATTACCCGGAAGAGCCATAAACAATAGTTTTCTTGAAAAGGTTTCGGCGGGGATAAAAAAACCAATTAAATGTCCATGGAAATGTCTTAAGACCTGTGATTTCTTAAAGTCACCTTATTGTATCTGTGCCGCCCTAACCAACGCCCAAAAGGGGATTCTTAACAAGGGGTTTGCCTTTGCCGGGGCTAATGCATATAGGATAAATGCAATAAGTTCAGTAAGAGAACTTATTCGAACGTTACTTTCCGAATATAATAGAGCTGCAACCATTCCAATAATTCAATAACCTCTTAAGGATTAGGTTAACTAATCTAATTTTAGAGTATTTTATCAAATTCTAATATTTTCACTTAAAAAATCATCTATTTCATTGCTACCAGAGTTCAAGCGGTTTAACACCAGTCACCACGTCATCTTTGAATAGTTGCAACCACAGCCAGATGATCAGATGCTTGGCTGAATGGAACATATGATTCTACAAGCTGAATATCCGGTGATAACCAGATATAATCTATGCGTTCGTATAGGTTAGCCGAATTAAAAGTCAATACCTCAGGTTGATCGAATAGGGTATCTATTAAACCTGCCTGATAAAATATCTCCATTTCCGGAGAATCCGATAAAGCATTAAAATCACCCAAGATTATCGTATTGGATTTATTATTCCAATAATCTAAAATAAGAGGAGCCTGCTCCTGTCTGATTTCGGTGTCTTTCTCGATATGATGGAGATGCGTAGCTATAATCTGTAATTCAGTTTCGCCCATATCGATTGTAGCCGCGATATAGCCTCTTTCAAGGCATATGTTATCCGGTGGGAGATCGTAGTTACGATAATCTATTATTGCATATTTACTCAAAATAGCATTGCCCCAGAACTGACCTGCCGTAGGTCCTGTTGCATAAGGCATATCCAATCGTTGTGATAGCCAGCTCAACATATCGACACTGCCGCTTATAAGCCAACCGCGTGATATCTCCTGCAGGGCTATTATTTCGGCTCCGGTATCCTCTATAACAGTAGCCATTGTTTCTAAATCCAATTCACCCTCGGTATTAAAACCGTTATGTAAGTTATAGGTCATTACAGTTAGAGTATTGTTGTTTGTATCAGTTGGTTCTACATCCTGCCAAGTGATAAAACCTGCTACTGGTGTTAACAAAAGAACCGTAGAAAGAATACGGACTATAAATATATTGACTCTTAACCTAGCAAAATTAGCAGTATGGTAACGGAAGGAGACAGTAGCACACAATATAAATAGTATAGCTGCCACTAGTTCAATGGAAGTATTAGAGTATGGCAGGCTTATCTGGTAGACAGCGTAATATAACAGAACAAATATGGCAAAGGTGATCATGGCGAAGCCGTTGACAGTAGTACTTGGCCTATAAACACGACCGGATATATTCACACTGATCGCATTGATGATGCTAACGATAAGTAATCCGATAGAAAGATGGCCCATAACCGTCGTAACTGCAACAATATAGACTGAATCCGAATCGGAGAAAATAATTGCTATGATTAAAAATAGAGATGAAAGTAGGGTGACAGTTTTAAATGGCGTCCTTTTCGAAGACAAGAACCATACTGCTAAAAATAGCCCTAAAATCTGTCCAAGAAGAATTGTTATAAATGCGGCTGGTAATACCCAGCCGGTAAGTGCAGCAAGTCTTGCTATATTGCTAAAAATCACCATCTCCATAAAAAAGAGGGAACTCACCGCCAGCCATGGCAAGGTTGTGGCATTTGATGGTTTATCGCTTGAACTGGGAGTTAATCCTTGGAGTAAAAGAAGCCAGATAAATATCACTACTATATTTACAACCAAAGGGGCGATACCACTTTGGTAAATGAAATCATAGGTACCAAATAGTCCATTTAACAAAGTATCAAATATAAAACCTAGTAGCAGACCAATAGACAAATGTGGCAAAGCCAAGCAACCCCCAGAACGAGCACAGTCGAGGAATAGATTTAATAACACGCTGAAAAAAACGATGCCTAAAGCCGTCACAACCATATTGACTATTGGCTCCCCGTATTGTATCTGAGCAAGTAAACGCATTATCCCTAGTCCAGCGGCTGTAAATATGAGACTTCTGTGATCGCCGAAAATACGCCTTAGCGGTTTTGCTAGAAAGGCCAAACCAAAAACAACGATTGCGATCCCACCCAATTGAAAGGCGCCTATCGAAAAACGGTCTCCCAGGATCCAAGTCATTCCCGACACGAAATAACGCATCATTTCTACTCCAAATAGAACAGCTAATGCGGGTAGCAGCACACCCCTAACCGCAGGTCGTTCATCAAGCAGCATCCTTATGCTTTTCATTTATCAAGCACCTTTCCTAAGAGATAGTCTTTTACTAATCCATTCCGAAATATCTTTATATACCATATCCTTCTCCGGTTCGTTCATTATTTCATGATACAAGCCTTCGTATATCTTGAGTGTTTTATCAGTTGAACTTACCATTTGGAAGGTTTTTTTACTACCATCGGGGGAAACCAGCTTATCTTCAGAACCTTGCATTATTAGAACAGGCAATTTGATTTTATTCATTTCTTGTGGTAGTAACTCGATCGTTTTTAGTATTTCAGAACCTAGACGGGCACTTAGTTTCCCGGAATAAACAAGTTTGTCATTACGATAGGCATTAACAACAGCCGGATCTTTGCTAATTGTAGATGAATCCAGTCGATCAACACCAGCTTTTGGAGCTATCACACTGAGTATTTTTGCCAAAATGATCTGCCATTTCTTGATACTTTCACCTTTTAGCAAGGTGGGTGCCGATAGTATGAGCCCATCAACATTTCCCTGATTCTCAATACAATAATCAATAGCTATGGTTCCGCCTATACTGTGCCCCAGGAGAAAAATTGGAATATGCGGATACTTCTCAGAAATGATATCGATAAAGCTTATAAGATCCTTAGTATATGTAGCAAAGTGGCGGATATAACCCCTGCTGCCTCCAGAAAATCCATGACCTTGATGATCGTGGCAGAAAACACAATAGTTTTCCTCAACTAGAAAGGTGGCTATTTCGGTATAACGCCCACTATGTTCGGCTAAACCATGTATTATAAAGACAATTGTCCTTGGATTTTGTTTCGGTAACCAGCCTCTGTAGTAGAGATTAAAACCTCCTTGACCGATAAAATATCCATTTATACTTTTCATGGTTATAGAATAAATTATGAACCACATAATTTCAAAAAAGCATACTTAAAGATATCATTCATCGAGTCGAGTTTGTATCGACAAATAAAGAATTTTCCAATTCCCAGGTCACTTCTTTCCTTAGAAAATTGACACTCATGTATGTAAATGTTTAAACTCTTATAACTAAGAAACAAAATAATGAATAATTTATCCAGAATTCTAATAACAATCTTTGTTCTTATTCTTTCTGTAATTACTTTATCGGTGCCAATCTCAGCTGCTGCTTCGATAGATCTTGACAAAAGTCTTGTCGATATCGGTGAAACAGTAACCCTTACCGGTTCAGGTTTTCCAGTTAGTTCTGAGCTTTATGTGTTCTTTGCCAGGCAGCAGGCATCTGTAGGTGATGAGATTGATGTAGATGTAACTGTTTATTCTTTTGTTGGTTCAGTAGTCACATTCTTTGATGGGAGAATAATAGGTTTTCCATTTAATATTCCAACGAGGCTTGATGATGGTCCGGTTCTTGCCGATGAAGAAGACGTTTTTGGTGGTATGTATTACGTTTATGTTACCTATGAAAATAGTGAAACCATTAGAGCAGTGACTAGCACAAGAGTCATCAGCAATGCAGTAATTACCGGTTTTTACCCAAATCAAGGTACCGTAGGCACTGAAGTCGAGATTAGCGGTGGGGATTTTCTGCCAAGTGAGGCCTTAATCGTAGAATATGAAGGACAAGAAATAGAAATAGACAGTGGAGACAAAGAAGCAGATAACGATGGCGAATTTACACTATACATTATTATCCCGGATAGTGAATACGGTGAGCATACCGTAACCATCAAAGGCGAGGATTCCCTTGCTGAGCTTGAAGAAACATTTAATTTAGAACCACTGATAATCGTAAATCCAGATACCAGTGAAATAGGTGCTGAAATAACGATTACTGGTTTTGGTTTTAACGGACGAAATGGAGTTGAGTTCAGTTTCGATTCTACTCAGATTACCAATATTCTTTGGCTTCTAGAACCTCTGGGCCGCACCAATCCCGATGGCACCTTTATTGTACAGGTAGCTGTACCTGATTTAGTACCAGGCAGCTATATTTTACTTGCTGAAGATGAAGATAATGGTGATATTTTTGCTACAGAATCCTTTACTATCGAACCAGGTGCGACACCCACGCCTACACCAACAGTAACTTCCACTATTACACTTACAAATACTCAGACAGCGACTGTAACCTCAACCACCACACAGCCGACTACTCAAACAACAACCGTTACTTCAGTGCCGGCTCCAACGACAATAACATCAACTGTAATACAAGTAACAACTTCAACACCTAGTCCAACTACGGTAACAGCAATGTCTACAGTTACTGAAAAGGTGTCTGTTACTACAACCATTACGATACAATCAGACAGAGGCTCTCAGATTAATATATGGCTACCTATTGTTTCAGCCTTGGGAGCAATAATACTAACAATAGTAGTCTTGGTCATATATAGCAGTAGACAAAGAGGTTTATAGCAAATGGAGCCACTAGATTGATGTTGTAAACCTAGTTACTTGCGATAATAGGTACCACAAAACAAGAAATAAGTGACATACGTGCAGCATTTCCAAGCGTACTCTCAGAGTTGCAATGTATCATAACCCTTCTCATCCAGTAAATTAATTATCCCGTTATCACCAACCAGATGTCCCGCTCCAACTACAACAAAATGAATAACGTTTCCTTGAAGGTAAGTTTCAATTTTTTCTACCATCAAGAAATTACGGTCATCTATAATCTTGTTATAGAGCCTCTGATATTCGGGGTGCTCTTCAATACCTTCAAAAACTAACAGCTCCATTGTCGAAGCATCACCGGTATTCCAAGCAGTAAACAGGTCTTCCATTTCCGCTTTGGTAACCGGATTATCGATGGCATCTTCCAACATCATGATCTGAATCTCATCCGATAGGCTGTCGAAAAGACCCAGCTGAAACTCGGCTGATTCGAATTCCAAGACCTGCTTGCCATCAGTATTGGCTTTTTCAAGAAAATATAAATCTATTCCATATTCGGCATCATAGCCGAGCTGCATATAATCAAAATCTGTAATGGTAACAGCAACTACCCATGGCTCAAAGACATTCGCATAACTAAGAAGAAACCCAGTCGGATCTAATTCCAATATTCTTTCAGATACTCGGGAATATAACTCACTGGATATGTGGGTTTCCAAACTCTCACCCGCGGGGTACATGCCCTTTTCCATCAGTAGCATGCCCAATTCTTCTTCGGAAATGTTGGTAATATCAATCTCGGCGACAATAATAGCAGATTGATCATATGCATCCTCGATGACATCATTAAGTGGATAAATATTTGCTTCAGCAACATGGACGGAACCCAGAATATAGATCGTATTTACATCTGATGATACTTCCCAGAGGAAGGACTTGGTGAAAGACTTTGTTTGTGTATCAGTTTCAGTTGCCGGAGAGCAAGATATGGCTAGAACAAAGCAAATTAATAGAAAAAAACCGATCTTTCTTATTATCTTTATCATTAGAACGTTTCCCCGGTATCCTATTAACCTCTACGATTAACTATTTTTTTTGCCCAATCGGATGCTCGTTCTATTTCCCCTTCCTTAAGTGGCCCTTTTCCGCCTAAAACGAAGAAGCCTTCAACTGCCTGCAAATTACCACCCAGAGCCTTTAAGCTATTTGCGATTTTACCAGCGGCAAAACCAAAGATTTTAACCCATCGAGCAGGCAACCTGGTGTCAAAAGTCATCACATCAATTCCATTAAGGGCTCCTGCAGAAATATTGCTAATAAAATACTTTACTGGTGGTGTCGGTCTACCACCATAAGTTGGAGCGCCTACGATCAGAATGTCAATAGATTCAATATCAGAAATACTGGCTTCACCAGCGCGCATAATCTTCACATCACCCGTAACAGCATCCCCAATAGAATTAGCAATTTTTTCGGTATTGCCATAGACAGAGTCATAAACAATTAATGTCTTCATCAATTACCTCCTCATTTCTTATAGTCTACTATCTCCCTTTTAAGGCTACAAGTAGCTTTCTGGCAAATTACTTTTTTGATCATACGGTTATGAAGAAGAATGATTACCCATTTTGTCATTGGAAATACTTGAAGGATTAAGCCAAGCATCTTCAAAATTGTAATATCTAGGTTAGAAGAAAAACTAACCGATCAATAATGGTAGGTATAAAAAATAGGACTATCATCGCCAGCATAGGTGAAAAATCGAATCCGCCAAACGTTGGTATGATACGCCTCAAGGGATCAAGTACAGGGCTTGTAAGATCATAGAGGATAATAACGGGCCAGCTATAAGGACGGACTCCAAACCATGATAGGAGAACGCGTATGAAAATACTCAGGGCTAGAATGCGACAAAAATAGTAAACGATACCGATTAAAAAAGCAGACCAGGTTAATTGAAAATCTATGCCGACTGCACTCAGCAGTAATGATAACGCTACTAATGCCAACCAGACCCAGATTTTGTGGTTGGGCATCCGCAACCGCCGTCTCTTTTTCTCCTGCTTCTCCCAGTAGCTATCATACCACCAAGGTCTGCCCATTCTAAATTCTACTCCACCTTTTCTCTGTTAGTATTGATTTATCAACATATCATCGAAAAATTTTTTTAAACTATAATACTTTATCAATAAATGGTGTAGTTCTTCTATATATGGTAAATCCGATGGAATAAAATTGCCATACCAGATCTTGATGAAGCTTGTTCAATGGGGCACGGAATACTTTTAGGCGCCAGTTTTATTAACTGTCGCCTTATTGTATGATGTTTTTAACTATTTTTAATTCCCCTAAACGAACATGGGGATTCAGAAAAACCATTATGGGTTATATATCGCTTGAGCTCCCGCTTTATCACCCGCTTCCAAACTGATCTTTTGTGTTTCGCCAATACTGCCATAGCCATACATAGTAAGATAACTGTTATCATTATCATATAGATCACCAAGGCCAACAATATGGCCGACCTCGTGGGTACCTATATTCCTAATATCAAAGGCATCGGTTAGCGGGGTAGGTCCTTCACCATCGGGGTCGATACCCCAATTGAGAAATGCATTGAATACTATATCGAACTCCACGATTTCATCAAAAGTTCCCGGATCACCGTCGGAATAGTACCAAAAAGTCGCGATTGCTATGGTGCTTTTAGGAGCTATCCTAGCCCATGATATAGTATTTTGACCATCATATTTACGACCCGAGATAGGTGTGGTACCTCCGTTAGTGAAGAGATCTTCACCAGCAGCATCTTCTTCCTCCCAAGCATCAAAAGATGCGTTAATCTCTGTTATAGACCCATCTGGTGCCCCTGATGTATTTACATAATACGTTGCGTTTCCATTTATCTTGGTGCCTATCAGTTCATATGTACCTTCTGGCTCAGGTTCAGGTTTATCTTTTTTTGCTTGCCCCGGAGGTTTATCTGGCTTGGCGAAGTGTACGAAAGTCATTTCCTTAATATCTTTAGGATTAATTGGTTTGTTTAATGGTTCTGCTGATACAGTAACAGGTAGTAAGCAGAGTAATATGATCAATGAGAGCAATAGTGAGATGAATAATTTTTTCATGTCTGTACCTCCCAAATCATTAAACTCATTCTCAATCTATCCTACTATAGGAGCAATTTATTTTCAAGATCATCAATATTAACTTAACCTACCTACTTTGGTCTTAGGAATCCTATGGAAAGGTCTTTCTCAGGACTTGGGCAGCTGGGTTGTTTAATGATCAGAGCTAAAACTAGGTTTACAATTTAGAATTATATTCGATGGAGATTAGGCAATAGTTATTGCGTCACACTATAGCCGGTTCCCGATGATGTAATTGTTTGGCATTTGACATCTGAACAGCAGCTACAGCTTCACCCAGCATCTCATACCAACCGCGGTTGGTTCTCTCTCCGTTAATCAAATAATTCTTGAAACTAGTGTTAAAAAAAACGCTTCGCTCGCTACCATTATCTTGATATCGCACAACAAATGGTGTCGGGCCTCCGAGGCCAAAGGCAGGATCAGTATTTTGCATGAGGTTTTTGCTGAAATCCATGGAAACAGCAGTTATGTTGCTCAAAGGAATTTCCAACGCAAAATCCCTGCTAACTTTGATATCCCAACCAACGAAAACCAGTTTTTCGGTATAAAGAGTGAGTTCTCCTTCATATCGATGTGCCGGACATTTTAGTGATACGTGAGCTTTTACCCAATCAGGGATAACCATCCATTCATATACCAGTTTCTGGATTTCATCCTCAAAAATCATGATTACATTCGATGTTTTATTCATCATAGTTTCCTCCTGTGTTACTGCATATTCTCTATTGAATAGAACGTATAGGTAACAAAAAGGTGATTTTAAATATTCGAATATTTCGGATGAATCGCTCCCGAAAGATGCAATTCGGATTTAATGGTTCGGATCAATCTAACCCGTTTGGAGGTTTAGTTTTACATCAGATAATACAATTTGAAACAATGCCCACCAACATTGACACTCATGTAGATGAGGTTTGTTTTTCTTTCATGATTGGGATAAGGGCGTAAAAGCTAGTTTGGCTCAAACCACTATTCAATCCACAACGCATACATTATCCTGAGCAATTTCAGCTAATAGATATTCAATGCGCTAACCAAATGGAGATTTTTTCGTTAATAAGAGTAAATAACATTAAAGCGAGGTTAAAACATTATGAAAAAGAATAAGCTTTACTATTTCTCTGCTTTGGTTCTGGCTATCATGCTGGCCACCATCGGTTGTAACCCAATTTATTCTCCAACCAACACCGAAAATCCCACCCCCAACTCTGGCAATCTGCCTATGTTTACCTCCGAAGAGGAACTAGTTACTGCCTTCACCGAAGGGCGGAACCAGGGTTATTACTTCTTAAGAGATGGCTGGGGAGGTATGGATATGGTGTTCGCGGAAGCCGCTCCACAAGCAGCCGCTGATAATGGTGCCAAAGACATTTCATTCTCCGATACTAATATCCAGGTAGCTGGCGTAGATGAGGCTGATATTATCAAAACAGACGGCAAATATATCTACGTCATGGCAAATAACAGCCTCTACCTGGTTGAGGCTTACCCGGCAGAATCAGCGCGGATACTGGCCCATGTTGCCATTGCAGATTTCAATCCCCAAGAGCTTTTTATAGATGGAGATCGTCTACTAGTGTTCGGTATGACTTACTACTATCCCGACGAACCTACCATAACCGAGAAGCCGGATGATCCGGTCATCATCGAGCCTGGTATGGAAATGTCGGATATCATGCCATACCCCTTCCCAGGCAACCTTGTCTCCATTAAACTTTACGATATAAAGGACCGATCAAATCCTGTACTACTTAAGAGCGTTGACATCGAAGGTAGTTATCTAACCTCACGAAAAATCGGATCTGATGTTTATTTTGTAATAAATTCCTATCCTAACTTCATCTCTCCCGAACCTCTAGCCGTTGATATTATCCCAGGGTATCAGGAGACTATCGGTGACATCGAGCCTTCTATCGACTTAAAACCCATCGCAAATTACAGCGAAATTGGTTATATTCCACCCCAGCAGGCATCCAACTTTATCACGGTAGCATCGTTGTCAATGAGCGATGAGTCTAGAGAAATGGGTAAAACTGTTGTAGTCGGCAGTGGTGAAAACGTCTTTGCATCACTGAGCAATCTCTACATTGCACAGACCTCCTGGCCAGTGTTCGAGGATCTCGGCGAACCAATCGGTGATTATGTTCAGAGTACTGTGGTAACCAAATTTGCCCTATCCAGTGGCGAAGTTAACTATGTGGCTACCGGTGAAGTAAAGGGACACATCATAAATCAATTTGCCATGGATGAATACGACGGTTACTTTCGCATCGCAACCACTATCAGTGGCTATGTAGATAATCGCGATACTTCCACAAACAACATATATGTTTTGGATGAAGAATTAAAGGCAACTGGTGCCCTGGAGGATGTGGCCCCCGGTGAGAGTATCTATGCTGTACGTTTTATGGGTAAACGGGCTTATATGATAACCTTCCTGCACGTCGATCCCCT
>CP070729.1:404385-407471 GCA_020351185.1 Dehalococcoidia bacterium | reverse complement strand
AATAGAGAATATGCAATGATGGTTTTAAAAGCACGCTTACTAAAGATAGAAATGGCAAAGAAAAGAAAAGAGAGGGATAAAATAAAAGGAGCATATGTGATTGCTGGTTGGGGTAACCAAATAAGAAGTTATATCCTTCATCCATATAAGATGATAAAGGATCACCGTACGAAATTCCAAACGACTAATACGGAAGCAGTGCTTGATGGAGAAATTAATGAATTCATTATGGCCTATCTTAGGTCTGGTTTGGGTAAGGATGATGGCTAAAAAAATAATCAGCTTGATAGTAATCACAGGTATGCTGATAGTTTTGATGCAGGTAGCAGCAGTCCAGGCCGATAATGGAATAAGAGTTGTAAATATTTCGGTTGAGATGACTTTTCCGTATCAGATTATTTTCGAGATTGAAACCGAAAGTGACTCAGAGATTATTGATATACGTCTCCATTATCAAGTTAAACGTGACCAATTCGCTGTTGTCACCAGTGAAATAATAACGGATTTTCATCCAAGCAACAAAATAGTAACCAATTGGAAATGGGATATGAGAAAGAGCGGAGGATTGCCAGCGGGTACCATTATAGAGTACTGGTGGACAGTAAGAAATATAGATAAAGAGACGATTCAGACAGAAATATCTAACATTCAGTTTAATGATGAGCGCTATAGTTGGCGTAGTATTTCTAACAGGGAAATAACCATATACTGGTATCATGGTGGCGAAGATTTTGCTTGGCAGCTTCTAGAGACGGCGCAGACGGCATTAGATGGGTTACAAGAGGATACAGGTGCCCATTTACAAGAACCTGTAAGCATCTACATATATGCTAATGTTGCTGATTTGCAGGGTTCTATGATATTCCCCCATGAATGGACAGGAGGAGTTGCTTTTACTACATACGGAACAGTGGCTATTGGAATCAGCCCAAATAATTTGGAATGGGGAAGGAGAACCATAGTTCATGAGTTAACCCACCTAGTAACCCAGCAGATGACTTATAATCCTTACAATTCAGTGCCTGTATGGCTAAATGAGGGCTTGTCAATGTATGCTGAAGGAGATATGCAACCAGTATTCGAGAGCTATCTAAAACAAGCGGTATTAAGTGATGAGCTTATAACCGTTCGTAGCTTGGCAAGCCCCTTTTCTGCAGATACCGAGTTATCTTATCTAGCATATGCCCAGAGTATGAGCATAGTTGACTTTCTCATTGATAACTATGGTCATGAAAAAATACTAGAACTACTCTATGTCTTTAGAGTAGGTAGTAGTTATAACGAGGCTTTAACCAAAGTATATGGTTTTGATATGGGTGGATTAAACGACAGATGGTTCGATTATATTTTCAACTTATATCGCCAGGCATTAATAAAATAAATGGAATTTTACCAATTTAAATATAAAAAATGAAAAAGTTTAGACTGGTTAATATCTGGATAATTTATGTCTTTTTATTGATGCTACTATGCCTGCCAGGTTGTAATATAGAAACAAACCAAGCAACAACGACGCCTGTAAATAAATTTACCAATTCAACAAAAGAAAAAGTACTTAATCTGCATAATATTGATCCATATTCATTAGATCCAGCAACCATTGGCGATGCTACATCAATGTCATACGTATTACAGATATTCAATGGCCTAGTTCGTTTCGATAATAATATGGAAATCGTGCCTGATATAGCCGTTGATTGGAACATCAGTGAAGATGGTAAAGTGTATACGTTTTATCTAAGAGAGGATGTACGATTCCATAGCGGGAAGCAGGTAAAAGCCGCGGATTTTAAATATTCTTGGGAGCGTGCTTGCAATCCAGCAATAGGTTCTCAAACAGCTGCTATCTACCTGGGCGATATTGTAGGAACCTCTGAAGTGATAGCAGGCGAGAAGGAAAATATAAGTGGTGTTGAGGTAGTTAACGATGCTACTCTGAGATTAACCATCAAAGAGGCTAAATCATATTTCCTTTATAAACTGACTTATGCCACTACCTTCGTTGTTAACGAAGAGAACGTGGATAGCGGTATAGACTGGTGGCGTAACCCAGACGGTAGTGGACCATTCAAATTAAAGCAATGGGACAAAAACAGTCTGCTGGTATTGGAGAGAAATAAGTACTTTGATCAAACAAGCAATATTCACAATGTCGATATCATCAAATTCCATCTTTGGACAGGTAGATCTATGGATTTATATGAAACAGGAGAGATTGATATAACACAAGTTGGCGTGGATTATATCGACAAGGTAACTGACCCTAATGGTATATTTTTTGATCAACTTAAAGTAATCCCTGAATTAAGCCTTGTTTATTTGGGGTTCAATTGCCAAAAAGCACCCTTTGATGATGTTAATATCCGGCGTGCGTTTTCAATGGCGATAAACAAGGATAAATTGGTTTCACTAGTTTATAAGGATACGATGATCCAAGCTGATGGTATTTTACCGCCGGGTATACCAGGTTATAATAATTATTTAATAGGTATCGAATACAATAATGAACTTGCTCATGAACTCATTGCTAAATCAAAATACGGTAGCGTTTTTAATTTACCTCAAATAACTATTACAATCGGTGGATGGGGTGCACTGATTCCATCTGAATTGGAAGCCATAGTAGAAGAATGGCGGATTAATCTGGGAGTTGAAGTGGATGTTAGGCAACTTGAGCCAGAAGTATTTCTTTACGAGCTTAAAAAAGAAAAAGACGAAATGTATTATTGGGGCTGGAGCGCCGATTACCCTCATCCGCAAAATTTTTTAGAGGTTCTTTTTGCGAGTGGTTCCGATTACAACATAGGTGAATATAATAATTTGAAGGTAGATTCGCTACTGCAAGCAGCGAGTAGAGAGCAAGATAAGATGGAAAGCTTTGAACTTTATCAGCAAGCAGAACAGATTATTGTAAGCGAAGCTGCGTGTCTGCCACTATGGTTTGGGAAAAGTTATATGCTGATTAAGCCGTATGTTAAAGGATTGAATTTTGACCTTCTTGGATATGCTAATTTAAATGATGTATTTATTGAATAGGACTAATGGCGGAGGGGGTGGGATTCGAACCCACGGTCCCCTTGCGGAGA
>CP070729.1:383261-404285 GCA_020351185.1 Dehalococcoidia bacterium | reverse complement strand
TATAAATCAAGCATGTAATTGGTAAAATAATTACCTGCTATAGTCTTTTTTGGGTGTAATTGACTTGGCCACGGTAGCCGCCGCGACAATCTTTAATATATCGCCTACTATAAAAGGAGTAGCTCCAATAGCAATTATAGCCGGAATTGTTATCGATGTACCACTTACTATATTGAGCCATATTCCTAACCAGATAAGTCCGGGTAAATAAATTAAAGCGAAGTTAGCAAAAAGCATCAGGCCTAAAATGCTTAAAAACCCTCTAGCTTTGACATATCGATCTGTAAAATAACCTAGGACAAGAGCAGCCAGTATAAAGCCAATTATATATCCACCAGTTGGACCAGCAAGATGGCTAACGCCACCGGCACTGAAAATCGGCATACCTGCTTGAGGAGAAAACCAAGGAACCCCAGCAATACCCAATAGTGCGTAAATTACCAGACTTATTGCACCCCAACGCCTTCCCATCACTACGCCAGCTAATAAAACAGCAAATGTTTGTCCAGTAATAGGGACCGGACTCCAAGGAATATACAATCTAACCTGAGCTAATAACCCTACCAGACAAGCCACCCCCAGCGCTAAGGCTATCTTCTTAGGAATGGCAAGTTCATACCTCCAGCGAAATACATCATACTTCGCTCTATTAATTGCAGCTACCAACTCCATAATTATCCTCCAATATTATTATCTATTGATTCGGTAATTGTTCCCATAGATTAATCGCAATATTATGGGCGCGGTTTCTTGTTGCCGATAAGTGCAACCTCTACACTCTTTCCACAATTGGGACAGCTTATACCGATATTGACAGGCTGGCTCATCACTCTCTCGATTACCGCAGAAACCATAGAATCAATATCATCAAGCCGTCTATCAAGCATATCTAAGCGACGTTCAAGCTTTTCAACGCTATTTTGTATCTGTTGGCTTTTGACTGTTGATTTTTCCTTAGCCAATTCCACCTTCCAATAAAGACGAATTGCGATTTATTATAAATTACTAATAAAGGTATGTCAAAGTTGAAAACAGACTGTAGGCCATAGCTTTTAAATATTGATTCTAACAAAAGTATGGCGTATACTTCTATCAACAAACTGGGAAGGAGTCATCCAAATGCCTGAGGTAGAAATTGGGAAAGTATCTGACTTTTTCGCTCACCCCGTAGTTGCCGGTATTGAATTGACAGCAGGAGTGAAAGTTGGTGACAGAATCCACATTATGGGACACACCACCGATATGGAGTTTACTGTGGATTCGCTGCAGATCAATAACGCTTCTGTTGCCGAAGCCAAGGCGGGGGATGCTATTGGCATAAAGGTCAGCGATCGGGTTAGAAGAGGCGATATAGTATATAAAATCACGGACTAAGAAGAAATCCCAATCTTAGCCCATATCTTTCAATAGGTTTGCCATTTCAACTGCATCGACAGCAGCATCAAAACCTTTGTTGCCCATCTTTGTCCCTGCGCGCTCAATAGCTTGTTCTAAAGTATCAGCGGTAATTACACCATTAGTAACCGGCAGCCCGCTCTCAAGGGCGACTCTAGCAATACCTCTACTCAATTCAGCAGCAACATATTCAAAATGAGGCGTTCCCCCTCGTATTACTGCCCCAAGACAGATCACTGCATTATATTTACCTGATTTGGCCATCTTTTGCGCCACCAGGGGAATCTCAAACGAGCCTGGCACCCAGGCGATATCAACACCATCGTCGTTTACGCCGTGGCGACTGAGTGCATCCTGTGCACCTTCTAAAAGTTTTTTGGCGATAAAGTCGTTAAAACGGGAAACAACTAGTCCAAACTTCAACCCCTTACCTATCAGCATACCTTCAAATGACTTACCCATTATTGCCTCCTTGATACGTTACCCTTCATATAACTTGTGGCTTCCTATTATACATCTTTACTTTTCAGTTGTCTCTTCTAGCTTAAGGACGTGCCCCATTTTTTTCTGCTTTGTCTCCAGATAGCGGCGATTATACGGATTCGGAGGAATAATGATAGGTACGGTCTCCATAACTTGTATACCATAACCCTCCAACCCAATAACTTTCTTAGGATTATTGGTAATCAACCGTATTTTATGTAAACCTAAGTCAGCCAGTATCTGAGCCCCAATGCCATAATCGCGTAGGTCGGGTTCAAAGCCCAGAGACAGATTAGCTTCAACTGTATCCATTCCTTTATCTTGCAGCTCGTAGGCGCATATCTTATTATGGAATCCGATGCCTCGCCCTTCTTGGCGCATATATAACAGAATACCGCGTTTTTCGGCAGCAATTTGCTTTACTGCCTGTATAACCTGATCACCACAATCGCAGCGCAAACTTCCAAATATGTCGCCGGTGAGACACTCGCTGTGAACCCTTACTAATACTGGCTTCTTTGTTTTTATATTACCCATCACCAAAGCTAAATGTTCATCATTATCTATATCACTCTTATAGGCAATGGCAGTAAAATCGCCGTATCTAGTTGGTAGTTTGGCTTCAGCCACCTTATGAACTAGTTTCTCAGTACGGCGACGATAAGCGATAATATCGGCAACACTAATAATCTTTAGCTTAAATTTTTGAGAAAAAATTTCAAGTTGTGGGAGGCGTGCCATAGTGCCATCTTCATTCATAATCTCGCACAACACGCCAGCCGGTTTCAGATCAGCTAGTCGGGCTAAATCAATAGCAGCTTCGGTCTGCCCGGCTCTAACCAGTACACCCCCCTCCCTTGCCCGTAGCGGAAACATGTGACCAGGCATTAGTAGGTCTTCTGGTTTTGTTGCATCGTTAACCAGCACCTGTACCGTCATGGCTCTATCGGCTGCCGAAATCCCTGTACTGGTGCCATGTTTGGCTTCCACTGAAACCGTAAAAGCGGTGGTAAAGCGGGATGTATTGTCAGTCACCATCATTGGGATCTTCAGCTCATCTAGTCGCTCACCGGTTAGCGGTACACATATCAAACCACGACCGTATTTGGCCATAAAGTTTATAGCTTCGGGCGTTACCTTTTCAGCTGCCATTACAAGATCGCCTTCGTTCTCCCGGTCTTCATCATCAACCACGATGACGAACTTGCCCTCTTTTATATCCTCAACAGCTTCACCTATAGACGCAAACCCCATATTATCCCTCTGAAATATCTATTTCATTTAGCTACTTATAAAACCATGTTCTCTTAAGAATTCTATACTGATGCCTGAACTACTATTTTTATTAAAACGCTCTACATATTTGGCTATGATATCCACTTCAAGGTTAACGACATCACCGCTCGTGCGGTGATTTAAAACTGTATTATTAAGTGTATAATCAACAATAGACACGGTAAATGAATCATCTGTCACATCTACTACCGTCAAACTAATACCATCAACAGCCACAAAACCTTTTTCCACAATATAACGCAGTATTTCAGGTGGAGCTTCAACTCTAAGTAGGTTTGTCGTATCCTTTCTTATAACTGATATTACCTTACCGGTGCCATCTATATGCCCCTGCACCAGATGTCCTCCCAGAAACTTACCTAGCGTCAACGGCCTTTCAAGGTTTACTGGATCACCGGCATGCAACACTCCAATATTTGTCCTAACCAGCGTCTCTGGCATTATGTCAACCGATATCGAATTATCATTAAATTCGGTTACCGTCAGACAAGCTCCGTTAACGTTAATACTATGCCCTAGTTCCATCCCCTGTAGTACCTTACTTGCAGTAATGGTCAACTTACCTACTGAGATAACAGCAATCCTACCAACCTCTTCTACAATTCCAGTAAACATACCTAATCCAAATAAACCCCTACTTACCAACAGCAGTTATATAACCACTAATCATTATATCCTGTCCGAATCTTTCTATGCTAATGCGTTTTAGCTTAAAAGAGTCTAACACCCTGGCAACACCTTTGCCAGCCACCGCTGTTTTCGCTTTTTCCCCACCGATGATGATCGGAGCAATAAAGGCAACCACCTTATCGGCAAGCCCTTGGTCAAAAATGGAGCCGTGGAGGATACTACCACCTTCGACAAGAACAGAAGTGATTCCCATCTCGCCAAGTTTCTCTAACAATCTCTTTAGATCAATACAATTATTCGAAGATGGTAATTCCAGCGTTTTAGCACCCAACCTGCGGTAACCTTCAATTTCTTTTGGCTTGATGTGCCGCCCCATTACCAGTAATGTATCACCTGGTTCTTTAAATAACTGAGCGGTTGGCGGCGTACGACCTTCATTATCAATAATTATGCGCAGTGGTTGCTTTTTAGCTCTACCTCCCTTCCCACCACAACATCTAGCAGTTAAATGAGGATTATCAGCTAATATGGTATTAACACCGGTCATGATGGCATCGCTGATATAACGCAGCTGATGTGCATAATGCCTGGATTCTTCATTACTTATCCATTTGGAATCACCACTATGGGTGGCTATTTTACCATCTAAGCTCATTGCATATTTCACGGTGATATAGGGCATCCCGGTAGTAACATATTTAACATAAGCTTCGTTAAGATCTCTAGCTTCTTGCTTGCATTCCCCGACTTTAACATTTATCCCCGCTGCTTCCAATTCTGTTTTCCCTTTACCGGCAACTATTGGATTTGGATCTAGCATTGCCATATGCACTTCGTTAATTCCGGCATTAATAATATCCTGAGTACAGGGCGGTGTCCGCCCATGATGGCAGCAAGGCTCCAGCGTAACGTACATGATACTGCCTTTCGCCTTATTACCTGCCTGTTCCAGAGCCACCACCTCGGCATGACTATTTCCAGGCGGTTGCGTATAACCCCTGCCTACAATCTCGCCATCCTTTACCACTAATGCTCCCACCGCTGGATTTGGGCTTACTTGCCCCAGTGCCAGTCTGGCTAACGATAGTGCTTGTTGCATATAATTCATAACACAATTCTAGCACCTCCATTTTTGAAAGTGCAAACGTATTAGACACGAAATCATTCCCAATTAAACAAAGGGCTGACAATAAACCAGCCCCTTGTTTAATAACACAAATAAGTTTTAGAGATTACTTTATACTGTAGTGAATCTCTAAGGTAATATGGATTTCTATTTCACCTGGACTGATAGCTGTTTCTCCCGCAAAAATACTCTCTTCAAAATCGCGGTATATTATTGGTGGAGGAGCATAATTGGTGTATTCGCTAATATAACTCGGCTTACCTAGCTTTACCTCACCTAATTCAGCCAGCTGTTCCGCCTTTAGGTTAGCATCCTCCATGGCTGCTTTACGGGCACTTTCATAGTAAGCTTCCGGCTCGTCAACGTCAAAACTAATACTGTTAATCCTTGTATAGTCCCCACCAGCAGCTACCGCGGCATCAATAATACCACCAGTATTAACTATGTCTCTAATTTTTACGGTGACTATATTCGTTACGCCATAACCAAGCAGTATCTGCTCTCCTTCATCCCACCGGTATACAGGTTGAATGCTAAACTGCTGTGTCTGGATATCCTCTTCGGAAATATTATATTCATCAAAAACAGCCATTAAACCATTCATAGCTTCAAGCGCTGTTTGCTGAGCCTCAACTACAGTATCTTTCTGTGTTTGAACACCCATGCTAAGAACAGCGATATCAGGTACGACAGGACTTTTACCGACCCCGGTTACCCAGATACCGATGTTTTGTTGGCTGGATATAGTGCCTACGACCTCACCTTCATCGGAACCAAAATAGCTACTACAACCCGCTGCGCCAACAACAAGTGTTAACATCAACAAAAAAACAAGCAATAAGCCTTTTTTCATCTTTACCTCCCAAACTATTTTAATGCTATGGCTGATAATAATAACGACTAACTTTCTGCTAAGTTATTTCAATTATATGCTCGTTACAAATGGGGTGCAACATTAAGAGTCTTCTTAACTGGCGACCTCAGCTCAAATGGGTTATAATTTAGCTTAAGTTGGAAGAAAAGAGAACCTGGTTTAAACCCATTTTACGCGAAGTTTTGATAACCTTGGCAATAGCCATCGTTATCTTTATATTACTTCAGGTTACCATACAAAGTTCGATAGTATTATATAGTAGCATGGAGCCCAATCTACATGAAGGACAACGGATTATTATCAGTAAAACTGCTTATTGGTTTGGGGAACCGAAAAGGGGCGACATCATTGTCTTTCCCAATCCCAACAATCCGGATGAAGAATATATTAAACGCATTATAGGTATGCCAGATGAGCGGGTAGAGATAATAGGTGGAGTGGTTTACATCCGTCAGGTAAATGGCAATACTCTCGTACTTGATGAGAGTGAATACATTGAAGATCCAGCCAATGACGATTACTCGGGAAATACTATTTTAGAAAACGAATACTTTGTCCTTGGGGATAACCGCAATAACAGCTTTGATTCACGCCGTGGCTGGACGGTCCCGCGTGATGAAATTGTCGGCAAGGCTTGGCTCTCAATCTGGCCGCTATCTGATTGGGGCTGGGTGGCAAACTATTCATTCCCATGAGATATTGAGTGAAGGTAGAAGATATATTCAAAAAGTCCGGTGCCATACTTGAAGGCCATTTCCTGCTTACCTCAGGGCTGCATTCCCCTATATATTGGGAAAAATTCAGTGTCCTCCAGTTCCCCAAGTACACCCAACAGCTATGCCAGTTAATTAGCCAACATTTCAGTGAAGAGAGTATAGAAGTAGTCTCAGGCCCAACAACGGGCGGCATCATTCTGGCCTACGAGGTAGCTAAACAGCTTGGCGTAAGGGGTATATTTGCCGAAAAGGAAGGTGTCGACCGTAGGGCTTTTAAACGTGGTTTCGGCATTAAACAAGGTGAACGGGTATTGGTAGTGGATGATATACTCACCACAGGCAAATCAATACGCGAGGTTTTGGCACTTATCAATGAACAAGGTGGCCAAGTTATCGGTATTGGCGTGTTAGTTGATCGCTCCGAGAAAGAACACGATTTTGGTGTCCCCTTGTTTAGTTGCATGCGATCGATAACACCGGTCTACCAACCACAGAATTGTCCACTATGTGCTACCGCCATTCCACTTCTAAAGCCCGGTAGTAGCCATAGTATAAGTAACAGACGCGCGGTGAATTAATATATGGAAGCTGGATGGATAATTCTTATTAGCTTAACCATATTCGTTACCACCTTCATGCTTGCCTACTACCTCATTAAATGGCGCTATGAAAGAAGGTTTTATCAATGGATTCAAGCTGAAACATTCAAACTGGAGCAGGAGAAGCAGCATATAAGCCAAGCGGCCATAAGTCAAAGTCGGGCAGTATTAGGCGGCAAATTCACCGAACAACTAGCTCCGTACCTACCAGAGTTCAAATATGATCCCACCGAAGCCCGCTTTATCGGTAGTCCCATAGATATGGTTGTCTTCCCGGGATTAGCCAAAGGCGACCCAGAGGAAATTGTCATTATGGAGATAAAGAGCGGCAAGCACTGTCACTTAACTTCCCAACAGAAAAAAATCCGCCAGCTAATTGAGGACGGAATGGTACGCTGGGAGTTTATAGAGCATAACGAACTATAAACGAATATATGATCTTAACTAGTCTACCTTCTCCAATCGGGCAAAGCTTAACAATAGTTTTTTAACACCCACTCCGGGGAAAGCCACCACTACCTCACCGTCACCTTCAAGCTGATGATAACTGACCACCATACCCTTACCAAATTGACTGTGAAGGACTCTATCACCGACTTTCAATTCAGGGATATCCATTGATACCACCGGTATATCACTTTCCCAGAAAGCACTTTTATCTCTTATCTGGCTTTCCTCGCCCAACCCCGAATACCCACCGGCAACCAGTTGAGGAGGTATATCATCCAGAAAACGGGAGGGGCTGTTGGTTGTACTGCTACCCATTAGATTACGACGAAAAGCATGCAGCAGATAAACCCTCTTCTTGGCTCTTGTAACACCGACATAACATAGCCTTCTTTCCTCTTCCATTTGCGCTGGATCGTCAAAAGACTTTATATGTGGCAGGATGCCCTCCTCCAAACCGACGATGAATACCACCGGAAACTCAAGCCCTTTTGCTTGGTGCAAAGTTATAAGTGTTACAGCACCTACGCTTTCATCATAACTATCCACATCCGATACCAGAGTTACTCCCTCAAGAAAGGTAGCCAGTCCCTCGAATGGCGCTAGATTATCATATTGGCGAGCAACGGTACGTAACTCAAGCACGTTTTCCCAACGCTCTTCACCATCGATCATACTAAGGAGATATTCTTTATAGCCGGTTTTCTTTATCAGAAGATCAAATAACCCAACAAGACTCATTTTTTGGTTACCAGCAACCAGCTCTTCGATTATCTCATAAAACCCACTTAATACCTTGATAATACGGTGATTAAATGGCGGCTTTTTATCACCTTCGGTATTAGCCATTAACTGAAGAGCTTGGTAAAGGGATACTCTCAGTGAATTTGCCCAGTTTTTCAACTGGCTCAGTGTACGTTCGCCTATGCCGCGCTGGGGTATGTTGATTATTCTCAGTAAACTAATGCTATCCTGCTGATTATGTATAAATCTTAGATAAGCAATGACATCTTTTACCTCGCGGCGTTCGTAAAAACGCGTACCAGCTACCAGTTTATAGGGAGTGCCATAGCGAATAAAGGCTTCTTCTAGAGCCCTCGATTGGGCATTGGTGCGGTACATAACAGCAAATTCAGCCAGCTTAACCTCATCCCGTTCCAATAAACGCTCTATTTCACTGACGACATATTGGGCTTCTTCCTGCTGAGTATAGGTTTCAACGACAGTAATTAACTCACCTTGCTCATTCTCTGTCCATAATTTTGTTGGCTTTCTATCCTGATTGGCGGATATTATACTGGAGGCCGTCTCTAGAATCGCTTTCGTTGAACGATAGTTTTGTTCAAGCAGCACTATCTTAGCTTCAGGATAGTCTTTCTCAAAGCTGAGAATATTACGCAAATCAGCTGAGCGCCATGAGTATATTGACTGGTCAGGATCTCCGACGACGCATATATTACGGTATCCACCAGCTAGCTGTTTAACAAGCTTGTATTGCACCAAGTTGGTATCTTGAAACTCATCCACCATAATATGTTGATACTTTTTTCTATATCTATCCAAAACTTCCGGTTGTTCATCGAATAGTTGCACAGTTTTCATCAGTAAGTCATCAAAATCGAGGGCATTATTCTGCTCCAGAAGTCGTTGGTATTTTTCATAGACACGGCCTACAACCTCTTCAAAATGACTGGAACCTTTTTTAATAAAGGCTTGCGTCGAAATCACCTGGCTTTTAGCGTTACTTATAACCGAAATGATAACCGAAGGAGCATACTGTTTGGGGTCAAAGCCCGCTTCCTTGATAGCAGTCTTAACAAGGCTCAATTGATCTTCGCGGTCATAGATTACAAAACGGGGATTAATACCAATTAAGCCACCATCTTGGCGTAGTATACGAACACAAATAGCATGAAAGGTGCCGATTGTCAATTCTCTTACAAAGCCACTGGTGAGTTTTTTAAGCCGCTCCTCCATCTCACGAGCGGCTTTGTTAGTAAAGGTAACAGCCATAATCCGTCGTGGACTAATACCACAAACCCTAATAAGATATGCGATACGATGGGTAATCACTCGTGTTTTACCGCTACCGGGACCAGCTAGAATAAGTAGCGGACCACTAATAGTCTCAGCCGCTTCCCTTTGTGCCGAATTAAGTGTAGTCAGAATGTCCACTTATAACCAAAGTATAACATTTTATGACTGGATGGTCATTTAACATACCCAAAAAATAAAATAAAAGACTGACTAAATTTCTTCTGCTTTTCTTCAAAAGAGTTGCATTCTGATATCGTTGGCTGTTATAATAGAATAAGATAAATAGTGACCTTTAACGCCGGTCCCGAGAGGCTGGCAAGGGTAATGGTAATACATAAGGGTACCTCTTGCCAGTTTGGGTAGGAGGTAATTTTATGGGTAAAAATATTATCATGAATGCCGCCGATATCAGGCGGACTTTAGCCCGCATCTCCCATGAAATCATCGAGCACAATAAATCAACCCAGCACCTTATATTGGTAGGTATGCGCACCCGTGGCGTACCGCTAGCAAATCGCCTGGCAGCTAACATAGAAGGGTTCGAGGGAGTCAGTGTACCAGTAGGTGCTCTAGACATCAGCCTTTATAGGGACGACCTACCATCATTAGAGCTGCAACCTGTAGTTAAAAGCACCGACATACCAGTTAACATCGATAATAAAGCTGTAGTACTCGTCGATGATGTGCTTTATACCGGTAGAAGTACTCGCGCTGCCATGGATGCCCTTATCGACCTGGGGCGTCCGCATTCAATCCAACTGGCAGTACTGGTTGATCGCGGTCACCGCGAATTGCCGATACGGGCGGATTATGTCGGTAAAAACATGCCCAGTTCCAGGCATGAGGAAATCCAGGTACGGCTTAAAGAAAGCGATGGAACAGACGAAGTGGCCATTATTCCTACGCCGACCAAGGAGGAACAGCCATGAGAACAATCCAACAAGAAAAGAGAGTTAGCCTTGATGGAAAAAGGGGAATACCTATAGACTCAGTATGGCAACATAAACACATTCTTGACCTTGATGATTTCACACCGGCTGAAATCGAACTCGTTATGCAAACCACAGATGCCATGCATGAGATTCTATCCAGGCCGATTAAAAAGGTGCCAGCTCTACGGGGTAAATCACTCGTTACACTGTTTTATGAACCCAGTACTCGTACCCGCTCCTCCTTCGATCTAGCAGCTAAAAATCTCAGTGCTGACGTTATTAATTTAGCTGCTTCCACAAGTAGTGTTCTCAAGGGGGAATGCCTTGTTGATACCCTTGAAACACTGGAAGCACTGGGTACTGATATCATAATAATGCGTCATCCTCACTCGGGGTCGCCTTATGTCGCTGCCAGGCATGTCAAGGCACACATAATTAATGCCGGTGACGGCTGGCACGCCCACCCTACTCAAGCGCTGCTTGATCTGTACACCATCCGTCAGCATAAAAGTAAATTCAAGGATTTAAAGGTAACCATAATAGGTGATATCAAACACAGTCGGGTAGCCCGGTCTAACATCTGGGGTTTAACGAAGATGGGTGCCCGGGTTAAGCTTTGCTGCCCTTTCACTCTGTTACCAATGGGGCTGGATAAATCCCATGGAAATTTCCCTGATATTGAAGTTGAGCCCAACATAGACAGGGCTCTTAAAGGTGCCGATGTGGCAATGGCTCTAAGGCTACAACTCGAAAGACAGCAAAGCGGATTGCTACCTAGCCTACGCGAGTATACAAAAATGTACCAGCTTACTGAAGAGAAATTGGCCCATGCCAAAGACGATGTCATAGTTCTCCACCCTGGTCCGGTAAATGAAGACATTGAAATATCATCGTCGGTAGTCCACGGACCGAGGTCACTTATCAACCAGCAGGTAAAAAACGGGGTTGCTGTCCGCATGGCGTTACTATATCTCCTCTCCGGGGGTACACACTAATGACAAATTCCATTCTTATTAACAATGGTCGTATTATCGATCCCAGCCAGAAAATGGATAGTATCGGTAGTCTTCTTATCGTTAACGGCAGAATAGCCTGGGTAGGTGATAATAATGACAAATTGCCTGCTTCTGATTATGGCATTCTCGATGCCAAAGGTTTAATTATCTGCCCTGGTTTTATAGACATGCACTGCCACCTAAGACAGCCCGGTTTTGAAGAAAAGGAGACCATTTCCAGTGGCAGCCGGGCAGCAGCTAAAGGAGGTTTTACCACCATCTGCTGTATGCCCAATACGAATCCACCCCTCGACAGTCAAGGGATGATTGATTATATAAAGGTTACGGCGACTAATGAGGGCGCAACTCGTGTGCTACCCATTGGTTGTATCTCTCGTGCCAGAGCTGGTAAGGAGCTGGTCGAAATGGGTGAGCTAGCTGAAGCCGGTGTAATTGGCTTCAGCGATGATGGTGAACCAGTGAAAAGTTCCCGATTGATGCGTCAGGCAATGGAATACAGCCTGGCTTTTGGACTACCAATTATCGAACACTGCGAAGACACACTACTTAGTGAAAATGGTCAGATGAATGAGGGTATTATAGCTACCAAACTCGGTCTTTGCGGCATACCTAATGCCGCCGAGGAAAACATAGTATCCCGTGACATAGCACTCGCAGAGCTTACCGGTGCCCGTCTTCACGTTGCTCATGTCTCTACCCGAGGTTCAGTAGAGCTTTTACGTAGGGCAAAAGAGAAGGATTTAAATATTACCGCTGAAGTAACTCCACATCATCTTACCCTGACCGAAGACAGGGTCATCAATTACGATACAAACGCCAAGGTGAACCCGCCACTGAGGACAGAGAAGGATGTTGAAACACTGATTGCTGCACTGAAGGAAGGAGTTATTGACATTATCGTCACCGACCATGCCCCCCATACGGATAATGACAAACTATGCGAGTTTGCCCTAGCTCCCTTCGGTATGAGCGTTTTCGAAACGGCTATAAGCAGTCTGTTGAAACTTGTTCACCAAAAACAGATCGACATTAAACTGCTAATTTCCAAACTTACCGCTGAGCCAGCAAAAATTATCGGCAATAACTTCGGTAAGCTGGGTACTCTTACTGTTGGTGAAACAGCCGACATCACGATCCTAAATCCCGATATAGAATGGGTTGTGGATGTAAACCGGTTCGTCTCAAAGGGTAAGAACAACCCACTCAATGGCGAAAAATTTAAGGGTAAGGTTATGGCTACTATCCATAACGGGAAGTTTACCTATAGAGATGATTCCATCAAACCTAGGGCTAAGGTATGAGTAACAGGGCAATTTTGGTTTTAGAAGACGGATCGGTCTATGAGGGTTTATCTTTCGGTAGCCAAATAGATGCCTATGGTGAGGTAGTGTTCAATACTAGCATGGTCGGTTATCAGGAGATACTCACTGACCCATCTTACGCAGGACAGATCGTTGTACCCACCTATCCCTTAATTGGCAACTACGGCATCAATCAACAGGATATGGAGTCAAAAAGAATCCAGGTCAGTGGTTTTATCGTACGCGAGGAGTGTCACCAGCCTAACCACTATCTCAACGAAAAAACAATCCATAATTACCTTGCAGAAAATGACATTCCCGGTATTTGGGGTATTGATACACGCGCGATGACTCGCAAACTGCGCTCTTTTGGCGTGATGATGGGTAAAATTACCACCACCAAAACTCCCCAACAAGCCCTCAAGGAGATTACTAACTCACCTGATTATGGCGCGGTTGATTTTGTACAAAAGGTGACGACAGATAAATCTTACGAATGGGGAACTTTCGATATGAATACCACGTACAGGATTGTTGTGTTGGACTGTGGTTTGAAGTACAACATCCTACGCAGTCTCAACCAACTTGGCTGCCGTGTAACCGCCCTGCCTTGTACTACTCCAGCCGATGAAATACTGAAGATGCAGCCAGATGGAATCCTGTTATCACCAGGTCCTGGCAATCCAGAACTGCTGGATAATATTGTGGACACCATCAAGAAGCTGGTAGGCAAAAAGCCGATAATGGGCATTTGTCTCGGTTCGCAGCTTATCGGTCGAGCTTTCGGCGCTAGCAACTTCAAGCTTAAATTTGGTCACCGCGGCGGTAATCATCCTGTAAAGGATTTAAGTGATGGGCATATATATATCACCGCCCAGAATCACGGTTATGCCCTCGATCCAGATACGGTTAGGAACGGATTGGAGGTGAGTCATGTTAACTTGAACGATGGTACGGTTGAAGGAGTGCGCCACCGCGAACTACCCATTTTCGCTATCCAGTATCACAGCGAAGCTTCCCCCGGTCCTTTGGACAATATGTATCTCTTTAAGAAGTATCTGGAGATGATAAAGGGGGAATTGTAGATTGAAGATCACATGCTTCCTAATTCATTATAAATTTTGCATCAGAAATATCATACGAAACGCAGTGTTTCTAAATATAGATTGGTAATCTTAACAATCCAACTACAAAGAAATGGGGTGTATTAAATAGATAGTATGCCACAAAAACCATCGAAAGTTTTGATTATCGGCTCTGGGCCTATCGTTATCGGACAGGCAGCGGAGTTTGATTATGCCGGAACACAGGCATGTAAGGCAATGCGTGAGGAAGGAGTTACATCGGTGCTGGTAAATTCCAATCCGGCAACAATTATGACAGATGAAGATATCGCCGACATTATATACATAGAACCACTGACAGTGGATATAATAACACGCATTATAGAGGAGGAGCGCCCGGATGGCCTGCTACCAACGCTTGGTGGACAGACAGGACTCAACCTCGCGGTGGAACTTGCCGAAGCCGGCGTTCTTGAAAAATACGATGTAAAATCGTTAGGTACACCAATTGAAACCATTAGAATGGCTGAAGACCGTAAGCTTTTTAAGCAGATGCTGATCAGAATCGGCGAGCCAGTGCCACCCAGCCAGACAGTAACTAGCCTAGAAGAAGCCCGTAGAGTAGCCAAAGAGATCGGTTTACCGCTTATTATCCGTCCTGCCTATACGCTAGGAGGTACCGGAGGTGGCTTTGCTAATAGTTGGGATGAATTAGATTCTGTAGTAACTACTGGCTTGGCCGCTAGTCCCATCCACCAAGTGTTACTGGAAACATCGGTGGTTGGCTGGAAGGAGATAGAGTATGAGGTCATGCGAGATGCTGCCAATACCTGTATTACCGTCTGCAATATGGAGAACCTGGACCCAATGGGTGTTCACACTGGCGATAGCATTGTTGTTGCCCCAAGTCAAACGCTGACAAATAAGGAATACCAGATGCTACGGACGGCAAGCCTGAATATAATCCGGGCGCTGGGGGTGGAGGGAGGCTGCAATGTGCAGCTGGCTCTCGATCCGGAAAGCCAGAAGTATTATGTCATCGAAGTTAATCCCCGTGTTAGTCGCAGCTCTGCCCTTGCTAGTAAGGCTACTGGTTATCCCATAGCTCGCGTTGCCGCTAAGATAGCTGTTGGCAAGCGACTAGATGAAATACCCAACGCGGTAACCGGAAAAACTTTGGCATCTTTTGAACCAGCTTTGGACTATCTTGTAGTTAAAATTCCGCGCTGGCCTTTTGATAAATTTGATTCTGCCAACCGTGTTATCGGCACCCAGATGAAGGCAACCGGTGAGGTAATGGCAATAGACCGCACCTTTGAAGCCGCCATACAGAAGGCGGTGCGTTCGCTTGAATTCGGTAAAAAATCATTGCTTTGGGAAGATCCAGAGTGGGCTGATGTGGATGTAAATGAATACCCGTTCGAGCCCAACGATCTGCGGGTATGGGCGTTAATGGCCGCCATGAGGAGGGGTATTACTCCACGGCAGTTATTTAAAAAAACCAGAATAGACCTGTGGTTTCTGGATAAACTAGCAAACATTATTAGCATGGAAAAAAGGCTTTTATCAGAGCCGTTGACACCGGAGCTCTTATGGCGTGCAAAACGGCTCGGTTTCTCTGATAAGCAAGTATCCACCCTGGCTGACAGACTCCCCGAGCAGGTAAGACAGCTACGCTATAATTGGAATATCCGTCCAGTATATAAGATGGTGGATACCTGTGCTGCCGAATTTGATGCTGCCACTCCCTATTTCTACAGTGCCTATGAGCAAGAGAACGAAGCCGTAACCAATCCGGGAAATAAAGCGATTGTCATCGGTAGTGGGCCAATCCGCATCGGCCAAGGTATAGAATTTGATTATTGCAGTGTACATTCTGCTCGCTCACTACAAGCTGCCGGTTTCCAGAGTATAATGGTAAATTCCAATCCAGAGACGGTTTCCACTGATTTTGATACCAGCGATCGTCTCTATTTCGAAGCTTTAGATGCCGAAAGCGTATGCGACATAATTGAGAATGAGACTCTCGATAATAATGGCTTCACTCCTTCTATTGTTCAGTTCGGTGGACAGACGGCAATAAACCTCGCTGAATCCCTATCCCGTGTCGGTATGCCACTTCTTGGTTCTAACCTAGACACGATAGACCTTGCCGAGGACAGGAAACGTTTTGAGAACTTCCTAGGCCACCTGGGTATCCCCCAAGCACCTGGAGCAGCGGTAACTACAGTTGATGAAGCTCTCAATATTGCGCGACATATCGGTTATCCAGTCCTCGTCAGACCCAGCTATGTTCTCGGTGGTCGAGCCATGGAGATTGTCCACAACGACAACGAGTTGGTTATATATGCTAGAGCAGCAGCAGCCCTAGATACCGGACATCCAGTGCTGGTTGACAAGTATCTGGAAGGCAAAGAGGTTGAGATTGATGCGGTATGTGACGGTGAAAGGGTTTTCATCCCCGGTATTATGGAACATATCGAGCGTGCCGGTGTACATAGTGGTGATTCCATGGCAGTCTATCCCAGCATTAATCTCACCGATTTCGAAGTAGAAACAATTGTCGATTATTCGGTGCGCATTGGTTTGGCACTGAATGTGAAGGGTCTTATGAATATCCAGTTCGTTATCGTTCCTAGCACTAATTCTAGTATTTCGAAGGTATATGTTCTGGAGGTCAACCCCCGTGCTAGTCGCACCATACCCTTTATCTCCAAAGTAACTGGCATTTCTATGATCGATATTGCCACCAAGGCTATGCTCGGTATCAATCTCAAGGAACAGGGCTACCCAAGCGGACTTTTCCCTCCGAGAAAGCTCTGTGCCATTAAAGCACCTGTCTTTTCCATGTCCAAACTACTGGGTGCAGATACCCACTTAGGTCCAGAGATGAAATCCACAGGTGAGGTTATGGGTATTGACTTCAATTTCAACAATGCTCTCGCTAAAACATTACTTGCTGCTGGCCTGATGCTCCCTGAAGAAGGTGCTATCCTTTTCAGCATCGCCGATAGGGATAAAGCAGAAGCCCTACCTCTAGTAAAGAATTTCTCTAAGGCTGGCTACAGAATTTATGCCACTGAAGGAACTTCAACCTTCCTTCAAGAAGCTGGTCTGCCAGTAAAAACAATAGGCAAAAAACTGAGCGAAGGGCACCCCAATGTAGTTGATATTATACGTGACGGCACGGTCAACGGTGTTGTCAATACTATTACCGGTGGTCGGACACCTTTAAGGGACGGGTTTTATATTCGGCGAGCTGCAGCCGAAAAACGCATTCCCTGTTTTACCTCGCTAGATACTGCTAGTGCCGCTGCTGAAGTACTCATTAACGGCCAGAGGGCTTTCAATATTAAATCACTACCCAAATACCGAAATGAGGTGTTAGGATGAACCGGGTTATGGCACACGTTGGTTCTAATAGCGAGATTATACCTCATGTTCACCTAATATGGCTTGAAAATTGTTTTTTCGCCTCAATAGCTAGGCCAGGGCAATTCGTGATGCTCCATTGCGGCAAGGATACATTATTAAGGCGTCCTCTTAGTATCCATCAAACAGACCCTGTAAGAGACCGTATAGCGCTGCTTTTTCAAGTGGTAGGGCAGGGAACAAGCCAACTAGCACAACTAAAACCAGGTAGTGATGTAGACCTGCTAGGTCCATTAGGTAATGGCTTCAGTCTATCAGATAAAAGTCATAACATTCTGCTGGTGGGAGGAGGTATTGGTATCGCCCCACTACCCTTTATGGCTCGCGTTTCAAAAGATCGGGGTTGCTCTGTAACAATGCTACTAGGGGCAACGACTGCAAAACAACTCTGCCCCCGGTACCTCATACCCTCATCAATTGAATGCATTACCACCACTGATGATGGCACAAAGGGGGGAAAGGGCTTCTTAACGGATATGCTGCCCGAGTATCTTGATAGGACAGATCAGATATTCGCCTGTGGACCCAGCCCAATGTATCGCGTTATGGCTAAAATACCAGCAATTAGAGATAAAGAGGTACAGATCTCACTAGAGGTGAGAATGGGTTGTGGTTTTGGGCTATGCTATGGCTGCTCAATCAGGACGCAGTCAGGTTTAAAGAAGGTATGCAAGGACGGGCCGGTATTTGAACTTAACCAAATATTGTGGAATGAGTTTGTAGATATCTAACCACCAGCTAACGGAGGTGTACTTTGGTAAAAACAGAAACCATCGGATTGAATACGCAGGGGCAGTGTGACATTATAGACATTACTCCTCAGGTTGAGCAGCAGCTGGCAGAATCAACTCTTGATAGCGGTATAGTAACCGTCTTCGTTACTGGTTCTACTGCTGGCTTAACGACCA
This sequence comes from Dehalococcoidia bacterium, assembly GCA_020351185.1. Classification (GTDB taxonomy): domain Bacteria; phylum Chloroflexota; class Dehalococcoidia; order Dehalococcoidales. The sequence goes on along the minus strand of CP070729.1, from coordinate 386,029 downwards.
TAGAATTCGAACCGGGTTTGATATCAGATCTCAAAGAAATGTGGCAGCGGTTGGTGCCGACAAACATACCCTACGGGCATGACCGCGCTTGGGGTGATGGTAACGGTCATTCGCACGTCCGTGCTTCTCTGCTGGGGGCATCGTTGGTAATCCCCTTTAGCCAAAAAAGATTACTACTTGGAATTTGGCAGCAGATCGTACTGCTTGATTTCGATAACCGCCCTCGCTCCCGCAAGCTTGTAATACAGATAATGGGTGAGTAGCCTACTTATCCTTGATTAACGAGAAGAATTCGGCACGACTAGCAGCCTTGCGGCGGAAACTTCCTCTCAGTGCAGAGGTAATAACGCTAGCTCCCGGTTTTTTTATACCGCGCATTACCATACACAGGTGCTCAGCCTCAATTACAACCGCCACTCCATCCGGTTTTAGTCCATCGTTAATGGCATCGGCTATCTCGGTAGCCATTCTCTCTTGAACCTGAGGACGTTTGGCAATGATTTCCACCACCCTCGCAAGCTTGCTAATACCAATTACACGCCCCTCACTGTTGGGTATGTAACCGATATGCACTACGCCGTAAAAAGGCAGGAAATGGTGCTCACACATCGAATAAAAAGGGATATCCCTAAGGACCACCATCTCACGGTGTCCAAGTTCATAACCGATCGCCAGCTCCTTTTTAGGATCTTTTTCTAAGCCCATAAAGAGCTCTTTGTACATTTCGGAGACACGGCGTGGAGTATCGGCAAGGCCCTCGCGCGAAGGATCTTCACCAATTGCTTTAATAATAGACTCTACCGAGGTCCTTAGCTTTTTCCCATCAATCACTCCAAGTTACCTCCAAATAATGCCGAATTATTTTCTTAAACAATCAACGCAAAAATTTCGGTTCAGAGTTCTTGGTAGGCTTTGCTGTGTATCAAGGTAGATTTCACCACCAAGATACAGGGTTGGATTCACTTTTTCAATATCCAAAACCCCGTTCTCCATAAAAGCTACCTCATCATAATGTACGGCAATTACCTCCCCGACTAACAACTTATGGTCGCCATACAGTCTATCGTCAACTAGTCGACACTCAAAGGCGGCATAGGCATCTGTAAGTATTGGTACTGTTATTTTTTGCGCATTACTCCTACCAATAGAAAAAGTCGAAAATTTGTCCACCTGGCTACCCTTACTGCCACCCAGAGCTGCAACCAGTTCAGCTTTTGTATCAGGTATAAAATTTACACCAAACTGACCGCTCTGTGCAATAAGCTTATAGGTGAAATGATTGGGCGATACGCAAACTCCAAAGAGAGGTGGATTTTTTGAAATAGAGGTATGCCAAGCTATCGACATAGCATTATCCCTGCCGTCAGCACTGCCAGAAACTACAACGACCAGCCGCGGGTAGTGCTGGTAAAATGCACCAATATTATCGCTTATTGTTTTTGCCATAAGACCCTCCCATGTTATTGTAATCTTTAATCCCAACCTATAGCCTTTTCTATATCCGCCAGATTGGCTGGAAGTACCGTAAACGAGGGTGTTTTTCTAGTAGCTGTATCGACATCTTTAAGACCGCTACCGGTTAAAACACAAACCACACTTTTTGCACTTAGATCCATACCTCTACGGGTCAATTTCAGCAAACCAGCAACAGATGCAGCTGAAGCTGGTTCACAAAATATACCTTCCTTTGATGCTAGAAGACTATAAGCCTCTAAAATATCCTCATCGCTTACCATATCTATTACACCCCCCGACTCATCACGGGCTGCAATTGCTCTCTGCCAGCTGGCTGGATTACCAATGCGTATGGCCGTAGCGACCGTTTCCGGGTTATCAACCACATGACCACGAACAATCGGAGCAGCACCTTCCGCCTGAAAACCCATCATCTTCGGCTTCTGCTTTATCTTTCCTAACTGATAATATTCAACAAAACCCTTCCAATAGGCGGTGATATTTCCAGCATTACCTACCGGAATAAAGAGGTAATCCGGAGCAGTACCCATTTCATCAACAACCTCAAATGATGCCGTTTTCTGCCCTTCAATGCGATTTGGATTAAGGGAATTGACTAACGTTACTTGGTGCTTTTGAGACAGGCTGCGAACTATTTTCAATGCCAGGTCAAAATTGCCATCTATTGCAATTATCCTAGCACCATGAACAATTGCTTGGGCCAGTTTACCCAGCGCAATCTTGCCTTCAGGTATAACAATTATAGCATCCAAAGCAGAACTAGCGGCATAAGCCGCTGCCGACGCGCTGGTATTGCCAGTTGAAGCACAGATTACAGCCCGGTTATCCTCCTCCAATGCCTTAGCAATAGCGACTACCATACCCCGGTCCTTAAAGGAACCAGTTGGATTACATCCTTCCAATTTATAATATAGACTTCCACAACCGATTTTATTCTCCAGCTGAGGAGATCTTGTAAGAGGAGTATCTCCCTCACCTAGTGAAAACAAAGGGGTATTTGCGGTTACCGGCAATAAATCCCTATACCTTGATAGAATGCCTTGTTTTACCATAACCTATTAAACTTCAACGCGTATAAAGTTATTGACTTCTTTAACCACATTAAGATGGTTAAGTTTATCGACAGCCTGTATAATTCCCTTTTCCGATGATGGATGGGTCATGACTACTATTTCAGCAGTTTGAGTTGTCTCATCAGCCTCTTTCTGAATAGCTGAAGCTATACTTATATCATTATCACCCAGCACACTAGCTATTTTAGCCAATACCCCTGCCTGATCAACAATATTCAT
>CP070729.1:365896-383161 GCA_020351185.1 Dehalococcoidia bacterium | reverse complement strand
GATCCGTCACTAAATCAGGAGATATATTGCCAACCAATTGAAGAAAGATTGATAAAACAGGCGGTGGATTTTGCTCGGGCTAACGGTATCTATCTTGAGCTTTACAATGAAACGGGATTCTTTGCTGAGAGACAGAACTGGTCAGACGAAATCCACTATGATTTCTTTGGTATAGCGCCAACAATTATCGATTTCAATAGAATCTGGCAGCAAGAGCGTATCATTAAAGCAGAAATGGTGGTACGAGAACAGGAAGAAAGTCAAAAATCGGAGCTTTTTAAGAATGAGTTTAAAGGGAAACTACGGTTTTCCATTGCCCGCTCACCGGCTTTCCCTAGGATTGATTTTATAAACATAATCAATCCTAATGTATCCAAGGGTGAGGCCCTCCGATGTTTAGTTGCATTTCTAGGTCTTTCAATGAATGAAGTAATCGCCATTGGCGACGGGTTAAACGATATATCTTTGCTTGAAACCGCTGGATTAGCGGTAGCAATGGGCAATGCCTTCCCGGAGGTAAAACGGGTGGCCGATTACATAACGCTGGATGTTGGGCAAAGTGGAGTTGCAGCAGTGGTCAGTGATTTATTGGTATAAGGGCTTACTCCTTTAAGGGTTTAGCTAATTTCACTCCAAATTGTCGGCACTTAGACAGTTCTTCTTCTGGAATAGGACCCCTTACGCCCTTTACCTTTATTGATAGACCGGGAGTTATTACCTTTAGGGCGGGTACCTTTTCAATCAGTTGTTTTTCCATCTTTTTTACTGTTTTCTCAAAATCACCACCAATATAGGTATCAAAAACGACGACCGGAATCCGGTTGAGGTTGATTTTCCCCAGTTCGTCGATGCATTTCTTGATACTCCTTGTAGCTTTGCCAAAATGATTCGGTGAACCGATGAAAATAGCATCGGCAGCAATGATATCGTCAAAATTAATCTGCCTGACTTTGCTCATTTTCGCTTGAGTACCCATTGTATCCTTGATACCGGCGATTATTTCCTCACCTACTTGCTTTGTGTTACCATATTTTGAATCATAAATAACAACTATTTTTAACACTAGAGATTATCTCCCATGACTAAAGACGCAATATACGTTTCCACCAGGGTTTATCCTCACCTAGTTCTTTTATGAAAAACGAGTGTTCGCAGTTCTGGCAGCGCCAGGTATTAAAGCGCTTATTGTAATACGTATTTGAACTACCACAGCGTGGACAGGCTGACCTAAGTCTTTCTGCAGTCTTCTTGTCTAATTTTTGCCAATAATCATCGTGCCATGTCTGACGATCCGACATAATGCCCCCTTAAAGGTGCAGCTCTATTATATCACCATCTTTTAGTAGATGATTTCTACTTGCCATAATACCATCATGCTTGCCCGAACCCCATATTCGGGCATACCTCAGTTTAGCGGCAAAATCTTTATGCACATTAGAAGCAGCATCAAGCAGGGTGCTGCCGTTTGGAAGTACTATGGGATCACCGGCTACTGCCTTTTCCCCTGGTGCTTTAGTATAGACTCGGATTATATCCAGCATTCGATAAATACCTAATCTGAGTTTATCAAGCCCTTTTTTCTGTAATGCTGAGATGGCAACGACCGATATGCGATTCTGTAGGTTATCAAGAAGTAACTTATAGTTATGGTCGTTATAATCGATATCGAGTTTGTTGGCGACAACTAGAGCCTTCTTATGCCAGTAACTGATATCCTCTTCAGTTTTAGCTACACTACCCTTGAATAGTATCCTCATCATCTCTAAATTTGCTTCTATCTGATTGAGTTGTGCCAGGGGATCGTAACTAATGTCGATCAATAACAACAAGGCATCAGCTTGTCTCAGCATTGGTGGTAACCACCATTGTATTGTGTGTGGACCTAAGGGTGGAGTATCAAGTAGCTGGATCTTAATATCCTCAAATTCCATCATTCCTGGTAGGGCATTGTGTGTTGATAGTGGATAGTCGGCGATAACGGGGGAGGCTTTAGTTATGCTAGCTATGAGTTGTGATTTACCAGAATTGGGCAGCCCAGTGATGGCTATTTGAGCGGCTCCTTCCTTCTCAATCATCATCGAAGCCCGCTGAGTTCCCGATTTCTTTGCAAGCTGCTGTGTCAGTTTGGCAATGCGACTTCTCAATTCGGCGCGCAGGTGATCGGTACCCTTGTGCTTGGGCATAATAGACAACATCTCCTCAAGGGCAGTTATCTTCTCAGCTGGACTCTTAGCCGTCCGGTAACTCTTCTCAGCTTCAAAATACTGCGGTGGTAGATTGGCTGGCATATTATAAATATTCCTTAATCCTGCGGGCTATATTTAAGTTTAATCCATCAACGGAAGCCAACTCTTCTACTGAAGCACCCTTTATTACCGAGATAGAACCGAATTGGCGTAGAAGACTATTTCTACGACGCGGTCCGATGCCGGGTATAGCATCAAGAGCTGATTTAAAGCTCGCTTTTCGATGCATGAAGTGATGATAGCTCAAGGCAAAGCGGTGAGCTTCATCACGTACACGTTGCAGCAGTTGTAGCCCTAATGATGTAGTAGGCAATATTATCGGCTTGGTATGGTTACGGGTATAAATGTACTCTTTCTCTTTAGCTATACTGACGACGGGCACAGATTTGATTCCCAACTTATCCATCGACTCTCTGACGGAGTTTAGCTGCCCTCTGCCCCCATCAATAAGAATGAGATCGGGAATTACCGTCCAGTTATCGGTGTTTGATTGTGTGTTACTTTTAAAGCGTCCAAAACGCCGATGGATTACCTCGCTTAGCATGGCATAATCATCGGCCTGAGGTACTGTCTTGATTTTGAAACGCCGATAGTTAACTTTCTTAGGTTTGCCTTTTTCGAAAACAACCATACTGCCCACAGCTAATTGACCTTGTATGTTGGAAATGTCATAGCCCTCTATCCTAAACGGCAAATCGGCCAAACCGAGCTCATTTTTTATCTCCTCAAGGGCGTCATTAATACCTTTCGGAGTTGTTACCTGCTTAATTTTCAGTTGTTGCATACTCTTGGTTGCATTTTCAGTCACCATATCTATCAATTTCTTTTTAACGCCTCTATTTGGTACTTGGATGCGGATTCTACTTTCTCTTTTCCGCATAAGCCAGCTTTCGATAACAGATTTATCATCGACTGGATGCTGCAGTAGTATCAGCGGTGGTATATAGCTAGCGGAATGGTAAAATTGCTTGACAAAGCTAGACATTATCTGGCTGTCGGTTGCGGAGTTAGTACCCTGAAGGGTAAAGACTTCCCTGCCAACGAGCTTGCCACCACGCGTAAAAAAAACCTGGGCATAGGCTTGGTCTCTATCCCTAACAAAGGCAATTGCATCCTGCTCACCTCTTACAACGGATGCCATTTTCTGCCAGTTAATAACTTCTTGCACCGCCTGGATGCGGTCTCTGAGTATGGCTGCTTTCTCGTAATCGAGGTGATTAGAAGCCTGTTTCATTTCAACCTCAAGTCGTTTAATGATTTGCTCTTGCTTACCTTCAAGGAAGAGGATCAGCTGCTTTATTATTTCGGCGTATTCTTCTTTTGTAACTAAACCTACACAGGGAGCGGAGCAGTTGAGAAGGTCATATTCGAGACAAGGGCGAGAGAGCGGGTGTTTAAGATTTTTAGAACAAGGGCGGAAGGGAAATATATCTTTAACTACTTTAAGTGCTCGACGGATAGATTTGGCACTAGCAAATGGGCCGAAATAATGACTGCCATTACCTTCTAGGTGACGCGTAATTTGTACCCGGGGCCAGTCTTCATTTGCATCTATCTTAAGATAGGGGAATGTTTTATCATCTTTTAGGCGTACATTGTAATAGGGCGAGTGTCTCTTTATTAAGTTTAGTTCTAGAACCAGAGCTTCTTCTTCGGAAGAGGTTATAAAAAAATCAATATCAGCTATAAGGTCTACCATGCGTCTAGTTTTGGAAGGGAGATTGCTAGTTACGCTGAAGTACGACTTTACCCTCTGCTGTAGGTTGGCTGCTTTGCCGATATAGAGTATATCCCCCTGAGCGTCCCTCATTAGGTAAACACCAGGCTCGGTTGGTAGTTGTTTCGCTAGCTCTATAACTGGATTTGTTTTTATTTTATTCATATATCAACAAGTTAATATTAACACAGCCTATATGTTGGATAAAATAGAGTGGAGGTTGGAAGGATTATAATGATGCCATTCATACCCAGATTGGGATGACAATTAATCGGATGCGGAAACAGCAAAAGAGTATAGAGGTATGGATTACGGCAATATCACTTTAGGCACATAAATCTTTTTAGATCCCTAGTCGTTTTCAGTTCTGTTTTCAAGGGCCTTAATATGCTCGCTAGCTGCATTTGCCCTGGCTTGTAAGGTGGCGAGCATTTTGGTTGCTGCTTGTGTAGATTCATTAATTGCAGCTATAGAAAACGAAGCGAGAGCTGCGATTTCGGCAGCTGCCACAGCCGCCTTTTCAGCAGCGAGTTCGCCAGCTCTGCGCACTTCATCAGCTTTACGGCTGGCTTCCTTTGACAATTGTTTAAATACAGCAATAGCTTCTCTAGCCTGACTCCCTGCCTCTTCGGCTTTATTTGCAGCTTTTTCAGCTATTTTGGTAGCTGCCATTGCTGTTTTTTCTGCCTTATCGGCGGCAGCTGAAGCTGCCTGAGTGGCTTCTTCAGCTGCTCTCTCGCCAGCCATTTTAGCTTCGGCTGCTCGTCTACTGGCTTCATCAGATGCACTAGTGGCAGCTTTGGCGGCAGTTCCTGATTGCCTAGCTGCTGCTTCAGCTCGCCGAGCGGCCTCTGCAGCAGCGGCGATATTGGATTCCATCTCATCGAGTATTTCAGGTAGTGGTTTTGTTAATATCTTTACATGCTCATAAGAAGTCCTTAAGTTGGCGTTTTTATCATTCATTTAAAGCCCCCCTTTGTTTAGCCCAAAATATATGATATCTCTAGGGATATATCCAGTCAAGATAACTAATATACCATTTTCCCGTTTAATATTTTAATTTAGTTATGTTAAAATGAAGATACAATATCCACTAGTTGGGGGAAATAGTGAAAGAAGAAATAGTTAGTTTCTTGAACTACCTCACCGTTGAAAAAGGTTTTTCCGGTAATACTATAGAAGCTTATCGTAATGATCTTAACCAACTTGCTGCCTTTGCTAGTTCGGAAGCCAACAAGAGAAGTGTTATACCATCATGGAATCATTTCAGGCGTCAGGATATGTTGAGTTACCTTCTTGATCTTAAAGAAAGAAATTATGCCGTTACTACTGTTGCTCGTAAAGTAGCGGCCGTCAAATCTTTCTTCGCTTTTTTAACAGCTGAGGGCGAGATAAAAAGCAGCCCAATGGAAAACATAACCTCACCCAAAGTTGGTAAACCATTGCCCGATGCTATATCAATAAGCCAGGTACGTCAATTAATTGATCAACCAACCAAGTCATCAACACCCGAAGCTCAAAGGGACAGGGCAATGCTAGAACTACTTTATGCCAGTGGTATGCGTGTGAGTGAACTGGTATCACTAAACCTAAATGATATTGATATTAAGGGTGGTTCTGTACGTTGCTTCGGAAAGGGTAACAAAGAGAGGTTGGTACCTATATATCAACAAGCGGCAAAGGCGGTGGAGAATTATATAATACATGTGCGCCCCAATCTTGTTCATAGTGATATCGAGCAGGCTCTATTTGTCAACCTGCGCGGAAATAGACTAACACGACAGGGTTTATGGCAGATATTAAAAGCGTATGCCCAATCAGCTGGATTGGGCAAGCAGGTTACTCCGCACACTTTAAGGCATAGCTTTGCTACCCATATGCTTAGCGGTGGAGCTGACTTACGATCTGTCCAAGAACTATTGGGGCATGCCAATATTTCTACTACACAGATTTACACCCATCTTACATCAGAACATATCCGACGCACCTATGATAAGGCTCATCCCAGAGCCAAGCAGGCCGATTAACCTTAACACAGGGAGGATTTAATGCCTGGTAAATCACGGAAGCGAAGGGGAAAATTTAAGCAGCCAATTAAAATCAAGAAAGGCAGACGAAACCATCAGGCTGTAATCTCCCAACAGGAAATAGTAACCATACCTGAAAAAATTCCTACCGCAATCCCTGAAGTGGCCATTTCAGGTTTGGCAGAGAAATCTCAGCTGCAGATTAAAAAAACCGAATTGTTTTTTGAATTGCGCAGAATAGGGATCTTCGCTGGTCTAATGTTGGTTGTTTTAATAGTGTTGGCAATTACCCTAAAATAAACCTCTGAATATTGGAAGCCGATATGGATTTTGAAGCAGCAAGAGCCAATCTAATAAAGCATCTGAGTGTAGAAATAGAAGATGAAAAGGTACTGGCCGCAATGTCCCATATTCCGCGTGAACTTTTCATACCCCAAGACGAGATACATTTAGCCTATGAGGACAGGCCACTGCCCATTGGTTTTGGGCAGACAATCTCACAACCTTTCATAATTGCCCTAATGACTGCATCTCTAGAGTTAACTGGTGAGGAAAAAGTTCTAGAAGTGGGTACAGGTAGCGGTTATCAAGCAGCTATATTAGCAGAGTTAGCAAAAGTAGTCATAACCGTCGAGAGGATGTCTGCCTTGGCGGTTGCAGCTAATGAGGTGTTGAGCAAACTGGGCTATAAAAATATAAAGATACACATTGCAGAGCATATGCTAGGCTGGCAACTCGAGGCGCCTTATGATGCCATAATAGTTACCGCGGGAGCACCTAAAATACCCGAAATCTTGGTTAAGCAATTGAAAACAGGAGGCCGTATGGTAATTCCGGTTGGTTCACGATATGACCAAGATCTGTATAAAATTATAAAGCAGAAAAAAGAAAATATTGTATATAATCTTGGGGGTTGTCGCTTTGTTCCCTTGATCGGTGAAGATGCTTGGATGGAAGAAGAGTAATTATCACAGCAAAAGCAATGCAACATATACTCCTTTGTTACGCCGTAAAAGCAATTACCATGAGATTACTTGCTGATTTCGGCGTCTTTTATTTATAATAATTGCTGAACGAATGATAAAGGTGGTCAGATGAAACAATTCCAGCCGGATAATATTCATAACATCATTTTACTTTCTCACAGCGGCTCTGGTAAGACTTCGCTTGCGGAAGCCATCCTATTTTCTAGCGGAGCAATTAGTCGATTGGGCAGGGTTGATGCCGACAGCACTACATCGGATTACGATCCAGATGAAATGAAACGTAAAATAAGCATCAATCTGACACTATTACCCTGCCAGTGGCAAGATAAAAAGATTAATCTTGTTGATGTACCCGGTTATTCAGATTTTGTGGGGGAGGTAATGGGGGGAATACGAGTTTGTGAAGCGACCATAATACTCGTCTCGGCAGCAGCGGGTATTGAAGTTGGCACGGAGCAAGCGTGGAAATACAGTGAAGATGCCGGTTTGACACGCCTTATCTTCATCAACAAGATAGATCGCGAAAACGCCAATTTCAACAGAACTTTTGAGCAGATACAATCACGCTTTGGTAATAAATGCATAGCGCTCCAGATACCTATCGGTGCTCACAACGATTTTAAAGGTATCATTGATCTCCTAAAATTAAAATGCTATATCGGTGAAGAAGCTGAGGAAAGTGAAATACCAACATCGCTTAAAGACCAGGTGGATTCCATGCGGGAGAAGATGATTGAAACGATTGCTGAGGTTGATGATGTCTTGATTGAAAAATATCTTGCAGGCGAAGAAATTAGCCGAGAGGAACTTGAGAAAGGTCTCAAACAGGCGATTACAAGCGGTAAAATCATACCGGTACTGACCGGTTCGGCATTGCAGAACATAGCCGTTCGCCAACTATTGGATGCTATTTGTAACTACTTGCCATCGGCAGCTGAAACTGAGATTGTAACCACCACCGACTCTAAAATACGCGATGTTAAACCCGAACCAGAGTCTCCGCTTGCGGCATTGATTTTCAAAACAAGCGCTGATCCATATGTAGGTAAGCTGACTTATTTTCGTGTTTTTTCGGGTACTATTGAAAGTAATTCACAGGTTTGGAATGTAAATCAGGGCAGCACTGAGCGAATTGGACAACTCTTTATAATGAGAGGTAAAAATCAGGAGCCAGTACCGAGGATTGGAGCGGGAGATATAGGTGCAGTCGCCAAACTGAATATTACCGTTACTGGAGATACACTGGGTCACCAGGATAAACCAGTGAAGATAATGCCAGTAACCTTCCCCGAACCGATTTACAGTGTAGCAGTGCATCCGAAGACCAAGGCAGACTTGGATAAGCTGGGTTCGTCGCTAGCAAGACTGACCGAAGAAGATCTAACATTGCGTATGCATCGTGACAATGATACTGGCGAGACAATATTATCTGGTATGGGTGACACCCAGCTGGATGTTGCCGCTGAGAAAATGCTGCGCAAATTTGGTGTCAGTGTTGAACTAACTATTCCGAAAGTACCTTATAAAGAAACAATTACCCAATCAGCAAAAGCAGAGTACAAGCACAAAAAACAATCCGGTGGGCATGGTCAATATGGCCATGTACTACTAGAGCTGACACCGCTGTCACGTGACAGTGTTAATGAGTTTACCACTACAGTAGTCGGTGGCTCTGTACCTAAAAATTACTTCCCGGCAGTGGAGAAAGGCGTTAACGAGGCTGCTAAGCAGGGTGTCCTGGCTGGGTATCCAGTTGTAAATGTAAAAGCAAATCTATTTGATGGTAGTTTTCATCCGGTGGATTCCTCTGAGATCTGTTTTAAGATTGCCGGAGCTGGTGCTTTTAGAAAAGGACTTTCGGATGGACAGCCGATTTTGCTTGAGCCGATTATGGATATCAGGGTTATAGTCCCTAGCGATTCTACCGGCGATATTATGGGTGATTTAAATACAAAGCGTGCTCGCGTGCAGGGAATGAATCCTGCAGACGGCAATAATATTGTAGAGGCTCAAGCTCCGCTGGCTGAGATGTTGCGCTATGCAATAGATTTAAAATCAATGACACAAGGAAGAGGCACCTACAGTATGAAATTCAGTCATTTTGAGGAAGTGCCCATGCATATCAGCCAGAAAATAATAGATGAACGCAAAGCTGAAAAAGAAGCAGATAAGAGTTAAGTTCACCTTTAACTGTTACTTTATTCCATTAAAAGTTCTCTTACCTTTTCGGTAAATACCGGTATTATTTTTTTCCAGTCACCAATGATGCCAAAGCGAGCAACATTGAAAATGTTAGCCTCAGCATCCTTGTTGATAGCGATAATATTCTTCGCTCCACTGCAACCGCTTATATGTTGACTTGAGCCTGAAATGGCTACGGCCATATAAAATTTGGGGGCGATAATCTTGCCAGTCAATCCTATCTGCGCAGTTTCTTCAATCCAGTTGTTGTCGCAGGGAGGACGAGTAGCCCCAACTGCTCCACCGAGTAATCTGGCTAGCTCTTCAAGCTGCTTGAAACCTTCGGCACTGCCAATACCTCTACCCCCGCCAATAACAACTGCTGCATCCTCAAGTCTGATTCCTTCTTTGCTTTGGAATACCTTATCAATAACCTTCGTTCTGGTAGATACTATCTCTGGCTCGGTATCGATTTTTACAATTTTTCCTTGCCTTGAATTATCTGGCTTCGTTGGCGGGTATACTTTGGGTCTTACGGTCGCAATCTGCGGATGGCATTCACTAGTAAAGGTAGCGATAAGATTACCACCATAGATGGGTTTAGTCTGTAGCAATTTTCCGGACTCGATATTGATAGAAAGCTCTATGCAGTCAGTGGTCGCTGATGTTTCCAACCTGAAAGCCAAACTAGGTGCCAGATCGCGCCCTATTGCGGTCTGTCCTAAAATCAGGATTTTGGGCATTACTTGCTTTACTATGACTTCCATAAAGTTAGTATAAGATTCATTAGTGTAATGTTCTAAAATTGGATTATCAGCAAGATAAACCTTATCAGCACCGTGAATAATAACTTCTCGGGCTAATGTAGCAACGTGATTACCTAAAACAGCGGCGGTCAATTCCTCGCCAAGCTCATTGGCCAGTTTTTGACCGCAACCAAGTATTTCTCGGGTTATACTCGCTAGCTTACCTTCTGCAGATTCAGCTAGCACCATAATACCTTTATACTCAGTCAATTTATATTCCTTCTCGAAGATTACCTAAAGTACTTTCTCCTGCCTCAACCTCTTAGAAAGATTACTCGCCGCGTCTTCTGGAATCTCTCCATCTACAAATTCGCATTTACCCTCGTATACTGGCTTGAGTAGTTTAACAAGGTGACTACGACAACCATCGATTCCAGATTGAGAAGACTCTATATCAAGATCAACTGACTTCCAGATAGTTGGTTCTTTCTTTTTAGCTGCCATGATACCCCTTATAGTCGGGTATCGAGGTTCGCCGATTTCGTTACTTACGGTAATCACCGTTGGTAATGTTGTTTCGATAGTTTCATAACCGTCGTCTGTTACCCGCTCAACTAAAACCTTAGTACCGTCGATATCTATTTTACGAGCCACCGTGATAACGGGTAGCTTGAGTATCTCGGCAATACCAGAACCTATCTGCCCAGCATCTCGATCTGCAGATTGACGACCGCAGAGAATAACGTCATATGCACCGATCTTTATAATTGTTGTCGCTAGTACCTTAGCTATGGACCAGCTATCGTTGCTGGTAAACAATTCATCCTCAACCAGGACGAGTTCATCAGCCCCCATTGATAAAGGTTTTTTAATTACTTCTTTTTGAAGATTGTTGCCAAGGCTGATTGCAGTTATTTTACCAGCGTATTTGTCCCTCAATTGAAGAGCTGCTTCCAATGCATACTCACTATATGGATCGATTACCGGTGGAATATCTGTTGGCAAAATAAGCCTATTAGTGGTTGTATCGACCTTGAAATGGGCTGGCGGTGCTTCAGGATCCACAACCTGTTTTATACAGACAATTATATTCATTTTTTGTATTTTCCTATGAATACTTTTACCGCGGTAATATCAAGCTTACAATTCGGTCGATACCACCTAAATCGGGTATTACCTCTATGCGAGCAGTCGGGAAGAGCTTGTTTAAAAAGGCAACTACCGCTTTTTTATGCCCTTTGCCTATCTCCATCAATAAACAACCTCCAGGTAGTAACTTGCCTTTTACCTGATGACATAGCCGTCTGATATTTTTTAGTCCGTCCGTGCCTCCATCCAGTGCTAACTGTGGCTCATAGCTATGGTTGTCTAGTTCGGAGCGTTTAACATAAGGTAGGTTGGCAATAATGAAGTCTACTGGGCAGAGCAGTGGTTGGAGTATATCACCTTGAAGAAGTATTATTCTATTTCTTACACCATATCTATAGCAATTTAGTCGGGCTACCTTCAAAGCAGGAGCTGAAATATCCATAGCGTAGATTTCTGCCTGTGGTAGGTTAAGGGCTACACTGATGGCGATATTGCCACAACCGGTACCTACATCGACAATGAAGGGTCTGTGGTATTTTTGAGCCTTATTCAAGAGAATATCTATAAGGATTTCAGTTTCTGGGCGCGGTATCAGGACGTTATTGTTGACATAAAAATTGAGACCATAGAACTCACTATAGCTTCTAATATAGGCAAACGGTTCGCCCCTTAAACGCCGCTGCAGAAGCTTTTGTAATATTTCCCGTTGTTCTATAGTGATGTATTGCTCAAGATTCTGATAGAATTGCACGCGATCTATACCCAAGGTTTGCCTAAGCAAGAGCTCGCTTTCGAGGGAAGCATCATCAATGCCATTATTCACTAGAACCTGTCGTGTATGGTAAAAAAATTCTTTTAATCTCACACCAACTGTGCCTCTAGCTGCTTTGCCTGCTCGCTTGTAGCGATAGTGTCAATGAGCTCGTCAAGTTCTCCCTCCATAATCTTGGGTAAGTTATGCATTGACAACCCAACTCGATGATCTGTTATTCTGTCTTGGGGATAGTTGTAAGTTCTTATCTTCTCGGCACGCTCACCACTGCCAACTTGTGAGCGACGTTGATCGGTTATTTCACCTTCCTGCTTTCTTTGTTCGATGTCGAGCAGCCGGGCTCGAAGGACAGCCATAGCCTTCATTTTATTTCTATATTGAGAACGTTCATCCTGACATACGGCCACAATACCAGTTGGCTGATGGGTTATGCGCACTGCAGTTGCTACCTTGTTCACGTTCTGACCGCCGGCACCACCGCTATGAAAGATATCAATTCTGACGTCTTTAGGATTGATATCCACCTCCACTTCTTTAGCTTCGGGTAGTACAGCAACGGTGGCTGTGGAGGTGTGGATTCTGCCGGAGGATTCGGTTGTGGGTATTCTCTGCACTCGGTGAACACCCCTTTCATATTTGAAGCGGCTGAAAGCCCCTTTACCCTTGACCTCAAAAATAATCTCTTTTATACCGCCGATGGCGGTTTCATTGGCATCGATGATGTCTACTTCCCATTTCCTGTTCTGTGCGTATCGACTGTACATCCGGAAGAGGGCGGCGGCAAAAAGACCGGCTTCATCACCACCAGTCCCAGCTCTTATTTCCATGATAATATCCCGATCGTCATTGGCATCCTTGGGCAATAGCCCTAGCTTTAGTTGATGAAGCTGACTTTCGAGTTGTGATCCCAGACTTTCTATTTCATGTTTGACCATAGCCATCATATCATCATCCAGTTCTTCGTTAAGCAATTTTTTTGTTTCCTCAAGCGTTCTGGCTTTCTCTTTGTAATTACGATATAGGGCGACTATATTTTCTAGACTTGCCCTCTCTTGGGCTAAAACCTGTAGTTTCCTAGGATCGGAGGCTATCTCTGGCGATGCTATCCTTTTTTCAACCTCTAAATATTTCTTTTCTATCGTTTCAAGTCGTTCAAACACATGTTTACTCCTAAGAAAATTGTATCACAGATGCAAACTGGCGCTCAAACAGCTAAACGGAAGAAAATGTTTCAAAATAGTCAGTGAGTGATGACTGTTTAATTCTTATCCAAGTAGGTATCCGGCCAGATGCTACTATCCGGTTTCAGTCTGCGACCAGCGCTTATGGATACGTTATTCGAAATAACGGTTCTTAGGATGCTGCTTCTTTTGCCAATATAACAGTTATTAGCAATTATAGAATGCCTTATTGTAGCTTCGGATGCTATATTGGTATTGCGCCAAATAATCGAATCCTCTATCTTAGCTCCGGCACCGATGATGCTATTAGCTCCTATAATCACCGCCCCGTTTAATTTTACATTTTGACCAATGGAGCAGTTGTTGCCGATAACTGCTGAATCTGTTATTTCAACCGTATTATGGAGGGTGGCGTTTTTTCCGATTAAAATGTGACTGTCGTTGTTGAAGCTAAACTGGTTGCTTTGTCCGTTCAACAGGTCGCGGTTGAGCTGGTGGTATTTCTGTGGGGTACCAATATCCATCCAATAACTTGAAGATGGAAAAGCATATATCGGTTCCCCTTTCTGCAATAGGGGTGGGAAGACTTCGCGTTCAAAGCTGAACATCTTCTGTTTTGGGATAGAATTCAAAACCTCTGGCTCCATGATATAGGTGCCAGCATTTATCATATTGGTTGTAATCTGCTCCCGGCTGGGTTTTTCCAAAAAACGCATCACTCGGTCTTTTATGTCTGTTTCTATTAAGCCATAGTGAATAGGATCTACTACTGGCGTGAGGGCAATAGTAATTTTTGCCCTACGCTGTATGTGCATGGATACCATGGTGGATAAATCAAGGTCGGTAAAAATATCCCCATTTAATATAACAAAGGATTCATAACCCAGATATTGCTCGGCGTTTTTTACTGCCCCAGCCGTTCCCAACGCTGTCTCCTCTACTGTATAGTTGATACAGATACCAAAGCGGCTACCATCACCAAAGTACTTCTTGATTGGTTCTGCCAGGTGGCTGATAGCTAGAATTATTTCCTTTATCCCAATTCCCTGGAGGCGGCGGATAACGTACTCAATAAACGGTATGTTGACTACTGGCATCATTGATTTCGGCGTATTAATTGATAAAGGTCGTAATCTAGTGCCTAATCCACCGACGAGAATAACAGCCTTCATGTATGATACTCCGGTTTTCGGAACTGGGTTTTTTGGATTACTAAAGGTTTAAATCTATTATATCACGGATTATTTGGGAAGGGTTTAATTGCACTCAATATGATTACCATTTATAATAAGTTGGTTTATAGTTATTGATATGGACAGCAAGTGATGCCACCCGTAGTTTCAATTATTGGCAGGTCTAAATCAGGCAAGACAACCCTTGTAGAAAAGCTGGTTACTGAATTGAAACAGCGGGGTTATTACATAGCTACCATTAAACATGCTCAGGAAATAGATTTTAAACCGGGTAAAGATAGCTGGCGCCACCTTAGGGCTGGCAGCGATACCACCTTGGTTGTATCCTCTGATGAAGCACTTTTGATTAAGCCCATAACAACCGCCGATACATTTAGCGATATATGCCGTTTACTAGGTGAAGATTACGATATCATATTAACAGAGGGTTTTAAACAGGCTGATACACCCAAAATAGAAGTACGTTACGGAGGAGATAAGACACCGCTGAAGGGCATAAAAAGGCTAGTGGCGGTGGTAAGTGATGAGTCTGCGGAAACAGATGTGCGCCATTTTTCTAACCGGGATATAGCAAAATTGGCAGATTTGCTTGAAGAGGGTTTTATCAAGCCTCATAGGGGTAGGCTAGCTGTGTATGTTAACCATAAACCTTTAACCTTGAAGAGCTTCCCCAGAAAGATAATAAGCAATCTGATAACAAGAATGGTTTACAGCCTGAAGGGTGTGAAAAAGGTGAGCAGTCTGGATATTTTTATAAGAAAGAATCCGGGATAAGTGACTATACACGAAGGAGTTGAGGAGTTTTTTGGTTAAAAAAAGAATTGAAAAACCCAAGCGCACACCGACCAAACGCCAACTTTCCCGGTGGCAGAAGCAAAAACGAAGACAAAGACTTATCATAGGCTTCGGTACCTCTGTTGTAATCATGGCTCTGGGTTTGCTGATAGCCGTAATATATTTCCAATGGTATGTTCCTCAGGAAAAACCGTTTAAAGAAACGGTAATTGAGGTTAATGATACTCTGTTCGACATGGCTTATTATATAGATGCCTTAAATTATCAACTGGCGGGTTTACCATCGCAGCAGGCGTCATTCTATCTTGATATAATTACCGAGGGCATCCAGCGAAATGAACTTATAATACAGGAAGCTATGGAGATGGATATTACTGTCAGCGATGATGAGATTGATGAAGAACTAAACAGTCGTGAGCTACCCAGAAATCAGGCGGTAAAAGATATAATCCGGACCCAGCTGCTTGTGCAAGAGCTTAGAGAAGGCTATTTCAATGAACAGATACCAGTATCTGCCGAGCATCGCTATATAATGGCACTTTTGCTTGAAAGTGAGACTCAAGCAAACGATGTTAGAAACAGATTAGTTGCCGGTGAAAGTTTCAGTCAACTAGCTGGTCAATTATCGATGGATAGCTATACAAAGGAAAAGAGCGGTGACATTGGCTGGAAGCCGCAGGGTATTTTAAACGAACTACTAGTCACATCTTTACTTGAAGATTACATTTTCAGTTATCCAGTAGGTGATTTCGTTGTTCCAGTCTATGATGCTGAAAAGTTGAAAAACTTGGGTTACTGGATAGTCGAAGTGTTAGAAAGGAATGCAGAAACGGGGGAAGCTCGTGTTCAGGCTATGATGCTATCGAGTGAAGAAGAAGCTCGAGTTATGCTGTCAAGACTATCAAATGGTGAAGAATTCACACTTCTAGCCGAGGAGTATTCACAGCTTTGGTCAGATGAAGATGGGGCTGATCTTGGCTGGCTAACCGAGGGTAGCGTGAGTGATGCTTTCGATGAATTTGTTTTTAATACAGAGACTGAAATAAACAAGATCAGTGAACCTATCCGGGATGAAACGATGGATACCAAGGGGGGATACTGGTTGTTTAAGATACCCGATAGCGATTTCAGGGAAATTTCTGAAGAGGATAGGGATTTATTAATTGAACAGGCTATGCAGGAGTGGCTTGATTTAATTGTTGCTGATCCCGAAAATATAGTAATTAGTTATCTTGATGAAGAAATGAAGGAATTTGCTATCAGCAAATTCTCTGGTTAATAATCCAGGGTAGAGGTATTGCGAGATGAAAAAAGAGAGCATTGGTCTAGGCCTAATGGGTTTAGGAGTCATTGGTGGTGAGGTAGCCAGGATTCTACTGGAAAGAGGCGACTGGTTATCGCACCAGGTTGGACACCCCATTGCACTGCGCAAAATAAAGATCCTAGACCAGGATCTATCCCGTCCAATAGCAAATGAGATGGAGCCTAGTCTATTAACAACGTACGATAATGAATTTTTTAACGAACCTGGGGTCGATATTGTTGTTGAGCTTATAGGAGGCGAGGAGCCCGCATTTGAGTATCATAAAAAAGCGCTTACGGCTGGTAAACATGTGATCACCGCTAATAAAGAGGTTATTGCTAAGCACGGCGCAGAACTGACAGTAATAGCGCAAAATCAAAATGTTAGCCTTAACTATGAGGCTGCTGTTGGTGGTGGCATTCCTCTAATTATGCCATTCCAGCGAGATCTGGTGGCTAATGAGATAAAGGGCATCTATGCCATAATAAATGGTACAACCAACTATATTCTAACTAGGATGTCGTGCGATGGAGTAGACTTTGATATAGCCCTTAAACAAGCTCAGCAGCTCGGTTATGCTGAAGCTGACCCTAAAAACGATATTGAGGGTATAGACTCAAAATACAAACTGGCTATCCTGGCATCATTAGCTTTCAAAAGCCGAATTCACCCCGATGATATCTATTGTGAGGGCGTCCACCGGCTTTCAAACCGTGATTTCCGCTATGCCAGAGAGATGGGATATGCTATAAAATTGCTGGCTATAGCAAAAAGAAGCAATGAGTCTATTGAAGTGAGGGTGCATCCAGTTTGCCTGCCGGAGGATGACTTCTTGGCAAAGGTGGATGGTGTTTATAACGCCATTCTGGTAGAAGGTGATCTTGTTGGCAAGGTAACGTTTCTCGGTGAAGGTGCTGGTCCAAAACCGACGAGTAGTGCGATTGCTGCTGATATTGTTCAAGTTGCAAGAGATATCGCCCTAGGTGCAAACTGCCAGCCGGTACCCAAACTGCAGTTGAGAAAAAAAAT
>CP070729.1:360376-365796 GCA_020351185.1 Dehalococcoidia bacterium | reverse complement strand
TGGTAGACAGTATGCTTGATCTACCTATCGTCATATCTCCAGTAGCATTGGGTGCCATACTGCTCGTTTTTTTTAATACCCCGCTAGGTGCCAGTATTGATGATAACGTAATAAAATTTGTTTTTGCCGTACCTGGCATTATTCTAGCCCAGGTAGTTGTTATCAGTGCTCTAGCGATTAGGTTACTCAAGTCCACTTTCGACAGTATCGATTTGAGATATGAACAGGTGGCCAGAACACTGGGCTTAAGCAAAGTAAGGGCATTTATAAAGGTTACATTGCCTTTAGCAAAAGACGGCCTAATTGCCGCCGCCATCCTCACTTGGGCTAGGGCGATTGGTGAGTTCGGGGCAACAGTTACTCTCGCCGGGGCTACAGCCATGAAGACTGAAACACTGCCGGTTGCTATTTTCCTAAGTTTAGCTTCTGCCGATGTGGAGAAGGCTATAGCGGTCATCTTCCTCCTAGTAATAATTGCAGTTATAGCTCTGCTAATTATGCGAAAAATAACAAGGAAAAGATACCAGATATGATAGAAATAAAAGATCTTTCAATTGACCTAGAAGAGTTCCACTTAAAAAACATCAACCTATCTATAAGTGACAGAGAATATTTTGTCATTTTAGGACCGACAGGTGCTGGTAAGACTGTTCTTCTGGAATGCATAGCTGGGCTCCATAAAATAAGGCAAGGTGAGATATGGATAAATGGAGATAATATAACCCAACTACCACCAGAGGAAAGGAAAATAGGTTATGTCCCCCAGGATTATGTTCTGTTCCCTTTCCTAAAGGTAGCCGATAACATTGCTTTCGGCTTGAAAGAAGCAAAATTCACAAAAATTGAAATTACGGAGCAGGTCCAATCACTCGCTCATTTAATGGCTATTACCCATTTGCTAAACCGCGATACTCGGTCATTGAGTGGTGGGGAAAAACAGAGAGTGGCATTGGCTCGAGCTCTGGCACTTTCGCCTAAAATCCTGCTCCTTGATGAACCGCTTGGAGCCCTCGACCTCCAGACTGCCAAGTATCTAAGGTTGGAATTGAAGCGGATTCATGATGAATTAGGTATTATAACCATACACATCACCCACGATCAGACAGAAGCCGAGGAGATAGCTGATCGGTTAGGTATCCTCAATTTAGGAGAATTAGAACAGGTGGGCATGCCAGATGAGGTATTTTTCTACCCGGATAACGCAATAGTTTCCGATTTCATCGGTTCACCCAACATCCTAGAATGTGACCGTTGCAGTTATCTTGGTCAGGGATTGATGGAAGTCGATTGCGGTGGACTACGTATCGTAATACCCCACGATGGAAATTCGATAGAAAGAATTGCGCTCTTTCCACGTGACATTTATATTTCCGATACTCAACCACCCGGACCACATATGAATCGCTTTAAGGGAATAATCACCGATATCAAGCCATCCGGCACCACGGAAAGGCTGCTAGTCAAGGTAGGGGATAAAACCCTACAAACTGAAATACCACGTGACATCTCCGAAGATATGGAGTTGATCGTTGGCAAAGAAGTATTTTTGATACTCAAACTTAAAAGAATAAAGGTCTATGAGTGCAAGTGTAACCACAAACAAACGGAAAAGCCCTTATAAAAGGTTTAACGAGAGAAAATGAAAGTATTAGATGACCTGATTTCAAATCTAGACAATAACTTCAGAGTGCAGGAAGTATATGCCTGTGTTTTGTGGACCGCAGTAATGACACAACATTGGGGGATGGCATCTAGTTTTCGCCAGGAGCACCCCTGCCATGGAAGAATAAGGGGTGTTGGTCAGATGCGTGGTAAGCCATCCATAGAACTTGCAGAGTTTGCTCTTTCCGATAACCTACTTGAAGCGTCTATCGGCATGGCTACCATCAACTCTCTACTAGATATTGATGAAGCAAAGTGTTCCAATATCAACGCCGCCGATATTCTGGTTGAAAAGGGAAAAGACCAGAATGTCGCCATAGTTGGCCATTTTCCCTTTACTGAAAGGCTTAAGAAGGTTGCCAAAAAGTTGTGGATTTTGGAGCAAAAACCTCGTGGAGAAGATCTACCCGCCGAGTCAGCTAAAGATATACTTCCTATAGTCGATGTTGTGGGACTGACGGGAACCTCACTTATCAACCATACTTTCGAAAATATAATGAAGTTATGTAAAGATAAATTCGTGGTTATGGTAGGACCTACCAGCCCACTATCACCTATTCTATTCGACTATGGGGTGGATGTTATCAGTGGTGTAAAAGTAATCGAAGCTAAGCGAATGCTGGCTTGCATTAGCGAAGGTGCTATGTTTAAGCAAATCGAAGGACTGAAATACCTGAGTATGAGAAAATAGGAACCACTAGAATGGGAAATTCAATTTCAAGTAAATCCGTAACCCTAAAGGAGGCTTTCAATATCTGTCCAGGTGAAGTAATTAGCCTCGTGGGCGCTGGGGGCAAAACCACCCTTATGTCAGCTCTAGCTAAAGAGCTGGGTAATGAAAAGGCAAGAATAATATCGACTACCACCACCAAGATATTTGAATGGCAGGCTTGTGGCGATATTCTTGTAATTGAAAAGGATGGTAGTAAAATACTCGACGAACTTCCCCGGATACTAGCAGAATACCAGCATATTTCCCTAGCCAGTGAAAAATTACCAATTGAAGGCAAATTAAAAGGAATCAGCCCGGAAACAATAGTCAACATAGCTAAAAGCAAGCAGGCAGATTATATAATTATAGAAGCTGATGGAGCCGGCATGAAACTGATTAAGGCTCCTAATGCGACCGAACCGGTAATCCCACAAAACACTACACTGGTAATAGCAATAATTGGAATTGATGCCTTAGGTGTAATATTAAATAAGGAAAATGTGTTCCGCCCAGAAATAGTTACTAGACTGACTGGACTACCTATTGGAGAAGTCATCACCGCGGAAACTATAGCTACTTTAGTAACCCATAGCGAGGGTATTACTAAGGGCAGCCCGCCCGATGCTAGGATAATACCTGTTATCAACAAGATGGATCTCATCAAGGATATCGGAGAGGCTAAAAATATAGCTCAGAAGATATTAGAGTTAGATAGTCAACGAATTAATAGCGTTGTTCTTTGCCAGCTTCAATCTGCCAAGCCTTTAGTTGATACTGTTACAGGTTTGAAAAAATAACTACCATAAAAATAATAAGGAGAATTAGATGCATAATGATCTTTACAAGGAAATAACAAAGATAACAGAGGAAGGAGGTGAAGCTGCGCTTGCGACAGTTATCTCAGCTAGCGGTTCAACGCCCCGTGAAGAAGGTGCGAAGATGCTAGTTATGCCCGACGGTAGTATTCGAGGCACTATTGGAGGTGGTAGTATAGAATTGCGCGTGATAAAAGAAGCCGCAGAAGTGATCAAAAAAGAGAAACCCAAGCATCTTTGCTACCGCTTAAAGGAAGGTGAAGAGCTAGGAATGATATGCGGTGGTGATGTAGATGTTTTTATAGAACCCATCATATCGACTCCAACTCTTTTCATTCTGGGTGGTGGTCATATATCCTTTACTCTAGCTAAGATAGGCAAATTGGTGGGTTACAAGGTCGTGGTCGTCGACGACCGCCCCGAATTTGCAACTACTCAGCGGTTCCCTGAGGCGGAAAGGGTTATTGCGATCGACTACGATAAGGCATTCTCGCAATTGAATGTGGGTAAATCTGGGTATATAGTAATTGTCACCCACGGCCACAAAGGTGATGCCGCGGCATTGGAGGGAGCACTGTCAACCCAAGCTAAATATATAGGAATGATAGGTAGTAAAACGAAAAATGAATCCGTTTTTACCCGGTTAAAAGCCAAAAGAATAACTCAGCAGCAGCTAGACCGGGTTCATGCCCCTGTTGGATTGAGTATACATGCTCAGACACCAGAGGAGATTGCTATAAGTATTATGGCACAGATTATTCAAGTACGCCGATCATACTAAGAATTGATCAATAACCTTTACCCTGTATATACCCCCTAGGGGTTATCATTCTCCCCTGATAGATATAAGTTTCAGAGTTGCCTACTATTACTAAGGTATCGGTTTCAATTTTATCAACCGGTATCTTGTCTAATGTAGTAATCAGAACTGCCTCCTGCTCTGTGGTAGCCCCAGTAACCAGACCAACAGGAGTAACCGTTTCCCTGTATTCCATTAAAATCTTAGCAGCCTCTTTCACCCTCCCACTACCTACCTTACCTACCGGATTATAAAGTACCACCACGAAATCGGCTTGAGCTGCCAAGATGAGCCGCTTTTTTATGTTTTCCCATTCGGTAGCCTGGTCAGCGAGGCTAATGATGGCTATATCGTGCCCTAAGGGTGAACCGAGGAGTGCAGCGGCAGCGTTAGCCACAGTTACACCCGGGATTACCTCCACATCCATTTCCGAACTTGTATCCCTAAGATGGTTGAAAAAGGTACTGGCAAAAGCATAGATGCCTATATCACCGCTACTAACTACCGCTACGTCACTACCCTGTCGGGCTTTCTCTAGGGCTACTGCAGCCCGCTCAACAGGTGTCATTTCACTAGCTATTACCTCCTTGCCGATTACAGCTTTCCACAACTGGTCAAGGCAGCTCTTATGGCCAATAATTACTTGCACATTCTTGAGTACTCTAGCCGCTCGGGGAGTTACCTCATCGCGATTACCCGGCCCAACACCCACTAAATATATTTTGCCATTCATTTCTACGGACATAGCATACTTGGGTATAGCTGGTAGCGTCAAGGGGTACGGTTTGACGGCATAGCAACCTACATGTCATACTTTAATGTTTACATGGATTTCATAAAACTAATCCGAATCATGTATAAATGAAGGTAAAAGAATCCCCATTCATATCAGCAATTCTATTGGCTGCCGGTGAATCAAAGCGTATGGGTAAACCCAAGCTACTATTACCTTTCGGTAAAAGTACTGTCATTGGGAGCACCATTGACAATCTACTGAATTCGAAGGTCAACGAAGTTATAGTGGTATTGGGAGCCAATATACAAAAAACAAAAAAAGCGCTTGCCGGTAAGCCAGTGAAGATTACCACCAACCCGCTTTACCAGCAGGGTATGAGTACCTCTCTAATTTGTGGACTCATGCAAGTTAATCAGCAATCACAGAGGATAATGATAGCCCTTTCTGATCAACCCCTTATTGATACAAAGACTTACGACAGATTAATTTATAAATCGACTCACTCGAATTTTGGCATAGTTGTACCGACGTATAGATCAAGAAGGGGTAATCCTATTATTTTCAATGTAAGCTATAAAGACGAACTGCTGCAACTCAAGGGTGACATTGGCGGTAGAGACTTGCTTGGCCATCATACCGATGACATACTTGAAGTTGGTGTCGATTGCGAAGGTATTCATATAAACCTGAATACAC
>CP070729.1:336754-360276 GCA_020351185.1 Dehalococcoidia bacterium | reverse complement strand
GTAGTTATTACCGTTGCTGGAACTAAAATCTCGCAAGCAGGTATCGTGATTATGACTAAAAGACTAAAAAAATAACAACTGGAGAAACAGTTTTTTTATCATAGATACTATTTGAGTATAGCAACATAGCTATAAAGAGTAATTACCAGTGCCTAATCAAATTAAGACTTGAATAGTACTTCTTATTATGCCACCTGTTATGCATTAGGTTTTTTATTATTTTAGCAAAGAACAGAAATGCATATCCGATGTGAATACTAAGTGCAAGAGTTGGCCAAAGTTATCTAGACAATTGAACGTTAAAGAATTATATTGAAAGTAAAATATTATATAATTTCAGATAATGATTGGAGGCATATCATGAATGAAGATAAAAAATGCCCGATAACAGGCAGAACTAGCAAAACCACTGCCGGTGGTGGTATGTCGAACCGAGATTGGTGGCCGAATCAAGTCAACCTGAAGATATTGCATCAGAACTCTCAGCAAACCAATCCCATGGGCAAGGGATTCAATTATGCCAAGGAGTTTAACAAGCTCGATTTTAAGGCCCTAAAGAAGGACCTTTACTCACTGATGACTAACTCACAAGACTGGTGGCCGGCCGATTACGGTCACTATGGACCACTTTTTATTCGGATGGCATGGCACAGTGCTGGGACATATCGCATGGGTGATGGCCGTGGTGGTGGAGGATCCGGTACACAACGTTTTGCCCCCCTTAACAGTTGGCCAGACAATGCCAACCTAGACAAAGCTCGACGACTGCTGTGGCCAATCAAGCAGAAATATGGTAGTAAAATTTCCTGGGCTGACCTGATGATCCTTGCTGGTAACTGTGCACTTGAGTCAATGGGGTTCAAGACCTTCGGTTTCGGTGGCGGGCGTGAGGACATCTGGGAGCCTGAAGAAGATATCTATTGGGGGGTCGAGAGCGAATGGCTGGGTGATAAGCGCTATGCCGGTGATCGAGAACTTGAAAATCCCCTGGCTGCTGTTCAGATGGGTTTGATTTACGTTAATCCAGAAGGACCGAATGGTAATCCTGATCCCGTTGCATCGGGCCGTGATGTTCACGAAACCTTTGGACGCATGGCAATGAACGACGAGGAAACCGTCGCGCTGATCGCTGGTGGGCACACCTTCGGCAAATGTCATGGCGCGGGCGATGCGGCGCTTGTTGGTCCCGAACCCGAGGCTGCCGACATCGAGGAACAAGGCCTTGGATGGAAGAGCAGCTTTGGAAGTGGCAAAGGTGGTGACACCATTACCAGTGGTATTGAAGGTGCTTGGACTCCCAATCCGATCAAGTGGGGTTATGACTATTTCAATGTACTTTTTGGCTATGATTGGGAGCTGACAAAGAGCCCGGCCGGTGCGCACCAGTGGGTACCCAAAGGAGGTGCCGCAGCAGACGTCGTCCCCGACGCTCATGATCCTTCGAAACGGCACGCACCCATTATGACCACGGCAGACCTTTCGCTGAGATTCGACCCAATCTTTGAGCCGATTTCACGACGTTTTCAAAAAGACCCAGCAGCGTTTGCCGACGCTTTTGCTCGAGCATGGTTTAAGTTGACCCACCGCGATATGGGCCCTCGCTCCCGCTATCTCGGTCCTGAAGTTCCAGCAGAGGAACTGATCTGGCAAGATCCGGTACCCGTCAATGATAATGAGCTGATAGATGTGAATGACATTGCAGACATCAAAGGTAGGATACTTGCCTCAGGCCTATCCATCGCCAAACTGGTAGCAACCGCCTGGGCTTCTGCTTCTACGTTTCGCGGCTCTGATAAGCGCGGCGGTGCCAATGGAGCGCGAATACGTTTAGCGCCACAAAAGAGTTGGGAAGTTAACGAGCCAGCCTCATTGGAAAAGATTCTATTTACCCTTGAAAGAATCCAAAAGGAGTTTAACAGTTCGCAGTCGGGTAGAAAAATGATTTCACTAGCCGACTTGATTGTGTTGGGTGGCTGCGCTGCTATCGAGAAGGCTGCCAGAAATTCTGGTCACGATGTGACTGTTCCCTTTACACCGGGGCGTACCGATGCATCACAAGAGCAAACTGGCGTGGCGTCATTCGCTGTGCTTGAACCGGTTGCTGATGGGTTTCGGAATTACCAAAAAACCAAATATGCGATATCGGCAGAGGAATTACTGGTCGATAGGGCCCAATTACTAACCTTAACGGCTCCGGAGATGACAGTGCTGCTAGGTGGTATGCGTGTCTTAAATACGAACTTTAACCAATCTCAGCACGGCGTTTTCACCAAACGTCCAGAGGTACTCACCAATGACTTCTTCGTGAATCTGCTGAACATGAGTACCACCTGGAAGGCAACCTTGGATGATACAGACCTCTTCGAGGGTCGTAATCGCGAAACCGACGCTCCTAAGTGGACTGCCACCCGTGTCGATTTAATCTTCGGTTCGAATTCTCAATTGCGGGCATTGGCGGAAGTCTATGCGTGTGAGGATTCTCAAGAGAAGTTCGTATGCGACTTTATTGCGGTATGGAATAAAGTAATGAATCTAGACCGCTTCGATCTTACTTGATACAATTATAAACGCCTTCGAAGGTTTAATAGAGCTATAACTAGATGCAATGTAAAACATCGCTCTGTCTTAGGAGGTAAAGGTGAAAAATAATAGGTTCTTCCGGATACTAGTAACGAATATCGCACTTGTAACGATTACATTGAGCATGTCTATAGTTCCAGTCTCAGCAATCGTTAGCGTTAACGTTAATCCAATTGAAGGTGAAATCGGTGATAATATCACCCTCTCCGGTTTCGGAACTCTCAATTGGGAATATTATCTTTTCTTCTCAAGCCAGAATGCCGATTTGGCTGATGAGATTGACGATGAAGTTACCACTTACGATTTTCTGGTTAGCGTAACAGCAAATGGTCCGGCTGGCTCCTGGAGCGCTCCTAATCTCTCAGTACCATCGATGTTAAACGATGGGGCTTTCGATGAAATTGTTCACGGTGGTATCTATTATATCTATATGACCACCTCTATTAGTAAGACAATCGAAGCTAAAACTACTTTTAACGTGATCAGTCTTGCTAGTGTTACCGGTTTTACACCTAATGAAGGTACAGTCGGTACCGAGGTAGAGATTAGCGGTACTGGATTTGCCCAGAATGAGAATATCGTAGTCGAATATGATGGTGAGCAAATTGATATTGAGAGTGGAGATGAACAAACCGACAACGATGGTGATTTCATACTTTATCTTATTATCCCCGAGAGCCAGTTTGGTGAGCACATGATCACTGTTATCGGAGAGGATTCTTCGGCCGAGCTTGCTGTTGTATTTACTGTAAAACCGGTGATATACATAATTCCCACTAGTGGTGAAGCTGGAAGTGTGATAACAGTAACCGGTAACGGTTTTGAGAAATATCATGGTGTGAACTTCAGTTTCGGTGGAACTGCATTTGCTAGTGTTTCTTGGTTGGTAGAAAGCATAGGTCGTACCAATGGAAACGGTAGTTTTGCTGTTAATCTGACCATACCCTATGTAGCTGCGGGTAGCTATGTCATTCTGGCTGAGGATGAGGAAGATAATAATATATTTGCCGAAAAATTCTTTACCATCAGATCAACTATTACGCCAAGTATTACTATTACAACGACAGCTACACAAACAACAGTCGTAACAATCCCAGGTGTATCAACAACCGTTACAAGAACTGTTACTACCGAACCGACTACCCGAACGATCTCACAGACTGAGACAAAGACGGTTACCGCAGAACCAACTACTGCAACAATTCAGGTTACCAAGACAGTTACCACCGGGCCGACTACTACTCCAATAGATGAGGATTCGGATTTCAATGCCTGGATACCGGTTACATTAACCTTGGTAGTCATCATTGTGCTACTGGTACTTTTTATTCTATATGTAATTAGGTCAAAGGAATTATAACCAATCTAATGACTTAAATATAATAAACCATCCCGTTTATCCTGAAGATTTACCATTTAATTAAAGCTAATAAGAATTCCTTTGATTTTCTAGCTTTCTTCATATCTGTTATGATAAATGCGCAATGACCTATTCTCTAGGGATAGACATTGGTTCCGTTAATATAAAGTCAGCTCTGATTAGCGAAACCGGTCAAATCATTAATTTAAATATCGCGACAATTAAAAATAATCCCCGAAGGGCTGTAAATGAACTATTAACTAGGCTCAGGGATGATTTTAACCTCAATCAAATTAGTTCTGCTGGTGTATCAGGTATTAGTACCCAAGTAATTCCAAAGGATTTTGGTTGGGTGGAATGTAGTGGTTCCTTAGCCATGGCATCAAGCGTCTTATTTCAAAATCCGGATACAAGAACCATCATCGGAGTTGGGGGCCAAAGTTCTCAGGTAATAACACTTGAAGATGGATTAAAAACACCTTGGAATGTGGTATCGAATCCGCTTTGTGCTGCCGGTACTGGCAAATTCATTGAACAACAAGCCTACAGGCTTGGCATCGATATGGATGACTTTGCCAGATTAGCTCTCAAATGTGAAGGCAAGCCACCTAGGATTGCCGCTCGTTGTAGTGTTTTTGCTAAAACTGATCTGATTCATTTGCAACAAAAGGGTGTTCCAGTGGAGACCATGTTATATGCGTTGTGTGAAGGGATTGCTAGAATGATTATCTCTATGAAAAAAGGGGTATTTATAGAGCCAATTTATTTAGTCGGCGGTGTTGCCGGTAACAGTGCTATAGTAAAGGCGCTAAACAATTTACTTACAATTAGAAATGAATACCCCACAGAGGTATGTGTACCTACGGAATTTATATACATGCAAGCTCTGGGTTCAGCTTTAGTCTCAAGAGGTAACAGCTCAAAAGTAGCTTTACTGCCTGAAGGCAATAAATGCAGATCGTATATTCAATTACCTAAGCTTCAAGGAGTTAAAGTATCCGGTGATGGAATATCTAGAAATATTGACATACCGAGTCGAGGTTATCTTGGGGTCGATGTTGGCTCTACCAGTACCAAGGCGGTAATTCTTGATGCGTCGGGAAAGGAGATTTTAACCAAGCACTATTTAATGACTTCCGGTAAGCCAATTGATGCAGTTAAACAAGTTTTTTTCCACCTACTTAAAGATGGGGCATCGAAAGTGGATATTGCCGGTGTGGGTGTTACTGGTTCAGGCAGGTATTTAATCGGCAGTTTAATCGGGGCAGATCTAATTAAGAATGAGATTACGGCACAAACCCGCGCCGCTGCTGAGATCAATCCTGAAGCCGATATTATAGAGATTGGTGGACAAGATTCGAAGCTAATTGTTAAAAGAAATGGGATTGTTGTTGATTATCAGATGAATAAGGCATGTGCTGCTGGAACTGGTAGTTTTATTGATGAGTTAGCAGAAATGCTAGGTGTTCCAGTTAAGAATGGTAACTTTGCTGAAATGGCATTTTCTGCGCCCTATACCATTGATCTGGGTACAAGGTGCGCTGCCTTTATGGGACAGGCAGTAATCTCAGCACAACAAGATGGTGTCTCTCTAGACATCATTACCGCTAGCCTGGCCGATGCCATCGCTAAGAACTACCTATCAAAGGTTATCGGTACGATTAAACTGGGGAATAACATTATTCTTACCGGAGCTGTCTTTTACAATAAGGCCATTGTCTCTGCTTTTCATAAGCTGTTTGCGGACAAGAATTTGGTGGTAGCTGACCATCGAGAAGTCAGTGGTGCCATCGGTGTAGCACTGCTGGTAAAAGAATCAATTTCAACAAGCAAATCGAAATTCGAGGGATTTAAAGAAGTCATTGAAACAAAGCACAATATCTCAACCTTTACCTGTACCCACTGTGATAATAACTGCGCCATAACCCGCATGAAAACAGCTGATAGGCAAGTCACTTTTTACGGTAGTAGGTGTGATCGCTATGACTCCACCATTACCCATGAAAAACAAGAAACCTTTTTTGATAGAAAGGAAAGATTGCTCTTTGGTGAGTTTCAACAGAATGCCGGCAAGGGTATTACGGTCGGCATACCCCGAGCCCTGTTGGTCTACGACTACGCACCGATGCTTATCGGCTTTCTGAATATACTCGGAGTAAGAGTAATGCTATCTGGTAAGACAAACAACGAAGTCATTGAGCAATCGATGGAGCTGAGTTATAGTGACAGCTGTTTTCCCCTTAAACTTCTATATGCTCATATTGCCAAGCTGCAAGCTGCGGACTACATTCTCTATCCCTCTTTTATGCGTTTGGGTATCAAAGAGGAAAATGAAAATCAAAAATATACCTGCCCATTGATTCAGGCTTCACCCTATGTCGTACGCTGGGTTTTAAATCTCTCTCGCAAGATGTTAATACCAGTAATCGATTTTAGTAAGGGCAATACAGAAACCATAAATAGTTTCGCTACCATAGCTACCAAGATGGGATTTAACAAAAGAAAGGGCATACAAGCAGCCATAAAAGCGCTAGAGATCCAACGAAGATTTGAGGAAGATAGAAAAACGCTAGGTGAGGAAATACTTAATAAGATAAACCAAGATGATAAGCTGGTGGTAGTTCTTCTAACGCGATCTTATCTCTCGCAGGATTCAGGGGCTAACCTCGGAATTGCCGAAAAATTAACTCAACTGGGAGTCACACCGTTACCGTTAGATTTCCTACCACTTGACTCAGTCAATCCCAAGGAGTACTCGGATAGGCCCTACTGGTCCTATGAAAGCAAATTCATTGCTGCTACGGCCATAACGAGTTTGCATCCACAATTGTATGGCTTGGTAATCACCAATTTTGGTTGTGGGCCCAATTCCTTCATCCTGAACTTGATGCAAGATATTATTGGCGAAAAGCCCTTAGGTCAAATTGAAATTGACGAACACGCCGCTGAGGCGGGTGTTACTACCCGACTGGAAGCCTTTATTGATACTATCAAACAGCACGCCCAATCAACAAGCAGAGGCAAGCTTTTAAGCAAGGAGATTCGCAGGGAGTTACCCGCGGTAGTTAAAAACCAAAAAACCTTACTCATACCGAGGATGGCACCGCATGCTGAATTGATAGCAGCAGCAATGCAGGCATTCGAAGTTAATGCCATCGTGCTGCCGGAACCAGATGAAAGTAATGTTCTATACAGCAATCAGGTTACATCAGGAACTGAATGTTTGCCATATCGAGTAACTTTGGGTGATTTTTTACGTTTTTGCTATGAAAATGGCCACACTTTGAAAAATACAGAAGGATTCATGAGCGGCTCTTTTGGGCCATGTCGTTTGGGTAAGTATGCCCTAGAACAAACTCAAGTACTAAAGAATATCGGTTTTGATCTACCAATACGGGTATCAGTATCCAACAACGCTTACCGTGATTGGAACCTTGGTATCGCTTTTGAGCGCCTGGCATGGCAAGGTATTTTGACGGTTGATTTTCTTCAAAAGTTACTCTG
Organism: Dehalococcoidia bacterium; assembly: GCA_020351185.1. GTDB lineage: Bacteria > Chloroflexota > Dehalococcoidia > Dehalococcoidales. Next base: position 352,832 of record CP070729.1, on the reverse strand, counting down.
GCGCACTAAGCCATACGAAAAAACAAAAGGAGCTACCCAGAGTGTCTTTGATCAATATATGGAAAAAATAAAAAGTCGCATACTTAAAAGGCAGTCCTTCGGTAAAATACTAGCAACCGCCTCTGCCGATTTTACTGATTTAATCGAGCCCAATTTACCACGCAAACCGTTGATCGGAATTAACGGAGAAATATATCTACGCACCAATAATTTCAGTAACAATAATTTGATAGGAATCTGTGAAGCAGCCGGTTTAGAAGTTAGCGTTTCTCCAATAAGCGAATGGTTTAATTACACTTCTTTTCGTAACCTCGAAGATACCATCAAGGACAGAGATATTAAAAAGTTAGTTAGGAGCTATATCAGTAATCATATTCAAAGACATGATGATAAGTTGGTAGGGAGGTTTTTCCCAGGGGAATTGGTTAATAAGGAACCTCTGGTAACCGATTTGCTTGCTAAGACGGATCAATATCTTTCTGCAAAATGTGGTACTGAAGCAGTGCTAAGCATTGGTAGCGGTATTCATTGGATGGAGAATCCCAAATTTGCTGGTGTGATATCGGTAATGCCACATGGTTGTATGCCCGGTGGCATCGTGGCCGCAATGAGTGACAGTTTTAACAAAACATTTAAGAAACCTTGGGTTAGCCTCACATTTGACGGTTTTAAGGAATCAAATAACTCTACCAGAATTGATGAATTTGCTGAACTAGTAAAATTCTGTAACCAAGAAACAGTATAAACCTCAAGATAACTGAGACATATATCAGTAAGCTTTCCATAATTTGGTGACCTTTATATATTAAATCTTGTATAGTATTAGTAAGCTCATGAACGAACAATTAATAGCTCCCTGTGGTATGAACTGTGCAGTATGTATCAGTTATCTAGCTATGAAAACTGATCTCAACAATAAAGGCTTTAACAGGAAATACTGTCCAGGTTGTTTGCCACGAGGTAGGAACTGTATATTCATGCAAACCCATTGTGAACTAATCGGGAAAGGGCTGGTTCGCTTTTGCTATAAATGCCAAAACTTCCCCTGTCGTCGCCTAAAAGCTCTCGATAAGCGTTACCGCACTAAATACCACTTAAGCATGATAGATAATCTTAATTTCATAAAAGAAAATGGTATAAGTCGGTTTCTGGAAAAGGAAGCGTCGAAGTGGAGCTGTCCTGATTGTGGAGATGTGATATGCTGTCATAATGGATTATGCCTGAATTGTAGTCTGGATATATTACAACGAAAGAAAACATATCGCTGGGGGGAAACGTAATAAAAAAGAGTTGGCAAGATAAGTTACAAGATAAAGCTACTCTACCCAAGATTCTTAAGCTTGAGGAGGGATTTCCGTGCTTTAAAGCTGTGCATAAGATGGGCGTTGAAGTTGGAGATGATGTAATTTTAGTAAACCCTTCTGAGGTGGTAGCCGAAATGCAGCAGGTACCTGAGGGTAAGCTCATTACCATCGTTGAGATTTGTAACAAGATAGCCAAAAAACACCATGTTAAAGGCTGTTGCTCATTGACCACCGGCATTTTTATTATGACTGCAGCCAATGCGGTTGAAGAGGCTAAGAGTGAAGGTAAACAGTTAAATATACCCTACTGGCGAACACTTAAAACAGATGGTTTTTTAAATCCTAAATATCCCGGAGGGCAAGAGGCACATAAGAAACTTCTCGAACAGGAAGGTCATCAGATAATCAGTAAAGGAAAACATTTCCTAGTTAGGAATTATCAACTGTATTTGACATAGTATAATTTCAACTTCAGTTTATGAGGATAAAGATATTAGTTGGCTAGATTTATGATACACTTTTTACCGTATTTTTCAGGGACGATTTTTCGATAATGTGTGAATTTTGCCATCGGCACGGTGAAGGTAAACGGTGGTACCTACAAGCCAAAAACTATTCTGAAGACCTGTTAGGCGACCTTAAGCGTCGTGAATATATTATAAATTTCATCAAAAATCCCGGTCATTCTGTTAATGGCGTTGAGAATCTTAGGAAACTCAAATCTCTACCTCAATTTGTCCAATCGATTGTTAATCCATATATTACTCACCGGCAGAAGAGGTCCCATTATGGTCAAGTGGTACCTATAGAAGAATGCGAAAAGATTTTCGATTCACTGGGTTCGATTGTGCGCATTGCGTGTTATTGTCGACATAGTAAGATTGGAAATGAACAGCGTTACTGCTACTGTCTCAGTATTGCCCCCAACGGAGGAATGTTAGCCGACTTAATCCGCGAAGTTGACGTTTCCTACCTCACAGGTCCTGAAACAAACGGGTTAGAAATCCTCGATAAAAAACAAGCTCTCACCGGTCTCAGGGCACATGAACGGGAGGGGCTTTGCCATACAGTCTGGACTTTTATTACACCTTTCATCGGTGCCATATGCAATTGTGATCGCACCGATTGCCTCGCTATGCGGGCTACTATTGGTTATAAATTCCCCATCATGTTTCGTTCTGAATACGTAGCAGAAGTAAATCCTCTCTCATGCAACGGATGTCGTAATTGTATGCAATATTGTCAGTTCGGGGCTATAAGCTACAGTGCAGCTGATAAAAAATCTCGCATCGATTCCCGGTGTTGCTATGGATGTGGCATTTGCCGTTCCGGTTGTGAATATAATGCTATTGTACTCAGAGACCGTAAAAAAAGTAATATAGCATCTACGTTATGGTAGTAACAAATTCAAAGTCATAAAATCCCGAGCAGCAAACTTGTTAAACTACGACAAAATACAGTACCTCAAAAATCAAAGATAGCAGCTTGACAGCCAGATGACCTTTGGATACTATCAATGATAAGGGATTAGGATATATTATTTTCATTACTAGTATAAATTGGCGATACAGGATGAAAGGGTATGTTTTACTTTGACCGCCATTATTAAGGTTGAGAATCTCCGAAAAACCTACGGGACTACTGTCGCCGTCGATGATATCTCCTTTGAGGTGGCTGAAGGAGACATTTTCGGCTTACTTGGACCCAATGGCGCCGGTAAGACCACAACTGTGGAATGCCTCCAAGCATTACGCCAACCTGATTCAGGCATGATGAATATCCTCGGCCTCGATCCCCGCCACGATGCCCCTGCGTTGCGACGGCAAATCGGTTCACAGCTCCAGGAGTCAGCATTGCCTGATCGCATTAAGGTCTGGGAAGCTTTGGATCTTTTTGCTTCAGTCACACCCGAAAAACTCGACTGGCAAGTACTACTCGAGCAGTGGGGGCTGGCAGAGAAACGTAAATCCACCTTTGCAAGTCTTTCTGGTGGACAGCGACAGCGACTATTTATCGCCCTGGCACTGGTGAATAATCCCCGAATCGTTTTCCTCGATGAGATGACCACCGGCCTTGATCCCGCAGCCCGCCGCATCGCTTGGGACCTGATTCGCTCTATTCGTGAAAGGGGAGCTACGGTTATCCTGGTAACGCATTTCATGGATGAAGCTGAGAAGCTCTGTGATCGCCTCGCTATTGTCGACAGAGGTAAAATAGTTGCCATGGATACACCGCAGGGCTTGATTACCCAATACGCTAGCGAGGTAAGGGTTATCTTCACTAGTGATTTTGCAGACCTTTCGTGGTTGCATAACATCGCGCAGATTAAAAAAATTACCAAGAGTGGTCCTCGCGTGGAAGTTGAGGGCAGTGGACCTGTACTGGCATTGGTGGCAGCATCATTAGTAGAACATGGAATTACTCCCACTGATTTGCGCATTGAGCAACCCACTTTAGAGGACGTTTTTCTAAAACTGACAGGGAAAGATATCGGTGAATAGATGCGTACACTTGTAAAACTGTCTTGGGTTGAGCTAAAGCTTTTTGTTCGTGAACCGATTACGGTTATTTTTACACTGGCGTTGCCTATTATTTTCCTCTTTGTAATGGGAGGCGTCTTTGGCAATGAGGCCAGTACCGATGACGGAGGTATGGTCGTCTTCCGCGGTGTCGGACCCCTCGATTATTACATTCCGGCTTACTTTGCCTTGGTAATGATGGCTATCGGTACGGTAGCACTACCCGTACATCTGGCTGGCTATCGCGAGCGCGGCATACTGCGCCGGTTACGAGCTTCCTCTATATCAGTTTGGTCGGTGCTAGGCTCCCAGCTGGCAGTCAGCTTTGTCATTGCCATAATTGGTAGCATCCTGATTCTTATCTGCGGTATTATCGCATATTCCCCAAATATGCCTCAGGAAGTCGGCTTGCTAATATTGGCTTTTCTGCTGGGATTGATATCCTTTACCGCGTTTGGCTTTTTCCTTGGGGCTGTCCTACCATCCACCCGTGCCGCCCAAGGATTGGGATTAATTCTGTTTTTCGTTATGATGATACTAGGTGGTGCTGGTCCTCCACCCGAGGTGCTGACTGGAGCTATGGATATCATCGGTCAGATTACCCCCCTGCGCCATGTCATTATAATCTTACAAGATCCTTACCTTGGTTTTGGATGGAATCAGAATGCATCGCTGATAGTTGCTGGTATTACCGTTGTCGCGATCGCTTTAGCTGCCCGTTACTTTCGCTGGGAATAAAAAATATGTGGTCCGGATAAATAAAAAGTGTAGTTCCCGACGTTGGATAAAACCGTAAATTTGGCGATTAACGGCCGCGAAAGATTTATTGATATTATGGCTCCAGAAAGTCAAGCAGGCTTGAATGAACTTTACCATTGGAAAAGAGTAGGTCACTCCTTTCGACTTTCCAGGAATTCCCCTGAAAATTAGTCACCCTGCCTCCCGCCTCTTGGATCAAGAGTATTCCCGGTGCAACATCCCAAGGTTCAATGTTCGTAGTAAAATATGCCTCAGCTTTCCCGGCTGCAACCCAAGCCGTCTCCAATCCTGCTGAACCAAGTTTACGCAAATCCATCACTTCTGGATATATTTTACCGAGGATACTGCCCGTCTTTAACCTGTCTTTTTCGCCACCTTCGCAATAAAGGAGATAGCTCTTCTTAAGCTCTGAAATTTCTGAAACGTGGATTCTTTTGTGATTAAGGAACGCGCCTTTACCCTTCTCTGCAAAATATAATTCACCAAGTGCTGGGGCGTAAATTGCTCCCAAGAGCAGCTCCCCATCATGTTGCAGGGCTATACAAACTGAAAATAGCGGGTTAGAATTGGCAAAACTGGTAGTACCGTCAAGAGAATCTACAATCCACAGCCACTCAGATTCGCCTTTAGTTAGCCCACCCTCCTCGGATAATACTCTATGTTCCGGATACTGATTTCTGATTTGATGGACAATAAGCTCATCTACTAACTTATCATACTTGGTAATAGCATCTTTTACCCCGTAGCGCTTTTGCTGTAAACGAATATCCTTTTTAAAACGTGCTAGTAAAAAGGTTCCTGCTTGTTTTACCAGGCCTTCTAAAAAAGCTTTCATCTGATCCCTAGTTTTAGCCACTTTTGAACTCTTTTTTCTAGATTATGAGTAGTGTACTGTATCCGTATTACCCTACAAGATCATAAATTCTTTTTTAGCCATCCAAGGATTATTGATAGAATTCTTGGATCCATAGGTCGACTAGCTTGTTGTCCATACGTCGATAACGAGGGTTGACCTAAATCTGTGCGCAGTATATGGGTAACATCCGGAATTATGTGATATTCAAAATCCGTTTTCACAATTATAGCCATTTTTTCTAAATCGTTGGGATCGACCTGAATATCCTTTGAGCCTGTAATTGCTAATATCGGGATCTTTATTTTAGGCAAATCATCTGCAGGATTATAAGTTAGAAATTCACGCATCCATTTAGCATTTATCTTGGCAATCAGTTGAACTCTATACCAGTCTCTAGAGGACCGTTTTATCTTTTCGATTTGTTTTTGTTGGGTTTTTGCAATATCGATACGCAATAGCCTGATTAACCAAGCATTAAAGCCCTTCAAGGTTTTCACTACTTGTTGAGCTTGCCATTTTAAAACGTCCTCACCGCTTTGGGCTGATCCGGCAACTAATATTACCCCGGCAGCACCAGCGCCATTGGCTGTAATTTTAGTGGCAATGATAGCTCCTTCACTATGCCCCAATAAAAATACTTTATCGGGATTAATTCCTTTACATTGCCTAAAATATTCCAGTGCAGAAACGGCATCTGAGGCATTATCTATCAGACCAGTTTCCCAGAAGTTACCTTCACTACTACCAACGCCTCGCTTATCATACCTGAGGCTGGCTATGTTGTTATCAGCAAGAAAATATGCCATCTCTCTGAACACATTAATTTGAATCTTTTTAGCATTTTCATTTCTGTCCACTTGCCCAGATCCAGGGATTAGTAAAACACTAGCAGAGTTTGCACCAAAACTAGGCAGCGTAACAGTCCCAGATAGCTCAAAATTGTTTGATCGAAATAATACTTCCCGCTCTTTCATAATAGCTGTCAATCAAAAAAAGGCCGTCTTTTGGAATTATATTCGGGTAAGACAACGATATCAATATTGAAATCTAAGCTAACACCAAATACCGCTAAAACGGGTTAAAATGGATACTAGTTTATAATCTACCACCAAATATCTACACGGTGGAATTCCTCTGCTAGTTCGTATTCCTCTTCTTTGGCCATTTGTAGCGCCCAATCCCTAAGCCTGAATTCCAATTCTGCAGCGAAGTTCGCTACTTGACTTCTGTGACAGCGGAGTGCCTCCACTTTTGTAGCAAATGTGTCTGAAATATCGATCCTATAATTAGGAGCACTAGTATTGAAGAGTAGCAATTCTCTAACCTTATGCGGTTCTAATCCTTGTTCTAGTAAGTCAGGATATGAAAGGTGATCACGCCCATAAGGGAATATGGCATCCATAACAACTTGACCACAAACTCGGTGATCTCGATGCCACCAAAAATAGCGTAAGTACGGATCAACGGTCACTACCGTTTCTGGTTTATATATTCTAATTAAGCGAACAAGCTGTTTTCTGAACTGAGGGGTATCCTCTAAATATTGATCGGGATAGTTAAGGAAAATGACCTCTTTTACTCCCAAAATACGAGCCGCATTCTTTTGTTCTCGTTCTCTTGTTTTTACCAATTCCTCTGGTTTAATTTTACGATCACTAGTTCCTTTATTGCCATTGGTACAAACTACGTAGATTACACTCCTACCATTCTTTGCCCATAGTGCCACACTCCCGGCAACACCATATTCAGCATCATCCGGGTGCGGAGTAACCACCATTATATTTGCAGTTTTAAGCGTCAATATTATTCCCAAATAATTAGGATACAGTCGTAGGATATCTAATTAACGAACTGTATTTCTCCGTCATTGCAGTTGCGACATTAGACCAATCATACTCAGCAACAGATTCCCTTACTGCACCAACGTCACCAACTTCATCCTGGTTTATAAAAAGAAGCTGTTCTATCAACTGTGCCATAGTACTGGGATTATCATCTTTTAGCAGATATCCGTTCTTCTTTGATTGAATAATATCATTGGCTATACCTACCGGAGTTGCTATCACAGGTGTTCCGCATGCCATCGCCTCCAAAATAACTAAACCGAAACTCTCATACTGCGATGGTACAACACATAGATCAGCGATATTATAAAAATGTGGTAACTCCTCCTGTGGTTTAGGGCCCAAGAATGATACCGATTTTTTGATTCCCAATTGCTTAGTTAAATCTTTCAGTCTTCCAATTTCAGGGTTACTGGTATTGTCATCACCGATGATTAGTAGTTTTAATTTACGTCGCCTTCTCAAATAGCTTACTGCTACCAAGAGCTTATCAATACCTTTCAGGGGTTCAATGCGACCAACAAATAATATACGCCTAGTAGAGTTTGGTGGTAGCCATCCTAGTGCCTTTTTTCCATTGGATGGTTTAAATAAACTAAGGTTAACTCCACAGGGGATTATAGTAATCTTTTCCGCAGATGCAAAATAACTTTTGATGAGATCTTGTTTTTCTCTTTGGGTAGAAGCTATGATATGGCTACATTGCCTAATCAAGTTTTGTTCAACTACTAAGCGTTGTGACATCTCATTCTCAACGAAACCTAACCTCTGTTTGATGTTACCCAGAGTATGAAACATTAATATATGAGGGACGTTCCATAATTGACTAAATCGCTGACCGACCTTCCCGGATAACCAATAATGGCTATGAACGATATCATAAGTTAATGAATTTGCCATACAGAATTTTTGCATCCTGCTATAGAAGATGGGTAGATGCGTGTACTGGGCTAGTTTACCCAATTTATGACTCTCTCCAGCATCAATATGGATTAAACGCACATTACTGTTGGGATAATATATCTGAGCATCTTGGGGATCATGGGCTCGGGTATAAATATCAACCTGGTTCCCCTGGATACCTAGTTCTCGAGCGAGTTCTCGAACGTAGACATTCATACCACCAGTATCCTTACTGCCCAGTTGCCCAAGAGGACAACTATGAATGCTCAACATGGCTATTTTCAGCGTTTTATCTTTTTGCATATATTTATTAACTGTCTCTAAGAATATCGTCTATATTCTCAAAATGCTACATTACATTTATAAAGGGGAATTTCAGTTCCGCCCAAGCGGTATTTATAGATTTCCGGACCTTGCAAAAAGTCAAAAAGCTTCTTGTTTTGCGCGATCCCTTCTTTTATGCAGAGTACCTTCGATAGTATACCAACACTATCCTGACGATAGTCTGGATTATAGCCACTATTATACAAGTATATATTATCATGATAGTCAAAATATACAACAACTGCTACTGGAAGCCTATTTAATTCTAAGAACCCAAACTTTATAAGACCATCCCCAGCCATCAACTCTACTAACCTTTTGAAGAATGCTTGCATCCGAGCATCCATAAACAGTGCTTTGTCTTGTCGGCTTGCACGAAACATGGATATGAATCTCGTCAAGCCTTCACTGGCTTCCTGATATGAATTTGTAGTATAAAATTTAACTTCGCCCAGTTCATAAAGCCGTTTTATTTTCCGCTTGATCTCATGCCGTTGTTTGGATGATAAAAGTGATAGATATTTACTCCAAGTTTCGGGTATTTGCATATGAACCGAAACATTTTGCTGCTGACAAGAAACATGATAGCGTTGATCTTTGGCTAGTGGGATTAAATGTTGTAGTACTGTAGAATCAGGTCGTAGAGCTTCCAGGCTAAGAGCACCGATACCATTAGCCTTAAGTTGATTCATTAGAACAGTGAAAAAATCTTTCTCTTTTCCTTGAATGATAATAAAATCCAAGTAATCACAAACTGCCGCGTCGCCAATAAATGAAGCAGCTCCCTGCGCAAACCTTAATGGAGAAATTCCAATCGTATTATCATTTTGCTTGACAATTTGTAATAACAAGTTACTGCTTGTACCAAATATAGACCACCAAGCCTTAAGCCAGTTCGGTAAGACAAAAAAAGGTACATGACCGAAAGAATCCCCGATGGTTTGCCAACGCTCAACTAGACTGTCTATGTCTTCAACAAATATTGAGTAGCTCATTACTTATTTGGGGCCCAAAACCCGGGTACGACCTTTGCTATGTTTTACGCGAACATGTTCTATTGATGGATCTTTAGAAGCACGATGCACGTTGTAAATCATAAAGGGACGAACAAGTGGCCAACTAATGGGTGTTATTACAGCATCCTGTGGGCATTTTAATTGACAGCTTAGACACAGGAGACAATCACATCCCCAAACTGGGTATCCATCCTCGTCCTGGCCAATATTGATACAGGGACATATTTTTTTACAAAGACCGCACATGGTGCAACTTTGTTTATCTACTTTAAAAAAACGGCTCCAAAATATTTCTGTTAGCCACCGATTTAACAAGAAGCGCTCCAAGCGATAGATGAGCGGTGGCGGCTGATCCTCTTCCGTCAATGAATAGGGCTTACCAGCAAACCTTTCAACCAACTGACTACCAAAATCTTCGGCCGAAGATAATTCTGCCGAATTGGGGTGGTTAGGCGAGAAAAGGTAACCCTCTTTAAGAAAACCGAGGTAATAGTCAGCACCATAGCAGTGGAAGTAGCCTATATCTCGTGCACCCTTGCTGGCCAAAACTTGTCGTATGAACTTGCCGGTATCAAATGGATAGGTACCATGCAAAACGAAGGTGAAAGTTGGTAAACCTCCAAGATCGGGTAGACTCTTTATATAGTCAGTGAGGATAAATGGTGGACCGTAATAGTATACGGGAGATCCGATACCAATCAAATCATATCCGCCAAGATCAAGTTGCCTCTTTTTTTTAATATTGTACAGATCAACCTGGTATCCCCACCGACGCATACCCATGGCAATCAACTTGGCTACTTTAGTCGTGGTGCCGCTTTGGGAGAAATAAACTATCAGACTATTGGCTATTTTTCGACCTCCATTTCAAATGTAAAGCTTTTATAAATCTATTGAACAAGATTCTAGTTGAGATTGGAATTTATTATGATATAAATTAAATGTAAATTCTGTTGATTGTCATGTCAACCCATTATAGTACAAGAATACGTTTTAAATATTCTGATAGCTAGAATCCAATCCTTACTACCGCCTATCCGATATGAAAGCACAGACCCAATAGATTGGGTATTATTCTTAAAAAGGGGTATTATTAATAGATAGCACAGTTAATTTCCCCAAAAAGAAGGGATTACTAAATAAGTGAAATGGATATTATAAAATACAACAAGCTAGCATGGAATCAAGAAGTGAATAAAGGAAATAAGTGGACCGTTCCAGTTAGCTCAGAGTCAATCCAAAAGGCGCGCAAGGGTAAATGGGGTATTGTGCTTACTCCCACGAAACCCGTACCTAAAGATTGGTTCCCACCATTAAAAGGTTTGAAAGTACTATGCCTTGCATCAGGTGGTGGACAACAAGGACCTGTTCTTGCAGCTGCCGGTGCTGAAGTGACCGTTCTTGATAACTCACCTAAGCAACTAGAGTGTGACCGTCTTGTTGCAGAGAGGGATGCTCTCAACATTAATATCGTCGAGGGTGATATGAGGAACCTTTGCCAGTTTAAAGATGGCAGTTTTGGGTTGATAGTCCATCCAGTATCCAATGTATTTGTACCCGATGTACGCTCCATCTGGCAAGAGGCTTATCGTGTTTTAGGCATTGGTGGAGTATTATTGTCTGGATTTTTAAATCCAGCTGTCTATCTTTTTGACTGGGAACTGGCAGAATCCACTGGTGAACTACGAGTAAAATATAAAATACCTTATGCTGATATAACTGATTTAGAAAAATCAATAAGAAAAAAAAGACTAGTTAATAAAGAACCTATGGAATTTAGCCATACTCTCGATGATCAGATTGGTGGGCAGATAGATGCCGGGTTTATAATTACAGGTTTTTATGAAGATCGACAGACACCAGAGGATAAAGATCCTGTAGCTTTATATATGGCTACTTGTATTGCAACCCGAGCTTTAAAACCTTGAAATAATTGTTAGCGTTACTTTTACTCTTGGGGTTCTTTCTCCTCTCTTAAATTCTTCTTCAACATAGAAAATCCCAAAAGGATCACTGCTATGAACTTTTGTTAAACCTTTAAAATTTGCCGAATTTTTTGAAGTTGATCTTTGAATTGCCGATTGTAGGTTGCATTATGTTGGGTAACAAATCTTTTCCATTCAGGACTGGATCTTGCCGAAGCTTCTACGGAGCCTTGTACGTCAACCATTGCCCCCTGAGCGGCGGCTTGCCCTGCAAGTTGTTGCATTGCCATACTAACTTCTCTTTCAACTGCGGTCTTGATTTCTTCAAATGCTTTGTCTTTTTCCTCATTGTATCGCCTGCGTAGATTATTGATAGATTCTAAGCCTTGCTCAAGAGTAGAGCAATCTCCATTATCCTTTAGTGATTCTATCGCTAATAAACCACGGTTTATTTTTTTATAATCGATATCAGTGCTCGACATATTCACTGTTTCTAAAAGTTTTAGTTGGGTAGCATTAAGTAAATATGCTCTGCCTGCAGCCTTATGTTTTTTTAACTCCTCCCATAGCGCATCGGCACTAAGCTCATTTTTGAAGTACTTAGATAGCATTAATTTCAAACTCTCATCATCTTTCAACTTTCGCTTTTCTTCGTCCGTTAATTTCCCAATCTTGTTGAGTCTTTCTTTGGCTATTGGAGATAATTCCATTTGGCACCTCCACTTATTTTTTATGTGCGTGTTGCTCGTGACGCTGCCAGCACTTCACGTACCATAAATAGCGCATTTAGCACAATGATATATATATACTCTAGCCTCTTTTTGACAAACAGGACAGTTCATTTATAACCTCCTTTTGCAATGTATACCTTAATATTGCGATTAGTCTTTTACTTAATTGCTAACAAGTTACGATATATTAATTTTAACATGTTGCCACCAAATTATTAATAGATGCTAAGAATGAAAATTCACTAACAATTATTTCATTTCTCTTCATTTTAATTTTATGATTAGTTATAATATAAAGGGATGGTATCCATGAAAAAAATAGGTATTGTCACTGAAGAGACAGCCGATTTACCTCTGGAAATGATGAAAAAACTGCAAATATCCGTTGTCCCTGTCAAATTAACGTGGCCAGAACTGGAAAGCTTACCGGGTAGCAATACTTTCCAAAAGATGCGGGAGCTCGAAGTGAAAGGAATTGAGAGCTTTGGTAAAACTTCGCAACCCTCACCACATGATTTTCTAATTAAATTCAAGGAGCAATTAACAAAATTTCATAATATACTGTGTATTAGCCTTACCTCCAAGCTTTCAGGTAGCTATAATTCAGCCTTAATTGCCAAGTCCATGCTTAGTCCCGAAGAACAAAAGAAGATATTTCTTTTTGATTCGTTAAGCGGTTCGGGTGGTCAGGCACTATTTATCCTTAAGGCCAAGAGATTAATGAAAAAAGATAAAAGTATTCATGATATCTTTGAGGAGTTAAAGCAATCGGTCTCCAAAGTACATTTATACATAATGTTTAAAGATTCCAAATGGATGGCTGCCAGTGGTCGAGTTTCACCGGTAATAACCAGAGTAGTCCAGGGGATGGCAAAAATAGGAATTCGCCCTGTTTTAACTATCAAAAACGGGGAATTTGTTATGAGTGGCTTAAGGGCTAGGGCCAAAGATTTGTCAACTACTCTATATAAGCAAGTAGCTAAAGATACTGAACAAGTGAGGCAACTAGGCAAACGAATACAAATAGCTATCACCCACGGTGATGATATCGAAAGTGCAAAGAGACTAAGAGAATTGATAGAGAAAGAACTTGAAAACGTAGAAGTTGCATTTACTAACATAATCAATAATGTTGTTGGGGCACCAGCAGGCCCTGGTACATTAGCTGTCGCCTGGCATGCAATTGATGATTAGTTCCCAAAACAATCCTTTAATTTGAATACCACAAATATCAAATAATTCCTAATTCATACAAACGTCAGTAGTTCTGGAAAATATCTAAAGGGTCTCTTGACTCTGCGATATCATACTGCTATATTTCAGCATAGGAAGGCGAGGTACTTAAAATGGAAAATATGCAAGCGGGATATTTACCGGATCTACTCAGAGGTAATACCGACATTCTACTGCTTTCACTTATAGATGAGATGGGTTCTACTTACGGTTATCAGATGATAAAAGAAATCGAAAAGAGAAGCCGTGGCTTTTTGCAATGTAAGGAGGGAACGATCTATCCGGCTCTACGAAAATTAGAAAACGATGGTTTAACGAAGGGTGAATGGCGAGAATTACCGAATGGGCAACGAAGACGATATTACCAAGTAACCACTAGTGGACAGACAATGCTAGCCAAAAAGCTAGCAATCTGGCAGGATTTCACTACAGCTGTTAATCTTGTTTTTAAACCAGTAAATACCTAATTTGAGGTAATCATACCAGCATGCTCACTGAGGTTATAAGTTACCTGCATCAAATCAAGTCTCATCTTCGTCTTGATCCTACTACCGAAAAGCAAATAATGGGCGAACTATATACGCATTTTCAGGAAAAAGTAGCCGAACAACAAAGATCTGGTATCAACGAAAAGGAAGCCAGTCAAGAAGCAATAAAATCTTTTGGTCAAGCTAAAACAATAGCCCGATTATTTTATGAAGCTCATAGTAAGGGTAGTTGGATAGATGCCATTATGACAGGCTTACCTCATCTGATGGTGGCTTTTCTGTTTGCTTCTCACCTTTGGCATCACTATATTTTAGCTCCGCTTGTATTTATTCTCATAGTGAGTATCACCCTATTTGGATGGTGGCGTGGCAAGCCTGGTTGGCTCTATTCGTGGATTGGATACTCATTATTCCCACTGCTTTTAGTTGGCTATATCTCTCGGTCCATTCCAGGACAAACCATTTCTTTTCTTTTCTGGGGAGAAGGCGTGTTGCCAAGTTTATGGGTACTTCTGCTGGTTGTCGGTTCATATATCCTTTTTGCCTGGATTATAGTTAGAACCACCATCAGGGTGGTTAAAAGAGATTGGATACTTGGTTCTTTAATGCTGGTACCGCTTCCAATTTTGGGTTGCTGGTTATATAACATTGAGCAAAGTGGGAGTATATTTATTACGAATGGTATGGTTATGCACCAATGGGATGGTATTATGGCTTTCGCTCTGTTGACACTGGGAATTTCTTCCATAGTGTTTATACGATTAAGACAACGAATTGTTAAATTTATAGCTCTCGCTATATTTGGTTCTATCACTTTTACTATCGTAGCCTATAATCTCTGGGGTGACATTGGGTTTTTCAGCGTAATAACCCTTACCGCCTTGATGCTGCTATATTTACTAATACCGGCACTTTTAGAGTCCAGAGTAGGTCATGGTGAAAAAGTGAGCGATAATTGGTGGCAAGATATGCAAATCAACTACCCTTCAACTACGACATAACCCGGTAACCTGAGGTTAAAAATAGTTTATTTTTTCCCCCTTGACAAGAAAGGCACCTCTTGGTAGAATCCACTCCAACACAATACATAGGCTGTCTATGCTATTGATTAACTATATTATCTTCTTTGAGCATTTGGCTCTTTAGTTGAGTACCATGAATAAAAAAGTTAGTGTACTAACGGATAGCATCTCCTGTTTACCAGAAGATCTAGTTAAACGATATAAAATCGGAATCGTACCCATTAGACTTCTAGTACAGGGTAAGACATACCGGGACTTAGTGGATATCACCCCCACCGAAGCTTATAAATTGTTCCTTCAAGATCCCGAAAGATTTAACACCACACCATCATCACCAGGACACTACCTTGAAGCATATCGGACAGCGGTTAATGGAACAAACGATATCCTGTGCGTTACGCTCTCCTCCAAACTAAGTACGGGATTTGAAATGGCCCGATTAGCTAAGGAACAAGCAAAGGTAGAGCTGCCCCAAGCGAACATTGAGGTTTTGGACTCCCATAATGTGACTGCTGCCGAAGGATTTGTTGCCCTGGCCGGGGCTCGGGCGGCAGCTACAGGTAAGGGATTGGCTGAAGTAGTACAAGTGGCCAAGCAAGTAAGAGAAAAGGTCACTTTTTTAGCTTTCTTGGATACAATTCGCTATGTCTACCGAACCGGTCGCGTCCCCAAAATTGCCGCTAAATTTGGTTCTATTCTCAGTATCAAACCAATTCTAACAAGTTCAGGCGGACTTATTCGATTTAAGGGAGTAGCTCGAAATAGAGAACAAGGTGAAAACCGACTAATCGAAACAATGAGAAGGAAAGTGAATAATCATCCGGTGCATGTAGGAGTTATGCATGCATTCGCCCTAGATGAAGCTAACAGGCTTAGAGAGCGTATTGCTGCCGAATTTAACTGCAGTGAGTTGTGGATCTCTGAGTTCAGTCCGGTTATGGGTTATGCCACTGGTACCGGTACTTTGGGACTTGCTTTTTATTCAGAGAATTAGGAGGGTAAATGGCATATTCCACTGCCTAATAGATACTAAATTAAATATTTACCAAAATATAGGAGGTATTAAAAGTGGGTTTAAAATGGAGTGCACTTTTCATTGCCATAGTGGGGGTGGTATGTCTCATCTTCGGCATAATGGCTATTATGCAAGCCGG
>CP070729.1:331420-336654 GCA_020351185.1 Dehalococcoidia bacterium | reverse complement strand
AATCATGGCAAATAGCTATGGAGTGCTTCCTAGCAAATTGAACTACATTGTCAAAAAATTCTTTATTGGCAATTGCGCCTGTCGGGTTATTGGGGTAGTTAAGCCACATTATTTTAGCTTGTTTTACTATTTCATCAGGAATAGTTTCGAAATCAGGAAGAAAGTTATTATCGGCGGTAAGTGGCATGTAATATGCTTTACCTCCTACAAGTAAAGTGCTTTTCGAGTAGACTGGATACGCTGGATCTGGTACAAGAGTCACATCTCCTTCATCTATTAAACATAAAGCGATATGCCCAATACCTTCCTTTGACCCGATAAGGGGTAAGACTTCCCTGTTGGGATCAAGCGATATTCCGAAACGTTTCTGATACCAAATAGCTATCGCTTGTCGAAGTTCGGGGAGGCCTATTGTCTCTGGATAGTGGTGGTTTGCTGGTTGGTGTGCAGCTTGGCATAGTTTAGCGATGATATTTTTTGGAGTAGGCAGATCTGGATCTCCAATAGCAAAACTGATAACCTCCTCACCCTTAGCTTTTTTTTCAGCAATCTTGTTTGCAATCTCGACAAAGAGATATGTTCCTAAATTTTGCATTCGTTTCGACAATCTCATCTTATTACCTCGTTTTAAATATTGTTAATCTAGCCATTCTCCATCGAACACTATTTCAGCCGGACCGCTAAGAAGAACCTCTCCTATGCCATTCCAATCAACCTCGAGTATTCCACCTGGAAGTTTTATCAAAACTGGATTGCTAGTTTTATGTAGCACAAGGCTAGCTACTGCCACTGCGCACGCCCCACTACCGCAAGAGAGTGTCTCACCGACGCCTCTTTCCCAAACCCGTACTTCTATAGAATTATGGTCAATTATCCTCGCAACTTCAAAATTAGTCCGATTGGGAAAAAGTTTATTATTTTCAACCATAGGACCAACATTACATAGTGGAAATTCGGATACTGGCTGCATCTGGAAATGAATAGCATGCGGATTACCCATTGCCACAAAGGTTAAGGAAAGTTGCAGATCGCTTACGGTAACCGGGTAATCTGTCATCATATTTATGTCAAGTAAATTTCCCCTACCAGGTACAGTGACTATCGGTATTTTAATGGGGTCAAATTCAGGTTTACCCATAGATACTTGAATACTTGTTTTGTTACCTATACTAGTTATAATTTTGGCTTTCCTCAAACCACTGATGGTTTCAATTACAGCTTCGCTAATTTCTTTATTAATGACTCCCTTACTGATAGCGTATCTTACGAGGCACCTGAGTCCATTACCACAGGCTTCGGCTTCGGAACCGTCGGCATTAAATATGCGCATACCGATGTCCGCTATCTTAGAAGGCAGTACCAATATTAATCCATCGGCACCAATTCCAAAATGCCGTCGGCAAATAGCCCTTGCTAGCCGAGTCCAATCCCTTTTATTTTTTCTCGCATCTATAATTACAAAATCATTACCAGTACTTTGTAGCTTAGAAAATTTCAAAATAATTAAACCTTTCTTATGAAGCTATCAACAAGTTTCATAATCTCAGGTTCTACCTTTTTCTGTAAGTCATACCACTTTATTCTACCATCTTTTTGACTAAACCAGTTATACTGCTGGCGAACAAATCTGTGGGTTTCGTACTTTATCTGTTGGATCGCCGCTTCTAAAGTCGTTCTACCTTCGAGAAAATCACCTATCTGCCGGTAACCTATGCTTGAAAGTGCAGGCAGGTTTAATCTATAACCCATGTTGATAAGACCTTTCACTTCTTCCACAAACCCTCGTTCTACCATGTTATCAATTCTTGAATCGATCCGACGGTATAGGATACCTCTATCCATTGTAAGCCCTATAATGAGAACATTATATGTTACCGAATTTATTAGCTTTTTGTTTACTAACTCATATCCTGCTTTATTGATTTCAAGCGCTCTGATAACACGGCGTATATTGTTTTGGTCTATTCGACCAGCAGTTTTAGGATCTCGCATAAGGAGCTCCTGGTATAATTCTTCACTATCACCGCGGGCTGCTCTTTTTTCTAACTTATGCCTAAATTCAGGATCTGGTGGTACCTTGGGTATCCCCCAGCCTTCAACCACAGACCATACATACTGTCCACTGCCACCGACAAGTAGCGGCAGTCTTTTTCGGAGAATAATAGCATCAATAGCTTGGCTCGCTAATTTTTGGTACTGAGCAAGGCTGAAAGTTTCATTCGGTTTGATGATATCGATAAGATGGTGTGGAATCAGTGAGATTTCCTGTCTGCTTGGTTTGGCTGTACCAATATCCATAAAGTGATATATCTGCCGGCTATCGGCGCTTACTATTTCTCCAGTGAATTCACGAGCCAGATGGAGTGCTAGTCGACTCTTGCCAACAGCGGTAGGCCCAACGATAGCTATTAGTTTATTCATATATCCTAATCAGCTACCAATAGTTTCAGCAGTTTGTTCTACGATGCTTGTAAATTGTTGTATATTAAGGCTAGCACCCCCGACAAGGGCACCATCTATCTCCGGCTCTTTAATAAATCCGGAGATATTGTCGGCAGAGACACTGCCACCGTAGAGAATGCGTAATTTACGAGCCGCTATTTCGTTATGTAAACTTGCAATCTTACGGCGTATATATCCTATCGTTTTACCAGCTTGTATATTTGTAGCAGACCTTCCCGTTCCTATAGCCCAAATGGGCTCATAGGCAATAACTATCCCGTCCAAGTTATTCAAACCAGACAGCGCCAATTCTAATTGATAACTTACGATATCTGTTGTTTTTCCTGCTTCGTTTTCAGCAAGCTTTTCGCCGACGCATAATATCGGTTTTATTTTGAAATTAAGCGCCGTTTTTATCTTTTTGTTTATGATATCGTCTGTGTCATTAAAGTACTGCCTTCTTTCAGAGTGACCAATTAAAACAAACTGGCAAAGTCCATCTAGCATCAGAGGTGATATTTCGCCTGTATAGGCGCCTTTCTCCTCGTAATGCATATTTTGGGCGCCTAGATAGATTGAACTATTCCTAATAATATCCCCTACTACTCCTAGCGATATATAAGGAGGACAGATGACTTTTTCTACACCCTTTATTCGATCGAGGCTGTTAACTAATTGGTAAACTAGCTCAACTGCTTCTCTAATATTAGTATTCATCTTCCAGTTGGCAGCAATAAGTGGTATCCTCATTATGTCAAGCACCAAATTTATCCATCTTAAGAGCATTGGCCATAGCTAGTGGCATTATATCGGTTGCTAATATCCTACCCAATCCGCCATTAATACAGTCTTTTTCCGAAAAATGGCTTACCTTATCGGGGCGGCAATACCTTGAATGCAACAATACTGGTACTGGATGCCAACTGTGCCCCTTAAGCATCGCCGGCGTTGAATGATCTCCGGTAACTACTATTACATCAGGTCCAAGTTTATTTAATTCTGGTAGCAAATCGTCTATATGTTCCAATGAGATTACTTTTCTGTTAAAATCACCATCCTCGCCGGCTGTATCAGTTTTTTTGAAATGAACAAAAAAGAAGTCGTATTTTCCGTAATTATGCTGAAGAGTTAATAATTCCTCTTGCTCTGTTTGCCCTGTTTCTAGGACTTCCATACCGATAATTCTGGCTAACCCACGATACATCGGATAGTTGGCAATTGCAGCTGCTTTAAGCTTGTAAACATCTGCTATAGAAGGAAATTGTGGCTTTCTAGAAAAACCACGTAGAAGAATCATATTTGCTGCTCGTTCACTATATAAGATTTCTTTTACTTGAGCTAAAAAGTTGTTAGCAATACTGGCTGTATATGTGGCTTCTGTATTCAAAGCAGCGATATTTCTTGCAGGAACGCCTGTCTCTTGAGGATCAGAATCACTCAATTCGGGATTTAAGTCATCACCACGGAAAATAGTCACCAGACGATGCCCTTTCACTGGTCGTGTAATTACTTTCACTCCATCTATCTCGATTCCATCAATTAACTGGCATAGCTTGCTAGCTTCATCGGTGGATATTCGACCTGCGCGACGGTCTGTAATTAAACCATCTTGGTTCATTATACAGAAGTTGCCACGGGCAGCTATGTCACCAGGTCTAAGATGATAATCGATACCCAGTGCCTCGAGTACACCACGCCCGATCTTAAAAACCAGCGGATCATAGCCAAACAAAGCGAGGTGTCCTGGTGCACTTCCAGGGGTTACGCCAGGCCTTATTGGTTCGCTCAGACCACAAATACCATTAGCTGCCAGTGAATCTAGATTTGGGGTTCTAGCGATCTCTAATTCAGTTTTATTACTATAGTGATGTGGTATGCCACCCAGACCATCTATCACTATCAACACGATTTTACTAGCTGATGGTTTGGATAATTTTTCAATTAGCTTAAGATTGTCCATGATTTAATCGAATGTTTCCTTTAAATTAGTATCATTGCTTTGTTAACTCATCGATTTTATATCAGACTTTTTATCTAATAGTACCTCAACTCCAGGCAAATTTTCTCCGCTTAAAAATTTAAGTGAAGCACCACCACCGGTCGAAACAAAGGTCATTTTTTTATTCAATTTCATTTCAGTCACTATCTCAGCTGTCGAGCCGCCACCTATAATAGTAGTAGCATTCAGGTTGGCTATAATAGTTGCAAGTGTCGAAGTTCCCTCCCTAAACCTAGCAATCTCATATATGCCCATAGGTCCGTTCCAAAAAACAGTCCGACATTTTTCAAGCTCTTTTGTGAATCTACTTATGGAAAGAGCTCCTATATCTACAATTCTTTTGTTTCCGGGGATTTCTTTTATAGAGACAGTTTTTACCTTGGCACGGTTACTAATATTTTCAGCAATAAGAACATCTTCAGGCAACAAGAGCTTCACATTATTATTTTCAGCCTTTTCTATTAGTTCGGTGGCGACATTAATCGCATCGTCCATAAGTGACATGCCTACATCGTAATTTTTGGCTTTTAGAAAGGTAGCTGCCATACCCCCACCGATTATTATGGAATCAACTTTTTCTATTATGTTATCCAGCATGGAAACCTTGTCGCTTACCTTGGCGCCACCGAGGAGTACGACGAAAGGATGTAGCGGATTTTCAAGCACACGACTTAGGGCATTTATCTCCTTTTCTAACAGTAGACCGGACACTGCCGGTAAAAAATGGGTGATACCTACTATTGAGGCGTGAGAACGATGCGAAGTGCCAAAAGCATCGTTTACGAATACATCG
>CP070729.1:330150-331320 GCA_020351185.1 Dehalococcoidia bacterium | reverse complement strand
TACCGCCCTATGTTTCTTATCGCACCTTTCGTAATTTCATTGATGGCCTACAAATAGGTGTCCCGGCTAGAATTGATCGAAGCTATTGGGGTGAGCGTTATTCGGGTAGTAGTGGTACACAGTTAATGTCAGCTCTTAGGTTTTTGGGTTTGATAGATACTAGTGGAACCCCATTAACTCGATTAAGACAGCTGGTTTCAGCTACGGGGTCTCAAAAATCAGAAGTTCTGCGACAAATAAGTCATACGGCATATGAATTTTTGTCAGAAAGAACATTTGATCCCCAATTAGCTACCTATTCTCAGCTTGAAGAAATTTTTTATAACTCTTACCAAGTGATGGGAGATGTTGCCCGGAAGTGTATAAAATTCTTTATTAGCATGCAAGAAGATGCTGGTGTTGCTCTCTCCCCTTTTATCACCAAAAGATCGAAAACACTCCGTTCCATCAGTAGTAAAAAAAGAATTACTACTAAGACTGCAAGGACAAATCGGAATACATCAATTCCAAATATACAGAACCAAGTACCAAAGCAAAATAACTGGTATGAAATGGTGCTTACGAAGTTTCCCTCATTTGATCCTGCTTGGTCGGATGACGTTAAATTAAAGTGGTTTGATGCCTTCGACTCGCTCCTAAAGAGGGATTCTACAACCTTAATAAAAGAATAATAATATTAAGTTTGCCAAACAACGTTTATACTTTCTGAATCTCATATGGTATTAGTTAAATCCGGATATTATAATCTGCGGTTCTAGTATTGCTCTTTTATCATGCTGTTATCTGAAAACAGATTATCTGTGTTTACTTTTTGATATTCTTCATTATTACTAATCAGCTAGGTGTTTTAATTTTTTTATCTAACCAAGTACCAGTTCGTTTTTGTATCCTATATTCTCTAAGAAGCCATGCCCCGGATACAAGAAAGCCAAGGACATCAGAAATCGGCACTGATAACCAAACACCATTAATACCCAGTACTTGGGGTAACAAGTACAACGCGGGAACGAAGAAGATAAATTGACGTGCTAGTGATAGGATCAGTACTTCTTTTCCCTTCGACAAACCCTGGAAGGTAGTGATGAATAAGACTGATGGCCCGATAAAGACCAGTGTTGACAGGATAATACGCATAGCAGGTACCGCAATAATAGTAAGTTCTGTATTACT
>CP070729.1:328869-330050 GCA_020351185.1 Dehalococcoidia bacterium | reverse complement strand
GGTTAGCGAGCCGAACAATAAAAATATCAGGGACAGTATGAGTATTTGACCAGTCTCTTCAAATTTAAGTCGCTTAAACAATCTCATATGAATGTATTCCTTTTATTATCTATCTAAAGCCCTGGGGAATATTTCATATGTTTTTTCAGTTCGGGAATCACCCACTAATGCTACTATCGACAGTATCTGTGAATTATTCTCAGAATTGAGCGTAAATTCTATAATGCTATCAGAAATCAGGCTTACCCCCTGGTTTTCGAGAGTCTCAATTAGGCCGCCATTAGGATTATATACATTAGTAGTTACCTGTTCCTTGCGCCGGAGTTCTTCTCCAATTAAATAGAAGCTAACCTCATAATAATCAATACAGTCATTATCTTGGGTGTCTTTATACGATGCACTTGTCCAGTATAGTGTCATCGTTTCATTTTCATCAGTAGCGGGATTATCCCCGGGTAAAATGCTCTGTGACATCAATATGTCTTGCCTTAGCCAGCTGCCTGAGTTTTGAACAAACTGAGTTGATTCCATGTCTGCCCGGACTTCACTTCCCTGGAACATAATCTGATTAATAGAAATAACCAATCCGACTATGATAATTGATGATATTGCCATGGTCACCGTTGTTTCGAGGAGAGTGAATCCCCTCTGATTTCCATTAAATTTTTTAATTAACCTTTTCATTACCTGTTAGCCTTATATGTGGTAAGAGCGAAAGATAAATCATTTTGAGCATTATAAACGTTGACAGTAATTTCTCGTACACTGTCATCATCTCCCGGTACCTCTATGGTGCCGTCTCCATCGGCGTCAAAGTCATCGGCGGTTACCAGTGCATAATATCCGGTATAATCACTGTCCAGTAACGGAGGATCTCTCTCATCCCACCAGGATGGCTGTTGTGTGTAACTTCGGCTAGAGGTGGAAACAGTATATGACCATTCATTGTTTGAGAAAGGCTGTGTCTTTATATACTCCATCTGGCTAGTAGCAATGGCTTCTCCAACAGCAGCTTTACCTTGCACCGCCGCACCCATAAAACTAGTGGTTAAACTGGATAAGAATGCTACAGATATAATAGATATGATGGCAAGACCAACAACAGTCTCGATTAATGAGATTCCTTTTTCATGTTTTTTTATGACATAGTACATGAAAATACCTCTCTGCTATATAAATTT
>CP070729.1:327554-328769 GCA_020351185.1 Dehalococcoidia bacterium | reverse complement strand
TCACCCGGCTGTACTACCCTTAAAATTGCTCGCCGTCCACAGCGGGCTTGCCGAATACGGCAGGAATAATATTACGTATGTTGACGGCATGGGTAGCTTCCACCGGCTGCAGGCGTTTTTTTCGGATCTGCCGGTGGCTGAAGAGGATTGGTTCGAACTAAAATCACTAAAAAGATGCGCTAAGTGTACCGCCTGTATCGATACGTGTCCTACTAAGACAATTCTTACCGATCGTTTCCTCATCAGGGCAGAGCGATGCCTTACCTTCCATAATGAGAGGTTCGGTGATTTTCCTGGCTGGATTGAGGCTTCATGGCATAATTGCTTGATTGGCTGTATGCATTGTCAGATTATCTGTCCCGAAAACAAGGGATTCCGCAACTGGTTTACTCAACCGGAGGTCTTTGGTGAGGAGGAATCACAGATCATATTAAGCGGAGTCGGCTACTCACAATTAAGCGAGGAGGTTCTGATCAAGTTACGACGATTTGGTTTCTGGGATGATGACGTGAAGCTATTACCCAGAAATCTTAAAGCGCTACTTATCCAACACCAAAGCGGTTAACTCAAGGTTATCCTGAATGTAAGGTAGGTGATCTTGAGTAGGGTGTTAGGCCTTCAAATTAGCCTCGAGTTTTCGCTCATTTGCTTTGGTAAGCCACCAGGAGATAAACAGCAGACTGCCGGCGATTAGGTAGGGAGAGCCTAGCATAAGCCACGTAATGAAGTGGTTACGTCCTGCGTATACGGCAATATGAATACCCAGGCCCAGTGAAGCTAAGCATAGGATGAGGCTTGCGATGCGCTCACGCCACCAGGTTAATATTGCCCCGGCCAGTGCCAGAAGTTGAAGTAGGCCCAGTATTAGTCCGGCTGTCTCAAATGGTTCTTGCCCTTCGTATACCAGGTTGCTGATAATTTCAGCAATAAGAAAGGCAACGAAAAAGACTGCCGTGATTGAGGCAATGATCTGGGCGATCAATTTCAGTCTGGTAGCCACTTTTTGTTGCTGGTTGTGCAATGCAAACCCTGCTTAGAATATTAGGTGCTGTCATGTTAAGCCGCCTACCATCGTCTGTCAAGGTATTAAGCTCCTGACTGTTCAGAAGCGTCGGTCTGATTACTGAAGTTAAAGGTAACCGCCCCGGTAGCTCTTCTAATATACTGCAGCTCCAAAAGCCTACTTCCCAGTTCAAAGGCATATTTTTGAGCGGT
>CP070729.1:326205-327454 GCA_020351185.1 Dehalococcoidia bacterium | reverse complement strand
AGCCACTATTAAAGATCAGTTTGAAAAAAAGAAAAAGCAGATTATGGAGAAAGCTAGAAAGAATGCAAATAATAAGACCTCTATGATAACTGATAAAATAAAGGAGGCTCTGGCTAACAAAATCGACCAAATGTCTACCAATAAAATTTCGGAGGCATTCGAGCATGCCAATCATCAAATAGAGGATTTGGTTAAATTATCAACTGATCCGGTTCCACAGGGTATTGAAAAAATTTCAGTTGATAAAAAACTCAAGGGGGAAAATGATAATCCCAAAACAAACGAAAAACAGGTAGTTGAAACCGACAACAAAGAAGAGATAGAGATTTCAACCATAGAGGTAGACGATAAAGCGGAATCTAAAGAGAGTTTTGAAGATTGGTTTACACAATAATGTAATAAGTGGAAATTTGCTGCTTTATTTTTAAACGATTATGTTTATTCATAGTAGGAGTAAGATATGGTAAAGGTAGTTGTCGGCTATAAACTAAAGCCAGGTGCAAATATTCAACCAATATTGCTAAAACTCCGGTCTAATGCGATTACATATCCCGGATTTATAAACGCAGAAAATCTAATGAGCATCCAAGATAATTCTATTGTTTTTGTTTTATATACTTGGAATAAGATTGAAGACTGGCAATTATGGGAAGCAGCGCATACCAGAAAAATCATACTGAAAGAAGCCGAGCAAATATTATATGAGCAACCAAGGATAAAGATTTATAGGCTCTTCCCAACAAGTGGATAATAAAAGTAAGATAAAGTATAAATAAAAGGGAGCCTCTCTTTATCGGCTCCCTTTTATTTATACTTTCGCCTGGTAATAACACTTTGTTTTTATGATTCTTACTTTTCTAGCTCCTCTGTGATGTCCTTCGCCATCTTTAAGAATAGCTTCCTGAGCCTCTTCATGACTTCTTCAGCGGCCTTTTCGCCTGCTATCCGGGCATCATCAGCTGCTTTTCTAGCATCAGAAGCAGCTCCTTCTATGCCTTCTAATATTACTGGAAGTGGGGTATCCATAATTTTTTGTTTTTTTTCTGGTTCTTTCTCCATACACCGAATCCTTCTATAAATTCATACTAATGGTTATTTTTACTAATTTGTATCAAATAATTAATTTTCTTTTTGTCATAAATTGACCTGAGGGGACGGTTCACCCAACTAATGTACTATTGACTGAAAGATCTTGATTACTTTCCCGGAATTACAGGTAGTTGAGATTGAGTGTCCTTCGTATTAGACT
>CP070729.1:324837-326105 GCA_020351185.1 Dehalococcoidia bacterium | reverse complement strand
AATCCAAATACCTGAAAATTTCATTCTGATCGGTATAGTCTACTTTATTCTAGGCTATCTTTTCTTTGCTGTTCTTGAGGCTGGTATCGGTGCCATCAGTCCTACTACCAAGGAAAGTCAGCAAATGACGGTAGCCCTTATCCTACCAGCTATATTACCTTTCTACATTTTTATCTTCTTCTTAAGAGCCAATGCTGATCATGTAATTGGGACTATATTTACCCTAATCCCGGTAACTGCACCCATGATGGTGTTTATCCGACTGGGTGTTTCAGAAATTCCAACTTGGGAGCTACTCTTAAGTATCTTTTTCTTGGTTATTGGTATATTGGGTGGTTTATGGCTAGCCGCAAAATTATTTAGAGTTTATCTACTTATGTATGGGAAGGCGCCCAAGATGAGTGAAATTTTCCGTATGCTAAAACAATCTTGATCACTCTTGGACCATAAAGGAGGTTGCTTTTCTTGCGCATCAGAAGTCCAATGCACAGCGGTCTACCATCGTTACTATTTTTCAAGCTTGTTGATTAGTTCCAAGATAGCATTCCAGTCGCAGACGCGCTGACAGTTTTTGGGCAGTGTAGCTTTTTTATTCCAAGGCTGATCAAAGAGAATGGTATATATACCAGCTTCGGCTAGTGTGACGGCTTCATCTAAAAAATCCTCAACAAACACATCAAATTTCGGACCAGCTAAATGCTTGTCACCCCTTCTATCAAAAACTAAATGATCATAGCTTATTTGATAATCTTTTAGCCAGGATACAGTTAGATCTTGCATCGATTTTGAACGACTGGTAACCAACCAAATCTTATGTTTGCTGAGTGCTAATAAACCTTCGATTGCCCCTTTTATTGGGGGTGCCTGTTGGAACAAGTCGCTATCCATGATTTGCTTCCAAGTTGCTGCCATGATCTTTTCATCAATATTTAGGGCTTGGCTGAGATCCCAGGAACGTAAATCTCGGTATAAAACAGGTCGATCACAGAGTTTTGCTAGTTCCGGTAATATGACAGAGCCAAAGTCGACTATCACCCCATCCATATCGATACCAATTACCAGCTGTTTCATATTGTTGCTACCCATTTATTCATAACGACAGTTACCAATTCTTGTATGCCTGATTTCTAATATGGATTCTTCTGCCTAGCTAATCTGGCGAATTATTGATACCCTTTACCAAGAGTCTAGCTTGGCGAAACCTCCAGAAAAGAAGCGCCAAACTTGCTATTATTACAGCCGACCATGATATGACGTATAGAGCAAAT
>CP070729.1:323361-324737 GCA_020351185.1 Dehalococcoidia bacterium | reverse complement strand
AGGAAATGTCTTGTTATACCACCATTTCCCCTTGGTGAAGCGGCAACCTTTGCCGGTAATATCACGGAACCCATCTCCACGTTGCTTAGCCGTGATCTTATTATTGGCCTGGTTTTGGTGCACCTCGGGTCATATGCCGTTGGCATCTTCAAAGGGGAAAAGCTAATCTCAAGCAAAGTTGGAACCGGTCTGGTTCACGGACGACATAAAAAGGGAGGCTCATCTCAGCAACGTTTCCAACGCCGCCGGGAAAACCAAGCGCAAGAGTTCTTAGACCGAGTGTGTTTGCACTCAAGGGAAAATCTTGAACCCTACAGGCGATTCATAAACTATATTTCCTACGGAGGACCCCATCAGACTGTAACTCAATTACAAAAGAGATGTCCCTTTCTGCAATCATTCGAGGACCAGGTTCTACCTTTACTTGAGGTACCATCACCCCGCAAGACAGTACTCGAAAAAGCTATCAACCGCGTTTGGTCCAGTTACGTTATTGAGTGGCAAGAAGATTAAAAACCTCTTGCCAACAGAGAATATCTTTGGGGAGGAGGTAAATGGATAGGCAGATTAGAATCAAAGTTGGTTCGATAATAGCATTAGCTAATCTTTATAACACAAAGACTGCCGATGCAATCTGGCAGGCACTGCCTTTTGAGAGCAAGGTCAACACCTGGGGAAAAGAGATCTACTTCGGTATCCCGTTAAAAAAGGAACTGGAAGGAGGGCAAAGCTTAGTAAATCCGGGAGACTTGGGTTATTGGCCCCCGGGAAATGCCTTCTGTATCTTCTTCGGTCCAACCCCAGCAAGTAATGGGGATGAAATACGTGCCGCTAGTGCTGTTAGTATCTTCGGCCGACTAGTAGACGATCCAATGGTATTCGATAGTACGAAAGAAGGCGAGCAAATAATCATCGAGAGAGTCTGAAAAAAGATCAAAGTAAGATTCCCGGAACAGTTCACTCGCTATGCCTTTATTCATCGCTCTGCCCTCTGTACTATGAGAACAAATTGGTGCTTCTTTTCAATTGCCGTAAATAGCCTTCAGCTGCCCTCATGCCCTCCGGCCACTGGAAGAGTTTTGGGTGCTAGGTATCAGTTAGCACACTAATCCCAGAGGCGGAAGGGCGGATACTGGTCTGTCATTAAGGTAACATAGGCAACCACCCGGTAGCTCCAACGATTCGTCCCCACAGCAAGCTTAAATATATCCTCAGGGTATTTCCCGGTAAACAATACCGCTATCGCTCCGAATATCGCCAGGATAAAGGTAAGGCCAACTCTGCTTTCTTGTCCTCCACCACCCTGGAATAAAGATGTAATGATGTAGTGAGGAATAGCTAGTAGCCACCACTTCACTAAAACCAATCCTCGGGAC
>CP070729.1:321862-323261 GCA_020351185.1 Dehalococcoidia bacterium | reverse complement strand
GGGCCTATTCATTTTCTATATTATTCAAGTATTCACGATCACCCTCCTGGTTTTCTTTAACTGATTTGCCCCCTAATAACTGGCTCAGTATTTTAATGTTAGTAAATAATACATACTACTGCCTTATTTGGAGAGGGGTAGGGATAAATTGGAAACGAGGGCATCAGATCTTTATGCCAGATTGCAGGGCGTCAAAACAAACCAGTTTGATCCAAACTCAATTATTATTCTAGTGAATCATATTCACTGACACTTTTATCCGTTATCCGTTATATAAAATGTACGCAGTTATGATCAAGTAATTTTATTTAGAAAAGAAGAGGCATATATGTTAACCAAAGTGATGCCAACATCTATGTTAACGGTAGGAGAAGTCGCCCGCATTTTACACATTCATGAGAACACAGTAAGACGATGGAGTGATCAAGGTGTTATAAAATCATATAGGTTCGGTGTGCGTGGCGAACGACGATTCGAAAAAGTAGAAGTTGAATCAGTAATCGCTAGGCTCAACAAAAACAATAGTTATGAAAGAATATCCTTGTAAAATGATTTATTGGACTGCTGAGTTCGTGATTAGATATTGGCGTGTCATAAGAGTGTCAAAGTTTTTACAACAATATAGTTTAGTAATGCTATCAGAAATTAGAAAGAACAAGCTAAAAATTATCTGTTTATTAGCTTATTTTATAACAGTTTTTCTCTTAGCAATTATTATTCATGAGTTCGCACACTTTTTAACTGCGCTGACTATAGGCGTCCCTTTTAGTGAAATCGAGATAGGATGGATTGGATACAATCCAGGTGTAACGATACCAGATAGGTTTTTTAATGTTCCTCTTGATCTATTTTACTATTCTGGAGGATTTTCCGCGGCTTTCGTATTATTATGCGGATATTTCCTGGTTTGGTATAAAAGATATCGTGATAATCCTTCCTTTATGACTTGGGCTTATAGCGCCATTACCATGACATTCATAGGAATGCAATTAGGGCAAGGTTATCTAGAGGGACGGTTTCATGCTGCATATATATTTTATGCAGACTCGCTTTTTAATGCAGCAAGCCTGGTAGTGTATGGTTTATTTGCTTTGGCTATGTTCTCTCATTTCCAATTCTTCCCAATCACAGAATTAATGGGGCAAAAGCGTGAGTTAAGGCAAGGGACTGAAGATACCATTGCCTATCAACGTAGTCCATAATGAATGATAAAATTCCCTTGTACATCCAGTAAATATATAAAATATATATAAGAAAATCGAAAAATAGATGCTGAAAACTACTTCACTCACAATAGCAATAACTTGGCATGCAGATTTGCCATTGACAGATTCAAGAGTGAATGTGCAATTTGTCAGACCAGTTAGATACTAAACAGAGCTTAAGAGCATGAATTTAA
>CP070729.1:320340-321762 GCA_020351185.1 Dehalococcoidia bacterium | reverse complement strand
TGATCCAAATGCAGAAAGGACATTGTTGAACAGGGCAAAGGTTAGACTTTCGGTTATTTCAATTAACATGGAAGGAAGACCTACTGCATAAATATCCCGTAGTATCGAAAGGTCGGGTTTGAGAAAAGATAGTCCAAAGCGATAAGCAGATTGTTTAGTTATTAAATAGGTTAAACTAAGCCCAGCACCAATGGTCTGTGAGATAGTGGTAGCCAGGGCAGCCCCGCGGACGCCCATGTCCGGGAAAGGACCGATACCAAAAATCATTAATGGATCAAGAATTATATTCAAAGTGGTGGCTACCAGCATAAATACCATAGGCCGGACTGCATCCCCAGAACCCCGCAGCAAGTTGTTTGCCACTAAGGTAAAAAACAAACATGGCGCTCCGAAGCTAATGATTACCAGATATTGCGTAGCATAGTCTATGATATCTGGGGTTCCTCCAAGTAATGACAGAATGGGTTGGGGGAATAGAGCACCGGCTATTAGAAAGACGCCACCAAAAAAAATGGTTATACTAAATATTTGTCCAGCCACCTGATTGGCTGCTCTGGTATTATTTTCACCAAAAAGTCTTGAGGTAAGGGAATTAATCCCGATGCCTGAACCTGCCCCGATAGCGATGATTAAAATGTGAAAAGGTAGCACAATTGTTAGGGCTGCAATGGCTTCATAGCCTAGTTTTGCTACCCAAAAAGTATCAATTATGTTATAGAGAGCAAAGGTGATCATTGAGGCCATGCTTGGTAGACTTAGCGTAAGGATTAACTTACCCAGAGGGGATGTGCCAAGGCGTTTCGTAAGATATTGCAATTATATTTTATCCGGTTACCAATTCATTTATTTTACTGAAATACCTCAATGTGATATTAAGGACAATAACTTATTTAATGTTAGTTGAGGTGATAAAGAATAGTTGTCAATGTTAAATGTGTGAAATCACGATATATTACAGTCTTTCTTTGGTATCAATTACTTAAAATCCTAATTAATGGTACCTTTTTTATCAAGCGTTTCCTGTCTAATCTGTAGAATAAGTGGTATTGCTATTAGCATTAATATTGCACCAATAATAAAAGCAATAAAATAACTTTCGGTAACATCAAAAATGAAGCCACCGATAGCAGGACCAATGGCTGCCCCTATGCCGAATCCAATATCGAGGGCGCCAATTATGGCGCCAATTCTTCGCAATCCGAAAGTTTCGCTGATTAATGCAGCCATGATTGGACTGAAACCTCCAGTAGTAAGACCATAAACAAGGGCAAATAAGTAAAATATCCATAGTTGATCTACCCAAATTAAGAAAAGTAGCATTGCTGCCCGAATTACGGCACATAAAATTAGGCTCCTTTTTTTGCCAAATCTATCAGAGAGAATACCGAAAATAATCCTACCAACGAGAACTGCTACGCCGAT
>CP070729.1:318807-320240 GCA_020351185.1 Dehalococcoidia bacterium | reverse complement strand
CGATCCATTTTATCGCGACCTGGTGTAAAAGGTTCTATGTCCGCATCACCCGGATAGTCAAATAACCATTCGGGCATGATATCATGCTTATTGCGCTGGTCTTTCTCATTCATGTATCTGGCTGTTAAACCGCGTAGAAGATTGAGAATTCTAAGCCCGTATTTTTCGTACTCTTCCTTATTTACATTATCCCCGGTTACCGCTGAATATATATCGGCTTCAAGGCCAGGCCTACCTCTGTAATTCCTGCTTTTTAGTGGTGATACCCAATCTCCAGCCACTCCGTTGTAGTCACACATTGTGTTTGAATCGTGTATACAGTTGTAAATATAAGACAGGATAGCAACACGCACCTTGCCCGGAGTAATCGGGCTCCATTGTCGACGAGCGGTCCAACTGTCTGGCATACCAGTAATCTCGTTCATGATCTCTATCTGCAGATCAGCCGGTAAGCCACAGCCAACAAAGCTGTTATGGACATGATTTTGTGCATCACGGTTATAAAGAAGATTGATGAGTACCCCTATTTGCCCGGCGGCTTCTACGCTATGGTGGAGGGGATGTCCCATCTTCCAATGCTTCTTCACCAAGTAGTAGTCTTCGGGGAAGTTCCATCTCTTCTGAAGCCAGTAGCTTCCCTCTCCAAGTGCTTCACCCAGCTCACCTTCTTTAAAAGCAATTCTGCGGAAGTATTCGAATTGGAATCTACCATCGCCAGCTTCCCATAAATCCCAGGGGATGCTGTTGTACTCTTCCTCGCTTAATACCGATTCAATGATGCCGTGGTCTTTGGCGTAGTAAAAGTCTGCACCTGCCTGACCATAGTTATTCCAAACACCGTAGTCATCGGCAAGTTGGGCTCCCAGTACCTTTGCCTCTGTGCGTATCCACTGGTCTCGATTTTGACTCTTAAACATTTGACCACCCTGCCAACCGGAGCAGGTATTCGATGCATAACGGCTGAGGTTGTACTTGCTTTCAATCTGCGGTACATCTGTAAGGATATGGCAGCGAACAGGACAGGCATGACAGCCTCCCATACGTACGGTAATCAATTCGCCAGTCATCTTGCCGGTTGCCGGATCAGTATAACCGAAATCAAGTATACCTTTGTGAGTACGCAACCCCATCTTGTTCAGGTCCTCCGGTGGGCAATCTCCAAGATCAACCGGCGGATTGGCAGCCCCCCAAGTCAAACCCTTTCGAGCTGACCAGCGTGTGCCACCAGAAAACTCAGCCCAAGGTTGCGGGAATCTAGGGACAACACCTCCTGAGTTAGCCCCCATCAGGGTTAACCATTCGGTAACTAGGTCTTTCCATTCATATTTATCAGCTACTATCTTAAGCCGCCCAGAACCCTTGACACCAATGGCTTTTAGGTTCTTAGCTCCCATTACGGCACCAAGTCCACCTGCTGAATGGGAGCGATCACA
>CP070729.1:316982-318707 GCA_020351185.1 Dehalococcoidia bacterium | reverse complement strand
GCTGAAGTTACTCTGAAGGAAAAGGATGAACTGATCCTTAAACTCTTTGCTAAGAAATTGGTGGCCAAACGTTCTACTCCACTACAAATTCATACCTATTCAGTCCGAGAAGACAGGGTAATGCATGCACTGGCTGACGGATGGGTAGCACAGGTAGGAACAGTAATGATGGGAAACGTAGCCCAAATTAAGCTAGGAGGGCATCCCATAGGTAAGGAGCTCGTTGATCTGGGTATAGGTGAGACTGCTCGAAGCGGGCAGTACATAGAAGGAATGATGACCAAGCTATATGAACCTGATCGGCAATGGAACATTGATACTTTATCCCCAATTGAACTTCATTAAGAGTCTGTCAGGTTTTGTACTATTGTTGTAATGACACTCACACAGGGCAACATTACTAATCGCATTCGCACTAAGGGGAGTAGATTAGCTCTACATTATATTTAACCAAGTCTGGGAGGTGAAAATATGATTCAGAAAATGATGCTTAGACTATGGAGAAGCGAAAAATTTGCTTTTCTTACCTTTTCGCTTCTAGGCCCAATCATAAAATTATTTAAACTTGCCCACAAGTTTGTAAGACCTTATGTTAAAAATGGTCAGGTGGTTGCTGACCTTGGTTGTTCTACAGGTTATAATTCCTTAGCTATGGCTGACTTCGTTGGACCTGAAGGAAAGGTCTATGCAGTTGATTTGAATAAAAAGAGTGTTCGAGCATTAGAGAAGAAGGCTGAAAAAGGTGGTTACCACAACATAGAACCCCATGCATCATCTGCTGCTGATTTAAGCTTCATTGAAGACAGGTCAGTCGACTTTGTATTTGCCAATGGCTTGTTGTGATCGATGGCTGATGACAGACAGTTGTCTGTTAGTGAAATGAAGCGAATCTTAAAGGAAAAAGGAAAGGCGTTCATTAGCCTGGGTGCTGGTTCTCCTTTTGGTTTTGTAGACCAGAGGGAATGGGAGAAGATACTTGAAGAATTCAAAGTCGAACAAGGTGGTAGTTATAAAGAGAAGTGTGCCTTGGTGTCTTTAAAATAAATATAATCTACTGAATATAAAGGTATATCTTTGGAGAATCCGATATACCTTTATTACTATCCATTCTAAGTAAAACAGGAGGTTCCAATATGGCAAATGAGATATATGAAGATGAAAAAGCCTATAAGGTAGAAAGTAAAAAGTTTACTAGATACCATGATATTCTTGAATGGATATTTATGGCATTGTTTGTTGTCGGTATAGTTACTGCGGCTTTAGATATAACGCTTAGTGGCTTCACTCCTATAATATGGTTTGTTTTATCTTTTGGAGTAATTCTTATAATAATCTGTATGGAAGTATCTATGATTAGAGCTTTCTTGGAGAGCAGAAAAAAGGATTAGCTGAGGTTATTCTGTATATATAATAGCAAATTTAATTGTAGTATAAGGAGGTGGAAATGCCACCTGTCTTTAAAACTGTTATTAGCGCATCGGTATGGATATTGTTTGCTAAAGGAGTGCTTATTGCTGTAGCAACTCTTTATACAGCAGGTAAGGCATTTTTCGATGGCGAAATGTTACCTATGGTAGCGGTAGCTGCTTGTGCTGCCGGTTCTTTTGCTTTTATTCTAGCGTGTATAGCTGCTTGGATAAGAAAGAAGGTAGAATAAATCCCGAATCTGGAACTCATAAGCCCTTGGTCGTTGGTTCAAATCCAATCGCTGCCACTTTTTTTATG
>CP070729.1:315132-316882 GCA_020351185.1 Dehalococcoidia bacterium | reverse complement strand
TCATCTTTGACAAGCAGTGTCGGACTCTCAAAAAGGAGGGTTTTTATTGCTAGGTAGATTAGCCCAGCAAGGGGTCATTAAAAGACATGGCTATGCTCTTAACACGGCTCCCCCGGGTTTACCCACTTAGTTCGTTGTGAATCTTGTCCATAATTAAAGCTGTGGTTAGACTAATTACTCAGGTAGGTCAACGAAATAGCTAGATGACAAATATGGAGGCTAAGGTTTACATATCCCGCAGGGTATTGGTCCATGTCCAAAACGCTCCTTTGTCCACTTCACCAGTTCTTCTCTATCGTTGGCGCAGGTTTTTATATGACCATTAGCAGTCCACGTGGTTTGCTTTTTTTTAATACTGATTGTAGAGCAGCCAGCACGATGAAGGCTCAATATTTCTGCTAATGGTGAATGTGCGTAATTAATAACATAACCATTGTGATTATTGCGAATCCAGTTTAGGTAACCGTTATCATCGTTATTGAAAGTTATCATCTTACCTCCTGTTTGAAACACTTGAGACATATCGAGACTACATACATAGCTGGTTACCATCAAACTACACTGATACCTAAGATCAGTAGCCTATACAGTTCACGGCTCAACTTTTCTGGAGGTGTCATAAGTCATACCATTGTTTTTCACAATTAGCAACTCTATCTATCAAGATTACTCTAAAGGGTACCAGTGCGGTTACTTGATTTTAAAGTACGATGAAGGTAATCTTGCATTACCTCAGTAGGACCGCTCTCCAAAACATTGCAAACGACCTTTATGTGGTTCTGCCGGAACCACTCTCGTATCCTATCATCAATGCCACCAGCAATAATGACATGGACCCCCCTTTTAACCAGCCATTATAGTAACAAACCGGGTTCGTTACCTGGCGATGGTTCAAAATGCTTTCGAGTGATCGTTTTACTGGCCTCGTTAGCATCAATGAAAGCGAAGTCTTCACACTGAAAAAAGTTTGTGGATAATGTACCGTTACTCATCGGTATGGCATACTTCATTTGCAAATAACCTCCCGTAGAATATTTGTTCTAAGATTATCTATGATAAATACCCGGTTACTACTTGCTAGCTATCGCCGGTCTCAGCGTCCCCAAAATAGTAACTTGAATGTGAGCCATCTTATCTAAAGTCTGAATACTTCATTGGCTTGGGTTTAGTCGTGCATTATTGGCTTGGTGTTTCTGCCGACGCCGGTACCAACTTCTTTTCCCGTGGTAATTCCAAGACCAAATTGTAAAACGGACGGCCAGCTAAACTAGCCTTACACTAAAAACTTACCCGTCCCTCATGGGTAAAACATCCGCCTTGGCACCTAATTTTAGCCGGAATACCTAGGTAAAAACGCTTATTCTGGCTTTCTATAGTCAAGTAAAATTAAGCTCGTTATTTAGGCACTATAGCTGATGACGAGCAGTGAGGGTTGTTATCTAATAGTTATGTAGTTGACATATGTTAATAAGGTGATCATGATGCAAGTCGGCGATATCTTAAGAATTTCGAAATGTGGTTATTCATCCGAGATAATTGGTGAAGATGGAGAGATAGTACAGCTTCTATCTCCAAAGGTAGAAGAATACGGAATAAATCCAGTTTTAGTGAAGATACTCTCTGGCAATCATAGAGATCAGCTCTATAGCTTTAATTATCGCGAAATTGAAGAAATGGCTAGTGTTGGTGCAAAAGATGAAGGCAAAATCGAGATACCAGCTGTATTGGAAAAGGTATTCCCTCAAATTTT
>CP070729.1:313023-315032 GCA_020351185.1 Dehalococcoidia bacterium | reverse complement strand
CTTTGTGCACACTTAGTTTTAATTTGTGAACAGTCTAGCTTTGAATACCTCCTGCATAGAGAAGTGTTTATAAATGCAGGATAAAATCCCTTCTTCAAAGTAAATTTTTATTTTTATAGGCATATTATACTATCTTAATCTTTCCCCCCAAGTATTACTTAAGTACTAAAAAGTGAGGGGAAAAGTTAGGTTCAATATGTTGACAACTATATAAGGAAGAATAAAAATAATACTAAATTACTATCAAAATAAAGAAAATTAGAGGAAAAGCGATTAGTAATTAATAATTAGATTTCTCGTGATGCCTTAGGTCGAGAGGCGAAAAATCAAAAAATAACAAAGAAGGGAGATTAGATGAAAAAAGTATTAGCAGTTGTTTTGGCACTATCAATGGTCTTGACACTCACTGGAACAGTATTTGCAGGTCAGGATGAGACTGGAAATGGTGCTCCAAGTGGTCAACACTATACCCTAAATATAATTGGTGTCAAGGTCGACAAAGGCAAGAATGCCAATATGGGTAACGATCTAGAATCGGCAAATGGCAATGTCATTTTCGTGAACATGGAAGGCCATACTAAAATTGGTCTGATCGAAAGTACAGAAGCTGGCCTTGATGCTGATGATTTTGCTGTACTCGACAAGAACGGAACCGACCAGGATGGAGCTCTCTTTGCGCTTCCAGATCCAGGACTTGATCCTTATGTTATTGGTAATGTAGGTGGAGCTGATGTAATGTCCGATTATTCCGTCTTTGCAAGACCTCTCGGAACTCCAGGCGGGTCAGCAACTATTACCACTTGTGCTGACATAGTTGAAGGCGAATGGGCGACCCTTATAGCAGGACTTCTACCTGGAAAAGTGTTTAAATCCATTGAAAACTCAGCGGGTACATTTGGTGGTTTTGCTTCGCTAGAGCAGGTTGGCACAACCGTTACATTCCGAGACAATGGCAAATCTACATTCACCAATGTTACTGCAGAATTGCTTACCATTGTTTTCGAAATTGTTGTTGAAGTTTCACCTGGTGTTTACGAAACCTACTATTTGCGCGTTCCTATCTTTGATCCAGCTCTCCAGGGGGAGTACTGGGATTACAATAACGATAATCTGAAAGTTCTACAGTTACGTTTTTATCCTGGTGTTGAAACCGATGTGTCAGCTGGTGATGGTGCCTTTCTTCCTTAAATAGAAAATTGGATTCAGTAAGATAAGGGGCAGGGATTAGGCTCTGCCCCTTCTTCTTTTTGAGAATTTTTCCTATTTATATATTACTTTCTAAAAAGCATATTCTCATCTTCGAACCACTTGACTTGATCGTGGATAGACTCCTGCCATGGTCTAGCAATGAAGCCGAGTTCTTCATGGGCTCGCGATGAACTCACCATTGAATTGCTACGTAACACATCTATTGAGTATGCTGTAAATATGGGTTTTTGCTTCAGCAACCTATAATAGACACTCGCTAGTACTCCGGCAGTACGAGCTAATATTGCGGGTATTCGAAATGTGGGAGCAGGTAAACCGATAGCTTTAGATAACTCCATCAGGAGATTATTAACCTGCACTTGCTCACCAGACAGGATATAATGACGACCTGATTTACCTTTTTCAGCAGCGAGGATAAGTCCATTTACAACATCGCGCACATCCACATAATCATAGGCGCCGTTAACATAGGATTTTAATCTTCCGCTCGCAAAGTCTAGTATCAATTGGCCTATGCTTGAAATACCGTAATCAAAAGGTCCAATAACACCCGTAGGACAGCAGACTACAGCATCTAGATTGCCCTTTTTTTCTTCTTCAAGCAGGATTAGAGTGGCGTGAGCTTTACTATGAGCATAATCGCCTAAAACACGGTCAGGGTCAAATGGTTGCGATTCATCAATAACTGTACCTTTAGGTGGCTCTGCGATAGCATGGATTGAACTGGTATATACGAGGCGAGGGACTCTGTTGCTACGGCAGGCAGCAACAACATTGCGCACACCATCAACATTTACCCG
>CP070729.1:310809-312923 GCA_020351185.1 Dehalococcoidia bacterium | reverse complement strand
ATCGTCTGTCAAGGTATTAAGCTCCTGACTGTTTAGGAGCATCGGTCTGGTTACTGAAGTTAAAAGTAACCGCCCCGGTAGCTCTTCTAATATACTGCAGCTCCGAAAGCCTGCCTCCCAATTCAAAGGCATATTTTTGAGCGGTTTTATCCCTACTCACCTCCGACCGGCGCCAGGCTACTGTTTGGATCTTGCCGAGGTAGGCCATTTCCATGTATTCGAAGGTACGTTCCATTATGGAAAATAGGTACTCAGCTCCGGTCAGTTTTTCATCCTGATGAGGGGTAGCGATGAGACATTTTTTGCCGCGCATTTTGTTACGGAAGCTGTCACCTTCCAAATTGATTTTACATACCCATCGATCAAGAAAGGTTTTCATTTGAGCTGAGGGTCCCAACCAATAAACCGGTGTGCCAAAAATAACGCAGTCATGAAATAATACTTCTTGCATCAGCGGGTTAAAATCATCTTCAATCTGACAATATCCGATTTTCCAGCATACAGTGCAGTCGCCAATAGGCAGGATGGTCATCTCTGATAAATGTATTTTCTTGGTGGTATGACCGCTGCTCCTCGCGCCTTCGAGAATTGTCTCGATCAGATGATTGGTGTTACCATCCTTGCGCCCGCTTCCCACAAGACCCAAAACTTTCATAGTAACTCCTTTTCATTTAAGCTTACCCTACGTGTCAGTTAATTCTGCAAGAGGAAGGGACTATAGATTTACATTACGCATGGCAGCTTCAGGATAACGTTCCCCAACCACGTTATTAGTAACGAGATTCAGCCTACTGATTTCTTCGGGGGAGAGTTTGATGTCTAGAGCCTTAGCATTTTCCTCTAGGTAAACTCTTCGTTTAGTGCCAGGGATCGGTATGACGTCGGAACCCTGGGTCAGTAACCAGGCCAGTGCTACCTGTGATGCCTGACAGTTCTTTTCTTGGGCAATCTCGGTGACTACTTCGATTGCCTTTCGATTTTTGGGCAGATTTTCTGGGAGGAAGCGAGGTTGTTTAAACCGTCGCCGGCTGTCTCTGGGTAATAAATCATCAAAGGTCTTTATCTGGCCGGTTAGAAAACCTCGTCCCAGGGGACTGTAAGCTACGAGGCCAATGTTTAGACTACGGCAGGTAGGCAGTATTTCATCTTCAATACCTCGTGTCCAAAGAGAATACTCGGATTGCAGGGCAGTAACGGGGTAAGTAGAATTAGCCCGCTGGAGGGTTGTTGCTGAGGCTTCTGAAAGACCGATGAATCTCACTTTACCCTCGTCGACCAGTTTAGCCATTGCCCCCACCGTTTCTTCGATGGGTGTTTCTCTATCAACTCGATGGAGATAATAAAGATCAACATAGTCCATATCCAATCTTGCTAGGCTTGCTTCGCATGCCTTCTTGACGTACTCTGGTCGCCCATTGACACCAACATACCGGCCATTCTGATCGCGGATATTACCGAATTTGGTGGCGACAATCACCTCGGCTCGTCGGTTCTGGAGTGCCGCACCGAGCAGTTTCTCATTCTCGCCCATCCCATAAACATCGGCTGTATCGAAGAAAGTAATGCCTAGCTCAATAGCCAGATGTATCGTAGCAATCGATTCTTTATCATCAGGTTCACCGTAAGCATCAGACATACCCATACAGCCAAGTCCTAGTGCCGATACCTCGAGCATGCTTTTACCGAGAATACGTTTTTTCATTTTACCTTACCTCTACTTTCACTTTTTGCCATCATTAGTACTGCAGATGATAATTTTTTAGCTGGCAACTGTCAATCCGGAGATGGCTCTTTACAATAAGGGATTTATATTCTAGATTAAGTTATCTGTTCCTTTTCTTGTAATAATTACCTTGGATTACAGGTATTATCTATCTGGAAATGGAGGAAGTTAGATGAAATCCAAATGGCTTTTTATTCTGGTGATATTTATCGGGATACTTTTATCGATCGGCTGTTCGACGACTTTGAATCCGGTTACCGTCGAGGTTAGTTGCCCCCAGTTTACTAACAATCGTCACATAACGAAAGAGATTGAGGTTCAAGCCGGCGATTCCTTTATGATTTCTCTCTGCTCAAATGCCACTACGGGATTTACGTGGTCAGAAGATGCC
>CP070729.1:308588-310709 GCA_020351185.1 Dehalococcoidia bacterium | reverse complement strand
GGAAAACACATTACGGCGCAAGAAGCTTTTCGTATGGGCCTCATTAATCAGGTTGTTCCTTTGGAAAAACTTCTTGCCACGGCGATGGAGTGGGCCAATAGCATATGCCAAGCAGCCCCGCTGGCTGTTAGAGCAGCTAAAGAGGCAATGATCAAGGGTTATGATATGAGCCTAGAGAAAGGCACCCAGCTGGTAATGT
Organism: Dehalococcoidia bacterium; assembly: GCA_020351185.1. Lineage (GTDB taxonomy): Bacteria > Chloroflexota > Dehalococcoidia > Dehalococcoidales. Next base: position 310,510 of record CP070729.1, on the reverse strand, counting down.
CTCTATGGGAAGACATTCAAAAGAGTGAAGATTATGCTGAAGGAAGGCGTGCTTTTAAAGAGAGACGAGCACCAAATTACAAGGGGCAATAAACCAAAAACTTAAATGCATTTACTCACATATTAATTATGTAGAGATCGATAACAAATAACCTAATATCTGCATCATCCATTATTTTTAGGTTAATCCTCAAGTAGATTTCTCATTGGTGTCCAGTAGTAATCCAGCCAGCCCTGTTTAATATCTTGATAACGCTCTTCTGGGACACCTACCTGTACAAAATTAAGACGAGTATTCCCTGAATCCTCAGTTAATAAAAACGTCACTTCCGAGAAATGGCCTTTCGGCCAATCACTGTACCGCCATGACTGGACTATTTTTTTATCCGGTATTAATTCCAAATTAATCCCTTCAATCTCTCCATCATATATACTGAATGCTTCCCCGGTCTTTTTGCTTATTTTCGCCTGGGAGCCAGTTAACACTGAGTGTTTCTGTGAATCCATCAATAATTCATATACCTCATGTGGGGGTGCTTTAAAAGTAACTGACTGGCGTATCATTTTAGTTTTCATTGACCCCTCCTGTTAATTAATTACTAGATAATGGTTAATATTACTAATGCTATGTATAGTGAAAAGAGGGCTGCAACTTAATTAGTTTATTTTGCTTTCCAATTTGGCTCTCTGTGTTCAATAAAAGCCCTTTCCCCCTCCTTATAATCCTCAGTTTCGGTTAGCTGAAAGCTCATCGCCCTCTCTAGCTCCATACCCTCTTCCAAAGAAGTGCTCAAACCTCTCACCATTGATTCTTTTGCTGCTTGTACAGCTAAAGGTGCATTCTGGCAAATCATATTAGCTATTTCCATAGCTATTGACAATAATTTCTCAGACGATACCACACGATTAATTAAACCAATGTGATATGCTTCTTCAGCACTAATGTAACGGCCTGTCAAAATAATCTCGGCAGCATGGCAGTAAGGTACCATTCGGGTTAGTAACTGTGTCCCACCACCACCAGGTATCTGTCCACGTTTCACCTCCGGAAGACCGAATTGAGCATGTTCTGCAGCAATTCTTATATCGCAGCTAAGAATAAGTTCAAAACCCCAGCCCAAACAATAACCGTTTATGGCTGCAACCACCGGCTTCCACATTTCAAGACCACTGCACCAATCATCATCCTCATGCCAGTCATCAGTATCTTTTAAGTCATATCCTGTAGAGAATGCCTTGTCCCCGGCACCAGTTAAGATGCCTACCCAAAGTTCAGGATCATCCCTAAAACTATTTAACCTCCGCCGAAGTTCTTTGTAGGCCTTTGCGTTAAGGGCGTTCATTACCTCTGGTCGATTAATGGTAAAGATGCCGACATGACCTCTTTTCTCGTATTTGATAAGCATTCTAGTCTCCAGTCTTTAGTTTGTAATTGTATTACCTACGTTGTAACCTAAATGAAAACATTCAGAAACCATACCACTGAATTATCCTATCTAAGGATTCTCGTTCAGATTGAAACTGGTTAATCGCATCATTCCAATCAGGATAACCAATCGTAATTCCCAAGACAATAAGCTTAGATTCTGATAAGTTTAGCACTCTTCTTAATATGTTAGGATACAAAACAGATTGTGCCTGTGGAATAGTTCCTAATCCATATTCCAAGGCCAACAGCATTATGTTCTGAGCAACCAGTCCACAATCAAATATCGGCCAAACATTAATACCGGCATCTTGAAAATAAAATAAACGGTCAATACATATATAAATCACGGTAGGAGCGCCGAAAAGTTTTAAGCCTTGTAAGCGCCACCAACCTCTTCCAATTCTATCTTCCCTTTGGATCCCCTTTACCTCCCGAAACTTAGCCGCCATAGCACGGTACCGAGTAGCATACGATTCGGGGTACTGTTGAGGGCG
>CP070729.1:306347-308488 GCA_020351185.1 Dehalococcoidia bacterium | reverse complement strand
AGCAATAATAGCCACATTATCTAACGGCATAGGATTACGCCGAACCTGGATAAACTCTTCGTGTTGATCATCCATGTTCTGGATTTTAATATCGTGAACCGAACCTTGGAAGATGGCAAATTCCAAGGCTTCTCCGGGATGAATTGTATGCATGTGTATTTTGGTTGTTTCCTTGTCGCCGACCACGAGTACTGATTCTCCATGATTTTCAGCCCACTGCCTTATCTGGTTCTGATTTAAATCGCTGCCCTTAATGATAAACTCGGTACAAAATCCATAGGAGTCTTTTTTTACTGATTTATTTTTAGCAGCAATATGGGCTGGTTGCAACACTTCTGCAACTTCACTTTCCATATTTTCAATCTCATCTATCTCGCCGAGAAGATAACTCAGCATCCCTTTGAGAAGAATATAAATGCCCTGGCCACCAGCATCAACTACCCCCGCCTGCTTGAGGATATCTAGCAATTCTGGGGTCCTCTCTACTGAATCTTCGGCTTCACCAACAACTAGCTTCATTAAGCCGATTAAATCCTGGTTCGGATTGTTGGCATTGCTTTTAGCCGCTGATGCTACATCTCCGATAACCGTTAGAATTGTTCCCTCTCGTGGTTTAATAACCGCTTTATAGGCTGCCTGTGCGGCCTGATCAAGGGCATTGGCTAATTCATTTGGACCCAAATTTTGCTGGCCTTCAAGTCCATCCGAGAATCCCCGAATAATCTGGGATAGAATCACGCCACTATTACCTCTGGCGCCCATAAGGGCACCTTGGGACATAGCTCGGGCAATACCTGAAGCACTCACGTCTGATTGGCGAGCTGCCTCAGTCATTGTTGAGCGCATAGTAAGCAACATATTGGTGCCGGTATCACCATCGGGTACAGGAAATACATTTAGTGCATTAATTGCAGCAGCGTTTTTCTCAAGTAAACGGGTTGCCAAACAAAACATCCCCCTTAGTTCGAGCCCGCTGCATAACGCTACTCGCCTTTCATCTTTAACCAAGGTTGCATTCATTCTTTTGTTCCTCCTTTTGGTTATTTACCCTGATACTAACAGAGTGTGTAGTAGACTGGTATAGGATGAGTACGTTCCCTTTTGTAGGAATTGTCTGAAATGAATTGCTCGAAAAGGTTATAACGACAATATGTGCTATCGTATTAATATTATGTAAACTAAATCCCCTATCATTTCAAATCCATCAATTATTAAAAATCCATTTGCTAAATACTGTAGTTAAGTCGCAATTGCATTGTCCTTCAGCTAACTGTCTAAAAACGCTTGTCGTCGCTATCCCCCACTTCTGACTTAGATAGTAATGCCTTAAAAATGTATTAAAATCCGTTAAACCCATTGTCTGGGCTAACTCATCAACGAATAGCGGTCCCCGACCGTATATTATGGCTCCATACTCCTCTTGGGAGTATTCTCCGATTGGTTTTCTTATAGGAATCTCTTCTAGGTTTACACGATCCCAGCGGTCAATCCATGATGCGTACACAGCCTGCCATGCCATCTCACCATAGTAGTCCAGAAAATACAGACCTGTGAGATACTGTACCAGTGATTCATCCAGCCAAGGTTCGTTTGTTGGATCATTGCCAACTGCATTATAGAGCCATTGATGTCCTACCTCATGAGCAATGGTGGCCTCAAATACAACATCTTGACCGTAAATATCCTGACTAATACCTATTGTCCCAGGGTACTCTACACCCAACGCTCCCTCTATAGGTAAACTGACTATATCAAGCTCGCTATAAGGGTAATCGCCCAACCTCGTATTAAAACTTTCCACTGCTTTAATGGCAGTATCCACCGTAAAAAGTGCTTCGTTTTCTAGTTCAGCAAAAGCATAACTGCTAACCTTCAAATCTTCGATCTGCTTACCAAATTGCACAAAATTTTCGCTGGCTGCAACATAAAAATCGCGCGATGGGCCCGATACATAGGTATTGATCTGCCTGTTATCTTGGATCTGATGGTCAATTTCTGTACCTGAGGTAGCCACTACAAGCTTACTAGGTGCCGATAGACGCACCAAATAGAAACTAGCATCTAGATAGGTGAGATCGCCGTTAAATGAAATATCGTTTGTATGCCAACCTTTCTCAGAATACACTGGAACTGCTGGATAG
>CP070729.1:304093-306247 GCA_020351185.1 Dehalococcoidia bacterium | reverse complement strand
TAGCCCCAGTTGCCACTAGCAAGCCGCCAAAGAGCACATAATAGAATATGGTATTGGCCGAGATAGGTAGGAGCCTCGAAAAAAGACCGCTAGACCCGCCGAGACCTAGAGTCATTATGGTATCTGGAAGTGACCGAGAAGCAGCAGTAAATGGCTCTGGAAGATACTGACCAAGGAAAGGGTAAAGCATTGCTCCTATTGCTAAACATGGAATAACCGGACCAAGTGATTTCCAGGCGACTATCAAGACCAAGGTAATTAATATTACCCCGATACCAAGTTGCGTAGCAGTGTTTAAAAAAGCAATATCAAAAAGACCTCTAGGATTCCAATATAGATAGACTCCTGATATCAGTACAAGCGCTATGGCAATTACTGATAGCACCTGCCTCATTCTGCTACGGCTATTTTCAAGCATAGCAGTAAACGAGACTAACAAAGCTAAGGCAAGATGTAGCTTATGATGTTCGTCCACTGACCCCAATATTGTTTGGGTGGATATCAGGTGATAAATCGCCATGATAAACACGGCAGCTACTGCCAGAACCTGTAGCTTGCTTTTGGGAAGTTTCAATTTATTTTAACCTTTTTAATCACTCCTTTGGTGGATGACTAGCACTTCAGTACTCGGCGTTATGAACAGTATACAGCGTCCGTCGTCTTTTGAACTATTTGGCTATATGTATCAGCCGATAATGTGAACTGGTATATTACTTTAGTCGGGCAACTCTTACTTTACGTGGAGAAGCTACCCACATGGAAATGCAAGCCAAAGCCATCATAACCATCGATGTCACAAATGCGATAAAATAGCTTCCAAACGTGTCATAGATATAACCGCCAAACCAGCTACCAACGGCATTTCCTAAGCCGAAGCCAATATTGATAAAACCTATGATAGCCCCTAAATGCTGCCCGAGAAATATGTCGGCTTCTGACGCAACCATTGTTGGTCCAGTTAAACCGCTAAACAAACCATAAAATACAGCGAAAACGTACAGCATCCAACTAGAAGATGGGTCCTTAGCAAGTACCAGCATCAAAAAACCAATTGTGATGCCCGTACAAGCTATAGTATATGAAATCTCTCTACCAACTATATCAGAAATAAAAGCAGAAAGCCGACCAACAAGACTCAAAATACCGAATATAAGTAGCAGGAAAGAGGCAAACATTGCAGTGAATCCTAAATCAACTACAAAGGCTACTTGATGAGCCATCACTATACCGAAGCCTGTCGCGTTAGAAAATGATGCAACTAATAAGAACCAGAACCTAGATGTTCTTATCGCTCGTATTAATGTCCAGTCTATGGCTGCCCACTCTTGATTAATAATTAATCTATCACCACGACTCCCCTTCGACCCCCGCATACCTTTATACTCATCCCCATTGTTAGGGCTGAGCACCACATTCTTTGGGGAGGGTTTCAGGAATTGTGCAAAAAGAATAATTAGAATCACAGCAATGGCAGCTTGGACCAAATAAGTATTTCGCCAACCCAAGGACAGAATGAGGGACTGAGTTACTGGTGCTAAAAGAAAACTCTCTCTGCCTCCAGCTTGGGCAATACCGACTGCAGTAGCTCGTTTCTTGGTGAACCAATTCGATACTAAAGCATTACATGGAACCCAGCCCACTGCACTCATCCCAAGAGAAAAGACTACTCCCCAAAATATGAAAATCTGCCATAACTCTCTGGCCTGACTGCACCCTATCAAGCCAATTCCCATAATTATCGCACCTAAGGTGAACGTTTTCTTGGGGCCAAATCTGTCTAGGAATGCACCAGATATTGCTGAAGAAAAGCCATAGACTAAGAAACTTATCGAAGTGATGAGTGCTGTTTCAGCTCTACTACGGCCGAACTCATCTAGTATGGGTACGTAGAACAGGGGAAATGCATCACGAACCGCATAGCTAACAAACATAATGAGAAAAACAATCCCTACGATTATCCAACCGTAGAATAACTTACTCTTTACTACCAATTTACTATCAAACTCCCACTTTCATGATTGTATCTATGTGTCTTTATAGAGGGATATAACTTGGTTGTGATGACAGAGGTGGTACAGCATATCTGAAAGACAAGGCAAAAGTATGCCAAGTAAACTGATATCTGGCTGATGTATATGTGAAATGTAACATAGT
>CP070729.1:301738-303993 GCA_020351185.1 Dehalococcoidia bacterium | reverse complement strand
TATCCGCTCGAACTGCTGCAGTAGCCGAACCCTATTTGAATAGACCCAACTACTATGGGGAGTTGGCTATTACTGAAGCGGAACTCCATCGAGTCATTATGGAAGGTTATCCACAAGGTTACCGATTCTGTGTCCATGCAAATGGTGAAAGAGCCATAAACATGGCTCTGGATGCCTTGGAAGAAGCCCAAATGAAGTATCCTTATGAGGATCCTAGGAATAGAATTATCCATTGTACCCTAGTGAATCCGGAGATTATCGCCAGAATCAAGAAACTCGGCATTCTCCCCACCATATTTGGCCCGTACCCGTACTATCATGGGGATAAGATACGGCCTGCCTTTGGTACGGAGAGGTTGGATCGGATGTTTCCTGCTAGAAGTTTGCTAGATGCAGGGATTAAGGTAGCGGCTCATTCTGACCATAGTGCCTCGCCATACCAACCATTGATGGGTATCCACTCCTTGGTAAACAGAAAGTCGAAAAATGGTCAACCAATAGGTATGAAACAAAAGGTCTCAGTTATGGAGGCGCTTAAGCTCTACACGATAAACGCTGCATATCATACTTTTGAGGAAGATGCTTTGGGCTCTATTGAGCCTGGAAAGCTGGCTGACATGGTGGTTTTGGGTGAGGACCTGACAAAGATAGATCCGGGAGTGATCATAAATACCAAGGTGTTAGCAACCATGGTAGGTGGTAAGTTTGTTTATGAGCAGACATCGGCGTGGAAGTGATTGATATCGAAGGGTAGAGAATAACCGAAGAAATACCGAGGCTGGCAAATCATAACAGAAATCAAAATACACACAATTTAATAATGGCTCTTTTTCAGATAGTCAGGTTGAAAGCCTTACTATGGTTGGTCTTGCGCTTCTTTATTCAATCAGTAGAAGGTTTGACCATGAAGTTAGCAATGAATTGGTGTGATGACATCAGGCTTTGTTTGTGAAGATGTTCATGTTATAGACAGTTAGATTCCCAGTTCTTCCCCGCAGATAATGACGGTTATCCTGTCTGTCCGTCGCTGGTGTTCGATAATAGTAACGATGTTACAAGACCTTAGCTCTACACGGCAGTCAACACAGCTACCCGTCTCCGCACAGGGAAGAGGGCGATCTCGCCTCTTCGCATGAATGGGGGTGACATAGTTCTTAATTCGTTGTATCGCGGCTTCATAGTCTACAACAATCTTATTTACTCCAGCGACAATAATTACCTTTGAGGGGCCGTAACTTAGAGCTGCCACTCGATTACCATTGCCATCAATGTTGACCAGTTTACCATCCAGGGTAAGAGCGTTTGTACTCATTAAGAATACATCTGCCAATAGGCTCTCTTTAAAGAGTTTTTCTCTTTCCTCTTGGTTAATCTCGGGTTTAGTAAAGTCAATAAAGCGGAAATCCCCAGCACGCAGAGCGTCTATAATACCGATTTGCTTTAAAGTAAGCGATCCACCATGACCTACTTTACTCCCCTTGGGGATCAAACTGAGTGCCTTTTCAACAGCTTCTTCCTTTGTTTTGATATAAATGGCTGGTATGTTATTCCTTTCCAGTGATTTAATCACCCTGCCAGCTTGCATTTCGTGGTACCATTCTTCACTTTCGTTTGTTTTCTTCATCTCGGGACTTAATTCTTCTCGTAGCAATGTCTTTCTCCTTTCCGAATAAGAATGTGCATAGCTAAGAACTATGAAAATGGAAGTATGGTGGTGTAAACATCAGCCATTGTACCACAGTTCGTCATAGTATGAGGGAGTCCCTTCGTGAACTCCCTTTCTTTATGTTCAGAGATTTCTGTTTTACTGTTCACAGTACACTGAATGAAGCTATAATATGTAGCATGTCCAGTTTCTCAATGCAGCTGAAGATGGGGGTGTTTACCGGAGCTAGGAGTGGTTGGAGCAGTTTCGTTTGGATGTGCAAAATAGTTATTCCTATTACATTGATTATTACTCTTTTGCAGTGGACTGGTTGGCTCAATCAATTGGAATTTCTATTTACTCCAGTAGTTCGAATCTTCGGGCTACCACCTGAAGCGGCGATACCAATTATCACAGGTGCTATCGTAAATCCTTACGCCGTGATTGCTGTCCTGACGGTCATCCCGTTTAGTATCGAGCAGATGACACTGATTGCGATATTTAGTCTCATCGCTCACAGCTTGATCTTAGAAGGACTCATACAGCATAGATCAGGTTTAAACATTGTCATAGCAACTCTTGTTCGTCTCTTATCTGCAAGTCTAGCTGT
>CP070729.1:299358-301638 GCA_020351185.1 Dehalococcoidia bacterium | reverse complement strand
TTACTCGTGCTAGTCTATTAACCTCATCCTCAAGCTTATCCATGGGCATGACCCTATTAACTAAACCACAATTATAGGCATCATGGGAATCAATCATATTACCAGTGTAAGCCATTTCTTTTATCTTCCGTACTCCAAGAAACCATGGAGGAAGTATTGAAAAAATGACGCTACTGCCGTATCTTATCGGAGGATAGGCAAATAGAGCATCCTCAGAGCAAACACATAAGTCACATGCATTAACCAACATTAGACCAGCCCCCAGACAATAACTATGAACCATGGCAATGGAAATCTTGGGGTTATTCCAGATATTACTCCTCCAGTCACCCCTGCCTTCCGTCTGCTCCCTAGCGTTTTTCGGTAGCAGTCTGGCTATTGTGGTCGACCATGCTTCTTCTTTACGATTCTGTCTTATACCAGCTGCAGTATCATCAGTTAATACTTCTTCACTTACCTGACCCGTACTGGCGATATCAGTCATACTTACATCAAATCCAGCACAGAAACAACGTCCTGTCCCCTTGATAACAAAAACCCTAATATTAGGATCATCCCAGATATCAAGGGCGGCATCATTTATCTCATGCTGAATTTCAGGGCTCAAAGTATTTAACTTTTCCGGGCGGTTAAGTGTGATATAAGCTATCGGTGGTTTTTTCTCAAAAATTATCTCTTGATATTTCACAGTAAGTTCTCCTTAATTCTTATCATAATCTTACATTTGGTAAATTGGTCACCAGTTCCAATGTAACAACGCTAATAATCTTATCTATACCTACCCCTCCTTTCATAATGATCTTAGCAGGAATCTAGGGTAATTAATCTCACTTTTTAGTCTTGATGAGTACAATGTGAATACTTACCCCAATAGCCACAAGCAAAAGAATTATCCTGACTGCTATGTGTGCTACTAAAAATGCAGAAATACCAATCGTGATCCATAGAACAAGTAGTGTGATGATCTTTATTTTTATGGGCATCCCTTTACCATGTATGTAATCCCGTATATAACCTCCTACCAACCTATTATTTAGCAGTGATCGATATAACCGCTCCGAACTTCGAATATAACATGCTGCGGCTAACAACAAAAACGGTGTTGTCGGTAATATCGGAATGAATACTCCAACTATTCCAGCAATTAACGATGCAGTCCCGGCTACTATTAATAATTGCTTCCTTAGTGTATGTGACATGTGTTTTCAGTATTCATTAGGGTTAACTTGGGTAAAACCAACATAATAAAGCCATATCTTTTTTGTCATTACACCGAATCATTACCTATTTCAATTTCTACATTAAAAAGTGAAATTTTACGTGCCAGTATAGTTTGGTTTTCTCTTTTCAACAAATGCCTTCATACCCTCAAGCGCATCGTTAGTCTGTGCTAATACACGATTACAGGCACGAATAACCTCTTCATGTACTAACTCAAGATTATGAACATAGTCATTAAAGCCCCTCTGCACAGCATATTTGATCATTCCCAGGGCTAGTGGTGGACTTTCAGTTGCAATACGTTGAGCCAAATTATAAGTATAACTCTCAAGTTCATCGTGTGGTACAACATGATTTATCAAGTCCCATTCATAAGCCTGCTGGGCACTTATACGATCACCAGTGAAAAGTATCTCGAGGGTTCGATGATAACCACACAACCGTGGTAAGAAATAACAACCACCCTCAGCAGTAACCATCCCTCGATGGAGATAATTCCAACCAAAGAATGCTTGTTCGGAAGCAATGATGATATCACAATGAAATGCTAGATCACACCCAGCACCCATCGCGGCACCATTAACCATGGCAATTACGGGTTTGGGTAGTTTTACAAAATTTAATGGCCTAGGTCTCCAATAACCACCTCTCAGTTCTTGCTCTCTCCACCACATATACTGAGCATGACCCGGACTGATGGCATCCGTCGGTATGGTACTCCCATAAATAGCCCCCTTGTCCCGCTTCATCCTGTCGTATTGGGAACCCTGGTTATAAGTCCAAGGCTCTTCAACCCGCTCACCCTGATTGGATTTCTCTCGATTTTTAGCTAGGTTTTTCACATTAAGTCCAGCACAGAAAGTTTTACCCTCCGGATCACCTGTTAACACCAATACTTTAATACTATCGTCTTCGCGAACAACCTGAGCAGCATTGAACATTCCTTCCCAAGTCTGTTTGCTGTATGCATTCCTAGCCGCTGGATTACTAATCGTAAAAGTTGCTACTGGACCATTTATCTCAAACTTGCAATCTCGATATACAAAATCTTTTATAACT
>CP070729.1:296880-299258 GCA_020351185.1 Dehalococcoidia bacterium | reverse complement strand
AGGGGGAGTATCTAATCATTGGATTTTCGTACCTATCTGATTAGGAGGCTAATCCTTGTCGTCCCCGTTCTTATCGGCGTATCGCTGCTTATTTTTGGCCTACTTCAATTATTTCCTCCCTACCAGAGGGCTATGGTATTTGTCACCGATCCGAGGCAATTGGCCAATATTGAGGAGATCATTGAGCTTTATGGGCTAAATGCACCACTCTGGCAACAATACTTCACCTGGATAAACGAGGTGTTCCACGGCAATCTTGGCTGGACACAGGTGGTGGGTATGTCGGTTACTGATGCAATCAACAATTTCCTGCCGGCAACCTTAGAACTAGCAATTTTTGCTACTCCCTTGATTATCTTTGGTGGCATCTGGCTGGGTACAAAGGCAGCTGCTAACAAGGACAGGCTTATTGATCATGCCACCCGCGCGGGAGCTATAGCAGGGTGGTCACTACCCACTTTCTGGCTTGGCCTTGTGCTTCTCATGATCTTCTACGGTTTCTTTACAGGTTTATTCCCACCCGAAAGATTAAGTACCGAAATGAATGTAATAGTTAACTCGGCTACTTTTCATAGGTATACAGGGCTTAATTTCTTAGATGGAATCCTGAACGGAGAATGGGGTGTTACCTTCGATAGCCTGAGGCATATGGTCCTACCAGTCTTAACACTTTCGGTAGTTAACATCGCCTTTATCATGCGTCTCATGCGTTCTAGTATGCTTGAATCACTTGGTAAAGGCTATATACTCACCGCCAGGGCTAAGGGTTTATCTGAACGCGTGGTTATTAACAAACATGCACGCCGTAATGCTATGATTCCCGTTTTGACAGTATCAGGCTACTTATTCGCTGCCATTGTTAACGGTGTGGTAATCGTTGAGAGCATCTTCAATTATAAGGGCTTGGGTTGGTGGGCTTGGCGCACCGCAATAAATCTGGATATATCTGCCGTTTTGGGGTTTGCTCTGTTTAATGGCGTCTTGTTTGTTTTAACCAATCTTGTGGTTGATTTACTCTATGCTCGGTTCGATCCCCGTGTGAGATTGGGGGGTGGTGTCTGATGAAGGGATTGAAGTTTTTCTTTTTTCAGATGAAAAGAAATCCTCTGTCAATCGCCGGATTAGTGCTAATCGTTATCTTTACAATTATTGCCGTCTTTGCTCCACTGATTGCTCCAACACCGGAAGGCCAATTTAATGCTTATATGATTCCTCGCGATGGTTACGGTTCGACTCCCAAACCACCCAGTGATGAGCATATATTCGGTACTACCGAGGGCCAGTACGATATATTCTATGGTGTAATCTGGGGTACACGTACTGCTTTCCAGATAGGTCTTATTGTTATGGGAGCGGTACTTCTTATCGGTATATTTTTAGGCAGTATTGCCGGCTATTTTGGGGGTATCGTTGATGAGATAATTATGCGTATTACGGATGTCTTTATGGCCTTTCCACCTTTAATCCTAGCAATGGCAGTCACTATAGCATTAGGGCAGGGGATACAGAGTGTAATGACGGCTATTATTATCGTCATGTGGCCCAGTTATGCGCGCGTGATACGCGGTGATATTCTGGCTATTCGTGAAGAAGACTACGTTGAGGCTTCGAGAAGTGTCGGTAGTTCACACTTAAGAGTCATCTTAAGACACGTACTGCCCAATTCCATATACCCTATATTTATTATGGCCTCGCTTGATATCGGTGCAGTAGTCTTAATGGCTGCTGGACTCAGCTTTTTAGGATTGGGGGTACCGGAAGGGTATGCGGATTGGGGCCAGATGATCAGTTTTGCCCGTAACTGGATCGTTGGCACCCCGAGTAATACTTTTGCTTATTGGCATACCGTATGGATACCCGGTTTATTTATCTTTTTCTTTGTAATGGGCTGGAATCTACTGGGTGATTCGCTGAGAGATATTTTGGATCCAAGATTGGCCAGGAGATAATTAATGAATAAGCTGGTGGAGATAAAGGGAGTAACCGTTAATTTCTACACTTATGAAGGTGTAGTACAGGCGCTCAATAGTCTTGATTTGGACATCTACCAAGGAGAGACACTGGGTTTAGTTGGTGAGACGGGTTGTGGTAAGACAATGGCCGCTCTCTCCATATTAAGACTGATTATCCCCCCAGGGAAGATCGAGAGCGGCAAGATTAATTATTGTACTATTGACGGCAAAAATATTGACCTACTAATGTTAACCGAAAATGAAATTAGAGATATCCGCGGGAGCCAGATATCCATGGTTTTTCAAGAACCCAGTGCCGCCCTTAATCCGGTTTACACTGTTGGTGATCAGATCACCGAGGCGATTTTGCTGCATCGTAAAACGGAACTTGCTCACAATGCCCAAGCCAAAGTTGATAAATTAATT
>CP070729.1:294377-296780 GCA_020351185.1 Dehalococcoidia bacterium | reverse complement strand
GAGGGTTTTCAGTTTGGATTCAACTTCTTTTTGTCTCTGTTTTATTACAGGTACTAGATTTGTTGATTTGGTATAGTAGTTCCTTACCTTTTCTACATCACTGAGTTCGGAAAGTATAAGTGTCACATTCATAACTCCACTCTGCCTGGGGTAGTCCCCGTTCCTTATGATAGCATTGGGTGCCATGTCCTTCAGCCAGTCACTTAGCTCTTTTACAAGATCCATATTGATTTCTTTTGCTGGTGCCGATAGGAGATACAATGCCCGTCCGGCGTCTTTTGGATTGCAATGAGTTGAAAGCTCACTTATTGCTTCGTCCATTGCCTGTATACCTTTATGCGTTTCGGTGCTTTTCTCTCTAAAACCCTTACCACCAATAGGGAGCTTGAAGCGCTTAATGCTTGACTCTCCATAGCTGAGGACTGTCCAGCCTAAAAGAGTTTGTATAATATCACCAGCATCAAGAGTTTTAGCACCGACATGCCTTGCTCTTTTTTCTTCGCCAGCACAAAGGAGATTGTAGAAAGGTTCGACTATGAGGGAGTTAATTTTGGATAAGTTATTACTAAGTGAAAAATCCTTTCTAACATATCTCTGATTATCAACCAATATCACTGCATCGGCTACCGAGTAGACGGACTTGAGGCATACAGCTGTGTTGTAAACCGTTCTCTCTTCGTTTTCCTCTTCATGCTCAAAGGGAAGAATCACTAGTGCATATAGCGGTTTATCAGTGTAGCGTTCTTTTATCTGGTGCGCTATTATGGGTATAGAGCCAGAACCAGTACCTCCAGCGGCACCGGCAATAAGCAGAAAACCATCCGTTTCATAAAAACGCTTGGTTGCCCTTAGGGCATCAACCACTTTATCAGAATCTTCTCTAGCTATTTCAGCGCCTAGTTCATTAATCTTACCAACACCATGACCACCGGTTTTTCTTCCACCAACAAGTATCCGATGCTGATAGTCTGCTTTTATAGTGGAAAGACCGCTGAGATCAGCAGCGTCAGTATTAACAGCAAAAACACCGGGAGTTATCTCTATTCCTCTGCGACTACGCGCTCTTCTATTCAGTCGAGCAAACTCATCGGCAATACGGCTACCGCATTGACCAAAACCAATAACTACTAATTTCATTTATCACCCCCATGGAAAACAATAATATTAGAAATTCTAACCCCATTAAACGAAGAATGTCAATATTGAAAATAGGAGTATTATAGTCCTTTATTGGTAATAAATCTTACTAGATCAAGTAATCGACAACAATAACCCCATTCATTGTCGTACCAAGCAAGTACTTTGGCTATGTTATCTCCGATTACAATAGTACTAAATGCGTCTAATATGGAGCTTGCCGGATTACCTTTGAAATCAGAGCTAACTAACTGATTCTCGCAGTATTCTAAGATTCCTTTTAGCTTTCCTTCGGCGGCTGATTTAAAAACACTGTTTATGTTGTCAACGTTTGAGTTTCTTTCAAGTTCAACAACAAGGTCGATAAGAGAAACAGTAGCGATTGGTACTCTAAGGGCAATCCCATGCAGTTTACCGTCAAGCTCTGGTAAGACACGGCCTATGGCATAAGCGGCGCCGGTGGTTGTTGGAACCATGTTTTCAGCCGCTGCACGCGCACGACGCAGATCTTTGTGATAAGTATCCTGCAGGCGTTGATCATTGGTATATGCATGGATGGTGGTCATCAATCCCTTTTTTATACCGAAATTATGCTGCAGCACTTTGACTACTGGAGCAAGAGCATTGGTGGTACAGGATGCATTGGATATTATTCGATGTTTCTCTGGCTGATATTTTTCTTCGTTAACACCTAGAACGATAGTTATATCCTCATTCTTAGCCGGTGCTGAAATGATTACTTTTTTGGCACCGCTTTTTATATGAGCGGCTGCTTTGGTGGCATCGTTAAAAATCCCTGTAGCTTCTATAACTATATCTACACCGCAATCCGACCAAGGTATGTTCAAGGGATCATGCTCGGTAAAAACTTTGATTTCATTACTGTCAACTATTATCATATTATCATCAGCTTCTATTGTCCCATTATAAGGTCCGTAGGTACTATCCCACTTAAAAAGGTGTGCGTTAGTTCTGGCATCCATCAAATCGTTTATTGCTGTTACCTTGAAGTCACCATCAGAAAATTGAGTGATTGACCTTAGAGTTAATCTGCCAATCCTTCCAAATCCATTGATACCTATACGAGTCAATTCTAAACCTCCTTTATTTTATTATTTTAAACTTTCTCGCTTTATCCTATTCTTATTCTGCTCTAATCTTTTTCGATTACGCTTGAGCATATCGATGAAAGCTTCAATCCGAGTTCTGTTGTGCTGATTGAGGAAGAAATCATCATTACCTTCTAGGGTAAGTATTGGTAGTTTT
>CP070729.1:291789-294277 GCA_020351185.1 Dehalococcoidia bacterium | reverse complement strand
TATTATGATATCATAATATGACAATCTTGCATCCTTTTTACCAGGCAAAATATATTTACAACCTGATTTAATGCTTGATTAATGGCTCAAGATAGGTGCAAATATCAACATGACAGAGCAGCAAAGAGGGAGTAATAAAAAAACATGGTTAGGATATATTTTCCTTTTTATAATCCTTATTGCCGTTAGCGTCGGTTTAATTTACCTTTTACAGTATTTGGTAGATTCGCTTGATTTACCCCTAGATAGATATGCCGCGCTTTCCTATTTTATCGTATTTTTGGTGCAAGTTATTAGTAATCTTGCTCTGTTCCCCACCGGTCCTCCGGTAGCGACTTCAGTAATGATTATTGCCGCTACCCAGTGGAATCCCATCCTGGTTGCCCTTTCTGCCAGCATAGGAGGTACTATTGGAGAATTAAGCGGTTATTACGTCGGTTATTTAGGTAGAAAAAGTCCCTTTATAACCAATACCAGGTTCTATGAGATGGTAAACCATTGGATGAGCAAATACGGTGTTTGGACGATCACTCTACTCGCATTTCAACCAGTGATTCCCTTTGATGTCGGTGGTATCGCAGCTGGTACGGCTAAAATGCCGCTGCGTAAGTTTTTACCAGCTTTGTGGATTGGCAAGTTCCCGAAATATATAATAATATGCTATGCGGGAATAGGTTTAATCGATTTCCTACCCTTTATGTGAATCTGGAGTATTGATAATCCATATTTAGCATAGCACGATTTCAGGCTTATGATGAATTTGGAAGTATTTGAATTTTATACTATTTTTATCGCCCTTATTTGTTTTATATATGGGTCTGTTCCTTTCGCATATATCTTTACGTATCTGTTTCAAAAGGTCAGGTTAACTCAGAAGGGAACCGGCAATATTGGAGTTGCCAATGCGTTTGGTGTTGGTGGTTTGAGGGTTGGATTTTTAACTGTTATTGGTGAAGCAACAAAAGCAGCTTTACCGGTTTATTTGTCATTTTATCTTTATAGCAATGATCTTAGAGCGGCGGTAATTTTCCTTTCAGCTTCAATCCTGGGGACCAGTTACTCCATTTTCTTAAAAGGTAAAGGCAGCCAGGGTGGCACGGTTTTTCTGTGGGGTTTACTTTTTTTATCCCCCTATACCTTCTTACTGTTCATAGGTATGTTTTTACCCGTATATCTTTTATTGAGAAAGCGTCATATTACCTCGATTGTCGCCCATGCGTTATTACCTCTAGAAATCTATTTAATTGAAGGGGATCTATCCTTGGTAATTTTTGGTGCGCTCGCAGCTCTTTTCTACTCTCTACGATATAAACCCCAAGCGAGTGATTATGCGTACTATAACAAGGATATGCGCCTCTTAAGGTTTACAAAAAAGATAATGAGAGAGAAGGAAGATCAAATTATCGATGTTTCGAAGGTTAGTAATCAATCACAAGTGGGGATGAAAGCCTGGGGGCTACGACAACTTGAAAAGATTGGACTGCAAATACCCAAAACCTATGTTTGCCCCTTCTCAGTCTATACGGAATATACAAATGGAAACAAAGAACTACTTTCAGAAATCGAGCTAAATCTGAATAAACTCATAAAGGAGGGCATATCCTATTGCATTAGATCCTCAGCCAATGTCGAAGATAAACCTGATTATTCTTTTGCAGGACAATTTGAAAGCTACTTAAAGATACATTCCATAGATGAGATCAAGAACAAGATATTAAAAATATGGCAATCACCTAATAGTCAAAGAGTAAACGCCTATATCAGAAAAATCGGAATACCACTTAAATTCCTTAAAATGGCTGTCGTTATCCAGGAAATGGTTCCGGTAAAGTATTCTGGGGTAGTCTTTACCAAAAACCCCATCAACGGTTTTGATGAAGTAATTGTTGAATTGGTTAGAGGTCCAAGTAGTTTATTGTTACAGGATGGAGTTACTCCCGAGAGATGGATTTATAAATGGGGTATCTGGAAGGAGCGACCGAATGATAGCCGGCTTGATATTTCCATAATTGATCGGGTTGTAAGGGAAGCAAAATATGCAGAAAAGAAATTTGGTTCACCTGTTGATATGGAATGGGCCTATGACGGGGAGTCCTTGTATTGGCTGCAAATAAGAACAATAACGACCGCGAGGGGAATTTCAATTTACTCTAACCGTATTTCTAAAGGTTTTTTACCGGGTATCATTAAGCCCTTGGTCTGGACAGTCAATACCGAAGTTGTTAACAGTGCTTGGAAGAATATATTTATTGAGCTAATAGGAAAAGATGCTCGCGATATAGATATCCATAGGCTTACCAAATCCTTCTATGGCAGAGCCTATTTCAATATGGGTATCATAGGAGACATTTTCGAACTAATAGATATGCCCCGTGAATTACTTGAGTTATTGCTGGGTTTTAGTATTCCCGGAGACTCACCACCGAAGTTTCGTCCAGGAATAAAAGCTATTAAATATTTACCAAGAATTACACTATTTATCGTACGC
>CP070729.1:289190-291689 GCA_020351185.1 Dehalococcoidia bacterium | reverse complement strand
ACTATTACGATCAGAAAATCTAATGAAGTTAAGTTGTTTGACTTTTCAATATTGATGTTTTTTAGACAGCAGTCTGTTTCTATTGTGCTGTTTCTGATAGGGACCATTGGCGGTTTGTATATATTTCCTGCAGGACGGCGAAAGATAACATAAGTAGAATTACAGGTCAATGCCATCTATGAACAAAGGCTTACTGCTTAACATCTTGTCTTCCCGAAGATACTTGATATATACATGAATTGCAGTATCTATACGGAAAAATCCTTGCAATGCCGATAACAGTGGATGACCTTGTTTACAGACACAGTAGATATACCCAATACCTTTTTGTCTAGCTAGGTTGTTGATATACTTCAGAATTGATACTAAGTACTTAGGGTGCTTGAAACCTATCGGAGTAAGCATCGTTTGCTTAAGTAGTTCCCCAGCATGTGGCAAGCTGGGCATAGGCTTAAATAAGCGGACCAAATCCGAATATAGCTTGAATAGTTTAATTTTACCATTTAGTCTTTCCACAGTAATTCTCATTACTTGACTCCAGTCCCAGAAACCCAGGCAAGCTAGTAACTTGCTATGTTCTTCAAGGAGAAAGAGGTTATCAAGTTTGTAACCGGGCGTCCTATCAAAAGAAGAATCTCATAAAGCTCTTTCGATACAATATAGGTAAAGAAGACGGGATACTTGGAGAGATGAAACAACTCGAAGAGGAACTTCAGTCAGATGAAGAACAACTTAACCGACTCCACCAAGCTAAGGAGCGGATTAATAATCTAACTAAAGTCGGGATGAAACTCAGTGAATATTGTAAGCGTGTGAAACAGAATCTCGCGCAGCTTGCTTTTCAAGAGAAGAGGTCTGTCCTAGATGCACTTGACATAAAAGTTATGGCCACTCAAGAAAATATTGAGATAAAGGCAGTTATACCGATTGAACTTATCGATAAAAAATCAACCGAAAAATTTAGTCCCATTGCACAAACATGGGGATGTTTACATGGGCTTAAGATGTATTTCACATTTCGGTATATTGACAAGTAACAATATGACGATTTGTGCACCTCTTTAGACCATTACTATTATAGTCCGTCAGGATTTTAGGCTTTAGTTGATTTCCACTTTGACTCATTCGCATTTTAGGATTACCATATATGCAATTAAAGGAGGAAATGTAGTATGGCAGGAATAATTATTGGCGTAGTTTTTGGTTTGCTTGCTCTATCGCTAATTGTTTTATCGATTTATACAGTCAAGCAACAGACTTTTGCCGTGGTTGAGAGATTTGGTAAATTTTCAAGGATTACCAGTCCAGGACTTCATCTAAAGTGGCCAATTATTGAAAATATCGTAGGTAGGGTTTCAATCAGGGTACGTGAATTGAACGTAGAAGTAAAAACAAAGACTATCGATAATGTCTTTGTTGACCTCTTGATCGCTGTTCAGTATTACGTAACAAAAGAGAAGGTTTGGGATGCTTTTTATAAACTAACAAACCCTCAAGCACAAATGGAATCATTTGTTTTCGATACCGTTAGAGCCAAGGTTCCTCATATGAAACTGGACGAGGTCTTTGAAAAGAAGGAAGATATCGCCCAAGATATAGAGGAAAAACTTGGGGAAATTATGCCTGAGTTTGGTTATATTATTAAAACTGCTTTAGTGAATGATATTGTACCCGACTCCAAGGTAGCTAATGCCATGAATGAGATAAATGCGCAGGAGAGGATGCGAGTGGCCGCGGAACACAAAGGTGAAGCAGAGAAGATACTAGTTGTAAAAGCAGCCGAGGCTGATGCAAGAAGTAAAGAATTATCAGGTATTGGTATTGCCAATCAGAGGATAGCTATAGTCAAAGGCTTAAAGGAATCGGTGGAAGACTTCCAGAAAGCAATAACAAGTGTAGATGCAAAGGATGTTATGTCGCTGGTGTTGCTAACACAGTATTATGATATGCTTACTGATGTCGGTAGACATTCGAACAATAATACAATATTGATTCCGCACTCACCAGGAGCTGTAGGTGATTTTCAAGAGCAGATATTAAGCTCATTATTGGCAGCTGATAAAGCATCGAAGAAAACAGACGTCGATAAATAAGTTTTTCTATATAGCTCTAAGCTGGTCTAGGACTACGATGGCTAATCTAGGTGATGATCTTCTTCAAGCACAACCCCACACTTAGGGCAGACCTTATCATACTCCATGATTTTACTACCACATTCTGCACATTCCCGGATATCACCTTCCTCTTCTTCTTTTAACTAAACCGTTATAAAACTCACCTTTTTCTAACATCAACATCCTCCTATTTCAACGAACAGTTTAAAGAAATTCAATTACCAACTTATTACCAACAGCTAAGTATAAGCCCAATCTCCAAGTTCCGAATGCAAGATTACCCAACATAATAAAAATGTATATAAAACGATACAGAGATAATTTGAGGCTGAAAAACTAATATTGGAATAAGGGAAATGTTTTACTATTGACACAATGACACTCG
>CP070729.1:286586-289090 GCA_020351185.1 Dehalococcoidia bacterium | reverse complement strand
CGAAGGAGTAGCTCTCAAGCATGCTTGATGACCCCTCTTTATGGGTTCTAATCGTTATCATAGTTTTAGCTCTTGGTTTCGGCGTTGTAAATGGTTTTAATGATGCTGCAAATGCTGTAGCCGCTTCAATAGGTGCCCGTGCTATTTCCCCACGTAACGCTATTATTTTAGCTGCAATCTGTAACCTCGCTGGTGCTGCCACTGGTACTGCTGTTGCCAAAACCATAGGTAAGGGTATTCTCATTCCAGAGGCCATATCTTTCCAAACGGTTATTGCTGGTTTAGCTGCAGTTATCGTATGGGGCAGTATAGCTACTCGCTTCGGATTACCAGTTAGCATAACTCACAGCTTTGTAACCGGACTGGCAACTGCAGGTATCGCAGCAGTGGGTAGTTCTGCAGTTATCCAGTGGAATGTTATGAGCCGAGTATTAACTTCAGTTGTCGCTGCTCCCGTTCTAGGATTTATCGGCGGCTTTCTGATAATGCTAGTAATTCTATGGATATTCAGAAAAAGTGCGCCAACAAAGATGAGAATTATTTTCAGTCGTTTTCAATGGTTGACTACCGCATTTTTAGCATATAGTCATGGTAAAAATGATGGCCAAATGCCAATAGGGGTCATAATGATGGCCCTCGTGTTCTATACAGGACAAGCAAATACGTGGGATAGCATACCATGGTGGATAATAATATTATCCGCATTAGCTATCAGTTCAGGTACTGCAACAGGTGGTTGGCGAGTTATTAAAACGATGGGGTCTAGGGTAACGACGCTTCGTCCGGTTCAAGGTTTCGTGGCTGACCTATCAGCAGCAGGGGTCATTGAATTTGCTTCTTTAGTCGGTGTTCCAGTAAGTACTACTCATTGTTCAAGTTCAGCAATTATGGGGGTAGGGGCTACCCGACGTCTGTCAGCGGTACGCTGGGGAGTGGCGGGAAATATTGTCGCTGCTTGGGTTTTAACCTTCCCTATCTGTGGAATTCTTGGTTATCTTTTTTCTCTATTATTAGGTTTATTTTAATCTAAATTCCTTTTTGATTCATTTCATCTTTTTAATTCTAGATTAATTTAACTATTCAATATCCTTTGAAGATGAGGCTTACTTATTATTACAGTAAGCAAGGGGGGGTCAATTTTAACTTAACGAAATGACAACACCTATTATCATTCAGACAACTGTAACTTGCCAGATTTAGAAGAGTTGTTTGGTGGCAAGTTACATTCAGACAGGATGTTGAGAGTTATAAAGTGGAAAAGACTGAGAGCAAACACTAGAAGATCAATTAGAATCAATGAAGAAAAAATTACATTGACATATAAATAAGGCGTGTTAGAATTAGCCAAAGTTTTAACTCAAAAGTGGAATGTAGTCATAATTGAATAACAATAACTAAAATATTTCATATATTTGGAAGGAGATAATCATGGTAAAAGAACAAGAACCTTATCCAGTCTCTGTAAGGGGTGAGCTTACCAAACCTCCGGCTGGCGGTTGGTGGCTCATCAAGTGGTTATTGGCAATTCCGCACTACTTTTTATTGGTATTTTTGTGGATAGCCTTTGTGGTGGTGTGCATTATGGCCTTTTTCTCTATCTTATTTTCAAAAAAATATCCTAAGAATCTATTTGATTTTAATACGGGAGTTTTGCGTTGGACCTGGCGGGTAGGTTTTTACAGTTATGAAGCTTTGGGTACTGACAAGTATCCCCCATTCAGCCTCCAGCCTGACGCTGAGTATCCAGCTGACCTAGAGATTGCTTATCCTGAGGAACTGTCCCAAGGACTTGTGTTAGTAAAGTGGTGGCTGTTAGCAATCCCCCATTATATTATTATTTCGCTCTTCCAGGGAGGTGGGGGGCAAGAAAGTAGAGTTGGACTTACATTTATTCTGGCTATATTCGGTGCCATAGCAGTACTTTTTACTGGAAAGTACCCGCAGGATATATTCAAGCTTACTGTAGGTACAAATCGATGGAGCTATCGTGTTATCGCTTATGTATCACTAATGACAGATAAATATCCACCTTTCCGCCTCTGGGACAATTAACCCATAAAGAACAAACAGGCGAAGTTCAAACTTCGCCTGTTTAATATATAAGAATCAACTACTGATATCCTTCGACACTTTATCGTACTGTGATACAATACGACCATGCGATTGCCTTCATCAAGGATTGGTTGGGCATTAATGCCTTTTGCTATAATTCTCGGCCTCAGTGGACTTGCTGTTGCGGCTCAGTCCGGATTGTTTTCAGGAAATTTAGAGGATGAAGCTAGAGAATATGCCATAGTTGTATGGGCAATTGCATGTTTACTCACAACTATTGGTATTGTTATTATCGTCTTTAATATCATTAAGAGGCGACGCTCCAAATAACGGAGTTATATATGTTAAAGATGCAGGATTTATTCTCAAAAGCACCAGGGAAAAAACACAAAGGTATAGTGACACAGTCGCATTATCTTACTATGCGAGATGGAATTCACATTGCCGTTGAG
>CP070729.1:283854-286486 GCA_020351185.1 Dehalococcoidia bacterium | reverse complement strand
TGCTATTATATTGACTTTACTGAACGTACCTTAACCTAATATTAGGAAAAGCTTATTTTTAAATAAGAATTTCAAGTAGAGTTTAACATTTCTACTTTAAGATGAATGAGGCTTAATGAAGGCAGTTAAGGCTGGTGGCACAGTTACTCGGATTGTTGGGTAGATATCAATATATAAATATCATACCTAGTATTTAACTAAGAGATAATTCTATCTCTACAATTTTTAACCGACTAACCAACTGCCTCTAAGCCCATAAGCATACCTAAATGTCACTAGGATGACGACAGGGTATCACCAACCCAACAGCTAATAGGGAATCATATGTTATGCCTTGAAGGTTTGCCTGGAGCTATTCTGGTGACAACGGCGAATTTTTATATATAAATTTTTATTTATCTCTAAGCTACTAATATTCAAGGTAATTCACCAGATCTGTAGAAGCCAAAAGCAATTCTTTAGTCAGAATTGTTCCTGGTTGATATGCAGCTTATCCAAGCTTGAAGCCAATTCCCATCATATTTGGATTGACAATTATCGCTATTAAATTATAATTAGCTAATTTAGGGCAATGAATACCTTTGCCAGTAATAAAAAATAATGCGGCCCGTTTAAGAAAAGGAGAGATAATTTTAAATGGGTGAATCAAAATCCGTATTAGAGGGGAAAATTACATCTGTTGAAAAAAAGAACACCATCATCACCCTGGTCGCTCTTCTAGTATGGCTTGGTATTTCTATATTAGGCCAGGCGATTTTCATGGATGAAAACGAACGACTGGATGCTGGTGCAATTATGGTTGCGGGTGGTGGTCCAATCCTGCTTATATCGGCTCTGCATTTATTATTATATGGAATACGCAGCTGGGGATTAATAATTCGCTCGATACTGGGAATAATATTTATCGGAACTGGTGTGGGTGAGCTAACCGACACAAGTAAAGACATCATATGGAGCTCGGTAGGGGCAGTAGTGCTAGTGGTAATTGGAGCCTCCGTGCTCTGGAAAGCATTCTATCAGAGATAATATTGAACTAAGTTATTTATCTTCCTTGTGTTTTGATTCATTATATTTTTGGTATAGTGAGACCCACCAGAATAGACCAAAACTAACAAGTAAGAAACCTAGCCCAGCAAGAAAGATACCGAAAGAGCTCAGATTTTCCATATTTTTAACCTCCAAAGTAGATGTTGACTCCTATTATACCATCCAAACTCAGCTCGGAGGGGCATAGGAGTTTGGTTAACAGGTGGTATTATTGTTGGGGGTAAGTCAGTTGCTTCCGAGATGGATTTTACGTGTTATAGTTAGATCGAGAATTGCTTTGCTATAAATCGAAATAGTATATATAACTTAGGAGGTGGCTGTCATGAGAGCAGTTGTATGCACGAAATATGGTCCACCGGAGGTTCTTCAGATTAGGGAGGTAGAAAAACCTATCCCAAAAGCTAACGAAATTTTGATAAAAGTTCATACGTCAACCGTAACAACAGGTGACTGTAGAATTCGAAGTTTTACCTTTGCTCGCTGGTTCTGGCTCCCCGGTCGATTATTGTATGGCCTTACAGGACCAAGGAGAAAGATACCAGGTTGTGATTTTGCAGGGGAGATTGCAACAGTAGGCAGAAATGTGAATAAGTTCAAAGTAGGTGACCAAGTTTTTGGATATACTAAGGGGACAAGTTTCAATAGCTGTAATGCCGAGTACAAATGTCTGCATGAAGAAGGGTTAATTGCGATAAAACCATCCAATATGACCTACGAGGAAGCCGCCGCTGTTCCTATTGGTGGACTTACAGCTCTGCATTTTCTAAGAAAAGGGAATGTCAAGAGTGGGGTAAAAATTCTTATCTACGGAGCTTCGGGTAGTGTGGGTACTTTTGCGGTACAACTTGCTAAGCACTTTGGTGCTGAAGTTACTGGAGTATGCAGCAGTGCGAATATTGAGATGGTAAAGTCCTTAGGAGCGGATAAGGTAATTGATTACACTAAGAAGGATTTTACCGAGAGTGGTGATGCCTATGATGTTATTTTTGATGCTGTAATCAAAACTTCGTTCTCATATTGTAAAAGCTCGTTAAAGGAACGGGGAGTGTTTCTTACTCTTGATTGGCCTTTTCTTCAAGCATTATGGACTTCAATAATAGGTAGCAAAAAAGTAATAATTGGAATTGCACCAAATAGAACTGAAAATTTAATTTTCCTCAAGGAGCTTATCGAAGCTGGACATTTAAGATCAGTTATTGACAGAACATATCCAATTGAACAAATCGTAAAGGCTCACAGACATGTCGACCAAGGGCATAAAAAGGGGAATGTAGTCATGACAATGACAGGGTAGGATTTATACACCTGACTAAGGGCTTATGAGTCCCTTATTCTACTCCTGAAAAATAAAAAGAGCGCCCAATTCACACCAGACGCTCTTTTTTGAATTTATCCCTATTTAAAATTTATTACCATTGAACAAACATCGGTATCACTGTTTCGCTGTAGGTATAGCTATTATAAGGATAAAGGTTATTTTTTAACGAGGCTGTAAACCGAAAATCTGATGCTAAATCCCATTTTGATTTAACAAGTGGTATTGCTGTTGGGGGTAGGTCAGTTGCTTCCGAGATGTATTTTACGT
>CP070729.1:281121-283754 GCA_020351185.1 Dehalococcoidia bacterium | reverse complement strand
TAAAATCAGGGCGATACCAGTTAACCATATACCTGGTGCAATGGGATTTGAAGTTATTTCAGAAGATGGAACGGGGCTTTTTTATACTGGTGATACAGGTGATGGGCTTTCTTCTGTTTGGGAGAATATAAAACCGAACTTGATGATTATTGATCTAACGTTCCCAAATAAATTAAGTCATATAGCTAAAGAATCCCGGCATTTATGCCCGCAAATGATAAAAGCTGAGATGATCGGGTTTAATCGCATAAAGGGATATATTCCTAACATCTTGATAACTCACATGAATCCCTATTTCGAACAAGAGATAAGTAAAGAAATGGAGGAAGTTGCAAATGAATTAGGGATTAACTTTATACAAGCTTATGAAGGATTGAAGTTGAATGTTTGATTACATGAAGTGATAAATATTTAAAATAACCGATTAACCACGATCTGGATGCTGGTTAGCTGTTCTAGTATAGTAGTAGTGATGTTTGCTATATTTGCTTCGTTCGTGTGTTGTATACTTAACCGATATTTTTGTTTTACTCTTACCAAGATATCTTCGAAAATTAGTGTTCGTTAACTTTTTCCCTTCTCTCTTGCAACATCATGATATTTAAAGTTCAAGGAAAGCGCATCTTCGGGAGTTACAAGGATACGCCAAAGAGCTTGGATAAGATCGTAGGAAATGACACAGATGCCCGCTAGGCGTTTTAAGATATGCTAGAACTTCGATTAACATTACCTGAATCACAAAGGTACTTTGATACACAATCTGAATTGCTTAGTCATAGAGATTTCAATCTAAGTTTCCCTAAATATTGGACAAAGTGTTATTAAACGTTCGACTCGTCCCTTTAGATTTTTAGCATTCACTGGTAAAATAAATGATCTATGGGGAGATGATTCTGGCGTATTCAAGATTGTTAATATTTCTTTTCTTATTGTAGCTGGCATTTAGCTTAGAATGGATATTCGTATAGATCCGATTATTACATACAAGAAAAATGAGTTTAAAATCTCTTTGGATATCACTTAAGGAAAGCTAGGTAGGTGGTACAAGGTAAAAAGTTATTTAGGTAGTGTTGTGTTAATATTTTCAATTTGAACATAACCAGGATGGTACCCCTTTTCCTGCCCTTGGCGATCCATATCTAGGGTTAATATACGTTCCAGCGGTAAAAAAGCCTCTATTTTGGCGTTTCTCAGGTCGACCACCTTTAGATATGTATGGCACCTGTCGCATACATACAGACGATAGACACCATCGTCGTCACCAAACCAAGACAGGGAATTGGAGTCCTGGTTACCGCAGTAAGGACACTTCAGTCTCTGGAAGTGCCATTCAGTATCGCAGCGGGAGCACATCAACCACCTTGCTCCAACCTTTTTTTCCAGGTAACCAATATCGGACTGGCCATTGCAAATGAAACAGGATCCCCTCCGCCAGACTTCTCGATCCACCAGGTTTATCAAGACCCTCGAGTGCCTGATAAGAAAGGGCCTTAGAGCCTGATGAATCAACGAGTCAAGCAGATACGGATTAATTTCCATGCTGGCTATGGTAGCCGGCAAACCTTTGCCCTCAAGCCAGTTTCTAACTATTTGCTTGGTAAGTTTTTTTTGCCATTTTTCTTCAAGTAGCAGTTCCGAGACTTTACCGAACAAGTCTCCGTAATCGGTAAAAACGGCTGTAATCCTGTTGAAGGTATCCGTAATCGTTGGCCAGTTCGTGATAATATCCTCGAATCTCAGCAGCGGCTTACCCCTTACCAAGCGGTTGAAGGCAGTCTGCTCATTCAGCTCTGGTTTGGCTATAGTTATGCGTTCTTCAACCTCCGCTTGAATGCGAAGTAGGCTTCTATAGAAATCCAGTAAATTGGAGGAGTGGGATTCTTGCCTTACCCACTCCTCCAATTTATTCAGTGTTTGACTACTTGTAATATTCGTCACCAAATCTCAATTTTATTCTTGTTTATAACTGACCACCGACTATCATTACTGCCCTAAAGGCAAGACCAGCTAGTAAAACACATGAAGCTGAGGTAATGATAAACAATGTTGGTTTCTCGCGGTTAATAAGCATTAGTACAAGCGGAATTATTAAACCTATACCAACGATTACTATCCAGAATGGTATAGCCAGTGTTCCTACTGTTAGCAAACTCAGAGCATCGCTTCCTGAAATACCAGTAGCGCTGAGCCAGATAATATATCCAATAAGCAGTATTGCCTCAACTACGATTGTTCCCAGAAGTGCTCTAGAAAACTGGGCTATAGTCCCTTGTGCAACCTGCCAATCGGTAGAACCGAAGAGCCATTTTACGGTTGAGGTTGCAAGTGATGAACCACTTCTATTTACTACATTCATTAACATGGCCATTAGAATGAGTAGTGCTACACCAGTAGCGACCGCAGAAGCAACAAAGAGTGCCGGTACCAAATAAGTATTCGACCATATCGGTTGACTAGTGCTGGCAAGCAGCACGCCTGGGTAAGTAATAAGTAGTACGGCGAAAATAACATTAATCCAAGCTAAATACCCAGCAGCTTTTCTTGCCGTACCGGATATATTGCTGGAGTTGGTACCAGCCTTTCTGGTTGCATTACCCTCAATGACCCATAGGACCATCATGATGAAAGCGATT
>CP070729.1:278355-281021 GCA_020351185.1 Dehalococcoidia bacterium | reverse complement strand
TAGTCCTGGCCCGTATAGTAGCTTGGATAGAGAAGAGATCACACTTTGAAAGGTAAGTAAGCAATGGCAATAATTGAGATTAGCAATGTTCACAAGTTTTTTGGTAAGGTTCATGCCCTGCAGGGTATCGACCTTTCAGTAAAAAAAGGCGAGGTGGTAGTTATTATAGGGCCATCGGGATCAGGTAAGTCCACTCTACTGCGTTGTGTTAATCGGTTAGAGGTATATGATAAAGGTCATATCGTAGTGGATGGCAACTCATTGGATAGTGCTCGTAATATCAATATAGTTCGTCAAGAAGTAGGCATGGTTTTTCAATCCTTTAACTTATTTTCACACCTTACAGTTTTGGATAATCTAACATTAGCACAAACAGTTGTACGTAGGCGCAAGAAAAAGGAAGCCCAGAAGATTGCCATAGACCTCTTGGAAAAAGTGGGTATACCTGATAAGGCAGATTGCCATCCAATCCAGCTTTCCGGTGGGCAACAGCAACGCGTAGCTATTGCGCGAGCTCTGGCTATGAATCCCAAGATTATGTTATTTGACGAACCAACAAGTGCCCTTGATCCTGAAATGATAAAAGAGGTACTGGATGTAATGCTAGCTTTAGCTAGTGAAGGAATAACTATGATCGTCGTTTCACATGAAATGGGATTTGCGAGGGCTGCGGCTAACCGCATGATTCTAATGGATGAAGGAAAAATTGTTGAAGAGAATACACCTGAAGAATTCTTTAAATCAACCAACAAGCGCACTAAGTTATTTCTAAGTAAAGTGCTGCATATGGTGTAACTACTAACAACCTGCCTAAAACGATAAAATATTGGTATTTAAACCTCACAGGTTAACGAATGATAAAGGGTAGATTACCCGATCTGAGATTGTCTCCACAACAAATGCGTAAATGAAAATGCAACTTCTGGCGATAACTGCACTTATTGCAGTAACTGCAATTTGGGGTTCGACTTTCATTGTCGTCCAAAACGCTATTTCGGAAATGCCTGTCATGGATTTTTTGGCGATACGTTTTACCGTTGCTGCTATAGTACTGTTCTTATGGCGTCCCCGCTGCCTAAAAAGTATGACGCTTCGAGGGTGGGTACGCTCAATATTAATTGGTATTTCGCTCTGTCTGGGTTTTATAACCCAGACTTATGGGCTGCAATATACTTCAGCAGCCGTTTCTGGTTTCATAACGGGTATGTTTGTCGTCATTACTCCTTTAATTTCTTGGTTATTACTGAGGCGTGAAATTAGTCTGAGTATTTGGGTGGCCGTTGCCTTGGCTACTATTGGCCTTGGTTTTTTGAGCCTAAAAGGATGGTCAATTGGTGCAGGAGAGTTGTTAACGTTTCTTTGCGCTATCTTTTTCGCGTTCCACATTGTGAGCTTAGGGGAATGGGCTGTAAAGTACGATGCTTATGGGGTTGCCTTGATTCAGATCGGTGTGGTAGCGATAATATCGATGGTTGCTGCCATACCTGATGGTATTACCCTACCTCCAAGCATTACTGTCTGGGGTGCGGTGATATTAACTGCAATATTTGCATCGGCAGTAGGCTTTCTCGTTCAGACATGGGCACAAACCATTATCTCACCATCAAGAGCAGCCATAACACTCACTATGGAACCTGTTTTTGCGGGCATTTTTGCTGTTTTTATTGGGGGTGAACAGCTCACACTGCGCTTGATAGCCGGTGCTGTCTTGGTGCTATCGGCTATGTTAATAACGAGTCGGAGAGCCGAGCCCCACCTAAGGACGCTCGAACCATAAAATATTGTCGAGCATGAACTATTCTGTATTTGGAATGCTGCGAAGCATTATTGCAAAGGATAATTGTTATCTTTCGATAGCGACCAGCTCAATTTTAAATGTTAAGTCTTCCCCCGCCAGCGGGTGATTAGCATCAACGGTTGCTGTTTGTTCAGAGACACTAGTTACTGTTACCACAATCACATTGCCATTAGCTTGCATCATTTGCAGCTGTTGACCAACTGCAATATTGTCCGGCAAGGTGCTACGCTCGACGATAAAAACAAGATCTTCACGATAGAATCCATAGGCTTCAGCAGCCGGTATGGTTATTGTTTTCGATTCTTCCACCACCATTCCGATAACAGCTTCCTCAAATTTAGATATCAGAAGACCTTGTCCGATTGTAAATTCTAGAGGTTCTCCATCATGAGAAGAATCAAATTCAGTTCCATCAATTAACGTACCAGTATAATGAACCTTTACAGTATCACCCGACTCAGCTTGGATGCTGCTGCACCCACAAAAGAGAATTGCTACTAATGTTATTGTAGCAAATACTAGATACCAACCTTTCAAATTGAGACCGCCCTTTTTAATATTAATATACTTTCTCGCAGAAATAACGGACAAAGATTTATTTTATTACTAGGATCTCTTCGGTTTTTTCTTAACTTCTGGTTTTTCAATCTGTTCTCTAATAATGCTCTCAATCAATGCCCTTCCGAAGTCCAAGAATCTAGCAACTAGTAGTTGAATTATCCTTACAAGCCAACCTGTACTATAGAGGAGTAACAGGATTAGAAACACTATTACGATTTCGAGTATGTACATAGCCCTACCAGGTAATCTGGATGAGACTTTACTCTTAATTGTGTGCGCGGACAAAATGGCTCTTTATTCAAATGTA
>CP070729.1:275564-278255 GCA_020351185.1 Dehalococcoidia bacterium | reverse complement strand
ATTGATTCAGATGAAGGTACTTGAGATGAAACGCTGACTCCCACCGTCTCCTCTATTAATATCGATATAGTTGGGAGCGATTGAGGTGCGTCGATTAATTCGACCGTATCGATTGCTGAATTTGCTCTAGCGTAGTGAAAAAAGTTGCTAAAGTATGTTAAAACAACAATGACTATCAATATTCTCAACGTAATTTTCATTGAAAAACACGTTTCGTATTAATAACTAACAATATGTAACTGAAAGTTATAGAAAATACACACCTGTGTGTATCTGTTTGGATTATCCTTATAAAGAGCTCCTTTTATGAAAAACTCATGACGACAGTAAATACTACGTATTGGCCTTCATTTACCGATATTTCAGTTATCACTGTTTGGGTGAAAGGAAAATATCCCATACCAGGATCGATTGCTGGTGGTAATGTGGCAGCAAGTCGAGCTACATATGTTCGTACAACATTTATGGTACCATCTCTCTGTGCTATAGCCATTCCGTTGAGAGTAAGGACTATGCTGTTGTTCGTAGAAACCGTCAGATTTTCGAATACCCATGGATTTGGAGTGAAACCCGACCCTGCTTCAACAATTTTACAATCCTCATTCTGGGAGGGAGTGGCCGGATCATACCATGGACCTTCACCCGCAATATGGTAACCAGCACCAAGCATCCAAGCTCCGACTGAATACTCGCGTGCTAAAAACTCAGCAAGCCTTTCATTTCCAATTAACTCATTCTCAAATTCATAGCTTCCCTCTAGTGAACCGTCAGGATTTCTTACTTCGATCGTCCAATGTCCATGAACTTCGATGCCTTCTCCTAAACCACCACTGGTGGAATTATTCTCCTGGTTCGAGGGAACAGAACTCTCGGTATTTGAACTACAGCCTGGTATGGCAATAAAAGTAAGTATTAATGCCAAAGCAAAAAAGAATAGAATATTTTTCCTTTTCATTTTTCCTCCTTTTTTTTGTAGTTTTGGTTTTGATTACAATAAATCGATATCTTTTACCCCCTTTAATTATATTTTTTTAACGATGATTACCCCATAAATAATAGAAGACAGTATTATTACGCGGTTTTTGGATTTTAATAATTACCTGCCTTCCTTTGGTATACGATAAAGTCAGTTATTTTTATTAAATTATTAAAAATTATTTATAAAATAATTATCTTTCTTATAACAAAAACCGACCTTATTTCAGGTCGGTTTCACTACTGGCTCCCTATCCCCCAAGTAACCACTTACAGGTGATAGTTCAAAGCCCCTGGAAATAGTGCTGTAATTTATTATAAGTAGAAGTGATATTAACAGAAGACTTATAGCATTTCAACATCACTTATCTTAACTTATCTTTACTTTCTCAATTTTTTTACTGTTGCTAACCGGAAAAATGAGCAGGTGACGGGATTGTCTGGTATATCACGCACATGAGTGTTAATGTTGGTAAAATTAAGTTTGTACTATACCGTTTATAAAAAAATAAAAGGAGCAGACTTCAGGCTCTGCCCCTTTTAGTACAACTTGTTACTCTTATCTTTTTACATTGGATAGAAGCGTACTTGAATGAGTTTATTGCCGTGGTTATCGAATTGCCAGAAGTAGGCTAAATCAGATAGGTCATAGGGTGCTTCACCTAGAGTATCTTCATACCATGTATCCAAACCAGTCATATAATCAAAAACCCACATTCCAAGACCATCAACCCAGCCCGGTTCATCGCCGGTCAGGAAACCAAAATCATCTTCATTCAAGTTAACAAAGAACAGGTCGGTTGCATCTGTCCAGGAATTCTTGCCTTTTTTCACCTGCACATAGCCAACGTCTATGTAGTACCACAGATTACCGAGATTGTCATAAGCTTCAACCCAACCGGTAATATCGGTATAGGCATTGGGATACTTTGGCGATTTGGCTTTTACTGCAATGTAAACATGATACTTGCCTGGTCCAAGCTGGAAAGCACCATAGCCATCGGTCGCGTTACCATCAATCATGGCAAACTCTGAGCCCTGGGTCATCTCAATCTTAATGCCATCCATTGCATCTTCGCCCAAATTGTTAGGAGTGTTGATATCGAATGTCATCCCTGTAGTATCCAGTGGTACAAACATAGTATGGCGGTCTGGATTGTCCTTATCACCAGGCATGACTTTTTCTTTACCTATGAGGTTTAAATTGTAATGGGGGCCATTGAAATCAGTACCAGGTTTAGCAGCCATAATTGGACTTACACCAATAACTAAAACAAGCAATACCGCTAATCCAATAACAGCAAACTTTTTCATTATTCTCCTTTCTACTCATTATTTTCTACCCCTCGACCTAGGGCTTTGAAGGTATTATCAGGCCAATAATCACTCTTGGTAATCACCCAAATAACCTATATCTAGAAAGGGAATTATACTAGTGATTCATGGACAAGAGGTAGTAAAAATTCTGGTTTTACGACCTTATGAGTAGATGATATTAATGTTGTTGGGGTTCAAATTTACTCTTTCGTTTGGGGAGTTTCATCTTTCGATTTGATATTGATTTCATCAGCGGTAAAGGGAGAGAAACCGGAACTGATATGTTTGCCATCATCCGTAATTTCCAGACTCGCACCACATTTTGGACATGCCTGGTATCTAGGGAAACGTAATGCATGCCCCATGCGTTTTACACCACATTTCGGGCAGAATCCCATT
>CP070729.1:272750-275464 GCA_020351185.1 Dehalococcoidia bacterium | reverse complement strand
GCTGTTGCCCGACGGTAAAACCAAGAGAGGCAGCGTCATAACGAGGAAAGACAAGGGTATAGAAGCACTAAAAATAAAGGAGTGGTCATCCAGAGAAGCACTGCGAACACTAGCTTTCTGGTTGCTACTGGCTATCAATGTTGTGATTGCTGCCATTCTTTATATGGTGGGGATTCATATAGTTGCCCATGCTACAGATGTGGGAATAGCGGCTACTACAGCAACTTCGATCATGATTTTTATGGGCGGTGCAAACATCTTATCCAAAGTGGTGGTAGGTGGCATCGCGGTTAAGATCGGGAGCAAACTTACACTTCTCCTTTGTTTACTCCTGAAAGCGATCGCGCTATTTTCTTTTACTGTAATAGAAGATTTATGGATGTTTTGCACTGTAGCCGCGATTTTGGGTTTTGGGTTTGGTGGCAGTGCGCCACTTCTTGCATCAATGGTAGCAGAGTTCTTTGGAGTTAAGTCAGTAGGGGTAATTATGGGACTTACTGGCGTTGGATGGGCTGCTGGTTGTGCACTTGGAACCGTCTTTGGTGATTATATATTTGACGTTCGCGGTAGCTACATTATAGCTTTCTTGGTAACTGGGGTAGTGGCAATGGTAGCGGGGATGCTTGTACTCCTCTTGCGAACACCAAGTAAATATTCATCAGGCGGTTATACTTGACAAGACAAGAACAAGCGGTGAAAGCTACACACCTATATTGCTATTTGCCTAAATAAGAGTGTTCACACTTCAACAGTCTTAGATAACAGCACAATGCTAGAAATCTTCACACATGAATCGGCTACATCTCGAGAAGTATAGTAGTCAGAGTGAACTCCACAAACCTAGGTCAGGGTTTGAGTAGAATAACAGAGACAAATGGTTGAGTTAATACCTCTTTATCGTATTTCCTTGGGTGATATATAATGGTCAAAAGCTTATGGCCAAGTGATCCAGCCTGGAGAGAAAAAAGCGTTTTCCCAAAAGGATCAAATGCGGGTCCAATTTGGGACTACCCCATAATCGCAGTGGGATCAGACACAAGGAATATTAAAATTTCCAAGCCTGAGGCTTATCATGACAGGTCACGACGTTAGGCAATCACCTTCGTTTTCCTACAGTTACGTTATTGTTATTATGACCTTCATTATCGCTGCTGTGGTCGAAGGGTCGATGTTCAGTTTCGGGATTTTTTTTGAGCCGTTACTGAACGAATTTGGATGGACTAGAGCTGTAACCTCGGGTGCTGTCTCGCTAAGCTCTATCATCCATATTCCCATAGCCATCGCCGCTGGTAAGCTGGCTGACAGGTTTGGCTCCAAGCAAATTCTGGCAGCCTGCGGCTTCTTCTTGGGACTAGGCTACCTTTTGATGTCACAAACTGCTGCCCTATGGCACCTCTATATATTCTATGGCGCAGCCGTAGGTGTGGGTATGGGGCTTTACTGGATCCCTTTGGTGTCGGTAGTACCACAGTGGTTTGTAAGACGTAGGGCGTTGATGATGGCTATCATTGCCTCTGGCATTGGTGTTGGACAGCTGACTTTCCCGCCGCTGGTCAATTGGCTTATCTCCGTGTATGGTTGGCGTACTGCATTCGTGATATTAGGTGGTTTGATTATCGGAATAATTATGATAAGTGCACAATTTATCAGGCATGCTCCTTCCCGGACAGACTTTTCACTATACGGAGAGAGTCAGAAAGCATCCGCTAGTACCAGCGTAGACACCGAGGGATTTTCATTTATTGAAGCGATCCGTACCCGCCATTTCTGGATACTATGCCTGATATACTTATCTTGGCTTTTCTGCCTATCGTCAGTTATCGTGCACAGTGTCATTCATGCCATTGGTGTGGGTATATCACCAGCTAATGCTGCTAATATCCTGGCGATCGTAGGCGTAACGGGTATTATTGGCAGATTGGTGTCTGGGCGTCTGGCGGATAAGATCGGTATGAAACCCGTTCTTATGGTCTCTTTTGTTCTGATGTCGCTTATCTTCCTATGGTTAATGATATCCGGGGAACTGTGGATGATATATCTGTTTGCCGCTATATTCGGCATTTCTTACGGGACTTTTGAAATCTTACAGTCTCCAATAACTGCTAGCCTATTCGGATTGAGTTCGCTCGGTACTATTTTTGGAGTAATACATGCCTTCGGTTCAATCGGGGTAATAACTGGACCTGTGCTGGTTGGTTTGATATTCGACGTTACCAATAGCTATCAACTAGCCTTCTTGGTCTGTGCTGCTATGGCATTTGTCAGCCTTATATCCACGGTGTTTCTACCGCTTAAGCAGGACAGAATAGAACAGGATAGTAATTTAGAGCTCTGAGATGTGGACCAAGTTAGGCATTTAGATAAGACTAGAAGTCAACTCAGAAGCTACCCATTTTAACATACACAACATAACAAAACTGTAGAATCGTTAAAGTTATTATTACCGCCAAGCAAAAAGCTATAAATTTTAGTTTGTTTTCCTCCTCTTGATGGGAGTAGGTGAAAAGAGTAAGCTAGTGAGCGTGTTTTCTCGCTTTAACAAAACTTGCGGAACTTTTCCATGAAGTCGACTGTCTTCTGTAGGTCTTCAAGAGACACTGCGTTATAGATCGAGAAGCGAATACCCCCGACCGAGCGGTGACCCTTAAGGCCCAGCAAGCCTTCCTTCTTGGCATCGGCGATGAATTTGTTCTCAAGATCTTCAGTAGGCAGCC
>CP070729.1:269902-272650 GCA_020351185.1 Dehalococcoidia bacterium | reverse complement strand
GTGGGCGGTACTGGACTTGAACCAGTGACCTCTTGCGTGTGAAGCAAGCGCTCTAACCACTGAGCTAACCGCCCGCAGTTAATTATTCGTTAATATTACGCTAGATAAAAAGGAAAGGCAAGGGCTTACCAACCAATCTAGTCGGCAGTGAAATCTACGCTAGTTTTAAGGCTACAGCTGTTCAAATAATCAAAAGGTAATATCTTCAAGAGATTATAATATACCCCCAAAATACCAAAATAATTACATAGGGGTCTTGACAACTGCATAAGCTTGAGATTATCATTCCACACATATTTATTATGGACACTGCAATGGCTGCCAGATTTAAAAAGGGGCAAAGGGTAACTATCATACCGACAAAGAGCCAATCGACGTCACCAAGGGATGCCGATCTAGAATCCTATATTGGTCATAGCGGAAAAATCGTAGATTACTACTGGATTCGCCCTGGTAAAGAGATATTTTTTATCTATACAGTACAAATAGAAGACGGAGAAAAAGAGATAGTTGTCCATGAAGATGAGATAGAAGCTCACCTAGCATAGAAACGCCTAAAACAGTGAGGCGATAAAAAAACCAGCCATAACCAGTATAATAACTATCTTTAGTAGCGAACCCAGTATCATTCCTATGAAAGTACCCAGTGCCGAGCCAAAGGCGTGCCTTGCACCCTTTCCTGATATCAGTTCACCTAACAATGCTCCGACAAACGGTCCTAAAATGATTCCCCAAACGCCAAAAAAGATACCCACGGTAATACCAACAAACGCTCCAACAGTACCCAATCTGCTGGCTTTATATTTTTTAGCTCCAAGCATAGGGGCAAAGAAGTCGATAGCCAGCGAAACGAGCATAAGCACAAAGAAAACGACAGTTGTTGTAACCGAAATTCTTTCAAAGCCGGTACCGATTGCATAGATAAAAAGACCAAGCCACGATAGGGGAATACCAGGTAGAATGGGTAGAATTACCCCCAGCAAACCGATGATCATCAGGACAGCACAGATAATGGCCAATACTGCGGTTAACATTTTTAGTATTGCCATTCTATCAAAAACAAATACTATAAGGCGATAAGCGCTGAGCTATGAAGCCGAACTTTGTCCCTTGAATCGTATGTCTTAATCGATTTCTATCTCCCTTTAATCAAGCTAAATCTAATTGACAAGCACTAATTTATAAGTTAATATAAGCTACTGCAAATTCGGCCGGCATATCTTTCGATTTTAAGCTTAATAATAAGGGACGATAAACAGCGATATATTAGACTTATAAATGGGAGGTAGTTAATGAAATTAAAGGTCGTAATCATTTTAGTACTAGTCTTAGCGGCATTAGCAATCGGAATAGTCTTTTCAGATACCTCAGATGATACTAATGCCGTTTTCTTTGACACTCTGCCTTGGATTACAATAGCAGCGGCGGGTCTCGGTTTTATTTTTGGCGTCGCCCGAGCTATTTTGAAAGGCAAGGAAGAGATTAGCAACGGAGAAGTTAATAGGCATGGAGGAGGATCGTTCATCGAGCACTGGGGTACTGCTTTAGGCATTTTTACACTTCTAGCTTCAGGCTTTTTGTTAGGTTTTCTATTTTTCCCTAGTATAATGAAGACTTTAGATACCATTGCACTTTCCTTAAACATTCACTTTATCGGTGTCGTTGTAACTCTTTTCGGCGGTTTCTTCTTTGTAGGTGACTACATTTTTTCGAGGAAATTCGACCGACTTATTCCAAACATACCCGATATTATTAGCGGTTTTATAGGAAAATACTTCCTTAGGCGAAAATATCCTTACGAAGATAAATATCTTGCATCTCAAAAGGTTGCTTTCCTTGGTTTTGCTGCATTAGGAGGTGTTATTCTAATTTCTGGAGCAGTTAAGGTGGCAGCTCATATTTGGCCGATAAATGCCGATTTGTGGGCATTTTTCACACTAATACACGACTATTTCTCGCTGTTTTTTATTTTCATACTAGTTGTTCACGTTCTCCTAGTAATAGTTTTACGAGAATGGCCGGCTTTTATTTCCTTTATAACTGGGAAAGTTACCGAAGAGCAAGCAGCAGAAGATTACCCTGTTTGGTATAAGGAATTAAGAACAGGTAAACGTTACGGTTACAAGTTGTTCGGGAATAAGGAGGTTAGTAAAGGTGAAGAATAAAGCAAAAATATTGTTTTTAATATTGGGAACTCTAATCTTAGTTATTGGTATAACAGCTTGTGGTCGAACATCGCTGACCGGAGATGGAATAAGATTAATGCCCCATGATGCAGGTTGGGGTTTCACTAACTGCCTTTTATGTCATACTGATGGTGAATTGGCTATCGATCCTGAATTAGTTTTTCACCAAGTCAATCCTACAAATG
Organism: Dehalococcoidia bacterium; assembly: GCA_020351185.1. GTDB lineage: Bacteria > Chloroflexota > Dehalococcoidia > Dehalococcoidales. The sequence goes on along the minus strand of CP070729.1, from coordinate 270,279 downwards.
AAGATTGTTTAATTCCTGGTTGTCATGAAGTAGGATTGACAGAAATTGGGGATGGTGAGTATTTGACCGTACATGACTTGGACGGAATATACGAAGATTGTATGCTCTGTCATTATCACTACGGTGGTTCTGATAATCCTCTTGCATTTTCAGATGACCTATTTCATCAACCATCAATGATACCAAACAACGAAAGTTGTATTACTGCTGCCTGCCATCCTCCATCAGGTACAACTCCGACTCCTACACCTACCACTACTCCAACTACTCCAACAACGACGACAACAGAACCTACGACTACTACGACAACAGAACCTACGACTACTACGACAACAGAACCTACGACTACTACGACAACAGAACCTACGACTACTACG
>CP070729.1:266881-269802 GCA_020351185.1 Dehalococcoidia bacterium | reverse complement strand
AATCACTCTCCATATTCAGTGAATTTGCTCACAGCTGAAGTACTGTTCACTAGAAACGATTAGTATTAAACGGCGATAACACCATTCATTAATATCCCAATCATCTATTTGTCTTCAAAATCGGCCTGACGCTTCTCTACACCTGCTGCAATCATACCTTCAGCAATAGTTTCCTGCTCTAAATTGGCACACAGCATCGAGAGGTCAAGGGTCTCCTGGAAGGATTGTCGTTCCGCACAATAGACGGTATACCTTAGTAGCTGAATGGCAGCCCAAGGACCATTAGCAATCTGCATGGCTATTTCCATGGTCTTATCCAACAACTGTTCATGAGGGACAACCTCATTTACGATACCTAACCGCAGTGCCTCTTCAGCATAAACTTTCTGACCAGTCATCAGGATTTGCAGGGCTTTGGCCTGGCCAACCAGTCTCGGAAGTAACCAACAAGCTCCATCCATCGGTACCATACCCCGTAAAATATATGCCCACCAGAACCAGGCCTTTTCGGACGCTATCCGCATATCACAGGCTAAGGCAAGATCCGCCCCCATACCCACCGCAAGACCATTGACCGCAGCAATTGACGGTTTGTGTAGAGCCCGTAGAAAAAGAAATGGTTGTGTCGTACCTTCTTCGATTACTGTTCCCTTTGGAGGTCGTCGCCCGGCTTTTTTCCACTCCAGTTCTCTGGCTCCCCAATCTTTAATATCGGCTCCCGATGAAAATGACTTATCACCGGCCCCCGTAATCACCACAACTCGTACATCAGGATCATATTTTAAATCTTGAAACAGTCCTCTCCAGTACTTATCATAATCAACCCGGGACCGTTCATACGGTCCGGTTCTTGGACCACTCGTCATGGCGTTGAGTGTTTCAGGACGGTTTATGGTAAGTACAGCAATGTTATCCTTCTTCTCAACCTCAAATTTCATCATCTCACCAGGCATAATTATCCTCCTTGAAAATACTTCTCAACATAGTAAATAACTGGTAAAATACTTGTCAATTATTGAAACCTAGTGAGCCACCTTTAATCCAATAACTTTAATACTAACTTTTATCCAAGATAATACAGCTAATGCAAAAGGTAGCCATCATTGTTGACAGTATCGCCTGTCTCACCAAAGAAATGGTCCAGAAATATGGGATCAGTGTATTGCCACTAAACTTCTATTACGGTGGTAAAATATATCGCGATTGGGTAGATATAACACCATCCGAAGCCTATCAGTTATTCCTAAAAGACCCCGAATCCTTTAAAACATCATCCGTATCACCCGGAGAATGCCTCGAGGCTTATCGTGAGGTTAGCAAGCGTTCGGAAAACATATTATGCATTACGGTTTCATCTAAAATCAGCGCTGTTTACCAGGCAGCTCAACAGGCAAAAGAGGAGATTAGAGCCGAGTTACCTCATATTTCCATTACCGTTCTTGATTCTCGCACTGTTGCCGCCGCTGAAGGACTAATTGCCCTAGCAGCAGCCCAAGCAGCAGTCAGTAGTAAGAGCCTAATCGAGGTGACTAAGTTTGCCGAAGTAATCAGGGATAAGGTCAGTTTTTATGTTTTTCTCAATACAATCCGCCATGTCTATCGATCAGGACGAATACCTAAAGTAGCCTCGCAGGTGGGTTCAATACTTAATATCAAGCCAATACTAACAACTGCTTCAGGGACATTACATTTCATTGGTGTATCACGAACCAAGGTGGGTGGGGTAAATCGACTACTTAACATACTAAGAGATAAGATACAACAAAGGCCAATACACATTGCCGTAACACATGCATATGCCCCTGAAGAGGCTGAGCACTTAAAAAAAATAATATCATCTGAGTTCAACTGTGTGGATCTATGGCTTACCGAATTTAGTCCACTAATGGGCTATGCCTGTGGCACCGGAACCATAGGTATCGCGTTCTACTCTGATGAATAATGAAAATATAGTCATTGATAGGTAGTCGAAAAGATATTTTTGGTAAAATCACTACCGGTCAGATCAGTTAGTTAAATCACAAACTACCAATTCTGGCTGTGCAGAAAACAACACATTGATGACACTCAACAGCACAGGGTTCAACATGAATCGTAATATCTACAAACTGCAAGCGATCCTCGATTTCATCCTCTAAATGATCGCAAAGATTGTGGGCATCCTCCACCCTCGTATGCCTTGGCACGACTAGGTGGAGATCAATATAACGCAGATTACCAGATTTTCTAGTTCTTACATTATGAAAACCAACTACCTGCCGGTTATGCTCATCAATAAAAGAGGTTATTATATTCTCTTCAGCCTTCGGTAGTCTAGCATCCATTAATCCAACCAAATTCTTTTTCATTGCTACATAAGCAGTTCTCACAATGAGTAGTGCCACTAAAAGAGCAACCACAGGATCAAGTACCTGAAGTCCGGTAAATCGAACCACTACTAAGCCTACTAAAACAGCGACTGAGCTCAGTACATCAGCAAACATATGACGAGCAGTAGTTTCAAGAACCACAGAGTCACTATCACTAGCCACTTTCAGTGTCAGCCACGAGACGATCGAATTAATCACGATGGCTATTATGGTGATTAAGATGCCAACATCTACTAACTCAACTACCCCCCCGTTTATGATTCTAGTTATCGCTTCGTAAGCAATCATGCCCGCAGCAAGAAATATCAGTCCTGATATCACAATACCAGCGATGCTCTCCGCTTTCCCATGACCAAAAGCATGTTTCTCATCAGGAGGTTTGGCAGATACCTTAATACCGATGTAACCAATAATCACTCCTGTTAAATCAATAAAACTATGAAGAGCATCTGCCCTGATACTAATACTTCCGGTAAATACGCTGGCAATAATCTTCATAATAATTAAAAGACCTACGGCAATAATCGACAGTTTTGCCATATTTTCTTTGGT
>CP070729.1:263830-266781 GCA_020351185.1 Dehalococcoidia bacterium | reverse complement strand
TCGATTGACAGAGTTAATCCACAAGAAAGTGCCGACTTTAATGGCCATCGATTAGATATCGCCAATAAAATATTTGATATTTGGCAATAATCATACTATAGCTGACGTTTAATTAATTACCAATTTTATATGGCTAACGGGAAATAATAATTACCGGCACTTGCTTATTACTTGATTAACAAAGATAATAAATATGTAAAGCCAATAGCCAAAATATACCAAAGGAAAAAGGGGGGATTGACCCTAATTATTATGGGAAAAATAAAGATATTTGATAGCCGACAGAATAAATTAGTTAGTGTTGATAAGGTACGTAAAAGTCCTGCCGAGTGGAGAAAGCTACTAACCCCAGAACAGTATCAAATAACAACCGAACAAGGAACAGAGCAACCATTCACCTGTACCTTTGATGATATTTCAGGGCCAGGAGTTTTTCGTTGTGTCCGCTGCGGGACTGATCTATTTAAAAACAGCACTAAATTCCACTCGGGAACAGGGTGGCCCAGCTATTATCAGCCAATCTCAGATCATAATATTTTTATGAAAGAGGATACTAGTTACGGAATGCAACGAACCGAAGTACTTTGTGCTAGATGTGATGCACATCTTGGTCATGTCTTTAATGACGGCCCTCCACCTACAGGTAAACGATATTGTATTAACGCCGCAGCTCTAGAATATCACGAAGAATCAAATCCATGATGCCAAGAGATATCCCTATGAACCAGGAATCAAAAGAAAAAACCGAAGATAATACAATAGAAAAAGCAACCCTTGCTGGAGGTTGTTTTTGGTGTCTTGAAGCCATCTTCAGCAAAATCAACGGTATCCATCAAGTAGTATCTGGTTATACTGGTGGTATTACCAATTCACCCTCTTACGAGTCTGTATGCACAGGTAATACAGGTCATGCAGAAGCAGTTCAGTTAACATATGATCCACAATGTATATCCTACAAACAAATTTTAGAAATCTTTTTTGACATACATGACCCAACAACCTTGAATAGACAAGAAGCTGACATAGGGTCACAGTACCGTTCAGCCATCTTTTATCATAATAATGAGCAAAGGGAAGCCGCTAAAGAGATGATTCACAAACTTGATACAGCTCAAAAGTGGCGGAATCCAATTGTAACGGAGATCAATCCCCTAAAAAACTTCTATCCGGCAGAGGAGTATCACCATAAATATTTTGAGCGTAACCCTGAACAGGCTTACTGTCGTCTTGTCATTAACCCTAAGCTTAACAAATTACGCGAGGAACACCGCAGCAAAATGAGTCGCAGCTCAGCGTGCTGATAACGGGTGAACAAAAATTAAAGTATTTTCTAACATAAGGGGATCTTCCTAGTTCTCGTTGCATGAGTACTTAGCAAAATCTACTGGGTATTTTCTCTAATTTAGTTCTGATAATTCTCTTTTTTACTTTGCTCAACATCAATAGAGTAACTATAGATAAGCCAAGTACCATCTTTTTCTACCATATCAGCGAAAATCCAACCTTTAAATCCACCTTCGTACCAGACTGTACCCCGGTATTCCGCTTCTTTAGGATCCTTGCTTTCGTCAATCTTGAAATTGGTCGTCTCCACATTGTCATATCCGTCATAGAATTGACGAGCCTCTGCTAAAGAATCAGCAATCTCCTGCGTTGTGTAGGCGCCTGGGCTAAGGTACTTGAAGGCTGCATCAACATTTTGGGCTAAAGCTGCTTTCAAATAACCATCGACAGCTTGTTGGCATGATGCTTCCTCAGGTGTAGCAGGCTCCTTAGTTGTACTGCCATTAGGTTCTTCACTTGTGCCACATGACACCGAAAAAACAAGCAGATAAATAATTGATAACATAATTAGGCTATAAACTTTTAAATTCTTACTTATAACTTTCATTTACCACCTCTTTAGATTTTATATTATTAACCTTAGGATAAATCTTCATTGATTAGTCGCCAAATTAAATGTTAAACAATCGTAATCGCAAATTGCTTTGTTGTCAACTATAGTGATACATTGAGGCAGTTCGTATCACAGTGTATTCACATAAAGGAGATAGTTATGGGTAATAGAATTTATTTAGCTGAAACCAATGACCTGTCCGAAGGCACGATGAAAAATTTCAAATTAAATGGACAGGACATCCTTGTGGCCTTAATAAATGGTAATTATTATGCAACTGATAGTTATTGCCCACATATGGGAGGGGCGCTCTTTCACGGTAAACTTGAGGGCACTATTGTCACCTGTCCACGTCATGGTTCACAGTTTGACCTAAGAAATGGTCATGTTGTCCGCTGGTTAAAAGGCACTGGTTTGATAACTTCCATAGGCAAAGTTCTCAAACCACCCAGAAAACTAACTACTTACCCGATAAAATTAGAGAACGGTAAGATATTCATTGAGCAATAAAAGTTATGTTAACTGCTGTTTACAATTTCTTTGGTTTATGACAGATATATAAATCTTAAAACTTCTGAATAATATGTATTACTTAAAAGTTACCTTATCTTTTCGATTCCTTTCCGTGAATAAGCAAATAGGGTAAGTAAAGAAGCTGGGATAGCTGTTATCGCCAGTAACAGGAGGGCGAGATCATAGTTACCGGTAGCATCAAAAATATATCCCGCCACAGGTGGTGAAAACGTATGAGATAGTGAGGAAAAAAGTGTCAAGGAACCAAGTATCCTCCCTATCGAAGATACTTCAAAAATATTAGCGACCAAAAGAGCCATTATCCCAGTGGTTCCCCCCATTGAAAATCCATAAACCATGACAAAGGGCCATACTATCCATGTTGGTCCAATCAGTAAAATAAATAAGCTTATCGCTTTTAAACCGATAGACCCTGCCATAACATATCTGACCGGTATCTTTTCAGTGAGAAATCCCAGTACGAGTTTACCAATTAAGCTAAAGAGGCCAACAATACCCATCAGCGTTCCAGCAGTTATTT
>CP070729.1:260714-263730 GCA_020351185.1 Dehalococcoidia bacterium | reverse complement strand
TATGAAGATAATGTGTATCTTTTATGTTGTTTTAAAGGGGGTTGTTAGCTCTAATAGGCTTGTTTCCGCCACTAGTTTAATGCTGATCACTCTAGGCTAAATAAGGGGGAGAGGGCTCTTATCAAGCTAGGTTCGCACTACGATGGTTATGGTAGGTGAAGATTGTACTGATACTAGGTAAGGAATACTATTAGAGTTTAGATAATGAGCTTTTATGGATTATCATAGCAATCTTCAGGTTGTCAAAAACCAAAAAGCCTAATAACCGATGCGTCTATAAAACAACAATTAAACTAATTATAGCGAGTATAAGGAGTACTATAAATAAACCGACTATTGACCACTGGCGTTGCTGTGCAAAGTATCCTGGACTGTTTATCACAGTATAGATCAACATTCCTATTCCAATTAAATAAGTCGCCAACCCCCAAGAATTATCAATTAGTAAGCCGATCCCCGCAGTTATCAATACGATAGCTGTAAGAATTTCAGCCACATAATGGAAACGCATCTCAGTAGAACCTCGTCCAATAACAGTTCCAGCTGTAGGTCCTGGAACCTGTTTCTTGACAAGTGATATAGTCCACTGGCTGATAATAGCTACTCCAACCGTAATTGCATATACGGAAGCAAATATCATCAGAATTTCCTTCCTATGTACCAAATTATTAAAGTAGACTTATTCCCCTTCATATTGAAATACCTCTTCGAGGGCTACACCGAAAGCTTTTGCGATCTTAAAGGCCAGCTCAATAGACGGCACATATTTTCCTTGTTCAAGAGCAATTATGGTCTGTCGGGTACAGCCAGCTCGATTTGCTAGCTCTTCTTGTGTCATCTCGTCATTATCGAAGCGCAGTCTTCTGATACGGTTTTTAATTTTCCCCATAGTTTACCTTCCGGCCATATAGAATTAGTGCTGTAATAGCTTGCGTCAGTAGTAAGGCCACACCACCAATAAGAACAATAAACAGGGGGAAATAGACGGGTATCACATCGCTTCCCTGGTTCATGTAAATAATGGCTACCACTAGCAGTAACGTACCTACAATAGTATAGGACACTCCTGTTGCCCAGAGTGATGCCCTACGCCATATTGATTTATCCCGTTCGTCTGATCGCATTGCTCCTCGACTTCCTCTAATACTCGCCACTAGATTCATTAAAACCAATAAACCAAAACCAATAGCGGATATTATATAGAAAGTGATCATCATAGAATCATTTTGCCAGTAGAAGATCGTCCCATTAGAGATGAAGATAACGGACCAGCCAATTATAACGGCTGTAAATATCAGAAGCTGAATCCAAGCAAATTTTTGACTCATTGACATAATCTTCCTCCTTTATATAGTGATGATCTACCTCATCCTCCAGTAACCAATCAGGATACCGAGGGACTCGGCTAGCGTACTAACAACAAGGGTGGATATGAATATAAGGGTTAGAAAAACAACCGGTACCTGTCCCTGATCCCAATAAGATTCGGTTAGCACTACGATCCAGGCTGCTAGTGAAAATACTACCGCTAGCCATTGGATTCTTGGGGCTCGCTCCATTATCAACTTATCCCGTTCATCAATCTGCCGTAATTTTTTAAGTGGGGGAAGATTCATCACTATAAGGTACGCTACAGGTACTCCAATCCACAATGCATATACAATAAGCCTAAATCCCAGGTCAGTATCAAAGGTGTTGATATCCCTGGTAACGAAAACTGCAATAAGAATAATAGCCAGAGCAAGCCCTATTAATAGACTAAATAAAGCACGTTTTTGCAGTGGCGCCATAACATTATCCTCCTTTCATTATTATGTATTGTTTACTATACATAGTGTATTGTATTTCTTACATATAGTCAATCTTGTTATACATTCTTAGTGAGCTGTAAGGGAGATGGGCAGTTAAAGAAATATAATAAACGACCTATTCTCTAGCTATTCCTTAATATTTCGGTACGATTTGTTTGTATGTTTATTAGAGTCTTGTATTAGTGTGCTTACTCTCTCTACCCCACCCTAATCTCAATACCTCATCTCGATACTCGTTCAGTAAGATTATATAGCTCTCAAACAATCTTAAAACTCATCTGCACAGAAACGGCGTTTATATTCGCAACTTGCTGAGGTCAAGATAGAAACCTACTCTATTACCACTTCGAATTTGCACTTCAACGATTATGGGTAAATTTAAGTTAGCACAAACACCATTATGAATAACATAAGCAGCGATTGGATTTGAACTAACGACCTAGGGAGATCAATAGAGTAAACCTAAGATAATAATACGTTATAATATATTCGAGTATTCAATGCGAGGTGATAATGAAGGAATCTAATGGTGATAAAAACTTAGTAGCCTATTGTGGACTCTGTTGTAAGGATTGCCACGGATACTCTGGTAAGGTTGCTGATTTAGCTCGTGACCTTAGAAAAGAACTTAGACAAACAAATTACGATAAATTTGCTGCCTTTCTATCTAATTATTCCTTTGGTCGAGCCTATAAGAAATACCCAGAATGCTATGAAGTACTCGGACAAATGGTGAAATTCAGGTGTCGCAAAGGCTGCCGTCAAGGTGGTGGTTCACCATTCTGCAAGATACGAAAATGTTGCTTAAAAAGAGGATTTAATGGCTGTTGGGAATGCAAGGATTTCGAAGAATGTAAAAACCTTGATTTCCTTATCCCGGTTCATGGTGATGCCCATATTAAAAACCTGAGGTTAATCGGTAAGAAAGGAATTAATGAATTTACCAGCGGAAAGACACACTGGTATTCTGAAATAAAGGAATGAACGATATCAATATTAAAAAAACATAATGAGAGTTGAAAAGAATAATCCTAAACAAATATAGAACGATTTTTAGGATTGGTTACGTACTGATTGGTATCCAATCTGGGTTTTTAGTTTAGTTTTTGCTTATATATATGATCTTGTGGCAACTTAAGAGGTTTAAATGGACTTCGCATTATTAGTAGTTATAGGTATATTGACCGGGTTTGCTACGGGTGTGG
>CP070729.1:257565-260614 GCA_020351185.1 Dehalococcoidia bacterium | reverse complement strand
AGCATCAATAGCAATAGAGTAACCAGCCTCTATTGTATTAATTGTTTCATTAATGGCAGATTGTGCTGATTCTGTAAGTGTGGGTAACAGCTCCTTAAGAGTTTCTAGATTTACGGTCATATCATTTAGCAGGGTAGTAAAAACTTTAGAGTATGCGTTATATTCGTAAAAATAATCAACTTCTTCCTCACCAGCACCCAAAACTGGGGGTACCGTTGATTCAGCAAGAGGTGGCTCCACTACTACTTCGGGGCTTCGAGTTGTTTGATCATCAAATTCCGAACCTGCTTGTTCTTTTTGGCCCAAGAGAGCGTTATTCTGCCAGTAATTATCACCCTGATTTATAATGGCAGCAACCATCCCCAGTTGAGTACTTAAGTAATTGTTACTCTCTAAAATTTTATCAGTAGCTCCAATTTTGGCCAGTTGAATGATTTCATTAACGCGTCTATCGGCCAGTGTTGCTAAAAGATTAGCCTTGGCTACATCCGAGAAGGTCAGATTAATCTGAACCTGTTCTATCGCCAGTTTTACAGAATAAAGCGGATTACCGGGTATACTGTTATTAGCAGCAACATATATACCGCTACTACTCAATAGGAGAATTAATATTGCAGTAAGGGCTGTAGCCCACTGTAGGCGTAATCTGGAAAAGAATCTACCTTTATTAGATTGCAAATCCTGAATGGCTAAATGGAATTGATATCTAGCTTTGGCCTTAAATTCTGGTCTCGGTTCGATTGCCGTTGTTCTTTTAGTAATTAGAGCAATCTCTAATATTGGTTTTAGCTTGCTTGCTTGATCAGGATATAGTTTGAGGCAATCCTCAATTGATTCACCCCTCAAAAGCAACCGTTCTATACATTCATTTAAAATTTCTTCAAATTGGTCTTTCATTTTTAGTTACACCACATTTAATATTTTACGCAGAGATACAACGGCACTGTGTTGCAGCGCTTTTACTGCCCCTTCACTTTTGCCCATAATTTCAGCCACTTGGGCTATAGGGAATTCACTAGAAAAGCGCAAAGCGATTACTTCCTGCTGAGCCGGTGTTAATTTTTTAACTGCCATGGCCAGTTTTTCAATGTCTAATTTCAATTCAGCTAGTTTCTCAGGGCTATCATCAGCTACAATTACTGTATCGTCTAGAGCTGATACGGGTTGCCTAGTTTTCTTTCTGAAGTGATCGACTACTAAGTTATGAGCTATACGAAAGAGCCAGGCTGAAAAGGGAAATCCCCTCCATCGAAAGGAAGAGATGGAATGTAGCGCCTTAATAAAAACCTGCTGTGTCATATCCTCTGCTTCAATACGATTGCCAATTTTTAACGAGATATAACGATATATTTTGTCGAAATATAGCTCGTAGAGTTCGCTAAAAGCCTCCTCATTGTGTTGCTGAGCTCTTTTTACAAGTTCTTGCTCATCTTGCACCTGACAACTCCTGCCAGCCAAAAGTAAATTGGCTATATTTCAAAACTGGCAACCGGTGTTACCACGTGCATAGATTATAACGAAGGAACTGATAAAAAGATAGGATAATACTTATACTCCATTATAAATGAATAGGCTGATAAGTAACGATTGGAGGATATGGTAGGACTAAATACCTATTACTATTTTCCATAAAAAAGTACTATTGGGACCTTGGCTAAACAGTTTCGATGAGGTATAGTAGCCAAGTGTAAGGTAAAATTAGCTTAAATGAGGAAAATAGGTATGGTAAATTATAATAATGAGTTAGACCCGATGTTGACAACCAGCGATGTCGCCAGGATATTAAGTGTGCACATCAATACGGTGAGGCGGTGGAGTAACCAGGGAATACTAAAGTCTTATCGTATTGGCTCACGGGGTGATCGCAGGTATCGCAAAGAAGATATAGATGAATTTTTCTCGAAGGATAATCGGGGTAGAAATTAGACAATAGGTTAAGTACTTAAATACAATAAATATTATAGAAGACAACAACATGGAGGTTGGCAATGACTAAAACAAAGGTAATGATAATTGATGAGCAGCCCTTTTTTAGAGCTGGTGTGTCTCAGGCGCTCTCGAATCAAGACGACATTGAAATCGTTGAATGTGATCCAAATAATGATACTCTAGCTGCTGTTGAAGCATATCTACCGGATGTAACATTACTTGGTTCCGATCTGGCAACGCACAGTGGCCTTGAACTTGGACGAAGAATTACCCGAAATTTTCCCAATACCAGGGTGGTAATCCTTAGTCCAGATCCAAATGATGAGGAACTATTTGAAGTCATCAGGAGTGCTGCGGTAGCCTGTCTTGGGAAAAACGCCTCACCAAAGGAATTGGTGGATACAATAAAGAAAGCCACACATGGTGAATATCCAATCAATGAAACCGTTATCAGTCGACCAACAGTCGCTAAACACGTGCTGCAGAGATTTCAAGATATGTCGATGCTGGGTGATCGCAGTGATATTGTTGTGGCACCACTAACAAATAGAGAAAAAGAAATATTAACCTATGTTGCTGACGGCAATACCAACAAACAGATAGCCAATATTCTACAAATAAGCGAACAAACGATTAAGAACCACGTCAGTGCCATATTACGGAAATTAAATGCAAATGATAGAGCACATGCCGTGGTACTAGCTATTAAGCGTGGTTGGATATCAGTAGATTAGTAATTATCATATTAATGATTTACCAAATTAATTAATAATGTAGTCAAATAATGTGCGGTATATAATGAAAAAACAAGAGGATCTTAGTGACACCGATGAGTGAAACAAAAAAAGTTGAATATGGAGAAAAAACAAAGAACAGGATTATTAAGTATCTCGAAGCTCAGGGATATGAAGTCACTGTTGATGCTAAGCGTGAAGGCAAATCTGGCATCACTCATACATTTGATATGCTAGCGGCAAATAGCGACGAATTATCACCAGATATTGTTGCAGTTAGTATTATTGTCGGTGGTGATAAGCAGCACGAGGCAACGGCCATCTTTAACTTTGCCAACAAAGCCTTTGATGCCAACATCAAAAACAGGGTACTTGTAGCTGTACCT
>CP070729.1:254331-257465 GCA_020351185.1 Dehalococcoidia bacterium | reverse complement strand
TAAAATATCATTACTCTCTACCACCCAGTCATTGACTGCTTCTGTAGCCTTATCAGCATCAGTATAAAATTCAGAAACAAAGTTGTTATTATGACATTGCAGGCATACCCTCTGCATACGTGCTTGGTTTTCCTGCCAATTGGGACGCCTTTCGCTAATAGAAGCAAATAAATACCAAGTAAGACGCTCACCCATATCATGGGTAGCTTCAGCAGTACCAAAAGCACTATGATGACAAGTTGCACAAGTAGCTGCTGGCATGTCTCTGACTGTTAAACTATTTGAACTAGCATCCCAATTCCAGTTATGACCGTCAACAGCATAGGCAATTCCATGTCCTGATTCCTGGTAGATTTCCCATTGCGGATGGTCTGGCCCTATGTGGCAAGCATTACATGTTTCCGGTTTACGAGCCTGTTCTAAGCTAAAGATATGTCGTTGGTGGCAGTCCTGGCATTGACCAACAGAACCATCGATGTTTGGTCGACCAATATTGTGACAACCTTCACAAGCAAATCGAGTGATATCGGGACCTTCAAGGATATATAAGGCATTACGTTCTTTATCTGGAGCGTAACCACCTTCTGGTATAGACTCATACATAGCAAGATGTTCAGGAGTCAGATTTTGAGTACCCACCATGGCTACATAAGCCGGGAGAGAATGCCGACTCTGATAGAATTGCTCAACTTCAAGTTCGTGGCATTCTTGGCATATTGCTGGGGTAGGTTGAATAATTCTAAAAAAACGACTATGCTCTTCTGCTCCAGGATAGCTTGGATCCACTTCATGACAGTCCCGGCAGGTATTTCCTGCGGCTGCCATTTTGCTGTAACCAAACTGTTCTACAATACCTGGAGTGTTAATACTATGGCAAACGACGCACAAATCATCGCTACCTTCTAGCCAGTTTGTTCGCTCAGTGGTATCAACAATAACCGTTTGTGGTTGGGATTCTGTTAACGTTGTAATTGTCGAATATGTCTCAGTAATAGTCTCAGTGTTACAACTAATGGTTATAAGAGTAAAGACAATAGCTGATATGAAAAGAATAACAATAGGAATGAGTAAGCTTTTGAATTGTAATCTGTAGTTTGGATTATTTTTCAGAATAACCTCCAGAATAATAGAAATCTTAAACTCCGACAAACTTAAATATTAATATCACCAATGAGCATTGTCAACAATTGAAATCCTGTTTGAATGAACTTAAAACAAAGTGGCAGCGATTGGATTTGAACCTGAGATAATGTATAAAGAGAGCCTTAATATAAGCTCTCTTTATATGAAATGACTTTTGATAATAAGTTAGGACAGTGTCTTTTTCATCTGTTCAAACTCTTCTTTTGATATTTCACCTTTAGTATAGCGTTCTTTGGCTATTTCCAGAGACTCATCGACCTTTGGTTTTTGGGATGGTTGTCCCTTTGATTTCTTAATCAACCACCATACTAAAAAGGCTATTATAACGATAACGATTATCGTAACTATAATAGAAAATAATATTATAAGACCTCCTAGCGACCAACTTGTAGCTGTCTCCATAAATCCTCACCACCTTTCAACAATTCTATTAGCTGTAACATATTCATAAATATTGTTTCTAAATATGTAGGTACTCCAGTTTAATCTTGATATACACCATTTTCAATAGAAGGTAGCCACAATCTTACGGTACTTCCATATCTTGAAATAGTATCCAGTAAAATCTGTTGATATTTAAGTCATAAAAAAGTGGCGGCGATTGGATTTGAACCAACAGTTAACGTCGAGTTAATAAAATTATTGCTGGTATAGCCAAAACTATTCCTAATACTTTCTCGATGGTAACCGTTTCTTCTAGAATCAATATGCCTAGAACAGATGTAATTATGGCATTAAGGGAGTAAATAGGCAGTACTATGGATATTGGTCCTTTCTGGATTGCCATGTATAAGGTTATTATGCCAACAGCTAGAAGTATCGACGCTAATAATGTATACCATAGGTAAATTCCTTTATCTGGTTCTAGGTTAGTATTGGTGATAAATATGTAGAAAGTTAAAAACACCACGATTAGTACTTGAGTAAAAAATGCAATAGTAATGGCATTAACATGCCTGGATATCAACTTAGCCAGGAAATAATGTAGCCCCATTAGGAACATCGCTGATATAGCTAGAGATATAAAATTCGATTGCATATCTAATTGATACTTAAAGGCTTAGCAAGACAATAGAAGATAGTGCTAGAAGCACACCAAATACCTTCCGGGTAGTAATCCTTTCTTTCAAAATAGCAACGCTGAGTATTACTGCTACCAGTGAGTTAACTCCTACGATGGGTAAAACAACAGAAACCGGGCCTAGTTCAATAGCAAGATAAAGGATAATAAGGCCAACAGATATAGGTATCGATATAAGGAGTGAACGTATAGTATTAATTTTATGTTCAGGTACTATAGTAGTTCTGATGAAAAGCGCATATAAGATGATAGCAATAAGGGCAACAGCATTACATATGATCGCAATAAAAGGACTGGCTATATGGGATGATAATACTTTGACAATGAAGTAGTAGATGCCAAAAGAAGCCATAGAAAGGAATGCTAGTAATATATAACCCACTACACTACCAACAGATTAATGCGTGAAATAACTATATTCTATATTCACAGGCAGCGATTATCAATTATTAAGCGTTGATATTATACATGAAGAAAGAAAAATTGGCAGCGATTGGATTTGAACCAACGATAATTGGTATATTCTGTAATTAAGGAATAAAGGGTTTATAGAAGGAGCATTGTGTATGACAACCAAAAAAACATTAAGATGCTTATGTGTTAAACAGGGATGTTGGCGTGATGAAGCAGGTAAAATACCAGCTTATTGCGAAGCAAACAATTATCTCGACGAGTTAGATACATCAAACAAGGAATATTCTAAGGAAAGTGTTGTTGAAGCTTACAAAGCAGCTTGTGTTGTCAGAGACCATAATGCTGGAATGACACCTAGAATCGAGGAAGCCCTTCTATATGCAAAAGAACTTAAACTGAAAAGAATTGGCTTTGCGGCTTGTACAGCAATGACAGATGAATTAAATTTACTGGTCAAATTATTTACTAGTGCAGGATTTGAAGTATATACAGTTGG
>CP070729.1:251030-254231 GCA_020351185.1 Dehalococcoidia bacterium | reverse complement strand
GCCATAAATCCCTTACTTCTGTATATAGGTAGAGTCACTGAACCGCCGGTGCAAGCTTGGCCATTTGAAAAATCCACATAATATGGTAGGTTGTCAAAAGTATTTTTAGCCTCCTGATTCGTTGCCACCCAACCTATATGAGCAAGTTTCTTACCTTTAAAAAAACAAAAGGCTATTGCTCCTTTGTTTAAACATGACCGAACATTAACAAATAGAGATAATTCGCGGAAATCCTCAAATCCTTCTTTAATTATTTTGTCCAGCTGGACATTAGAGGATATGATTTTAAAAATAAATCCCTTTACTTTTGGATAATAGTTGGTTTCGCTTCTTTCTTTTAATATATGTTCATAAATATAATATTTTTTATAGACGAAAATGTTTTGCTTGAGGTACCGTATGGTTTTAAAACAAAGAGCGATCAAGCCTTCATTTTTCAGTATTTCTCTTGCCCTATTTAGGAGTGTCCCTATTGTGTGTTTGCTAACCATCAACTCATATCATCGATAATAGTTTCAGGATATCCTTCCATAATGGCCATCGCCAACTTTAAGGTTTAAGAGTTTTCTAAACTCTGCTGAACTCATTATCGCTCGTTCATTTGCTTGGGCTAGTGTGTGTATGCGGTGTATTAAATCAGCGTTACGAGTTAATTTTGTTCGATTAAAGTCATACCAGATATTGTCTTCGAGGCCGACTCTTACTCCACCACCTGAAGCAATCGCTACAGAGTTTACCTTAAGCTGGAAATCGCCTACTCCTCCCGCACTCCAAAAAGACCTTGGAGGTAAATCATTTAGCATTATACCCATATGTAGTAAGTCAGCCTGAGCGCACGCTATGTTGCCTAGTATAAAGTTAAAATAGTAAGGAGGCTGAAGCATTCCCTTCCTCTCTAGATATTTTGCATAATTTATCATACCAACATCGAATACTTCGAGTTCAGGCAATATCCCGCGATACTTCATTTCTTGGGCAAGAGCTTGTATCATTTTAGGAGAGTTCGTACTAGTTACTTTGTTAAAATTCAGAGAACTTAGAGTCAGACTTCCCATATCAGGTTTTATGTTTCCTTGAAGCGCTAAAGGCTCTACCCTTTTTTCAAATTCATGAAAATCACGTCCACTTAACGATACGCATATCACCAGATCACTAGCAAATTGGCGAATCCCAGCAATGATCTCACTATATATTTCACCCTGATAAGTTGGTTTTCCATTTTGTTTATCACGAGCATGTAAATGTACCGTAGTAATACCAATCTCAACTGCCTCATGTACATTTTCAATAATCTCAGTAGGTGTAATTGGAACATGAGGTGTCATCTCTTTTGTTGGAATCATACCTGTTGGAGTAAAATTTAGTATGACATTCATAATTTATTCCTTTGATCACTAAAATTTCCATTAATTATTGACTTTAATATTTATCTTAGTCAAACATCCTGAGTTTTTACTTCGCTGTGATAAGTAGATTTCAATCGTTAGTCTGATTTTAGATATGGTTATCGTGTTTCTTAATCCGTACTAGAGTACCATATAAAAACAGTACCATAGAACCATTGTATATTGAAGCTACTCGGAGTAGGATGCAAGTGATTAGCAATATACAGAAGATAACGGGTAGATTGCTACTTCCCATTGGAGGTTGAGGATGGTTCCAGGATACTACAAGGGACAATTGTGCGTTCATAAGTTGATATTATGCCAAGAGGGATTTTGTTCAGAATGTGCTATCCATGATCAGTATCAACAATGTAAAAATACCCTTGATACTCATACCAGTCGGAAAAAACTGGTTAAGGCAAGCCCTACACTGCAATTAGTCACCACATAATTAAAATAATTTTACTCTCACATTATTAAAGTAAAATACTGGACTTTCCCAATAAATTCGTTTCTGTATTAATTATCTTATTTATAATATTTTATTGAGTTCAGCCGGCATTTCAATTTTATCGACTAAATATTCGTGCCATAATTGTAATAAACTTAAAGTAACAATTTACGTAGTCGTAATCCATTAACAATCCTCTAATACCCTCCATTTATTATTGGTTCATCTTTGGTAAAAATTCTTCTGCAAATTGACAATTCATCTAGGTATATTTAATATAGACTTCGATGCGACTTTTTGGTAGTTCAGGGATAAGAAGAATTGTTGATGACAATCTTTTCGAACTTGTGTTGAAGGTAGCACACGCCGTCGGCAGTAAGTATAATCGAGTTGTTGTTGGATGTGATACCCGTACATCATCTGATGCTTTAAAACACCTGACAATGGCAGGATTAATGGCTTCTGGGGCTAGAGTATTTGATGCCGGGTTGTTACCCACTCCTTCCCTAGCAATAATTGCTCGCAAATTTGATGCTGCTTTTATGGTTACGGCCTCTCATAATCCAACTGAATATAATGGGATAAAACTTTTAAATCCGGATGGCTCTGCTTTTGGGGCTACCCAACAGTCGGAAATTGAGGAGTTAGTTTCTCATTCATCTACGAATGTGGTGCCATGGGCCGAAATAAATAGTAGTGAGGTTTACCAAGGGGCTATTAGACAGCATATTAATCATATACAACAACAAATTCCTGGGAAGCACAAGGTCAAGGTAGTACTTGATTGCGTTTGTGGTGCTGCATCAGTAATAACGCCATATCTTCTACAGAATATGGGATGCGAACTGATTGCCTTGAACTCCAACATTAGTGGATTATTCCCCCATGCAGTTGAACCACTACCTGAAAACTTAGTTGATTTAATGAGCATGGTCCGAGAAACCGGTGCTGATCTAGGTTTAGCTCATGATGGAGACGCAGACCGTTTGATGGTTGTAGATGATAATGGGAATTTTATTAGTGGAGACAAATTACTTTATATATTGGCTCATGACCTAAATTCAGAGAAAGTTGTAACTACAATAGATGCTTCAATGATTATTGATAAAGCAAATTTTGATATTGTGCGTACTGCTGTAGGGGATAATTATGTTTCAGAAGAACTAAAGAATGGTGGAGACTTTGGAGGTGAACCTTCAGGCGCTTGGATATTCCCAAAAAGCTCCCTTTGCCCTGATGGTATTTATGCCGCCGCTCGTCTGGTTGATATTGCAAGTCGAAAAAAAATATCTGAAATCGCTGCTTCCATACCTTCTTATCCAAACCTAAGGAGCAGTATTAAGAAAGATACCTTTGATATCAAAC
>CP070729.1:247699-250930 GCA_020351185.1 Dehalococcoidia bacterium | reverse complement strand
TCTTAAAGCTAAAGATAAAAGTATAGAGCGACTGGAAAAGATTCACCGCAATACAGCGGCTATTGCAATTGCTGAAGCCAGATATGGTTTTATCAGCGGATTATTGAAGGATGTTCTTAAAAGATCTTGCGCTGAAAAGGAAAGTATCTCCGACCGGATTGATAAGAGGGTTCTTAACAGCTGGCTGGGTATTCCTTTATTTGGTGCCGTTCTTTTCGGATTGTTTCAAATTATCTTCAATTTATCTTTACCTCTACTGGATTGGATAAACCAAGGTTTTGATTATCTGAGTAATCTTGCTTCCAATATAACACCAAACTGGTTAGGTTCATTTATTACCGACGGTATCATCGGTGGTATTGGTACCGTTATATCTTTTGTTCCAGTGATATCATTGTTATATCTAGGGCTTGCTATTCTCGAGTACAGTGGTTATCTCACCCGAGCTGCTTTTGTTATGGACCGACTAATGCACCGTATTGGGCTACACGGTAGATCTGTCGTACCACTAACTCTAGGCTTTGGTTGTAGCGTACCGGCAATCATGGCGGCTAGAACAATAGAGAATCCTAAGGATAGATTGGTAACTATAATGGTTACCCCTTTGATTTCCTGTGGAGCCCGGCTTCCTATCTATGTTCTTCTTGCCGGTGCATTCTTCAGTGCGTATCAGGGTCTAGTTATTTTTTCAATGTATTTCCTAGGAGTGTTACTCACTATTCTCCTCGCTTGGTTATTTCGCAAAAAGCTTGTTAAGGGTAAAAGCGGTCACTTTGTTATGGAACTTCCTGCTTACCGCATACCAACCATAAACAGCGTGTTACTGTATACTTGGCTGCATACTAAGGCATTTTTAAGACGTGCGGGGACAATAATATTTATAGTTGTATTGCTCTTCTGGTTTCTAGATTACAATGGGGTGATAGAACCTATAGGTCGGGCTATCGCACCAATTTTCAATCCTGCCGGATTCGGTCAGTGGCAAGCAGCATCCTCGCTCATTTTCGGTATAATGGCTAAGGAGGTAGTAATCGGTGCTTTCGGTACTATGTTCACAGTTGGCGAAGCAGAACTGGGTGAAACCATCACAACTCAGCTCGGCTGGACACCTCCAGTCGCTCTAGCCTTTATGGCAATGTGTCTTCTGTATATTCCCTGTGCTGCTACCATTACCACCATAAAAAGGGAAACGAACTCCTGGAAGTGGACAGGTTTCGTCATCGGCTATACACTTATGCTCGCTTGGATTATAGCCGTGCTCATCTATCAAATCGGTAGCCTATTCATTATATGAATATACGTAATGAAATAATTAATAAGGAGAGACTATGTCAAAAACAGATGAAAACCTCAGAATTGCCTTTGCCGACGAAAGTCAGACAAATATAGAATATCTAGCTTATGCACATAAAGCGATGGACGAAGGATTGATGGAAATTGCTCAGCTTTTTCGTGAAGCAGCCGGAGCCGAAACTGTTCATGCTCTAAGCCACTTGCAGGCTATGGGAGTTGTCCGAACAACTCTAGAAAACCTTGAGGACGCATCTGAAGGAGAAGATCTCGATATTTCATCAATTTATCCCAAGTTCATCGAGGAAGCAAGAAGTGAGAGAAGAGAAGAAGCAGTAAAATCCTTTACCATGGCTTTTGAGAGAGAAAAACACCACCGTACTATGTTCCGAAAAGCATTACGACGACTTAAATAATTCTATTCTGTGTATTAGGATATCATGATACTTTTACAACTACACTCGATTTGAATACTCAAGTAATTAAATGTGACTATACCTCTTAAAAGCACGTAGATTATCACCTATTAAATTCATTTTTTTCGGTTATATTTATATTACATTCGGTTTAAGCTTTTTATGTAATTTTCGATAAATAAATAAACATATATTGATTATTTTTGGTTAAGAGATATATTAAGAAAAATTCTCATTGAATTTGCGATATTAGGTCGGTTAACAACCAGCAAAACACTCATTATGAGATTCCTGACTAGTTGTTTCCCATGGATAAAGGTTAACCGGCACCTATATCTCTACATACCTAACTTATCACGAAGATTTATAAAAGTAAGCATATTCTCTCGACTTATCATTCCGATAATTTTTTCGTCTTCAACCACTGGTAATTGATTTATCTCTTCTTCTGTAAGCATCTTCATAACCCGAGCTAAATCTTCATGTGGGCTTACCTGCCTTAGCTCTGTTAGTGGGACCATTACCTCACTTGCTTGCTTCTTAGCCCATTTTACCCGCGGAATTTCCTTTATTTCTTTTAGTGTTATTAATCCCTGGATATTTCCACGATCAACCACAACAAAACATTGATTTCCTGTTGGTAGTATATACTCGCTTACAAGTTCATCCAGGGTGATATTCGGTTGTATATTTATGCAAGATCTTGTCATTGCTTCATTTACTTCATGACCTTGCAGCATTTGTTGCAGCGTTAGCTGTCGATAACTACCTACCGCAGCATTACCTAGGAACCATCCTATAAACGCCAACCATAATCCATTAAACCACCACTCAGGTCCTTGGAAAATAAGCCAGATACCGCCGAATATAAACAGAAAACTAATACCTCTTCCAGCATTAGATGCCCACCTTGTTGCACGTCGCAGATTACCGGTACGCCACCATAATAAAGAGCGTAAGACTCTTCCTCCATCTAACGGGAAGCCAGGTAAAAGATTAAAAGCACCAAGCATGATATTGATTAAACCTAACCAGAATGAAACAGCTATGATATATTCTAGCGATCCAGGTACAAAATAAAATATTGCCCAGAAAAAACCACCAAGTATTATGCTCGTCAGCGGTCCGGCAATAGCTATTTTCAACTCTATCTTAGGGTTTGTAGGTTCTTCCGTTATCTGGGATACACCACCGAAGATGAAGAGTGTAATGGATTTAACCGGAATTCCAGACGCTATAGCTACAACGCTGTGCATAAGTTCGTGAAGTAACACCGATCCAAAAAACAATAAGCTGGTTAGAATTCCCGTAATGATAGAAGCCGTCAAACTCCAGTTTGGGTAAACATCCGGAAAATAACTTGCGACAAGCGCCCAAGTCACCAGGGCAAAGATAAAAAACCATGAGAAATGCAACCTTAAAGGGATGCCAAATATCCTACCAATAGGAATACCGCTTTTTAACATATTACATGCCTTTTTATTTTAATTCCAAGTGAAAAAGTTTCGTATTGAGTTTAGGTCTT
>CP070729.1:244333-247599 GCA_020351185.1 Dehalococcoidia bacterium | reverse complement strand
TCTTGCTGGAATAAGAACAGAGACAAAGGGTGCCAATTCAGGTATTCTGCTATCCAACCTTGGAATCTTTAAACTCTTCAGGTTAAGGATAAGATTAAGGAGAAAAATTGTTAGACCAATGACTATAATTACTTGATACAGCATGTTTCTTTAGTGATGATACTTGAACTACCAACCTAAGATAACACACAGTCTTAAGTAATACAATGTCTCAAGTAACAATCTGGTTTTTGTCACATCTACAAATATAAACACTCACATCTACATTCAGGAGTATTGACAAAGCCTGTGTTGAGTAGTAGATTTACCCCTAATATTTCCAAGAAACCGAAGTGAAAGGATTACATGAACGATCATTCTGTTATTCACACTGAAAAGCTCACTAAACACTATGGGAAGGTTAAAGCTGTTGTTGATCTAAATCTAGACATCCAAGCTGGCGAGATATTTGGATTCCTTGGTCCAAATGGAGCAGGTAAGACGACTACTATAAGAACCATTCTCGATGAAATCAGACCAACTTCAGGGCAAGCTTCAATCCTCGGAATGGATACCCACGAAAAAGCTGTGGAGATCCGTAGATATATTGGTTATCTACCAGGAGATCTTGCTATGTATCCCAATTTGACCGGGAAGGATACAATCACCTATTTCGCTAACTTGCGTGGTGGAGTAGATTGGTCGTTTGTTGACCTTCTTGCTAATCGACTAGACGCAGATCTTACAGGGAAAATAGGTGATCTTTCGTCAGGTAACCGCCAAAAGGTTGGTCTAATACAAGCTTTCATGAATAAACCGAAAGTGCTCATTATGGACGAGCCAAGTTCTGGCCTAGATCCACTAATCCAGCGTGAACTCCAAGGTATGATGCGTGAAGTGGCTGGTGAAGGTAACACGGTATTTTTATCTAGCCATTCCCTATCTGAAGTTCAACGTGTAGCTGATCGAGTAGGGATAATACGTCACGGTAAACTTGTAGTCGTCGAGAAAGTTTCCGAACTGAGATCAAAGGCAATGCGCCGGATAGAACTCGATTTCGATACTCCAGTAGAAGCAGCTTTTTTTAAATCCATTCCAGGAGTACTTGATATATCGATAAACAATCATCAAGCAATACTCTCCTATGACGGGAAGATGGAAATCTTACTACGAGCAGTGATGGATCAATATGATCTGTTGGATATTCATACACAGGAAGCCGATCTTGAAGAAATCTTCCTAACCTACTATCGTGATAAGGAAGCATAGTTCAAATGCTTTTTAATATATTTACTAAGAGTATGCGTGACCGCTGGTTTGGTATCACAATTGCTACCACAAGTTTAATTCTTCTACTTCTTTTTGCCATGTCCGTCTATCGAGATATTGACCTTGGTATTTATACCGAATTGCCCGAGGCTTTTCGAGCTATAGTAGGTATTTCAGCCGACGCTGATGTAGGTAGCCTTGCTATTGGTGTCTTTTTCACCGGATATGGGGCGTGGATTCTAGCTGGTTTAATGATCGCAGCGGGTTCAGCATCGATTGCCAATGAGGAGAGTAAAGGAACAATGGGTCTTTTACTTGTTAATCCCAAGAGCCGTACTTATGTACTCTTATCAAAAGCTGCGTCGATGATATTACTAACTGTTACAGCTGTAGTTATTCTCTGGGGATCCATGTATTTAGTATCAAGAATTCTTGACGTCGATATTACAGGGATGGATGTGGGAGCAATCAGTTTTCACTTAATTATCAATACCCTCTTCTTTGGTTTTCTTGCGATGGCGATAGGAGCCTGGACCGGAAGTAGGGGAACAGCCATAGGAATCACTGTAGGATTGATGTTTATTTCTATTTTTGCTAATGGTATTTTCTCTATTATCGAGGGATGGGAAAATGCTGCTAAGGTTTTCCCTTGGTACTATCTGAATGGTAGCGAACCTATGCTTAATGGGATCAATTGGGGCCAAATGGGCATAATGTCTGCAGTTATAATATTCTTTGTTGTTACTTCGGTAATTGGCGTTAATCGCCGTGATCTGAAGGGGCAAAGTACAGGAGTTACCTTACTTGATCGATTCAGGCATAATCGGATAACGCAAAAGGTTGCTGAAAAAGTAGCTGGTTCTGTTAGAGTATCTCATATCTGGATCAAAACACTATCGGAACACCAGGGGCTTCTCATAATTACTGGGGCTATTATGTTCTTCATTATGGGTCTTTTTGTTGGTCCGATCTACAATTTTATCCCCGAGGGATTTCTAGAATTTACCGAGATCTTCCCAGAAGCTCTCCTTGCTGCATTTGGTAGCGGTGATTTTGGTACTCCGGAAGGTTGGTATCAAATTGAAACATTTGGCCTAATGGCTCCAATTGTCCTAATGGTAGTCACTATTACAGTAGGAGCTCGTTCGCTAGCTGGAGAAGAAGAACGTCGTACCATGGGTCTTCTTCTAGCAAATCCCATGAAACGTTCAAAGATAGTAATTGAGAAATTCTGGGCAATGATTATCTGCGCTTTTATAGTAGGATTCGCTACCTTTCTGGGAGTTTGGTTTGGATCAATGTTAGGTGATCTTGGGATAAATGTTGGTAATATTGCCGCTACTTGCCTATTCGTAACTTTGATGGGTCTAGTGATGGGAGCTATAGCTATTGCATTGAGTGCGGCTACTGGAAGGACAAGAATTGCTGTTTTTGGGAGTATTGGAGTTGCTATCGTCTTCTACCTTACCTCATCTTTCCTACCCCTAAGCGAAAGCACTTCTAGCTATGCAAGATGGTCACCATATTATTATTACCTAGGCAGTGATCCGTTGTTTAATGGAATGAACTGGGGCCACGGAGCAATTCTTACTGCACTGATAATAGGTTTTGTGTTCTTGTCTACATTTCTTTTTCAACGCCGAGATCTACGATAGATTAAAAAAATAAGGAGCAGGGTTTAGGCTCTACCCCCTTCTTCTATTAAAAATAAAAAATTCAGGCAATCTCGCGTGTTCGATACACTATAGAATTAGTGTTTTGGATGCATCAAGAGACGTTATGATAAATGGTGCTGGTTTTAGTGATATTGCCATAGATTTCGTCTGGGTTATCAGCTATATATTGGTATTTTTTGTTTTAGGTACTTTTCTTTTCAATCGAAGGATGTTTGAATAAATATCATATTCGGAAGGGATTTGAATTAGTAAGGGAGTATCAGGAGGATTATATGAAAGCAGTTATATGTACAAAATACGGACCGCCGGAAGTTCTTAAGATTAGAGAGGTACCAAAACCTA
>CP070729.1:240957-244233 GCA_020351185.1 Dehalococcoidia bacterium | reverse complement strand
TAATAATACAGGCAATCCCTCTTTAAACTCATGGCTAATGGTAAGAGTGTTACAGGACAGTTTCGAAGAAATTGCTACAAGCGAATTGGAATTTGAACCACCGCCGCCATATTTCCCCCCCGAAGGTGGCGATACTGAAGAATAGCAATATTATCCATATATTCCTTTGCAAGAAATCATAGAATGCAAATGAAGCACTTAATTAAACAATTTACTAAACGCTGGTTTCTCTCTATTTTTATTATTATCACTTTCACAATTATTCTGGGTGGATGTAATAGTAAAAATTCAGTAGTACCTGAATCTATGAATATTGGAGAAATTCCGATAGAGACGAATGTTAAACAATTAATTGATGAATATATGTCTAATGAGAAGACTGCGGATATTAAATATAAGGGTAAGAAGTTAGTATTCTATGGCGTAGTTGCTGAACATGTAGAAAGCTACTTCCCACATGGTCAATACCATGAGGATCCAATGCCGAGTAATATCAAGGGTCCCGAAGATTATGAATTTATGGCTAATTCAATAATATTCAAACCGAGAGATCCAATATACCTATATGGCGTAGTGCCTGGTTCAATTGTGGATGTTGTTGGTATATGCCAAGGTTTATCAGATGATACAGTAATAATAACGGATTCCTGGATTAAGATAGTTAGTGGTGAAACGGGAATCGTCGATTATTAGCTTGAAATTCTACTGTAATCAAATTGATAGTAACACATGTTACCGCTTTTGTACCAGTAATATAATATATTAACTAGAGAAACGCCGTATAGGTCTGGTGCAATAAGGAGCAGGATAGAGTGAGATTTCTTAAATTAGTTATGTTAATATTTATTTTGTCGATAAATATTGCTTGTAATTTTGAATCAAACACTGATTATATAAATGAGAATACGGAATTAGCTAATTCAGATTACAACACTGGTACAAAATTGACATTAACACCAACTTATTCCAAATATACAGTTCTTACCAATCTTGGCGAAGAATTTGATAT
Organism: Dehalococcoidia bacterium; assembly: GCA_020351185.1. Lineage (GTDB taxonomy): Bacteria > Chloroflexota > Dehalococcoidia > Dehalococcoidales. The sequence continues at coordinate 243,224 of CP070729.1, read as the reverse complement.
CATTATCGGAGCTGCTGATACTGACCATAATTGGGTACCCTTTTTTGATAATACATCATTCGCACTGCTTGGTGAAAGCGTATTTCAGGTAAATCAGAATGCCGAGATCAATCCATTTAATAATAGTGGCAGTGAGATCTTCACTTTTCAATCACTGAAAACTGGCAAAACTCAGATAATACTAGTTCACAGACCAGTTATCGATCAAGGTAGTATAGATCCGGAAGAAATGTCCCTTTGGCAAGAATTATTTCCTATTATTGTTAACTAAAAGTTATTAGTATTATTATTCCTGCTCATATTCAGCCCCACATTTGTGGCAATGATAATCACCGACAGCTACCTCGTTGCCACAATATGGACAATTGCGCTCTGAATTATTTAAAATCGAATTTAAGGAAAAGCTACCACTTACAGAGTCTTTATCAATACCATTGGCTAGATCTTGATTATTATTTGGTTTCAGTATCTTGTTATCATTCATAAGAAGATCTCCTAACTTTTTCTGGAATTATTATAATAATAAGAAACAAATGCGATTTCAATCTTCACCAGTATTTATATATTGTTGTACCAAATCTCCCCTCTGATTTATTGCTCTATATTGAACTCTTTCAATATAGACGGCACATAATTGATCTGGGTCAAAATATTTCATATAATATTTAACCAGGTGACATTATGCGAAATCAACAAATTCCAAGGGAATATTTAGTTTAAAGTCATGAAGATTCGCTATTTAGATCAACTTATCATATTATTAATTTGTATTCTGGTTATTATTGCTTTTGGTGTGATTGGGTGCAACAATACGGAAAAGGTTCAAGCCGTACCCAAATTTGAAGAGCTCAGTTTACCTCCGATCGAAGTCACAATTGCCCAAGTATTTGATGAATTTGAAATTGATTCTATAGCAGCGCATGATAAATATAATGGAAAAAGACTTTGCTTCTATGATATAGAAGTAGAAGAAATAGATACTAGAAGCACAAAAAGATATTTCATTTCAGGAAATGGCAAATTTTATCTACGTAGTACCTCTCTCATGCAAAATGTTGAACCAGGATTTGTACTAAATTTGGTTGGTTTTTGTCAAGGCTTTTCCGATATATCTAGAGAATTAATCGTTATAAATGATTGCTGGGTAGAGAGTGTTGTTGGTGATCTAGGTACTGATGAATGGGTTGATCCATATTAACCAACTAATTGATTTTTCTGACCATTTTTTGCAGTACTAATATTTTAAGATTAAACCCCTGCTTACTAATTGAGGAATGAATATGTTCATTGATTCCTCACTAAGGGGATTACCACGCAAATCTATTATGGTACCAGCAACTAGATTATCATTTTCAACTAATGACCGTATGTCGCTTATTTCATTCTCACCAAGGTTTATCACCGCTAATTTAGACAATGAGGTAAGGGGTGAAACATCGCGTATCTGGTTACCATATAGATAAAGTTCAGTTAGATTGTTTAGATAAGATAAAGGGGATATATCATTTATTTCGTTATTACTGATGGTCAGCATACTGAGCTTTGTATTTGAAGAAAGTGTTGAGATATCACTTATATGGTTGTTATACATAGCAAGCCAAGTTAATTCACTCATCGATGAGAGTGGAGAAATGTTACTGATATTATTTTGACTAATATTAAGAGCTTCTATGTTATTGAGTGATGATAGCGGGGATATATCACTGATCTGATTATTATTCAGATATAGCTTAGTCAAATCAGTAAGAGCTAATAGAGATTGCACTTTTTCGATTCTATTATTATTAAGATAGAGTTTTTTCAGATTAGTTAAGGACGATAATGGGGTTATATCGTTTATTTCGTTACCATCTAAATTTAGGTAGCATAATTGATTTAAGTCAGACAAGGAAGATATATCAATTATCTGTGTATCACAGATGACTAGCTCGCATAAATTTTCACAGTATTGAAGGCCTGCAATATCAGTTATTTTATTATCCCTTAAAGTAAGTGCCCCTAGGAAAGAGGCTCTTTCTTTTGTTACTTCATCATCTACTGGGATATGGAGGTAGCTTCTTACTCTCGCCTCCAAATACTGGTCAGCAAAGATTACGTTCTCAGGTTTTGAGCAACCTGAATATGTAAATAATAAGCCTAAAAAGAAAATTAAAACTAAAACAAACTTAAGTTGATTCATTATTCATTCTGATATTTTGTAACCCTTAAATCTAGCTATATCCTAATCTAGTCGCATGAATTCAAAAATTCTATTAAGAATCCAGTTT
>CP070729.1:237520-240857 GCA_020351185.1 Dehalococcoidia bacterium | reverse complement strand
TTAAAGCGGAGGAAGAAGGAGCTGAAAGAGGCTGGTTTAATTCATGTGGATCGAGTTGGTTTAAAGAATTACATCATGTACATCGGTAATAGCCAGATCTCAGCAATGCATGTTAAAGCCATGTGGAAAAATGAGTATCCAGAGGATTTCGAATCGGATGGCCCGAATTTCGACGGCGAAGGGAATGTAGTCCAGCTTCCCTGATTGACACAAATCAATAAAAATTACTATAGTTACCCTAAAGGTTTGTAGGGGGCTATATGTCACAAGCATTAACAGTAGAGCAGTTTAACAGGGTATTACCTCGTAAGATGAGGAATATCGTGGATCAGAAGTTTATTGATGAAGTAAATGCTGCAATTACTGATCCAATCATTGCTGAGAGTATCAGGGATAATCTACTTGGGTTTGCCTCGGTGCTGGAGGAGGGCAGATTCAAGCTGGATGATTATGTGAATGCTGTTCGTTACGTTAGTTTCAAGATAATGGGGGATAGTAACGTAGTAGCCTACGCAAAAACTTTTCCTAATCGATACCAGACGCTAACAAACAAGGGTACTTCAGATAAAGACATATCAGCCTACGTTGCAGCATTTAATAAGAATAAACTCGTTACTCTCATCCTTAAACAAACAATAACCCCTACTCACATACTAAACGCAGATATTTACCAGGAAGCTGTAAATGTTCAGGCAGTATTAATGAGAACTGCCAGATCAGAAAAAGTTCGTTCTGATGCGGCGGCGTGTTTGATTAAGGAGCTTCGTCCACCAGAGGCAACTCAAATAGAATTGAATGTGAAACACACAGAAGATTCTGCTTTGGGTGATCTGCGTGAGACTACTCGTCAATTGGTAGAGCAGCAAAGAAAAATTATTGAAGGTGGGGGCATGTCAGCAAAAGAAGTAGCCCATAGTAAAATAGTAAGTGAAGCTGAAGTAATTGACGTTGATGCAGAGCGAGTAGAATAATGGCTTTAGAAGTTGGTTCATTAAGAGAAGAAAGAGCGTATACCGTAGAGGATTACCTCAATAATATTAATTACCGTGATGATCCAATGTATGTGCCGAGCGAATTTGCTTTGCACTTCGTTAATTTTATTAAGTTGGTTAATGGGGAAGACGGAGAAGAAAATTTAACGCCCGTACTCCATTACAAAATGTTGGATCAGCTTCCGGGCAAAAAGACCAACATTGCCAATATGTGTTTTCGTGGTTCAGCAAAGACAACAGTAACTGCGGAATATTTATTTTTGTACATTGCTGTATTTGGAGGGATTCCTGGTTTTGGTGATATTAATCTGGCTCTGTATGTTAGTGATAGCATTGATAACGGTGTCAAGAACATGCGGAAGAACTTACAGTACCGCTACGAAAATAGCATATTTCTGCAGCGATACATTCCTGAAATTAAATTTACTGATACTCGGTGGGAGTTTACTAACCTTGATGGCAAGCCTTTCATTGTTAAAGGTTACGGCGCAAAAACTGGGGTTAGGGGAACTAAGGAATTAGGTCAACGTCCTGAACTGGCTGTATTGGATGATTTGATTTCTGACGATGATGCGCGAAGCCCTACAGTAATTGCTTCTATCGAAGATACTGTTTACAAAGCTATTGATTACGCTTTGCATCCAACAAAAAGAAAAATAATTTGGTCTGGTACTCCGTTTGATGCGGGCGATCCTCTTTATAAAGCAATTGAATCGGGTGCATGGCATGTAAATGTTTTTCCTGTTTGTGAAGATTTTCCATGTGAGCCACAAGATTTTGTGGGCGCGTGGGAAGATCGTTTTCCTTATGAATTCGTGAAAGATATGTATGAGAAAGCATTGAAGTCAGGAAAGGTTGATACATTCAACCAAGAGATGATGCTTCGTATTATGTCAGATGACGAAAGATTAATTCGTGATGAAGATATTAATTGGTATTCAAGAAAACAATTATTGCAAAATCGTGGCGCGTATAATTTTTATATCACTACTGACTTTGCAACTTCAGAACGACAGGGCGCAGACTTCAGTGTAATTTCCGTTTGGGCGTACAACAGTAATGGTGATTGGTTCTGGGTTGATGGGCATATCGAAAGATGTGATATGGGAGTCAATATTGATAAGTTATTTGAATTTTGCCAATTCTATAAACCCCTCGAAGTAGGAATAGAAGTTTCAGGTCAGCAGGGCGGATTTATCCCAATGATCGAACGAGAAATGATGAATCGTAATAGTTGGTTTAATCTGGCAAGCGAGAACAATAACGGTAAAAAAGGCATCCGTCCTGTAACTCAGAAGCTGGTAAGATTTCAAACAATGGTTCCTCAGTTCAAAGCTGGCAAGTTCTACTTTCCAGAAGAAAGAAAGAACAGTAAGGAGTTAAGAGAGGCTATTACTGAATTAAAACTGGTAACACCAAAGAAAATAAAGAGTAAGCATGATGATTTCCTGGATACCGTATCCATGCTGGCATGTCTGAATGTCTTCAAACCCTCCGATACTGGGGGCAATGTGGAGTACAATCCTGATAACGATATGTGGGAAATCGATGAAATTGAAGACAACGAAGAATGTGGGTTGGATTCTTATATTTAATTATGTAGTATCGAACTCAGAATAACCTTAATTAGGCCAACACATGAAGCTTAGGGACTTATTAGAGCAGTTGGAACAAGGGGAATTTAGGTTATATGCGCTTGGGGGTGCGAATCAAAGTGGTTTTGAGGAACACGACTACCCCAAGATAATTCCGCATATAAACCTTGCCCTTACCGAGCTGCACAAAAGATTTTTAATGAAGTCAAATACGGTGCCTGTGCAGCTCTACTCGCAGATTGCTCGCTATCACATGCATAGCGACTATGCCAGAAGCAACACAGCCTCGACTAAAACACCAAAATATATTGTCGATACCGAATTTGATCCTTTTAATGAGTGGTTTTTCCTTAAAACAGAGAGAGTTTTCTCTGAACAAGGGGAAGAATACCCGTTAAACGACGATTCTGAGACTTATTCTGTCTACACTCCTGCAGATAACATCGTACAGGTGCCTTTTGCAGACGATAGTAATGCAATAAGTGTCGAATACAGAGCAAATCATCCAAAACTAGTAAGCACTGGTGAATATATACTAGATCAGACAGTAGATATTTCGCCAACTTACCTTGAATCCTTGCTGTTATACATCTCTGCACGTTATTTAAGTACCCAAGGTACTCCTGAATTGGTGCAAGAGGGCAATAATGCTCTACAGAAATTCGAATTATCGATTAGAAATATACAAAATTTGGGACTTGATGTACGTGAACACACTACACATACCAAATTAGAAGAAAGAGGTTGGGT
>CP070729.1:234071-237420 GCA_020351185.1 Dehalococcoidia bacterium | reverse complement strand
TCCAAAAAGCATTACCCTATAGGTCAAATGATTAGTGCTGGTTGGTAATAATACCTACCATTAATCAGCCATCCTCACGTTGATGTATTGATATAGCCTCGTTAACATAGTACAAAAGCATATAGCATATCTAATAATATTGAGATCATTAACGCTTATGTGTAATTCCACTTTACTTACAGTTAGTAGTTCTTAAACGGTAGACAGATACAATTTAATTACAAATACGGTTACTTATTAAAGCTTAGCTACATTATAGGTATAAGAGAAAGGGGGAGATTATGTCATTTCCTGGATATAATGGAAAGATTCTTTTTGTTAACTTGACAACAGGTGTAATAAATGAGGAAAGCCTACCAGAGCAGGTCTACCGTGATTATATCGGTGGTGTTGGTTTGGGGGTAAGGGTTCTCTATGAGCGTATGAAGCCCAATACTGACCCACTGGGGCCTGACAATATACTCGGTTTTTTAGTTGGAATTCTAACAGGCACCGGTATTCACGGCGCCCGGCATCAAATCGTCACTAAATCCCCAGTCACCGGTGGTTGGGGTGATGCCAACTCCGGTGGCTCTTTTGCCACCGAATTAAAGGCCACCGGTTATGACGGTATCTTCTTTAGCGGCATCTCTCCCCGGCCAGTATATGTCTTCCTGAAAGATGGTAAGGTTGAAATCAAAGATGCTTCACATCTTTGGGGAAAAGACACTTTGGAGACTGAAGATAGCCTCAGAGAAGAACTTGGTGACGACCGCGTTAAGATTTCTTGTATTGGGCCAGCAGGGGAAAAACAATCACTACTGGCCTGTATCAGACATGAAGGATCAGCTGCAGGCCGTTCTGGTGTAGGTGCCGTCATGGGATCGAAAAGACTTAAGGCATTTGTAATAAAGGGAACCAAGAAAGTACCCATAGCTGACCCGGAACACTTTGTCGCACTACGTAAGGAATATCTCAAAAGTGTTAAAGAGACAGATCACCCTTGGGTTGAAATCTGGAAGAAGTGGGGGACCTGTGGCATTATGAGTAATTCCGTAGAATTAGGCGATGCTCCAACTAAAAATTGGGCAATTTACGGTCCAGAAACATTCCCTACTTATAAAAAACTAGATGGCGATGAAGTTATTAAATACGTAGTCAAAAAGCATGCCTGTACCAGTTGTCCTATGGGCTGTAAGGGTTGGGTACGAGTTGACAACAAATATGGGGGGTATACTAGCAGTAAACTAGAGTATGAAACTGTAGCGCTACTCGGTGCTAGCTGTCTGATTGATGATATAGAGGCAGTGGGTAAGGGCAATGATGTTTGCAATCGATTAGGCCTCGATACTATTGGTGCTGGTTCTGTCGTCGCATTCGCTATGGAATGTTATGAGCAGGGTATTGTTACTAAAGAAGATACTGATGGTCTTGACTTAACCTGGGGCAATGGCAAAGCCATGATCACTTTAATAGAGCAAATCGGTCTGAGAGAAGGATTTGGAGCTGTACTAGCTGACGGTTCCGCACGTGCCGCCGAGCGTATAGGTAAAGGTGCTGAGAAATACGCAATGCATGTAGGCGGCCAAGATATGCCAGCCCATGACCCTAGAGTCAGCATAGGTATGGGCTGGGGCTATGTTTGTGATCCCACCCCAGGACGTCATACCGCTTCAATAGCAGCCACAGCTTACTACGGTGGGCTTGATTTTCCCGAATCAAACGAACTTGGACTCCCTCCGTTAGAAGATCCCTTTGATCTTAATACCAACGTAAAGGTATATGCTACCTGTAGTGATATAGAACGCTTTTGGTGGGCAGCTGGCCTTTGCACATTTGCCTGGTGGCCGGAGAATCTACCATTAGTACAAGCAGTAAAGGCAGTAACGGGTTGGCAGGATTTTAATATACAAGAAGCACTAAGGACGGGAAGAAGAATCCAGACCCTTCGCCAAGCTTTTAATATTCGCGAGGGTATTAAAACGAGTGAGTGGCGTCTACCTAAGCGGTTGACCGAAGCGCCAAGGCAAGGGCCATTTGCCGGTAGGGGAATCGATGCTGATGCTATGAAGGAAATGGGCTACGCAGCATTAGGCTGGGATGCCAAGACCGGTAAGCCATTAGATAGTACTTTGTTGGAACTTGGATTGAAGGAATTGGTAGGAGCGCTTCCTTAATTAATTACGGGTTTTTGTTAAGTGAAAAAATATATTAATAATATACGGGGGATTATTTGATTTGACCCAAGGGAAAACCACAACTAAAGAAATCTTAGAAAGAAAAATTAAAAATAGCAAGAGAATTCCCTTATATAGTCCTGAAGCAATCCAAAAAATTCGGCATAACTTTGATATTTGGAAGAATTCGATAGTCCACGAGAGAGAACGCCAAGCTTGGTGTATTACTCCTCATACAATCATAGGATCCGATATCTCTCGTGAATTGCTCTATACACCACTTAACATCTCCGATTTTGATTATCTTGAAGACCTTGGAAACTCAGGGATTGAGCCCTTTACTCGGGGCATTCATGCTAATATGTATCGAGGCCGGAACTTCACTATGCGCCAGCTAACGGGTTTTGGACAACCTAAAGACACCAATAAGAGAATCAAATTCATGCTAGATCATGGCGCTAATGGTCTGAACATTGTTTTTGATTTACCCACAGTTCAAATGTATGACTCTACCGACCCAAAGGCTAGAGGTCAAGTTGGTATGTCTGGTGTTGCTATTGATTCGGTAGAAGATATGGATCTACTATTTAAGGACATACCTCTTGATAAAGTAACTGTTTCAATCGTCACCCATTACCCTTCGAATACCGCCATCCTATTTCCTATGTACTTAGCACTCGCAGAGCGACGTGGTATCCCATGGGATAAGCTACGCGGAAGTGTACAAAACGACACCACTATGGAAGAAGCGGTCCGCAGTGGCCCGGAATATATACCACCGCAAGATTGTTTCAGGTTGCAGTGCGACAATATTGAATTCCTAAGACAAAACGTTCCGCAATGGAATTCGGTTACCTACAACGGCTATAACCTCAGGGAGTTTGGTACTTCAGGTGTTACTGAGATGGCAGTGGCTATCGCCAATGGTATAGCAACAATTGAAGAAATAACTAAACGAGGTCATGATATCGATTGGGTGGCACCTCGATTATCCTTTTTCTGGTCTGTAGCTAGTGATTTCTTCGAAGAAGTCGCTAGGTTAAGGGCAGCTAGGCGGTTATGGTACAAGATTATGAAGTATAGGTTTAATGCAAAGAACGAGAGATCAATGTGGATGAGATTTCATGTACAGACTTCGGGAGTTTCATTGACGCGTCAAGAACCGATGAATAACGTTGTGCGAGCTGCCTATC
>CP070729.1:230561-233971 GCA_020351185.1 Dehalococcoidia bacterium | reverse complement strand
GTTTTGGTTATCAGTGGCCAATGTATTCTGGTGGACTACCTCGGGTAGTTGCCTCTCCTATTGATGGTATCTCATTAAACTTTTCTGTGTCATGTAATTATATGTAGGTAACTAGCGCTGGTGATGTTGTTCATTCCAAGCTGTTGGTGCTAGCCCGTGCCGTTGGTCATGAAAAGTTAATTGACGTTTATGAAAATACTGTACCGCTTTTGTTAGATTTAGTGCTGGCATCAATAATTATTTATGTACCCACGTTTAATCTCCAGAGATGATCACGAATCTCCTGCAATTTAGTTAGTGCAACCTCCTCATCATTCTTTGCGTTTTCAAATTCGGCTAGAGATTTAGCGGTTGGAATCCATTTAATCAATTTATCATCTTTAGTTAACCTGGTCGTAGGAGGTAGAAATGATTTTACCGATTTATGGGCTTCAATATATTTTCTTGTCCAGTCGACATAATCTTTAAGAATTTGTTCTTTCATTGACATGATTCAGCTCCTACCGGCTAAGTAATTTTAGTATAACCATTGTGTCTAAGCAGTCAAGAATATTATACTTTTATTTATTTTTGGTTTTCATCTACTAAAAAATATTTGTATCAGCAACAGTTTATGAATACAATAAGCCATTAATGAAACGAGGGGGCTGAAGTGAAGATTAGGACGAACAATATTTCAATGAATTATGAAGTTAGTGGTAGTGGTAAATGGCTTACCCTGATTCATGGTGCTGGGGATAACCTTGAAGCATGGTGGAATCAGGTACCTGTTTTTAGTAAATATTACCAGGTTCTTACTTATGATGTTAGGGGGTACGGTGATACCGAAACCCCAGAGGAAGGCTATGGTATTGATATTCTTGAGCAGGATCTATATGAATTATTTAGGAAGCTCAATATTAAAGAAAGTTATTTATTAGGTTATTCCATGGGTGGACGGATTGCCCTTCATCTAACACTAAGTCATCCAGAGATGGTAAGGGCAGTTATTTTCGCTAACAGTGGATTAGTCCCAGTGCATTGGAGCATAGAGGAAATGGAAGAAATGAGGAAGTGGCGTCAGCAGAGAGTAGCAGCTATTAAGCAGAGTGGGAGTCTTAAGAGTATTATTACTGATGAAAGTGTTGGATTGGCCTTTTCGCCCGGTTGGCCGGATAAAAATAATGAGGTAATCCAGAGGCTAAAGCAAATACAACTTAAAAATGATCCGCAAGCTTACCTGATTACATCAAAAGCAATGGTTTGGGGTACCCCTCCCCCTGATGTCAGTCAGTTAAAAATGCCTGTGCTGATTATTGCTGGAGAACACGATATTTGGTCAGATATTGACTCTGCTAAGGAAGCACAGCGACTAATTCCTGGTTCGAAACTTGTCATCATGCCGACTGGGCACGCCTCGGCAATAGAACGCCCCATGGAATTTAATAAAGCTGTGCTCGATTTCCTGAGTGAGCTGGGTTGACTATGCTGGAGGTCTGATATTGTCTGAACGAAAAAACAGACTGTTCTATGGTTATGTGATTGTTCTTGCAAGCTTTTTTATTATGCTGATGAGCAATGGAACTCGGTACTGTTTTGGTGTCTTTTTTATCCCCATGTCAAATGATTTCGGATGGGATAGAGCAACAACCTCACTTGCCTTTTCGATGTCAATGCTATTTATCGGTTTAATGGGAATTATAATCGGTCGATTGAGTGATAGATTTGGCTCCCGAATAGTTGTCACCATAGGTGGATTATTTTTTGGCGTAGGCTATTTATTACTTAGCCAGATAAATTCACTATGGCAACTATATTTGGTGTATGGGGTGATTATTGGTATTGGCAGTAGTGGATTTTGGGTGCCCATATTATCTACCATTGCCCGCTGGTTCTCTCGGAGGCGGGGAATCATAACCGCCATTAGCCTCACCGGTATGGGGGTTGGTACCATGATCATGCCCCCTTTAGCTAATTGGTTGATTATTTCATACAATTGGCGTATCTCGTTTATGGTTTTGGGTATCAGTACACTTGTCATCATTACCTTGGCAGCTCAATTTCTGCGACGTGATCCGAGCAAAATGGAGCTTTCACCCTATGGGGAAACGAGTGAAGGTAAGCAGAATAACTATAGTCGAGTTACCGATTTAAATTTTAAACAAGCTGTTCGAACATATCAGTTTTGGTTACTTTTGCTGATGAATTATTGTTATGGTTTTGGCTTTCAGGCCTTGTGGGTTCATATGGTACCTCATGCTATCAGTCTTAATATCACGCCAGCCAACGCTGCCACAATCCTTACTGTGATGGGTGGGACCGGTATTGCTGGTCGACTGGTGATGGGGAGATTGGGTGATCGGATCGGTTACAAAAGAACGTTCATACTATGCCTCTCGATGCACACATTAGCGCTAATTTGGTTGCTGGCAGCAGATTCCTTATGGAAATTATTTATTTTTGGCATCGTATATAGTTTTGCCACGCCAGCCTTATTATCCCCCACGATAGCTCAGATATTTGGTCTAAGCTCACATGGAGTTATCCTAGGAGCGGTCGGTATGGGTTGGACCATAGCCGGTACTACCAGTCCTGTTATAGCTGGTTTACTCTATGACATCAACGATAACTATCGGCTTGCTTTTTTAATTGCGGCAATACTCAGTGCTATTGGCGTGCTACTCATTTCCTTTTTACGGCCAATCTCAAGAAACGAGAATATATTTCAGCCTTAGTGTATATACCGACTACCTCGATGATAATTAACTCATACCAATATTTTTGAAAGGATGGTGAATTGTGGAGATAAAGCGAAAACCAGTTGTAGTTGGGGGTGAACGGCGTGCCTATGCCACCGGGACGGCAGCTGTTGCTGCGAGGGGATTTATTACCCTAAGCGGTGCTGTTGGCGAAGATGCTCAGTCCGGAGCGATACCTGAAAGTATCGGTGAACAGACAACCATTGCATTAGGCAATATTAAGCAGCGATTGGAAGAAATGGGATCATCTCTTGCAAACATAATGCACATCTGGTGGTATTTGGTAGGAGATTTTCCAGGGGGAATCTCCAGCACAGAGGAGTGGAGAGAATGTGCCCGGGCTATTGAATATTTCTGGAAAGACAACTGTCCAGAATTTTATTATAAAAACAATCCCCCAGCTGGAACATTGCTTGGCGTTACGGCTTTGGCCGGCCCCAAGCTAAAGATTGAGATTATGGTTATGGCAGCAATCTCTTAGCTCGATGGTTGGGCTATCTCGACATTGAAGCTATCGTTACGTCTGGTCACGTGTTAAGTAATGGCATACTAGGCAGTATTTAAGTAAGGCAGGTGGAGAGTTAACTGGTATTGAATGGGGGCTTCGCAAGTCCAACAGTTGACAATTACTATTCTCTACCTCTGCTAAAATATTTAACTAAGTTGATGGAC
>CP070729.1:227015-230461 GCA_020351185.1 Dehalococcoidia bacterium | reverse complement strand
ATTCGAAACCAATATTTTTCACTGAAAATTTGCCAATAACATGAGGAAGCCATTCTTCAATTCTACCAATAGTTTGAATTATTTCGTAAACGTTGGCTTGTTTCTTTGCCTGCTCTACATAACGAAAATCAGTAAGCAAAATGCTTTCTTTTTGTGTAATAAATAGAAAGCCAGCCGTACCATCAAACCCGGATAGATAAAATCTGTTTTCCGGTTGAGAAATGAGTATTGATCCAATACCTTTTGCGCCTAGGTTCTCTCTTAACGTAGTTAAGCGCTTATCAATCATCTAAATCCTCATCTGTCTTGGCCATCGGATGAGCCGATAGATAGACCTTCCTAGCACGTCTCTGGGTAACATGGGTATATATCTGTGTTGTCGATAAGTTCGAATGACCCAGAAGTTCCTGCACCACACGTAGGTCAGCGCCACCATCAAGTAAATGGGTGGCAAAAGTATGTCTTAGGAGGTGTGGGTGAACCCTTTTATCGATACCTGCTCTTTTAGCGTATTTGTTAAGAATTTTTTGAACCATTCGCTCGCTCAGCCTATTGCCCTTGTTGTTAATAAAGAGATCGTTGTTTGTTTTATTGCCGAGTAGCAGCGATCGGCTGTTATCTAGGTAGTCACTCAAAGCTTTAGCAGCGGGCTCACCAATTAGAACAACCCTCTCCTTCGAACCCTTACCTACTACCCGTATCTCATAGGCATCCAGATCCACCTGCATAAGATTTAATTTAACCAGTTCACTTACCCTTAATCCTGCAGCATAGATTAACTCCATCAAGCATCGATCACGTAAACCATGTGGCGTTGCGATGTCGGGAGTTTTCAAGAGATTAACTGTTTCCTCAATAGTGAGAAATGAAGGTAATCGCGCTTCGCGCCGCGGCGAGGCCGTCTGCTCTATAGGATTGCTTTTTAAAATACCTTCTCTTAATAGAAAGCGATAAAAAGAGCGTATAGCTGACAACTTGCGGGTGATACTTCCCTTAGCTACTCCCAGATCGATAAGATATGATAGATAATCACGCAAAATACCTTTATCAACACTATCTATGGAATTTATTTTTCTTAATCTTAGGAATTGGAAGAAACCTTTTTCAGAACCGCGCTTATAGTTACCCAGTAGATCATTACTGTAATTACGTATAGTATAAGGTGAAACATTTCGTTCAGCTTGTAAGTAGTTTATATATCTATCGAAGATTTCTTGCATTAATTCAATCCTGTAATCTTTCTTTGTAATCACACTTAAGACATCTTTGCCAGTTTGAGCGATGTATTAACAATAGACTATTGCAATTAGGACAGGGATGGGATAGTGGTTTGTGATTTGTGGCAAAAAGACAGTTTGGGTAATTACTGCAACCATAAAAGAGACGTTTATTCTTATTCCTTTTACCTATTATTTCGTACCCACATTCCGGGCATTTCGCACCGGTTTTTAATTGAAAGGAGGCTGTATATTTACATTCTGGAAAACCGATACAGGCAAGGAACTTGCCAAAGCGTCCGCTTTTTACGACTATTGGTTTATTGCACCTAGGACACATCTCCCCAGTTTCCTCATCAGCCAATTTTACCTTTTCTATAGATTCAAAGGCGTTTTCAAGATCTTTTATAAAAGGAGTGTAAAATGCTCTGACGACTTGTACCCAATCAAGGTTTTCATTGGCTATTTTATCAAGGTTATCTTCTAAGTTTGCTGTAAATTCGACATTAACTATAGGTGCAAAATACCTAGCAAGCATATCACTGACTAGGAATCCAAGATCAGTAGGTACAAGATTGCCCTTTAATTTCTTTATATATTCACGCTCTTGAATAACAGATACAATTGGGGCGTATGTACTTGGGCGTCCAATACCAACATGTTCAAGTAACTTAATAAGAGAAGCTTCGGTGAAACGTGGTGGCGGTTGAGTAAATCTTTGTTCGGGGAAAAGGTTTAAAAGACTCAGTTCATCCCCTTTCTCCATTGCTGGCAATGGAGAGCACTTGGTTTCCTTATTTTTAAGTCTGTCTTCGGTAGTAATAACTAAAAAACCTGGAAAAACATTAATAGAACACGAAACCTTAAAAAGGTATTCCATTTTCGATCGTAAACAATGTGCTTTAATTTCTACATTTGTATTGTCAAATATCGCTGCAGCCATTTGGCTGGCTACCATGCGTTGCCAGATTAGATTATATAATCTGAACTGAGTTATAGTGAGGTTTTGTTTAATAAGGGACGGATGGCGCCAAATACTGGTTGGTCTTATGGCTTCATGCGCCTCTTGAGCCGCTTTTATTTTCTTGGAAAAGGTACGAGCATGAGTCGGCAGGTATTCAGAACCGTATTTACTGCTGATAAAGTCACGGGTTTCACTAATTGCTGAACGAGCTACATATGTAGAATCGGTTCTCATATAAGTTATCAGGCCAATACTACCCTCGCCACCAACTGGCAACCCTTCATAGAGCTGTTGGGCTGTTATCATTGTCTGCTTGGCACTTAAGTGAAAATGGCGCCAAGCTTCTTGTTGTAGGGTACTTGTAATAAAAGGCGGTGCTGGTCGGCGATGAGCTTTTTTTGTCCTTACTTTAGAAACAATGTATCTTGCGCCTTCAAGTTCTGTCTTAATTTCATTTGCTTCTTCTTGACAGTTAATTTCAATTTCTGTACCATCGGCAAGACATGTAAGTACCGCTCGGAATGGCATCGTTTCGATATTATTCTTTTTGATAAATTCGGCTTCAATGGTCCAGTATTCAATAGATACGAATTTCTCAATTTCACGCTCACGGTCAACAATTATTTTTAAGGTTACTGATTGCACGCGGCCAGCAGATAATCCTTTTCTAATCTTACGCCATAAAAGAGGGCTCAATTTATAACCGACAAGTCTATCAAGAACACGTCTTGCTTGTTGGGCATTAACAAGCTGCATATCTATACTACGGGGCGCTTTAAAAGCCTTTTCAATCGCTGGGGTTGTTATTTCGGAAAAAACCACCCGATAAAAGGATTTGGGATTTATTTTTGTTACTTTAAGAAGGTGCCAAGCTATAGCCTCCCCTTCTCTGTCGGGATCTGTAGCCAGATATATTGTCTTAGCTAATTTGACTGCCTTTTTTAGGTCTCTAACTGTTTTACTTTTATCCCTTGATACGACATATTTAGGCTTAAAATCATGCTCTATATCTACGCCCAAGCTACTCCTAGGCAGATCCCTTACGTGACCTAGAGAAGCCTGTAGTAAATAATTCCCACCTAGTATTTTTGCAATTGTTTTTGCTTTTGCAGGTGATTCAACTATTACGAGACTCTTTTTCATTAGTTTGTTGACACTAAATAAATCTCACTCGATTAATTCCAGTATTGTTTCGAAACTAAGCTTGTATTTACTTTTATTATATTTACTAGCCATTAGGTTGTATTCTAACATAAAGGTAAATT
>CP070729.1:223463-226915 GCA_020351185.1 Dehalococcoidia bacterium | reverse complement strand
ATTGCCACCAATAGTGCCTATATTACGTAATTCGGGCGACGCGGCTCGACGAGCAGCTTGAGCCAGAGCGGTATATTTGGTTTGCACCTCCGATGACTCGGCCAGTTCTGTAAGTGTGGTCAGCGGTCCTATCTTAAGCATGCCACCTTCTTCAACTAGTTGGCTAAGCGAAGTGATGGGTTTGATATTTACCAGAGTGTCCGGCAGATTGGGGGAGATCATACCTCTTAAGGCGTGTACAATATCAGTACCGCCAGCGATTACGGCTGCATTCCCTTTTTGAAGTTCAGCAACAGCATCATCAACGGAATTTGCATTTATATGACTTATATCTTTCATCTTAAACCTCCTATACCTTACCCATCGCTTTAAGAGCTTTCCATGGTGAAATGGGAGATCCGGAGACCCATATACCGGTTGCATTGTAGAAAGCAGCTAAAATACAGGCGTATGCGTTCACAGCGGGTTCGCCAATACCGTGGGCACCATAGGGACCACTGGCACTGTCGGATTCGACTAACACTGCCTTATGCCTATCTTCGTGCATATCCAGGCTGGTGGGTTGTTTGTGATCGATGAAGCTTGGATTGAGGGTTGCCCCTGTTGCTTTATCGATTATGTGCTGGTAGAACAGGGCTTGTCCAACTTGTATTTCACAGCCACCCATGATTTGTTTCTCACAGCCTTTACGATAGACGGCACGACCACAATCGATAGCGTTAACCATGTCCAGTATCTCAATTTCACCGGTTTCTGGGTCAACGGCAATCTCGGCAGCTGTCGCTTCACAACCCTGAACCAGGCAAGGTGTTCCTACAGGCCAATCATGTACCTGTCGACGCAGTGTAGGTTGCCAGGTATAACCACGTCCAACGATAGTATTACGAACTACACTCATAGCCTCAGCCCAAGTCATCGAACTTGAAGGATTGTCGGTTACAAAGATTTTTCCATCCTTCGCCGTTAGATTATCGGTGGTCGTTTCAAGCTGAGGAGCAACCATTTCAAATACTTGACTAAGTGCATCTTCGCAAGCCCTTACGTAGGCTGGTCCCTCGGTGGAAACACGAGTGGAACCACCTTCAAAACCTCCATCGGCACAAGTATCTGTATCGCCCCAATCACCTAACTGAACGCTTTCGTAATCCATGCCAAGAGTCTCGGCTACAATATGTAGCATGGAAATTATTGAACCAGCACAATGGCTTTGACCGGGATTAACAAGTGCTGTACCATCCATGGTGATCATCAGGATGGCTCCGTTGGTTAAACCCCAGAAAGCGGCATTAACTCCGTGGCTATCGATACCACCAGCGATACCAATACCGTGCAATCTTCCATCCGGTAGCGTATATGCACCAGGAGTATGCCACTTGCTACTCCACCCAATACCATTGGCTGCTGCCTCCAAGCAGTCACTAATGGCTACCGCCGCAAAGGGCATCATCATATCCTGATGAACCATATCGGATGTGATAGCATTCTTTAGCTTTAGCTCCAAGGGATCCATACCTAGTTCAGCAGCTAAATGATCAAACATGACGGTGTGAATAACATTCCCGCAAGGATCGGCGACACAACGGAAGGCACCGGTTGGTGGAGTATTGGTAGCAACATCAACAGCTTTAAAAAGACCATTTGGACATTTCCAAGAAGCCCGTAAGAGGTAAGACAGGCCTCCAGCCCATCCACTGCCATTGCCACCTGCGCCACCATACATGGTAACATCTATTGCAGTAAGTGTACCGTCGCTTAAAGCTCCGATTTTATACTCAGCCTTATAGGGATGCTGCCGTGTCGAGGTTATAACATGCTCGCGGCGACTCTTCTGGTACAGTACCGGCATGCCAGCCTTCCTAGCTAGCACCGCAGCGATCACACCATAATCATTACCATGTTTATTGCCATGACCAGCTCCTGAACCATGTGAGGTGAGATGCACTTTGTTGAGTGGTAGGCCCAGAGCACCAGCGGCAGCTGCCCTTTGGCCATAGGGATTTTGGCTCGAAGTCCAGAAATATAAATGGTCACCAATCCAGTGGGCAAGAGCTGCATGCGGTTCCGCTTCTTGGTGTTGCCATCTTTCACCCCAGTCTACGGTACCTTCAATAGTTACCTCCGCTTGGGTAAATCCTTCGTTAATATCACCGCGAACAACTTCAGTTTGGCGGACATTGGTTCCATCCCATACACCAGCTAAGGGTGCACCTGGTGCCAGCGCATCTTCTTCATCGACTACAGGTGTCTCTTCATTGTATTCTACATCAATTAATTCGAGTGCCTGATTGGCTGTTTCTTCATCTACTGCGGCAACAGCGACTACCTCTTGACCCCAAAATGTGATGTTTTCCCTAAGTACTGGACAATCCTCGAAAGTGGTGGTTGCTTTAACACCAGGTAAGGCTTCAGCGGCACTGGTATCAATGCTAGCTATGGTACCATGGGCGATTGTAGATAGTAGAGTTCGACAAATAAGCTTTTGACCTGGGAAATGGTCTCCACAAAAGTCCAAGGCGCCTGTCATTTTACCGATTGTAGTTGGGTCTTTGAGACCTTCTTTTCCAATTACTGATAATTCAGCCATATCTACATACCTCCTTAAACCTTTAGTGCCGCTTCGACGTATTGATTTATGTTACCACAAGTACAAATATGTCCAGAAAGCGCCTCCCTGACCTCATCCCTCGTGGGGTTGGGATTGTTGTTAAGTAGTGCTTGAGCTGCCATGATAAAACCTGGCGCACAGAAACCACATTGCAGGGAATCAGCCTCCAAGATAGCTTTTTGCATGCCAGAAAAGTTCATCTCATCCGAGAGGCCTTCAATGGTTGTTATTTCGGTACCATTTGCTTCAACTGCTAGTATCATACAGGCATAGACTGACTTGCCATTCATGATGATAGTACAAGTACCGCATTCGCCACGATTACAACCAGTCTTAGTACCGAACAAGCCTAAATGTTCACGTAGTACCCACGCCAGTGACCAACTGGGCTTGAGATTAGCTAAGACATATTGTCTTCCATTTACATTAAGTACAGTTAGCGCATCAGCTGGTCCACCATGCTCAGCTTCAAAATGAGCCTGCAACTCGGCCAGAGTATCAAACTCCATACCATCGATGGGGCAGACAAACCTGGACTGGGTTTGGGTTGCCGTTGTTGTTTCGGTGACGGTAGCTCCACCACCGACAGTTGTGGTAGCGGTAACGGTGTCCGTTACCGTTGTAGCGGCGGCAGTTGAGGTAACCGTTTGTGTATTGGTTCGGGTTACGGTATTGGTTACCGTTTCTCCACCACCACAGGCAGCTAGTAACACCGTAGAACCTATTGCAGTACCACCAACAAGGAGACCGGCATCCTTTAGGAATTCTCGTCTGGTCTTTCCACCAGATCCATTCTTTTTCTTTTCGGTCATATATTAATTCTCCTTTTTCGACCTTTAAATAAAGA
>CP070729.1:219761-223363 GCA_020351185.1 Dehalococcoidia bacterium | reverse complement strand
GTGGTGCCGAGGCCCAGAATCGAACTGGGGACACGCGGATTTTCAGTCCGCTGCTCTACCAACTGAGCTACCTCGGCGCAACGAGTAAGATTATATCTATTACCCACAACAAAATCAACCGAATTACATCGCTAACCGATCGGTTAATATTTTATGTTTTTACAATAGCTAAAGGGTTAACTTTGGAGGTAGCTTCTTGATATTTTTCTACCATCCCTTATCTTAGACAAAATATTGGTGCAAGCCAGAGCGAAGTGTTACTCCAAAATCACATTATCGATCAGTCTCGTTTTGCCGATTTTAACTGCTAGGGATACCAGTGTTGGTAGTTTAACCTCCTCCCTTTCCATGAGCGTCTTTGTATCGGCGATACTTATATAATCAATGGCGGCTAATGGTTCTTTTCGGATGAGCCTCACCATCTCCCAGTGTAGCGTTTTGGCGTCCCTTTCGCCTTCCTGCCACAGTTTCTTTGCCAACATCAGGGACTGATATAAGACTCGGGCTGCCTTTCTTTCCCTACGATTTAAATAGCTATTTCGGCTGCTTAGTGCTAGCCCATCTGGTTCACGTACCGTAGGAAGAGTGATTATTATAAGATTCATATTCAGATCAGCTACCATTTTGCAGATTACTATCGCTTGCTGGATATCTTTCTGGCCGAAGTAAGCCCGTGTCGGTTGTATAATGTTGAAAAGCTTAGCGATAACGGTGGTAACTCCTCTGAAATGCTCCGGACGGGAAGCACCCTCCAAGCGTTGTGTAATATTATCGACTTCAACTCGGCTACTGAAATGAATGGGATACATTTCAGCTGTTGAGGGAACAAAGACAGCATCAACGCCTTCTTTTTGTAATTGGGATAGATCTCTTTCCATATTACGGGGGTACCTATCCAAATCCTCATCGGCACCGAACTGCATGGGATTAACGAAAATGCTGACTACCACTGAGCTATTATCCATTTTTGCTTGTCTAATGAGAGACATGTGCCCTTCGTGGAGATATCCCATGGTTGGTACTAAACCAACGGGTTCTGTTAGACTGAGCCTTACCTTTCTAAAGTCAACGATGGTTTTAATTATTTCCATCTGATTGCTGCTTTCTCAATTCGGCAATTACGCTCTGTTCTATTGGAAAGCTATGTATGTCGGTAGGGAAGTTACCGTTTTTAACATCCTTGTAATATTCGGTTATAGCACTTGACATAATGTTTGCTATTTTAGCATATTGTCTGGTATGTTTAGGGACGAAGTCGGTAAATAGCCCCAGAATATCGCTAACAACTTGAACCTGTCCATCGCAGCCAGTTCCGGCACCAATACCAATGGTAGGGATATCTATACTCTGACTTATGAAAGATGCAAGTGGTGCCGGCACCATCTCCAAAACGATGGCAAAAGCCCCGGCTGATTTTATAGCCATGGCATCATCTAATAACTTCTGGGCTGCTTCTAGGGTTTTTCCTTGTACCTTGAAGCCACCAAGTTGATTTATTGACTGTGGGGTAAAACCTATATGTCCCATGACCGGTATTCCGCATTCCACTATATTTCTCACCTTGTCGGCGATATTAACGCCACCCTCTAGCTTTACTGCCTGAGCACCACCTTCCTGTATTAGGCGGCTGGAATTGCAAAGCGCATTCTCGATGCTTATATGATAGGTCATAAATGGCAGATCGCCAATCACCAAAGCTGTGTTAGAACCCCTTACTACCGCTTTTGTGTGGTGCAACATATCCTCCATCGTTACTGGTATGGTCGATTCGTACCCCAGTACTACATTGCCTAGGCTATCACCGACAAGAATGAGGGGTATGCCCACCTGGTCAATTATCTTGGCGGTGGTATAGTCATAGGCAGTGAGCATAGCAATCTTCTCACCTTTCTGCTTCATCTCCTTTATATGGTTAATAGAAGTCCGCATCATACTCTCTTTAGAAGGGTATATTTTCTACTGCCGTCCTTGTCTCTACAATCTTGTTATTACTATCAACATAGACTAGGCGCGGAAAAAAATTAATGGTTTCCTCATCTTCGATTTGGCAGTAAGACAGAATGAGGATAATGTCGCCTTTTTGCACTAACCTGGCAGAAGCGCCATTAAGACAGATCCGGCCACTGTCCCTAGTACCCTCAATGGCATATGTCGTGAAACGGGCTCCATTATTGAGATTGAGTACTTGCACTTGTTCGTAGGGCAGAATATCGGCCTCAACCATAAGTTTCTTATCGATGGTGATACTTCCTTCGTATTCAATGCATAGGTTAGTAACACGTGCGCGGTGGATTTTACTCTTCATCATCGTTCTCATCTGACGCTCCCTTCTCCTGTTTGGTTCAATACAAATTGGAGTTTATTTGCTTGCTCCTTATCTATTTTTCCTTTTGCCAATGCAATGGGGATTGTTTTAAGTCCCAGTTCCCGATATATGGTAACAAGCTCTGGTGCTGCTTCCTGAAGTGCTTCCAGGTGTTTTTTAATAGTCCCATTATCACCGCGAGAAATAGGTCCGGTGAGACAACGCGGTATCCCGGTGTTTTCTATGTTATTTATCGTACCCTTTAGTAAGGGCAGTAAAGCAAGGTTAGCCTGCTTTGGAGGAATGCCAAGATGCTGCCATAAGTCAGTTGCTACCTTAAGGAGTGTTACTAAATAATTGCAGGCGAATACCGCTGCTGTGTGGTAGAGTACTTTATCCTTTTGCTTTAATTCAATCCAACGACCACCCAGGGTAGTAGCCATTTCTTTAAGAATCACCAAGAGAGGTTTATCAGCTTCAATGGCATAAGTTATCCCCGTTAGCCTTTCCTGTCTTGAGCTGGTGAAAGTTTGTAGTGGGTGGAAGACACCAACGCAAGCACCGACTTTTCTAGCTGGTGATAGGATGGCTGTCGAATCAGCACCACTGCAGTGGATTATGCTTTGTTCCGGTCTCCACCTGACTTCGGTAACTACCCTCGCAATCGCATCATCCGGGGTGGTGATAAAGACAAGTCCAGAGTTATCGGCTACTCCCTGGCTGCTATATGAGCGACAACCTTTCATACTTTTGGCAAGCCTATCCGACGATCGACGACTGCGACTGGAGACAGCCACTATAGAGTAACCTTTACTGTGTAGAGCAGTTGCTAAGGTTGTAGCTACTATACCAGCACCTATGAATCCAATTTTAATCATACTCAAATTAAAAATGCCTTCTCCGATACAGCAGAGAAGGCTAATTAAAATCCGTCTCGGTCGTACCCGATCCAAGCGAAATAACAATATTATTAAATAAAGTCTTAACTCACCGCCAGATGGTCGATGGCTAATAGGATTATTCTATTATTCTCTATCTGGGTTGTCAATTCTATTAGTTTTATTGTTCCCAAGGCTTTGCAGCTCTCGGAAAAGTCCTGAACATAGACTGTTATTTATAGCTTTTATCGACTTTCGAAAAAGGGCATCATTCAGGGCAGTTATAGATATATAGCCGCTTTCTAAAAGCTGGATATCGGTGTTGTTATGATTGTTGTTATTCTGTTTCTGACGAACCAACCAGTAGTACTTACGTCGTCCGTTGTGGCCTTCTTTAACGGTGTCAATATGGGTTTTAT
>CP070729.1:215969-219661 GCA_020351185.1 Dehalococcoidia bacterium | reverse complement strand
CAAGTATGAATATCCTTGAGGTTAAGAATTTAACCCAGCGCTTTGGTGAGCTGGCTGCTGTCGATAGATTAAGCTTTGAAGTTAAAGATGGTGAGGTATTTGGTATCGCGGGACCGAATGGTTCCGGCAAAACCACCCTGTTTAATTCGATAACTGGCTTCTACCGATATACTGGAGATGTCGTCTTCGAAGGTAAGAGTATCGCAGGCTTGAGGCCACACCAAGTATGTCATCGTGGCATCGCACGTACATTCCAAGTGCCACAGCTTTTTCTAACCATGACAGTACTTAAGAATTTACAAGTTGGAGCACATTTTTCTAAACGGCATGGAGTAAATGAAGACGATAATATCGCGGAAATAGTCGACTTTGTTGGATTGCATGGCAAAGAGAATATCGTTACCTCTCATTTAAATCTCTATGACCAAAAACTGACCATGCTGGCTAACGCCATGACTACCAAACCCAAATTATTGATGGTAGATGAACCTATCGGAGGGTTAAGCCCGACCGAGACCAAAGATTTTCTGGAAATATTTAAAAAGATTAATAAGGAACTAGGCATTACTCTCGTTGTGATAGAGCATCTGATGAAGTTCTTGACCGAAATTTCTGACCGGCTAATGATCATTCACGATGGGTCAAGAATAGCTCTGGGGCTACCGAAAGAAGTAACTCAAGAGAAGAATGTAATTGACGTCTATTTAGGTGGAGGAGTTAATGCTTGATGTAAGCAATGTGAATTTATTATATGGCGAATTTCAAGCGCTACATGACATTTCTCTTCGAGTAGACGACCGGGAATTGGTGGTCGTCTTCGGACCTAATGGACATGGTAAGAGTACGCTTCTCAAAGCAATCTGTGGTCTACAGCCAGTAGCCTCAGGTAGTATCATATTTGACGGAAAAGATATTACGAATTTTAAAGCTATAGACCTTGTCGAGATGGGACTGGTTTACATAGCCGAAGATAGACACCTATTCCCTACAATGTCCGTCCTAGAAAACTTAAAACTAGGTGCTTACAACACAAAAGCCAGGGATAAAGAGCAAGAGAACCTAGAATACGTATTACAGCTCTTTCCACGACTTAAGGAACGACTCAAGAAACAAGCTCAAACATTAAGCGGCGGCGAGGCAAGAATGCTAGCAATCGGTCGAGGTCTAATGTCAAATGCAAGATTGCTTGCAGTGGATGAGCCCTCGCTGGGGCTGGCACCAAAACTTAGGGTAGAGGTGTTTGAGAAGATAAGCGAGATAAATCAAAGTGGGATTACCGTACTTATGGTCGAGCAAAACGTACTCCAAGCCTCGGATTACGCCGCAAAAATCTATCTAGTGGAAGATGGCAGGATTGTCTTTGAGGGTAGTAAAAACGAAGCCTTAAACCAAAAACATGTCAAGGAAGTCTTCTTAGGTATCTAGGTTATATTATTAGCCATTAATACAGTGAGTTAGCATAGAATTATGCAAGAAGCAGCACAGGTAATACTGGGGGGTTTAGGGACGGGGGCAGCCTATGTTATCATGGCCATTGGTTTGTCCTTGGTTTATGGCGTATCCCAGGTCTTCAACTATGCATATGGCTCACTTCTTATGTTAGCTGCCTATTTTGCCTGGGTTTTTTCCACTACCGTCTTAGCCGGATTACCCTTCGGCTTATCTTTTGTCATTGTTCTTCCGATTATGTTTGGCTTGGGTATGGCGATAGAAAGCGGAATCGTGCGCCCGCTACGTCGTCAGGCAAACTGGGGAATCACCTCATTTATTGCTACCCTGGGCCTTGGATTACTGATAAACAGTCTTATCCAGCAAGTATTCGGGCCGAGAGGTAAGTTTATCCCACCACTTTCAGAAGGGGTTATCAGGTTTGGAGCATTTACCATTTCCGAACATAGAATGATCATGCTCGCCATCGCCATTGCGATCATAATCGCCCTAGTACTGTTTTTAAGAAAAACCAGACTAGGACTAAGCATGCGTGCCGTCTCAGAGGATATGATGGGAGCCAACATTGTTGGCATACCGATAAACAGAGTATTTAGCTTAACCTTTGGACTATCCACAGCACTAGGTGGAATCAGCGGCTTACTACTCGGCTCGATTTATATGCTTGCTCCTGAAGGAGGTTGGAATCTGTTTATCAAGGCCTTCGTTATCATCGTTCTTGGCGGTGCTGGCAGCCTACCGGGAGCCGCAGTGGCCGCTTTTATCTTGGGTATTCTCGAATCAGTAATCGGGTGGCAATTGGGTAGTCTCTGGGTAGTTCCTTTCTGGCTTGTTGCGCTAATTGCCATCTTGGTCGTCAGACCGAGAGGCATCTTCGGGATTAGATAGAGGTTAATCAATGAGAATGAAGACACCAAGCAGAAAATTGCTCCTTACCTGGGGGATTCCGATTTTAACCTTGGCCTTACTACCGCTGGGATTAGGTGGCAATCAGTTTGTCATGGGTATTCTAATCCTTTGCCTAATTTGGGGGGCGGTCACGACCAACTGGGACCTCTTGATGGGTTACGGGGGAATCTTCTCATTCGGTCAAATTGCCTTCTTTACCATCGGAGCCTATGGTTCTGCTTTAATTGCCAAAAATTTTGGTATCTCTCCGTGGTTGACCATGTGGGCAGGTGGATCAATTGCCGCTTTAGTAGGCTTTCTCATCGGTCTGCCCTGCTTGAGACTTAAGGGTGTATACCCGGCCGTGGTTACGTTTGCTCTTCACATGACTTTAGCTCCCGTTATTAGAGCTGGGGAACCTATCGGCACTGGTGGGGCAGGAAGTATGGTGGGGATACCACCACTGGCAATCGGGGACTTCGTTTTCACGGTAACAAATAGGGTACCCTATTATTACGTGGCATTGGGCATATTCATTGGCATAATGGTCGTAACCTATTTAATAATTAATTCCCGGTTTGGTCTTGGTTTCGTCGCTCTTCGCGACGCAAATCCTGCTGCAAAGAGTTTAGGAGTTGACGATTATAGATCCAAGCTAATACTGTTCGCCACCTCGGCTTTTATGACTGGTCTGATGGGCGGATTTTACGCGCACTACCTGCAACTATTATCACACTATGTTTTAGGACTTGATAACTTTGTGCTTGCCTTGGTAATACTGGTCATCGGGGGGTTAGGTAGATTCCCCGGAGCTGCAATAGCAGCGTTTATATTTGTTTTCCTAAACGAAGCTTTACGTCCACTTGAGACCGGACGCGCCATCGTCCTGGGCTCGATAGTAATTGCCGCAATCATTGCTACCCCACAAGGGCTAATGGGAATTCCGGACATGGTCCGGAATTATTTCAGGAAAAGAAAACCCATTGTGGAACAGACACAATAGACTTGATTTATCTGTTATAGAACAGTTTATATTCCCATAAGTATGTGAAATTAGGAGGTTTTATGAGCATACCTTGCTTATCTCTGGAAGGCAAAATAGCTGTCGTCACCGGTAGCCGGCGGGGGATAGGGAAAGCTATCGCCCTCCTATTCGCTGAAGCGGGGGCAGATATGGCGGTTTGTGATATCGTGGCTAGTAAGGAACTGAATACTACGGCCGAGGAAATCAGAAAGCTGGGAAGGCGTTCCGTATCAGTAGCAGTTAATGTTTCCGACTCAACTTCAGTAGCCAATCTTGTACAGACTGTAGTTAGGGAACTGGGCGGCGTTGATATCCTGGCTAACGCAGCCGC
>CP070729.1:212084-215869 GCA_020351185.1 Dehalococcoidia bacterium | reverse complement strand
TAAACTCACGGTAGAGTCAACAAGCATAAAATATGGGGCAAGCCAAAAGTGTTTTAAAAACTCACCCTTTACCCCTTTGTTTATATTATCTGCGACAATTTTGCTCTGTTTCTTCCATGTGGCATATAGTTTTGTATTTTTCTCCCACGGTTTCGAAAAAGAATTTTGCGGCATATGCACTCGGTAAGTGGACGAAAGCTCTCCTCCATTTTCCTGGATAATCCGCCTAAGCAATTTCAGAGAATGGCCAGCTGAACCCCCAAAGGTACTAACTGCAAATATATATTTATTCTCCATACCTTTCAGTTTTGATACAAAGTTCTTTATAATAACTGGTAATTCTCCGTAGTATGTTGGGAAAATTAACCCTATCTTATCCAATGTAATTTCAATAACTTCCTGATTAACTAGTGAAGCGATGGGGTATAGAATCCCTTTTGTTTTTGCAGCAATGTCTTTGGCTACATGTAGTGAATTTCCTGTTCCTGAGAAATAATAAATACCAATACTCATATTTCGTGTAATAATACCATTATAGGAAGACTAGTAAAACTATTAATATATAGAAAAGAAATAAGTGAGCTCTCTTGCTAGTTATAAATAGGGGCAGGGTTTAGACTCTGCTCCCCTTATTTTTGGATATTGATAATGTAATATGAGGAATTCAACACAGCATTAAATTCGATCAGCTTAATAATTATTGTATGCTGTATAGAATTTAACTGGATCATATCCACAACTATTCAATATGGACTTGAGGGCTTCTGGCCCTAAGGAATCGCTAGAGGCTTCAATATCCAAAGCTAAACCGATAAACACATAAAAATGTTTTAGTCGTCTGACAGAGGAATCAGTCTCCTCCATTAAACTCTTGTTATTTTGCCATAATGCAATAACCCTCTGATCGGTAGGACTCTCTCCATTAAACAACTTCTTTATATCAGAGTTTTCATAGTATTGCCAATTAGACACTCCATTTTCATCCCACACTTCGCTATCACTATCCCACTCGCTTACCCCAGGGAAAAGACTACCTGATAAATTTCGCTGAAACCAACGAGCGAATAATCGCTCACCAAGATATCCTGCAGTCCATCTCTCAGTTGCACGCGGATCACCACTAACTCCAGAGGAACTATTATATTCACCAACTCCCTTGATTGCCAAGTGCCCGTATTCATGGGTAACTAGACGAACCCATGTTTCCGAGGTATATCCTGACATATCCTTAACATAGAAGTACATATTATCATTGTATTGCTCAGCTCCTGTTCTCTGATTCGAAAGCCAAATGGCCGCAAATCCCTGAGGTAATTTATTGTCAGCGGTATAGCCAAGGTATTCATTGCTATACCAATGGCAGTGCAGTATGAGGCGGATAATTTTCGTTGCCAGACTTTCGAGGTCACGGGTATCACTACTCTGGTAGTAGATTTTATATTCAATATCCCAATCAGAAGTGGGATCTTCGGCTATGGCACCATAAATAACTCTATCGTAGCTATCTTGGTATTTGGGATCAGTTTCATCACAGCTTGATGCTGTTGTGTAGAAAAAGTAGCGTCTGCCGTTAAAATCCGATGATATACTCGGGTCATTAAACTCGACACTCCAAAGTTCAAGATCATATTGGTCTGGATCAGATACGGCCAGTGCCTTTTCGGCATCATCTGAAACACCATCACGGTCTGAGTCTTGGATGTCCGTTTCTGTTAGAGTCACTGCCAAGCTTACAATATCAAAATTTTGGCTGTTATTAGGATTAATATTAGGCCAGTTGCGGGTATCGCCAGTACTATCTGATTGGATATAAACTTTCAACAGATCACCACTGTTATAGTTTATCCAGCCATTATTTCCACTCCCCGATCCTAAATTATCGAGGGCTGATGTTGTCCAAGGAGATGCCATTGTGGCTATTTCCAGAGTTTTTGGATTACCAACAAGACTTAAGGGAAATGAAACGGATAAGGCTTTCCCTTCTTCAACAATATCAGCTTTTACACCATGGTCAGTAATAACCCATGTCTTTCCTCCGGGAGATGCTTCTTTAAACCATGATGATGTGACATCATCTGCTGTATTCCACACCCGATCAGTTCCAAATGATCTGAAATTGAGCCTTCCGGTGTCAAAGCTAATGATATATGAGTATGATCCCTGTCCATTCCCGTAAGGACCATCGCTAGATCTACCATTATCATCCAACCAGATGTAATACATCGGCTTTGCCCATTCATTTGTTTGCATCGCTCCAGTAGTCCATGGATCCTCTGTCTGGATCATACCTGCAACAGTCACTGTTATCGTTATGATTTGATCGGTTACTTTACCGTTTTGTTCTTCACTAACAACAGGTATACTTGATTCATCAATTACATTACTGTCAACATTACTGCTAGTGCCACACCCTCCAATTATTAGAGCACTAGTAATAAATGTAATAATTAAGACTCTATACAACATTTGTTTTGAACGTTTCAATACTACAGTGAATAGCCATACACCACTTCGTTTCATTGGATTGTTATTCTCCTTTCCGCAAAATTACCAAATGTAATAGACATTTAATAGTGCTTGTATATCATTGTCAAGACTTTTACATACCATTGAGATTAGTACATGAAATAGTTAATTATAGTAAAAGGGGCAGGGTTTAGGCTCTGTCCTTTTTGTTTTAGGTCTTCAAATCTAAACGCTACTATTGATTATATGTTTTTTCAATAATCTCCAAATGATATAATTTTAATGGCATACTCATCTAAATCGATTTTTTAATACTTTCCTAATGGGGGATTAGACTTGCATAACCATCATGACAACAAATCGCTATCGGTTTCTACCCGGCCCCTCAAACTTGCGTTGACCATTGTCTTGTTCATAGTAATTCTCGAGATAGTTGGAGGTCTAATAAGTAACAGTCTGGCTTTACAGGGCGATGCGGGGCATATGTTTATCGATGCTTTGGCATTAAGCTTGGCTTTATTTGCTATAAAAATTGCCAATAAACCGGCAACTGCGACTCGTACCTATGGCTATCACCGTGCCGAGATATTAGCAGCCCTTACTAACGGTGTGATTCTAATACTGGTGTCCTTGTATATCTTCTATGAAGCATACCAACGTATTTTAGAACCACCTGAAGTTCAAATATCATTAATGCTACCAGTAGCAATCATTGGATTGGTTGCTAATATAGTAATGATTGTAATACTAAGAAGAAGTAGCCAAAGGAACTTAAATATAAAGGCTGCTTTATGGCATATTATCGGCGATACTGTATCCTCACTGGGCATCATCACTGGTGGTATCATTATTAGCTTTACTAAATGGTATATTGTCGATTCGATGATTGCTATTTTTGTCGGCCTTGTTATCCTTTATGGAGCAGTCAAGTTGGTTAGGGAATCAACTGATATTTTATTAGAGTCAGTTCCTCCTAATATACAAATTGATAAAGTTGTTGAGAAAATAAAAGATGTACCTGGTGTTGAGGAAGTACATGATGTCCATATTTGGACAATTACTTCTGGAGTAAACGCCATGAGCGCACATCTGATTATTGAAGACCAAAAAGTTAGTGAGAGTGGCGAAATTGTAGATTTGGTAAATCGATATTTAGCAGAGAAATATAATATCACTCACACTACTTTACAGCTAGAATGCGAAAAATGCGAGAGCTGTCCTAGTGGTGTTATCTGCAATATTAACCGCCCGGACTCCAAATAAAGTAAATACATTTGGGATTTTAATATTTCAATAGGGGCAGGGTTTAGGCTCTACCC
>CP070729.1:208053-211984 GCA_020351185.1 Dehalococcoidia bacterium | reverse complement strand
AAAAAAGCACCAGTTTTGAAAACTGACATTTAAGAAGAGTATTTTTAACCTGATTGTTATTATAGTTATGTACTATCACATCTTGATATACTTTCCGAAAAACAAAAGCACCTGTTCATTACTTAAATATTCTTCTGTAAGATTATAATATGGATTTTATATGCATGCTAAATGATGGCCTTTTTTTACTCTATTATTATCAGTTTTAATAATCATAATTCTAATAGTCGGTTGTGCTAAATCAAGTGCTTTACCTGCGAATTCTAGCCAAGAGACTCCGGAATCCACTTTAATATTAAATCAAAATACCATTCAACCCAAAACTTCCTCTACTCCAAGAACCAACAGGCCAACTATAACAACATACCCCATCGTACAAGATGAAGCCTCTGCCATTGGAACTCTTGAATTACGGCAGAAGTCTCCTGGTGATTGGGGAATCATTGATGATGGAGCTGTTGGTATATTGACTCATAATCTCTCAGGTCCAACATTTGTTTATGAGTTTATCGGAAAAAAATTAGAGACGAATACGTTATATAGTCTTATATACTATGCTGAATCCGAGACTTAATCTACATATTTACATAGTGATGTTCCTGGGACTTTTATAGCCTAAGGGCAATCCAACCTTGAAGGTTATCTATATATGAAAGGCTCAATTAACTTGGGAATGGATCTCCCACATCAATGCGATGCCAATTATGAATGGATTGAATGTTGTTCCGAATATGGTACTGATCATGGTGCTCGCATTTGGTTAGTACCTTCGGATTGCTACAATTCCATTAACATGCTTTTATATCAAGATAAATGGCAGCCTAGCAGATTCTTGTTCGAGACAGAGAAAATCACTTACTTCGATACTAACGGTTTGTATTGAGTTAATTTACATTTCTGTGATTAACCCATAGTCATATTACAGATCCATAGTGAATTCGGTTAAACAAGTATCCTTCTACATAGTTAATGTAGTTATCCTATTTCAAATCCAATCGCTGTCACTTTTTGTATTAAAGGGTAGGACTTTAGCCTCTGCCATTTCCATTTTTATTAAAACTGGAGCGGTAGATTAGTATTGTAAAGCTTGAATTATTTTTAATAGTGAATGGAGAAAGAATGAGGCACCTGCTCTAGGTAACAACAAATTTTATCATTCTGACACGTTAATAGAACAATTAAAAATAGGTGAACATGGTTAAAACCTATTGACAATACTACCACATCGTGATACTATCCACCACGGAAGGTGAGTATTATAGGTTGCATAATACCCCCGCCTTTCAGAAGGTGATCTCAAGTAGAGATCACCTTTTCATATTTATAAAGATTTGATATCATATTACGTTTCCCGTTTACGCCAGCAATTATGACTTGATATAGCCTTTAACTCAACAGCTAATTGCCGACTTATTATTAGCCCTGGAAGTATGATGCTCTGATTTCCCTCTCTGGAACTAAGGATATTGTTGCTAAAGTTAGGGTTACAATGTGGTACTCTTTTTAAAAGTGTGTTATTATTTATTGCACAAATAAGATTATCTTTCACCCTCAAACAAAAAGGATTCTCGTGTCTCTTATTTTGATTTATTTAAAACGGAGAAGAATGAAAAATAATGGCAGATCTCAATAAATTACTTATTATTGAGGACAACGAAGAAGTTGTCGAAGCGATTTCTATAGCTCTTCAAATACGATGGCCTGATATAAGAATATTATCCACGGGCTCTGGCGAACAGGGGATAGACCTGATAATGAACAAAAAGCCAGATATCATCATCCTTGATCTAGGTTTAATTGATATAAATGGTTTTGAAGTTTTAAAGAGAGTAAGAATGTTCTCTAATATACCGGTCGTTATTTTAACGGTGAGAGGAGAGGAAGCCGATATAATCAAAGGCTTCGAACTGGGAGCAGACGATTTTATTACTAAGCCCTTCAAGCAATTAGAGTTAATCGCGCGAATTACAGCTATTGCAAGGAGGGTAAATCTTATAGGAGGAGAAGATCCTATTGTATGTGGCAATTTCTACTTCGATCACTCCATGCGTACAGTAAAATATAATGGGAAACAGACAACACTCACTCATACCGAAAATAGTATTTTATTAAAACTAATACAAAATAAAAATATAGTGGTAACGTACGACAAGATCGCTGAAGAAATATGGGGAATTAATTATCCAGACGCTGCAGATAGCATAAAGGTTTATGTGCGCCGCTTGCGGGAAAAGATTGAGCCGGACCCAAGTCGTCCGAGATTCTTACTGAATAAATCCGGATTGGGTTATCTTTTTACCACACGAAACTAGTCAATTTACAGTTCTTCTGTTCACCGTGATTCATAATATCTAAAGTGGATATTATCGTTTCTCACGGTAAATACAATTCTTAATATAACCGGTAATTACACAGTTTATTTGGTCCCATTTTAGATTCTCTATATAAAATTGTAACCTTTCTGTAACCTCAAAGGTCTTATTATTTACTATTTTTTTACCAGACTATGGTTTAATCAAACAAAATATATTAAAAATCCTATGACAAAAACCGCACTTGTGAACCATAGTATTATCAGTAGCCTAAACTTTAATACGGTTGCTCCTACAACTAATATTCGTGCTCTGATTGTTAGGCATCATTTCTTTTTCACCAATATATTATTGCAATATACATATTCATAAATTTTACTAAATTAGGAGGACTAAAGATGAGTGGGCAAAATACTAACAGAAATCATAGCAAAACTGGAATTACTTCTACAGACTGGTTAACTTCAACAGTTCAAAAGTACACAACCAGGCGGAAGTTTTTAAAAGGAATGGGAGTAGGAGGACTAGGTATAGTTGCAATGTGTCTTGTAGGATGTGGGCCAAAATCGGCAGCGGGTGAAGAACTAAGGGAAATTAATATTGATGATGCTTTGGGTATGGTAATCGGATTGCCTAACCGCTGTGTTGGCTGCAGGCGCTGCGAACTTGCTTGCACTGAGTATAACGAAGGTTTTTCTCAACCAACATTGGCAAGAATTAACATACGCAGGAATTTTAACTTCGGACCAAAAGGCGCGCAACTAGGATTTTGGCGAGGAGAGGGCAGATTTGGAAATCATCGTGTAATCCAGGAAACCTGCAGACAATGTCCGCATCCAGTCCCATGCGCACTGGCATGTCCGTATAATGCTATTGAAGTGGTGCCGCCGGCAAACGCACGGGTAGTAAATCCGGATAAGTGCGAGGGTTGTAAAACCTGTCAACGGGCGTGTCCATGGGGCATGATGACCTTTGATGAAGAGGCGGAAACGGCCACCAAGTGTCATACATGCAATAATGATCCCGAGTGTGTCAGGGCATGCCCCGCAGGTGCATTAAGATACATACCATGGCAAGACAAGACAAAGGACATCCCGGCACGATTTAGCATCCCGGCAGCTATTCAGATACCGGATGATATCAAATGTGAAACCCCAGACTGTCACCCCGATTTTGAAGGCAGTGACAATCTGGCGGATTCATTACAATAAGGAATAAAGGAGATAAAAGGAGGAAAACATGGCTGAATATGGTGGATGGACTGGTAAGGTTCTGAGAGTCGATCTTTCAACGGGAGAGATAAGCTCAGAAGACACCATTGCGAAATACAAGGATTACCTTGGCGGTGAAGGTTTGGCTCTCAAAGTCCTTTGGGATGAGGTGCCACCAGGGGTAAAAGCCCTAGATCCTGAAAACAGACTAATCTTTGGCGTAGGACCGCTGACCGGCACTGGAGCCCCAACGTCGGGTAGGACTACAATAACTTCTCTGTGGCCAATGACACCTGGGGAACTGCCGGCTTCAGGTCATATGGGAGGTCACTGGGGCAGTGAACTTAAATTTGCGGGCTGGGATAGCATAATTGTGCAAGGTAAGGCGGATAAACCAGTCTGGATTAG
>CP070729.1:204020-207953 GCA_020351185.1 Dehalococcoidia bacterium | reverse complement strand
AGGTATATAGTCTCCCGACTTACCGGACAACCCATTAAGCCTTCAAGGCAGTTATCCTCTTTCTCCTGGATGAAGGCGCGATTAAGGCTTAACACGCCAGCAAAGGCGAAAGTTACCCATAGAATACCCGGGGTAAGCGAAACCATCGTTTGTTGACTGCCGCTGAAGGCGAAATTGAATATGACAATAATAAGAATTGCAAAGACAAGCACGGAGGAGATAATTTCCTTTGTTCTAAATTCAGAGAGGATATCCTTCCAGGCTATTACCAGCGCCTTATTTAGTATTTTCACTACCCGCTCCCGTGCAATCTCGGTATATTTCCTGAAGACCGACCAGGCTTAAGCCCTTACTTGGCTGCTGGTGGGCAATTTTTCCTTTACTCAGTATTATAAAGTTGTCGCAAGTATTAAGTCCTCGTTCTAAACTATGACTAGTAAAGACAATGGTGAGTTTTTCAGAGCCATCTTCCTTTAAAGCTCGCCAAAGCATCGAAATCGCCTGCTGGTCGAGGCCTGTTTCTGGTTCGTCAAGTAAGATAATTGATGGCTTGTGTAACAGACAACGGGCGATTGAGAATCGTTGCTGCATCCCACGAGACAGGGTACCTATCCTGTCATAGAGGCGGGATTGCATACCTAGCATGGAGACAACCTGGTGAATGCGCTTTTTGTAGTCAGCAATGTCATACATACGGCTATAGAAAACTAGGTTCTCATGGGCAGTGAGGTTACCGTAAAGAAAAACCTGGTGCGATACTATACCTATCTGTGAGCGTATGAAATCAGCGTTATCTTTGAGATTTAAACCGTTGATAAATACTTCTCCAGTGGAGGGCTTCGTTATACTTGCCAGTATCTTGATAAGGGTTGTTTTTCCGGCACCGTTAGGGCCGAATATGGCTAGTGTTTTGCCCCACTCTACGATTAGGTCAAATCCATCTAAGGCATGTTGATTACCAAAAGACTTGGTTAGTCCCTTAACCTCTATCGCAGGCGTATTGTCAGCCATCATATCAAGTTATTCTACTTTTAAAAGATGACTAATGCAAACACGGCAACAAAGGAAAAGATTGAATACTATCCAATATAAGTCTTGGGCTGATATGGGGACTAATCCCTACGCCCTGGCCAGAAGGCGACCAAACCGCCGAAGAGGAAAATACCGCCGCCAATCCATATCCAGATTACCAGTGGATTGACGAGGGCGGATAGACCAGCCCTATATGTTTGACTGCCATCATCTAGGGTAATAGTTTCCCAGCTTGCTAAGATAAGGTAAAGATCTTCTGACAGTGTAGAGCGAATGGCGACTTCAGACACTGGTTGTTCAAAATTGGTATGGAATATAACCTGCGGATGCATACTACCAATGAATTTGTCACCTTTATATACATCAAGTTCGGCTTTAACTATCATCCTACTCTCAACACCTTCGGGTATGAGATCGTTAAAGGTAATAGTATAGTCGTTGACTGTCATCGATTCACCGGTAAGTAGCTCGGTTTCCTTTTCAACATCAAAAAGCGATGAACCGACCACACCTATGGTGATAATAATGATGGCGATGTGGACTATAAAACCGCCGTAACGACTCCTATTGGTTACAAGAAGGCTCCAGCATGCTTTAAACCAGGTAATAGCCTTCGTACGGCGTACAGCTGCAATCTCCCGGAACCATTGTGAGAGTAACGCCCATATAACAAAGCTACAAATGAAGTAGACAATCAGTGCATACCAGTGCCTGGTACCGAAGGCTACTAGTACGACAACCACCACCAGTGCCGATATCGCTGACCACAGGATATTGGATCTCAGCATTTTTGTGGATATCTGCCTCCATGTGATTAGAATACATATCCCAGAGAGAAGGACGATGGCCAGCAGGAAGGGGATAGCTACCTGATTAAAATACGAAGTGGCTACACTTATGCTGGTTCCACTGAGCAATTCTGATATTGTGGGAAAGATAGTTCCCCAAAAAACTACAAAGGTAGCGATAAAGAGAAATATATTGTTAATTAGGAAGGCTCCTTCGCGTGAAAAAAGCGTACCGATTTCGGTATCATCTTTGAGGTCTTTACGGCGGTAGATAATTAGCGACAGCGAGCCAACAAAGACGGTTATCAGAAAGACGAGGAAGAAGGAACTGACGGCTGTTTCGCCAAAGGTGTGCACTGAATGGAGAATATCACTACGGGTAATAAAGGTGCCGAATATGATAAGAATGAAGGTTAGAATTATCAGTAACATACTCCATATTTTAAGTACCCCTTTTCTTTTTTGTATCATGATAGAGTGTACGAAGGCGGTTGCCATTAGCCAAGGCATAAGGCCAGCATTCTCTACTGGATCCCAACCCCAGTAACCACCCCAGCCCAGTTCGGCATAAGCCCACCAGGCGCCGATAAGATTGCCTGCTCCAAGCAGTAGCCAACCTAGCAATGTCCAACGCTTTACCGCTGTTAACCAATCATTATCCAGTTTTCGTTTTAAAAGGGCAGCTATGGCAAAAGCAAATGGAACGACAAAGATTGCATAACCGGCAAGCAAGGCTGGTGGGTGGAATATCATCCCTGGATTTTCAAGCAGGGGATTAAGACCTGAACCTTCAGCGGGTATAAAGTCAAGTTTTGTAAAGGGATTCTGGGCAAAGATAAGCAACAGCAGGAAAAATGACTGTACTGCCATAATAATCACTGAAGTATAAGGTATAAGTTCCTGTCCTTGATTTCTTCTTCTCAGAACGACTGCTGCTGCGGCAAGAGAAATAATCCAACCCCAGAAAAGTAATGAGCCAGCATTACCAGCCCACAAGGCGCTAATGAGATAGGGTAGGGTCATAGTGCTGCTAGAATATGCAGCCACGTATTCTATCTGGAACTGGTGACTTACCAGAGCTACAACGAGGGTGACTGCTGATATCGTCAATAATACTGTTGAGATTAGAACACTTTTACTAGCACTATTGGTAATTGCTGTGCGATTGGTGCGAGAACCGAATATATAGGCGCCAATTGAGTATATGCTAGCCACAAGGGCGATAATCAGAGAGATGTAACCTATTTCTGCCATTTAACCCTTCCTGAATTAATCCTGTTCCTCTGGAATGTATTTGGAGCCGCATTTGACTATGATGGCTTCGGCTTCAAAAATCCCAGTGGTGTATTTACCTTCAACGACAACTTGATTTCCGACCTTGAAGGTATCGGGAACGGCTCCACTATATATTACCGGTAGGTTGATTGCATTATTGCTCATATCAAGGATGGTAAAGCGCATTTCAAGCCCATCCTTGACTACATCATCAGCTACATTACCGCTGACACGTACTGTCTGCCCTGAGACTGAAGTTGCTTTGTCGAGCAGTTCACTGACTTCATAATAATAAGTCAACCCACCCATAAAACCAAAATATCCTAGGAGTATCAATGCAACTACTAGGATAAACGCACCAATAAGATATTTTTTCTTTTTTAGCAATGCTGGTTCCTGATTGGCTGGTTTGGGGTAGTTACATAGTAGTATAACATAATTGCCTCGATTGGTTGTATTTACTCAGTTGATCCTCGCAGAA
Organism: Dehalococcoidia bacterium; assembly: GCA_020351185.1. Lineage (GTDB taxonomy): Bacteria > Chloroflexota > Dehalococcoidia > Dehalococcoidales. Next base: position 204,377 of record CP070729.1, on the reverse strand, counting down.
AGTCCTTGATAAATAAATTAGGGGGAATTACCATACTCCCCCTAATTTATTTTGCTAGATCTTAGCTTCTTCTATTGTTGTTCAAATACATGGCAACCTTCATTAAGACAGCTGTCATTGGTACGGCCTTCTGCAACATGGCTTTCAGGCCAGGGGTCAACGACTTGGCCTTCTACACCTACATGACATATAAAGCAAAGTGTTACATCCTTAACGCCGGGATGCCATTCAACGGATATCACTGGTGGTTCGGTTGGCTCTGTTGTCGTAGTAGTCGTAGGTTCTGTTGTCGTAGTAGTCGTAGGTTCTGTTGTCGTAGTAGTCGTAGGTTCTGTTGTCGTAGTAGTCGTAGGTTCT
>CP070729.1:199891-203920 GCA_020351185.1 Dehalococcoidia bacterium | reverse complement strand
TAGTAATCGTGATAGCATTGCTAGAGCGGAAGAGGATAATCGGCTCTATGTCTTTGCCGATGCCACCAACGATGAGGTTCTCAAAGAAGCTGGTATTAAGCAAGCCCGAGGTCTTGTGGTTGCCGTCGCTGGTGACGCTGAAAGTACCTATATCACGCTCTCGGCTAGAGAACTCCGATCTGATTTGTTTATAGAAGCCCGGTCCTCCGGCAGTGAAGCCGAGGCTAAACTTAAGAGAGCAGGAGCCGACCGCGTGATATCCCCCAATCACATTGGTGCACGCCGAATGGCGATGCTTGCTCTTCGCCCAACGGTGGTAGATTTTATAGACACCGTAATATACCACCGCGGCCATGAACTACAAATGGAAAATATCGCCATCAATAGACGCTCATCTCTGGCTGGGTTGGACGTAGATGAAGCTCGGAATCGCACCAAAGCCACCATTTTGGCGTTAAATAGAAAAAGCGGTAAACTTGTGACAAATCCACCTGGAGAAGAGAAATTAGAAGCGGGGGATATCCTGATTGCCATAGGCACCAGTGAACAGCTGAAATCTCTGGAGGAAGTATGTGTGAGGTGTAAATCAGATGAAAAAATTTAAGATAGGCATAATCAATGTTACTGGCTATGCTGGTTTAGAGTTAGCAAGGTTGCTCATTCAGCACCCGCAGGTTGAGTTAACTTCGGTTACCGGACGCAGTGCCGCTGGGAAGAAGCTCAACGCGGTTTTTCCTCACCTTGCAGATAGTAATCTTATTATCGAGACAGAATTGGATGATGTTGATTTTGCCTTCAGTGCCATGCCCCATATGGAGAGCGCCACTGTGATTCTGCCCTTACTTGAAAAGGGCCTAAAAGTAGTGGATATAAGTGCTGATTTCAGGTTGAAGGATGCCATTGAATACTCCAAATGGTATAACAGGACCCATCCATCACCTCAAATACTCAAACAGACGGTATATGGATTACCGGAGCTACACCGTTACCAGATTGTTGATGCTAGACTAGTGGCTAATCCTGGCTGCTATTCTACTAGTGCCATTCTGGCTCTTGCACCGGTGATGGTAAAGGGACTTATCGGAAATTATGCCATCATAGATAGCAAATCTGGTGTTTCCGGTGCCGGTAGAACATTAAGTCTTAAAACACATTTCGCAGAGGTTAATGAAGATGTAGCCGCCTACGCATTGGAAGGACACCGCCATCTACCCGAGATTATCCAGGAACTCAACCTACTGAAATCGGAAAAATCATTATCGATAACCTTCGTTCCCCACCTTATACCAATAACAAGGGGCATTTTAACAACCTGCTATGCCCCATTAATCGGTAGAACCGCAACCGATAAAAAGGGAGCGGCTATGATAAAACAGATTTACTCCGACTTCTATAAGGATGAGCCATTTGTGAAGGTAACTAGTTCCCCACCACATACCAAGCATACCCTGGGTTCGAACCTGTGTCTTGTATACCCGACTATTGATACAAGAACCGGTCGGCTAATTGTAATAAGTTGCATTGACAACCTCTTTAAAGGCGCTGCTGGACAGGCTATCCAAAATATGAACCTGATGTTAGGATTACCGGAAACCACAGGACTAGAGGCACTGGCGGTTTATCCGTAGAACCTTGAGATTGCCCCCGTACTCTTACTCTGCTATGCTTTAGCCTGCGTGAAGAGCAAATCGGATACTGAAGGCAGTTTGAAAACCAAGGGTTTTAGCAGCTGGGATTATCTCAAAATTACCATTCTCGTCTTTGCTACGACTGCACTATGGCAGGGGATGCATGGTATTATCCTGCCCCTGAGGGTGCTTGATTTTGTTCCAGATGCGGAGAAAAACACCCATCTGGGGCTACTTATATCCACCGGTCTGGTCCTGGCAATGATCGTGCAACCAATAATCGGGGCTGTCAGCGATCACTCTGCTTTCAGATGGGGCAGACGCCGACCTTTTATACTTATAGGTGGCTTATTTCTCCTATTGGTTCTGCCTGGTATCGGTCTTGCCAACAGCTACTTTGTTCTATTCACGATATATTGCTTTTTACAGATAAGTAGTAACACTGTTCAGGGACCGCACCAAGGATTTATACCCGATTTGGTACCCAATGGCAAGAGAGGATTGGCTTCGGGGGTTAAGGGGCTGCTGGAGATTGTGGGCGGTATAGCCCTACTATACCCAATAGCCATCTTCATGGATAACTATGATGCCGGTCAAGGAAGCCAATGGTTATGGTTATCCTTACTGCTACCCGGAGTATTACTATTTTTATTTTTGTCAGTAACCATTACTACAGTAAAAGAACAACCTGGTAGTGGTAATCTACGGCTGGCGACAGTTACATTTGATATCGGCACCAAGCTGCTCCGTTTCCTAGCTTGGTTTCGGCTATCCCGTTCGATCAGCTTTTTACACTTACACCGTAACTTCATTTTGTTTTTAATATCCCGCCTATTTTTTTTCATGGCCATGGCTATAATCCAACGCTTTGCTCTTTATTTTCTAACAGATGTAATCGGAGCTGAAGATCCAGCTGAAGCAGTTTTCAGGTTTTCCATATTGGGCGTAATCGGTATGCTACTTATCGTTTACCCTGCTGGACGTCTATCAGACAAGATAGGACGAAAGCCAATAGCAATTTCGTCAGCAGCTCTAGGCACTTTAGGCATTCTAATTATTACCCTTTATCAGAACTACACTTCAATTCTAATTGCTGCCGGTATCTTAGGTATAGCAACGGGTGCCTTTTCCAGTGTAAACTGGGCTTTAGCTACAGATCTAGTAACCAAAGGCAAAGAAGCAAGGTATCTTGGTATAGCAAATATGGCAACCGCCGGTGCTGGTGTTCTAGCGGGTTTTTTCGGGCCTCTTATTGATCATTACGAAACAGTCGCCATCGGTTTAGGTTACAAGATCATGTTAATAGCTTGTCTTTTATTCTTCCTGTTTGGTGGACTGTTGTTATTGAGGGTCAAATCAACAGTTAGCCAATAAAGTCACGCACCCATTCCAATCCCATAGCACCAGCCCAAGCGATAGCAAGATACAGAATGGTCCGGCCCAGCCAGCAGGCAATAAAAAACTTCCAAGCGGGGAAGCGTAGTGCACCGGCGGTAATACCTGCTATATCAAAAAAGAGCGGCGCTACCGAAAGGAAAAAAATGGTGAGTGAGCCCCACCTCTTCATCCATACTTCTAGTTTGATGTATAGCCATCGTTTCTTAATGATCGCCTGACCACTATAACCAGCAGCATAACCTGTAAATTCCCCAATAGCCGCTGCAAATCCGCCAATCAATCCCACTAATACTGGTGAGGGGAGTGTGCCACCGAGTACAAATAGAAATACGAAGTTACCAGCCGGCAGAACAACGGTGGCATTTAAGATTAGGCTACTTAGAAATACACCTAGATAGCCCAATTCTTCAAGTTGTTCGAATCTTTCCGGATTATCCCTATAGAAGCAAAAGATGGCAATGGCAATTACAATAACAACAATCAAACCTAGGAGAGGAATTAATCTTGTTTTTACCCAGCTTTCTTTCGCTTCCCCCTCTGCCTTATGGTTTTCCTCCACTTCGTTCATATCTCCAATTATTTTAGCATAATAGCAGTATATACACAGTATACATGGAGCAAAACACATTGTATGGATCAGCATTTCTTTGATATACTTCTACCACGCCCCCATCGTCTAGAGGCCTAGGACACCGGCCTTTCAAGCCGGCAACATGGATTCGAATTCCATTGGGGGCGCCAGGTATTAGGTTAATATCAGCACTCCTGGATAATTACATTCCAATGTGTTAAACAAATTGCTTAACTTTTTGTTTTGCTTATTACTCATTTTAGTCTTAGTCCTCCGTCGTAATTCAATAACAATACCATCCAGTCTTCATCCTATTTCCCCATCTAATCCACCTAAACTCAAAAATCGCTTGACCTGACTCTGATCAAGCTATAATCTCCTTACTGCTTCAAATACATTACATATACTAATATTATACCTGCTAGCAGGTAT
>CP070729.1:195760-199791 GCA_020351185.1 Dehalococcoidia bacterium | reverse complement strand
GAGGGCCTCCAGGCGCTCGGCGTCGCCGGTCGCCTGGCGGTACTGCTGTTCGAGATCTTTTATTAGAAGAAACACCTCCGGATATTGATCTTGCTGTGGAAGGCAATGCCACGATCCTAGCAAGGGAATTAATAAAAGTGAGAGGTGGGAAAATCACCATCCATTCACATTTCAACACAGCTAAGATTAGCTGGTCTACATGGAATGTCGATCTGGCTACAACCCGGTGCGAGAGTTATATCCGACCGGGTGCTTTACCAGATGTTAAACCCGGTAAACTCAGTGATGATCTCTTCCGTCGCGATTTCAGCATCAATGCCATGGCTATTAATCTTAATCCCAAGACCTACGGACACCTGATTGACCCATATAGCGGCAGTAAAGACTTAAAGGGTAGATTGATACGTGTTTTGCATAAAAAGAGCTTTATTGATGATTCTACGCGTATCTGGAGGGGCTTGCGCTACGAGCAGAGGCTCAATTTTATGCTAGAAACAGAGACCCTGAAACTTTTAAAGCGGGATATACCTTTGCTGGATACCATAAGCGGCGATCGTATCCGCTATGAACTTGAATGCGTCCTTAAGGAAAAAAAGCCAGAAAAGGTATTACGACGAGCTGGGGGGCTTGGAGTTTTAGAAAGGTTTAATCCGCCATTGAAAAGTAATGGTTGGTTGGCTGAAAAATTTAGGATCGCTAGACAAGCCAACCTACCCCATACACCTTCACCCATAATCTATATGGCGTTACTAGCCTACCACCTTTCCGGTAAGAAGAGTGAACAGTTTATCAGTTATTTAAAATTACCCAAGTCTACGGTTCAAATTCTAATGGATAGCAGCAGTATAAGAACGAAGATTGACAAACTGGCTGATTCCGAAATAAAACCTAGTCAACTTTATCGCCTATTGCATGGCCATGCACCGCAAGCAATTACTACTAACATAATAGCTACTAATTCAGAAATTGCCCGTTATAAAATGCGTTTATATGTTGATAAGTTGTATAAAATTAAACCGTTACTTGATGGTAGCGATCTTACCAAGATGGGTATAGCTCCTGGTCCGCACATGAAAGAATTACTAAACAAACTCCTCGATGTCCGGTTAGACGGAAAGGTCAAGACAAGAGAGGATGAGGAGAAATTGGTGAGAGACTGGAACGCGGATTAATTTTTACTTCTATTTTTTGCTCTGCCAGGGTTTATATTGTCTGTCAAAGATGAGGTTTTTTCTCTCACGAGGATTTTTTAAGCTACGCATTAATGCCGGTGCTGCCCTAATAGCGGTAAACAAGGGCAATGCTATTGAAAAAATGATTACTTCTATATCCCCTCCAAATCCCCAGATAATAAAGGGTAAAAAGGCAAAGCCCAAACCCGATGCCAGTCTAAAGTTACTGGTAGCAAGCACAACCAACACCATCACCCCAAAACTGATAGCACATTCAAGTGGTACTAAGACAAAAAAGATACCGATAGTGACGGCGGCGCCACGACCTCCATAAAAACCGAGGAAAACAGGCCAACAGTGACCAACCACCGCTGCCAAACCGGAGACAAAGACGGCAACAAGTGGGACGTCCAACCACTGAGCTATCAGGATAGCCACGGTACCTTTGCCAATATCAGCAAAGAAGACAACGAACCCGGGCACGGTACCGACTTCCCGCATGACATTGGTGGCACCTACGTTAAATCCGCCTACCCGGCGAATATCTATTCCCTTAATAAGGCGACCAACAATATAGGCAAAAGGTATGGAGCCAATAAGATAACCGCTAACAATCGTTATTACTGATTCTGCAACCATTCCAACCGCCAGTTTTTAATTAACGGGTTTAATTCCACTAAGTGTTTGAATGCAGAAGGTTTCCAAGCCATACTGCTTTAAATTATTGTAAATCCTCTTTGCTTTTTTTTCTTCTCTGAGCAGAGTAAATAACGCTGGTCCCGAACCGTCCAGATGAACCCCAGGGGCGCCACTTTTTAAAAATAGCTTACGATATTCACTCAACCCCTTAAAACTATCGCTAGCGATGCTTTCAAAGGCATTGAACAGCTTATCTGGTGTTATATCCCCTCCCTTTGTTAAGATCGACACCATCTGTTCTGTCTTTGCACCATTGGTATAGTGATCTTTAGCAAGAGCAGCATACAATCTCCCAGTTTTCCCCTTCTCACGGGATACTGGCGGTATTAGCATAACAACCCAACTCGGCAATAGCAGGGGTAATGGGCTAACTAATTCCCCTCTACCTTGCATTAGAGCCGTACCCCCAAACAGAAAAAAGGGGACATCCGAACCCAGATCAGAGGCTAGACGTGCTAACTCACCGGGCGTGAGCGATAATCCCCAGAGTTTGTTCAGTCCGAGTAGGATAGCAGCAGCATCACTCGAATCACCACCCAAACCTGATAACAGCGGGATTTTCTTTGATATCGCTATTGTCGCCCCAGCTGTATAACCCGAGGTTTCTTTTAGAAGATCTGCTGCCTGGAGAATAAGGCTCTCTTCAGCAAGCCAACCATCATCATCGCATCTGATAACCAGCCTTTTTGCCCGTTTTAAATTGATCGAGTCATACAATTTTATCGTCTGGATGACGCTACGGATTTCATGGAAGCCATCGGAGCGCTTTTCCAACACTTCAAGGGTCAGATTTATCTTGGCTGGCGCCTGTATCGTCAGCATACTAATATCTCCTGAATCTCTGCCACAAAAGCTGCCAGTCCGTTAAAGACAGCGTTTCAGCTCTTCGTCGGTAATTTATACCTGTAGAGTTTAGTAACGATTTCACCTCAGTTTTGCCGATACCCATTCCTTGGGTTAAGGAATTTACCAACTGCTTACGCGGAGCACAAAACCCAGCCCGTACCAATTCGAAAAAGCCACCTATATCATCAACCATCATTGATGGCTGAGGGTAAACATCTATCTTTAAAACTGCCGAATCGACTGCCGGGGGCGGATAGAAGTCTTCAGCTGTTATATAGCTTATTATCTCAGGCTGACCATAGAATTGGATGCTGACACTTAAAAAGTTCATTTTCCCCGGTTTGGCTACAATTGCTTCGGCAACCTCCTTCTGCAGCATCACCACCATCAGGCGGGGTTTTTTTGAAGCTTCAAGAAAATGGCGCAGCACGGCCGACGCAATATAATAGGGTAGATTTGCCACTACCTTGTATTTGATAGATTTATCTTTTTGTGCTAAATTTCTATCTCTTTCCCCTGAGAGTAAAGCTGCTGGGTCAATTTTCAGAATATCTGCGTTGATGACAGTCACATTATTAACGGCAACTAGATTCTTTTTTAAAACGGTAACCAACTTATCATCTAACTCGATAGCCACTACAGAACCTGCTCGTTTTGCCAGTTCCCGCGTTAACATACCCAACCCGGGTCCCACTTCTATAACCGTATCATCAATGGTGAGTTCGGCAGCTGAAGCTATATTCGCCAATACCTCACTGTTAATCAGAAAGTGTTGGCCCAGACTCTTCCGAGCCCTCAGATCGAAGCGACGCAAAATCGCCTTTGTCTGAGCCATTAGGTTTTGGATGGTAGTTTTTGTATGTGCTTTATCAGCAATCATAAGCCTTGCTCCAGGCGAACTATCAACTTCACTGGAAGGTTTTTTCTGGCCATCTCCGTCTGGGTGGTACCTACATCATATTCAACACGGTAGAGCTTGACTACACCCGAATCTCCATCGTATATAGCATAGCTAGCTCTGGGATCGCCATCACGTGGTTGCCCGATACTTCCGGGGTTAACAATCATTCGCCTCTTGCCCAAAACCTGTCCGATACTATCCGATAGTGGTATCAAACTACAGCTCGCGTCTTCTTCCTGTTTGAAAATTAAGGGTATGTGCGAATGCCCTACCAAACAAAAGCGGGTTGTGAAATCAGAGAAGTTCTCTTGGGCACTACCCTTAGATATTAAATACTGCCAGACAGGTTCCCTCGGACTGCCGTGTACCAGTGTAAAATCACCTTTCTCGAGCTTATATGGAAGATTTCCAAG
>CP070729.1:191430-195660 GCA_020351185.1 Dehalococcoidia bacterium | reverse complement strand
CATAAAAAAAGTGGCAGCGATTGGATTTGAACCAACGACCAAGGGCTTATGAGTCCCCTGCTCTACCACTGAGCTACGCTGCCATAAATAACTTGAGTGTCTTTTTACTTTGGGCTATTTTATAATCCTGCCATTACCTTGTCAATGCCATCAGTTTTCATGAAATTTAATGGTTGAAGCGATATCCTATTAATAGCTATAAATTATTTCGTTTTTCATATTCTGAAAGCTAATATAAATTGGGACGCTCTAAGTGGTGGCAAGCACCTTACCAATTTCACTTGCAGCTATCGCATAAAAATATGTTTGTCCATAGCACTCATTTTATTCAGAGAGGAATCTTGTCTATAAAAGGGGGTTTCATTTTTATAATAGGTTGGAGTAAAATATGATGTTTATATTGTACCAGTTTAGAATTTAAATGTTAGTGAATTTTATTACATACCAATGAACTATTATTGAAGGGAAGCTGTAATGGCACAATCAGAAATCAAGAAAGAGAAACTAAATATAGAAATGATCAGTTGGGGGAAAATACAATGGATGGATATTGCACCACCAACGGAAAAAGAAACAGAATATTTATCTAAAAACTATTCATTTCACCCTCTTGACCTCGATGATACCTTAAGCAAGAAACAGCGCCCCAAGATAGATGAATATAAAGATTACCTGTTTTTCGTATTTCATTTCCCGATATATCGCAAAGAAGAGCGCGTATTAACCACTAGCCAACTATCTGTTTTTATCAGCTCCAATTATCTAATTACACTGCACAATAATGAATTGAAACCGTTAGTAAAACTATTCAAGGAATGTCAAATAGACGAAGAATCGCTCAAGGAGTATTTAAACCAGGGGCCAGCTTATCTACTATATCGTATACTCGATCGGTTAGTTGATTATTGTTTGCCGATGTTGGATAAAGTAGGCGATGGTATAGAAGATGTAGAAAAACTTATATTTTCCAGAAGACAGCGAGGCGCAATTAGAGGCATCTCCTGGCTTAGACGTGATGTTATCGCTTTCCGTCGCATAATCTGGCCGATGAGGGCAGTCATAGGTAGTCTAGAGCCCAAGATTCGGCGCTACACAGAAGTGGAACTACCAGTTTACTTTGGTGACGTAGTTGACCATTTAGATAAGATCTGGGATGGCTTGGATGAATATAAGGAGATAATCGAAGGTTTAAGCGATACGTATGATTCGCTGGCTACTAATCGCACAAACGAGGTAGTAAGGATATTAACTATATTTGCTACTGTTATGCTACCAGTTACTGTGGTAGCTAGCATCTATGGGATGAATATTGAACTGCCCTTCATGCACTCTGATTATGCTTTAATTTATGTGTTTCTAGTGATGTTAGTCATTATAGTTGGCATTCTTTATTTTCTACGTCGTATACGGGTAATTTAATTTTCCACCGCTATTCACAGGATTTGTAGATGAACGTCTCACATCGGTTTTTAATTATTGCCGCTCTCTTTGTCACTTGCCTTATTACCGCCAATATAATTGCTGTAAAGATAATCGCGGTTGGTTCCATCTTCCTGCCAGCAGCTATTATAGTCTTTCCGTTAAGCTACATATTCGGTGACATTATCACAGAGGTTTACGGATATGCTTGGGTAAGGCGGGTTATTTGGCTTGGCTTTCTGTGTAATCTCATCTTCGTATTATTTGCTTGGTTAGGGCAACTTCTGCCAACGGCACCCTTTTGGGATGACCAAGAAGCTTACACAAGCATTCTGGGTTACGCTCCCAGACTTTTAATTGCTTCTTTATGTGGTTACCTTGCTGGTGAATTTGCCAATTCCTTCGTTCTAGCTAAGATGAAAATAGCTACACAGGGACGTTGGTTATGGACAAGAACCATAAGCTCGACGATTATCGGTCAGGGATTGGATACATCGATATTTATAATAGTTGCTTTTATTGGCACTATTTCATTTAGCCCGATGATGATTCTGTATCACTGGGTAGCCAAAATCGCCATTGAAACTGTGGCTACACCTTTTACTTATATCGTAGTGGGTTATTTGAAAAAGAGAGAAAAAATTGAAATTTATGACTATAAAACAAATTTCAATCCCTTTATCGTATCCAATTAAAGTAGTGATCTATCATAGTGTTTAGAAGATGAAAATCAGATTTCTGGGAGCGCATAACACTGAATCACAAGAAACAAAACTTGTCAGCCTGCTTATAGACGAAAAGTTGGCACTAGATGCTGGTGGGCTTACTTCAAGCCTTACCTTTGAACAGCAACTAAAGCTTACGGCAATAATGCTTACACACCAGCATTACGATCATATTAAAGATATCCCCTTATTGGGCATGAACCTTTTTCTCAAAGGGGCTACTATAGACATTTTTTCAATATCGTCTGTTTATGATTCATTGGCAGATCATTTTCTCAACGATACTCTCTACCCAGGATTTATGAAGGAGACGAAGAAAGGATCGACAATTAGATTCAATATCATTAAGGCTTATCAGGAGTTTAGGATCGGAAATTACACTATCCTGCCTTTGCCGGTTATCCATTCAGTACCAGCTGTTGGGTACCAAATAACTTCGACTGAGGGTAAAGTGGTTTTCTATACTGGCGATACCGGATTGGGATTGTCTAATTGTTGGCGGAAAATTTCACCACAACTGATTATTACTGAGGTTACTGCTCCTGACAGATTTGAACAATTTGGAAAACAGAAAGGGCATCTTACTCCGTGTTTATTAAAGCAAGAAATGCTCGATTTTATTAAAATTAAAGGTTATCTGCCGGATGTAATAACTGTCCACATGAATCACACAATGGAATCAGAAATCGAAACCGAATTGTCCAATCTAGCTTTAGAGTTGGGGAATTCGGTTACTCTGGCTTACGAGGGAATGGAGATTAAACTATAACTGGCTAATTGGAGCGAAGCGGATAGAAGCTGTTAGATTTATAGTTGACCATAACGCAGGTAAACTGGCAAAGTGGCTACGGATGATGGGTTACGACTCTCTTTTTTTCAAGGGATGTGACGATTCCGGAATAATAGCCATTGCCTTGTCTCAGGAAAGAATAATACTGACCAGAGATACAGGTATTGCAAAGAGAAGGCTGATCAAACGTGGCAGATTAACAGCCGTTTTGCTCACCAGCGATAAGCCATTGCTCCAAATGAGACAGGTAATAGATGAGTTGAATCTAAAAATAAACTTTAAGCCTTTTTCTATCTGTCTAGAATGCAATCGAGCGCTTAAAGAAAAAAGTAGAGAACAAGTAAAGGAGAGAGTGCCATCCTATGTCCTTAAAACCCAGAATCAATATATGGAGTGTCCGAATTGTCAGCGCATCTACTGGAAGGGTACCCATTGGCATGCAATGAAGAAAAAACTAGCCGTATTTTTTGAAGATTAATAGCAGGAGGGAATATGGAAGTATATGATGCAGTAACTATGCGCAGGTCAATAAGGCGGTTTAAAGACATTCCAATAAGCTACGAAATCCTTAAAAAGTGTGTTAATGCTGGCCGACTTGCACCAACAGCAATCAATTGCCAGCTATGGGAATACATCATTATCGATGATGAAGAATTGCTGCCTAAAGTTTTAGATACCATAACTAGTTTATCTGGTATGCCTAAACCAGAAGGCGGATGGTCGTCGGAGCGACGACCCAAAGCGTACATTGTTGTCCTTATAAATACTGATTTGGAGTCTGAAATAGGCGCTGGTCGACCAAATACTCATTACGATATCGGTTTAGCGACAGAGAATATGGTACTGGTAGCCTTGGAAGAAGGATTGGGTAGTTGTGTGATGACTGGCATAGACAGGGATAGGTTGAGGCAGTTGCTGAATGTTGCAGAAAAATATGAGATTGCTATTCTTTTGTCTCTCGGGTATGCCGATGAGAATCCAGTTATTGGGATAGCCAGTGGCTCTATTAGACGCTGGGTAGATGAGAATGGTATACGCCATGTACCTAAAAGGAAACTAGAGGATATAATCCACAGGAATAAATTCAAGTCATAAAACCTTGACCGGCTTTTCACGGATTGTTAAACTCTCAATAATTTTGTTGGTTTTATCATGAAAATATTAACTGCAGAAGAAATGCGTAGAGTAGAGCAAAGGTGTGTTCAAAACGGCATTACTACGGATATTCTCATGGAGAATGCCGGTAGAGCAGTAGCAGAACAGACCAGGATCATTTTAGGGAATATTGAGTATAAA
>CP070729.1:187081-191330 GCA_020351185.1 Dehalococcoidia bacterium | reverse complement strand
ACAGATACCAGCCCAAGGAAGGTAATACAAAAAAGAAGACTGTGCGAGTCAGCTTTCATGCTACCTTCTTATTTTATTATATTGCACAAGGATATTTTTAATCAAAAAGGAAGAAAATCTAGATTAATTAGTATACCCAAGCAAAGGAGGTGATGCCTAGACGAATCTATAAGATAACCCAAAATCTTTATTTAAAGGTCGAAAAAGGAGAATTAATATATGACCGAAAAGAAAAAGAATGGATCTGGTGGAAAGACCAGACGGGAATTCCTTAAAGATGCCGGTCTCCTTGTTGGTGGTACTGCAATAGGTTCCACGGTGTTACTAGCTGCCTGTGGTGGCACAGAAACTGAAACAGTAACCAATACGGTAACGCGGACACAGACGACTACAGTAACAGAATCAAAGTTTGTCTGCCCCATCGATGGTATGGAATTTGACTCATTAGCTGCTCTACAAGATCACTTTGAAACAGAACATGGAGGCCCAGGCGCAATTGAAGGATTGGTAACGTATTTTATTAATGGAGATCCATTTGTAGCTAAAGTAGAAGACAACTGGACACTAGCTTATGTGCTGCGCAATAAAATTGGTTTCACTGGTTCAAAGCGAGCTTGTGATACTGGTGATTGTGGTTTGTGCACTGTTATTGTTAATGATCGACCGATTCTATCTTGCATGATGTTGGCAGTTGAAGCTAATGGTGCAAACATTGAAACAGTCGAGGGTTTGGCTAATGATGGAGAACTAAGCAAGCTACAGCAAGCCTTTATCGACAATGACGCTATGCAATGTGGATTTTGCACTCCGGCACAGATTTTGACAGCTAAAGCTCTGCTTGATTTCAATGCAAATCCTAGCACTGATGAAATCAAGGAATTTATGGCTGGTACGCTATGTCGTTGTGGCGCCCATCCTAATATAGTAAAAGCTGTGATGGCGGCGAAGTAGGAAGGAGATGAAGCATGTACGAAGAATATAATATTGAAGATAAAGGTACTGGCAAGGATTATCCGCAATCAATATATCACAATGAAGCACAATTAAAGGTTGTTGGTGATCCGGCTATCCTCAGGGTTGATGCAGGTGCCAAAGTTACTGGGGGTTTTAAGTTTCCTGATGATCAGAATTGGCCCAACGTACTCTATATAAAGTTTAAGAGGTGCCCCCACTCCCGTGCAACCGTTACTAATATCGACACCAGTGCTGCCAAAGCACTACCCGGTGTAATCATGGTTTTAACCCATGACGATATCCCTGACATGGTTGCCAGTGGCCCCTATAACCTTACCCTGATGAAGGAATGTTTCCAGGTAGGTGATGAGGTAGCCGCTGTTGTTGCCGAAGAGGAGGATATCGCCGAGGAAGGGGTTGCTCTTATCGATGTCGAGTACGAAGTGGGAGATTTCATACTCTATGCCGAAGATGCCGATAAACCTGGAGCGGTAATCGTACACGGAGATACGAATGAGATTGGCGACCCCTGGACTTTCACTCGCGGTAATCCTGACACTGCTTTTGGGCAAGCTGATCATGTACTTGAAGGCGAGTACCACTCCCTAGTCAAACCATGGTTTGGCGCTCGCGATCATGCCGATATAGAAAATGAATCTACAACCTGCTTTTGGGAAAACGGTACGGGCACCATGAATGTTTGGGTTTCCCAACAAAACCCCTATGGAACCACTAGAACAATTGCTGCTGCCCTTGACCTGCCTTACAACCGAGTACGTGCCCTACCCTCGGGTAGTGGTGTCGGTTTTGGTAGCAAAGGAGGTTACCAGAAAGTAGCACAACTTGCAGCCTATGTTTCCATGAAAACCAACAGACCAGTAAAATTCCGCTCAGATACAGAGGGGAATTTCAATGTAACCCGAAAACAGGCCGACCAACATCATCAGATAAAGGTTGGAGTGAACAACGACGGTTCTCTTGTTGCCATCGAGCAGAAAGCACGGGGTAATTCAGGCTGTTTTGGTGGTCGCTGCACCAATGATGCAACCACCTCAACCCAAAGAATATACAACTGTCCAAATGCCTATCTCGAGGGTAGAGATTTCTATACCAATACCCCAACCACCGGGGCTGTTCGATGTGTCCATCATCCGCATGCTGTACATTTTATCAATTGCCACATGGATAAGATGGCTGAAATTGTTGATATGGACCCAGCAGATTTCCTACTCAAGAATGTGTCTACCGTCTCCGGTTTTGGAACTGATCCTGATAATCCAGAGTGGGATGTTGGATCAAATCCAAACCCAGCCCTAATTCAGAATGTTCTTACTAGTTCTGGTTGGAAAAGCAAGTGGAAGGGATGGGGCACTCCACTGGCAGTCAACGGCACCAAACAAAGAGGTATCGGTATTGCAATCCACACCTGCCGTCATGGCTATCTTGCCAACCCCGAATCAGCCATGGTAAAAGCCTATGCTGACGGTACCTTCGCTGCCGTCGTCGGTTCTATGGATGTTGGTCAGGGTGCTCGCACTGCAATGGCCATTATGGCTGCCGAAGAGCTTGGTGTCAGCTATGATCGGGTCTTCCCAGCCCATGTAGACACTGGCTCCGCACAGGAATCTCGAAGCCCAGGTGGTAGTACTGTTACCCGTGGTTCTGGTACTGCTCTCATTCTAGCTTGTCGAGATCTAAAGGAACAACTATTTAAACTGGCGATTGATTCCGGTAGGATTGAGGCTAGTAACCCAGAAGACTTGGAAATGGCTGATAATAAGATCTATGTGAAATCTGATCCAAGCGTTAATGTGGAGATTCAAAATGTAACCAGCCGTATGAACAGCGTGAGTGGACCTCTTATTGGTCGTGGCAGCTATGCCTCCGCAAGAGACCGCTGGATGCATCGCCAGTGGGGTTGTGTTGTTGCCGAAGTCGAGGTTGATGTGGATACCGGTGAAGTTCAAGTACTCAACATATGGAATAACCACGGCGCTGGTAGAGTAATCTGGTATCAGGGTTCCATGAATCAAGGTTATGGTGCCAACATTATGTCTATGGGGCGTGCGTTGTTTGAAGGCCTCATTAAAGACGAATCAACTGGTATCACCCTTAATCCCAACTACCTCGACTATAAACTACCCACTCATGCCGATATACCCAATATCACCCAAATCTGGGAAGAAGAAATTGACCCGTTCGGCCCATTTGGTGCCAAGGGTATAGGCGAACCTCTCCTTGGTGCGCCCGCACCAGCAATTGCTAATGCCATCTACAACGCCTGTGGTGCTAGGGTTGATAGTACACCTATTACACCCGAAAAAATTCTGGCTGCTCTGGGTAAGGTATAAGGAGGAGAACGATGAAAAAATTTACACATATTAACGCTAATACAGTAAATGAAGCAGTAGATCTCCTTGGAGAGTATGGTGATTCCGCCAGCGTGATTGCCGGTGGAACCGACCTGCTTGGCGAATTAGTTCTAAGAAGTCGCCGGGAGCAACCCGAGTACATCATTAACCTTAAAACCATTGGATTAAACTCAATCAACACTACCTCCTCAGGTATTACCATTGGCGCTTTAACGCCTTTACACGACATAGCTTTCTCTTCTGATGTTTTATCTGACTATCCAGCGTTAGCTCAAGCTGCAAGGAAGGTAGCTTCCTGGCAGATCCGCAATATGGGAACCATTGGGGGTAACATCTGCCAGGATGTCCGCTGTATGTATTTCCGCTCATCAGGGAACAAGTTCGACTGCATCCGCAAAGGTGGCGCCCTCTGCTACTCCACTCTTGGAGATAATCGCTTTAATTCCATATTCGCTGGCGCTGCGGGTTGTATTGCCGTAAGCCCATCTGATACAGCACCGGTCTTGGTGGCACTAGATGCTACAATAGTTACCTCCAGTCGAAGCATAGCCGCTGAAGATTTCTTTGATGGCTTAAATACAACTGTCCTCGCCAATGATGAAATTGTTACCGAGATACAGATACCAACACCTGCCTCTGGTAGTAAGCAATCTTTTGTCAAAGCTTCTATTCGAAGAGCAATTGATTTTGCCCTTGCAAGTGCAGCGGTCTTTGTCACTTCAGACGATGCCCGAGTGGTAATGGGTGGTGTTGCGCCAACACCATACAGAGCAACCGGAGCTGAAGATGCCATAAAAGGACAGGCTATCTCTGAATCTGTTGCTGATGCTGCTGCTGCTGCTGCAGTAAGTGGTGCAGTAAAGCTAACCACCAATGGCTACCGCATTCAGGTAGCAAAAGGCGTCGTGAAAAAAGCTGTTTTG
>CP070729.1:182512-186981 GCA_020351185.1 Dehalococcoidia bacterium | reverse complement strand
ATAGGTGCTAGGGGCAGTAAAAGTGTATGACCTGGTTTGCGGCGCAAATATGAGCGGGTGTAATTGACCGGAAAAGAATAAACAATCTGAGCTTTGGGGTGTTCAAGGCAGAAAAGAAAGACACCTATGGTTTGTGGCTTTGTACCGAAAGGACCGATAACCATATTAAAGGAATCTCTCACTTCATGGAAGATTTCCTCCAAAACATTCCTGACGGCATAAGGATCATCAGGTGGTATGTCCCTTATCTCTACATTGGATTGAGAAATCAGGTAGGAATTGTTTTTACGAGCGTACTCAAGGTATTCAGAGCTGCGGCTACGAGGTGGATTTGTTATGAGAGTTATCGTCCTGGATGGATTAAAATGTTTCCACACGGTAAGCGAGCGTTCTGGCTCAAATCCCAGCAAAAGAATCAGTAAAGTTTGCTTTTCAAAGGAAAGAGTACCAAAGAAATTGGGCACAGTCGTTATCTGTTCAACTCCTCGAGTTAATTTAGTGGGTGAATATGTCTGGGTCGTATGAATAATCCGAGGTAATCCTAGGCTCTGTTCTGCTACTAAAAAATGTAACAATTGTAGTAGGTATATCTTCGTAAAACCACTTATATCGACTGTGATGTATGGTTCATCAATATCTTTTGGCTTGCATCTAGACCAGATATTTTTAAGTTGCGTGATACCTTCGACAGGATCGTCACGTTGACACCTTATTACAAAAACCCCTTCCGAGGTTCTTTTTGTCAGTTCTGACTGCAGTTTAAAAAGGTTGTCGTCAAGCTGTTGCTTATAAAAAGGCTCCTCAATGACAAGAATTACACTGAATCTAACACGAAAGCTCGAACTCGCTTTCACTGCACCAGAAACGCATCTATCTTCGAAACTGGCACAACAGATGAAAAGATCATCGGGACCATATTCATTCAACCTAGCCAGATGTTCTATTTCAACCGGTTCATCATGTGATTTCATCAGTTACCAGCCTTCTAAAAAATCACCTTGCCACCCGAGAACATCCCTTAATGCCTACTATAATCCGCTTAGGAATTCTTGTCAATTTCATCTAGTAAAAACAAGTAAATTTAAGAAACATTAAAGAGGCTGGGTTATACTTTTAATCCCCAGCCCCTAAAGTAACCAGCAAATATTTAACTTATCTTAGCACTTACCTATTTTAAATATCTTGGTACCACAATCTGGGCAAACTCCTTGAGTTGCTGGCCTACCATTTTTCATTGTGATTGATTTAGCATCCTTAATCTCTTTCTTGTTCCGACATTTCATACAATAGCCTTGCACCAGGTTACCTCCTATTTTTTTATCTAGAATAGCTGATTCTTCGCTGTACGTCAATATCCAATAGAAAAAATAAATTGTCATATTTCGAGTAATACAAAGTTAGTTTAAGCTGTATTAAAAACACAAGGTATAGCTTCTAAGTAGATAGCAAAATGCAAAAAGAATAGTTATAATTATTCTCAAAATCTGGATGAACGCAAATGTTTTATTTTGCTTACGGTTTAAATTTAAACAGAAAACACATGACTCAAAATCTCCCAGTTAATCGTCCTATGTTCTCCGCTGAATTACCCAACTACAAACTTATTTTTTGCGACTGGTCAAGGCAGTACCATGGAGGAATGGTTAGTTTAAAACATTCGAGGGGAAACAAGGTTTTGGGGGGCATCTACGAGATTACCGAAAGGTATCTAGTTAGGCTAGATAAATGTGAGTGGTGCCCAGACACCTATAGTAGATTAAAGATAACTGTTTATCGGGATTGCAGTGAAGAGATAGAGGCATTAACTTATGTAAAAAACGGGCAGCCCGTAGAAACAAGACCTTCTAAAGAATACCTGGGGATAATTCAGCAAGGTTACCTCGACTGGGGATTAATCTGAGGCAGAAAAAAGCAACGGGCATGATAATAGAGAATGCATGTTATATTCATTTCCCATCAATAAGTCTATAGGCAAAACATTGATAATATAGTTATTTAATTGCCTTTTGTCTTCTTATCTGGTTTAATTATTACTTACAGGAGACTAAAAGTGACAGATCTAACTCTAAAAGCAGCACAAAGAGAACTCTTAGGTAAAAAAACAAGGTTTTTAAGGAGGCAAGGTATTACCCCAACTCATCTCTTTGGTCATGGTATCAAATCAATGGCATTGCAGTGCAACACTGCTGAACTCAAACAGATTATTACTAAAGGAGGAACCACACGGCTTATAGATATCAGTGTAGAAACAGAAAGTCACCCCCGTAGCGCTTTCATCCGCGAGATTCAGAAAGATGAAATCAGCGGACAGCTTCTACATGTAGATTTTTACCAAATAAAGAAAACGGAGAAAATAACAGCAAACATCCCCATAATTTTGACAGGTGAGGCACCGGCTTTAAAATCTAAAGACAATATGCTGGAACAAGTATTAAGCGAGATTGGAGTGGAATGCCTACCTGATAAGCTTCCACCTCAGATAGAAGTTAACCTGAATCATCTGGAGGAAACAGGGCAATCAATCCACGTTAGAGACGTCGCTCTAAATAAGTCTATCTCTATTATGACGGATCCTGAACAGATAATTGTAAAAATAAGCCGGATAAAAGCAGCAGTAGAGAAGGAGGAAATAGGGGAAGAGGTATTAGAAGAAGTTGATGCAGAAGCCGTTCAAACTGAGATAGAGACAGAAGTCAAAACCGTTTCTGAAGAAGAGCCAAAGGGGTAAGTATAGCAACAACTACTTGTTCTAACAATTTCCGATAAAGAAGGGGGCTGACTTTGATAGCAGCCCGGCTTCTCAAAAAATTCCGATAAATAGAAATATTTTTTAGATTTGAAGCGCCCTATACTTTCTGTTATCATTCCGTTAAATGATAGTTGATTTTCACACCCATATTCTCCCACCACAGATAAAGGAAAATCGCAGCTACTACATAGACAATGATCCCTGTTTTGCAGTTCTCTACTCCAATCCAAGAGCAAAAATCGCCACTGCCGATGAACTTATTTCCAGCATGGACAAGTCTGGAGTAGATGTTTCTGTAATACTGAATATCGGTTGGACTACACATAAACTCTGCTCTAAGACCAACGATTATATACTCGATTCAATCTCGCGTTACCCAAAAAGATTAATCGGTTTCTGCAGTATCCCAATGCAGTCTCCCGAAGCAGCATTAAAAGAAATTGAGCGTTGTGTTAGCGGTGGCATAACAGGGATCGGCGAAATAAGACCCGATAAGCAACTACTCGATATTAGCCATAAAAAGCTTATTAAACCCATTGTTGATATAATACATAAACACAACTTACTTTTGTTATTCCATACCTCGGAACCGGTAGGACATACCTACCCCGGTAAGGGTTCAGTAACACCGGAAGTGCTTTATCCCTTTATATTAGCCAATCCTAATCTGAAAATAATCTGCTCACACTGGGGCGGAGGGCTGCCCTTTTATGTTCTAATACCCGAAGTAAGAAGGGCACTTAACAACGTTTATTTTGATACCGCTGCCTCACCATTGCTTTATAACTCTCAAATATACCAACAAGCTGTACAGCTTATCGGTGCCGATAAAATCCTCTTTGGTAGCGACTATCCCTTACTCGAACAGCTCCGGGCCATAAAGGAAATAGAAGCTTGCAACCTATGTGATAATAATAAAAAACTAGTTTTAGCTGGTAATGCTAGCAGGCTACTCGGTTTTGATTAGGATAATAAATGAAAACGATCCGTACTTTTATTGCTATTGAGCTACCGGATGAATTGAAACAACAACTTACCGAATTGCAGAGAAAGCTTATGACTGATAACCAACCTGGTATAAAATGGGTAAATCCAAACGGCATTCACTTGACATTGAAATTCTTAGGTAACATACGGGAAAATTATATTGGCGGTATAACTGAAGCGATGACAGAGGCTACTGCACAAATTTCACCCTTTTTTCTGGAAACTACAAAGATAGGTGCCTTCCCCAATCTAAAATGGATTCAAGTTATCTGGGTTGGACTTGGTGGGGAGATTGATAAACTAATACGTTTACAGCACCTGATTGAAATTAGTTTAAAAAAACTCGGCTTTAAAACTGAGCAGCGCCCATTCAAACCACACCTCACCCTTGCAAGGATTGGTAGAGAAGTATCGCTGGTTGAGCGTCAACAACTAGGCGAGCTTATAGCTGCTACCACATTCGACCATTATAGTAGGATTATTGTAAATAATATAAATCTTGTAAAAAGCAAGCTTACCAGAAAAGGGGCTCTCTATAGCCGAATCAGCTCGGCAAATCTTTTCTAAAAAGAAACAAATATAAGACTATTAAGAATTAAATATTCATATACCGTAGTTAAGTCTTGCCAAAAATGTTTTGGCTGATGTATACTTTGAAAAATCTATTTGGCCGGGAGGTGGACTTCAGTGGAACAACTTAGCTTACCCAAATGCCAGAAATGCAATGCAGGTG
>CP070729.1:177880-182412 GCA_020351185.1 Dehalococcoidia bacterium | reverse complement strand
TAAGTGTGCACAAAGTGATTGAGGGTATTCTAAATCTTTTGAGTTCGATGGTGTTATGGAAATACTTCGCTAGGTAAATGGTATTGTGAACTGACTATACTAGTATTATCATTATACCCAGATTAAAGGCAAGGGGGGGTTGACAAATGGCTGAAAGTGTTTATAAATTCATAGAGCTTGTAGGAACCAGCACCGAATCCTGGGAAAAAGCGGCAACTGCCGCCGTAGAGATGGCTTCAAAAACGCTTCGCAATTTACGTATAGCCGAGGTTAAAGAATTGGATATGCATCTTGAAGACGGCAAAATCGCACTATATCGAGCCAAGGTAAAGATTTCTTTTAAAGTAGAGAGGATTGATTAAAAACCACTCGCCAAATTATTGCATTATTCTTACTAGGTGATACTATCTACAGTATAATGCAAAATACACTAGTGTAAAACAACTACCAGACTTACAACTGACTAGATAATAATAGTCATCTTTCTTTCTAACTCAATTTTCAATATTCTGCCGGTATTGACATCCAACAATAACAAGAATAAGCTCAGAGCTGAGTAACTACTATTATATTTACCTCCGGAGTATGATGATGATCTGGAGAATATTTGCTGAAGCAGTAGTTGTGCTACACCTTGGTATTATTCTCTTTTTTACAATTTCGGCAGTACTGTTAGCGGCGGGTGTATTCAGGGGGAGGCGAAATTGGTTGACATTCTACTGGTGCGTACTCGGACTAGCGGTCGTCCTTAGAATAGGTGATTGGATGGGAGTTTTGAAGTCATGTTCAATAACCGACCTAGAATATATGCTCCGCCGGATGTACGACCCTAGCGAAATATGGATGCGTGATAGATCATTGCTGGCTACGATCGCTTATAATACAACCGGTCTAGAAATACCTGAATTCGTCTTTACCATTATGTGGGGCGTTATTGCCATTGTTATGGTTGGTTCTCTTATCTTGAGACGTAAATAAAGATCAGTTAAGGTTATTCGATGGACCTTTCTAGGGCTAGAATATCCTTTATTTTTATCCATGAACCAGTATAGTCCATAATGCCTTCTTTTTTCATCACTGCCATTTCTCGTGATAACGACGGCCTGGGTATACCAAGATAATCGGCCAGTTCATGCCTCTTCATTTGAATATAAAAGGCGGTTTCCCTTTTGTGCCGACTCTCTTCGAGAAGATAGCTACTAATCTTTCCCCTGATGCTTTTAGCCGATAGATGCTCTATCTTTTTATTTAATAAAAGGGCTTTATTTGATAGTATGTTCAGCATATTCAATATCAAAATACTGTGCGCCTGACATATGTTGGAGCAGTTACCTTGTATCTTATCGGGTGGTAGAAACAATAGCTGACAATCTTCATTGGCAATAACGGTAACTGGCCAGATTCTATCGCTTGAAAAAGCGGCTGTTTCACCGAATATATCACCGGCATTTAAGATTCCTAACATAATGCGGTTGCCGGAATATGTCTCTTTTGTAAGGGCAACCTTACCACTTGCTATTATTCCAATGCCGAATAGAGGATCACCACAAAGAGCCACTATCTCCCGGTATTTGTATCTTTTTATCCTGGGCTTAAGACATTCAAGCATTGTATTGAGGTTTTCCTGGGCTATCCCCTGAAAAAGTGGGGTTGTCTGTAAGATATCTATCCACTCCCGATACATCTTCAATTTCCTCAATAATACCAATGGTAACATGCGTTACCGCATTTATACCAGTATTATATTATCTTGAATTAAGTGGTACAACAAAACTTTAAAAAATAAAGGAGGAAAACAAATTGACGCAGATGTTTTGCTTTCAATGTGAGCAAACAGCCGGCGGCAAAGGCTGTACCAGTGTTGGTATATGCGGTAAAGACGCTATTGTAGCCAAAGCCCAGGATGAACTTACCAGTGCATTGATTGGCCTTGCACGGGCAGCTGAGGACAAAGAACCAGATAAACAAACCAATGAGCTCATGATGCAGGCAGTTTTTGCCACTCTTACTAATGTCAACTTTGATGCAACAAAAATTGAAGAACTAAAAGGACAGGTGGAAGTAGCCAAGGTAAAGCTCGGCGATGCTGATAATTTTGATGCACCTAACCTCTTTAAAGGTGACGCTGATACTGTATCGCTACGCTCTACACTGCTATTTGGAGTACGCGGTATGGCTGCCTATGCCTGGCATGCCCATGTTCTGGGAATGGACAGTGAAGAGGTAATATCATGGCTTTATAAGGGGCTGCGCTCCGTGGGTGAAGAGCACACGGTTGACCAATGGTTGGGTCTCATAATGGAATTAGGTCAGGTTAATTTAAAGTGTATGGCCCTACTTGACGAAGCTCATACCTCAGTATACGGACATCCGGTGCCGACTAAGGTTTCCATGAAGGTTGAAAAGGGTCCTTTTATCATTATCACCGGCCATGATTTACTGGATTTGAAGCAACTCTTGGAGCAAACAGAGGGTAAGGGGATTAATGTCTACACACACGGCGAAATGTTACCCGCTCATAGCTACCCGGAGTTGAAAAAGTATGCGCATCTGAAAGGCAATTTTGGCACCGCCTGGCAAAATCAGCAAGGGGAATTCGATGATATTCCGGCGCCCGTTGTCTATACGACAAATTGCCTGATGCCACCAAAAGTTGGTTATGTCGATAGGGTTTTCACCACCTCCGCGGTAGGTTACCCTGATATAAAACATATAGTGGAACGGGACGGGAAAAAGGATTATTCACTTGTAATCAAAAAAGCTCTTGATTTGGGTGGATGGGAAGAAGATAAGCAGTTTACCGGCATCAATGGTGGTTCGGAGCTTATGACAGGCTTTGCTCGCAATGCTGTCTTGGGTGTTGCCGGTACAATCATAGATGCAGTCAAAGCCGGCGCTATCAAGCATTTTCTTCTCGTCGGAGGCTGCGACGGCGCTAGACCAGGTCGAAATTACTATACTGAGCTTGTTAAACAAACACCACAGGATACAGTCGTGCTTACGCTGGCATGCGGCAAATACAGGTTCAATGACCTAAATATAGGTGAAATAGGTGGACTGCCGCGGCTTTTAGACATGGGGCAGTGTAATGACGCCTATTCGGCTATACAGGTTGCTCTAGCTTTAGCCAAAGCCTTTGAATGCGATGTCAACCAACTACCATTGACACTGGTACTGTCATGGTACGAACAGAAGGCTGTCTGTATACTGCTTACTCTGCTTTCGCTGGGTATAAAAAACATATATCTGGGTCCATCACTACCGGCATTTATATCCCCCAACGTACTGAATGTTTTGGTCGAAAAGTTTGACATCAAGCCGATATCGACACCGGAAACAGATTTGAAGACTATTCTTGCCATATAAAACCGCTTAAAAAACAATACCCGCCCGTCGTATTTAGATCCGACGGGCGGGTTTTTGGAAAAAGTTACTTGATTTACCTTTCCGGTAGTTTTAAGGCACTGATTAGATAATGGTAGCGTCCTGAGGTTTTGATATTTTCAATAGCAAAGCCAGCCGCCTCGATAAGTCCCGCAGCATATTCCTGGCTAAATCTCTTCTTAAAAGAAGGACCGCGATCAGTCCTCTCCTTTTTCCAGTCCAGATTAAACAGGTGCCCACCTGGTTTTAGCATCCGGTTGGCATTTCGAATCACCTTTACCGCATCTTCAAAATCATGCAATACTAGACCGAAAAATACGATATCGGCACATCTCTCACACACAATGACTTCTTCTGCTTTACCAACTGTAAGAATAAGGTTATCCAGCTTCTCTTTAACGGCCAACTCATTGAGTTCGCGTAGGTAATCAGCATTGATATCTATTCCGTATACCATACCCCTTCCTCGTGTAATCCTAGCTGCTGGCAGAGCAAAGAAACCGCCGCCACAACCGATATCTACCAGCGTTAAAGCCGGTTTCAAGCCGATAGTTGCCAGAATCGCCTCCGGATTCTGCCAGAGCCTTCTCTCAGCATTGTCAGCCTTGAAGTAATGATTGTGTTTATTTTCCAAATTAATTCCTTTTGTGTCTCTATAAACCTGTTTGAGGTTTATCTAGTTTTCAAATAAGCATCTATATCAGCGGCAGCTCGCTTGCCAGCCCCCATGGCGCTGATCACTGTATCCGAACCGGTGATTACATCACCACCCGCCCAAACTCTATCCTTGACCGTTCTGCCGGTATCTACATTGGCTACTACGGTACCGTATTTGGTCGTTTCCAGTTCGGGGGTGGTAGCCGCAATAAGCGGGTTAGGCGTGGTACCCAAGGCAACAACCACCTCATCCACATCCATAACAAATTCAGTTCCTGGTTTGACGATAGGACGGCGCCGATCGCTAGCGTCTGGTTCACCCAGTTCCATTTCAAGACACTCCATACCCGTCACCCAGTTCTTTTCGTTGCCGATAAAGCGTTTCGGATTTGTAAGGAACTTGAAATGTATATCCTCTTCCATAGCATTTTCGACCTCTTCACGGCGGGCCGGCATCTCTTGCTCGGAACGGCGATAAACTATATCGACCC
>CP070729.1:173079-177780 GCA_020351185.1 Dehalococcoidia bacterium | reverse complement strand
TTTTAAGGAGAACTGTCATGGATAGTAAAAATCGAGTTCAGTGGGTTTATTCCTCCAAAGATAACGAGGAACTTGAAGCTAGATATGATCATTGGGCTAAGGACTATGACCAAGATTTAGCAAAAGATTTTACCTACAGGGGACCTCCGGCTGCTGTTGAGTATTTTGCACGATACGTTAGAACAGATGCCAAGGTTTTGGATGCCGGTGCCGGAACAGGGCTAGTGGGTGAGATTTTAAGCAAAATGGGATATTGTGACCTAATTGCCATGGACATGTCACAGGATATGCTAAGAGAGGCACGTAAAAAGAAGGTATATAAGAAACTTCATCGCATGGTAATGGGCGAAACGCTTGGTTTCAAGACTAATTGTTTTGATGCAGTAATCTGTGTAGGTACTCTCACTTTGGGTCATGCCCCTGCCAGTTCTCTATATGAACTTGTGCGAATAACAAAACCTGGAGGCTGCATCGTATATACTCTCAGGCCTGATATCTATCAGGAAAAGGGATTTGAACAAATTCAAGCCGAACTTGAATCAGCCGGTTCATGGAAACTTGTAGAAGAAAGCGATAAGATACAGATCTTGCCCAAGGGTGAACCTGATATTTATCACCAGGTATGGGTCTACCAGGTCATTTAGACAAATTATTATTATTTCTTTTTGAATTTCTTAGCATGTTGAAATGCCTTGCTAACCTTTTCCCCCAGACAATAATAATCACCAGGTTGTCCTTCAATATAGCTAATCGGATTTACTTTCATTACATCGGGCTCACCATTTGTCAGACAATCCTCAGAAATATACGTTTCAAGAACCTCACCGATAGCTAGGTAATGACTGCCGAGTTGAAGTAAATGAACAACATTACACTCTAGGTTGATCGGGTACTGCTCGATCATCGGTGCATGTGTGAGGTTACCATAGAATATTTTAAAGTCACAATCAATTACCTTATTGGTTTTAGAACCAGAAACAACACCACAGTAATCCGTTTCCAGTGCTAAACCCTTGGATGTTATGTTTACTGAAAAAGATCCTGTTTGCCTAATACCTTTTAAAGTGAAGCGGCTATAACGTATAGCTACCGAAATCATCGGTGGTGTACCACAGGCAACACCACCCCAGGCAACTGCCAAAAAGTTGGGTTTGTTATCAACATCAGCCCCTACCAAGAAAGCCGGTTTAGGATAGACTAAAGTCTGTGGACCTAGCGTCACCTTACTCATATGTATCCTCCTTTATAATTCAGCTTAATTTGTTTATTCTACCTCGTTTGCCGAATATTTTATCAGGTAGAAAAGGGTTATTAGTATCCCAATTCTTCCCCTATCAACACCACATTAATTCTGTTATGTTCTGTTATGGCTGCTGCTTCGATAATTACAGTATAACAGCAAAATCTCAGTTCATTTCTGCAGTCTGAACAAAGGCCAGTTTTGGCACAAGGCAAGGTCTCATATTCCTTCTCGCCATACTTTAATATGTAGCGTTTCACATCCAGAGGTGCACAGATATCGCTGATACGCTTGCGAGCTTCGTCAACATTATTAACGATCTTATTAACACCAGCTGCAATAATGACTTTCTTCGGTCCAAATATTATGGGAGCTACTCGATTTCCAGTTCCATCAGTATTCACCAGTTTGCCATCGAGAGTGATGGCATTAGTTCCGGTTAGAAACACATCTGCACAAAAAGCTTCCCGATACATGTTCAAGGCTTTCTCCGATGTGTATGCGTATAGTAACTGGCCGCTGCTATCCCTTTCAAAAGGGTCTGTTATACGGTTTTTGCCACGTTTTTTCAAAGTTGATATTACTTCCATTTGCTCTAAGGTGATTGAATCACCTCTGACAACTGTGGCACCATCAGGAACCATATCCAAAATTAAAGATAGCGCTTTATTCCGATTTGAAGCATACAAGGCGTTGATGTGTTTCTTGTTTAGATTCTTGATGGCTGTTTGAGCACGGGCTTTTGAAAGCCAGCTTTTTTCTTGTGTTGTATCTGTCTCCTGTGTCATATAAGCGTACCTCTACAATTAATATTGCGAACATTTTATCATATGTTTCTACCCTTTATACGGATATGATTGGGAGATAAGAATAGTGGCAGCGATTGAATTTAATCTATCATTTATTTAATCTTTCTATCTTCACTCTTAACCAACTCGACCTCCTACCCTTTAACAATCCCTCTAGATTCGACTTTCTCTTAAACAACTCTTGCAAATCTGATAGTTTGCAGCTATCTGAATGATAATATGTGTTATCATTTCACAAAGTTAAGATTGACACCCTTGCGCACTGTATTAAGAAGTAAGCCCTATCTTGAAGTGCTGCTCAACTATTAGGCTTCACAGGTCTTGACATCACCTATATCGGGGAGTAGATTTTCATTGTGACACCCACCTTAAAAACCAAAAGGATATTACTAAATGGAGAATACCAAGTTTATAAAAGTGGTTTGTCCTGCTTGTGGACAACAAGTTGAAGCTGTAGTACGTGATGATAGAATAAAAGGATATTGTACCACTGCCAGACAGTATGTAAATTACTTAGTTGAGACAAAGATGGAGAAAAAAGACTATCGGCAAGACCCTGAATATAGAACTAAGCTTCGTGCTGCTACCAAAAAGATGTGGCAAGACCCAGAGTATCGTGACAAACAGAGGGCTGCCCTTAAAAAGAAGGGTATGAAAACAAAGTTCTAATCAATAAGTGTACTAATAGTATTATGCTAGTATTAGTAATTATTTTAGATTATCTCCTGGGTTCTATACCTACCGCCTATATTGCCGGGCATATCACAAGGGGTGGAGATATCCGCCAGATAGGTGATGGCAATATGGGTGCCCAAAATGCATTTCGTCAACTTGGCCCCAAGACTGGAATTATTGTTGGCATAATAGATGCCATTAAAGGAGCTCTAGCAGTCCTCTTGGCTTATGCTATAGGCATTCCACTACTGGCAATATTGCTGGCTGGTGTAGCCGCTGTCATCGGCCATAACTGGCCTATCTTCCTGGGTTTCCGTGGTGGTCGGGGCGAATGTACAACCATAGGTGTATTTTCTGTTTTAATTACCGTACCAATGTTGATATCGGGGGCACTAGCTATTGCAATCATAATAAAAACAGGGAATGTGATGAGGGCTAGCATTGTAATGTTTGTAACACTACCATTACTATGCTGGTGGTTTTCCATACCGGGCTTATTAGTTGCATATAGTATTTTATTACCGGTAATTGTTGGTATTACCCACTTTATGCGCACAAAAAAGAGAATGATAATTCCTGCTTAAAAAATTAAACAAAGGGACGAGCAAACCTTTGGTCGTTGGTTTAAATCCAATCGCTGCCACTTTGTTTATTTTAGGTATTCATACACTAGTGCCTATGGTATATTACTTAGTGATAAAGTAAATGTTTAAGAAAATTCTTGTTCCATTAGATGGTTCGCGACTAGCGGAAGAAGTAATCTGCCCTTATGTTATAGAACTATCTGTGAGTCTAGATTTAGACGTGATAATCCTGCATGTTTGCTCGCCTGGAGAACAAGCTTTTAATACTATGCATAAAGCTTATGTTGACCAGATTGCTGAGACAATAGCCAACCAAGCGAAAGAGGTTCAACTAAAAACGGCACTGAAAAAGAAAGCTAAGACAATAATAATCAAGGGTGAAATAACAATCGGTTATCCAGCTGAACAAATTCTCTCTTATGCTGAAAAATATAAATTTGATTTTATACTGATGGCAACACACGGCTATTCGGGAATCAAGAAGTGGAGTATTAGCAGCGTAGCTGACAAAGTCCTTCGTTCTTCAAAAATTCCTGTGTTATTGGTTCGTACCGAGATTACTCAAGAGATAACTTATGATAAATGGCCTCATATTAAACTTCTCATTCCTCTAGATAGTTCCAAATTAGCAGAATCAGTGCTTCCTTATGTTGAAAAGCTAGCAAAACAGCGATGTGATAAAGAATTAGATGTAGTTCTTATGGCGGTTTGCGAGCAATATTCAATTCCGTCCGAATTAAGTGAGGCAAGTCAAATGTATGGGTGGAAGGAATATGTCAACCATATGACTTCTGAATTAAAAAAGATGTATAAACAATATCTGACCGGAGTAGAGAAAAACCTTACAGATTCTGGTCTTAGAGTTAAATCAAAAATACTACTTGGAAAAGCAGCCCAAAGAATAAATGAATTTGCCATCAAGGAGCCATTTTGTTTGACAGTTCTTGCAACACACGGAAGGACTGGGTATGTATCCAGTGATTACGGGGATGTTACAAATAAGGTGATACGTGAAGGAGTAAGCCCAATCTTTCTTGTAAGGACACATTAACACAAAGATAATTGATAAAATAGTTACTCAAATCGTTGGTTCAAATCCAATCGCTGCCACTTTTTTATCTACGTATATTTAATATCAATAGGTTATCATGGTAAAATGCTTGGAAAAACTTGGAGGTTATGAATGTCACCACAATCAGAGGAAGAGAAGAGACAATGGGGCGTAACTGGAGTGGCGATACCTGCAGGAATCCTTATAGGTTTGGGTATTGGTTTTTTAATGGATGATATCGTTCCAGGTATCCTAATTGGTCTCGGTGTTGGTTTTCTCTTTATGATGATCGGTATGATAATTCTGCAGTTCAAAAAATAAGTGATAATAGCAGCTGTATAA
>CP070729.1:168134-172979 GCA_020351185.1 Dehalococcoidia bacterium | reverse complement strand
GTAAGAATAGGACTAGCATGAAGAGTGGAAAGGATAGTGAAAAAAATCAAGATGATGTTTTCCTTCTTCAACAACTTCTAACAGGAAAATATACTTCACAATAACAAAAAATTTGAGGACCCTAAGACGATCAGCGAAAGAATTGCCAGTTAAAATGAATCAAATGTGCAAAGATAAATCTGAATGTCTGTGATATTATTCGGAAGGTAGGGTATAAAAGGCAACACCGAGAGCCTCTGGACCGATGGAATACCCTATAATTGGGCTAACTTCGGTAAGGAACAGTTCAATACAATAGAACTCATTAGCAATGTACTTTTTCAATTTTTCCGCTTCATCTGGAATTGCGGTATGCATGATGGCAACATGTACAGGTTTTTTATCTACCTTGCGCTTCATTATCTCGATTAGCTTTTTTAAACCACTTTGTTTCGTCCTAGCAATACTTCTTACCCGAACTACCCCATTCGAAATAGATAGTAATGGTTTCACACCCAGTATCGAACCCATCTGAGTGGCGATTTTGGGGATTCTCCCAGTGCGGTATGCATGGCGGATCGTTTCAAGAGCAAGTAGGAATTGAACACGGTCCTTGACTATATTAGCTGCCTTAGTAACGGCATTTAGTTCATTTCCTTCGGCAGCGGATTGTGCGGCTGCTAGTGCTATGAAACCCTGTGAAGCGGTAGCGTTTTGGGAATCCATTATTTCAATAGTACATTGAGGTGATTCATGCCTTACTTGCTCGGCAGCTATAGTGGCTACATTAAAAGCAGTACTCAATTTCGAGGAAATAGTTAGGCAGAATACATCATGCTTATCAGTAACTAGTTCATGAAATAAATTGGCGTATTCAGACGGTGAGGAAGGAGAAGTTGAAAACCTATCCGGTGCCCTTGCGAGTAGTTGATAAGCTTCGGATGGAGAAAGGTCTACACCATCAAGGTAGATCTTATCTTCGAAAAATATCTTTATGGGCAAAACTCTAATTCCAAATTTTAACACCTGCTCAATGGGTAGGCAGGCAACGCTATCAGTAACAATGGCAACTTTACTCAAAATAATCTCCTTTGGAGGCCAGAATAGCGAATTATAGCACAAAATCAAATTATCGATTAAATCAGGTGTCTTATATGGATTTAATTGACACTATAAGGTAAAAATGATAAGTTTAATTAAGCATAAGTATTAGAATGTAGCCCTTCGAGTTACCTGTGCCTAACGGTTTATTATCTATGGACGGTAACCGGTTGAGGTATAAAGGGAAACGTTTATGCCGCCCGTGTTTGGAAAGGAGGGGTATCGTATATTGGCTTTATACCCTTTAATGCCTTTTCTTGTGAGGCATCTTTTTTATTAAGTTAATAAAATATAAAAGATTGGAGATTAAAGATTGAGCGGTTTTTTAGATATCTATCATCGTCGAATTGACTATATGCGAATTTCGGTGACCGACCGTTGTGATCTCAACTGCATATATTGTACAGAGAAAGCAGTTCCCCGTCTATCTCACGATGATATCCTGCGTTATGAAGAGATTCAGAAGATTGTTCAAGCGGCTGTGAGACTTGGTGTCAGAGGTTTACGAATAACCGGAGGTGAGCCGCTAGTGAGACCTAACGTAAGTGCATTGGTTAATCTTCTAGTTAATATGAAAGATATTGATGATATAACGCTTACTACCAATGGAACGTTGCTATACAAATATGCTAAGGAACTCAAAGAAGCTGGTCTTAAGAGGGTGAACATAAGCCTGGACACGTTAAAGAAAGAGCGATATAAAGAGATTACTGGCAGTGATAGGCTAGGAGAGGTTTTTAGTAGTATTGAAGCGGCGCAAGAAATCGGACTAACTCCGGTTAAAATAAACACGGTGGTTATGAGAGAGATGAATGATGACGAAGTAATAGATTTTGCTAGAATGAGTATAAGCAATAGCTGGAATGTTAGATTTATAGAGATGATGCCTCTAGTGCATATGAAATCGGGGAACAACAAACTAGTATCAGTTGCAGAAATAAAAGCTGTGATTGAGAAATCCCTCGGTATTCTTCAGCCTTGCCTGACAACATCGGGTAGGGGACCGGCAAAATACTACCGACTACCGCATGCTGAGGGTACTATTGGTTTTATAGGTCCTGTTACCGAATGTTTTTGTAATACCTGTAACCGATTTCGCTTAACCGCTGATGGCAGATTAAGACCATGCTTACTTGAAGACGATGAAATTGATATAAAAACTTCAATACGAACGGGTGCCAATATTGATACTCTAGTAGAGCTTAT
Organism: Dehalococcoidia bacterium; assembly: GCA_020351185.1. GTDB lineage: Bacteria > Chloroflexota > Dehalococcoidia > Dehalococcoidales. The sequence goes on along the minus strand of CP070729.1, from coordinate 170,693 downwards.
GAGGCAAGCAGCATTGTTAAAGCGGAAAGGACACCGATTGAATGGGGAATATACCCCTGGTCAGCGGCAGATGTGGCAGATAGGTGGCTAATGTATTAAAATAAGTGATTATTATGAGAGAATTTAGCCATATAAACTCCAAGGGGCAAGCAAAAATGGTGGATGTTTCGCCAAAAAATGATACCGTGCGCATAGCGGTGGCAAACGGTAGCGTAAGAATGAAATCAGATACGCTAGAGAAAATAAAGCAAAACCAGATAATGAAGGGCGATGTATTATCAGTAGCTAGGGTAGCCGCCATTATGGCAGCAAAAAAAACAGCTGATCTAATCCCTCTTTGCCATCCTATAACTATTGATAATGTATGCGTTGATTTTAATTTTGTGGATGGTAAAGTTATTAAAATAAAAACAGAAGCAAAGAGTAGCGGTAAGACTGGAGTTGAGATGGAAGCTCTGGTAGCTGCTTCGGTAGCCGCTCTAACGATTTACGATATGTGTAAGGCAGTTGATAGAGGTATGACAATAGACGATATATACCTTGAAAGCAAGAAGGGTGGTAAAAGCGGGACATATACAAGAGGTAGAGAATAAATCGTGGCTAAGATAATAGCGGTTTGTAAAAGTGATAATAAAGGTTGTAAGAAACAGGCATCCGAAGAAGGAACTCTGGAGAAAAATTATGGGCTTATTGGAGATGCGCATGCTGATTTTAACAGCCATCGCCAATTAAGCTTGCTGGCCATAGAGAGCATACGAAAGATACGCCAACTTGGCGCCGATGTACACCCTGGCGATTTTGCTGAAAACCTAACAACAAAAGGTATTGAGCTCCACACATTGCCTATCGGAACCCGCTTACGTATTGGTGATGATATTGAGCTAGAGTTAACCCAGATTGGTAAGGAGTGCCATGACCGCTGTGCTATATTTAAACAGGTAGGTACTTGTGTAATGCCATTAGAGGGAATCTTCACAAGGGTGATAAGTGGCGGTGTTGTAAAAGTGGGAGACAAGATAACGAAAATCTAGGAGAGAATTACCTTTACCGATTGTCCCTGCTGCATGAAATCTATATTTTCATTAACAATGATATAACCAACTGCTTTGGCTGTGCCGGTTAATGTTCTAGATTCCTTGAATATGGGCTTAACTGTATCGCCCTCAATCCTGACTGGTAAAAATTGTTTACAGCCAGTGCTACCGACAATCTTTTCGCCCAATATCGCACTGATGGGAGTGCTTCTTTTTGCTGGTAATTGAGCTATCTTTCTCGGTGCTGGCAATAACCGTATATAAGCGTTTATTGAGCAGGACGTGAGATAACCAGGCATGTCTAAGACAGGTTTACTCCCTATCCTTGCAAACATTGTAGTTTTGCCTGGTTTTATTTGGACACCGTGAAAGAAGATTTCCCTTATTTTTTCAAGAATTTCAAAAAGAAGGTCTTTTCACCAACTGAAGAACCCCCCATAAAACCCATCATATCGGTTTTCATTCCTGCCGCTATAGCATTTTTTATAGCAGGGGTATTGTCTCGAATAATCTTTGATCTAGTCGGACCACAACCTTTCTCTCTGATAACAGCACTAATGGTATGGGAGTTTATATCGTATATCTGAGCCTGCTTTAGTTTATAGCCGACTTCACTTATCTTCTCACCGGTAGGGAAAACGGTCACTACCGGTTTTTCATAAAAACTAACCTGGGCGATTCCCTGAGAAATCAGAATGCCGATATTTGCAGAGTAAAGAAAGGCGTCTTCTCTAAGGATTAATACGCCCTTTTTATATTCTCGCCTTTTGATGCTATGTTGGCTTTAAGATAGACAGGTTTGTTAATCTTTATATGATGCTCAGTGTAATTAACATCCTTAGCCATAACCACTGCATCAGCACCGGGCGGTATTTTAGCCCAAGTGGCAATTTAGGCAAACTCCCCGAATGCTATTCTCAGATTTGGGATTTCACCCGCGTAGACAACGCCAGTAATTTTAAGAATTCTAGGATTTTATCTAGATGAACCGAAAGAGTCCTTGGCTTTAGCCGCATAGCCATACACAGCTGCTCTATCGAATGAAGGTGTGCTACGGGTAGCTATTATATCCTCAGTAAATACCCTATGTAGACAATCGCCAATACTTTTAGTCTCAACTCTGGTGATGGGTTAAATTGGTAGTAACTACCCTTGCAACTTCTTCGAAGGGGAGTAGAGCACCAAATGACTTCATCGCTTTGCTTCTCTTACCATATGTCCAATTTCTGGCAAAATTATATTTTCAATAGCTAAATTGACTGCGCCAAGAGATCCAGGTAAACATATGATCACCTTACCTTTAGTTGTACCTGCCATCGCTCGGCTCATTATACTACCAGTGCGAATCTGCTGGTATGTTAGATAGCGAAATAGTTCACCGAAACCATCAATTTTCTTATCCAAAAAAGGCATTATTGTTTCCACGGTAACATCTCGACGACTAATACCCGTGCCGCCGCTGGTTATTATTACCTCGAGATCGTCTTTTCCTAGAAGATCATTCATCTTCTTTCTGATCGCATCA
>CP070729.1:163183-168034 GCA_020351185.1 Dehalococcoidia bacterium | reverse complement strand
AGAAATGGCAGCATCATACTGACATTGAGCCATACCTGCAAGGAGTGGATCCCAGGCAACATTTATTATTTCAATATCCAGTCCGGCTTCGTCAGCGATAGCCTTAATCAAGTCAATATCAAACCCTACAATATCCATCGTTGCTTCATCTACATACTCAAATGGTGGCCAAGTAGCATCGGTGGCTATGCGAACCTTGAGAGTCTCTTTGCCACAACTAGGTAAAATACTTATTAATAACACTCCAATTAAAAAAATGGCGAGAAAGGACTTCTTCATGGACACCTCCAATTACTAAAGTTATGGGAGTGTAACATAGAATAAACAAGATGTCTATACCTTTATTATTATAGTCGATTTTGACCCAGCTAATATTATGAGAAAACCCAAAGACTCACGAAAATCGGTAATAAATTAGGAAATCCTGCCAATATCATACAAAAGTATTATTGACATGAGGTGCCAAGCTTGAAGTATTATTAGGTATATCATTGGTTTTAGCATTCAATTTGGGATGGAGGTCTCACATGAATATCCAGTTTGTAGATTTAAAGGCTCAGTACAATATGATAAAGAAAGAAATTGATGCCACCATTAACAATGTTTTATCGAAAGGCATCTTTATCATGGGCCCAGAAGTCCTGTCTTTTGAACAGGAGTTTTCTTCTTACATCAAGGTTGATCACGCTATCGGTGTAGCTTCGGGAACGGATGCATTGCATCTAGCTCTCATTGCATGTGGTATTAAGCCAGGTGACGAAGTAATTACAACACCTTTTACTGCTCCGGCCACCACCGAGGTGATAAAGCACTGCGGTGCTACTCCAAAATTCGTTGATATAGATGCTAAAACATACAATATTGATCCCTCAAAAATCGAAAAAAAGGTTTCGAGAAAAACCAAAGCGATTATCCCTGTACACCTCTATGGGCAGTCATGTGATATGGACGCAATCATGAAAATTGCTCGAAAATATAAATTAAAGGTTGTCGAAGATTGCGCCCAGGCTGTTGGAACCGAATACAAAGGTATGAAGGTTGGCTCATTAGGACATGTCGGTTGTTTCAGTTTTTTCCCGGCAAATAATCTTGGGGCTTATGGAGATGGGGGAATGGTGGTTACGCGAGATGAGCAGATTGCAGAAAGGGTACGAGTATTAAGACTTCATGGATCTCCCGAACCATATCGATATACTGTGGATGGTTTTAATAGCAGGCTTGATGCGCTTCAGGCAGCTATCTTAAGGGTAAAACTCAGATATATTAACGAATGGATTAGTCATCGCAATGAAAAGGCTATCTTTTACGACCAACTGCTAATAAAGTTAGAGGGCATTAGCATTCCTTATAAAGAAGAGGGCAATAGGCATTCTTATAACTATTACACCATTTGTGTATCTGGCAACAAGCAATGGCGAGATAAACTATTAATTTATTTAAAGAGTCAAGGTATACATGCAGTGGTTTTTTATCCGAACTCTCTTCATCTCCAAGAGCCATATAGTCATCTCAAACACAAAAAGGACGAGTTTTCAGTGAGTGAGTGGTATCAGGATAGAGTGATTTCATTACCGATTTACCCGGAGATTACAAAGAAACAACTTGAACAGGTTGTAGATGAAATCCGCAGTTATATTATTAGACAGGGAGCTAAAAAATGATGAGAAGTATTAAGACTCTTTATTTTCTTTCCCTCTGAAAGAATCTCTTACACTCTGACTAAATTCATGGGCGGCATTACCGACTTCTCTAAACTTCTTTTTTACCTCTTCGTCTGTAAACCTACCACCCATGGCCTTTGCAGATTCAGCTGCATTTCTGCCAAATTCTTTTGCCCTTATTTTTAAAGTAGGGTCATCAAATATTTCACTGATTGCATCACCAAATGCCTTAAATATCTCACCAAATTTATCAGCAGCACTCTTTTCCTTAGGATTCCCTTCGAAAGTCATAAGTATTACTCCTTTTTACTGTACATTAACTAACTAAAAGATTGAATGGTAATGACTAAACCTTTCCAATATTTTGTATGGTCATTTCCGAGTATGGTGCAGACAGGTAGTCTCACGTCTGTTTCTCCCCAATTTGGGGTCAATTTAGCTTTAAAAAGCGGGAGACGGGACTCGAACCCGCGACAACCTGCTTGGAAGGCAGGGACTCTACCAGCTGAGTTACTCCCGCATAGTAGATGCTATTTTAGATCCGACCTATTCGTTTGTCAAAATGGACTGTACTTTAAATAATATGGGGAAGGGGGGATTTGAACCCCCACGCCTTTCGGCACATGATCCTAAATCATGCTCGTCTGCCAGTTCCGACACTTCCCCAAGTCTGCAATTATGGGGTTATTAAATTTAGTTTATAATATAGCATTACCCTGATAGTATCTCAAGAATGCTATAAATCGAGCTATCCTATTAAGGCGTAATTACACATATCTTTGTTGAATATCCGTCAAAATATTATGAGTAATTAGTATTTAATTCTTGGATATGTATATTCTCTACTGATTACCTTCAACATTTTAATGAGGAATAAATCGCATAGAGACATTTAAAGTAAAGCTGAAATTTCCGCTTAGTAATCACTTGCCGTTAAGAGTATGTGGAATTCAATATATAATTTTATTAAAACTTATGTGCTATGATAAAGTAAAGTGATGTCTTACACAAATAGTTCAGCTAACTCTTTAGACTGAAATGATTAAACAGAATATAACTCAATTATTAAGTGAATTGCCGCAGGATGTTGAACTCGTCGTTGTTGCCAAAAATAGAAGCCCGGGAGAAGTTCTGGAAGCAGTTGAAGCCGGTATTCGGATTATAGGCGAAAACTATGTTCAAGAAGCGGAGGAAACCTATGCATTGGTGGGTACCAAGGTAAAGTGGCACTTCATCGGGCACCTGCAGAGCAATAAGGTGAAAAAAGCAGTGCGGATATTCGATATGATAGAGACCGTTGATTCGGCTAAGATTGCCCATCAGATCAACAAATCTTGTTGGCTGATAGATAAAGTTATGCCAATACTTATCGAAATAAATAGTGGTCATGAGAAGCAAAAAAGTGGTGTTCTACCAGAGAATGCGGAGCTTCTAGTGAAAGATATTGCCGTACTTAACAATATCAGGGTAAAAGGTTTGATGACAATGGGGCCACGCTTAGGTGATCCTGAAGATGCAAGGCCTTACTTCGCTGAAACAAAAAGGATTTTTGATCACATTAAAAACCTAGCTATCGATAATATTAAGATGAGATACCTATCTATGGGTATGACAAATTCATATAAAGTTGCAATCGAGGAAGGTGCTAACATTATCAGGATAGGTAGTATGATATTTGGTAAAAGAATCTAATTGAAGCTATATTATAGCTTTTATCCCTTCGACTACATCATTAAGATTGATAAAAGGGGTGCATTCCAGTTTAATCTTTTTACACTTTGCTAGCATGGTATCCGTTGCAAAGACATGGTTTGCTAATCTGGCAGAGTATACGTCAGAGGCACCGTTCCCAATATATATTATATAATATTTATCCTCAAGGAAATGCCTAGTATAGGTTACTTTATAATCGTTCTGTAGCTCACTGCCATCGGGGCCTAGATACCTAGCCTTAATTCCACTGGGATTGAACTCAGCTTTGGCGGCGAACACCTCAATGTTTTCAATACCTAGCATTTGGAGAATCGTATTTATATAAAACTCTAACCCATTACTGACAATGACAAAACGGTAATCCATTTTACGGCATAATGCCAATAATTCAGGGAATCCTTCCCTTATTCTGGTTTTCTGCTCAACAAACTCTTTGAGAGTTTCCTTATCGGCTTTGACCATATTAAAAGCCGCGGTGTTAAAGTTACCGACAGATATAACACCGATTTGATAATCATTCAACAACTTTCGCCAGTCTCCATCGGCAAAATTATCAAGTATTAGGAAACTTATATCTTCTTCGGTTATCGTACCATCAAAATCACATTGTACTAGTGTTTTTACTTTTTTATCCGCTTGCATTTTCCCTCGTATCTAAGGCTCAACATTATCCTTCTTAGGTTCAATCTTGTATAAATTACCTTCATCTTCTATCCTATCTATATATAAAACGCCATTTAAATGGTCTATTTCATGTTCGAGAGCTTGTGCCATAAGACCCGTAGCTTTAATCCTGATTTCCTTTCCCAACTCATTTAATCCTTTGACAGTGATTGAAACTGACCTTTTTATCTCCCCTTGATAACCTGGAACACTAAGACAACCCTCCATGATCAGTCTCTCACCAGCACGCCTAACTAGCTTTGGATTTATTATAGTGAATGGTTCCTCATCTGGCATCTGCAGCACAGCAATCCTAAGTGATACCCCAACCTGTGGTGCCGCTAGACCTATACCCTCGGCCTGCTGCATTGTTTCCACCATATCAACGATCAGTCGTTTTATCGATGCGTCAACCCTTGGTACTTTCTTAGCTTTTTGTCTTAATATCTTTTCGGGCAAGCAGCATATTTCCCTCACAGCCATATTGCAATCCTCTATCATAAAAATGTTAGCATATCAAACTAAATTGAGTCCACAGATTGTATGTAGCGTTTTTGTTTACCATCAAACACAATTGTGCTAGTATATCCCTATCAGCTAATTACGGGGCGTAGCGCAGCCAGGTAGCGCACCTGAATGGGGTTCAGGTGGTCGCCGGTTCAAATCCGGCCGCCCCGACCATATTTAAAGCTAATTTTACCATATGATATACATTTTATGTCAACTTTACGCTATCTTGATACAAACATATTCTCACCGACAACCCCCCTCCTATCAGCAAATAAAAGCTTCTTCTTCCTATCATTTTCGGGTA
>CP070729.1:158048-163083 GCA_020351185.1 Dehalococcoidia bacterium | reverse complement strand
ATAGAGTACGCTTTATAAAGCTGTATTTGATAGAATTGAAATATGAAGATTTTAGTATTTCTACACGGAACAACAATAATGCACAAAGATGCAAAGGGATACAAAAGAGAAGATATAGTTAAACAGGTTCTTGAAGACGAGGAATCTGTTATTGATTTTGTTTCTTACATTCCTATTGGTAATGCAGTTAAAAAGTTAGAGTCTTGGAAAAAGAAAGGAGCAGAAATCATCTATTTAAGTTCTCATGATAATATTTGTGATGTTGAAAAAGATAAATTAGTTCTGAAAAAATATAATTTCCCAACGGGACAGGTTGTTTTTCGCCAATATGGAGAATCTTATAAAGATATTGCTGAGAAGATTATCCCTGATGTGTTAATTGAAGATGATTGTGAAAGTATCGGTGGAGAGAAAGAGATGACCATTACATACGTCAGGCCAGATATTAAACAAGAAATTAAATCAATTGTATTGAAGGAATTTGAGGGGATCGACCGCCTACCAAATAATCCTAGTATGCTCTTATATCAACTTTAAGATTATTGGTTCAAATCCAATCGCTGCCACTTTTATTATGTTTACGATTCCCACTTATGAAGTATGATATTGACAATATGTAATTTAGATAGTAAATTGTGCCCAATCCACCACATCGGAGGGCATGAATGACCAAAATAAAAACCATACTCATGGTATTACTAATAGCTACTTTACTGATAGTGGTATCAGCCTGTTGGATGCCAATCACCGGTTCTGGGAATATATTTACTGAGGTTTATCATTTTACCGGTTTTACTGAGGTTGAAGTACAAGATGGCTTCCAGCTTGAACTCATTCAGGGCAGTGCATTTAGCATTAAGATAACTGCAGATGATAATGTACATGAATATGTTAATGTAGAAAAGGAGGGCAATAGTCTTAGTATTTCATTATTAAACGATCTCTTTGGCTGTAATTCATGTACCACTATAGCAGAAGTAACAATGCCAGATCTAACTAAGCTCGAATTATCTGGAGGATCTCAGGCCAATATTTCTGGTTTTAATGTATTCGACAATTTATCATTAGAACTTTCAGGTGGCAGTCAATTGAATGGAGATATAAACTTTACTAATGCTGATTTTAACCTGTCTGGGGGCAGTCAAATTAACCTTGAAGGTGCAGGTGATACCCTTATTATTGATGGATCAGGTGGCAGCCAGCTGGATTTAGAGCTTTTACCAATTAATAATGCTGATATTACTTTAAGTGGTGGCGGGAAAGCCGACATCAATGTTAGTAGTACTTTGAGCGTCAACTTGAGTGGTGGCTCTCAGGTTAATTATATAGGTCAGCCTACCTTAGGAGATATCGACTTATCAGGCAGTTCAACTATTAGTTCAAAATAAAAAAGACAAGTATGTTATTCTCAATAAGTATTTAGGGGAGTCCACCAGACTCCCTCTGTTTTTCTCAAATCCAATCGCTGCCACTTTAGTTTATGTTTTTATCTCTAATTTTTCTTTTTAATCATGTAAGAAATGTTAGCTTATGTTAATATGAGTGACCTTGTATTCAATTTTTAGCTTTGATAACATTTATTCAAACAAACATAATTACAACACGATTTTCAGGGGCATTGAACTATCACCTGAAAGTGGTCACTTTGGTGGTAGAGAGTCAGTAGTGAAACCGACCTGTTAAGGGCCGGTTTTTTATTGATACTAAATTTTACATTTACTTTAAGTTTATCAAATAAATTACATAATCTGCATACAACCAAAACAAGAGACGGAGGTTAATAGATGAAAAGGATAATCATGACTGTATTATTAACAATGTCACTTCTTTTTACAATTTTAGGAACTCCCGCTTTAGCCCAAGGACCCGGAGATGTAATAATTAATGAGATCATGCAGAACCCATCAGCGGTCTACGACAGTGCCGGTGAGTGGTTTGAGCTCTACAACCCGAATGCTCAAGCTATAGACATCGATGGGTGGACAATTCAAGACAATGATGTTGATAGCCATATTATTGATAATGGGGGGCCATTAGTTATACCAGCCGGTGGATACCTGGTGTTAGGCATTAACGGTGACTCTGCCACGAATGGTGGTGTATCCGTTGACTATCAGTATCCTAGTGACTTTTTCTTGGGTAATAGTTCTGACGAGCTTGTTCTGCTTGACGACAGCTTGGTCGAAATCGATCGTGTTGAATATGATAATGGTGCAACTTTTCCTGATCCCACCGGGCGTTCAATGGCTCTGCGTGACCCTTCCCTTGACAATAGTATTGGTGCCCATTGGTATACTTCTTCTACGCCATACGGTGACGGTGACTCAGGAACACCAGGAGTAATCAATGATTTCCCTTATGATGCACCAACTGCTACAACAGGAGCAGCCACCGAAGTTGGTACTTCATCTGCTACCTTAAACGGTACGGTCAACGCCAACGGTTACAGCACCACTGTTACCTTTGAATATGGCCTGACCACAGCTTACGGCACAACAATGACTGCAATTCCTAGTCTGGTCACAGGAAGCACCTATACCGCTGTCAGTGCATCCATTCTAAGCTTGACGCCCAACACAACATATCACTACCGGGTGGTGGCAACGAATGCTGGTGGAACAGTTTACGGCGCGGATATGACCTTTAACACGAAGTCAGGCAAACCTGCCAGTGGCAAGGCCTATGGTAAAGACCATGCGCCTGGCCAAAACAAGGACCCGGGTGAACCTGCCGATGGTAAGGGTTATGCTCCCGGTCAGAATAAGGAGTCGGGTGAACCTGCCGATGGTAAGGCCTATGGTAAAGACCATGCGCCTGGTCAAAACAAAGAATCAGGGGAAAAAGCAGAAGGCAAAGGAGTGAATAAATAAAGTTAGATATGCAATAAAAACTATAATGGAGGCAGGGAGTAGCATTCAGGCTCTGCCCCTTTCTTCTTTTAATTCTCACTCCTAAAAACATTCCCACATCCCTGTTGACTCATTTAATCGTTGGTTCAAATCCAATCGCTGCCACTTTTTTTATGTACTCCTGAATCTTTATTACTCCTTCTTTCTTATTACTATATTTGGTAAACCCTTACAAACATATTTTTCTTTTGAATGTAAAGAAAAAATCAACCTATAAGTAAAATATCTTTCCAATATTAGCCCAAATGGGATATATGCAGCGCACAATTCCTCCTTTATACTGGATGAATCACATTCAAGGAGGATATTTTTGAAGAAAAAAGGATTATTAATAACACTCACATTAGCTATGGTAATTCAACTTATAATTGCCTCGCCAGTAATGGCTGGTAAATCACCAGAGGTAATAGCCAAAAGCAATGGGTTCCCAAGTGGAATGCACTTCAATCTCAATATTCACGGGCATGACTTGTCTTTGGATGATCCTTGCACTCATGAAGCAGGTGGTAATTCGGTATTCATTGACGAATATGGTACTTCGATAATTGAATACCAGACAAACAAGAAAAGCTCGCTGACCGAACTCACCGTTACCGATCCCTGTGCTTCAGCCGATGGCAAAGTCAGTGTAAGTCTACCGATGAAAGTCGTAGTTTTTAATGAAGATACGCAACTAGATGAAACAATAGCAGTTGATGGATTCTATGTCTATGGCAGGATTTTAGGTAAGCCTCAGAATGGTAAAGATGATCCTCAGGATCGAAGTAATATAATTTTCTCTCCCAACATGGTAACAGACGCCTATAACTTAGATGAGGAAATGGTTGCACTAGGCTTAATAACCTGGAATGCTACCTATTATGCCGGGGAAGAAGCCTTCTACAGGTTTGAAGATCCTGATGCTAAAGGCAAGGGTAATTCGAAGGCTAGGGAAATGACTCATCTTTTCGAGTTCACCGGTTGGGTTGTTGATGCCAGCCTTGATACTAATCGTTCGCTTGATGATGGAATTCCCGATGGGATAATAGACATCTGGGACGTACCACTGGGCGATTATGATGCGAATGCCTTAACACCAGATAATCGAGACTTCGATAACGATGGCAACTTAGACACCGATGATGTTGCTGCTTGGTTAGCTACTCAGGGCGATTTAGCAACACAATACATTGATGAGTGGATTTTCAATATCGCTGATGTTGTTACCACAGAGGGTGAGGTCGTTAACGACGGCACTAAACTATTCCAGATACGTTTCTATCCTTATTTTGATTAAATAGCCAAAAATCGTTGAGAACAACCATGAAGGGAGCCTCTATTGAAGCTCCCTTCACTTTTTATCCTACTCATAAAAACATTCCCACATCCCTATAACCATTAATCGTTGGTTCAAATCCAATCGCTGCCACTTTTATTATGTTTAGACTATATCAGCACTAAATAAGATTTTAAATAACTAATATCAATTTCGTCTATTGCATATGGCATTACATATCAGTTCCACCCTCACCACCACTATCACTTGTACCTTCTCCTGAACCTTTTCTTGGAGTCTCGGTAAGCTTTACCTTAACTGCTGCAGGACGACCATCACGTCCTTGGCCCTTCTCAAACTCCACTTCCTGTCCTTCGCTAAGGTTATTGAATTCTACTCCTTCAAGACTACTGCGATGGAAGAAAATTTCTTCTTTTTCTGATTTGATAAATCCGAAGCCACGCTCAATGAGCCGTATTATTGTCCCTTTGGACATAAAGCACCTCCTTAAGACAGCCTATTTGCTAGTCTTAAAGACTATTATACTGCATTGAGTATCTTTTATACTTTTAACTATTGGTTCAAATCCAATCGCTGCCACTTTGTTTATTTTACAATCTTCTTAACCAACTTATATTATTTAAATATAGTGACCTTTTTAAGGAGATAATATGGCTACAATAAAACATCAAACAAGTTTCAAGATGAATCACTCTGCTGAGGAGTTATTCCCCTTATTCAGCCCTGAGGGAGAAAAGCTGTGGTTACCGGGTTGGGATTATGAAAACATCATGGGGTCAACCAACCTGCATGAAGATTACATCTTCTTAACATCAGGTCACCATGGGGCTACAAAAGCAATTTGGTTGGT
>CP070729.1:152672-157948 GCA_020351185.1 Dehalococcoidia bacterium | reverse complement strand
TCCTGTTTTCTGCCTTTGATGCCACATTATGGCACAAACAAAACCGGTCCAAGCGGCGTGTCCAGCCGGTGAGGTCGCACCGCGGATAATCAGTAATTGCTGCAAACCACTAATATCCCCGCCTGATTGTGCCCAAAAAGTGATAGCATAGCCTAATGTTTCTAGTGCCGCAAAGCCCATACCAGCAGCCACGCCAAAAAGTAGTCCATCAGCTTCATGCTTGTATTTCCAGCCAATGAACATTAAAAGCGGAAATATTAGCTTGGCGCATTCTTCGATTATGGCTACATGAAAAAAAGAAGATGTACTCAGATTGCTTAGTGATTCAGACTCTAGCAAACCAGCAGCCACCAGACCTATTGTTCCACCGATTACGAATGAGGTTGTCAGCAATGGTTGTGATATGTCTCTATCGCGCACGTATTCGTAGAAGTAGGTTACAAAGGTAACCGGCACGATGAATGCACCGATATAAACTACCAGCAAAAAAAATACTAAACTTCCGGTGACTAGAAAAACAGCTTCCGAAATTAAGAAGAAAATGAAGCCTAAAGCAAACAGCTGGAACCAAGCATGCTGATATAGATACTTTTTCACGCAGTAAGCTTATAGAAATGCAACTAAGCTGTCAAAAAATTATTTCTTTAGTATATTCTATTGCCATCCCTGTTGATGACTTCTACTATTTCAGGAATGAGTGGATATCTTTCGACGGGTTGTAATGGCTTACCCATAACCTGTACCATCTCGCAAACTAGTTCCCAACAGGTGTATTTATTGTTGTAAATTCTGGGAATTGTATAGCCCACGAATTTCTTAACCAGCAGCTGTAATCCGGTCCAGAAATAACAAGCTAAATCATAGGCACATCCTATATGTATCTGGGTGAAATTCTTAAGTTCAGCAAGGTTTGGTTGGTCTATCCATCGATATACACGCACTTCACCCGATAGATCACCAGAATTATATTTAATTATTTGGACTCCCTCACCTATCTTTGATTCAGCAACAATAATAGAACCATCGATTGAAATTTCATATACATAGGCCATATGCCAGCCCCATCCATCCCAGAAACGGTACATCCTCTTTAGGAACCTTGTTAAAATCCCCGAAGTTATATTCCTTTGATCCCTTTTGAAAAGCAGAATATCTCCTTCCATGAGATCATGGCCAATCGTATGATTTGAAAATAAATCAAAATTGGATCTACTTTTATCCCAGGTAGGTTGATTTATTATTCTGGCTCTTTGGAGAATATTATTGTATTGATTTGACATTTTGGATTCCTACTTTAAATATGGCTGTTTTTAAGTATTAGATATCTCATTAATAAAATAACGTAGGGGAAAGGAAAAAGTTGCTTTGATTGGTAGAATCTTTGCTCAAGTCGTAAAACAGTGCTACCTATCACCCTTTACTCTCGTCGGTCGTCATTTCGATGATAGTTATTGAAATTATCGGAAACTAATAGTAGAATGCGGCTAAGGATTCCCCCACAAGGAGAGTGATAAGATTAATGAAAACAGCTAATAAAATAATACCGGGCTTACTAATATGTATTTTATTTGTATCGCTCTGCGCTTGTGGAGGAGCTGGCCAAGGCAATGGTGAGGTAACGAATATAAAAAATTACGACTACTTTATTATAGCGACAACCTCAGATATCGTAACCCTTGATCCCGCCTTTGCATATGATACGGCTAGCGCCGGACAATTAGAAAATATTTACGAAACACTGATAACATATGCCGCTGATAGTACAAGTGAATTTCTACCATGTCTGGCAACAGAATGGCAGATATCAGATGGTGGCTTAACTTATCGGTTTAAAATCAGAAAAGATGTGTATTTTCATAATGGAAATCCGCTTACACCTGAAGATGTAGAATACTCCTTTGAACGTGGAATGGTCCATGACTATAGCTTGGGACCACAATGGATGTTTTTCGAGCCTTTATTTGGATTGGGGATATATTCATCTAGAACCAACGATGGATTGATCCCATTAGATGAGATAAAAAATAAGGTTGAGGTTGATGGCGACTGGGTACAATTTAACCTGGCAAATTCTTACGAGCCATTTATGCAGATTCTGGCTTCTTCATGGGGATCGATTGTTGATAAGGACTGGTGTGTGGCAAATGGTGATTGGACTGGCACACAAGAATCTTATTTTGCATTGAATAACCCACCTCCAGGGGGTTCTCCGGTAAATTCAATTACCAATGGAACAGGTCCTTTTATGTTAGATTACTGGCAAGTAGCAACGGAAATAGCACTGGTTAGAAATGATAATTACTGGGGCGAACCCGCTCACTTCAGAGGTGTTGTTACCAAAATAGTTGAAGAGTGGTCGTTACGGAAATTAATGTTTGAATTGGGGGATGTCGATTGCGCTGTTGTACCCTTTGTGTCTTACGAAGAAATGAGTAGTATCGACGAAATTACAGCCTATGATAATTTACCCACTTTGCTTAATCAGGCTTTCTTTTTTCAATTTGATATTGATCCAAGCAGTACCCTGGTAGGCAGTGGGCGTTTAGATGGAGATGGTATTCCACATGATTTTTTCAGCGATTCGAATGTACGCAAGGGCTTTGCTTATGCTTTTGACTGGGATACTTATATTACAGAAGGTATGTCGGGTTACGGGCAAGAAATAGCCTCGCCTATAGTTGAAGGAGTTCCATATTTTCAGCAAGATTGGCCTAAATACGATCTTGATCTGGAGAAGGCAGAAAATTACCTACGTCAAGCTTGGGGAGGGGATTTATGGGAGAAAGGATTTGAGCTGACACTCGTTTATTCCGCTGGGGACATTTCAGGTGAGATAGCCTGTGAAATTCTCCAAAATAATCTGTTTACAATTAATCCACTGTTTAAGGTCAATATTCAGCTGATGGGTTGGCCAAACATGCTTGATAATATGGTATACGGTCGCCTGCCGATGTACCTCAATGGCTGGACTGCTGACTATCCAGATCCCCACAACTTTGTATTTCCATATATGCATAGTAGTGGAACTTTTGCTCAATGGCAGCGGTATTCAAATCAAGTGGTCGATGATCTAATCGAAGAAGCTGTTGCCTCAGTTGATAAATCGGAAAGACAACTACTGTATAACCAGCTAGTACAACTATATTATGAGGAGATACCCAGTATTATTTTATCGCAGAATATAGCTGTATATTTTTTCCGGGATTGGATACAAGGATTTGTTTTTAATCCAATTAGACCATCCTACGAAACTTACTCTTACTATCTAAGTAAAGGTTATTAACCACCACTGAGCAGGAATGGTTGAATAATAGAGAAGGAAAACAACTGGGCAACTGACCAAATAACAACCTGAGAAAAAGACCGGAATTGTTTATGAATTGTTAGGTCCAACTCTAACCATCATGCAATCTCACGATCCATGCATAATTGGAACCTGGGGGTATTACCTGAAAACCTTTGGATTTCTACTGATAATATCCCAGTATGCCCCTCTAGCTCCTTGTTTTATAGTTGTACAGAGCAGGTCATCTCCGGCGTAATTGTAGCTTCCAGTATCGGATGGAGAGCTAAGAAAGAGGAATCTAGGATCTTCACCAATATACTCTTTAAGCAGTAAGATAGGATCCTGTCCGAGATATGGTGATACGAAGAATGTAGGCGCAGAAAAGTTATGAGATGCATTTTGGGGAGATAATCCCTTAATTAATTGTCCATCCACAATCGATTTAGCTAGAGATGTTTTTGGATAGATTCTTACACCGACTGATATCCCAACTAGTGGAATATTTAATTTACGTATCTTATCGAAGGATGTTTTTACCGTTTCTGGCGTTTCAGCGGGGCCACCGATCAGAAGATCAAACATGTAATTTAACTGTTCCCTTTTCAGGTGTTTTACCAGTCGTTGTATATCCCCGATGGTGTGTTTTCTGCCGATTCTTCTCAGTTGCTGGTCGCAAAGAGAATCAACACCAAAGTTGATACCATAACAACCGGCGCATTTCATCAAATGAGCAAGTTCTACGTCAAAGGGTATAGGCGAGCAATAGCAATACCATTTCAATTGATCATGAATACCGGCGTTAATGATTGCCATGCAAATTTCTTTGGCATGATCTAGAGGCAGGTTAAACTCGCTGTCGCTTAAGTGCAACCAGGAAACTCCTTGTGTTAGCAGATCTTTCAGTTCCTGTATAACCAGTTTGGGTGGGCGGAGACGCATGTTATTTCCTTTGGCAACTGGATCAGCGCAGTAGATACACTTCTGCCCACAACCCCTTTTGGTTTCGATACCAACCATAGCGCCTAACTCTTGGTAGCGCTTATTGTCAATCAACCGACGTCTGGGAAATGGCATCTCATCGAGCTGACCATCAATCCTTTTGTTGGCCACGATCTTACCCTGATGCTGGTATACCAAATTGGGCAGATCGAGATATTCTCTTTTTTGCTGTATACACTTTACTAAATAAGTAAATGTCTGTTCCCCATCACCGATAATACCCAGGTCTACTCCAGTCAGTTCCAGAATAGGTTGCGGCATTATGGAGAATCCGACGCCACCGAGTACTATTGGTGACTGACTTAGTTGTTTAATTTCCGTGGTCATCGTCTGTATTAAAGGTAGGTACGATTGCTTTGAAACATACGAGCAATCGTCGGTATTGCGAACGGTTATCCCAATAATACTCGGGTCGCTATCAGATAATTCCTGACGTAAAGCTGCCTGCCAGTCCGACTTAAAAGTGAGATCAAGAACTTTAATTGATAGGTGATGTTCGGCGAGAGCTTCACCAACATATTCGAGGCCGACCGGACTTACAGGTGGTTTGGTGATATTTGAGTTTATCAGTAGGACTTCTGAGGGCATCTTTGTCTCGGTTTATTGGTATTAATCTCCACATTTTACACGGGCATTAGCTAGATGGACAAATATAGATTGAGCTGTTAATTAGGCCTAATTATAAAAAATTCAGTCTAATATAAAAGATGTTGATAAATCGTTGATAACAGTAATCCTCATCCGTAAAGTGAGCCGAATTATGTTTATTTCATAAGTATAATTCCCTTAAGTTCTGTAAATTTTGACTTGGTATATCCAGCAGCCCCACTACCCAAGTTTTATGAACAATGGTAAATAATAAGGATATATACACAAAATTTTATAAATATCCCCAAGTGACGATGACGTATTCACTTTTGAGAGGACTTATCAAATAGACGGTTGTAACTCGATTAACTCTGCCTAAAAAGCCCTGCACTGGCTAAAACTA
>CP070729.1:147186-152572 GCA_020351185.1 Dehalococcoidia bacterium | reverse complement strand
AATTATTATTCGGTCAAGTTAAACATTATTTTTACTTTTTATGTATAACTATCATAAAATTGTTTGTTAATATTTTGAGACAAATGTCATGAAGATAATTATTTGTTAAGGAGGAGTGTATGCAGATAAAAAAGAACTATAGAGAAATAAGGCCGGAGTTACTCTTTGATGAGGTGCAAGACCTGATTGCTAAACAGGGTGCTATTGTCGATCAATCAAAGATGGAAACCTATTCACTGCCCAGTGATTCTTCATCTTTTATTTCACGAGGTACTTTAGTTTTTAAAATAAAAGATGAAGAATGTATCCGTGGACATATCCTGGGATCTGCTCGGGGAGAGACAAAATTGCTTCTTGATGTTGATACTAGTTTGTTCTCAAAAAATAAGGTGACATCCTTCCAAAATGATCTTGAATTCATACTCGGTTCCTACGAAGCAGCATAACAACTTCCCTTATTGTAGATAGCGATAAAATAAAGAACTCTATTTGAAGATTATAGCTGCGTAGGCTATAATCTGCTTTGTATTGTATTTATGGGGGCATTCTGTTTGATTAGAAGCCACGGTTGTGGAAAGCTGAACAAAGCGAACAAAGGACAGAAGGTCACCCTTGCTGGCTGGGTTGATCGGCGGCGCGACCACGGGGGTCTTATATTTATTGATTTGCGAGATAGAGATGGCAAAGTTCAAGTTGTTTTCAATCCAGAGATTTCAAAGAGTTGCCATCGTACCGCTAATCAGCTACGCAATGAGTATGTAATAAGTACTAGTGGTCAGGTTGCATTACGTCCACCGGGCACCGAAAATAAAAAACTGGCAAGTGGTGATGTTGAGGTCGTCGCTGACAGTATTAAAATATTAAATGAATCAAGGACGCCACCCTTTTATATTAATGAAGATTCAGAGATAGACGAGAACATACGTTTGAAATTTCGCTACCTTGACCTCAGACGACCCCATATGATGAATAACCTTTTATTGAGACATCGTGTCATCCAGTTTATGCGTAACTACCTTGATAATATAGGTTTCGTTGATGTAGAGACGCCGATACTTATAAAAAGTACTCCGGAAGGTGCCCGGGATTATCTTGTACCCAGCCGAATATATCCCGGTAAATTCTATGCTTTACCCCAGTCACCACAACAGCTAAAACAACTACTCATGGTAGCCGGTGTGGAAAAATACTTCCAGATTGCTAAATGTTTTCGTGATGAAGATACCCGAGCCGATAGGCAACCGGAATTTACTCAACTGGATATCGAAATGAGTTTTATTGATGAAGAGGATATTTTAACCCTGCTTGAAGGATTGTTTACCAGTCTGATTGAAACAATTAAACCAGACGTTAATATTGTTAAGCCCTTTGCCCGCTTGGATTATGCCAAATCGATCGAACTCTATGGCACAGATAAGCCTGACCTGCGGTTCGGTATGGAGATCGGAGAATTGTCGGATATCGCTCAACAGACTGATTTTGCAATATTTCACGATACCTTACAAAATCGTGGTAGGGTAAAGGGGATATGTGTTCCGGGTTGTGCTGGGTATTCTCGCCATCAGTTCAATGAAATAAACGATATAGCGAAAGATGCCGGTGCCCAAGGGATTATTACTATATCGCTTGACAGTTTAGGTAAGAGTCTTGATGAATTGACAATCGGAGACATCAAATCGGTAGCTGCTAAATACCTCACCATTGACCAGGTCAGGGATATGGCAATCAGTCTTGGAGCAAAGGCGGGCGACTTGTTGCTAATCATCGCCGGCGATAATGATTTGGCAAACACAGTTTTGGGAAAACTACGGCTTGAATTAGGATATAGATTAAATCTGGCTAATCCCAATAAATATTCGTTTGTTTTTATTGAAAATTTTCCATTGTTTGAAAAGAGTAAAGAAAGCAATTATTACCAGCCAATGCATCACCCGTTTACCTCTCCCAGAGAGGAAGATATGAAACTGCTGGATTCAGCACCCGAAAAGGTTTTTGGAAGGCATTATGATTTGGTGCTAAATGGCTATGAAATAGCCGGTGGTAGTATAAGGATTCATAAAAGTGACCTTCAACGAAAAGTTTTTCACTTGATGGGATACAGTGATAATGAAGTTGAACAACGATTTGGGCACCTCTTAGAAGCTTTCAATTATGGCGCACCACCTCATGGTGGTGTAGCTGCTGGTATAGATCGTATACTAATGCTTATGGCACAAGAAGCAACCATACGAGAAGTAATTCCCTTTCCAAAAAATCAGAATGCGGTTGATGTTCTATTTGATGCTCCCTCTTCCGTTTCTGAAGAACAACTTGCTGAGTTAAACCTATTACTCAGACTATGATTCTAAAGAATTGAGGTATAAATGAAAGTACTGAATAAGACGATTGAGAAAAGGGAAGCGCTGTTAACTATTGAACTTGATCCGGCTGAAGTCGAGGAATCCCTGCAAAAATCATATGAAAAGATTAACCGTAGGGTAGAGATACCAGGCTTTCGCAAGGGAAAAACTCCAAGACCTATACTTGAACAGCATTTAGGTAAGGATGGATTACTTGAAGATGCATTGAAAAACCTTATACCCAATGCCTATAAGAATGCTATCAAGGAGCAGCAAATAGAACCGTTAACCGAGCCGGCAATTAAGTTAAACAAAAAGGAACCGGTTACCTTCGAAGCTAAGATACCCCTACCACCAATCGTAAAAATCGGTGATTATCACAAGATAAAAATGAAACCAGAAAAGGTGAAAATCGGAGAAGAAGAAATAAAAAAAATTATCGATGAGCTGCGTCAGAGAAATGCCACGTATAATCCTATAAATCGCCCGATACAGATTACTGACCTAGTTACTATAGATATTGATGGTACCGTAGGTACAGATACGATAATTAGTAAAAAAGCAACCGATTATCGCGTTATCGATAGTATGACCTACCCAGCACCCGGATTTCCTGAGAAACTGGTGAATATGAGAAAGGATGAGGAAAAGAAGTTTAACCTTAAATTGCCAAAGAATTATCATAAAAAAGAACTAGCAGGAAGAGAAGCAAATTTCCACGTGAGGATTATTGAGGTTAAAGAAGAGAAACTGCCAGAAGTGGACGATGAATTTGCTAAAAGTCTTTGGCCAAATATAGACAATGTAGATGACCTTAAAAAACAGCTGGGTGAAAACCTGAAAAACAGTAAAGAGGGTAAGGTTAAAGCTGAATTTGAAGATAAAGTTATCGAAGCGTTAGTTGAAATAAGTGAACTTGAGTATCCTGCAGTAATGGTGGATGAAGAAGTGAAAAATATGATTGCTCAATACCTGCAACAATTAAGTATGAGTGTCCAAACAAAGAGTGAATATGAACAGATGCTTAAGAATATCCCAAAAGAGAAACTGGTAACTAGATATAAACCATTAGCTACCAAAAGGGTTGAGAGTAGTCTGGTTTTGGCGAAAGTTGCAGAAGCAGAAAAAATAGAAGTTAATGATAACGAGATAGAAACCGAAATTGAGAGCATGATCCAAGATGCCGGGGAAAGAAAGGATGAACAGAGACAGTATTTAAAGTCTTCTCAAAACAGAGACTATATAAAGAGGTTGATAACTACCCGTAAAACAGTGCATAGGCTTGTAGATATTGCCAAAGGTAATAGAAAGAAAAACACAAAGCAGAAGGAGGCGAAATGAGATATAAACCAGAAAACGTAATCCCAATGGTTATCGAAAGCGGAGCTAGGGGAGAGAGAGCTTACGATATATATTCTTTGCTACTTAAAGAAAGGATTATAATGCTGGGTATGCCCATAAATGATCAAGTAGCTAACATAACTATAGCCCAGCTTCTGTTCCTAGAAAGGGAAGACCCGGACAAGGATATTCAACTCTTCATCAACTGTCCCGGTGGTGTTATCGCTTCTGGGCTTGCTATTTATGATACCATGCAGCTGATACGTCCTGACGTGTCCACTATATGTGTCGGTATGGCTGCTAGCATGGGAACTGTTCTTCTTTGTGCGGGAGCCAAAGGTAAGAGATTTGCCCTACCAAACTCTACCATTCATTTGCATCAAGCTGTTGGTGGTGCACAGGGACAAGCAGCTGACATCGAGATTGCCGCTCGAGAGATTATGAGATTGCAAGAAATAATAAGGAATATACTGGTATGTCATACAGGGCAGCCAAAAGATAAGGTAATACACGATACCGATCGCGACTTTTATCTCAACCCAGAGCAGGCAGTAGTATACGGAATCGTTGATGAGATATTGGGCCAGGCACCAAAAGAAGAAGCTAAAAAGAAAAAGAAGAAGAAATCATAGCTATCAGCCATAGATCTCTTGATAACACTTCGATAGCTGAGTTACAGTTGGTAATCCCTGTCTAGCACCCATTCTTTTAATAGAATAAAGAGCAACTATGTTCCCCAACTGTCCGCATTCGTCTAGTCGCTTATTATTTATCAGACCGTAGAGGAAACCGCCAGCAAAGGCATCACCGGCACCCGTGGTATCAACACAGGATCCCTCTATATCTATTGGCTTAATGTAATATGCGTTATTATGGTCCCTTATATAGCTAACCACAGGCGTTGTACCTCTATTAAGTCTTAATCCTTGGCCAAGTGTAACAGCAATAATTCGACAGCCATATTCTAGGCAAATTTCTGAACTGCTCATAACATCTCTATCTACTAAAGTTCGTATTTCATCATGGTTCATGAAAAGGACATGAGTTCGGCTTAATATTGGCACTAGAGCTTTGATGCCCTTGGAAGCACATAGTAAACCAGGAGAGAAACTCACTTTTACCGATGGATCTATCTGATCCATAAGTTCAAGTGTGAGTTTAAACTGTCTGTCGTCAGCAAATGAAGAGAAATGTATATATTTAGCGCTATTTATATACGACAGATTAATATCATCAATGGATAACAGATTATTCGCACCGGGTAAAACATAAATCGAGCGTTTACCTGAAATATCACTGAAGCATTGTGTTTTTCCAGTTCTCTCTTTTTCTTTTACAACAATATACTTTGTTTCCACTCCCATATTATTTAAATCTTGTATTACTAATCTCCCTTGGTTATCATTGCCTACTGCACCTATAAAACTAGTCTGAATACCCAGTTTGG
This sequence comes from Dehalococcoidia bacterium, assembly GCA_020351185.1. GTDB lineage: Bacteria > Chloroflexota > Dehalococcoidia > Dehalococcoidales. The sequence continues at coordinate 147,445 of CP070729.1, read as the reverse complement.
ATAAACAATAGATGGTATTAGCTGCTGAACCTCCAGGGAATGAATCTGCCTTGTTAATAAGCGATTCGCCATCTTCAAGGATACGCCCAACCCGGTAGATATTGTCTATATTAAGAGCGCCAAATCCAATAACTTTCATAATACTTATTGTTGTTTTTTTGAACTTCTGATTAACCCAACTTACCGGCTTCTTGTCGGACTAAACGCCTCATTATACTATGGGTAAAAATTATTTCATCTATGTCATTATTACCCGCTA
>CP070729.1:141517-147086 GCA_020351185.1 Dehalococcoidia bacterium | reverse complement strand
GGCATGTCGAGCGCTAGAGGTATGATCATCAACCTGACTAGGGATGGTAAGGCGCTGATTAACTCCGGCATCAGTGCTGCTGGCAATGGTAGCAGCAGTGGCTTCTGTATGATAGCTGCTGAAGTACTCGGCATGAACTATGAAGACGTTAACCTAGGTGACTGGGGTGATACCGATACCGCTACTGATGGTGGTTCCCAGGGAGGCAGTAAGCAGATAATTACTTCCGGGGCCTCTACCTATATGGCAGCCATTGATTGTCGCGATCAGCTATTTGCTTCAGCCGAAGATCTGCTTGGAGTTTCAGCCAGTCAGATGTCGATCGGCGACGGCAAGGTTTTTGAAACGGCTAACCCGGGAAATTCGGCTACCATAGCTGATGTGGTTACTGAAAATGCCTACACCATTGTTGGCCGAGGTTACAGCTGGGGCGAGTACTTGGCTCAGGGTACCGGTGAACGCTGTGAAGTCAGAGGTACATCGGCTGTTGCCGTTGAGGTGGCCGTGGATACCGAAACCGGTGAAGTTGAGGTTCTAAAAATCGCCAATGCCGATGATATGGGGAGAGCAGTCTTCCGCAAAGGTTCTATCGGACAGATAATGGGTGGTATCGAACTTACTATTGGTCAGGCTATGCTCTTTGAGCAAGTGCATGACCAGACAAACGGTCTGTGTGTCAACACGAGCTTTATAGACCAGAAGGTTCCTAACCCTACCAGTCTTGATATGCATACCGATAGGCATATCCCTATCATCGTCGAATCGATTGATGATTGCGGTCCCTATGGAGCCAAGGGTATGGGCGAGCCCGCTATATCTAATTATGGCGCACTTGTCAATGCTATCTATAATGCCATTGGCGAATGGTGCTTGGATGGCGTTTGTCACCCGCAGAAAGTTCTAAAAGCGCTGGGAAAGGCATAGGAGGTAAGAGATGAAAGAAGTAACATTTGTTAATGCAACATCTGTTGACCAAGCGGTATCTGCGCTTGGACCTGGTGCAGCTGTTTATGCTGGTGGCACTGATATATTTGGCTATATGAAAGCCATGGTATCTCCGAATGCACCAGATACCCTTGTCAATATACAAGGAATTACTGGTCTAGACTATATCACGGAAGAAAGCGGTGTATTGAAGATAGGTGCCATGACTAAACTGGCTGACATTGCTGCATCTTCCGTCGTCCAGGGAAGCTACACCGCCCTAGCCCAAGCAGCGCTAAAGGTGGCAACTCCTGAGTTACGCAACATGGGTACGATCGCGGGTAATATCTGTCAGCTAGTTCGCTGCTGGTATTACCGGGGTGAGTTAAACCTCTTTGATTGTATCCGCAAGGGGGGAGCTCTATGCTATGCTACGCTAGGCGATAACCGCTATAATTCCATATTTGGAGCTGAAGGCGGTTGTGTCTCGGTCAATCCAAGTGACACGGCAGCAGCCTTGGTGGCATTAGATGCCAGTGTGGTAACCAGCTCTCGGACCATTGCTATCGATGACTTCTTTGCTTTTAATGTTGAGAAGACAACAGTACTTGCGGATGATGAAATGGTTACCGAGATACAGGTACCAACGCCGGCTGCTGGTGTTAAAAGCGCTTTTGTAAAGTTTGCTATCAGAAAGTCATTTGACTTCCCGGTGGTAAATTGCGCCGCCGCAATCGGTGGTGGCTCAGCCAGGATATGCTTAAATGCCGTATCTGTTAACCCGCTTCGGGTAACTGGAGCAGAGGACGCTATTTCGGGCCAAGCGATAAATGAAGCCAATGCAGAAGCGGCAGCTTCCGAATTGCCACAAACTACAGTACTTCCACACAACCGCTATAAAATCCAGTTGGCAAAGACAATGGTAAAGCGGGCTATTCTGGGTTGTGCGTAAATCCAGATCCTTAAAATAAATCATTTTAAGGAGTAAATGGTCGTGCTGGGTAATCTAATGGTTGCCTAGTACGACCATAATATTATTAGAGATAGCTGCTCTTCTTGTCTTGGGAAAATGAGCAACAATTTTGGTGAATTAACGTTATACTATATAGGTGTATCCTAGATTTGATAATGAAAGACTTTGCTTATGGTTTAAAGTGTAAGGAAAAGGGATAATAATGATTCGAGCATATGTAAACGTGAAATTGATAAATTTAACATGATGTGCATAAAGTCATTTTCACATAAACTCTTGATAATGTAGAATTAATATGCGAGTTAAGATGAATATTGTTAAAAAGACACTATCTCAGAAGAAATATCTGGCTTTCTTGTTCTTCGTCCCAGTACTGGCAGTAACCGCTTTAGTAGACGTCGATTGTCCTGTTTGCGACGGAAATGGCGTGATTACTGGTTTTCCGGCTATGGAGAATGTTGCACTAACGGACATAGAGAGTAGTGAAGTCGATACCATACGCGATGCTTGTACATCATTTATTATGTATAACTACGATGTTACTATTTCACTTACCAATGAAGGACCGGAAACGGCAGTTGGTTTTATAAAGATGATCCTTTTGGATTTTACAGAAGGTAAATTAATGGATACCAAATACACCGTGATTGAGATAGAAGGTGAAACAACACTGGATATTGCGTATAACATATGGTTTGAATCGGGTTTAGATGAGGAATTAAAAACGATAGTCAACGCAGAGGTCTTGGTTGGTGATGTGCCTGATATAACCTGTGACGGTACTGGTAGGATTTCTTTAAATACATATCCCTTGATTAACCAGTTAAAAAATAGCTTCGTTGAGGTTACCAGAGACGAGAGGCCATTCGCTAAGCCTGCTGGCTGGCAGTGGGAAGAACATATTTGGGAAGATGAATAATTACCTTTAGATTTTTCAAAGGAAGGACGATTGAATACCCCTAAACTTAAAATTGTTATTATCATCGCCTTAATGCTATCTCTTTGCTTAATAGGTATGAGTGCATGCCAACATCAGCAATCATTTGTACCAGCCTATCAAACGATAGGTATGCCACCACAAGAAGCTGATATTGAGCAACTGATAACCGATTACCTGACGGACCAAGCTACCGCCGATGCTAAATATAAGGGGAAGAAACTGTTATTTTCTGGTATAACCGTAGAGGAAATCGTCAATAACATAAATACCTATCCACCACCTCTTGATGTTTATATATTCCATGACTTGGCGAAATTTACACCGCGCTACCTTACAGATTTTGATTATATAGGCGAAGGTTTTGTAGTCGATTTGGTGGGAGTGTGCCAAGGTTGGCAGTTCAGTCGAGTACTTATAGATGACTGCTGGGTGGGTGTTGTCGTCGGTGATGTAGCGAGTTTAACTACACCCGAATACTGATAAATTATGTAATTAATTCCCTCAGATTCCTTAATCGTTAGCTGCGATTGCATTCAAAATATAATTTTTTTTTCGCATATACGTTTTCTGTCTAGAATACGCATTTTCATGCTATAATAAATCCTGTAACGCTAAAAGATCTAGTCGATTAATATTTGAATTGATAATTTATAAACACTACGTGTTAGATTGGTTTTACTATTAATCATTAAACTTCTTAGGTAAGGGAGTATTTATGGCTGTAAACTGGTCACAAGCTTATTCAGAACTGATCGATTATGTCCAAAATAACCCGGAGATTAAAATCAGCTCGCGTGTTGTTAGAATACCAAGTGCAATCAGAGACGATTTTTATTCTCTGCATAAAAAAGTACGGACCATATTTTTGAAGGAGAAAACCCCCGAGTTGCTCGAAAAATCCGAACTTCTGTCATCACACTATTTAAAAACGAGAGAAGAAGTTATGAGGATCGTTGGCTTAAAAGAGATTTCCATATATGGATCAGTTGAAAGTTTTTTGCTTGATCCTGTAGAACAGTTGATTAAAGAATTATTTAATCCGCTAATGCTTCTGCTAAAAGGAGAATTAGATATTGCAGGATATGAAGCAACAGCCATGGATAATGCGGAGAAAGCCTTTAAGCATTTATACCGTTCGGGGTATCAAAAGTGGTTAGTTCTGTCTTTTCTTAAGCTACTCAAGGCGGATAAGGTTTTTAAAGTTTTCCCCGAGGAGGTGACTGAAGACGATACGCTAAGACACGGCGTACAAATCGAACATAAAATTCCCGATCCAGAAGAGGTAGACAATATTTATTTTAGGCGTGAACCTGAAGTTGGATTTATGGTTCCCGATCTACTGATTCACTCAGCGTTATTCGATCGATATTATTCCTTTACCTCAGAAATAATAAAAGCTTTAGCTGCGGCTACCAATCACAGTAAAAAGAGAGAATGGTTACCTGGTGATCCCAACATCGTTTTTGAAGGTGACATAATATTAGTTTATGTAGATACAAGCCTAAATGATCTTTCCTTGGTAACTGATATGAATACTACCTGCAAAGCAGATTTGATATTAGAATGTAAAGTATATGAAAAATGGCATGAAAAAGAGGGCTTGAGTAGTATTTTAAAGCACTATGCAAAATATAAACCCAGGATGGGCACATTTATAATAACGTTCGATCCAATAACCGATTCGTTAAAAAAAGAAATAATGACTGCAAATTTAACAGATGAAGATAAAGTGGATATTGATTATCCCAAGATTAGCTTTATACAAGCTGGTTTTGACCAAACCAGATTAAAGCCAGTTATTAATGCCCTTTAACATTAAGGTTGTTATTATAAATATTAGATTTCGCAAATTGATTGTATTGTATGCGAATACCATCAAGTTATTTTATTCAGCCAGAAGTTCATAATTGCATATTATATTAACAATGCCATCGACGCCCGATAGTGAGTTCAATAGGTTCTCTTCATCATAATATAACAAAGTGCCTTCAAATATGACCACTCCATTTTCCACATGAGCGCTAAAAACTAAATCTGTATAAGAATCTAAGCCCAAAGTTTTTATTATTCGATTAACATTTTTCGAAATCTCTTGGTCAGATACTGCATCTCGTTCTATAGTGTTTATAATTGGTTCAGAGGTTTGGGATATCGTTGCTTTTGGTATTGAGATAGTATTATTAGCTATTGCAGATACACAAGCATTAACAAATAATGCTATCAACAACAGTAATGCAGTCGCAGAAAATAACAATCTACGTTTTGATCTATTAAACATCGTAGACCTCACCTTTAGAACACGACCCAAATATAACACCCGCCTTAATGCAAAGCGGTGACTTATGTCACTGTGTAAGTATTTTAGATACGATAATCATTTATAAATTTTCTGGGCTATTAATAATAGTATTGACTGGGTATTAAAGTAGTAATACAATATGCAATTATCAAAGAGCGTTATGCTTGAATCTTTAATTCGAATTCATAATACTTTTTGTTAAAAAATTGAACTTTGATCAGTTAAACATTTGATAATAGAAAAATTATTTAAGAGACGGAGGATGTAAATGAGGTCGGTAATTGTATCTTTATTGGTTCTGATGCTATCTATTACTGCTGTCTTCGGTTGTGGTGGGGGCGACGGTGAGATTAAGGATGGAGTACCCTTTTCCATACAAGTCGAACCTGTCAATATGGAAGGTTATCCGTTGGGAGAATTTGACTTTTCGGTA
>CP070729.1:135812-141417 GCA_020351185.1 Dehalococcoidia bacterium | reverse complement strand
CAGGAATTTATGTTTCCGCTGCGCGTTGGCTCACACCGAATGGTAGCCTTATAGAAGGTCAGGGTATTTTTCCAGATATAGAACTTGAACTTGAAGGAGAAGATGCCATTCAATGGGCTGTAGACTATTTTAAAAACACAAAATAGGAATTTGGTTTTTATTCGTTGAGTATTATATAATATTTGTAAATCTAAAAGGAGGGAGTAATTTTGAAGATTGTAAGTCTTTGTGGAGAACAGTCATGCTGTCCGGTAGTCAAGATTGACGAAGATCATGTTGAAATTGGGGAGGCAGATAATATCTGTGTATTAAAAAAAGACGAATGGGAAATATTAAAGAAGAAGATTCTGGATAAAGAAATATAAAAAATATTTGTTGGTCAAAATATAAAAAAGAGTAGGGCTATTGAACTCTGCTCTTTTTTATATTTGAAAAAGGTATTTGACCCCTCAGGTTGTGATCACCTATAATCCTTAAACAAGCCCGAAGCGGTATTTTATTAGAATGAGTTTAATACAGAAGATAGAGGTATTAAAAGAAGAAGCTTTAGAGAGATTAAAGCAAACCAACAATGCTGTAGAACTTAATGCTTGGCGTATCCGCTATCTAGGTAAAAAAAGCCAACTCAACGATATACTACGTAGTTTATCTACCCTACCCCTTAACGAGAGAAAGCAGGTTGGTGCTGCAGCCAACTTACTGAAAACCGGACTCGAGGAAAGACTCAGTAAGAAGGAACAGGCTATAAATCGGAAGCGAATTGAATCTACTGGAGAAGAACAGCTGGATGTTTCTTTACCTGGGTGCTCGTTACCTATCGGCCGATTGCATCCAGTAACTCAAGTAATTGATGAAATGAGTAAAATCTTCGTTTCTATGGGTTTTCAAGTTGTAGAGGGGCCGGAAGTAGAATGGGATTACTATAATTTTGAAGCGCTCAATATTCCAAGAGAGCATCCTGCAAGGGATACCATGGCTACGCTATGGGTGGATTATGAAACAGACGGAGGGGATAGGCCAATGCTGCTGCGGACGCATACTTCGCCGATGCAGATAAGAGTGATGGAAAAGATGCAGCCCCCATTGAGAGTGATAGTACCAGGTAAGGTATATCGTTACGAGGCGACCGATGCCACTCACATTCCCATGTTTTTTCAGATTGAGGGTTTTGCTGTTGATAAGAATATTACAATGGCTCACCTGAAGGGAACGCTGTATGAATTTTCACGCCGTTTCTTTGGTCAGGATAGAAGAGCACGCTTTCGCTGTGACTATTTTCCCTTTGTTGAACCCGGTGTTGAAATGGCTATAGAGTGTGCTGTCTGCAAAGGTAATGGTTGCCGGCTGTGTGGTAGCAGTGGCTGGATTGAGATACTGGGTGCTGGTATGGTACATCCGAAGGTATTGGAAAGAGTAGACATTGATCCCCGGGTCTATTCTGGCTTTGCTTTTGGTATGGGTATCGAGCGCGTACCGATGCTACGCTATGGCATTGATGATATACGCTTATTTTACAGTAGTGACCTCAGATTTTTAAGGCAATTTTAAACAATGAAAGTTCCACTGAAGTGGTTGAAGGAATACGTTAATATAGATCTGCCACTAGCAGAGCTCGCCAATCGGTTAACAATGGCTGGCACGGAAACCAGCTTGCAGTCAATAGGTATTAATACGTGGCAGGGTGTTGTTATTGGTGAAATAGCAGACATAAGAGTACACCCCAACGCTGACCGCTTGAGTCTGGTTACTGTTAATCTTAATAAGGAGGAGCAGACGGTCGTCTGTGGTGCCCCAAACCTTAATGTCGGTGATAAGATAGCTTTTGCCAACGTTGGCACTGAGCTTATAAACGGCTATAGCGGAAAGAAAGTTTTGCTTAAACCAGCGAAGATTCGAGGAGTTACTTCCTTTGGTATGGTTTGCTCGGAAAAAGAGCTGGGTATATCGGAGAGTCATGAAGGTATTATGGTACTACCATCCGAAGCTCCACTGGGCGAACCGCTGTCGAATTTTTTAAATGATATTATACTTGACTTAGAAGTGACCCCCAACCGTCCTGATTTACTGTCTATTATTGGCATTGCAAGGGAAATTGCCGCGCTTACAAATCTGTCGGTTTTCTTACCTAAAATAAAATATCAAGAGTTAGGTACACCTATACAAGAGCAAGTTTCGATTGTCATTGATAACCCCGATTTATGCTCTCGCTACTGCGCCAGCTTGATTGAAGGTATTAAAATAGGCGAGTCTCCAGAATGGTTAAAGCAACGTCTTATATCTTGCGGTATGCGTCCGATAAATAATATTGTTGATGCCACCAACTACGTTATGATCGAATACGGGCAACCTTTGCATGGCTTTGATTTTAAGAGGATAAAGGGTGGTAGGATCACTGTCCGCCAGGCTGGTGAAAATGAAACGATAGTAACGCTGGACGATGTCGAGAGAAAACTGGATATGAGTACTCTCGTTATTGCTGATGACCAGCGGGCGGTGGCTATCGCTGGTGTTATGGGTGGTGCCAATAGCGAGTTAAACGATGAAACAACTTCTATCCTACTGGAATCAGCTAATTTTAATCCTGCCAATATTCACTATACCAGCCATAGGTTGCGATTAGTAAGCGAAGCCAGTATGCGCTTCGAGCGGGGGATTCGCCCCGAGCTCGCTGAATTGGCTTTGAAAAGGGCAACTGGCCTTATAGTAGATCTAGCAGGAGGTATAGTAGCTGAGGGTATCATAGATATCTATCCGGCTAAAAAAGAACTGAAAAAGATCAAGCTATGTCTCGATGAAATTGAACGCCTGCTGGGAGTGAAATGTGGGATGGAGCAAATAGAGAAAATCCTAATCTCTTTGGGTTTTGGAGTAGCAAAGAATTTAAGAAAGGCAGAATTTCTGGTTTCATCACCCTATTGGCGTAGTGATGTAAATATAGAAGCTGATTTGGTAGAGGAGGTAGCCCGGATTATTGGTTATGATACCATTCCAATGACTATGCTCAGCGGTTCGTTGCCCCAACAGAACCCAGAACCGATACTTGATTTAAAAGGTAGAGTAAAACAGATACTCGTCGGCTTGGGTTTTCAGGAGATCATTGGCTATTCGTTGACTAGCTTGGAGATTTTGGAAAAGGCTCTCGATTGTATTCCCCTAGAACCAAAACCATTACGGTTAGCTAATTCAATGACGGTCGAGCAGGAATATCTACGTACGAGTTTGCGGGGTAACCTATTAACTGCTCTGGCAACCAACTTAAAGCATGAAGAAGGCGCTATAAGGTTATTTGAGCTAGGTAGAGTCTATTTCCCACGTTATGATGATTTACCGGATGAACACGAGTATCTATGCGGCATTATGTCTTCTGAGATTGATAAGATATGGCCAAACCAAGAACAACATTTTGACTTCTTTGCAGTTAAAGGAGTTACGGAGAACCTGCTAGTCCAGTTAGGCGTGTGTGCTAAATTTGAGAAGTCCTATGATGCCGGTTTGTATGCAGGTAGGCAATCGACTATATTTATTGACAGAGATAAAATCGGCGTTATTGGCGAGGTAAATCCGAAAATAACTGAAACATTCGATATCAGCCGGCCAGTCTTTCTTTTTGAAATAAATATCTCTAAACTTTTACCATTCACACTTGGTCATAATCCTTACCAGCCGATCATGCGCTTTCCATCTGTAATGCGCGATATTGCCTTAGTGGTTGATAAAAAAGTAGAACACCAGCATATACGGGATGTCATAACGAGTTTTCCGCTTGTAGAGAAACTTATCTTATTTGATGTCTATACGGGAAAGCAGATACCAGCTGATAAAAAGTCGCTAGCATATCGAATCGGCTTCCAATCAAAAAAATACACCCTTACGGATAAAGAGGTGGATAGAGTCCAGCAGGAAATATTGAAAAAGTTGTCCGTAGAACTGGGAGCTAGCCTACGGAGATGATACTAGTTCTTTAATCCTCTCCGCCGCTTTAACCAGAGATACCAATTCCGTTTTTTTCTCTGAACGCCACTTTAGTTCAATGCTTTCCTTTTGTATTGAGCGTGGGCTTATGATTACCCTTAATGGGATGCCTATCAGATCGGCGTCGTTAAACTTGACTCCAGTAGATTCGTTTCGATCATCGTAGAGAACCTCAAATCCCCAAGTTTTCAATTCAGAATAAAGGTTTTCGGTTTTATGCTTGACTTCATCGTTTTCCGTAACTAGGGGGCAGAGGTGGATTTTAAAGGGGGCTACAGATAATGGCCAGATGATTCCCTTATCGTCGTGATGCAGTTCAATTATGGCTGCCATGAGGCGACCGATGCCAATACCGTAGCAACCCATAACAATAGGGCAAGAGTCACCTGCGCTGTTTATAAAGCAGGCGCCCAACTTCTCACTTAGGAAGGTACCTAACTTGAAAACGTGGCCGATTTCAATCCCCTGTTCGGAAAGCAATCTACCGCCACAAATAGGGCATTTTTCACCCGCGCGGGCTAACGAAATATCTGCTACTATATCAGCTTGAAAATCCCTCGGGTAGTTAACGTTTCTCAGGTGAGTACCTGCCTTGTTAGCACCGGCGATAAAATTGTTGCCAGATGTGACTGAATCATCAGCGATAACCTTTACACCCTTTAAACCCACCGGTGAAGCTGAACCGACAATTAAACCCGCTTGTATCAATTCATCCTCGGTAGCCAGACGCAGCTCCGCGCAATTAAGAACATTTTTAAGCTTCACCTCATTGACTTCGATGTCTCCCCTGATGACGACGAAAATAAGTTCACCATCGGCAAAATAAAAAACTGCCTTCAGGGTATAGTAGCGCGGTATCTTCAGAAAATCGGATACCTCTTCAATGGTACAGTATCCAGGTGTAGACACCTCTTCAACGGGCAAAGGGGTACTTTTATTGGTTTTACTCTTGATACTTTTTGCCTTCTCAGCATTGGCAGCGTATTTGCATTTTTCACAGTAGACTATCTGATCTTCTCCCATGCTTGAAATGGCCATAAACTCATGGGAATCCTTACCGCCGATAGCACCGCTGTCGGCTTCGACCAGCTTTGCCGGCAGCTGACAGCGATTATATATATTACTGTAAGCAGTTAACATCTTCTGGTAGCTTCTATTTAATCCTACTTCGTCGATATCGAAACTATAGAGATCTTTCATGCTGAATTCTCGTACCCGGACCAATCCACCTCTCGGCCTTGGTTCGTCACGAAACTTGGTCTGTATCTGGTAAAGCAATAATGGTAGGTCGCGATAGCTCTGCACGTTATTGATAACGAGTTCGGTGATAACTTCTTCGTGAGTAGGACCTAATACTAACCTTCGCTGCCGTCGATCGGAGAGGGTAAAGAGCCCCTTACCAAACGCGGTATCCCTGCCCGTTCGCTGCCATAGTTCAATCGGTTGGAGTACTGGTAGGCTAACTTCCTGACCACCAGCTTTTTTCATTTCGTCACGGATGATAATCTCAATTTTTCTGATTACTCTTAGTGCCAGTGGCAGATAGGAATACACTCCGGCGGTAAGTTGACGTATCATACCAGCTCTCAGCATTAGCTGGTGGCTAACCGTATCCGCTTCAGTCGGGACTTCT
>CP070729.1:130071-135712 GCA_020351185.1 Dehalococcoidia bacterium | reverse complement strand
GAGGACTTTTACATCGTCCCAGAGTTCTTTTTCTCGATGAGCCGACTCTTGGATTAGATCCACAAACACGCACGCGAATTTGGGAGTATATCATTGAAATGTGTCGCCAAGAAGGGACTACAATTTTTTTAACAACTCATTATATGGACGAAGCCGAAAAAGCAGGTCGGATAGCTATTATTGACAAGGGTAAGATTATTGCTCTTGATACCCCAAGAAAGCTGAAAAATATGGTTGGTCAAGATGTGATTTCAGTAAAGACCGAAGATGATATTAAAGCTATTGAGGAAATTAAAGTACGATATCAGATTGAAGCCAGAGTTGATGATGGTGGTTTGATTTTCAGTGTAAAAAATGGCGACGAATTTTTACCAAAATTTGTGCAAGGAATAAAAACCAATATATTAAGCGTTAATCTTCGCCGCCCGAGCCTTGATGATGTCTTTCTAAAACTCACTGGTCGTGAATTGCGTGATGAAGAAAGTAAAGATTATAAATCTATTGCTCACCATCGTAGCATGAGACGGCATTAGGGACTTAATATGCTTCATCTAAGGGGTATTTATACAATCTGGTATCGGGATATACTGCGCTTCTGGCATGATAAGATGCGCATGATAGGCTCTATTATTTTCCCACTGCTCTTTTTATTCATATTCGGCAGTGGTTTACGCGGTAGTATGGGTTTCCTTGTCCCTGGAGTTGATTTTGCCCAATTCATGTTCCCGGGTATCATTGGCATGACAGTACTAATGAATTCCTTTATGTCAGGGGTCTCGGTGGTTTGGGATAGAGAATTTGGTTTTTTAAAGGAAGTTCTAGTAGCTCCTGTGAGCCGTACCTCTGTTGCTATTGGTAAAACGCTAAGCTCTACAACAATAGCTATGCTTCAGGGCTTGTTGATACTAATATTTGCTCCCATCATCGGTATTTCCTTTTCAGTCTCGACCTTGTTGGCGCTTATACCTTTGATGTTACTACTAGCAATCTCAATGAGCTCATTTGGAATACTTCTGGCAACTCGAATAAAATCTCTACAAGCATTTCAAGTGGTAATGCAAATGCTCATGTTCCCGATGATATTTTTATCCGGTGTATTTTTTCCGGTAGAAGGCTTACCGGCATGGATGAATGTATTGGTGAAGCTAAATCCGGCTACCTATGGCATTGCTCCCATTCGTCAGGTAGTACTGGGAACAACGGCGGATTCTCCTCTGGGAGTAACTGTTCTGGGACACACGATGTCATTATGGGATAATGTAGCCGTAGTATCGCTGTTTGGGATAGTAATGACAATCCTATCGATGTGGTCTTTTAACCATCAGGATTAGTATACTAGTAGGCATATAGTCGACCATAAGGCCTTAGCCAACGGGGAAATAGCTTTGTAAATCTTGTACTCATAATTTCTTTTGGATTCATATTGAAATACTCTACATATTCACCCACAAGACTCTCTAGTAGTTCGTTATCTTCATTATTAAGTTCAGCTCTATCCACTTCCTTGCCCAGCTGATAATCGTCAACATCACCTCTTATATATATGACACCACCATGCATGCCGGTGCCAATAAAGCAGGCTTTGTGTCGTTCTCCCTTGCTTAGGGTCAACCCCAGTAGTACCATTATACCGCCAGCCATATACTCGCCAACAAAATCTTGAGCAGTACCACCAATTACAATTGTTGGTTTTTTGTCATTGTAGCCTTTCATATGGATTCCCGCCCGGTAGCCGACATCATCCCTGACAAAGATTCTACCCCCTCTGGCAGCTAAACCAGTGATATCTCCAGCATGCCCGTGTATGATTATCTCACCGCTGTTCATTGTATTACCACAACCATCCTGGGCATTACCATGGACTGTAATTCTGGGTTTATCCATAAAAGCACCCAGATCGTTTCCCGGAGTGCCGAATATTTCAATTTCTACCGCTCCTTCAAGATCGGTGCCAATATACCTTTGACCACATATGTTATGCAGCTCTATCTTACCGGTGCCATTAGCCGTCAACTCTCTTAACTTGATGTTGAGCTGCCTATATTTTACTCCCTCGGCGTTTATTTTCACTATCTTATCCATATAATATCCCCGATATTTAGCTACCGGCCATCCTCACCCCTAGAGTTTGGAGTTCGGTATCGGTTAAATCAATACCCCTTAGCTGCAGGCGGTTACCGCGGAGGCTTTCTAAGGCGTTAATACCCATGCCGCCCAATATATCCTTAATTTCTAAGCTCCAACCACGTAGCAGGTTTGCTAGTCTACTAGCGCCAATATCGGGGTTTATTCTCTTTGAAAGGCGTAGATCGCTAGTACAAATACCCCATGAGCACTTGCCAGTATGACATTGCTGGCAGACGGTGCAACCTAGAGCAACGAGTGCCGCCGCACCGATATAGACAGCATCAGCACCAAGAGCAATCGCCTTAACGACATCGCCGCTATTTCTGATGCCACCGGAAACGACGATGGATGCTCGGTTGCGTATACCCTCCTGCCTCAGACGGTTGTCGGCTGAGGCAAGGGCCATTTCTATTGGAATACCGACATTATCGCGTATGATCTTAGGTGCAGCACCGGTAGCGCCTCTGAGGCCGTCAAGAACGATTATGTCGGCACCGGCCCGTACCATACCACTGGCAATAGCCGCCGAATTATGTACTGCAGCTATCTTTACCGATATCGGCTTTGAGTAGTTGGTCGCTTCTTTTAAGGCGTAGATGAGTTGGGACAGATCCTCAATCGAATAGATATCGTGTTGAGGCGCTGGTGATAGAGCATCAGTGCCGTTGGGGATCATCCGGGTTACCGATACCTCATCACTCACCTTCTCACCGGGGAGATGTCCACCAATACCTGGTTTAGCGCCTTGGCCGATCTTGATTTCAACAGCCCTGGCAGCGTCTAGGTATTCGGCATGGACGCCAAAACGCCCTGAAGCTACTTGAACGATTGTGTTTGGACCATATTTATAAAGTGTTGGATGGAGACCACCTTCACCTGTATTCCAGAGGGTACCCATTTCAGTTGCCGCCCGAGCAAGAGATTTTTGAACATTTAGACTAATAGCACCGTAAGACATGGCGGCAAATATAATCGGTACCTCAAGCTTTATCTGGGGAGGAAGTTCTGTCTGTAATTTGCTATCTGGGCCAATATCTAGCTTATCTGGCTTACAACCGAGGTAGGTAGTTAGCTCCATCGGTTCACGTAATGGATCAATAGACGGATTGGTAACTTGGCTGGCATTTAATACAAGGTGATCCCAGTAGATACGATACTGTTTGTCGTTACCCATACCGACCAGCAGTACGCCACCTGTCTCAGCCTGTTTTTTAATGTCTTCGATTACTTCCGGTTGCCAGTTATAATTCTCATTGTATTGCAGCGGATTCCTCTTTATTGTGATCGCCCCGCTAGGGCAGAATACAGCGCAGCGGTGACAACCGACGCAGTTATCGCCTTGACTTATGACATCATCTTCTTCTGAATCGTAAGAGTGGACATCAAAACTGCATTGACTAACACATGCCTGACACTGAATGCAGCGTTCGGTATCCCTTTCTACAATGAATTTTGGCGGCAAATAGGTCTTCATTATTTTTCCCTCATACCCTTATCGCTATTCCCTTGCTACTCAGGTATTTTTTTATCTCGTGTATTGAGTGCGTTTTATAATGAAAAATGCTAGCGGCTAGTACGGCATCCGCTTTACCGTATAATAGAGCTTTCTCCAGATCTTCCATGCGACCAGCACCTCCACTAGCAATTACTGGTATACTTACCGCCTCGGAGATAGCACGGGTAAGTTCTATGTCATAACCTGTTTTATGTCCATCGGCATCCATACTAGTGAGCAGTATTTCACCAGCCCCAAGCTGTGTGGCTTCCAAAGCCCACTCAATAGCGTCAACTTCTGTAGATTTCTGCCCGCTGTAAATATGGACGATCCATTTAGGTCGGCTGCCATTCTTTACTCGCTTGGCATCTATCGCAACCACAATACACTGGCTTCCGAACTTTTCAGCTCCATCCTTTATTAACTCTGGGCTTAAAACGGCGGCTGTGTTTATGGATACTTTATCAGCCCCAGCTACTAATAGGCGTCGCATATCTTCTATACTACGTAGCCCTCCACCTACAGTGAGTGGCATAAAAACCTGTTCTGCAATATGCTCTACAATGTCAGCCATTGTATTACGATCTTCAGGTGTGGCTGTAATATCTAGGAAGACAAGCTCATCTGCCCCCTCCTTATAATAGAAGCTGGCCAGTTCCACCGGATCTCCAGCATCGCGTAATTTTACGAAGCTAGTTCCCTTTACCACTCGCCCGTCTTTTACATCCAGACAGGGGATTATCCTCTTAGTTAGCACTACTTCCCACTCCTTCAGCAGTAGGGGATGAGGGCTGCCTTTCTGTTAATCTCCCGATTATTGGTTCGCCGCCCATTGGAATCCAGGCACTATCTAGATTAGGGCAGATTAGCCTTATAGCCGATTCTTCTGATGAAAGATAGAGCACATCATTTTTTGTTCCTACTGTAAGCGGGCGTAACCTTATTCGATCTGTTAGCCCTATCATCTCACCATGATGGGCGATGATTACGGTAAACGGTCCATTAAGTAGCAGGCTGCCATATACCTGTCGCAGGGCTTTCAATAGTTCCCTTTCCCTTTTTGGATGGCGCTCTATTTCACTCCATAATGGAGGTGCCAATATTTTGGCTGCTATTTCTATCGGTAGTTTGTGTTTTCGTATTAGGAGATCGATGGCATACGCTACTACCTCAGTATCAGTCTGCATGGTACACTTATAACCGAATTGTTCGAGATACCGCCGATTTATACCATACGATGAAAGTTCTCCATTATGCACTACTGTCCAATCTAGCAAGCAAAATGGATGAGCTCCACCCCACCAACCAGGTGTATTCGTCGGAAAGCGGCCGTGTGCTGTCCATAGGTAGCCCATATATTGTTTGAGGTTAAAAAATTCAGCTATCTCCTCGGGGTAACCCACGCCTTTAAATACAGCCATATCCTTTCCACTAGAGAAGACAAAGGCACCATCGATCCCGGTATTAATTTCCATAACGCAACTGATTACATATTCTTCTTCTATAAATTCCTTAACTGGAGGTTTGTTACACGAAGTAAAATATCGCCACACAAGAGGAGGATCGTTTATGGTAGTTGTTGGCTGTGTTGGTACTTCTTCGCATTGTATTATTGCGAACTTTTTATTCAGATAGTCCTCGGTTTGCTTTTTCGCCTGTACGCTGAGGTACATTATATGAAAGGCAAAGTAGTCAGCTAAATCTGGATATAAGCCATAGATAGCAAACCCACCCCCTAGCCCATTGCCTCGATCGTGCATATTAGCAATAGCACGTATAACGCCTTCACCGGAGAAACACTTGCCCGATTGATCCATCATCCCAAAGACGGAGCAAGCATCGATTACCTTTGCTTCGTTATATGGATTTTGTATTCTCTTTAGTTCTTTCATTATTTATGCCTCTGAAGATAGTTCGGCAGGTAGTGCCAGATGTGGTCGCCATATTTCCTCAGGTAGGCAGGTTAGGCCGAAGTCATCTGTTGTTAGCAACTCGCAGAATTGGCTAACATCTACCCCT
>CP070729.1:124180-129971 GCA_020351185.1 Dehalococcoidia bacterium | reverse complement strand
ACCAGGTAAGAGCCAAGATCATGAACACGGTTCGGCCGGTCGACTCGCTCATCGGAAGGACGGTCACCGGGGGTGTGGGACAAACATATACTGGCTACAGGGTATAATGGTGCCCCTGCTGGCTTTAAGGATTGTTTGGAGTTGGGTTGTCTGCGCAATGAGCTAGATATCCCTTCAGGTGAGAGGCACGAAATCTGCCGGGCTATACATGCTGAGCAAAACGTTGTCATCCAAGCAGCACTGCATGGTGTGAGTCTTGAGGGAAGCACCATCTTTGCCACTCATACACCGTGTGTTTTGTGTGCTAAAATACTTACTAATGCTAGAATAAAGCGCTATGTCAGTTTCAGAAAATACAACGATAGCGCTTTTGTTCAGCTTTTCAAAGAAGCCGGCATCGAGCTTGATTTAAAAGATAGACCATCTCCCAGCATCAATTACTTGGATTGATGCCTGATCCTATCTTTATTATGATATAATTATGACAACAGGACAGGTAAGACAGTAAATGCCCGTACCGCAGGCAAAAGTAATAGTCAATCCGGTGGCTGGTGCCAGAACAACCTATCGCAAATGGCCCAAAATCAGCCGTTTTTTGCGTCATATCGGCTTGCCTTTCGAATTTCAATATACTGAGGGTGTCGGTCATGCCATAGAGCTAGCGCGTGAGGCTGTCAATAATGGTTGTCAGCTATTAGTGGCTGTTGGTGGCGACGGTACGGTGAACGAAGTAGCAAACGGGGTACTTTTATCAGAGGATTTGAGCGAAGCAGCCATTGGAATTATAAGCACAGGTACGGGTGGTGACTTCATTCGCTCAGCGGGGATTAACCGGGATTATACAAAAGCTTGTTCCTCACTTACTGGGGCCAAGCGACGCTTAATTGACGTCGGCGTTGTTGAATATTACAACGATGGAAAGCGTAACAAGCGTTTTTTCATCAACTCATCGGGTATTGGTTTTGATGCTGCTGTAGCCGAGATATCAAACCAACTACCAAAATTCTTGGGTGGCACAATACCCTATATTATAGGTTTATTCAAGTCTCTAGTTGGCTATAAAAACAAATTAGTTACCGTTAGTATGAATAATAGAACTGAAACTAAACGTATTTTAAGCTTGGTGGTGGCTAACGGTAACTATTTCGGAGGTGGCATGCGTGTAGCGCCGCTAGCATATATTGATGATGGCCTGCTAGATGTTATATCCGTTGGTGATATGGGTAAGCTTGAATTGCTAAAGGCATTCCCTACTATATATAAGGGTACCCACATAGACCACCCAAAGGTTGAAACGGCAAAAACAACCCAAATAAAAATAGAATCCACTGAAAGATTCTCGGTGCATGCTGATGGTGAGTTTTTGGGTGAAGGCCCGGTATCATTTGGGGTAATACCCTCCACTTTAAGCGTTGCAGTCTAGGTTTTAATCTATGTTCTCGTTCTGATAGTTTCCTTGGTAACCCTCTGTCTGTTTTTGCAGCCTAAAGAAAACAAGCTGTATTACTCTGGCATTCCTCTGCAGTTGAAATCCCTGAGGATGATATACCACCATTAGAGATTGGGACCGTCCGGAGTAACCGGCATCCCAGACGGCGGTATTAACCGTAGTACCACATCGAAGAAGGCTTGACCTAGGCATAGCCAGTGCCATTATATCCTCAGGCAGGTGGACAATCTCATTGTAGGTGATGCTATAAATACCCGGAGCCAGGTGAATAAAACCGAGACCATCAAATACAAGATGGGATAGTTCTGACACAACTCGCTGGCTATTGTTGGTTGTTATCTTACCTGGTGAATGGAAGAGAGCGATATCTCGTAGGGTAAGATCAACACCGTTGGGTTGCAGTTGCTCTTTAGGGGAGATCAAACCCTCAAGTAGCGGTGGTTTACGTGTAAGTAGTTCCTCTATATCCTGCTTTGATAGAACTTTGGCCAAGATAAGATAACAGTATCACAGTTAGTCGGGATCAGGCAAGCCTAATCTATAATTTTAGTAAAAGATGGCTTATTTGGAACTACTTATCAGCTTCGATACTTCTTCCCGGTCATTACAGAATTCTTTAACCGTTTGGTAGGAGATGATCTGCTTGTTGTAAAGTTCAACCAGAGATTCATCCAGTGATATCATACCCACTTCATGATGAGTCTGCATTGCACTGGGTAACTGATAGATTTTGCCTTCGCGAATCAAGTTCCTTACCGAAGAATTGGCGACCATTACTTCCACAGCAGCTATCCTGCCCAAATCATCTATTCTGGGGACCAAGGTCTGACATATAACTGCAATAAGTAAAGAAGCTAGTCTTGTCTGTGCCAGGTATCGCTCGTGAGGCGGAAACATGTCAACCACTCTTTCTATTGCTTGAGGGGAACTCGGGGCATGACTGGTGGACAATACAAGATGTCCAGTTTCGGCGATAGAAAGTACTGCCGAAGCCGTTTCAAGATCTCTCATTTCGCCTACTAGAATCACATCTGGATTCTGTCTTAGGACGTGCCTTAATGCTTGCGCAAAGGAGCGTGTATGCTTACCCAGCTGCCTCTGGGTTATAGCACAGTTTATTCTTGCATGGACATATTCTATGGGATCCTCAATGGTTACTATATGTTTCCCACCAATAGTATTCAAATGGTGCACCATAGCTGCTAATGTGGTCGTTTTACCGCTGTCAGTCGGACCGGATACCAATATCATACCCCTCGGCTCCTGAACTAGGTGTTTGTAGATCTGGGGTAACTCAAGTTCATCTATGGTTGGTACTTTAGGGGGTAAAAGTCTTATCGCCAGACTAATGCCGTTCAGCTGCTGGGCGACGTTACAGCGGAGTCGTATCAAACTAGGGAGGGTATAACCGAAATCAAGCTCCATCTGATCCTTAAAGATTTCCCTCTCTTCAGGAGTTGTGATCTGACTTAAAGCATCGGTTATATTGCTATCGTCAAGTGGTTTACTCCTTTCAATTGGTTCTAGGATACCGTAAATACGCAGTAGTGGGGGACTACCGACTACTAGCTGCAGGTCAGAAGCGTCTCTATTGACAGCAATGCGAATAAGTTTTAATACATCCATATCAGCGATAATATATTGCCGTTCACTTCATAAGTCAATACATTTTAAAAGAAGTTGTATTTTATTTTTCTTAATTAATTTACACTCCTAAGATAGAAACTTGCAGATTATTCCTATTGCATATTATTATTTTCTACTGGGCTAATAAAAGTACCAAAAATACGAATATAGTTGAGTTATGGAGAAATTAGCTAATTTCGTATACGATAGGTCTAAGCTGATTATCATCATTGTGGTTATTATCAATGTAGCCGCCCTGGCTTCCTTCTTTCGCTTCAACCTAAATACCGATTTCCTCGGCTTTTTCACGCAAGGCAATCCTAGAGCCGAAGAGTATCAGCAGTTAAATCAGAAATATCAGACTGGTGAGGCTATATCGGTTCTTATTGAACACGAAGATTCTCTACTTAGTAAGGATAATATGAGGACCGTGTTCGAATTGCAGCAAGCAATTGAATTGATAGATGATGTTGTCTTGGTACAGAGCTACATTCCCTCCGAAATCATCGTTGATGGCAATAAATTGATAGTAGATGAATATTTTATTGAAAGCAATCACCAATTACTAGCAGATTTCATCCAAAATAGTTATTTTCTTAGCGACCAATTTATCTCTTCTGGGGGTAAAAGTGGACTTATAATCGCTAGCTTAGAAATAGAAACTGAAGCACCTAGGGTTATAGAATCACTCAAGGAAATTATCCAAAAAGAAAGAGAACTAACACTAGCTTTAGCTGGCAATGAGGTTATAAAAGATACCCTTTGGGATTACTTGATAAGGGTGCTTTTTATTTTACCACCCAGTGCAATATTTATGGTTTTACTTGTGTTTTATTCCTCGCTACGGAAACTGAGATTCGCTCTTATGGCACTAATGCCAGCCGGTTTAGCTGCTCTATGGACCTTCGGAACTATTTTCTGGAGTGGGCAAGAGCTTAATATAGCCTCGGTAATCAGCCCTATATTTGTTATTGTAATGGGAGCTGCTGATGGCATTCATTACCTGAGTCATTTTAAGGATAACTTAGGTAGATATTCCGATCGAAGGCGGCTCACCATAGGCACCCTGAAAATGGTGGGTATGCCCATATTTTTAACGACAATTACCACGATGGCGGGATTTGCCTCCCTTATTTGGACAGATGTGATTCCAATGAGGCATATGGGCATCTTTGTTACTTTGGGTATCGGCTATGCAGGTGTACTCTCACTATTTTTCTTGCCGGCATTGCTCTCTAGAATAAAACTACCACCCAAAACAGCCGTAGTTAATCACAGTCTAGTAAACCGATTTGTTCTAGCAGCCTCGAAACAAAGAGCGCTTATAGTCCTTGCTTTATTGGTTGTAGTCATTATCTCAGCAGTCAATGTACCCAGACTAGAGGTAGTGTCTAATCAGCTTATGTTTTTCAAGGAGGGTTCAACAATAAGGCAGACGTTTGCCAGAGTGGAGGAAAATTTTGGTGGAGCTATACCACTTACCGGTGAGATTATAACCGAAGAAGGACCAACGGCGATAGCTGATTATGAATTTGCCGACCGGGTTCTTGATATCGAAAGGGAATTGGAGAATCTGCCTGGAATAGGCAGTGTCTTCTCTGTTTTTGATCTTGTATTGGGAATCAACAAGATGACAACCGGGCAGGATATCTACCCACAGGATCCAATTACAGTTCAGGCAATGCTATCCCAGATAAGCGATGAAAATAAGACAACTTGGATTTCAGATGACGGCTTCAGGGTGATGATAAAAACAAAGGAATTAACAACCCGTGACATAGGAATACTGGAGGAATTCGTTGATCAAAACGATGACACAATACGGGTAGTTACAGGTTTACCGGTGCTTTTTGATGAGATGAATAACTTAGTTGTTAGCAGTCAAGCTCAGAGTCTAATACTAGCAATTTTGCTAATTATCTTAATGCTAATGATTACTTTCAGAAGCTTTAGAGCCGTTCTGGCGGGCATATTACCAGTTGCCATAACCATCTTGGCCATAATGGGAATGTTAGCGATAACCGGGTTCAACCTGAATATAATGACAGCCACTCTGTCAGCTATAGCTATCGGGGTTGGTGTTGATTATTCCATACATCTAATATCGGGTATATGTTACTTTCGCCGGCAGGGCAGTGGTATCAAAGAATCGGTCTATATGGCTTTAGAGAGTGTTTCAAGGCCAATACTAGCCAATGCCTTTGGTCTGGCTATTGGTTTATCCGCTCTTTTCTTCTCACCTTTACTCATTCATACCCATGTGGCTTCAGTGATGTGGATAGCTATGGTTCTCTCCTCGTTAGCAGCGCTCTTTCTTATACCCATCTTTTATACCGGAAGACAGATAATCATAAAGAAACAATAATTATTCTTAATGGAATGCTCGAAACTTCGCCATTTATTTCACTCTAGATGGATGTATTTATTTTAGTGGAGTTGAGTAGAGATATATAGGTCGTAGTTTAATCAGATTGCGAATAATTTGTACGTGTAGGGGGTATCATTAACTTATATACCTTGCATTGTCGGCACACCTGGATCTTATCCTGCCAGTTTTTTTGTACCTTACCCTGGCAGAAAGTCCCATTAATGAACCAGCAAAAGTGTCCGGCTTTAAATTCCCAGGCTGTACATTCCTTTCTCCATTCAATGGGGCAGTTAAGAGTTTCCCAACAAGTATTGGGATTGTTGTTTGATAGTTTCTGGAGGGATATC
>CP070729.1:118057-124080 GCA_020351185.1 Dehalococcoidia bacterium | reverse complement strand
ATACCTGCTAGCAGGTATAATATTTATTTATCTATTTTATTCACATTTGAAATTCTAGTATCAAAAGAGCAGCAGGGTTAAGTCTCGCTTTTTCTAGAACCGAAAATATAATATAAACATTTTTACTTTCTTCTTTTATTATCTTTATGATAAAATTCTCTATAACCTAATCAAGCCTTTTAATCTTAAACTCTAGTTACGCTTTAGTTAGGAAATACATGCATTTCCTAAACTACTTAAAGCCACACAAACAATAATTACTGTTAAAGTCATTAGGTAAAACGTTCGTAAAAGAAGGAGGAGATATGGAAGATAACGAAACCAAACACGGGATTATGGATACACCTCTGCCAATCATCCTAGATGAAATTGAAAAAGCGGCGGCAGATGCTAGAAAAGCCGCTGAAGATGCCAGATTAGCCGGTGAAAAAGCTGCCGAAAATGTCATGAAAAGATTGCGAAAATTGTTCTTGAAGATGGCAAGGGATATCACAGAGGAGTTGGGGGAGGCTAAAAAGTAAAATCTTCTCGACTTTAAATTGAATTCTGGATAATTAAGACATTCTTGAAAACGCAAATGCGAATAGATTCCAATATATTATCCCCGTATAGAAAACTAGAGAGCACAAACTACCTATGGCTGCTACGCCATGCTGCCTTTTGTATAATTTCCACATTAGAATAATCACTAGTAAGGCGCCACATACCTTTACAAGCATGAACTGACCACCACCCATTAAGGTATTGAGCACCGGATTCAATTCTCTTCCCAGATTCTGCGAAACCAGATAATCACTTAGTATACCATCGGAAACTATTAGTGCAAATAGTACGTAGAGTAAATATCTCATCTGATGAGCCGAAATAAAAACCTTATCAGTCACTTGACAGAATAAACTCCCGTTTCTACATATTTGTTAACAATAAAACCGACTTTCTTAGGTCGGTTTCACTATTAGCTCCCCGCACCCAAGTGACCACTTACAGGCTACGGTTCAACGCCCCCTTAACTTTCTTCAATTGTCCTATATATAATAATTTCTCTTAAAGTAAGTTACAAGATAACACCTCGTAACTGTAACTTACCATTCATAACAATCCGAAAAAATATTTTTATTATACTTGTTTACCATATAAAAAATATGGCAGAATTTCTTTAACCAATCTGAGTAATTGAAAGTGAAACCAAAAACAACACGCAACTCTGTTATACTCATTGTGCTTATTTTTATTGCGGTGATAGCTATAGGTATCCTTTCAAGACCAAGAATAGACATCCAGGAAATCACTGATTATCTTGAACACTTGGCTCCTGTAGCACGGGAGCATAGCACATGGCTTGAAGACTATGAAAACCTTAGCGAACTGTATGTCATTTTTAATCGAGGTCAGACAATAGAAGCACTCAACAAGCTGCTCGACCGGATGGAAGAGATTCAAACCAAAATAAAAGAGTCAGCACCACCTGAGATATTGGTTCACGTAATAACTAAATGGGAAGATGAATGCAAACTAATTCTTCAAGCGGTCTTTCAAATAGTTAAGGGGGTTGAAAAAAATAATACGCAGTGGATAAGTGAAGCTTATGAGTTACTACAAGAAGCCGAGAATAAGAGGTTTCAATGGAAAGATGAACTATTGAACCTGCTGAAGGATAATGGTATAGAAACGGAAAACACCGCAATCAATATATTTTTTCAATTAAACCTCAAGCCGCACTAGAGCTCCTTGTTCCGTATCCGCAACCAGGTTAAATAAAGACAAGTAACGATTATCGCCAAGCTTATCCTTAAAGCGCCCCAAGCACTGGCTTCTTCACCGGATAACAGGCCTGTTCCCCAGCTGACTAGACCAGCTGGCATATAATCGCCCAATCTCGGGATATTCAACATAACCGCCTGTCCTATGAGAATAACCAACGCCAAGCCACCGGCTGCAAGATGGTTTCTAAACACACTGGATAAAAGGAGTGTTAACGAGATAGCTACCATAAAAAATAGAATCAACAAACCATTCAAGGCTAAAAAAGCTGCTAAATTAGCTTCACCTAGAAGAAGAGTGGTATAGCCATAGCAAGCTGCCGATGCTAGGATAAGGGCTGCTGTGAAACTAGTGCTTAAGGTAAACAACTTTGCTAAAATAAAAGATACCCGGGAAACTGGCTTACTTAGCACCATTGCCGCCGTACCCTTATAAATCTCCCCTGATATAGACCCCATAGCAATCAGAACTACCATCAACACACCCACCTGGATAATTGTATCGGCGTATTCCGTCAACGCTTGCACTGCTGTGGGTAGTGGTATATCTATTACTATATCCTCTCCGGCTAACTTGATGATTTGGGGCAGATATTTGAGCATCAACGGGGTCGCTAGTCCGATAACAAGTAAGACGACCGCGATAATAAGAAATCGATAGGTCTTTATTTGTTCTTTAATCTCCTTCTTAATAAAAGCACCTAAGCCACTCATTTCTTAGCCTCGCCATTTACTAATTGGACGAATATATCTTCTAAAGTAGGCTGGTTTATTTCATATCGTAACAGGGTCAATCCGCTAGCAGCAACGATGCCAGGTAATTCTTTCTTGGCTGTGCTAATATCAGTTACCCGCAGGTACAAAGTCGGTGAACCATCCGAATCCACCTGCTCAAATTTAGCCAGCCATCTAATGCTCTGAAGCATAGGGATAAAGGGAGAAGGTTCCTCTTCAAACTCAATTTCAAAGACGGGATGAGCGTATTTTCGTCGCAATTCCTCTATTGACGAGGTTATGACCAACCTGCCCCGGTCTATAATACCAACAGAATCACAAACCCTCTCTACATCTGATAGTATATGGGTTGACATAAATACAGTGGCGTTAGTTGATAAGCGTTGTATAAGATCCAACATGTCTCGTCTGCCTATAGGATCAAGAGCCGAGCACGGTTCATCGAGGAATATGATTGTAGGTCTGTTGATGAGTGCTTGAGCAATACCCAATCGCTGCCG
This sequence comes from Dehalococcoidia bacterium, assembly GCA_020351185.1. Classification (GTDB taxonomy): domain Bacteria; phylum Chloroflexota; class Dehalococcoidia; order Dehalococcoidales. The sequence goes on along the minus strand of CP070729.1, from coordinate 121,085 downwards.
CATACCTCGCGAGTAACTACCTATTTTGCGCTTTGCTGCTTCCTGCAATTCTACAAGCTCTAGTAGCTCATTGCAGCGATTCTCTATTTCTTCTTTTAAAAGGTGATATAATTCGCCGATAAAAAACAGAAACTCTAACCCACTCATCCAGTTGTAAAAGGTGGGTACTTCAGGTAAATATCCAATCTTATTGCGGAGCTCGATGGCTCCAGGGTTTACTTCCTGGCCAGCAATCCAAGCTTTACCCGAGAGTGGAATACTGAGTCCAACCAACAATTTCACGGTAGTTGTCTTACCTGCGCCATTAGGCCCTAAAAAACCGAATACAGAATGTTCTCCAACCGCTAAATCAAGGCCATCAAGAGCAACAACATCACGATAGCGTTTAGTCAACCCCTCACATCTTATAGCAAACAACTGCTGCTATTCCTCCCGCCCAATGATAAGATATACGACGGGGCCAATAATATTAACCAAGACGATTAGCAACGCCCATAGTACTTTATTATTGCCTTTGACTTTCTCCCTTTGAATCAGGTCAACGAGCGCGAGAATCATCAGGGCAAGTTGAAGTACAAACAAGGGTATAATAAAAGGTAGTATTTCGATAACAATATCAAGACCATCCAAATTTAGGCTCCTGCCTTATTCGAAAATTCAACCGCAAGTTTGTGATAAGTATCTTTTATCGCCTCATTCACCACCTTTATATCCCCCACCACCGGCATGAAATTAGTATCCCCTACCCAGCGGGGCACGACATGGGTATGGATATGTTTGTCAATACCGGCACCTGCTATCCGTCCAAGATTTATACCAATATTAAAGCCATCAGCTCTCAGCACCCGCTTTTGTATGGCAACGCTGCGGCTGGCGAGGGTAAAGATCTCAGCACGCTCTTCGCTATGTAGATCTTCTAGGCTTGCTACATGACGGTATGGGGTAATCATCAAATGACCAGAGTTATACGGAAAGCTATTCATAATAATAAAACAATACTGCCCCCGGTAGAGTATAAGGTTGTCGGTATCATTTCGCTGAGCTGGTTTAGTGCATAAAATACAGCCCTTTTCCCCCTCATCTCCTGCTTTTTTAACATATTCAATGCGCCAAGGTGCCCAAAGATATTCCATTGTCGCTCCTTAAGATTTATTGTGCTATTTTAATCACCAGAAAGCCAGACGTCAAAGAAACAACGTTGCTCACATCTGAAGAGGGCGGGTATACTATAGCCCGGAGGAAATTTTTTTGCTCTATCCCGATAGCATACTATTTAATGTCACCAAGCCAGCCCGTTATACTGGAGGTGAATGGAACAGCATTACTAAAGAGTGGGATAAAGCTGCGATAAAGATAGCTCTCAGCTATCCCGACACCTATGAAATAGGTATGTCTAATATGGCTCTAGGCATCCTCTATTATATACTCAACAGCCAGCCTGGCGTATTAGCTGAAAGGGTATTTGCTCCCTGGCCGGATATGGAAGCAGCCATAAAGGCAGCAAGGATACCACTTCTAAGCCTAGAAAGTGGACATCCCCTTAATGAGTTTGATGTCATCGGTTTCTCACTGGGTTATGAACTAACTTATACCAACGTGCTTAATATGCTGCACCTATCTCGAATACCGGTTTTTAGAAACAATAGAGATAGTAATCATCCGATAGTAATTGCCGGGGGTAGCTGTGCCTTAAATCCGGAGCCAATGTCCGACTTTATAGATTTTTTCGTCATTGGAGAGGCGGAGGAATTGCTACCTGAGCTGGTTTCCCACTTGCTCGCTTGGAAGATTGATAAGGCACCCAGAACAGAGCTACTGCAACGGGTAGCTACAATACCCGGAATATACACACCCAGTCTGTATCATATCGAATACCAGACAGACGGCTTTTTTAAAAGTATAACACCCACTATAACCCAAGCTGCCCCACTTATCAAACGTCAGATAGTTACCAAGCTACCTCCGCCCGTAACTAGACCGGTGGTCCCCTTTATAGAGGTAGTCCACGATCGAGGGGCGATAGAAATAAGCCGCGGATGTAGCCGGGGGTGCCGTTTCTGTAATGCTGGCACTATATATAGACCAGTGCGCCAGCGCCCGAAAGAGGAAATACTAGAAACAGTGGAAGGGTTGATTGAAGGCTGCGGTTACGACGAGTTATCTCTGGTATCGTTGAGTGCCAGCGATTATAAGGATATTGATGAATTGATAGTAGAAATAACTAGGCGCTATTGTAGTCAGAATTTGGCTATATCACTACCCAGCCTGCGAATCAATCGCGACTCATTTAGGCTGATTGATTCACTATCCTCTCGCAGAAAGACAGGGCTCACGTTTGCCCCCGAAGCTGCTAGCCAACGCTTACAGAGGGTAATCAATAAACACATTCCGGAGGAAGGATTATTAGCCACCGCAGTGGCTGTCTTTGAAGGGGGTTGGCGCAACCTAAAGCTGTATTTTTTGCTCGGGTTACCCACAGAAACGGAAGAGGATATCTCCAGTATCGTCAGTCTAATGAATAAAATTAATGCTCTAAGAAAGAATGCACCTGGGAGAAAAACCCAAATAAACATAAGTCTATCTAACTTCGTACCCAAAGCCCACACACCCTTTCAATGGGTAGCGATGGATAGTCAAGATCAGTTAAAAGCAAAGCATGAAGTCTTAAGAACTGGATTGAATCGTAAGGGAGTTAAACTTTCCTGGCAAGACTCTGAAATGAGCCTGCTTGAGGCGGTTATGTCACGTGGTGATAGACGATTGGGTAGAGTCATACATCAAGCTTGGAAGTCAGGAGCCATATTCGATGGTTGGGGCGAACACTTCGATTATAGAATATGGCTGAATGCTTTCAAGAAAGTAGGTTTAAAACCTGAGTTCTACACTCAGCGGAAGCGTTCCCTTGATGAGCCTTTACCCTGGGGACATATCGATACTGGCATTTCCCCAGCTTTTTTAAAGCGGGAATACAAACTTGCTATTGAGGAAAAATTAACTCCGGACTGTAGGTTAACAAGCTGCAATAATT
>CP070729.1:111918-117957 GCA_020351185.1 Dehalococcoidia bacterium | reverse complement strand
GGCTCTAGATGACTTAATTGACTTTTCAGTAAATAATTACCGCTCTATACAATAGGTTAAATAATTAGACACCTATTAAAAAATCAGCAAAACCTAAATTCTGCCCTCTTTAATCATAAAAATGGTGTGTCTTATTTTAATTATGATGAAAGTCACTTACAAAGATTTTATTCTAATATAAAATATTAACAAATATATAAGTAAATCGTTATATGTTTATATATAGCTATTATTTAATTGGAACAAGGTAATCGGAAAAAACTCATCTTTATTTCCTATCCTTTGATTAACTTCTAAATATTATATTTGGAGAAACGATGCGTAAAAAACCATGTGGAATTAAATGTTACTTACTTGGATTAGCCGGTATCATAGGAGCGACGATATTTCTGTTAATAATGTTTGCTCTTGATATAATTCAATCAGGGCCAAATCCGATTTTAAAAACCATTAGTGAACTGGCGCATGGACCATATGGATGGCTGCAGACTTTATCCTTTGTTACGGTAGCTTTCTGGTTGTTTATTTTTGTTTCAAGGTTATACTCGGCAACAAAAAGAAAAATAAGCTCCTCGACAGGTTTATCTTTCTTAAGTATTGCGAGTATAGGCTTTTTATTAATAGCAATCTTCCCAGGGCAAGCTAATGGATTGGAACAAGCATTCCAGCAACAAATGCATAATTCAGTTGCTGGTTTAATAAGCGCATCATTCATCATTGGTTGCAGCGTCTTTGCTATTTATTTCAGAAAGGATCAGCGCTGGAAGAGGTATTCAAATTTCACGATTCTCACGGTAATGCTCTCTCTAGTATTTGCCTTAATGTGGGCTTTGATTCCATTTGAGATGCAGTTAATGTGGTTGGGTGAAAGGTTATTGTTGATGACGGGTTTTTTATGGGTGGTAGTAATTTCATTAAGACTAGTAAGTTTATGCAAGAAACCACAGGAAATTATAGTATCAAAATATGATATAAAGTAAAGTTTTACTTAAAAAAAGCATAGATTATTCAAACCAGCTTCTTGAATACAGTTAATACCAAAACAGAAGGGGGCAGAACCTAAACCCTACCGCATAAAAATTAATAATAAAATGAATTGCTAACTTATCTTAATTGCCCCAACGGGACATACTTCTTCACAACCGCCTTGCCTATCGCATTTGCTTTGGTCAGTAACATCACAAGTCATGGTTTTACGGTTAATGTACAGTATTTTTTGTGGACATTTTTGAATACACAACCCACAACCGGTGCAGAGTACTTTATCGATTGATACGATTTCATTCATTTTTATTTGGTGATTCAACCTCTTTATTTTTCGCTTCATGAACGGTTATTACGTTTTTCCCTTGCCTGAACCACGAGTTATGTAGGTTTTCTATTTCACCAGCTGTCAAGGGTTTGATATTACTTGGGCGAAGAGGCGTGTTTAATTGTACCTGATCAGGCATCAAGTATTTTACGAACAAACTTAATTCATGGACTCTACGTTTGTTCATATCACACAACATCATACTTAATGCTAGCTTGCCCTTATATTCCGTTCTGAATGTTAGCCATCCCTGTACCATATTGCGGAGATTTATTCCCTCTGACGGTCGGTTTATAGCTTTGAATAGAGACTCATCTGGAGCGTCCAACTTGGCGATAACCATATCAGCTAAAGCAAGATCTGTGCGAACATCCTCATGAGTGATAAGGCCACCATTGGTTATTATTACTACAGGTAAATTCAACAAGGATTTGACGGTTTTGATAGCATCTCCGAGGTTGGTTGCCAATGTTGGTTCGCCCATACCGGAAAATGTCACCCAATCAGCATCAACTTGTCCGATAGCCTTTAGATCGTCAGATAATTTAGTAGTGTTTACAAATTCTTGCCGTTCAGTTTGAAGATTTGGATTGTCACCAAACTGGCAGTATATACAATTTAAACAACATACTTTCTGATCACCGCATAGCAGGTCTATACCTAGTGAGCGACCTAGGCGCCAAGAATCGACTGGCCCATATACGGTTGACTTGGGTACGTTATCCTTTGGGTCTTGCTTGGTTTTACTTAATTTATTTAATTTTATTTCCATATTCATCTCCTAAATATTCTCTGGAAATTCTTAATTGTTAGATCATTTTTCAGATAATATCGCTATATCTTCGTTGCTTCAGTTTTGGTGTTATTTGATTTATCTTTATTTGTGGTTGTTTCTTGGGGCTTAACTTCACCTACCCATCTTGTACCACCAAAGATAAATGGTACTGAAGCATATATCCTTCGGGCGCTGGTATTGCATTTTTTGCAGTTTACACTAGTACTCTCATTAATGGATCTTAAAGCTTCGAACTTATGACCACAGTTGTCGCATATATATTCATATACCGGCATTATCTTATACTCCTGTTTTTTTACTATAAGTTTATGTTTTAAAACATCTATGATAGTTCTGATAAGAATGTATGTATTTTAGTACAAAGTGATTACAAAAAAGATTAAGGGTATCAGGTTCTATATTTTATTTCCACTAAAGCATTTAATTACCAAAAGTTAATTCTTTCAAGAATTAACTTTTTGACTTGTTAGCTACATACTTTAAGTGAGCACTTTCCCGTATCCAGATGAGCAGTCCACACTTTGAGCATAGAATACGGATGTCACTATCATTTCTATGTTCACGCCCCTTGACAAGCCGCTGGCAGTTAGAACAGTAAATCTTCTTAATACAGAGCTTCATTGCATTCCCTTTTCGCTAATTGATTTCAAGCTACCTTCCAGTGAAAAATACATTGAACATATAACATGATTCTTAAAACACCTTGGTTAACAAGTTTCTTTTTAGAGCGATAAAATCTTGATGGAAAGCTTCTAAACAAGGTTAAGAGAGGTGAAGATACTCCCATCATTTTTACCCTTTGTAAAATTCAGTTTTTGTTAAGGAAAGTGAGAAATTACAATTAGCGACTCAAAATCTATACCGTTTTTCTCAGAAGATATAAAGATGATCACCATCTCTATATCTTCTTATCGGTTCGCTTGGATTATTTTAAAACTACCATAGACCTAGCCGAGACTTGGTGTTTCAGCTAGGTCTCATAATAAGCCTCTAAAACTATTTCTCCTTTTTAGCTTCTATTCGCTTAGTGCCGCTCTTTACCTGTACCTTAATCTGCTTCTTCTTTTTCTCCTCAGCCTTGGGTAATTCAATAGTTAATACGCCATTCTCTAGGAATGATTGTATCTTGCTAGCATCTACAGTGTCAGGTAACCTGATTGCACGATAAAATGATCCAACAGGCCTTTCCTGAATAAGAAATTGAGCTTCTTCACCTTCAGCTTCAAACTTTCTTTCTGCTCTTAATGTGAGGACATTGTCTTCTACGGTCAGGTCAACTGCATCAGGTTCAACACCTGGTATTGATGCCTTGACGATTATACTATCAGGTTTCTGGATGACATCGATAAGGATATTCCAGTCTTCGGCTCCTTCCCGATATGAAGGTGATCCACCAAAGCCACGCCAAAGCCGGTTCACTGTATCCTCCATTTGCCTAAGATCTCTATAGGGATCCCATCTTTGAAGTATCATTGATAAACCTCCTTTTTTAACCTGTTTATTTTGTAAAATTTGGATTGACGGTATTTTTACTGTTTTTGATGCTTTGAATTCAACCACCTCCTCTGAACGGATAGTAATTAGCAATCTCAATCTTAGATTGCTAATTAATTTTATAAAATAGGTAATTATTTGTCAAAAACTAATATAACGAAACATAGCCCATTGTATTGGATTTGATGAAATTGTTGACAATTAATAATGTATTTCCGAATGAATAATATGAATATCTTAATATTACTAGTATATTCTCATGTCATTGACCGTAATAAATTGGAAGGAATTGGGTTAAAAACTCATAAAAAGAAAAAAGGGCAGAGCCTAAACCCTGCCCTAAATAAGATGATTCTGTTTCATTATGGCGAATGCTTACTGGTTCGAATATGCACAGACGGTTAGCACCCAAGCTTCAATGTATGCAGTTCCATCCGAAGCACTCCACTGAATTTCAATTTGATGGGAACCCGATGAAACCTCTGTCTTGATGAAAGTGGCGGTATGGGTACCCCAATTAGTACTACCAGCCAGAACTATGTCTACCGGGCTTGTACTTGTGCCATCAACTCGAGGCCTTATCCAAATCCGCGCGTTGCCTGGGGCTGCTACTTCTCCAGTAAATGTTATTACAAGAGTGCTAGGTTCAGTTAAAGAGATGTCTAAAAGAGAACCGGGAATATTATTCCAAACGAATGAATCAATACTGTTTCCTAAGCCTTCATATGTCACATAAAAAAATTCTGGTGTTTGTGCTGGAGGGCCGACTGGACCCATGGGACCGGGTTCACCCTGTATACCTTGGACCCCTTGTTCGCCCTGTATACCTTGAGGACCGGGTTCACCTTGGGGTCCTGGTGGCCCTTGCATCCCCTGTTCACCCTGTATACCTTGAGGACCGGGTTCACCCGTTTCCCCTTGCGGACCCATTAATCCTTTTGGCCCTGTTAAACCCTGTGGTCCTTGTGGTCCAATTACGCCTTGTGGCCCTACTGGTCCCTGGGGACCAGTTAATCCCTGTGATCCTTGTGGTCCATTAATAAACCCAGTTAGTATTAAAATAAGTATCACTACCAAAATCGCTGCGACAAATGCCATTAACGTTATGACTCCTGTACCCTTCCTCCCTATACTGTCTTTTTCCGGTGATTTAGAATTTGCCATGTCAATGCTCTTCTTTGGTTTTGTTTTTTCATATTCTGAAAAATTATCTTTAGACATCTCCTTCTTAAATAAATCTAGCTTTTTTTTAGCCCTTTTATACGAATCGTTGTCTTTCATCGTTATTCCCCACTTTCTAAAAAATTATATTTATATTTAGACAAATCTAATCCTAGATTTGTCCGCTGTCAATATTAGAAGTTTAATATTAAAATAGCACTCTCAGGTATGGCTTACTTCTGAAAAACAATTTGCTGTAGTGTTTAATAGACTTTATGTGCTGTAATTTAGTTAATGATATAACAAATGTGATACTATTAGTAAAGAGGTAATATATATTAAGGAGAGTATTTTGACGGAAAAAGCCGAAACAAGAAAAATAATGACAAAGCCTCTTCCCCAGATATTGGATGAGATTGAGGATAGTATAAGGTTAGCTAACGAGGCGGCAAAGAATGCCAGAGATGCTGCTGAAGCAGCGAAAAAAGCAGGGGAGAAAGCTGCCGGTGAAGCGGCCAGGGTTGCTTCCGAAAAGATATCTAAAGTAGAACAAAAAGCTGATAAGGCCATGCAACTGGCGGAGTTATTAAAAGAAACTATTTTAGATGCTGCAGGTAACATAGAAAAAAAGCTTTCAGGTAAAGGATTATCATAATAGTATATCGAAGATAAATTCTAATTATTATTCGTTGTATCTAAATCCAACAAAACAAAGGAGACCAAAATAATGCAAGCCTACTGTGTAAAATGTAGGGCAAAGAGAGAGATGAAGAATCCAGAGCAGATTACAATGAAGAATGGCAGACCAGCAACCAAGGGTATCTGCCCTGTCTGCGGGACCAAGATGTTTAAAATCGGAAAAGCCTGTTAATAAAGTCATTGAGTTATCAACAAATAATTAAGTAAAGTGTAGATTACCCTACGCTACTCATATACTGAAATAATCAACTTTTTGAATCCTCTACGCACAAATATTTGACAATAACCCATCAAGTATGGTATTATGATAGAAAGCCTCGGAAGAGATTCCGGGCTTTTAGTTTTTTAAGAGAGGTTGTCAATCTGATTTTTTAAACCATCCCAACCTGATTGTTTAAAAACTGAATATATTTTGGACCAGTTTCAGCTTTACAAGTATCCCTAAAATCGGAAAAATATTGACATTATTTTTGATCAGGGTGTCACAGGTTCGAGACTTGGAAGGCCTACCAGAGCTAATAGACCTACCCTAAGGTTAATTTTCAGAAGAATCAGGGTGTCAAGTCGCTAGATCTAC
>CP070729.1:105504-111818 GCA_020351185.1 Dehalococcoidia bacterium | reverse complement strand
TAATAAAAACGTGGGTTTGGCTATCAGTTTTATTTTCTGCCGGTATTTTTCGCCCATTAAATAAATAATTAAACTTAGTATTACGGCCAGTAATATGGGTAAAAATATGTATTTTGTCGCTAGGGCTAAACCCAGAGCCAATCCTGATAACATCAATGGTTTCTTCTTTTGCTCGATAATAAAGCTAGCCAAAAAATATATAGCAACTATTAGAAGGAAAATACCTAGCGATTCTTGATCTACCCGGCGTCCGATATACACCATATCCGGTGAGACGGCAAACAGACCAGCTACTGCAAGGGCAGAACCTGTGTGGTAAAACTTTTTCCCGGTTAAGTAAATTAAAATTATTGAAGCTAGAGAAAGGAATACGGCCAGGTATTTTGCATAGAAAAGACTAAAACCGAATAACTTGTATATTGTAGCTAAAAGAAGGTAGTACAGTGGCGGATGAACCAGGGTAAAATCCTTATAGGGCAAAAAACCTTCTGCAATAGCGAGAGCTTGAAGCGATAAAGTTCCTTCATCATATGCCTCAAAAGCATTAAAAAGGCTATCTAGGTGCCATATTCTAAGGTAACTGCCAACAGCGATAATAGCTACCAACATCCAGATATTTTTATCCTGGATTAAACCAATGGCTTTCTGTTTTAGATTTGGGGATGACACTATTAGCAACCTTATTCTTATATGTTGTTGAATAATATCATTCATATTAGCCAAACAGCAAACAGATTATTCGGGAAAACAAGTGTATTTGTTATAAAACTGAAAGCAACGGGAAAGATAATAAAAAATTGTGGTAGCCAAAAGGACAGTTTTAGGATAACATTATCCCATGAAAAGAGACTTAACTCCTACCAGCCAAGTAACGAGGAGTGCTAGCTCGGTTAGATTGTATATTTCCAAAGGGGTACGTTGGCAATACTTCGGGCTTTTGTTGCTTGTTGTTTTATCTCTGGGTCTCCATTTTAGCATCATCAATAATCCCGAGAGCTATGTTTTTGATGAAGCTTATTATGTTCCCGATGCACGCTCAATAATTGCACAAGAAGGTTCTACCCTGGCTGAGCATCCACCACTAGGTAAGTTAATTATCGCAACTGGTATGCGTATATTTGGGGATAATCCACTGGGGTGGCGGTTCTTTGCTGTTATTTTTGGTGTGCTTAATATTGTTCTTCTTTATTTTATTTGCAGAGCTTTAGGATTGTCTAATAGAGCAACGTTGCTGGTAACAATAATTTTTACCCTTGAAAACCTGACTTTTATCCAAGCTAGTATCGCCATGCTGGATGTTTATAGCTTAACGTTTATGTTAATATCACTTTTATTATTTTTAAGAAGTAATTTAATATTAGCTGGTATTGTAGCTGGATTATGTATTTTGGTGAAGTTACCCGGTATTTTTATTTTAGGGATCTTCTTTCTCTATTGGCTTCTTCACAGAAGGGAAAACTGGCGCTTGTTTGTAGTGCCAACAACAACGGCTATCATTTCCTTTATAGCTTTACTGCCTTTTCTTGAATACGCAGCATCAGGGCAGTTTGCTAATCCTTTTCTCCAAATAGGATACATGATTGAACATGCTGGTCTTTTAACCTTTTCCGATGGTAATGTACTAGCGGCAAGCCGGCCCTGGGATTGGCTTATGAATAGGGGGGTGATTATTTATTTTCATGATCCACAATATATAGCTATCTTGAGTCCCACCATATCGGCTGTCATTATTCCAGCAATCACGTACATGTCATACAGGGCTGTAAAAAGGAATAGAGCAGCTTTGTTTGGATTAATCTGGTTTGTATGTACTTATATTCCATGGGTAATTATTAGCCTGGTTTCTGACCGATTAACCTATATCTATTATTTATTTCCGGTTGTGGGCGCAATTTGTATTGGTCTTGGCTTGATTATTTCACAGTTAGTGGAACGAAACCACAAAAACCAAATAAAAGGGATCTTAAATCTTACGACTGCTGGTGTATGCCTTTATCTTATTTTACATCTTCTAATATTCATTGCTCTATCGCCAATGATATCACCGTTATATAGGTGGTTAGGCGTCTAAGAATGCTTAAACGAATTAAAAAATGAGAAAATTGAATTTACATAAAAACAAAATATTGCTCTTTTTGCTAGTTGGTATTATTTGCCTGGGGAGTATTGCCCTTAGTCTATTTGGGATTCCCAATTTTCTCTTGATGCTAAATCTTAGCCAGGGAATAGATTTGATTGATAAAGGATTATACGATCATGCAGTGGAAACTTTTAGCCGGGTAATTGGAGAAGAATCAGGTTTGTATATTGCCTATCGGGAGCGGGCACTAGCATATTTAAACCTCGGTCGGTATGACGAAGCACTTGATGACTGCAACACAAGTCTTGAAATTTATAAAAAAGATTATAATACCATATTACTACGAGCAACTTTATATCATCAGATTGGGGAATTCGATTTAGCAATTGATGACTGTGAATACGCAATCTCAATTTATCCCAATTTTGCTACTGCGTATGCCGTTCGCGCCATGATTAACTATGATCTTGATAAGTATCTAATGGTAATCCAAGATTGTAATAAGGCAATATCCATTCATGATAATTTCGCCCTTCCATATTATCTTCGGGGATTAGTCTCTTATCAGGCTGGTTTACGTGATGCTGAGTTTTTAGAAGAGGCCATAGCTGATTTTAGTCGGGCTATCGAAATAGAACCAGATGGATTTCAGGCTTATTATTATAGAGGTTTGGCACATAAAGTTTTAGGTGAGTTCCAAAAAGCGAATTTGGATTTTGAGCATATTGTTAATTTTAGTAGTGATATGAGTTTAGTACTACTTGCCAAAAAAGAAATTGAATAAAAGTTGAGTTATTGGATGATATTTAATCTGTATTAAAATGGGTTTGAAAATGCAGGCTAAATATTAAATAATTAAGGTGATATTTAAAGACTATATATGAAGGAGCATAAACCCGGGAAGAAAGGGTTTTTATCCCTTTTTATTTTTTAAGGAAAGTATTTGAAAGATAATATAGCAGTATAAGGGGATAAGCAAACATTACCTCTGCTTGTTTTCATCAGCTTATCAAACTTATGAGGTATGACTCCAAGTTTTCCTTATAGATTAGGATAAGCGAAATACATAAATTCTAAGCGAACCTCTCATTTTGAGGATTACAAAAAAGATAATAAATAATTATTAGATTATTGAACGATCAAAACCGGTACAATTCAATTAACAGCCGAAAGCAATTTATTCTTAATTCGAATATTTTTATATTAACTTAACCGGTATTTGAAAGTATTTTTTAACAGATCATGCTGTGATCGGCATCTTGGTCTTGATAAAAGCCAGAAACTCCTGAAACAGGCGTGAGGTGAGTTTTTCCTTATGATAGATGCAATAGAAATCTCGTTTGAACTTTAAATTTTCCAAGGATAGTTTTTTTACTAGTCCAAGTTCAAGACTCTTTTTAATTGCTAAATTAGAGACAAAGGCAACGCCCATCCCAGACTCAACCGCCGACACTAGTGCTTGGGTATTGCTTAGAACGAGCCTTGGTGACAACAAATGGGTGTCCAATCCCGCTTTAGATAGTAGCGCCTCGAGGCTTTTTTGCGTCCCTGAAGTTTCCTCTCGAAAGATGAGGGATTCACCCTGAAGTTCGGCAAATGAAATGCGACTCTTTTTAGCTAAGGGATGGTCCGGAAATACGATGGGCACAATATCATCTTCAGCGATTTTAAATGATTGCAGGTTATTGTTCTTAGGGGGTACTATGCCACAGAAACCAATTTCGTAAGTGCCGTTTTGAAGCCCAGCGATGGCAGTTAGCGAATCGCGGGTTTCCACCTTGGCTTTTACTGCCGGATTTAATTTGATAAATTCACTCAGAAGGGGCGGGAGCATGAATTCGCTGGGAATGGTGCTAGCGACGATGACTAGTTCACCGCTTATCTCTTGCCGCAGTCTATCAAGATCATTAAACATTTTATCTGACTCGCCTATGACAGTATGGGCAAATTCAAGTAGGCGTTTTCCGGCATCGGTAAGCGTTATTCTTTTCTGGCTACGGTTGATAAGACGAGCTCCGAGATCATGTTCAAGCTTCTGTATTTGAAAGGATATTGCCGGTTGACTTAAAGAAAATTTCTTGGCTACCACTGAGAAATTACCCAGTCTTACCAGCTCTATGTAGGTTTTAAGGTATTCAAGGTTCATAATAACCTCCCTAGAGTAAAGGCAGTAATTAAAATCCTTTTATCATACTTATCAGGTTTTTATATTCTATGCCATATATTACAATTCATCAAGAGCGGGTAATAATTATTTGAAAAAGAGTGGGTAGTATTATAGAATTGCCTGAAATGACAATTGGGAGAGCGATCTGATGAACCTGGATGAGCTTTGTATCAACACGTTACGCTTTTTAGCGGTTGATACCGTACAAAAGGCGAAATCCGGCCATCCGGGGATGCCAATGGGGGCAGCCACAATGGCTTATATTTTGTGGGATCGCTTCTTAAAGCACAATCCTAAAAACCCTAATTGGATCGATCGCGATCGTTTTGTACTATCCGCTGGGCATGCTTCAGCGATGCTTTACAGCCTACTACATTTAACCGGATATAATTTGCCCCTTGAAGAAATTAAAAACTTTCGACAGTGGGGTAGCCTCACACCAGGTCATCCCGAATACGGTTTAGCCCCTGGTATCGAGGTAACCACCGGACCTTTGGGGCAGGGTTTTGCCAATGGTGTGGGCATGGCTATCACCGAAAGGTGGCTGGCAGAACACTATAATCGGGGCGATTGTAAAATAATCGACCATTACACGTATGCCATCTGCTCTGATGGGGATTTAATGGAGGGTGTTTCGTCTGAGGCGGCATCTTTAGCGGGTACGCTCAAACTGGATAAGCTTATTTATCTGTATGACGATAATAAAATCTCTATTGAGGGAAATACGGACGTGACCTTTAAAGAGGATGTCGTTAAAAGGTTTGAGGGATACGGCTGGCAGGTTATTGGACCAATCGATGGTATGGACGCAAATGCCGTCGATGCGGCCATCCGGAGTGCAAAGTCTGAAAAGAACTGCCCCAGTCTTATTATTTGCCGAACGATAATCGGTTATGGCAGCCCCAATAAAGCAGGTACCGGTTCAGCTCATGGCGAGCCATTGGGTGAAGAAGAGGTCAAACTGGCTAAAAAACAATTAGCTTGGGATTATGATAAACCCTTCACCATACCACCAGAAGCCTTAAAGCATTTTCGGCAAGCGATAGATAGAGGCAAGCGGCAGCAGATGGAATGGCAGCAAAAGATGAAGGTCTATACGAGTACCTATCCCAATTCAGCTAAGCAACTGGAACTTGATTTGAATGGAGACTTGCCTAGTGATTGGGAAAGTGACTTGGATAGACTGTTTTTAGATGATGAGAAACCTTTAGCCACCAGAGAAGCTTCTGGTAAGGTTATAAACACCATTTCATCCAAACTGCATTCACTTATCGGAGGTTCAGCAGATCTAGCTCCCTCAACCAAGACAATACTGCAAGATAAAGGTCACTTTAGTATCGAAGAATATACGGGGCATAATCTGCATTTTGGTGTCCGGGAGCATGCCATGGGTAGTATCGCCAATGGGATGGCTCGTCACGGTGGTGCTATTCCCTATGCGGCGACGTTTCTTATCTTTTATGACTACATGCGGGCATCGGTTAGACTGGCAGCCATGATGAAACAAAGAGTGATTTTTATTTTTACCCATGATTCTGTCGGGCTCGGGGAGGATGGTCCAACCCACCAGCCAATTGAGCAGTTAGCTGGTATGCGGGCGGTCCCCAATCTGACAGTTATTAGGCCAGCTGATGCCACTGAAACGGTTGAAGCATGGAAGATAGCTCTTGAAAACCAACTGGGGCCAACAGCCCTTATTTTTACCCGCCAGAAAGTACCACTGATAAATAGAAAGGAACTTGCACCAGCTAGTGGTGTGCAGCACGGTGGCTATGTTCTATGGCAGAATTCACCCAAACCACAGGTTATACTTATTGGGACCGGTTCTGAGGTGCATATTGCTCTTGAAGCTGGTAAGATACTCGAACAGAAGGATATTAAAGTTAGTGTAGTATCCATGCCATCCTGGAATCTATTTGATAATCAACCGGAGACATATAGAAACAGTGTTTTGCCTACAGATATCAAAGCACGCGTTTCGATTGAGGCGGCTGCGACACTAGGGTGGCGAAAGTATGTCGGTGATATGGGCATCTCAATCGGTATTGACCGCTTCGGTTTTTCGGC
>CP070729.1:98585-105404 GCA_020351185.1 Dehalococcoidia bacterium | reverse complement strand
TTTCCATCTTGGGTTTTCCTAAGCGGGAATCGTTGATAGGGACTGTTTTCAAGTTGTCGGCTACTGATATGGCATTGGATTATAGATTTCTGGGCTATTTTTCTTTCTCGACAGGTATTGTCAACACCTCATGTGCTAGCTTGATGCTGGGTGGCTCCACTTCAGTACGGGCAATCCTTTTCATTTCTCCAATGAGTTCCCTAAATTGCTCGGCAAAGGAATTGTATTCGACGACAAACTTATGGTATTGCTCAAGCGTTTCCTTAGGTAAAGGTATCTTTTGGGCAATCTCATAGAACTGCTCTACGAATTCATAATACAAGCTTGTCAATAGCCATAATTCGTTCAAATAGCTACGTAGATAAATGGTGAAGCGTCCTGTTTTTGTATCGACTTCCAACCGGCTGGTAAAACCGGAACACCACGTATTGAAAACACGCTGGGACATATCACAAGCCCTTGCCCATTCCCAAAGCTTATGATCGTCAGTTTTGAAAAGGCTATTGATTATGGCGAAGATGGACAGTGAAGAATCGCCCATGAAGCGGTGATAAAAATATCCAGTAATCTGCCGCAGCTTATGGGATGTCTTTTCAAGCTCTTTTTCTCTGGTACTGACCACAGCGGTGACTAAACCAATAACCAAAATGATACCTATAACGGTAGCTAAAACCGCAATCGGCCATTCAAATACATAACCGATTATAGCTACTGCCGTTATTATGATTAACGCCCAACCATTATATATTACAATCTTTAGGATATTCATAATTCTCCTTTAATATCCAGGTAGCGGTACCTCGAGGCCGCCCATTATTGAAATAAGTAATGACTTTGTCAAATGCATCCTGTTTTCAGCTTGATCGAACACGACCGAAGCAGGGCTATCCAAGACACCTTCAGCCACTTCTTCACCATGGTGTGCAGGCAGAGGATGCATGAGTATAGCATCCTCCTTGGCTAGGGCGATAAGCTTACCGTTAATTTGATATTCGGTAAAAACTTGCCTTCTTTTCTGAGATTCCGCCTCCTGCCCCATACTTGTCCAGACATCTGTATAGACAATGTCTGCGTTTATTACCGCCTGGGTTGGTTTTTCAGTTACGAAAATTGTAGCGCCACTATCTATGACATATCCTTTAGCTATGCTTAGCATTTTTTTATCAATGGTATAGTCCTTGGGAGAAGCAATCCGAAAATTAAGACCGGTGAGGGCAGCTGCTAGTAGAAGGCTTTGAGCAACATTGTTGCCATCACCAATATAGGCTAGGGTAAGACCTTTCAAATCCCCTTTCTTCTCATAGATGGTGAACAGATCGGCGAGTGCTTGACAGGGATGCTCCTTATCAGAGAGGGCATTTATCACCGGTATGTCGGTGTGACATGCAATTTCTTCCAATGTGCTATGGGAGAAGGTACGGGCGACTATAGCATCAACATAGCGGTTGAGTACGCGGGCTATATCGGCTGCTGATTCACGCTTGCCAAGTCCGACCTCGTTCGGGGAGAGATAGATTGCCTGGCCACCAAGCTGCCGTATTGCCACTTCGAAGCTTGTGCGGGTTCTCAGCGACGGTTTTTCAAATAATAGTGCCAGCGATTTACTACTGAGTGATGAGAGCCAACCACTGGCTTTCATCACCATTGTGTCAGACATCAGCAGGTTGATATCTTCACTGCTTAGGTCAGATACTGAAAGAAGATCTTTGCCCTTCAATTAGCCTCCATAAAAAGTTGTTTACCTATTTATATCATGCATTATAACACAAACATACATTAGTAATTGTGGTATTAATCTTTTGCTTGACAACGGTGAAA
Source organism: Dehalococcoidia bacterium (assembly GCA_020351185.1). Lineage (GTDB taxonomy): Bacteria > Chloroflexota > Dehalococcoidia > Dehalococcoidales. Next base: position 103,586 of record CP070729.1, on the reverse strand, counting down.
TACCTGCCTAATATGGTCGTGAAAGGTTGTAAAATAGCTTTGACATTAAAAGAAGAGTTTAAAGTATCCGGTAGCGAGTTGGTTAGCAGGGTGAAACAACTGGTTTGGGAAGGTAATGTAAGGCGAGTGCGTGTAATTCACAAGCAAAAAACGCTATTGGATATTCCACTTTCTATCGGAGCACCGGTGGCGGCGGTGAGTATCGTCACTGCTCCTTTACTGGCGGCGGTGGCTGCTGTTGCTGCTATGGTGACGGAATGCACCATTGAAGTTGAGCGGATTGAGAGCAACAAAGAGGATAATGATCCAAATTAGGTATGCAGGATCGAGGTACAAAAGAACGGGACGGAGGCTGGAGGCTCTCCGCCCTGTTTAATTAAGCTCATTATTATCGGGTACCGGCATGGGTGTATTCTGTCTGCTATAATGAAAGTGTGAAAAAACCGTTGCTTTTACTCATAGACGGTAATGCCCTCCTGCATCGAGCTTTCCATGTTATCCCGCCACTTACGGTAAGCAAAACTGGTGAGATGATAGGTGCTGTTTACGGTTTTGCCAGTATGCTACTAAAAGCGATTGGTGAATTGAAACCGACGCACTATGCTATTGCCTTTGATAAAAAAGGTCCTACCTTTAGGCATTATCTGTATGATCAGTACAAGGCGCATCGCCCAGAGACTCCCAAAGAACTGGTAGCTCAGTTGGGTCGTGTGAGGCAGCTGGTTGAAGCCTTCAACCTACCCGCATTTGAACTAGATGGTTATGAGGCTGACGATATTCTCGGTAGCCTCAGCTGGCAGGCAGGAGAGCAGGGATTGGATACAGTTATTGTCACCGGTGACGCCGATGCTATGCAGCTAGTGTCACCGCGGGTGAGGGTATTTTATCCCAAACCAGGGGGTTCCTTCTCTGACGCCGTGTTATTTGATGAAAAGGCAGTCAATTGCAGGTATGGCGTGGGCCCACAGTCTATCGCCGACCTCAAAGCACTAGTGGGCGATAAATCGGATAATATCCCTGGTGTCAGTGGTATCGGTAACAAAACTGCAGTAAACCTCATTCAGAAATTTGGCGGTATTGAACAGATTTACGACCGTCTAGATGAGGTGACTCCAGAAAAATTGAGAAATCGCCTAAGAGAAAATGAAGAGGTCGCCCGGCGGAGTAAAGAGCTAGCCACAATCGTCGTAAGTGGGCTTCCAGTGAGACTTAAGTTGAATGATGCTGAAGTAAGTCGTTTCAGCCGACAGCAGGTAACCGAACTTTTCCGGGAACTTGAATTTACCAGTTTATTGCCAAGACTTTCAGATATAGATGGCGATGAAATAAAGTCAGATACATCAGCCGATGAAAAACCAAAACTTGAAGCTGATTATAGCATTATATGCACTACAGGAGCCCTAGATACGCTTATAGAAAAAATCAAAAAAACTGGTTCATTCTCGTTTGATACTGAGACAACAAGCCTCAATCCAATGCTGGCTCAACTGGTGGGGATCTCTTTCTCTATCGCACCCTGTGAGGCTTACTATTTACCGTTAAGGCATGTCGGACTAGAGAATATTAAACAGTTACCGGTGGAGATGGTTATTGAGAAAATAAAATCCATTTTTGAAGACGGTACTCTTTCCAAGATTGCCCAAAATGGTAAATATGATGTTGAGATACTGGCAGGACAGGGAGTGGAGGTAAAGAACCTCTCCTTTGATACCATGATTGCCGCCTACCTGCTTGGTGAGAAGTCCTTGGGTTTAAAAGCTCTTGCCTTCAGCTGGCTAGGGGTAGAGATGACCCCAATATGTGACCTCATTGGAACAGGGGCGAAAAAGATGTGTATATCGATGGCTGATATAGAACGCACCGGAAATTATGCCTGCGCAGACGCCGATATGACCTTGCAGTTAGCTAAAATCTTTGAAAACGAGCTGCATAGAAAGGAATTGTGGCACCTATTCGAAGAGGTTGAGATGCCGTTGGTGCCGGTTTTAATACGTATGGAAATAAACGGAGTGGCTATCGACAGTGAACTTCTAGGACAGATGTCGCATCGCTTGGGTGAAAGACTGCTCGGGTTAGAAACGAAAATATATGAGAATGCTGGTCATAAGTTTAACATCAATTCACCAAAGCAGTTAGGGCCGGTTCTGTTTGATGAACTGAAATTGCCAACAGCTGGGAAAACAAAAAGCGGATATTCTACAGGCGCATCAGTACTAGAAAATTTACGGGCGGTGCACCCAATAATAGAACCAATTCTCGAGTATCGCCAGTTGAGTAAACTGAAATCCACATATATTGACGCTTTGCCCGGTTTGATAAATCCCCGTACGAAAAGGCTGCACACCTGCTTCAATCAGACGAGAACGGCCACCGGGCGACTTTCTTCCAGTGAGCCTAATCTCCAGAATATACCAGTACGTGGTGAACAGGGTAAGGAGATAAGGCGAGCATTCATTGCTGCAGTTGGCTGTCGCCTTTTGTCGGCAGATTACTCCCAAATTGATTTGAGAGTCCTAGCTCACCTTTCCCAAGACCCGGCGCTTCTGGAAACCTTTTACCAAAATGGCGATATTCATAATGCCACTGCCGTTCGCCTGCTGGGGGTGTCTGAAGATGACGTCACCGAGGATATGCGGCGGTTGGCAAAGACAGTAAATTTCGGTGTTATTTATGGCATGAGTGGCTATGGATTAGAAAGAGCAACGGAATTATCAAGGGAGGAGGCTAATCATTTTATTGACTCTTACTTTGAAAAATACCCGCAAATAAAAGAGTATTTGGAATCGACCAAGAAGATGGCAAGGGAGCTGGGTTATGTCCAGACGATACTGGGTCGAAGACGCGCCATACCAGAAATTAATTCATCCAATCGTAATCTCCGGGAAGCGGCTGAGCGTATGGCGATTAATATGCCTGTTCAGGGTACGTCGGCGGATATAATAAAAGTGGCCATGGTTAAATTGGATGATGAAATGAGAAAACGACGGCTAAAGAGTAAACTGCTACTTCAGGTGCATGATGAGCTTATATTTGAAGTCCCCAAAAATGAACTGGAAGAAATGAAGAAGGTAGTGCCGCATATTATGGCGACCGCCCTTGAGATAGGTCTGCCACTTAAGGTGGATGTTAAAACGGGTAAAAACTGGGAACAGATGGAATAATACCCGGATGCGAAGAGGCAATTATATTGTCTATCTAGTCTGTCTGATTCTATTCGGGCTATTGTGTTATTTTGTATTCAGGTCTTACAATTTACCCGGAGATATAGTCATCAGCAGCTGGTTTATGGGTATAAATGTATCTTCAATTGATAGACTCATGGGAGCAGTGTCAGGTTTTGGCGAGACCATAACGCAGGTAATTATGGTTTCTCTGTTGGTATTTGCTCTAATACTTTACAAAAAGAGGTTGGAAGCACTCTTTGTGATAGTATTACCAAGCTTGGCGGCGCTACTCACATGGCTTTTAAAGATAATTATTGATCGACCCCGGCCCAGTGACGAATTGGTTAGCGATGGGGGATTAAGTTTCCCCAGTGGACACGTTTCTTACATCGTTGTTTTATTTGGCTTTCTTTTATATATGCTACCATGTTTTATCAGGCAGGGGATAATCAGAACAATATTGCAGGTAATAATGATAATAATGATTTTGCTTATGATGACTTCTCGAATATATCTTGGGGAGCACTGGCCAAGCGATGTATTGGGTGGTGCTATGTTGGCTGGCCTAATACTTGTTCCTCTGATTGTTGTGTATAGTAAGTACAACCAAGGAGAAAAAGGTGCCAGAGTTGCCTGAGGTGGAAACAATAAAGAACGAACTTGCGCCGTATATCATAGGATGTATCATTACAGATGTAACTTTGCTTTGGGATCGAATGCTCCGCCAACCTTCACCAGCGCAATTTTATCACCATATATCAGGAAAGAAGATAGCCAGATTGACAAGGCGTGGTAAGTATCTGATATTCAGACTGGATAGCGGCGATTCACTGATAATCCATCTTAAGATGAGTGGATCTTTGATTCTGAGTACTGATTTGCCACCAAAATACACACGAGCGATAATTCACTTAGATAAGGGCGTCAATATTTTTTTCTGCGACCCCCGCAAATTCGGTAGAATATCTCTAGTTAAGGATGTGGATAATATTACTGAGAAACTTGGACCCGAGCCATTGGAGTCTACTTTCACAGCGGAGGTGTTAGCTCAAAAACTAGAAAAACGAAAAACACCACTAAAGGCAGTGCTTCTAAACCAGGCTTTGGTTGCCGGTATCGGTAATATGTATGCTGATGAGGCTTTGTTTACTGCCAAAATCAACCCTTTAAGATCGGCTGATAGCCTGACGCAGGATGAAATAAGGCGTTTACATTATGCTATCAAGAAAGTATTATTAGAGGCCATTAAAAATAAGGGTGCCAGCGTGAGTAACTATTTCCGCCCTGGCGGTAAAATAGGTAGAGCCCATTCCCATTTTCAGGTTGCTCATCAAAAGGGCAAACTCTGCTCAATCTGTGGCAATTCCATCAAACGCATCCCGATTCGTCAGCGTGGTAGCTATTATTGTCCTGTATGCCAACCCGAAAAGGATTGAGCAAGTATCTCTTTTTGCATTTAAATCGGGCTCTGATATAATTATATACTAGTTTATCGAAGCAAAAGGTGGATTTATTAGATGACAGAGGCAAAGAAAGAAGACCTGCAAAAATTTATTGATAATGTCAACAAAAAGGATAGAAAGCGCAACGGCTTGAAAATACGTTTCTCCTTCACTAAGCGAAAACGATAGGATTTAAAAGTTCTTAAGCAAATTCAAAGGGGTGGCTCTTACGTTCGAAATCGGGTATATAGTGTTTGTGGGATGCGAGGTTCTGAGCCCACCCCTCTCCTAAACCAGCCTCTTCCATAGCTCGGAATGCTTCTGCATATTCAGTATTATTGATAGGTCTAGCAAGAGGGAGGTGGTTGTAGGCTTTGTGGGCCGGGTGATATTGC
>CP070729.1:90469-98485 GCA_020351185.1 Dehalococcoidia bacterium | reverse complement strand
GATTGAAGTACCAGAGTGTGTGATGAATATTTCTCGGAATATATTGTGGTTGGGTAATTGACGTAGTTGTTGCCAAGTAGGTATCATAATAAATTAAATTGATTAAACACTTAACACTTATTAGGATAAAGGGAGTACAATAACCAGAATATTAACTGAGGAGGATGGAAGTGAGAAAAATTGGAGCAATATTAATGATAGTAATCATCACGTCTTTCTCTATGTTGGGTTGTGGTGATGGGAGTGAGCAAGCTGTACTCGTACCATTTTCTATAGAAGTTAACCCTCCAGTGATTACTCACGCTTATGTTGGGCAAGCATATACGTTTTCAGTAACCATCTCAAGTGAAGAAAGTGGCAAGGCAGTAAATATATCGGCTTTGGTGAACGACTGCTACCTTACCATTAACCCTGATAAAATAAAACCGGGAGAGGTTTCAAAGGTTGTAGTAGTACCACTTGACAGTAGTGTTGGCAAGACTCTGGTAATCAATATAGAAGGTGAGAGGGGAGGATTAATTGAACGAGCTACCGTTTCGATTCAGATGGGTGATACAGGGGACACTGGAGAAGGTATATAATTAGGTAATAAAATTAAAAAAAGTTACTTTAAAAATATGATAAAAAACAATAGAGTAGGGGCTATTGTATAAAAACAGATTATTAGTTTTTGTCTTTGTCATGATCATTTTTACCGTTGGGATTTTGGCGTGCAGTAATTCCGCGACTATTCCCCGAACTTTCATGTTTGCCCTTATTCCCCATGAACCTGGAGCTGCCCCTATGGTTCCTCATCCAGAAAAGGGTTATATAGACTGTGATCTCTGCCATGTTGAAACAGCAGGTATTAGTATAATAAAGATAGATAAGGAACATGGCTGTACGGAATGTCATGATAGTACTGAATACGATGGAATCTGTTTGGAAGATACACCAATTAACGCTACGTGCGCTCTCGATATTTGCCACCTTTATCCATAATAACTATGCGGATCGGCTAATCCTCTCGCGCTCTTTTAGGCTCCTTATCAGCCCTGAGTCCTCTCTTACATAAAGGACATATCGGGGAACATTAACTCCGGAAGTTTTGGCCATGAAAGGTTCGCCCCAGAAACTTACCAACGCTTCTGCCTTTCCAAAAGATCCAGTTTCCACCAGGATAAAAGAGGTATTCTCTTCCAAATGACACCAGTAGGGTTCCCTTACCTTTTTGGCATTGTTACAGACAACCACCTTTGGCATTATGTCTCTTTCCCAACGTTCTTTTTCTTTTAAATCGAGGATGAACTGTACTGAGGTTACTTCCGAGTTTTCAATAAACGGTTTTAACATAATGTCGAAGGGTTTCTGAGACTTGTACATACGCAGGCAGATGTTAAAGAAAACAACATCACCCTGACCCCTTTTTGCAAATCGCAGGCTGGTCTCATGCAATTCACTGGGCCCTATTAGTTCGACACTTGGAGGAGTGAGGGAAGATTTAATATCTTCGAGGTTAGTTGCAATACTATTTTCAATAGCAGCAAAGTGACCTGCCTGACTTTCGCGCTTGATATCTCTAATAAGAAAAAGAGCCAGAAGCACGACAGCGATTGCCAGCAGAAGATCTACTTCAGTTAGATGCAAGAAGTGGAATACTAGTCCAGTCAAAGCAGCTAAAAGTACCGCTACCACTTCCCAATCCTGTTTCAATAATCGTTTAAACATAGATTCCCTCCATCAGAAGATAGTATTAATCTCATTACTATGATTACACGAGAAACGATATGGAGCAGGATGAAAATCCTGCCCTATTATGAATACAATACTCTAATTACTGGTATTAATTTAATGACAAGCCGGGCAGACTGTTCCTATCAAACGGATCACCAGCTTATACAGTGCCGTTTTCTACCAGCATATAGGCTATGATTTGAACGTATTCTTCTGGAGTCGGAGCATCTTCTTCATAGTCACCGATGGCAAGGTGCATAATGCTACTAACAATACTGAACAGAGTTTCAGCGTTGCCGTATTGGCTTAAATTGGCGGCACTTAACTCCTCTTCGGCACCTTCTCCAAATTTGGCATGGCAATCAGCTGCTAGAGTGCAGTTTTTGTTATACAGTGTACCATCGAAGCTGGCAAGCTCACCGGCTGTTGTCGCGGGTGTGTGAGTGGGGGTAAAGGTAGTAGTGGTGGTTTTAGTGGTAGTTGGCGTGGAAGTTATTGTAGTTGGTGGCGGTGTGGGTGACGTTGTGGTAACTGTTTTAGTTGTGGTTGGTGGCGTGACTGTAATGGTTGATGTTGTGCACGAAACAACCGTCATAAATATGATGGATATAGTTATAGAAACCAAGAAAATTGTACGCATACTAGCCTTTGTAATATGGCTTGTTTTTTGGAGGTATTATTGCAACTTAACATTGGTTAAATCGTCTTCATCGAAGGCAGCTTCAGATTGTACTAATCCACTCTCAGTTATCATATATGCTAATATTTGTTGATACTTAAGTTTACTCAGACTACCAGGGCCATCCATGGGTGCAAATTCACTAATGAAGTTAAATAGTCTTTGAGCAGAAAGGAAAGACTTCAAATTAGGCCCAATGTTTGGAGGGGCTTCACTTCCACCCGAGCCATCATCTCCATGGCAAGCACCACAGAGACTGATAAAAGCTCTTTCACCTTGGCTGGCTAGTTCTCCCCAGGTTGGTAATATTGCAGTTGGGGTAGGAGTTGGTGTTTGAGTTACTACTCCATCCTCTTGCGTTTTGTGGCACAGTAAGCAATCATCGGCGGCACGACCGATATGATCATCAGGGAATCGCAGTGGTTCTGCAACTTGTTCACCATGGCAGATTAGGCATAAACCTTCGCGACCGGCAATATCATGTGGAATCATGACTGCCTCTGTGGGTTCGGTAGTAGTTGTTGCTGCTGGTGTAGTTGTCATGTCAGAAGTCTTTTGATTAACAGTGGCTAATTGTATCGGTGATGAATCTATATTCTGATAAAGATCAAGGTATTCATCTATTATGAAATCATCATAGTGCATAAGATCCTGGGTAAATTGATATGAAACTGGGTGATAGAGAAGTTCTGCAAAAATTGTAAATGGTCCACTAAATCCCTGAGTGTCTATCTGATAGGTGATTGTATCCAAACCACCGGTAAAATCACTATCCGTGCTTGCCTCACCGTAGACAGCTATATCCTCACCAGCGGTACTTTTTTCAAAACCCTGGGGAAGGATGCGATTATCTTTGGCGTATTGGGCACCGCGCAGTAGATTATAGGTGACCTGCGCATCACTGTTTCGCATTATGGATTCATAGATCTGTACTTGATCCGCCTGGGATATAACATCGTAATGCGGTTCGTAAGACGAGGTGTTTTCGTCAGCATTGTTACCGGAAATAGTGCCATCTTCATTGGGTTTACCTGATTCAAAGATAATCGTTCCGATTGCATCAGTAACACTCAGATGTATCCAGGTACGGCGTGATGGGAAACCGGTAGGAAATTTATGCCCAGTTATATTGCTTACAACCAACTCAAGCTCTAAGGTGTTATTATCGGTTTGGATATTATCTAGAGTCAGTCGGCTAGATCTATTTTGTAGTTGATCCAATGCGCGTGCAAGCGTTGCTCCGAACTGAGAATCAGTCGCCGTAAGAGCCAGATTATCTATGTTTTCTCGTAGTAGCTGTATCATTAGGGAGTTGCCACCGACAAAGTAATGCTGATAGAACGGGTTGCGTTCATTGAGATCTGATGGATCATTGGAGATAGCAACTGGTCCCTTTGCTGTTGGCATGTGGCATGTCTGGCACATAACGTTGGTACTGAAGTTACTATGCTGCCATTCCAAGTATGGCGTTTGTTCGGGGAAAATGCCCAGTACATTTCCGCTACCATCCAAATATGGTGTATATACGGTGTGGCAAACAGCGCACAGACTCGAATCATTGACGTGCAGTCCAAAGGTGGGGGTGAAACCAACTTCTTCCTGCATTGGTTCGACTAACGGCACTGGGTATGGTCCAAATTCTAAACGGTCAGGTGGCTCGGTACTGGTATCGATAATGTAGTTACCGCCAAAGCTGTCAGCTTGACCGAGGTTGGTATTTTGAACCTGGTGGCACAGCGAACAGGATACACCATCCATCGCTGCTGTATTATTTTCATTAGCAGGATTAGCAAAGCCATCATTAAATATAACAGAAGGCGATTCATTAACTACTGCTTGTGTACGTGCCATTGGCATATGGCAGGTGGCACAGGTATCTTCAATGACTTCTAACAGTTTTGGATGTTGAGTAACCTCCGCAATTACCATTGCCTGCCAGAATGGATCTTTGGATGCGTTAGCCATCATGGTGGAGCGCCATTGATCTGATATGGACACATCATTTCCCGAAGGATCACTCAGCATCGAATGGCAGATTGCACAACTACCGGACCCTTCGAAGTCATCAGTAGAGAAAGTAACCAAATCAGTCGGTAGGGTTGGTTTAGTTGAAATAGTTTGAGTAGTTGATGTTGGAGTAGTTGTAGTTGTGGTTGCTGGGGTTGTGGTAGGTATGGTAGTGGTCGTAGGAGTTGTTGTTTCTGTTGCACCACAAGCACCAGCTACTATTGTTGAAAATAGTAAAATTGCGATTAGTGACAATAAAGGTGTTTTTCTTTTGTTTATGACCAACATAACCTCTACTCTCTTTACTATTTCGTTGGATATTCAGTCTAAATGAGCTTGATGGTAATGTCAATACTCTGAATTGACAATTCATAAGTATAATGAGTAAATATACCGAGGGCTAGCATTTGATATGGGTCATTATTCGTTAAATTATCATAAATACATTCTATTTAATGCCATGATAAATTTTAAACCAATAATCCTACTCATTTTGGCTCTTTTTGTATCCACTATTGTCAGTTGTGGTGTCGGGGAAACGGTAACCACGACTGTTACCCAAACACACACAAAATCGGCAACGGTTACTTCCATTGTAGATGATACTATTACGGTGACTGAAACAGTAACTACTACGGTTGGTAGCAAACCAACTGTATCGGAAACGACACCAGTTACGACTGAAACAAATCTATTTGTTGATGGAAATCTTGAAGCAGTTATCAGATCTAACCTGCAAAAAGCGCCCGGGGATGAGATTACAGTTGATGAGCTGACCAATATTAACGTAATCGCAGCCAGTAACAAAAATATCATTAATATTTCCGGTATTGAATACTGTATTAATCTGAAAGTCCTAGATCTATCCGACAATCAGGTTTTTGATATTTCAAAACTTGGCTCACTTACTAACCTTGAGATACTCAACTTACGAAATAACAAGATAGTGAACATCTCGGCTATAACCAATCTGGTAAATCTTAATTTCCTTGATCTTCAGAACAATAATATCGGTGATTTGTGGCCCTTGATTTACAATAAAGGAATCGGTGAAGGAGATAGGGTATTTCTTGCTGGCAATGGAATATTGATTGTTGAACATACCGGACCCTGGGAGGTTGTTTCTGAATTGGAGGATAGAAACGTTGAGTTACATACAAGCTATAGCTGGTAATCTAATAATCATAATGATTATATTTTTATTTTGTTTCATTGAGAAGAGTAGTTATTTAGCCTATTGACATTTACCATAGTTAGTGATATACAGATAGCACGGTTAATTACTTATTTGCAGTTATGGTAGGGTGAGGGGGGGGTTATTTTGGGAATATTAATAGAGCACCCTTTTACACTCGGTGGAGTTGAAGTTGCGGTGTCAGATTGTTACCATCTGATACTCTGTGAAATTGTAACCTTACACAAATGATTTATTAAAAAAAGCTCGTTTATACTCGAGCTTTTTTTATTTCAGAGCGAACAGATAAATAGTTTTATTGACAGCAGAACAGAATAGTCGGAATTAAAACTTGGGACAAAGGAGGTGGTGCCTATACGAAGCTAATTATCTATCTGCAAATCAAGTAATTAAAGGTCGAAAAGGAGAATTATATGACCGAAAAGAAAAAGAACGGGTCTGGGGGAAAGACCAGGCGCGATTTTCTAAAAGATGCTGGTCTCCTTGTTGGCGGTACCGCCATTGGCTCAACTGTACTTTTGGCTGCATGTGCTGGTGAGACGGAAACGGTAACCAATACCGTAACCCGAACACAGACAGTAACAACCACAGCAACCGAATCCAAGTTTGTTTGCCCCATAGACGGTACCGAGTTTGATACTTTTGCGGAACTGCAGGCTCATTTTGAAGCAACTCATGGCACGGTGGCTGGTGTTGTTACCCTAAATGTAAACGGAGATAACCATTTATTACAAGTTCAGCCATACTGGAGTTTAGCATTTGTACTCAGGGAGAAACTTGGCTTACCAGGTACCAAAATAGGCTGTGATCGAGGAGAATGTGGTACTTGTACGGTAGTTGTGGATGGCAAAGCGGTTTATGCGTGCACTATGCTGGTTACTGACGCGGTAGGTAAGAATATTCTAACCGTTGAAGGATTATCTGATGGCATCACGCTCAATTCATTACAGCAATCGTTCTATAACCGGGGTGCCTCACAGTGTGGCTACTGTACACCTGGCTTTTTGATGGCTGCAACAGCGCTATTAAGTGCAAATCCAAATCCATCAAGAGACGATGTTAGATTAGCCTTATCCGGTCATCTCTGCAGCTGTGGCGAGATCCACAATTTCATCGAAGCGGTGTTAGAGGCGTAAAGGAGGTATATGAACATGGCAGATTTAAATGTAGTAGGTAAAGAAGGCCTCAAAGACAAAAGACTAATGAATTGTCTTACGGGTAGGCTGGATTTCTCAGCCGATGCTCTACTCGGCAAGAAGCTATGGGCCAGAACGCTTCCGGCACCCATCCCAGCCGGTAAAGTAGTAAGCATCGATATCAGTGCAGCTGAAGCACTAGAAGGCGTTGAAGCTGTATGCACATTTGAAGACGTACCAACTTGGTCAGATACCATACAATACCATGGCCAAGAAGTCGCGGCCGTGGCAGCTGTTGACGAAGCTATCGCAATGCGAGCCATTAGCCTGATAGAAGTAGACTACGAACCGTATGCCTTTGTAGTTGATCCAGATAAAGCAATGGAGCCCGGTGCTCCCATAGTGGGCATCTATCCAGAAAGCAATGTCCGAGATCCGATAACCGAGACCATACGTGGTGATTTCGAAGCTGGATTAGCCGCATCAACACATGTAATGAATACTGGCAGAATGGGTTGGACGACCTATTTTCAGCATGGCAGTATTGAGGCATGTGTGGCCACCGCTTACTGGACAGGAGATGAGCTGTTTATTCAAACAACTTCACAAAATCCTTTTGGACATCGCAGCTCTCTGGCTTCAGCGTTAAGTATGCCGCTTAATAAAGTCCATGTCGTTTCTCATGGTACTGGTTCCGGGCATGGAGATAAACACTCAATTGACTGGGGCGTTCAAGCAGCTGTCCTGGCTAAAAAATCGGGTAAACCGGTGTGTATGCAACTAAGCCGCATGGAGAACTGTTTGCAGCGTACCCATCAGTTTGTACTCGATGCCGATATCACCATTGGTTGTGATGATAATGGTATTATCCAGGGCATTGATTCCAACTACTGGGGCGATGCTATGGTTAGTGGTAGTAACCGTGGGGGTGGTGGCAATGATTCCATAAGGTATACCTATAAATGTGATAATGCTCGTTATCGGGGTACCACCGTCGTCACCAACAGGCCTAGGAGTGGAGCCTGGCGTTGCGTGCAGCATCCACCATGCACCATCCTAACCGAAGCCGCTATTGATATGGCAGCCGAGGAATGTGGTGTAAATCCACTTGATTTCAGACTGCAAAACATCCAGCCTCCATTCCCCGATGGTATGGATGTTGACTCCGGTAGACCTCTTTCAAGTAATGGACTTGCCGATTGCCTAACACAGGCAGCTGATGCCATTGGTTGGAGCCAGAATTGGCATGAGCCAGGCACAAATACGCTACCTGATGGTAGGATGCA
>CP070729.1:81410-90369 GCA_020351185.1 Dehalococcoidia bacterium | reverse complement strand
AGTATATTTTCCTGTTAGAAGTTGTTGAAGAAGGAAAACCTCATCTTGATTGTTTTCACTATCCTTTCCACTCTTCATGCTAGTCCTATTCTTACTTCTATAGTAAAGTTGGCACGTCTTTACCCGCCTCCTCTGTTAAGGCTGCCTTGCTCGTCTGTATCTTCTTTCTCTTTTTTATTTCATCTACAAGTTTGGCTGATTTTTCATAATAATGCCTTACCTTTTCAACATCACTAAGTTCAGCAAGAATGACGGTTACATCAAGCAAGCCTTTCTCTCGTGGATAATCACCGTTTCTTATTATTGCTTGTGGCGCAAAGTTTTTAAGATAATCACAGAGTTCCTTAACTAACTCCATATTCATTTCTCTGCTTGGAGCCGAAAGTAAGAACAAAGCTCGATGGGCATTTTGAGGATTGCACTCAATTGAAAGCTCACTGAGAGCCTGATCCATAGCCTCTATTCCCTTATGCGTCCTAGTACTTCTTTTGTAAAAATTACGGGACCAATCCGTTGGAAAGGTGATGAGGGGCAATTTAATATCGCCATAACCTATGGCTGACCAACCACATAAAGTCTGTATTATGTCACCAGCGTCAAGTACTTTGGCTCCAATATTTCCTCTTCTTTTTTCCTCACCAGCACACAACATGTCGAAGAATGGTTCGACGATCAGCTGATTTATTTTAGTCATGTTGTTCTGTAAAGAAAAGTCTTTTCTGACATATCTCTGATTATCGACAAGGATAACAGCATCGGCTACTTGATATATGGATTTCAAACAAATTGCTGTGTTGTATAATGCCCTTTCCTCTGCTACCTCTTCATGTTCAAATGGAAGGACTACTAGGGCATAAACAGGCCTATCACTGAACCGCTCTTTTATTGCTTTGGCTATGATTGGTGTTGCCCCGGAACCAGTACCACCTGCTGAACCAGTTATTAACAGAAAGGCATCACTTTCAAAAAACCTCTGGTTTTTTCTCATTGCATCAAGTACTTTATCAGCATCTTCAGCGGCTATTTCAGCTCCAATCTCACTCATCTTAGCGACTCCGTGACCATGAGTCGTACCAGATCCTATGAGAATGCGATGCTGGTAAGTAGGTTTGATGCTAAATAGACCAGCCAAGTCTGTCGCATCAGTATTAACTGCAAATGTATCTATTATAATATTAATCCCACGCAGGTTGTGCGCCCTCTTATTTAACCTCTCAAATTCATCAGTAATGCGACCACCACATTGCCCAAAACCTATCACAATTAACTTCATAGATCACCTCCTGATTTCCGATCTGAAGTCTAGTCTTAAAAAAAACCTTTGTCAATGATTGTTTTGTACCAAAAGTAGCCGGTATTCACATGAAAATATTTTGCATATCCTACTTTTATTTTATTCAATTAAACTTGATGGACAGAAATCGTTTAGAATGCATATCCTGCATTTTAGTTGACGAGCTGTACATACCTTACGGCCATGTTCTATTAAAAGATAGGGGAAGCTCCCCCACATACTCTTTGGTACTTGCTGCATGAGGTCTTTTTCTATTTTATCTGGGTCCATATGCAGTGTCATTTTAAGGCGCCTGGAAAGTCGTTTTACATGAGTATCTACTGCAATACCAGCGTTAACGCCATAGGCATTATATAAAACGATATTAGCTGTTTTACGAGCTACACCAGGTAGTGTAATTATTTCATCCATAGTCTTAGGTACATTTCCATCATAATCTGATCTAATTTTTTTTGCAGCGTTTATAATATTTTTTGCCTTGTTGTGGTAGAAGCCGGCCGCACGTATGTCTTGCTCAAATATTTCTAGGGCGGCTTGGGCGTAATCATCTAAAGTTTTATATTTTAGGAACAGGTGAGAGGTTATTCTGTTTACCATTTCATCTGTGCACCGTGCAGAAAGAATGGTGGCTACTAACAATTCAACAGGATTTGAATAGTTAAGTGCTATCCTTGAGTCGGGATACTCCTGCGTCAATCTGCTTATTATTTTGGTAATCATATATGCTTTCGGCATATCCACCACCTTAATGCCCACAGTAAGCAGCATGTCGCTTTTTTTGTCGTTGCGTCAAAGCCAACGCATTTTCATATATTAATTTACCGGCTATATGTTAATGATAATAAATTGATAGCCGGTAAAAAATCACGTACTCTATTATTTAAATATATACCTATTTACTTTTTAGGGTAAATGACTACGATACACAATACCACCTCGCATATACCCATCTCTGATATTGCTTTTATGTCAAAAGATAAAGAAAGAGATTTTTTATTTGCCGATACACTTTCGGCTTGAATAATAACTTAAACTGGAAGTAAAATGTTTAGCTCTTGCCTATCTTGAACATCTTTGTGCCACACACAGGACAAACCCCCTGCGTTGCTGGCCTACCGTTCTTCATCGTTATTGATTTGGCATCTTTCATTTCTCTCTTCGCGCGACATTTTACACAATATCCTTGCATGGTTATTCCTCCTTTTTGCTAGGAAGAATAAACTATTCCCTAAGTGTTGTCAATAGGAATATGATCACATTTTTGCTTTTATCACTCATATTGGTAATTTTTATTAATACTTTTAGTTTTTTTGTGATCGTGAAAACCTTGACATCCCGTCTCGACTGATCATAATATGCCACTAGTTTCTGAACGTCTTTTCTTTATGGGAGGCAGAAAAATGTATGATATGATAATAATTGGCGCCGGTCCAGCTGGTCTGTCTGCGAGTATATATGCTGCCAGAAAACAGTTAAAAATTCTATTAATAAGTGTTGATATGGGTGGACAGATAAACAATACATTGGAAATAGAAAATTATCTCGGATACCAGTTCATCGAAGGACCGGAATTGATAGATAAATTTAATACTCAAATAGATAAGTACTCAATAGAGCAAATAGTCGGTAGCAAAGTTACACAAATTAAAATAATTTCAGGTGTGTTTGAAATAATAACAGATGATAGTAACAGATATCATTCAAAAGTAGTCATTTTTGCTACGGGTAAGAAGCCCAAGAAACTGAATATCCCCGGAGAAACAAAATTCACTGGCAGGGGAGTCAGCTACTGTGCTATCTGCGATGGCCCGATATTCTCCAAAAAGAGGGTTGCTGTAGTCGGCGGCGGCAATTCCGCTCTGGAAGCAGTACTAGATCTTTTAAAAATAGCTGAACACATAGATATGATATCACTGACCCAGTTTACAGGAGATCAAGTACTAATCAATAAATTGAAGAAGGCTAAAAACCTAGACATTTATCTTGAACACAGAGCCCAAAAAATCGAGGGTACAGTTTTCGTAAACAGTTTGACCATAGAAGATTTAAAAAATAAAAAAACGAAAAATCTTGATGTAAGTGGGATATTCGTTGAAATCGGTATGGTGCCCAATTCTGAACCGCTTAAAAAACTGATAAAATTAAATGATTACGGTGAAGTACCTATAAACTGCGCCTGTGAAACAGAACTCGTTGGTTTATTTTCTGCCGGTGATGTTACCGACGTACCAGAGAAACAAATAGTCGTTGCTGCTGGTGAAGGGGCTAAAGCTGCTTTGCAAGCTCATCGCTTTCTGCAGCGAATAACTAAATGATTTTTATTCGAATCTTCCCAACATACTTGAGTTTAATTTTTCAAGCTATGTTTCCAGCTTGAATCCCCTAAGTCGCAGAGAATTTGATATAACCGTAAGTGAGCTGGCAGCCATTGCTGCCGCCGCCATTATGGGATTTAAAAAACCAATATCACCTAAAATAAATGTAAGCCCCTGAGGAACTCCACTTTGCCCGAAAATCAGATATAAAATGCCGGCTGCTACCGGTATCAGAGCGGTATTATATGCAAACGCCCAGAAAAGGTTCTGTTTAATGGTTCTCATTGTACGCTTGCTTAACACTATAGCAGTGGCTATGCCTTTCAAGTCACCGCTAATAAGGGTGATATCTCCCGTCTCAACAGCCACATCCGTCCCTGTACCTATAGCAATACCAACATCAGCCTGAGCAAGCGCAGGGGCATCATTTATACCGTCACCTACCATAGCCACCACCCTACCTCCTTGCTGAAGCTTCTTTACTTGCCAGGCTTTATCCTCTGGTAGTACCTCGGACAACACCCTGTCTATCCCTAGCTGGCGTGCAATGGTTTCCGCAGTACGTCGGTTATCACCCGTTAAAACTACCATCTCTATTCCCATATCATGAATTAACCTCAGTGCTTCCTTTGCTTTTGGTTTGATTGTATCAGCTAGCGCTATGACACCCACTACTTTATCATCCAACCCTAAAAACATAACTGTTTTTCCGCGTGACCAGAAACGTTCAGTTACCTTCTTTAAACGATCAAGTGAGAGCCCTCTTTCATGCATCAGCCTCATATTGCCTAACAGCAGCTTCATATTCTCTACCTCGGCCTCGATTCCCCGACCGGGAATAACATTAAATCCTGTAGCTGCTGGCATCTTTAGTCTTTTTTTCTCCGCTGCCTTTACAATGGCTTGTCCCAATGGGTGCTCTGATCCCTTTTCTGCCGACGCGGCTATGCGTAATATATCATCCTCTGAATACACATTATTGCCAATAACATTCGTTACCTTCGGCTCTCCTCGAGTTAGCGTCCCAGTTTTATCAAGCATAATGGTATTTATACGTTGTGCTTTTTCCAGTGTTTCGGCATTCCTTATAAGAACACCTTGTTCGGCACCTTTACCTGTACTGACAATGATAGCAGTCGGTGTTGCCAAGCCTAGAGCGCAGGGGCAGGCGATTATAAGAACAGCAACAAAATTGAGAATAGCAAATGTGAGTGCTGGCGGCGGACCGAAAGAATACCAAACAATAAAAGTAATAATTGCTATTCCGATAACAATCGGTACAAAATAGCTAACAACAACATCCGCTAATCGTTGAATGGGAGCTTTGCTCATCTGGGCAACTTCCACCAAACGTATGATATGCGCCAAGGTGGTGTTTTCACCTACTTTTGTGGCTTCAAACAGAAAACTGCCTGTCCTATTTATAGAAGCACCGATAACTTCATCACCGATGTTCTTCTCAACTGGTATGCTTTCACCAGTAATCATTGATTCATCAACGGTAGAATACCCCTCCCTGATGATGCCATCTACCGGTATTCTTGCACCAGCTTTAACTCGAATGGTATCGCCTACCTGTACATCATCAACGGAAATCTCCTCCTCTCCTCCATTTCGAATTACTATTGCCGTCTTTGGTGCCAAATCCATTAATTTTTTTATCGCTTTAGATGTTTCCCCCTTAGCCCTTGCCTCTAGAAACCGACCCAATAATATAAGGGCGATAATCATAGCCGAGGTATCAAAATATAGATTGGGCTCAATAATTCCGCTTAAGAAAATCTGGGGGAACAAAACAGCGACTACACTATAAAAATAAGCCGCTGAAGTACCAACAGCTATGAGTGTATTCATGTCAGCGGTTTTGTGCTTCAGTGCCCCCCAACTGCCACGATAAAATCTTAAACCCGCCCAAAACTGTATCGGTGTTGCCAGTACCCACATAAGATAGGGTTTACCTGGAAAGAAAGGGGTAAAGCTTAGTGTCATTATTATGGAGCCCAAAACAGCCGCTAAGATAAACCTATCTCTCAATCCTCTTATTTCACGTTTGGTGGAAACGTCTATATCTTCTAATTCTTTTCCGTTCAAAACAAATTCAAAACCTGCTCCTTCGACCGCCTTTTTTATATCAGCTAGATGAATACCTGCAACATATTCAACAATAGCTCTCTCGGACACTAGGTTCACAACAGCCGAAATCACACCAGGTATGTCTCTAAGAGTTTTTTCCACCCGTGCAACACAGGAGGCACAATGCATCCCCTTGATTAAAAAAACCGTTTTCCTAGTATCAACCTTATAGCCCAAGTCATTTATGGCATTTTTAATTTGAGTGACATCCGTTTTTACTGGATCATATTCAAGGAATGCCTTTTCTGATGCTAGATTAACGGTAATAGAAACTACACCTGGAACATCTTTTATGGTCGATTCAATACGGGCGACACAAGAGGCACAGTTCATCCCAATTATGCTGATAGTTGTCTTTTTATTTTTAATTTGTTTATTATATTCACTCAACTTATAATATTCCTCACGTATTAACCAAGATCTTACTTTATCTAATCAAATTCCACTCTTGATATTTCGCCCTTAGTACAGCGTCCTTTGGCAATATCCAAGGCATTACTTTTTAATTCCGTTCTACGATTTTTAGTAACTTTCATAACTACCCAGACAAGCAGAACGATAATCCCAATCGAAAAATAATATAGGTATGCTACTAAATGCCCCAAACCAACCTTCCCAAATCCTAGCGTTTCCTCCTTTTTTAATTAATGCTGGATTTATAAGATATTTCAATAATTATTATAGCATTTACATTTACTTATAAATAATATTAATTTCTCTATTATTCAATTGCTATGTACTGCACATAAGATTTATTATATTTATGATATTCGATGGTAAGGAAAAATGACAAAAGATCATCTATCAGTAATAAAATACACCTACGTCAACTTACCATAGATGAAGCCTTGCCCAAATTAGATAAATACCTAAATGATGTTTTTATAGCCGGTATTCCTAAAATCGTGGTCATACACGGCAAGGGCACAGGTGCCCTAAGTAATTCTATTCACAAGCAACTTGATATTCATCCACTGGTTGCATCTTACCGCCAAGGTATTTACGGTGAAGGAGGAACAGGAGTAACAATAGTAGAGATTTCACACCGCTAAGACAGGGCTAAATTGAAAGGGTTGTTTGTTTGAGCTATAATTTCTTTGCTTGGTGAGTGTAGCCCAGTGGTCTAAGGCGCCAGGTTGTGGCCCTGGATATCGAGGGTTCAAATCCCTCCACTCACCCCATCACTTTACAGATTAATACTCCCCCAAGTTTTATTAGAAACACAACTAGAGTGGAGCAATTATACTAATAGCCAAAGAATTACACAAAGATAAGTGGTTAGGCTGAATATTTAAAACCAATAGAAAAATCACATATCGAGATATACAGAATCAGCTTGATGAGACTATTAGAACATAAGTAATCTTCGCCTATCTTTAATAATTTTTAGATAAGTTGTCAATTAATCTTATAAGGGCCGATATTACCCGATTTATAATAATTTAAGGTGAACATTTTGACTAACCCCAAACCTATAACTATAATAAATTTCAATTATTATTTTCTTAGAATATAAAATTTTTGTTTTAAATACAGTCGTTTTTAAACTAAATAAAAATATTATAATACATATAATTGCGCGCCTATAGCTCAGCGGATAGAGCATCGGTCTTCGGAACTGTTTTGGAATATATCAGGCAGTTATTTTACGTTCAAAACAGTGTTTCCCAGTAATTCCAATAAACTTTTATTCGTGCCTAAAATATCAGCTAGTAACATCCCCTATCATTCTATCCATTAGCAAATTATTAGCAAAATTGAAGTGACATGGGCTTCATCTATTGTATTATTTGGAGATATTATATCGATAGAGAATTTTTCTTGGTTCTTAGAGAACTAGCTTAAAAACCCTAGGATGAGCTTCCAACGTCTTTAAGGTTGTGCTTGTAACGTGCTGTGGTTTCAATTTCAGAAAGTTTGCCCGACGCAAAGGTTGAGGCTTCAATCATAATTCGCCGTGCCTCATCCTTTGGTAATTTCTTTAGACTATCTCGGTCATACCCCTTATCTTTGAGATATTCATCAATAAGACCTTGTTCTAATAGTGCACGGGTTTCGTCCTGAGGTGTAGGGGAAAAGTTTCCAGTATTACCAGTGGACATGAATTAAATCTACTCTGCAATATAGGAGATGTCAACACACAAAATAACACAGAAATAACACACCTTTAACATACAAATAACATTAAATTCCTATGTTAAATAAACCTAAAATAAGAATTAATTAACGTTAATAAAACTGACAATAAACTGAGGAAATACTATAATTTAACTGACAAAAAACGTCGAAAATTAACGTTATTTAAAGCTAAAATGCCGAAAACTAAACGGTAATAAGGGGAATAAAAGGAGTCGAAAAAGCATTATTAAAGGGTAAGCATGACGCTTTTCTAAAAATAAAATGCAAATAAAGGGATAGTGGAATGTTAGTAGGCATTTAGTGGTGAGTTAGTAGACAGATTCTATACTATTCAAGGCTAAAATGCGGTTTAGTATAATATTGGGGCAGAGCCTAAACTCTGCCCATTCCGTTTGAAATCAAAATTAAGAGAGCTTATCCTATGTATGTCCTTGATTTTATAAATGGTTGTCCAACAATGTATCGTGCTATTGCCCTTGATAGTTATTCGTTCCAATGTGGAAACACTACGAGGTACTTTGAGATATCTCCTATAGTCACTATGTAACTACCTTCTGTTAGCTCTACTCTTGTGAAAACAAATTCTTTAGTTTCACCTGCAAAAAGCATCACACTTTTTGTGTAAGTATAACTTTCTTCTGGAATATGCTCTTTAATAATATTTAAGATTATATCGTAATTTCCCTGATTGCCCCCAGTATTAGTTGCAACTACAGGAATAGTAAAGGGTTCATTATGATGTCCATAGGGTGGCAAAATGAAGTCCAATACCGCGAAAACAGCTTTACTTTTGTTTATAGCTGTTGTCGTTGTAGTACCTACACTAGTTGTGGTCAGTATTGGCGTGGTACTGGTCCTAGTAATTTCCGTAATAGTTAAGGTAGTGGTTTGAGTATTAGTTACAGTTTGTGTGTTTGAAGATATACATGCAACTAGAGGTAAAATCCCACTACCTAGAAGAAGAATTAGTACGGATAACAAATACTTCATTTGGAGTATTTTACTCAAATAACACTACTTTCTGTTAATACTGTTAATATAATAAGAATTGGACTATCGAAAAGCTGTAACTAATGTT
>CP070729.1:70327-81310 GCA_020351185.1 Dehalococcoidia bacterium | reverse complement strand
GCTCAAGTATAAAATCGTGGAAGAGAACGGTAATACAATTGCTGTAAGTGCAAATGATGTGGAGCTCGTAAAAGAGAATGAGGAAGATGGTAGGGAGCCAGCGAATGGTGGGGCAGTAGAGATTTAGAGAGGTAGAAAATGAAACAGATTGAACTAGCAAATAAACTCGGTATCAGTAAGAGCTACTTAAACATGATAATCAAAGGGCGGAGACAACTTACTCCGCAACTACTTGATAAATTACAACGCATACCAGAAGTTCACAAATTTGTGAATATTCAAAGCTGGAGCAAGCTTCCCAAGCAAGACGTCGTGGGTTCGGATCCCATCACCCGCTCCATATATAACTCTCATTACTCCTCTCTTACTTTATACGTAGCAAGACACTCTTATTACTAGGCTAGCGCCAAACGGTAGAAAATGCAATGCCCTAATATAGTATTTTAGTAACAATTCGACTGCGAATATTGAATGAATTTACCCATTATTTATTCAAAGATATGAGAAAGAACGGCTCTGTCAATAGGAGCCAAACTAAACTTTTTGTCTACTGATTTCTTTTCAATCAGATTTCTCTGATATTCCTCTCTCAGCATAGCAACTTTAACTATATAAGGAGTATCAATTTCCAAAATCTCTTCTCTTGCAACGATGTGCTCACCATTCGGATTTAGTGTCACGATACCTGAGTTAATAATAAGTCTTTTATTATGTTCGCGATCTTGTCTTTTCTGCCAACACACAAGTCGGCAATTACCACAAACAGTATTTGTAAACCAATCCGGATCAAACATAGCAGCTCGATAATCGGTAAAACTGTTACTCTCCAGATGCATCTGTGGATCGGCTTTTTGTAAACGTATATTTAGTGCGTCTAGCTCACCCTTATCTTCCGGTAGTGGATGACTTAAACGGTAAGGGCTCCAATTGGACCATTTTCCGTTTGACGCCAGTCCTTGGTAGCCCGTACAACCTATCCAACAGCAGGTGTTTGGTCTTTTTGCAGCAATTTCTTCTTCAATACCGGCAACGGTAACCTTAATTGTTTTTCTATTATTAATCATTTGTACTGGACATACTGCCGTACATAATTTGCATCGATCGCAAGGATTAACCTCAAGGACGGGATCAGGTGGTAGTTTAGCTGAGGTCAATACTGTTCCTAACTCCACTAATGCCCCATAATCAAGAGTAAGTATATTACCACTCCATCCAAGTCTTCCTATTCCTGAAGCTACAGCACCATAGCGGTGGGCAAATTCAGGCAGAAACTCTGTCATTTCGGTAACATCTTTAGCGGTTGGTTCAGGGCGGTAGTTATTATTGACATCCACGCTCATAGCATCAAACCCATTGTTTCTAAGGTAAGTACACAGAAGATCGCCAATACCATAAAGTTGCTGAGCTAATTGCTTCCTTTCTTCACAGTGAGATAACCAATCTTTTTTACTCATAAAATCTCTTATGATTTTCTTATCGAGAGCCACCGCTAAGGAAATAATAGATTTTGTTGACGGTAATAGATATTCTGGATTGGCAGATGGCGGACCATCAAGCAGCCTTTCTTTAGAAGATATACCAACTAAAGCTGCCCCAGCTTCCCTAGCTATTTGTTTTACCTCGTTTTCCAATTTATTCTCTCTACAATCCTTTTTGAACTAATATTAATCGATCTAAGAATAGTATAAGAAAGAATCTATATTCTTTCAATCAATCTATTAGATAAATGATGTTTAGGAATCAGGTAAAGGAGTGATTAAAAATGTTGATTTGCATTGTGCGTTTATTAAATTTTATTTTATGAGCATTTCATGTTTATAAGAATTTGAGATTAAACCCTATTACCGTTCTTCTTTTTATAAATAAATATTCCAAGTTCTTTGTTTTTCTGAAGAAGTGATAATGTGGGGAAGGTGAAAGTATTAGATACAACACGGGCTCTTGGTTTTAATTCACGATTGAGTTTGGTGGCTATTTTTTTGTTGGTGTCCTGCAAAAGGTAACATGTTATGACATCGGCTTGGCTTAAATCATATTTATAAAAATTACCATACTTGATGCTTACTCTGTCACTTAAACCAAGAAAACGAATGCGTATTTGTGACCAAAGGTAGCGTAGTGGATCAATCTCTATACCAACAGCTAGAGCTCCGAAGTGGCGCGCCGCCATAATTATGATGCGACCATCTCCACAACCAAGATCGTATACAAGCTCTCCTGGTTTAACTTTGGCCATGGTTAGCATCGTACGTACGGTTTTTGTACTACTTGGCACCCAAGGTGCACCTACAAACTGGGTCCAGACAAAAGAAATAAGGACAGCCAAAATAATTAATAATAATATTCCTAAATAAGACATAACTAATAAGTTAGATTAATTCTTAATACATCGAGTATTGACTATCTGTTCCACCACCCATCGTAATTAGTATTCCCAAGCCATTATTATATACAATATTTATCTTAAAGAATAAATCCGGTATCTTGATTTTTGTGATTCAAGCTCATAGGAACTATAATCTTTAATCATGATAGAAGAGAGTTTGGAGATTCGCAAATTACGAATTGGATTGGCTCAGATTAACGCTACTGTGGGTGATTTTGCCGGAAATACAAAAAAGATTCAAAAAACAATCAAGGAAGGTAAATCTCTAGGGATTGATATACTTACATTTCCTGAATTGGCTATCTGTGGCTATCCACCCGAAGATCTCCTCTTTAAGACAAATTTCATTAGTGAAAATCAACGATCAGTAAGAAAGATAGTTGATAGTTCCTCCGGCATTGATATTATTGTCGGTTTCGTTGATTCCAGCAAAGATATTTACAATGCTGCTGCAGTAATTCATGATGGCAAGCTGGTAGGAGTTTACCGCAAGATATATTTACCTAATTATGGTATTTTTGATGAAAAAAGATATTTCCGAACTGGAAGTGAATGCCCAATTTACATTATTGGTGGAGTCGGAGTAGGTATAAATATTTGCGAGGATATTTGGTATGAAGATGGACCAACAAGAAAACAGATCGATTCAGGTGCGGAAATAATCATAAACATAAGTGCATCCCCATACCATTTTGGTAAAGGAAAGATACGCGAAAAAATGCTCTCTAATCGCGCAGTAAACAATACCTCTATTATAGCTTTCAACAATCTTGTCGGCGGACAGGACGAATTGGTTTTTGACGGTAATAGTTTGATAGTAGATCACCAGGGTCAATTGTTAACTAGAGGTAGACAATTTGAAGAAGATTTATTAGTAGCTGATTTAGATGTTGCTGCTGTAAGACGAGCTCGCCTCGATCATTGTAGATGGGAAAAGTGGTTACCATCTTCGAAAGACAAGCAATGCCCAAATACCAAGGTGGTAATCTCAAAATTACCATTGGGTAGCATTAAGCCATTATTACCCAGGAGGGAACTAAAATTGCGTAAGCTTAATGCTGAGATTTATGATGCTTTGGTATTAGGTACTCATGACTATATTGTTAAAAATGGCTTTAGCAAAGTGGTGATAGGTTTATCTGGTGGAATCGATTCCAGCCTCGTATCTACCGTTGCCGTCGATGCTCTGGGGAATAAAAATGTAATAGGTGTGTCCATGCCGTTGAGATATTCCTCTGCTGGTGGTATTTCAGATGCGCGATCACTAGCCCGCAACTTAGGGATTAGATTGATAACAATCTCTATCGAGAAGGCTTTTCAGGCTTATTTAGAGATGCTAGCAGATACTTTTAGAGAAACTAAACCTGATGTAACCGAAGAGAATATACAGGCTCGCATCCGTGGCAATATACTAATGGCCCTGTCAAATAAGTTTGGTTGGCTGGTTCTCACAACTGGTAACAAGAGTGAAATGGCCACTGGTTACACTACATTGTATGGGGATATGGCAGGAGGTTTTGCGGTAATTAAGGATGTACCCAAAACGATGGTTTATCAGTTAGTAAAATATCGTAATACTGTAGCAAGTAAGCAAATTGTGCCCATCAGCGTTATAAAAAGAGCGCCATCGGCTGAATTACGTCCCGAACAACAAGACATTAATTCTTTACCTGCGTATGACTTACTTGATCCCATTCTAACCGCTTACGTGGAGGAAGATAGGAGCTTAGAGCAGATCATTGCCTCTGGAATAGATGAAGATGTAGCCCGACAGGTAATTCGATTAGTTGATGCTAGTGAATATAAACGGAGGCAGTCACCTCCTGGTTTAAAAATAACTCCCAAAGCTTTTGGGCGGGATCGAAGGATGCCGATTACAAACAGGTTTAAAGGATAAATAGATAATTAAATTTCTACGTTAGTAGTTTAGTTTTCAACAGTCACTTCCACGATGTTCTGACGAGCGATAGCTTTTTCCTCACCGTTTATTTTGACATAGACGTGCATTAAACCTAAGATTTCATATTGGCCGTTTTCTAGGGTGGTCGTATCCCACATTACCGGGAAATTTGAATGGATATCATCAGATTCGCCAATTTGGATCCAAGTGTCATTATTTTTATTACGGAAATACCACGGGTTATTAATTCTAACTATAGGTCCGTTGAAATCCATTTCTTCAAGCTCTTTATTAAGAAGATCCTCTTTATAATTCTCCCGTAGCAAAACGTGACCGGAGTATTTCTTCAAAACTTCCGATGGAACAATATAATTTGGCCCCCAATTGTAAGACATTTTACACCTCCTCAGTATTATTTAGATTTATAAAAAACGGATATAGGTTTCCTACATCCTATTTAAATCCAAATTTTATTATTTGTCAATAATAAATATTAGACAAATTAATAAGATAATTATAGCGATAATTGGATCTTTTATGTTTAGGTAGAATAATATTAAAATGGTTATTGACAGTCCAAATATAGCGGAGTAAGCTATTTGGAATAATACATTAAAATATAATTTGTACGGAGATAATACTTATGAGTAATACTATTAAAGATGCTATTAGATTAATGCCCATTGTTGAAAAGGCTGCGAAAGCGTTATATGGTAAGGCGATACAAAATGTGCGAATAATGAAAGCTGAGCAGTTTCCATTGTTTAAAGAACCGAAGCAGGGTTGGATGGTTCACGCGGAGTTTGATGATGAGCAGTACAATTACTCAGTTCAGATGGATGTTCAGATGTCAGACGGCCGTATAACCCGTTCGGTTGAACTACATCGTTTACCGTTAACCAAATAAGGCCATTATAGAGAATTGGATAATATCCTTAGTATGAATAAATGTTCTTGACACGCCTGAGCGGTGATTTTAAACTATGTAATTGTAGAGAGGTCGCAATATATGATATGCCCGGTTTGTAAAAAAGATATGGTAGACATTGAGTATCATCAGATTGAGCTTGATTATTGTACTAGATGTAACGGAGTTTGGTTTGATGCTGAGGAACTTGAACTACTTTTAGACCAAGCGGATTTGAAAGATCATGACTTACCTTTAGATGACCTGCTTAACTTGCCCGAGGCAAAGACATCAGAAAAGGGTAGAAAATGCCCAATCTGTAATTTAAAAATGAAAAAAACCACCATTGGCAAGGAACCTGAAGTCTTAATCGATGCTTGCTTTCAAGGAGACGGATTGTGGTTTGACGGTGGCGAGGTAAACCATCTTATCAAGCAAATAGCAACCAAAAAGAAAGCAGAGGCCAGCTCTCAACAACAAGTGCTTGGCTTTCTGAGTGAAGTATTTAAAGCTGAACAGTAAAATAAATATTCGACTAAAATAAACGGAGGTGTTCTATGTTAGCACTTTGGGTAATATTGGGTATCCTGGGAGTTCTGATCGTCATGTTTATAGCTATCTACAACGGTCTGGTACGTCTGCGCAACCAGGTTAAAAATGCTTGGGCTCAGATTGACGTTCAATTAAAAAGGCGTTATGACCTTATTCCCAATCTGATGGATACTGTCAAGGGTTATATGAAACACGAGCGTGAAACACTGGAGTCAGTAACCAACGCTCGCAACCTAGCACAGCAATTGTCGTCTGGAGGCGGTAGTGTAGGTGCTCGCTCCAAAGCAGAGATGGAATTAAGCTCCGCTTTAGGACGGCTACTGGCAGTTGTAGAAAACTATCCGGACCTTAAGGCCAACCAAAATTTCCTAGCCTTACAAGAAGAGCTGACTTCGACAGAGAACAAAATAAGCTTCTCTCGGCAGTTCTACAATGATTCGGTTCTCAGACTCAATAACCAGACTGAGATGTTCCCTTCAAATATCATTGCCAGCATAACAGGATTTAAGGCTGAAGAGTTCTTTGAGGTCACCGCGACTGAAGAGAGGGAAGCACCCAAAGTAAACTTTACTTAGAGCAGGTTTAGAATAGAATATGTGGGAACAAATAAGATCCAACCGGATTAGATCGCTGGTTTTGGTGGTGGGGATGGGGTTGCTGCTTTTGTTACTGGGTTATTTTCTGGGACTTGCCTTTGCAGAAAGTGGCACCGCAGGTTTAGCTATCGCCCTTGTAATATGGGTGGTGATGGGACTAGTCGGTTATTTTCAGGGAGATAGCATACTGCTTACGATGGCGCGAGCCAAGAAAATAGGTCGCGATGATCATCCCAGACTATACAATATTGTAGAAGAAATGAAGATTGCTTCTGGTTTGTCCAAAATGCCTGATGTCTACATTATTGACGACCCGGCCCTGAATGCTTTTGCTACCGGTCGTAATCCAGAAAAAGCATCGGTGGCGATTACTTCTGGGCTGTTACAAAAACTCAACCGAGATGAGCTACAAGGTGTCATAGCTCATGAAATCTCACATGTTAAGAACCGTGATGTGCTACTGATGGCTATGGCTAGTGTTATGTTAGGGACGATTGTTATTCTGGCATGGTACGTTTCAAGGATAATGATATTTGGTGGCGCCGGGGGATCACGAAGAAGCTCATCCGGAGGAGGACAAGCACAGGCGATAATTTTGATCGTTGCCTTTGCACTGATGATATTGGCACCTATATTTGCTTATCTGATCTACTTTGCAATCTCGAGAAAGAGGGAATATCTAGCCGATGCCTCAGCAGCTCTTTACACAAGATATCCAGACGGATTAGCATCGGCTCTGGAAAAGCTTGGCGCTTCAACAGGTCAGCTTAAAACGGCCAACCAAGCAACGGCGCCGATGTATATTATCAATCCATTCCGCAAGAAGGGCCGGGCAGCCACCGACCTAAGTAGCACTCATCCACCAATATCGGAAAGGATACGCATCCTGCGATCGATGGCTGGGGGAGCCTCACTTACCGATTACAATAATGCCTACCAGCAGGTCCACCGGGGAGGCGGTACCATTATCCCAGCTTCTGCTCTAGCAATGTCAGCCGCTTCGTACAAAGCGGTAACACCCGAGGTAAAACCAAAAGAACCCGATAAACTGACGCGTACCCGTGAGACTACAGATCTTATGTGGAAGTTGGGTAACTACCGGCAAATAGGTTGTGATTGTGGTGCAAAACTGAGAATACCACCCAGATTTAAAGATCGGCAGGTAAAATGTCCACATTGTGGTCGTGTTCATAGACTTTAACTCTTATTTTTATAGCACAGCAAATTCTATCTGATTGACTGAATAATATCACTGCTGTAAGATGCTTAACACCGTAATTAAGGCTTCAATTGCTCCAAGATATGATTAACGCAGTCAGTTATCCGCTAATAGAAGAACTCGACATCGGTTTAGCACCCCTTTGTGTATTTGAAGCTTTTAAAGATACCAAGGGTTGTTTTTTTCTAGATAGTGGTATGGATCCCCACAAGCTAGGACGTTATTCTTTTATAGGTATCAACCCTTTTATAACGTTTAAAAGCCGTGGTCGTGAAATTACCCTAAACCAGGAAGGGAGAAGCGAAAGACTCACCGATGACCCATTTAATATATTGGGCAATCTACTTGCTAAATATCGTCTTGAATGTCATTCCATACCCGTTCCATTTTGTGGTGGTGCTGTGGGTTATTTAAGCTATGATCTATGCCACTTCATTGAAAAGCTGCCAAGTACTGCCAGAGACGATCTATTATTACCTGAGAGCTATGTGGGTTTTTACGATACAATTATTGCCTTTGATAATCTAGAACATAAAGCCTTCATAATTTCTACGGGTTTTCCCGAGTTAAAACAAACCCAAAGAATAAAGCGAGCAACTAAACGCATCGACGAAATAAAATCGCGGTTAAAAAGCTCGCAATCAACTCCAGACAATTCGAAATTAGATCCTGTTTTTTTACATGATAGTTCTCCACCAATTAAGGCGGGATTTAGCCGGGAAGAATACAAAGCTGCCGTTAAAAAAGCTAAACAGTATATCATAGATGGTGATATCTTTGAGGTGAATCTTTCACAGCGTTTTGAGTCGGAACTTAACATAATACCCTTTGAACTCTATAAGAGGTTACGTAATTTTAATCCGGCTCCTTTTGCCTGTTATCTTGGATTTGATGAAGTTACCGTGGTAAGCGCCTCACCGGAAAGGTTTTTACGTCTTCAGGGAGACTCTGTGGAAACAAGACCGATAAAGGGCACTAGACCAAGGGGTAGGAATAATAAACAAGATCAAAAACTAGCAGATGAATTGCTATCTAGTTCTAAAGACAGGGCGGAGAACATAATGATTGTCGACTTGGAGAGGAATGATTTGGGGAGGGTATGCCGGTACGGATCAGTAAAGGTTACTGAATTAGCAATTCTTGAGGTTTACCCTACAGTATTTCATCTGACATCTACAATAGTGGGTAAGTTGGAGATGGGAAAGGGCGCAATTGATCTGCTCAGAGCAACATTTCCTGGTGGTTCTATCACCGGGGCACCTAAAGTGAGGGCAATGGATATTATTGATGAGCTTGAGCCAACACGAAGAAGTATCTATACCGGCAGTATTGGTTATATTGGCTTTAATGGCAATCTTGATCTTAACGTCGCCATTCGAACTTTTATCATAAAAGGGGAAACAGCCTACTTCCAGGTGGGTGGTGCTGTGGTGTACGATTCAGATCCCGAAGACGAATATCAAGAGACACTGCATAAGGCTAAAGCAATGATCGATAGCCTTAGGCATTCAGTTGCAAGTAAAGGATAGCAATGGTTATAGTCATTGATAACTACGATTCCTTCGCTTATAACATAGTGCAATACCTGGGTGAACTCGGTTGGCAGCCGGTGGTGTTTCGCAATGATCGAGTCAGTATCAAAGAAATTGAAAAACTAACTCCCTCTCACATAATTATCTCACCCGGGCCATGTACACCACTTGAGGCTGGTATATCTAATGAGGTTGTAAGGTATTTTTCCGGTAGGGTTCCAGTTCTTGGAATATGTTTGGGGCATCAGTGTATCGGGTATGTTAACGGTGGGCAAATTGTTATGGCGCCAGTACCAATGCATGGAAAAACTTCATTAATATATCATGACGGCCAGAGTGTTTATAAAGGGCTGCCTAGCCCTTTTGAAGCTGGCCGTTATCATTCACTTGTAGTCAACGGTGGTAAATTCCCGACCAAACTTGAAATCACTGCTAGAACAAGTGATGGAATAATTATGGGGATTCGACATAGAGAATACGTCGTTGAAGGCTTACAATTTCATCCCGAATCCATAATGACCGATGTGGGATATGATATCCTATCTAATTTTTTAAACTATACAGATCCCAATTGGCCAAAGGGGTAGTTTTGTGAATGAAAAGGTTTATTTAAATGGCAACCTGGTAGAACGCGATAGGGCCTTGATACCGGTGCTTGATTATGGCTTCCTGTATGGTTATGGTTTATTTGAAACAATGCGTGCATATGGCGGTAAGGTGTTTCGTATCGAGCAGCATTTAAAAAGATTACAGGATTCAGCCAAAATACTCGGTATCAAAATTGACTTAAAAACCCTAAGAAATGCCGTAAACGATACACTTAATGTAAATAAAATAGATAGTGCTCGGGTGCGAGTAACCCTATCACCGGGTTTAGGTGAAATTAATGCCAATCTAGATACATGCACTTATACTACTACAATGGTGATAGCCGAAAAATACCCACCCTTCCCAGAAAGAATATATCGAAATGGATTTAAGGCTATTACATCATCTTTAATAATAAACAGCCAATCCTGGTTTTCGGGATTAAAGTCAACCAGCTATCTTTTAAATGTGTTGGCCAGAAAGGAAGCAAGAGCGGCTGGAGCTGATGAAGCGATTTGTTTAAATGAAAAAGGATTACTGGCTGAGGCAAGCATGAGCAATATATTCTTGGTAGATGATGATCGATTAAAAACGCCAGCACTAAACAATGGTATTCTACCTGGAATTACCAGACGGACAGTTATAGAATTGGCTATTAAAATGGGTATCGAGTGTAAAGAGGTTGATATAACAGCCGATGAACTATACCAATCACAAGAAGCCTTTCTGACAAATTCACTTATTGAGATTATGCCACTTTCTAAATTAGATAATAAACAAATTGGTAAAGGAAGAATAGGAAATATAACCGAAAACTTACTGATAGAATATAGGAAATTGGTATCAAAAGATCTGGGTGGATGCAATTAAAGAAAAAATAACGCTAAAAATAAGATTAAACTGATTTATACTTACAACTACTATTTTAGTAAGATATAAAATGTAGCATCTTTACTCTGAGCCTTCTCAACTTCGGGAGCTTCTTTTAAGTGTGTGAGTAGCGGAATCGGCTTTGAAGTAGATACTACCATCTGGATTCCCCCGTCTGCAGTCCCGCCAGTTAGTAGAATCGTCAAACCCTTTAATCTTAGCAAACGATTTTTCAGACTATCTAAATTCTTGGCATCAACCGGAGGTTGAAAAAGAAGGTATACTTCACCCTTGTATAGCTTTTGGCGTTTTTGCATTGTTTTTCTTTTTACGGTTTCACCAGTCGAGGCGATTTCTATCTCCTCAGCTTCTTTCTTGGCTTTCTTTTCTTCTTTCTTAGCCTGCTTGGCTTCCTCAGCTTCTTTCTTGGCTT
>CP070729.1:59134-70227 GCA_020351185.1 Dehalococcoidia bacterium | reverse complement strand
GGAAGTAATTTATTATTACGTCGGAACCCTGTGAGGCCAACTTTAATGTTATTGCCTTGCCGATACCTCTGGAACCGCCAGTAATTAGAGAAACTTTACCTTTAAACATCTTGCCCATATTGACATTTAGTAATACTGATGACTTTTCTTTTTCTTATTCTCTAGTTAGAAGTTTTGTCTACTCCCTTAGACAATTCATGGAAGCCTTTGTGAAATAATATCGAGAGCAATAACATAATCACACAATATTTAAACCGACTATGATCTTTTAATATGGGTTCTACCCAGTAATGGACTTGCATAACTGCTATAAGGAAAAGGTACAAACTATCACAATGTGGTAGTTTTGTCAATAAGTGTAATAATTATGAGTATAGAATTGATAACTAGAATATTACATTTCGTTGATTTTTTTCATTAATAAAATATTATTTGACTAAAACATTTACACAAAACTAAGTATTGTTTCAGGAAGAATTTTACCCTCCCCCGTCTCCACCAGAAACAAAGATGAGCTTTTAAAAGGCTCAATTAAGATATGAATATCAAATCTTCCACGAGAAACCGCCTCCTAGAAGACAGGATTAAATGGCGGTTTCGGTTTTACTGCTATTATGGAATTGTGCCTTGTATCAATAAAAAGGGAGGTCAGTATCGTTAACAATAGCTGCCTGCATTCCTCAAAATTAGTATTTGCATAGAACATGAGCAGATCCAAGGTTAGCTTGCCTGCTTACTCGGGTACATTCGCCTGAGGGATAACCGAGGAATCGAGTTCAATTTTATATTCTCAACTATGTTTTTCTTCATTCTTTAATATCAATCTTCTAATTACGTGTGTTGCTGTTACCTTGAAGCTAGCATAAATATCCTTTCCAATTTCGAGCCCTAATTCACTGGCTGAACTTCTTGTTAGTAAACCTATTAGTGGAAAACCGCAATTAATTTCAATCCTTATTAGCGGTCCTACTTCTATCAATTTACTGATCGTACCACGAAGCATGTTCCTAGCACTTGAGACATTTTCAGAAACAGAAAATATTATGTCTTCGGGTCTAATTAGGACGTATACTTCATTTGCAAATAAGTGGCTAGACATCGCTTGGATTCTTTTATTGCTGACGTTAATTGTTAGTACATTCTCATTACGCTCTATCACTTTGCCTGATAGCATGTTCTCAACACCTACAAATTCTGCCACCTTTTGGTTAATTGGAGAAGAGAATATTTCACTTGGACTACCCACTTGCATTAGTCGTCCGTCTAAAAGCACTCCAATCCTCTTGGCCAGCTGTTGACCTAATACCATGTCGTGTGTTGCCATGATAACAGCCACCTTTCTCTCGCGAATGACATTATGTATCACCTTTTCCACTTTCATTGTGGAAATAGGGTCGAGATTGGCCGTTGGCTCGTCAAGAAAGAGTATTTCTGGATTGGTCACTAGTGCACGAGCTATTGCTACACGTTGTATTTCACCACCAGAAAGGTTTTTGGCATTCCTAGTCTTAAAACCACCCATCTCAACAAGATCAAGCACATCATTGACCATATGTTTGATAAGCTTACTATTCTCGTGTCTCCATTTTAATCCACAAGCAATATTGTCAAAGACACTCATGCTAAAGACTACCGGTTTCTGTTGCACATAGGACATTCTGCGACGTGCATGTAGCTGTTTTTGCTTATTATGTGTAACATCAATATTATCAAAATAAACCTTACCTGATGTCGGCATTTCTAATAGATCGAGCATCCTGATGAGTGTCGTTTTACCAGACCCCGTCGGACCGATCAGGGCAAAGGCTTCTTTTGCTCTGATGGCGACGGTAACCTTTTTTAGGATAGAACGTTCCTCATATTCTTTGGTCAATTCCTCAGCTTGAAGTATTGTCATTGATCTTTCCTATGCTGTATTCGGTTCAGTCCGATATTAATCACCAGGGCTAAGAAGATGAGTATGATACCCAGCGCCATTGATAGCTCCACATCACCCTTAGACGTTTCTAGTGAAATTGCCGTGGTAATTGTCCTGGTAAATCCTTTGATATTACCACCGACCATAAGAGAGAGGCCGACCTCTGATATGGCCCGTCCAAATCCCATGATAATGGCGGCCAGAATGGCAAAGCGTGCTTCTCTTATTACCAGAGTGGTTGATTGTAGTCGGTTGGCACCCATTGAGATAGCTGTCTCGACCACCACTCTATCCACGCCACTTAAGGCTGATATTGTAAGCCCTGTTATTATCGGTAGAACTAGTAGTACCTGTCCGACAACGATTGCAGCGGGCGTAAATAGAATACCGAGTCCACCTAGCGGGCCAGCGCGAGAAACGAGTACAAAGACGAACAGACCAATAGCTACCGTGGGTACGCTATAGAGGGTTTGGATTATATTGATAACCAGCCTCTTACCGTAGAAGTTATTAAAATGAATTAAACTACCAAGAGGCAGGCTGAGAAACATGGCAATACTACAAGAGGTCGCAGCAAAGAGCAGTGACCTCCCAGCTACTTGCACTACCTCTGGATCGAATGTCATGATAAGTTCTAGGGCTTTAACAAACCCCTGCCAAAGTTCTTCCAATGTTATTTAATCCATTATTCTGCTAAGATGTAGGTTCATTACCAGCACATGGTGTAAATAGCTGCATGCCATATTCACCAACGCCATATTCCCCGATAAGCTGTTGTATCTCATCGGAGATGAGAAAGTCGACCATATTCTGCGCCATTTCGCCATTCACTCCTGATACATTATCTGGATTTCCAGGTATTAGAGAATAGACATTAAGAAGAATACTGCCTTGATCCACGATAGGGACTAAATCCAGATCTGCTTTATAAGACAGGAAGGTTCCCATGTCGGTAATGGTATAACCTTGCATTTCGCTGGCCATAAGCAGAGTAGGACCCATACCCTTTCCGCCTTCCACGTACCAGTCTCCAGCATTCTGCACATCGGAATATTCATAACCTGCAGCTGCCCATATCGACTTTTCTTTACCATGAGTGCCAGAATCATCGCCGCGAGATACAAAAGTACCCGAACCCGTATCGAAGAGTTTCTTAAAAGCATCTTCGGGTATCATTCCGTTAATACCAGCCGGATCGCTTTCAGGACCAACTATTAGAAAGTAATTGTACGCAAAGGGCACTCTTTCTACGCCATAACCCTCTTCCACGTAGGCTATTTCACGGTTCTTGGAATGTACGGTGATCACATCGACGTCTCCTCTTTTTCCATATTCAATGGCAATACCAGTACCGGCATAAAGAACATCAACCTCGATATCATATATTTCTTCGAACATCGGCTCGAGGTAACCCCAGAGACCAGTATCGTAGAGGCTGGTGGTGGTGGCTACCTGCAACCTACCCCTAGGTGCAAGTGAGCTTGAGTCGTCACTGGGGGTGGTGCTAGTTCTGGTCGCAGTGTTAGTTACGGTGGCAGTATTGGTGATTGTAGCTGCAGTGGTTACGGTAGCAGTGTTGGTTATGGTGACTGGTTCGCTATTGCAACCAGCTAGAGTTAATGATACTGCCAAAAAGCATACTAAAACAATAGTAACAAATTTTTTCATTGTAACCCATATAATTTTAATAAAATATCTCCTAATTTCTATTCCAACGGGGAGCCCTAACGCCATCTGAGCTAATAGTCAACTCTAAGCTCCTTTCCAAATACAGGAGGTATCACCGTTTCCAGTGGTACCCACCGCCCGTTTCCCATGGGTATTCCCTTTAGGAATAACGGGTCGGGAGTATAAAGAAAATACTACTCTAAATGATTAATATTTCCCGTTTCTAAAGTATCGTAACCACCAATTTGATTTATTGCTTTTTTAAAGCTCTGACTTTTTATTATCTTTATTAGATATGATATTGGTTCAGTTTTTGATTTTTCTACTGGCATTACGAGGTCATATCTTTCTTTGAACAAGGGCGAAAAATCGAGTTTTAAGTTATGAGCGACAGCCTCGATACCCAAACCAACATCTGCTTTACCTTTAGCTATAGCGCTGGCTATGGCTTGATGTGTACTAACCTCTTGATCATACCCTGAAATCTCAGATGGAAGAATCCCATTTTTCCTTAACTGAAGATCCAATAACACCCTAGTCCCCGAACCTCTCTGGCGATTAATAAAATTGATGTCAATACGTTTTAAGTCATCTATACCCTTAATTTTTTTTGGATTCCCTTTCTGATAGATCAGGCCTTGTATGCGATGAGTTAAGTTTATGATTGCCATTTTCCGACTAGGTAATACTCTTTTTATATATGGGCAGTTATACTCACCCGTTTCTTCGTCTAAAAGGTGAATTCCGGCTATATGCGCTCTTTCCGCTTGCAAAGCTATCAGTCCTCCCAAACTACCAGCATAACTTATTGCTATCCTATAACCACTACTATTTTTTTTGAACTGTTCCATAAGGAGGTTTAAGGCAAGATCACTACTGCCAACAATACGAATAATATTATCACTCTGTTCAGTACCAAAACCTCTATCCTTACCCACAAACGATACTTTTTCATCCTCTTGCCAACGTGAAATATGTATATTAAAGGTAGTCTCTATTTCTTCTGACGTGTAACCCTGACTGAGTAATTTTAGAATGCTGGTACTGATATCATCAGAAAGTTGCTTTTGGCGGATAGTCCTTATAACTGGATTGTCTGCCATAGCCGTCACTATCGTACCACCCCCACGATGCGACACAATTACATCTTCTCGTTCAAGTATTTTATACGCACTGACAATTGTGTTTATGTTTACACCTAGATGCTTTGCCAGCAGTCTTACTGGTGCGAGGCGATCACCCGGCTTAAGTTGACCGGTAGCAATAAGGCGCCTTATTTGTTCAGTTATTTGTTGATACAAAGGAAGTTTGGAATGCTGATCAAATTGTAATGTAAACACAATGTTATTATATTATAACTAGTACAATTAATACAAATATATTGTTAGTTGAACATAATATAACAACATGCCATCCGCTTTTTTATGAATGGGGCTCGATTTAGCCGTAACCAATGGTAATATGATACTAAATTATTCCATAACAAAATAGTCAATGGAAATAAGTAATGAATAAAGATTTTCAGAGTGGACAGATTAAGTTATACAATATCATTAAAAAGTATTACGGTAGCTACTTCGCCTTCTCTAATCATATCGATATTTTCGGGTACTACAATGAAACCATCTGCCTTGGCGGTTCCGGTTATGGCACCTGACTCTTTGAATAAAGGTACAGCCATATCACCCTCTAGATATACAGGCAAGAATTGCTTACGCCCAATACTTCCCGATACATTTTCAGCCAATTTTGCAGGTACTTCTATCTTTCTAGCAAGCGGCAAACGTGCGATTTTCCTTATAGTTGGTATTAGCAATAGGTATGCATTTATTAGACAGGATGTAGGATAACCAGGCATACCCCAAAAAGGTTTGTCATCTACTACAGCAAATAAAGTCGGTTTACCGGGTTTTATCTGGATACCATGGAATAATACCTCACCTTCTTTATCAAGGACATCAGCTAGAATATCCCGTTCGCCTACAGATGAGCCACCAGTAAAGACTACCATATCAGCTTCTAGGGCTTTTATCATGGCATTCTTTAGACTTTCTTGAGTATCACTAATTATGGCGAATCTGATAGCAATACCTCCGTTTTGATTTACTATGGCACTAACTGTATGTGAATTAATATCATAAATGTGGGTTTCTTCAAGTTTTTGCCCAATAGGAGTAATCTCATCTCCAGTAGGTATAATAGCTACCTTCGGTTTTTCATATACCGTGACGTTTTCCATGCCTTGTGAAGCAAGTATTCCTAAATTGCCCGGAGTTATCAGCTGTCCTTTTTTTAATATTAGTTCTCCCTTTTTCACATCTTCCCCTATTGGTGCTACGTTGGCTCCAGGATATATTGGTTTCACAACCTTGATATTGTTATTTTCAAATTTGATATCCTCAACCATAACAACAGAGTCGGCACCATTGGGCATCTTAACACCGGTTGATACCTGGATACATGTACCAGCTCTCACCTCTTTTTCTGGTCTTGCCCCAGCATAAATAACATCAACAATCTCAAGAGTTTTGGGATTCTGCCTTGAACTTCTAAAGGTATCAGCAGCAATTACAGCAAAACCATCTACTGCTACCCTATTGAAAGGAGGTGTATTATGTTCGGCGATAATATCCTCTGCTAAAACACGCCCCAAGCTTTCTTCAAGGCTAACTCTTTCTATACGTGTAATCGGATTCGCATTGCGCTTTGCAATATCTAAGGCTTTATCAAAGGAAATCAGTTTACCAAATGGCTTCAAAGTTACAACCTCCCATTAAACATAACATTAATTTTATAAATCAATTCAATTTCAACCTTAAGCAATTATCTAATAATTCAACGCTATTTTACCCATAATGCATATATCCAATATTTAATTATCCTTTATCTTGCGGGTGATTTCTCCTTGGTATCGAGAATGAAAATGTGCTCCCTTCGCCTTTTTTGCTTTTAACCCATATTTTGCCTTCGTGTAATTCGACCAATTCCTTACAAAGGGTTAGTCCAAGGCCTAAACCGCTAAGTCGTTCCTTATCACTTTCAAGCCGATAATAAGGTATAAACAGTCTCTGGATATCTTCTCTAGGTATTCCATTGCCTTCATCCTGAACTTCAAATACAAAATATCCATCATCCTCTCGAGCTCTGAAAACAATATTCCCCTCTTTACGATTAAATTTTATTGCATTACTTAGAAGATTATAAAGTATCTGTTCTAATCTATACCTATCAGCCCATATATAGTGCATATTCTGGGGAACTGCTACAACAAGCTTTTGAGACTTTCTGGATGCTGCAAAGGCCATATCCTCTACCA
This sequence comes from Dehalococcoidia bacterium, assembly GCA_020351185.1. Classification (GTDB taxonomy): domain Bacteria; phylum Chloroflexota; class Dehalococcoidia; order Dehalococcoidales. Next base: position 63,325 of record CP070729.1, on the reverse strand, counting down.
CATCTTTTATGAGCTCCAATGGATCGAACAAACCATAAGTTATTTTCAATATACCAATTTCACTTTTAGCAACATCAAGGAGTTCGTCAATCCTTTTATCGAGATTTCTAGCGCCTCTATGTATGTTTTTAGCCAATTTAGCCTGTGATACTTTTTCAAGATCATCCAATTCGCCGGTAACTAGTAATTCGCTCGAAGAAAGTACTGCAGTCAGTGGTGTTTTTAATTCGTGAACTAATGCTCGAGTAAAATCAATTCTGCGTTCAATCTCTTTATCCAGCTCTGCCGTCCGCTTTCCAACCTCTTCCTCCAAATGTTTACGGTGTTCCTCTAATTCACCTTGTATCTGTTTGCGAGTGCCAACCAATACACTAAAAGCTATACCAGTGATTGCGCCAATAAAATACACAGATAAAGTACTGGTAGCAATTGGTTCTGCCACAGTGTATATAATATGTGGCACCATAAATATTCCAGTTATCAAACAGATAAATAAACCACCCTTGAGACTAAATCTCCAAGAAGCGATGCCAACAATAACAAGTAAAATTCCGCTTCGAACAACAATCAATATCAGATGAGTCCCGTACTTTTCTAACTCAGAGGATGCAGAATTTAAAAAGATGCCCTCAATCCAATATATCATTGTAAACACAATTAATAGCCCGGATAATATCACCCATGGGTAGGGATCTTTAAGTAATCTTAGTATTATCTCCAGTTGTTTCCCCTTGATCATAATTAAAATACTTGGTGGTAATATGAAAGTCGACCTACTTTAAAAACACATAATCTAGGCAAAGACGATACTTCATTAGGTTAACTTCCCTAGTTTAAAAAGTGGAAAAAGATGGTTATTTTTATTCGGTATCTATGCGAGCTATTTGATACCGACTACAACCGATAATTCGATTATCATCTAGTTGTACCACATATCCAGTGGATTCTCCATACTCATTTTTGTTTAAAAAAATAATAGTACCGGTTAACACTTCGCCGCCCTCATCTCGGCACATAACCCTGTCATCAATCTCGAATATCATAGCTGTAATCTTTCTTTAAAAATATTATCGCACAGCTGGATATAATTTACTACTTTTAAAAAGCATTTGCCGGGAAGTTTCGATAATAAGATTTGGATGAAGAGATGCAACTATTTATATAACAAACCCGACTAAATTGTTCATTTAATCGGGTTTGTTATCAACTAATTCACCTATCTTATTCTTTTACTTTATCTTTATACTACAGTATCCCCTTTTATAGCCGGTTTCTTTTTAGCAAAGATAAACCAATTTGCTACATCTTTGGGCTCTAATGGGAGTAATAACTCACCTAAAGTATACATAAGTAAACAAACTGCAAAACCACCGATCATTGTAAGTATTTCATAAACTGAAGGAAAGTATGAGATGAAACCTTCTGTAAAGGTAGGTCCTATACTTTGCCCGGCTATAATAAGGTTATACTTCGAGAAAAAGACACCTAAGGTTATTAAGGCAGCTGCCCCCAAAAGCCAACTGACAGATTCTTTACTTTTACTGGATAACAATAAAATTAGTGGAATTATACCTCCTGCTATTATCTCTATGCCCCAAAAGGTAGCACTATAGGGACCTGCTAATAGAAGTTTAACGTATTGGTTTGCCTCAGCCGACATTAGTTCAGGGATGAATTTGGCGGCAATCATAATAAAGTTTACTATTATTAAACCTATTAGAAGGGGCCTGTAATCCCTTGTAAAGAGACTTTTCACATCGATTGGTAAGTTTTGGTCCTTGGTTCTATACGACGTACTTATAAACAAAATATGCATGCAAACACCAACCATAAAAGCCGAAATAATAAATTGAAGTGGTAGAACAGGACTATCCCAGAGAGGTTTTGCTTCTACCGCCCCAAACAGGGCACCTAAATTGGTTTCAACAGTAAGTGTAGCTGCCAGAACGATTATTCCCATACTTAGGGGAATCCATTTTGGCAATCGTTCTTCTCTTATCGCACTTATCAATTGCAGTATAAGGAAAACAACGAAAATCAAATATAGCATTCCCATCCATGCTAACCTTGAACTCTCATGGAATAACAAGTAAATATTAAATGCCTGCGAAGCTTTTCCTAGATCCAGTATGATAAATATACCCGCGGGAATAATAAGTATGAGTGAAAGTAAAATACCTCGCTTTATGATTGGTTTAAAACGTTCAACTCTGAATACGGTCGAGATTGAATTTACAAGACTTGTACCCGTGGCGGCAAGAGCAAAGAAAATATAGCCTGGAACAAGAAGTCCCCATGGGATTGATTCGGATTCACTGCGCCCTGCAAACATCACAGCGCCAAATACCCCCGCACCTATGAGGGTTATAAGAAAGATTATCCACAATCTACCTTTTAATTTCATTTTTATCCTCCATTAAGCCTCTTTCTCCTGAGATACACTGAGTAGACTCCCAGAGCTGTTAAACCGAATGCGATGGTGCCGAGTTGAGAACCAAGCATTGTTTTGCTGTATAAGGGGTAGCTTTCCTCCTTAACTGAGGGTACTCCTCTTTCTTCAAAGGATACGTCTGAAGTGTAGATCCATGAAGTTCCCCCAGCCTCATCTTTGCCATAAATGTAGGCTCCATTAAATTGAGCTTCTGCTGCTTTCCCAATTACTGTTTTACGATCTCCAAAGGTTAGTGCATTAACCGGACAAACTGAAGAGCATGCCGGTTCTAACCCTTCCGCTAATCTATCTGTACAGAATGTACATTTTTTAACTACCCTGTTATGTTCCCAATCGAATCTTGGAATAGAAAAGGGGCAAGCGGAAACACAATACTGGCAACCAATACAATTGCTCTCATCATAAGAAACCGGTCCTTCTTTGGTTTTTTGTAATGCCTCAGTTGGACACACGTTTACACAAGAAGGATCAAGACAGTGCATGCATTGCCATTTACTAGGAAGCCACTTGGTTTTACCCTTTTCATTCACTTCTCTATATTTTAGTGTCGTTAATGACTTTGGCGACACATCTGTTGGTCTATATTCATCGCCAAGCTTATTCCATCTCCGGCAGGCATCCTCGCATCTACGACAACCCAAACACTTTGAAGATTCATACAGCATCGCAACCGTATCGGGAGAGACCACAGTAGGAGTTTCATTTGAAGCTTGTCCAAAAATCGGTTCTAAACCGAAAACGAATAGTCCAGTGACAGGTACAGAAAGCTTCAGGAAATCCCTTCGATTGAGTTTTAAATCTTTATTCTCTTTGGTTTTATTAGGCTTTTTAAAACCTCTATTATTCTTATCCGGCATGTTTTTCCTGACCTCCCCAAATATTTGTTATTAAGTCAGTCTACGCTTCTACGGATTCTCAAACTGCTCCACTTCTTCCCATTCGGCGATAGTTTTCGCATAACTATCATTAATATACAAATTGGAATATAGATAACGAGCCCCCGTTGAAGCTACTAATATTTTAATGTCCTTATACTCTTCATTTTCTATTGTTTTATTGATATGTACCTCAAGTCCATCAGGTTTCATAGAAAATGGTGGTGCCATAAAAAACTCTAACTTCGTCAGTCTAGGGTATATTCTTGAATCATCTCTAACGGTCGTTGCGATTAGAAGGGATTTATCATCCGACTCAATAGTTGCTAGAATATTGGCATACTGCTTAGTCATAAATGCCGTCGAATATAAAAAAGCAATACCATTGGGAGCAATAACCGTTTGGATATCCTTAAAGTCATCTTTCTCTGCCATTTCTGCCAGTTTGTTCTTAAAGCAATCAAACTCTAGATCAGGCTGAAGGGTACGCAGGGAGTCAATGCTGGTAAGTTTAGCTGTATATTCTGAATCAGCTCTTACCTTTTTAGCTATACTTGTCTGCAACTCCTCAGCCAATCTGGCTTGAGTATCCTCAAGCGTATTATTCTCATTTTCCTTTAATTGATTGTCAGATTCCAATACAGTACCACCAACAATAATTTACCCACAAAGGAATTGGGTTTACGGCAGTAATCCCATATTATCTAGTTCATCAGCCACGTACCCAAGACCCAAATCCTGAAGTGTTTCACGTTTTGGCATACCGGTTACCTTATCCCAGCCAAGCTGTTCGTAAAACATATCTTTTGCCAACTCCATATCAGCACGATCCATTTTATCGCGACCTGGTGTAAAAGGTTCTAT
>CP070729.1:47913-59034 GCA_020351185.1 Dehalococcoidia bacterium | reverse complement strand
ATCCCTTTAGTAATACTCTATCGGGAAAGCTGTAAAACGAAACATTTTGGTAGGTAACATTGGGTTTTAATGATATTGGTACACGCTTCGCCATTGCAAAGCCATTGGCTATTAAGAAGCAAACGATAAAATAAAAAACAGGGATTGTAAATACTGCTATCAGAATGTATAGCAACATCTATTAATTATAGCAAGATAATATTTGAGTTGCTTAGGTTTATCTGGTAATTGGTAATTAAGTAATTCAAGATGGAAATTTATTCTTTGATAATCAACATTTGAGAAGTTTAAGGAAGCCATGTACATTTATAGTGATAAATTATTGCGAAGCTGTTTATAAAAGTCACATATATCCTTTAAAACGCGTAATAAAATTGGTATTATCTTATTAGGAGGTAAATATGAGCGGGGGTGATGTTAACAACAAGAAAGACAAGTTGATAGAGCAACTTAGTAGGAGAGAATTCCTGCGGGAAGCGGGTTCAATTATAGGTGGCGTTGCTCTTACCTCTGCTCTTCTTCTTAGTGCATGCCGGGAGTCTGGTGGTATAACCAATACCAATGGAATTACTCCTACTGGTAGTGATGTATTTTTCAGTCCAGATACAAAAAGAGAAGATCGTATACCACCGGGTCAGTATCAAACGGATGGTTGGCCGGTTCTTCATTATGGAGATGTGCCTCAAATCAGTACTTCAGAGTGGACTTTTACAATATCCGGATTGGTAGAGCAGGAGGTGGTATTAAATCAAGCCGAGTTTATGGCACTTCCGATGATGAAGGTATTTTCCGATATCCATTGTGTAACTACGTGGTCACGATTAAACAACCTCTGGGAGGGACCTAGTTCGAAAACATTAGCGGAATTAGCTAACATAAAACCCGAAGCTGCATATGTCATTGTAAAAGCCCACGGAAGCTTCACCACAAACCTAACTCTTGCCGATTTTCTTGAAAGGGATGTCCTGTTTGCGGTAAAGCATGATAATCAACCCCTAACCGCTCAACACGGGGCTCCAGTTCGATTGGTAGTTCCGCGTCTATATTTCTGGAAGAGCGCCAAGTGGGTAACGGGTTTGGTATTTACCCAAGAAGATCGCCCTGGTTTCTGGGAGACGCGGGGTTACCATAATCGTGGCGATCCCTGGTTGGAACAGAGGCATTAAATTATCAATGCTACCAGATTGACAAACTAGTTGAATATTTTCAGTTTTATATGCACTTTTATTCAACATAAAATAGCGGATTAACATTCTAAGACCTTAAGTAATAATTCCATAACTTGCTAGCAAAAGAAATAGGTAGAAATCAATACAGCTATAAAGTACAAAAGTTTATTGCTAACCAGAACTGCGACAGAATGTCAACCTCTGTATTGGTGATAACTCTGTGTTAAAACCGTAAGCTGAGGAGTTGTTTCAGTATTTTTTTTTCCAATATACTAGAATAATTCCTTTTCGCTATCAGCAATTGCTTTCTGCATTTCGGAATTCAGCATAGGTGGCAATCCTTCTATGTCAACCTTCAGGAAACCACGGATGATAGCTGCTGTTGCCTCGTCGCGGGTAAGGCCTCTTGCCATTAGATATTCTACTTCTTCTTCGGCTATTTTCCCAACCGCCGCTTCATGGGAGAGATCAACACCGGCAAGCGTACCTTTAAGCTCCGGAATAGCATGAATGGTACCGGAATCACCCATTATTAACCCGCGACATTCAAGGTGACCTTTGACGTCTGGTTTACTACCGTCTATATAACCTCTAGCAATTATATCACCACCGGTGGTTATAGCACGGGAGACAATCTCAGTCCTAGCTCGCTTAGCATCCAGAAATACCCTAGAACCGATATCCATTTTTGAATTCGGTGGTGAAACCATAACAGTGTTGAATCTGACAGTAGCATTTTCACCGACACACCTGGCAGCTGGGTAAAGTTGCAGTGATTGTACCGGCTTCATGATGACATAATTACTGAGGAACAGCCCATTCTTTTCAATAATTGCTCCGGTGCGTGGACGTACACCCACCTGCGGGGTCCAGCTATGTATCATTGTAAAGGTAACCTTAGCATCTTTCTTAATAAAAAATTCAGAGACACCAAGATGCAATCCTGGTTCGTTTTTGAAAGCAGTTGTGCAACCAGTGATAATATGTAACTCAGAACCCTCTTCGGCAATGACGATATTATGAACATCCTGAATCAATCCAGTTTTATTTAGATAGAGACATGCCTGAACTGGGTATACAGTTTTAGCTCCAGGTAAAGCTCTTATAAAATATCCATTAGATTGGTGAAGTTCGACGTGGGCTGTGTATTTGTCAGCATCTACAGCAACTGCCTGCCACCAATAATCTTTGAGCCATTCGTATTTTGCCATTGCTTGGCTGGTGGCCATTATCTCAATGCCTTCTTGTCGGATGGAGCTGTGGATTGGTGTGTTATCCATCTGAACGAAAGTTCCTGATCGCTGGCTTAGATCATCTAGCATTACACCAGCGGATAACATCAGCCCCTTATCTTTTTTTGAAATATTTTTTGTATCAACATGAGTTGCTGCTTGGGCAAAGCTACTTTTATAAAGAGATAGATCGATATCGTCTCCAATCGCAGCTTTCTTATTCTCGGCAGCTCTGGCTTTTTCTTCGTATGAATTTGTTACCTTCTTAGACATGAAACACACTCCTGGTAGCCTTTATCTTTTATGGTATTCAATATATCGTGTGGATCTCCCTCGCAAACAATCCGACCATTACACATTACATAACCGGTGCGTGCATTAACATATTCAAGAATATGCCCGGTATGAGATATAATCAGTCCGCTATGGGTTCGTTTTCTTATTGGATGGATTTTTTGCAGCAGATTATTAATTAACTCGCCGATAAGAGCAATGTTTTCCAGATCGACCCCTGATTCGGGTTCGTCAAGCAAGCTGACTTCTGGAGCCTGTGCTAACAGTTGCAACAGTTCTGATCTCTTTATTTCACCCCCGGAGAAACCGTGATTAATATCTCTATCAAGGAAATCAGCTAGATTGGCTTTTTTAGCTAACTTCTCGATAATTTCAGAACCATCTTCTTTTTTTAAACAAGCAGCTACCATATCCCGCGTTTTAACTCCCCTTACAACCGGAGGTCTCTGCAGTGATATTCCAATACCAAGTCGGGCACGCTCGTCTAGCGGTAAATGGGTAATATCTTTACCTTTAAAAAAGATACTACCTTTCGTTACTCGGTATTTGGGGAAACCCATAATTGTCATCATCAGGGTGGTTTTGCCGCTACCATTTGGGCCAAATATTACGTGCGTTTCACCGGGCTGGATCCGAAGATTTAAACCGTGTAGGATTTCTCGGTTATCAATCCTTGTGGTCAATCCATTTATTTCTAAAAGGTATTCGCTATCCATTGCTAACTAATTACTCCCTCCTTGTTTATTTACGTAATCATGAAATATTAATAGGAAAAAACTCAATACCCCTAATCCTAATTGTAAGGTTGCAAGTATATCTATTAGAGGTTTATGTCTCATTAAGGTGGGTAAAATTATGATGCTTTTTTGTTAAGTATGTTATTATACCATAGCTCAAGATAAACGAATTTTTATTATTATTGTTACAATCTCAAATATTTTGATACCCATTGTAGTCTGATATGGACTACAATGGCTTAATAAACATTACTTTTGATTATTCCAAAATCTTGTTTACATAATACTTAAGAAAGCAAGCCGATGAATTTAAAAAGTAAAAATGTTATTATTTTCACTGATCTTGATGGCACCATGCTCGACTATAGAGATTATTCTTGTGGTAAGGTAGCTCTCTTGGTATCAAAACTTAAAAATCGAGGAGTTATTATCGTGTTTTGTTCCTCCAAAACCAGAGCTGAACAGGAGATTTATCGTAGTCAACTTAAATTGAATTCTCCTTTCATTTCTGAGAATGGAGGCGCTATTTTCATCGACAAGAATTATTTTCCATTCAACTACGAATACCACAAGATCGATAGTGGTTATCATGTTATTGAATTGGGTATGCCATACAGGAAAATAAAAGATCGTCTTGATAAGATCAGGGAAATAAATAACCTTTCTTTTAGGGGTTTTGGTGATATGGGTGTAAACGAAGTAGTTGAGATTACCGGCCTCGATCGCGTATCTGCTGAGTTGGCAAAAAAGCGTGATTATAGTGAATCCTTAAATCTCACTGGTTCGGAAAAGGATATAGTTTTCATTCTAAAACAGATTGAAATAGCTGGCCTTAAATGGACTAGGGGTACAAGATTCTATAGTATCTCTTCTGGTAGCGATAAGGGCAAGGCTGTTAGGGTGTTATTGGGCTTGTTTAAGCGCGAGTATGGGTTAGTCAGCACAATTGGTGTTGGAGATAGTCCGAATGACTTTTCAATGCTGGCTGAGGTAGACATCCCAGTACTTGTCCAAAAAATTAGCGGTAATTGGGAAGATGTAGATTTACCCAATCTCCATAAGGTTGAGGGCATTGGTCCTGATGGATGGGTGAATGCTTTAACAAATCTGATGATGGTGTAATTATCCTTGGTGATTTGAGGTAGGGATCGTTAAGATTAAGCCTTAATATCATGCTGCTGACGGGCGGCAATAGCACTTGTTATTCGATCAATTAAAATCGCTAATAATACAATAGCCAATCCAGCCTGGAATCCGCGTCCTATGTCAAGATTTTGTAATGACCTTAATACTTCTAATCCTAAACCTCCAGCGCCTACCATTGATGCAATAACAACCATGGCAAGTGCCATCATTGTTGTTTGATTGATGCCAACCATTATTGAGGGTATGGCTAATGGCAATTGAACCTCAATCAGGGTTTGCCTGGCGCTTGATCCAAAAGCTTCAGCTGCTTCGATTGTGCTCTTGGATACCTGCCTGATACCGGAATTTGTCAGACGTATTATGGGAGGCACAGCGTAAAGAATTGTGGCGAATGTCGCCGGTACCTTTCCTAAACTAAAGAGCATCATGACCGGTACCAGGTAAACAAAGCTGGGCATTGTCTGCATGGCATCTAGTTGTGGTTTGATTATAGATTCGATACGATCACTTCGCGCCATTAATATTCCAGTGGGGATTCCTATGATGAAGGAGATTATTACGGAAGTGATAATGATTGCTAGGGTTTGCATAGCCAAGTCCCAGTAACCGAGATCGCCATAACTGAAGCTACCTATGATAATCACAAATCCCGCCATAAGTGGACCTGCCCACCATTTGCGCATGATGCGCCAGGCGACATATCCAACAGACAGAATTACTATCCACCATGGTAACTGGAGAAGGAGATCTTCGATTCCCCGTAATCCAAATAATATGCTGAAAATGAGTATACCGAGAGCGACGATCGCAAAGCTTGTAATTTTTAATTGATGTGTTATCCTCCATGAGGAGATACCTCCGGCAATAACCATCAATACTGCTATTACTAGTATCAGAAAAGCCCACCAGATGACCGGTATTTGCCATAAAAAAGTATTAATTTCGAAGGCATCGGAAATAACGCCATATATTCCAGAGCCGACAAGATCACCAATGATGTCAAAGAAACCACCCCAATTGGTCAGCACCCAATCCATAATGCTGTCAATCCAGCCCGCTAGCGGGATATGAAGAAATTCAGGGAACTCTAACCATTCTTCAGGCATCGGATTGTTTCTCCTCAGTGACTTCGTTTTCCTTGCTAGAGTTGGATTCTTTTATAACAGCTATCTCTGTTTCTTTGTATTGGACCATACTGCCAAGTAATGTTTCGTTATCTATTTCTCCAACAAGCTTTTCATTTTCATCAATTACAGGAATTGGGTATTCGGTAGCTACAGCCATACAGAAAAGGTCCTCTACCAATGTCCCATCAGTACAGGTGGCTATATCAGGTTCAAGGGCTTCCTTGATAGATTGGCCCTTTTTCTTGATCAGTTCCATAAGTCTTTTTTCAGTTATCAGGCCTAAGTATTTTCGCCCCTTAGTTAATAGGAAAGCGTGATTGCTTTTTGATGTCTTGAGTAGGTGGTGAGCAGCCTTGGGTCCTTGCCAGTCGTAAATTATCACATCTGGTTCGGTCATTATGCTACCCGCGGTAATTACCTTGGCAGGTGAAGCGTCCTGGACAAATTCGCGAACATAATCTCCATCGGGGCTGGTAACAACTTCCTCTGGAACACCGGTTTGGATGATTTCTCCGTCTTTCATTATGGCGATATAACTACCAAGTTTTAAAGCTTCATCCAGATCATGGGTTACGAAAAGGATGGTTTTTTGTAATTCCGCTTGGAGGTCGATTAACTCATCCTGCATTTGTCGGCGGATTAGTGGATCAAGACCACTAAAGGGTTCGTCCATAAGCAGGATTTCGGGATCGTTTGCTAAAGCTCTAGCAATTCCGACGCGCTGTTGCATACCTCCGCTAAGGGCGTCGGGATAATATTCTTCCCATCCTTTAAGACCGACCTTTTCAATTGCCTCCTGCGCTTTGGTGTAGCGTTCTTGTTTACCTATCCCCTTGACTTTCAAACCATATGCAACATTATCAATCACGCTACGGTGAGGGAATAAACCGAAGTGCTGGAATATCATACTGACTGTATTGCGTCGGAAAACCATAAGCTGTTTCTCATCAAATCCGCAAACATCTTTACCGTTAATATCAATTTTGCCTGCTGTCGGTTCAATGAGGCGTAAAATACAGCGGATCAGTGTTGATTTACCGCTGCCGGAAAGACCCATTATGACAAACAGTTCGCCCTGTCTTACATTGAAGGATACATCTCGCACCGCCACCACGCAGCCTGTTTGTTCCAATATTTCATCTCTGGTGGCGGTGTGAAGTTCGGAATTTAGAACCTGCTCGGCATTAGAACCGAAGATTTTCCACAGTCCGCTTACATCTATACAGACCTTTTTATCCTGTGAGCTGGCATTATTTGCCAAGCTATTCTCTCTTTCTATTTTTTTCTAAGCCTGAAGTTTACTTTTACGGCAGAGCTTCTTTTACTTTGCTGGCAATATCGCCACTCACCCACTGTGTCCACACGGATTCAAATTCCTGCAAGAAATACACAGCTGCCTCTTCGGCAGTAGCTTCATTTTCTTGCATATAACCCAAGGCTTTACTAGTCATAGCTGCATTGGTTTCGTACTTTTCAAGGAAATCAACTGCATCCGGCGCTGTATCTGGAAGATTAGAGTTAACACAGATATTTACTTTAACTGCTGGGTAGGCGCATGCGTGGTTTGTGCTCCAGATTGATGCATTGTAAGCCGGTTCAGCTACTGGGGTTAAATCATATAAGCCCAGGGGTGCAGTGGGGGACCAGTAATAACCAAACCAAGGTTCGCGTTGTTCGTACGCACCAACCATTGATGATAGTAATGCAGCACCACTACCTGGGAGGAATATGTTGTAGGTATCCTTTAATCCGTAGACATCAAACTTCTCATCGTTGATTAGTTCGCATTCCCAACCGGCAATACATGAGTAAAAACGCCCCTTTGTTGGATCATCCGGATCTTTAAATAATTCCCAATATTGAGGCATATCTTCAACCGATATATCTGCCGGTAGCAAGCCATCCTCGATCATATAGGTTGGTACTAACCAACCCTGCCAGTTATCTAGATAATTACCTCCAAGGTCAATTATCGTCCCGGCGGCGATAGCTTCATCATAGGCTTCTTGCTGGTTTTCTACCCAGATCTCCATACTGATGTCATTACTGCCGTCAGTCAATCCGACAAACATTGGTATAGTTGAACCAAAGTTATAGGCGATGTCATATCCATATCCGTGCTCTAATATGAAAGCGGCGATGCGGTTGTGCACTTGAGCGCTATCCCAATCGAGATCAGCGAAAGTAAGGGTCGGCTTTTGTGTGGTACAGCCCGTATATGAGGACATTATTAGTAGAGTAGCTAGAGTTACAATTACTAGTTTAATACAAAGTTTGTATTTTTTGGTCATAATTCAGAACCTCCTTTATTTTTCGCGACGAGATGAACCATCTGTTTATCATTGTAGAGTTAAAAAAAGCCGTGAACGAATGATTCTTTATGGATAAGAGGGTAAAAAGCGCATGGGGAATGCTAAAAGCAAATGGGTTCATTACCCGGTGGGTTTAATATAGAACATGCTTGTTGTATATGTTCTTAACTCATATCATAATAACAAGCCTGCATAATTCTATGGCACTGGAGACTGATTGTCAAGAGCTATTGATCGCTCATAGTTCAACTTAAAAAACTTAATCAAGATGGAACCGGAAGAATACCTAAGATAAAAGACGGTGTAAAAATCAAATACAGAAATTAAAATAGAGCTGAAACGATAAAAGACAGAAAAACGTAGGAGATAATCGATGCTACTATGAGTATTAGAATGACGTCTTTACGTATATGCCATATTTCCTTTATGGCGGCAATTACTGAGCCTGTCTTGAAACCTAATTCTGCTAAAACAAGATTTCCTCTGGTCGCGACACCGTCATTTATCATACCCTGTTCAATAGCGAACCGTATCATTTCAGCGTCACTCTGAAAATTTAATTTTTGCAATATTCGGGAATGATAGGTGCTAACGGTTTTGATAGATAATGATAGCTCTTTCGCTATCTGTTTTATCCTTTTTCCTGAGGTAATTGCCAGCATTACCTCATATTCCCTATCGGATAGGGTATCGGATGGAGATAGTTTGCCATCCAATAAAAGGCCTGTCATATCATCCATTATTGCTGGACAGATATATCGACCTCCTCGTGATAATTTCCTTATAGCTTGAACAAGTTCTTCAGTACCACTCTGCTTAGTTAAAAAACCAGATGCTCCAGCTTTTAGGGATTTTTCACAGAACTGAGCATCAGAAGAAGCACTTAAAATAAGAATCGGTATTTTCGGCCTAAGACTTTTTACCTGTTTTATAATTTCGATATCGGACATTGCAGCGGAAATACTATTGAGCAGGATAATATCAAAATCCTCTTTTCTTATCTGTATCAAGGCATCCTTCGCTGAATCAACCTTTTTAGATACCACAATATCAGTGCATTTTTCAAGTAACTGCTTAAGTCCCTCGCGTACAATATGGTGTTCGTCTATAAGTAGTATTTTTAGCATTGTAGTATCACAATTTTAAAAATAACATATAAGATACCCAAAAATTACCACTACTTTATACCATCTCTTTGTCTTGTGCGCAATAATTAAAAATGGTGATTAAAAGAAAATCATTTAATTTGGGTTTGTGGGGAAGTGTGAAAAGAGTGAATCAATTAAGAAATTGCCCCATTTAGGCAGAGTTTAATGATGGAGTGTCTCTTACCCCCAAAAATCGTTCGGAGTAATTCAACATAGCTCTCTTGTAGATTAGAGATGATGTTATTACGACCCAAAAATAGGAGAGGAAAAGAAGAGACCGTTGGAGTAGACCGCTAATCTCTTTTAAATAACTAACGACATTAATAAAGGGCATTATTATATTTAGAGTAACTAGAATAATTCCAAAAAGTGCGATACCTTTCATTTTGTTATCCTTAAGAGATTTTATGGAAAAAACGATAATCCCTAGGAGTAGAGAAGCGTAAAACATAGCGGAAAAGATATTATGTACTATATTTGCCGTAAAATAACCGCCAGGAATATCTGGTTTATCGGGGAATACAGCCAAGAATATGCTACCAAAGGCATGCAATAGTAGTAGAATCATTGGAAGTATAAAGTGTTTTGTATAGACAAGCTTTTTACATAAATGAAAAGTGATAATCAAAATAATAATTCCATATATAATATAACCCGTATTTAACACGTTTGAATAAGGTGCTATTTTGGCCCCCATCCGACTTATGGTATCTGATATTGGGTTGTAATCTGGAGTTATTTGACCTACAGTGATGATTATTGAACTCATCATTATTATCGCAAATATTCCAAGAATATAGACGAAGCTCACTATTTTTTTATCATTTACTCGAGCTATATAGCCGGCATTATACACACTCATTTCACTATCCTCAGTGTTTATATTACACGACCTTGTTTTTTAGCACGTAAGTCGAGTAAATAACCTAATGTATAACTAAATATCACACGTCCAAATAAAGCTGGAATGGTAACGCTTAATGCGAGTAATGTGATACCAAAATACAGTAGTCCATAACCGATTAGAATCAAGATTAAACCGAATACCAAACTGGCAAAGACTAGGCGTCTCACGTACTGTTTTTCAATTACCAATCTATGTTTTTTCTTTAGATGATGTATAATCTGCTTTGTTGTCAATTCATAATTATTGTCATTATTGTTGATTATTTCTGACTCAGCATAATGACGAGTGCATATATACTTGAAATTATCTTTTATGCTTCGGCATTCCTTGCATTCCACTGAAAAAATATCGACTCTATTAGCTAGCCGTTTTATCAGTGGTTGCTCCCATTTATTATTACGTTGATTATTTACCCGTTTTTCCAATCGGCATATTTTGCCTCTTATTAGGTTAATTAGTTCCTTCATATTTTCCATCATAATCATATCCAAAGTGCAATCTGCATATTGTTAAGCTATTCCTAATAATGATGCCCCTTCTTTATAACCTGTGAATTCTTTTAAGAGTCCATCTTTTATTATGTATTTCCACGAAAGATCACGGCAACTCGCTAAATCAGCTGGTGTGGTTGTCAGAAGTTCATAGGGTGAAATTCTTTCTTTTGCTCGCGGATTGAAGATAACTTGTTGTTGTTTTAATTGGTCTATCCTATGCCCTTTACTCAGTTGACAGATACCTTTGTAATAACACCATTGGATAAAACCACCACAGGTAAATGCCTTTACCTCTCTTGGCCGAACACTCCAGCTGAGCTTGGGTGATTGCTTTTTACCAAATACTTTTTGATTAATATGCCTTATGATAATTCTTATTTGCCTAGTTGTTTGCTTAATGATTTCAAAAAAACTAGTGCTGGTATTATCGATAGCTTCGTTTGCTGCTATATGGCAAATTTGATCAAGAAAAGGTTGTTTATTCTTCTTAATGTATCCCCGAAACCAATCAAGCTCTAACCTCTTAATGGCGACATCATATTTATCTTGCTTCTC
>CP070729.1:33138-47813 GCA_020351185.1 Dehalococcoidia bacterium | reverse complement strand
CATTCAAGATCACCAAAAACATATTGTTGATCTTGAGCACGGGAGGTTACCTGATCCTGTGGCAGAAGCTATCAGGCTTATTTTAAGCAGAAATGATATTCTTAAGGAACGTTTAGAAAAGCTTGAACAGTCGTTTGGTGTTTTTTCAATTGCGGATGATTTAATTGAATCACAAAAGGAAGTTGTAGAAGATTATTTCCAAGGGGGTGGAATATAAAACTCAGAGAAAAAATACTGTATATCATATAAACTCGGTTATCCGTATCATGCCTATATGTGAAAAATATTTTGAAGTAAGTACGTAGAAACAGTTAATCAGATAGAGGGGCAGAGCTTAAATCCCACACCTTTATTAGCAATATGATTATTTATAAAAAAATACTATTTCAAGACAGTTTAAACCCGCAATATTGGCAGAATCTTGATGATTTTTCCATGGATTGTCCACATTGAGCGCAAAACTTACGAGTCGGCCTTTCCCCCAGTATATACCTCTGATTTGCTTTAGATAACACTGTACGTCTTCGCCCAGCTCTATTTCTTGGCTTTGTTTTGATTACCCAGAATAATCCAACAACAAGTACTAAACATATCCCAACAACTGTAGTAATTATTAAAATCGTATTATCTGATTTATCATCTTCAATGTATAGAGAAGGTAGTGTGTTTGATTTGGTATAAGAAATGCCAAAGACGATGGACTGTTCATCGTCTAAATCGAAATACTCGTAACGATGACCAGTAAATCCATGAATATCGGTATAGAGTATACCTTGGGGAATAATCTCGAAATTATTAGATTGCTTTGGTTCCTGAACAATAACATGAAGGCTCGAAATCGGATAAAGCCATCGGAATTCATACGATATTGTTTTATCTGGAGATCCTAAAATAATAGGATCATAGTATTCTACCCGAAAGGTGTCAGTCGTCAATTGATAGCTTATTTCATCCCACCCTGATAAAGTCGATGGTTCTCTTTTGGGCGGACCACCCGAATAATTCCCTAAATCGTCCATTGAACCCGCGGAGTACATCTCAGCACCTGATGGAACTAGAAACCTGATTGTTGCGGGAACCTCTATATCTTCTATTCGACCCTCCAACATAACGAGCAGTCGTGGATCATCGTATTCGGGGTATATCCATAGGTGAACGTTACTTAAGCTTGTAGGTTGATCTTGATCTTGAGCTACAACGAAGGTTGAACCGATTACACTTAGGAGTAAAACTACTATTAAGATCTGCAGTAATCGAACAATCATTCTTATCATTTTCTCTTATACCCCTTCCAATCACATCTCGGATATTTAGTCTTCTAATTTAGATAAAAACTCGCTTGTTCTTTTTTTAACCTAAAATAAATGAAGCTATATCTGGATTAGCTATTTAAAAAGGGGCAGCATCTGAACCTACTGCCCCAAGGAAGGAAAGAACCAATACTACTTAAGGAGATAATATAAATTCATCTGCCTTCCCTTTGAATAATGTATCACAATGTGGTAGTCTTGTCAAAAGGATATAATGGCTTAAATACATACTTATTCTTCTTGAAATTCCTCTATATTATTGTTTTAATATACAAAAGTTACATACAATTAACTCTTTAGCATATATATTTTAATTAAATGGTTGAGAGATGGAGCATGAAGAAAGTCTATCTAGATAATGTTTCTACCACACGTTTGACTGTTGAAGTACGCCAGGCTATGTTGCCCTATTTTGATGAAAACTTTGGCAATCCGTCCTGTGTGCATGAGTGGGGAGACATTGCAAAGGAAGGTATTGAGAGTGCTAGAAACCAAGTAGCCCAACTAATCGGGGGTACGGCTGAAGAAATCATATTTACAGGTAGTGGTACCGAAAGCAACAACTTTGCCATAAAAGGTCTGGCACTGGCACACCAAAAGAAAGGTAAACACATTATTATTTCGGCTATTGAACATTTCTCAGTATTGCATTCAGCCAAAACTTTGGGTAAATGGGGCTTTGACGTAAGTCTAGTTCCAGTGGATAAGTATGGTTTGGTGGACCCTGAAGACGTACGTCGTAGAATCAGAAAAGATACAATACTGGTATCTATCATGCATGCTAACAGCGAAGTGGGTACCATCGAGCCTATAGAGCATATATCCCAAATAACAAAAGAGAGCGAAGTTATACTTCATACAGACGCAATCGCTACAGCTGGAACCATTCCGGTAAATGTACAGAAATTGGGAGTAGATGCATTGAGTCTTGCAAGCAACCAGTTTTATGGACCCAAGGGTGCCGGAGCTTTATGGCTGAGGCAAGGAGTGCGTATTAACCCCCTTATTGATGGAGGTGTGCAAGAGGACGGTAGACGGGCAGGTACAGAAAATGTACCCGCTATTATTGGCTCAGGTAAAGCTGCCGAATTGGCATATGATAGCATGACAACTCGAATAGAACACCTAGTAAACCTCCGTGATCGTCTTCTCTCAGAAATACCTTCTACGATAGACCATGTGGTAATCACCGGTCACCCAAAGCACCGGCTACCTGGAAATGCTAGTTTCTGTATTGAATTTATTGAAGGGGAAGCCATGCTTATGCTGCTAAATAGTAAGGGTATAGCTATCACCAGCGGCTCAGCATGTACCTCAAGAGCATTGAAAGCATCACATGTTCTTATAGCTATGAGTATTCCCCATGCAATAGCCCAAGGTTCCCTTCTTTTCGGTTTTGGAATAGATAATTCAAGCGAAGATGTTGATTACGTTCTTGAAGTACTTCCACCTATCGTAGAAAAGCTGCGACAGATGTCTCCTCTATATTCCAAATTTCTTAAGAGAGGCAAATAGTATGGCTATTTATAGTGAAAGGGTTATGGAACACTTTATGAATCCACGGAATGTGGGTGAGATTGAAAATCCTGATGGAATTGGTGAGGTTGGCAATCCTATTTGCGGGGATATGATGACATTCTATATCAAAGTGAAGGATAACCGCCTTGATGATGTTAAATTTAAAACATTTGGATGTGGTGCTGCTATTGCTGTATCCAGCATGGCCTCTGAGATGGCCAAAGGCAAAACACTCGATGAAGTAATGAAGATTACTCCCGAATTAGTAGCCGATGAACTTGATGGATTACCCAAGCAAAAATTACATTGCTCAAATTTGGGTGCTCAGGCGCTGCACAAAGCGATAGAGAATTATCGGGAGAACCATAAGAAGGGAAAGGATAATGATCGAGAATAGTGATTTACTAAAAAAAGAGAATCAACAAACATTAGAGAAAGATATTGTCAAAGAAAAACCCGAGAAGCTTACCATGGTAGTTTTTAGCGGCGATCTGGACAGGGCTTGAGCTGCTTTTATTCTGGCGACTACAGCTGCTAGTTCTGGGATGACTGTAAGTATGTTCTTCACTTTCTGGGGATTGAATATCCTAAAGAAGAATGAAGGCAGTATTAAAAGCAAGGGATTATTTAGGAAAATGCTGAACTTCATAAACCGGGGTGGCTCCAGGAGGTTAACCATTTCAAAGTTTAATATGCTAGGTATGGGCACATGGATGATGAAAGGACTAATGAAAGATGTAAAAATGCCATCAATAGATGAGTTTATCACCATGGCCCACAAAATGGGAGTGAAGATGATTGCCTGCACTACTTCATGTGGAGTGATGGGTATACCAGAGGAATCATTTAGAAGCGAAGTCGAAAACCTTGCCGGTGCCGCTTATTTTTTGCGCGAAGCTCGGGACGCAGATATAACTCTTTTCATATAGAGAGACTATCATACGGGTCGAGGAGGTAAAAATGAAATCAGATAGGAGTCTTGACTGCGTTGGACTTTATTGTCCTATGCCAATTGTTAAAACTGCAGAGATGATAAAGCAGCTAAAAAAAGGAGAGGTTCTTGAGGTGGTTGCAGATGATAAAGGTATAAAGCAGGATATGCCAGCCTGGTGTGATGTAACCGGACATAGATTTCTAGGGATGGAAGAGAATGGGGAAATAAGAGTTTATGTTAAAAAAACGCATGATTAAGAGATATATTAAACATCTACCAGCGTCAATTATTGCACTTGTAGCGATTATTATTGTTGCTTGGGCAATCGTACAAGAACCTTTAGATCCTTTAGATTCTGATTTAACACAGGAAAATTCTATTCCTTTTTACATACCACCACCATCAAACGGTTGAGGGTAATAATAATTCTCTATTTAGAGATCACTCTTTCCCATGTTCTGCCATTAACGATCACTACTAGATGTGGCTTACCATTAACAGCATCTTCAAATCTGACAACTTAAGACTGTCTGAATGAGATTGGTAAAAACTACCACATTGTGATATAAATTACTTACTTAAGCCATAGAATAGTAAATAATATCTTATTAAGCTATTCGGTATATGTGTAAATAGGCAATGAGTATTCTTAAGCTAGTTATAAGAGACATTTTGCGCAGAAAAAAGAGAGTTCTATACGCGGCTCTTGGAGTGGCGATAGGTACGATGACTGTTATTGGCATATTGACTATTTCATTGGCCGGGGAAGAAAGAATTTATGACCAATTAGAAAAATACGGACCAAACTTAACAATAGTGCCCTCGATTTATAATTTGGATATGACATTAGGAAATCTTAGCCTCGGGACATTATCGGTAGGAGAAAATTATATTGCCCAGGAAAAACTTTCCAAAATAAGAGAAATAGCTGATAGAGAAATAAAACTAGCATTGAATATAAACGATGATGGCGATATCGCGGTACTTGCTCCTAAACTCTTTATAAATACTGAAGTTAATAATATATCTGTAATGGTTGTCGGGATAGAACCTAGCGTGGAATCGAGTATTAAGACATGGTGGCAAATAAGTTCAGGTAAATATTTCAATGGCTCATATGAAGCTCTGGTTGGGTCAATAACTGCTGAATTATTGAAATTAGATGTTGGTGATAAACTTTTGCTTAATGGTGATTACCTTACTATTGTTGGTATTCTTGAAGAATCCGGCTCAAGCGATGATTATCAGATATTCCTTCCTTTAAATACTATGCAAAGTGTATTTGGTAAGCAGGGTTTGATTTCATCGGTTGACATACGTGCTTTGTGCAATGCATGTCCTGTTGAATATATCGCAGAAACTATCAATGACAGCATACAAGGTGTCAGAGCCATCGCAGTAAAACAAATAGCTACAACCGAGATGAATTTGATGGCAAAGGTGAATAATTTCATGCTAACTTTGGCCGGAATTACACTTGTCGTAGGTTTTTTCGGGGTACTAAATACCATGGTATCTTCAATTAACGAGCGAGTAAAAGATATTGGCATAATGAGAGCAGTAGGAGCCTCAAGAAGACAGATAATAAGAATTTTTATTTATGAAGCGATTATCATTGGGATTCTGGGAGGGTTTTTTGGTTACATAGCTGGAACTTTTTTGGCTTATGTAGTAGGGCCGTTGATTTTTGAAGGCATAGTTATTGCTTATGTGATTGAGTATCTACCTGTTTCAATCGCAATAGCTACTGTTGTTGCTTGTCTAGCGACCATTTATCCTGCCTACCATGCTACCAAAATAAAAGTGGCCGATTCTTTTAGATCTATTTAGTTGTTTATTATGTTAAAGTTAAAGAACGTTTCAAAGATTTATGGAAATGGCGCTACCAAAGTGGTGGCACTGGATAAAATATCTTTTCATCTCGAAAAAGGTGCCTTCGCAGCCATTATGGGTCCCTCTGGTAGTGGTAAGTCCACACTTCTAAACATTATTGGTGGGTTAGATCGTCTTTCTGAAGGAGAAGTATTATTAGATGGTAGGCGAATAGATAACCTGAATGAAGATAACCTTGTATCGGTTCGTCGAGGTGAAGTCGCCTATATTTTTCAGCAGTACTATTTGATACCATCCCTTACTGCTATTGAAAATGTTCTTCTGCCGCTGACGTTTTGTGGAAGAATCAAATCACGAGAACAAGCAAGTGATATATTGCAGAAGGTGGGATTAACAACAAGAGCTAACCATAAACCAAGCGAATTAAGTGGCGGCGAACAACAAAGAGTAGCTATTGCTAGAGCACTAATTAATAAGCCATCACTTATTCTAGCTGACGAACCAACCGGTAATATGGATAAGACTACAGGGAAACAGATACTTGACCTGTTTGATGAATTGAATAAAGAAGGAAACACCATAATAATGGTAACTCATGATCATCAAGTAGCCAAAAAAGCAAAAATAACTATATTGTTAGAAGATGGGCAGATCATTGATGTGGTTAATAAAGCTGGATAAAGGTAATTACGAAACATACTGAATATTAGTAATTGTAAAAGGAGCCAAACGATGGTAAAAATATTAACTGGGACTGTTTTGGTACTAATAACTCTAGCCATTCTCGGATGCAGTGGCACGAGTGGAACAGAGTCTATTGAAGCGGTTTGGATCAACCCTCAAATATCAGATTCGGAGGTATCTATTCCTTTAAGTGAAGTAGAGAACTTTAAAATGACACACTTCAGAGTTGTTAGATCTTATGGTGAGATAAACTTTATGGCTTATATGCTAAGTGAAGATATTTATGTAAGGGCAAATGTTTGTCCACCCTGTGGCTCTGTAGGATTTTCGCTTAGAGAAGATAAACTGGTATGTGAGAGATGTGCAACAACTTTTGATGCAATTACTGGGGAAGGTATTAGTGGGGGATGCATTAATTATCCTAAAGAAAACGTTCCTTATAATATTCTTAATGGCTATCTTATAATGTCCTTAACCGATCTTGATAATGCTTATGAAGAAACTATGACTCCAGGATAGAATGCATTTGAACTAACATTTATTGATTAATATAGGTACTGGGATTTAAAATGGTTGAACACGCATTCCGATGTTTGTTCAATGGGATTAAAAATAGCTTTAAAAAGTGAAATTTCTAAGGTGTCAGTTTTTCCAACTGACACCTTCTAATTTTTATGAAAATATCCATTTTGGTGATTTTTCGGGAATTTTAAAGAATATCCATTAAAAATTATTGAATGATTTGGACTATTTGGTAAAGATATTGCGAATGTTCAAATAGGATGCCATAATTACTGGTGACACGTATCAGGAGGTTGCAGAATGCCTGGTTTTTTTGTTTTAAGCATCGATCCTACAAAATATAAAGGTAAATTTTTAGACGATCTATTCTGGCTCACATTCTATCAACAACACTTAGGTGAGGATTATGCAGGTCTAGCAACCTATGATAGTGATAAGATTAATATTCGCACCCATCGAGGACTTTTTAGACCAACCTTTAGCAGGGATGTATTCGGTCTCGAAGGAAAAATGGGAATTGGTTATTGTGGTGATAATAGAGAACCAATTTTGGTAGATTCGAAGTTTGGCGAATTTGCGGCTTGTTTTTCTGGAAATATAATTAACAAAGTAGAGTTAGTAGAAAGATTTAAAAACTATGGTCATTCTTTTGCCTGGGGAGGAGTAGATATTGAAATTATAACCAAATTAATAGCTGAGGGAGACGGATTTGTTAATGGTATCAAAGGAATGAACGATGAAATTCAAGGTGCTTATTCTCTTTCATTACTTACTGACGAGGGTGTTTATATCGTCAGTGATCCAAGTGGTCGTTGGCCTTTAGTAATTGGTGAAAAAACAGGGTCAATAGCAGCCACTACTGATCCATGTGGATTTGAAAACTGGGGATTTACCCACCAGCGCGTTGTGGAACCGGGTGAAATCGTTCTACTCAAGAAAGATCGCGCAGAAACTAAGGGAAAAATACTAAGCACAAAAACTCAGATTTGCACTTTCGTTTGGGTTTATACTAACTTCCCTAATGCTGTATTTAAGAACATACCTGTTTCAGCTGTAAGAAAAAGATTAGGGGCTATTCTAGCTAAACGGGATATTAAACGAGGTTTTATACCAGATGTCGTTGCTCCTGTACCTGACTCTGGTAGATTCTGTGCAATAGGGTATCATCAAGAGTTCTGTCGACAGATAAATAGGAAAAATATCGATAGAATCCCTGAATATGATGAGGTTTTAATGAAATACCCTTATTCTGGTAGAAGCTATCCCCGCTCTAATCAAGTAGAACGAGGTCTAGAAGCCCATATAAAACAGTTAGGAAGTGGCGAGGACTATTCTGGAAAGAGAGTCGTAGTTTGCGATGATTCAATTCGGAGGGGTACTCAAATTGAAAAAAATCTAGTACCCAAGCTTAGAGCCTTAAATATAAAAGAGATTCATTTCAGGATTTCAAATCCAGATTCGCTTTCTTATTGCCGTTGGGGAAAGACAATTAAAAAAGGAGAGCTAATAGCTACCCGGATTCCTTCTATGAAAAGGAGAATTAAGTTCTTAGGTATAGAAAGCTTGGAGCATCCAACGGTTCAAGAACTGGCTGAGGCAGTTGGACTTCCCCTTGAAACACTCTGTGTTGACTGTGATTTACCTGCTCAAGCAGGATTTATATAATTTCGCTAAATTTGTCTTTTATACGAAAAATCTGTAACCAGATGAATATCTAGATGTTTGTCCAATGGGATTGAAAATAGGTTTAAAGGGTGATATTTTCCAGGTGTCAGTTTTGAAAACTGACGCTTTTTATATTAAATCATTTATCTTAGAAGGGGCAGGGTCTGAATCCTGCCCCTTCTAATTAGACATTGATTTTAATTACCTATAAAACTAATCCGATCTATTGCTTGTGATATGTACTTCTCAATACTTTAAACCTTGGTCTTATAATGCTGTTGTTACGGTCCCAGATGGTTCAGGGGTTGGAGTTTCAGTTGTTTCACCATTTTCTTCTTCACCCGGCTTAGCTGAGTCAGGTATCAACAACTTGACAACTGGTCTAAAGATATATTCCCCGTTGCCTGCTTGAACTGATTGAGCTCCGTTGATATCAACCGTAATTTCTGTAATTCCACCTTCAAGAACCTTGAAACTACCCACCAACTTTATTGTGCCACTGGGAACCCTGGCTTCATGAGGTGTCTCGTCACCTGTGATCCAAATTTGTACAGTAGATATTCCAAGTCTTAGTTGGGTATATATTCCAACTTCGACTATTTGGCTAGCTAGTAATTCTGTTACTCCATCGAGGTCTAAAAGCTCAAAGGTATCGTTTTCCATTTCTATTCTCGTCCAAGGTCCTCCCGATTTGTGAACCTCAAGATATTCGAAGCTTACCTTAACGTTTTCAAGTGGCACCGGAGGATCGGTAATGTTGATTACCAACCTACCCATACCTTCCTCCATTGAATTTTCAAGAGAGGAGTTCGTTGGTGTTGAGGTTAAGACAGTACATCCAGGCAGAAGAATTGCGGCTAACACTAGAACCATAAATAATGATAAATATTTGATCATTTTAACTAACTCCTTGTTTTACCTTAGGTATCATGCATTAACAGCTAGTTTCTCTCTTCTCTGACGGTTCTCTATTCTGTAGTCGAGTAGCCATGATTCAAATAAAAAAGCAACATCCTCTTTTTTAAATCTTCGGTCTCCACGCTCAGATATGCGATAAGCCTTTAAAATCCCCCTATTACTCCAGCGTCTTACTGTATTGGGATGTATATGTAGAATCCTAGCCACTTGCCCAACCGTTAAAAGATTTCCATTTCCCCAATCAATAACCATAACTTTTTTCCTCCTTAGGTGAATGATTCCGTTATCAGGATTTATAACGAAAAATCAGACAAGATGTCAGGTGGGTTAAAAAGGGTAGTAAAGATTAAAAAATAAACCAGATCTATATACTCTTTTAGGATTAAAGAATGTTCTTAAAAAATATATATTGCAAAGTGGGTAAAAGTGTCAGTTTCTTACTTGATGAGGATCCGCCATTGTTTTTTGGCTTACCAGTGTTATCTGGTTTTCCTAGATCCTCAGGTTTATCTTTGTCTTTCGGTGGACCAGCATCATCTGATTTTCCTGCCGGTGGAATCTCGTTAAATGGCTGATCCACACCACTTTGATCAAGTTGAGGTTTAATGATATATTGGCCACTTTGTCCCGCTCGCACAACCGTAACATCGTAAACAAAGCTTACTAAAGAATCACTTTCAATCCCAAATGGCTTAGATATTTGAAGCCTTTCGCTAGGTAACTTAACATTTGCTAAATTATTCGTTTCAATGAGGATCCCTTCGATATCAGTTACATATATAAACACCTTGTTATATTGGCCATCGGGGATATTGCCTCTCCATATTTCTTGAGCGTTCTCCCCAGGTAAGAGTGTTAAGTCTACCGTCTCTACTTCCGGTTCAAACTCAATCCACTCCCTAGCTCCATCATTTATCTGAAGGCCAATTTTTGTGATTGTGATCTTAAAGCTTTTGAAGTCACCAATGGCATTTTGTTCATCGCTTATAAGGAAGGCAAAATTACCTTCAGGATGAGGTTGTGGTACAATAGGTGAAATCGGATATCCGCTTGGATTTACGCCCAAATAAATACCTATTATGACAGCGGTTATTGTAGCGAAAGCTGCCCAAGTTAGAGGTTTTCCTATAACCCTGCTTAACCAAGGTTTGGCATCTTTTTCTGCTTTTAATCGTTTTTCCATAGCGGCATCGAAGCGCAGTTTTGCTGCCGTCTTGGCTTCTTTATTAGGCACAAATTTATATATCTTTTTCGTCTTGATTATTGCTAGAAGTGAAGGTTTGAGCTGATCTGAATAAACTGGATAATCAGCCAAGCATGACTCAATGCTATCACCACCATTGATGCGGTCTATACATTCATCTAGTATTTTGTTTATATCAACACTCATTTGGTCGCTTCCCTTTTCATTTCAATGTTAATAGAACTCTTAATTTCGAAGTCGCTGCCCTTTGCATTTCACGAACCGCTCCATCGGATTTACCCATTATAGCCGCTGTCTCTTTAGAAGTTAGCTCACCAAAGAAACGTAACGACAAAACCTCTCTTTGCTCTCGAGTCAGCTGTTCCATAGCTTTTTTAACCCTTTCAACTTCAATATTTATCTCGGCGACTAATTCTGGGCTCTCATTAGATCTTAGAGTTACACTTTCAATATCAATTGTCTTTCTCTTACTAACTCTCCTCAGGTAATCAACTACCAAGTTGTGTGCAATTTTAAATAACCATGCCTGCATTGGAATACCGCGTTTTTCATATGATCCCAGTGATTCTAAAGCTTTTAAAAATACCTCCCCGGCGATATCCTCGGCATCGGTTTTGTTACCGATGTGTACTGATGCATAGTGGGCAATCTTATCATAGTATTCTGTATAGAGACCCGCTAGTTCAGCTTCAGGGGACTGTCTTGTATCGGTTGTAGGTTTTTTGGGATCTACTGTCATGTTATATAACCTTTAATCCAATCTTACCTCCTTTCAGTATACTTGATCTAAATCCCCGTTAATACCTTACCTTTGGTTCCCCTACTTTAGTAATACAAGCTGTGCTTCCTTCATGTTATATTTAACGAGTTTCTAATGACTTTTGTCAGGTTTCTTAAACTAATTCAACTCCAATGCAGATTTCAGCTTCATTATTAAGGAGTAAATCCCCATTTAATACAGAAAAGCATATCGCTGCTACTCTTATACTTTATTCATGTATCTTGATACTTTTAGTGATAAACTTTCTAACCTAAACTATGGATTATTAAAGATCGGAATGGTTAAAAATGATAATATAGGTGTGATTAAAAAGCATCATAACCCTAGTAAGACCATGTAAAAGGTTGAGTAATCTAAAAAGTGATTTAGTAACCCAAAAGTGAAGTACGGCCTGAATTGCAAAACAAAATAGCATATGAGTTGACTATCTATGCATGTAAGGAGAAAATTAAAGATTTATATTGATTAGAAGTTAAATTATCTTCTTAATAATATTGGCTCTCCGCCACATAATCTACACCAAGGACAAACAATACAGTAAATGCTGGCGACCAAAGGTATAACTACAAAAAGAGCAATAATCATTAGAGGAGTTACTAAGAGTGTGTAGCCTACAATCGACAAAATCGCCATAGTCTTCCACTTCCAAAAAATAGTAATATAACCAAAACATACTAGATTGTTTTTTAAAAGTAAATACTATTCCCACATTTTTAGAAAGAATAATTTTAAACCTGTAATGATAGTTATACTAAAAATATAAACAAATACCTGCAAACCTGATACCACCAGAATTCATCTACTGCACCATTTTATTAAATGAAGTTAGCTTTTATTTGTTAAGAAAGTGAAGAGTAGCCCAAGGTTCTCGTTTAACCTGACTTGCAATAGTGAATTCTTGGTTTACTGGTAAGATTATGGATTTTTGAACTTATGAAATTTGAAGAAAATATTTACAATTTCTCAAAATAGTCTGATATAATATTGACTTTAAAAATTAAAAGGTATAACCTCTTTCTAAGAGAGGCTGGATAAGTGGTTGCATATTCACTTTACCCCCGCCTTTCAAGAGGTGGCTTCATAATTGGGGTCGCCTTCTTTATTATGATCACATTGTGATATTGACATCACTATTATAGAGTAGTAAGCTTTATAACAACAATTGCAGCAAGGGTATTTCGTTCCTTGGAATCAAACTTGATTGTATATAGTAAATTAAGATAAAGGAGAAAGAAATATTCCTTCCATAAACTCATATACATGAAGGGTCTCTTTTTATCGTTGATATTAATAATTTTATATATAGATAATATTAAGTCGAACTCTTCGAGTTACTGATCCTAAGGCAATTGTTAAGGACAGTAACCGGTGAGCCTGAGGAGGCTCCGAGGGTACAAAGGAAACTATTGTGCCTCCCTTTTTAGGAAAGTTGAGTAATATTTTTATTAATCGAAAGCTTACAGACTGAGGAAAATGGTCAAAATACCAAATTCAGAGATTGTTGCCTCTCTATTGGGGGTAGCAATTTTTTTTATATTCTTTTTACTAACACTCCAAAATAATTAAAAAGGAGGTATATTTTTTGGAAGTAAATCGAAGAAATTTCCTAAAAGCATCTGGGGCAGGATTGGGTGGTCTCTTTCTTTTTGGCGCATTCAACGATGATGCCATAATGGCCAGAACCCTTAAGAAAGTGCCACTAAAGAAAAAGATTGGTGAAGTCTCGACTATTTGTCCCTATGATGCCTCAGGCTGCGGTTTTATTGTCGCTGCTGAAAACGACAAGATCGTAAACTTAGAAGGAGATCCCGACCATCCCATTAATAACGGAGCGGCCTGTTCGAAAGGTGCCAGCCTAGCCCAACTGCATAATAATGAACGCCGCCTTTCTAAGGTTCTTTACCGCAGACCACGAGCTTCTGATTGGGAAGAAGTATCTTGGGATTTTGCCCTTGACAAGATAGCTAGGAAGATAAAGGATACACGTGATGCAGATTTTATCCAAACAAATTCACAGGGCAATCTGGTAAATCGCACCGAAGCCATTGCCTCGGTAGGCGGAGCAGCACATGACAACGAAGAGTGTTATCTGCTAATAAAGATGTTGCGTGCTCTCGGTCTTGTCTATATAGAACACCAGGCCCGTATCTGACACTCCTCCACCGTCGCCAGTTTGGCGGAAACATTCGGTAGAGGAGCCATGACAAACCACTGGAATGATATTGCCAATAGTGATGTAATGATGGCTATCGGCTCCAATCCCGCTGAAAATCATCCAGCCTCTTTTGGACACATTACAATAGCCCAAGAGAGAGGTGCTAAGCTTATCAGCGTTGACCCAAGATTTACCCGCACTTCAGCCAAGGCAGACATCTATGCTCCGATGAGATCAGGTACTGATGTTGCGTTTATTGGTGGTCTTATTAAATACGTTATCGATGATATGGAACAAAATCCGAATAACTACAATATGACCTATGTTACCGAATACACCAACGCACCTTATCTCATCAACCCTGATTTTAAAGGACCAGTTGATCTGGATGGTATTTTTTCCGGGTATGATACAAATGCTAGAAAATACGATAAGTCCACTTGGACGTATCAGGTAGATGCAGATGGCATACCACTAAAAGATAAAAGTCTAAATGATCCCAACTGTGTCTTCCAGCTCCTTAAAAAACAATTTGCCCGCTATACTCCGGATACGGTATCCAAAGTTACTGGAGCTCCTATAAATACATTAAATGAAATCTATCAAACCTATGCTGCCTCAGGGCAGGAGGGTAAATCGGGTACGATTATGTATGCCATGGGTACCACCCAGCATACCAACGGTACTCAAATGATTCGCTCATATGCCATCCTCCAACTGCTGCTGGCTAACATTGGTGTTGCCGGGGGTGGTATCAATGCCCTTCGTGGTGAATCTAACGTACAGGGTTCCACTGATATGTGTATTTTATGGCATATACTACCTGGGTACATAGGTCAGCCAAGAGATACGCATACTAATCTCACCCAATTCTTGGCTACCAAGGGTCCCACCCATGAACCGAAAAGTGCCAACTGGTGGGGTTATTATATCCCCAATACCGAACCTCCGGATCCTTGGAAGAGCAATTATTCCAAATATGTTGTCAGCCTCTTAAAAGCCTGGTATGGCGATAATGCTACAACGGAAAACGAATTTGCCTACCACAATTTACCAAAGGCTGATGCGGACAAGAACTACTCCTGGATTTCACTCTTCCATGCCATGGATGCTGGCACAATCAAAGGACTTATGGCCTGGGGAATGAACCC
>CP070729.1:16861-33038 GCA_020351185.1 Dehalococcoidia bacterium | reverse complement strand
ATTCACATTGCCGTTGACATACTGTTACCGACAGACCTTGATCTCAAAGAGCGAATACCGGCTATCATGGTGATGACGCGCTATTGGCGCAGCTTTGAACTGCGATTTCCACAGCAGCGCAATAAAGCACCTATTGCACCCCGCGAATTATTGGCCGATGACTTAGTCCTACGAGGTTTTGCCATGGTTATCGTAGACGCGCGCGGTTCTGGGGCATCAACAGGGGTCAGTCGCTATCCCTGGACATCCGAAGAGATCGAAGACTATGGCGAGGTAGCTAAATGGGCAGCAAACCAGCCCTGGTGTAATGGCAATATTGGGGCAGTGGGTAATTCATACGAAGGCACAACAGCCCAACTCCTAGCGTCAACCTCTGTAAAGGCAGTCAAGGCAGTGGTGCCCCAGCATTTTGAGTTTGATGTTTATGCGGATCTTGCCTTCCCAGGGGGTATTCCGGATGAAGAATTCTTTAAAGTGTGGAGTGAAGGTAACGAGTTTCTAGACAGTAACAGGCTTCCAAAATGGTTTCCGATACCTCCTTTGGCTAAATGGGTGTTAAAAGGTGTAAGGCCGGTAGACTCCGATCGGGAGTCACGTACTGTATTAACTAAAGCCCTAGAAGATCATAAAGCAAATACAAATATCTACAACGCAATGTCGAAAATCACCAGCCGCGATGATAAATTCGGAAATACTGGGGTGACACTAGATGATTTCAGTGTTTTTATCCAAAAAACAGCTATCGAATCATCCGGGAGTACGTTGTTTGTCTGGGGTAGCTGGCTTGATGGGGCAACGGCTGACACTGTAATACGCACTTTCAACACATTTAACAATCCCCAGATTGCTATAATTGGTGCTTGGTGCCATGAGAGAAATAAGCATGCTAGTCCTTTTATTAAATCAAAAACTAAACCTAATCCTATTCAACCACTACAGTGGGCAGCCATCGCTCAATTTTTTAAGCAGACGCTAAAGGACGAAAAACTTCCACAAGTGAAAACTCTTTTTTATTATACGCTTGGAGCTGAGAGCTGGAAGCAAAGTGATACCTTCCCCTTACCCAACACTAAAATACAGGACTGGTATTTTCACCCTAATAATAAACTTACTCCCAAAATGCCAACAGATGATAACGGTATTGATAGCTACCATGTCGATTTTAAAGCTTCGACGGGGAGATATAACCGCTGGCATACTGGCCTGGCAAAGCCTGTAATTTATCCTGACAGGGTAAATGAAGATGTCCGCTTACTCACTTATACTTCAGCTCCTCTGGTAAAGGATATTGAGATTACTGGATATCCAATTGTTACACTCTATATTACTTCTTCAGAAGAAGATGGATCCTTTTTTGTTTATCTTGAGGATATAGATGAATCAGGGGTAGTCCGTTATATAACTGAGGGATATCTGCGCGGTATTCATCATAAAATCTCTGAAGAGACGCCTCCCTATTATTTAGCTATACCTTATCATACCTACAATCGCTCAGACATAACTCCTCTACCAAAAGACGAGATAGTTGAGTTGAAATTTGGTATGCTGCCAACATCGGTGTTAATTCAACGCGGACATCGTATCCGGATCGCTATAGCTGGTGCCGATCGAGAAACGTTTTCTCGCATACCGAAATATGGTATACCTTTAATACAAGTCTCACGGAATAAACTTCACGCTTCACATATTAAGTTGCCTACGGTATCGCAAAATAAGCAGAGGGTAGAGGGTGGTTATTGAATAACCCAGATGTCTCTGCACTTATGTAGATTATCACCCTGCTAGTTCATCTTGCAGAGAAAATTACAAAAGGATTTCGTTTACCCTTTGAAGTAATGCCTAAGTGAGTGTTTATCAGCATAAATATAGGTGTCTACATATTTGCTTTTACACCAAAATAACGATGAATTATTTTATTGACAGACAATATTAGGAGTAATAACATAGAAACGGATATACTATTAATCTGAATTTACATGGATAAAAATAATATTAATAGCTCTAAAGAAGAGATAGCAAGAGAACTTGAAATCCTACGCCAACGCATGACTGAACTGGAAACCCTCATAGAACACAATAAAAAGCTTAGCAATATATTTTCGTCACTCAAGGATTTGGTATTTGTTTTAGATAAGGAAGGCAGGTTTTCCGAATTCTATGTGCCCAGTGAAGAACTGTATCTACCCTCAGAGGAATTCATAAATAAAAAGCTATCCGAAGTGATGCCACCCAATGTGTATGAATTATTTAGCAAGGCATTTGAAAAGAATAAAAACGGTGAAATAGATGAATATGAATACGCATTAAATATTGATGGGAAGGAACAATGGTATTCTGCAAAACAATCTCCGTTATTTACTGAAGGCCGGTTTTCTGGGGCAGTAGTCATTATTAGAAATACTACCAGGCAAAAACAATTGCTTAAACAGATTAAAGAATCAGAAGAGCGATACCGCGCCCTGGTGGATTTAGAGGGCAAGGTTGGTGAAGCTGTTGTAATGATGCAAGATTCTGAAAAGATAGAGGGGTTACAGACTTTCGTTAGTGATGAATGGTCCCGTATAACAGGCTATTCTAAAGAAGAATTATTAGGGATGTCATTCTTCAATCTTTTAAGCCCCAAAGATCGAAAAGCCTCTTTAGACAGGCATCGGAAAAAATTAAATGGTGCGAATATACCTGATCATTTTCAGATGTCCATAATAAGAAAGGATGGTACTCTGGTACCCATCGAGCTTACCAGTGCCTTTAGCACATATCAGGGAAAGCGAGTTAATGTTGCTTATATTAGTGATATCACGGAACGCAAGCAGGTAGAGAAGGAATTAAAAGTTTCTCGCGAGGAGCTACGTGGCCTTGCAGGATATCTAGAGTCAGTTAGAGAAGAGGAAAGGCGTAAGATAGCCCGAAATATCCATGACGAGCTTGGGCAAACACTGGCAGGATTAAAGATTGATTTATCCTGGTTGGCCAAAGGATTGTCTAAGGAGCAGAAGTCACTTGTGCAAAAGACAGAGTCGATGGCTAAAGTAATCGATATGACTATCCAAACGGTAAAGAAAATTGCCGTAGAATTGAGGCCTGGAGTATTAGATGACCTTGGTATTTCAGCCGCAATTGAATGGCAGGTCGGAGAATTTGAAAAACTAACCAAGATTAAATGCGAGTTTTCCTCAAATCCCAAAGATATTATTTTAGATCAAGAGCGCTCGATAGCAATTTTCCGCATCTTTCAAGAGATACTGACCAATATTATCCGACATGCGAATGCTAATCTGGTTAAGATTAGCTTAGAGGAATCAAAGGGTAGTATCATACTGAAAGTGTTTGATAATGGTAAGGGAATTGATAAAGAACAGATTGCAGATCCAAAAGCCTTTGGAATAATTGGTATTAAAGAGCGAGTCAGGCCCTACAAAGGCAATATCAGCTTCAGCGGTGGACCAGGTGAGGGCACGACTGTAGAAGTAAGTATACCCCGTGTAGGTTAGGAGAATATCAGTGTTGAGGGTATTAATCGCCGATGATCACCCAGTTTTTCGTGAAGGATTGAAGCAGATAATAAATGAAACCAATGATTTGATGGTAGCTAGAGAATCAAGTGATGGTTTCGAAGCGCTAAAACAACTAAGAGAAGGCTCTTACGATTTAGCCTTGCTAGATATCTCCCTTCCTGACATAAACGGCATCGAGATTCTAAAACATTTAAAAACAGAAAAAATAGGAATTCCTGTTCTAATATTAACTATGCATCCGGAAGAACAATACGCCATCCGCGCATTAAAAGCCGGCGCTTCTGGATATTTGACCAAAGAAAGTACACCTAATGAATTGGTAACAGCGATCAGGAAAATATCCAAGGGTGGTAAATATATAAGCTCTTCGCTTGCGGAGAAACTGGCTTCCGAGGTGGGCAGAATAGATGTTAAAGCATCCCACGAAATGTTATCCGACCGTGAATACCAGATCATGCTGCTAATCGCATCTGGGAAAACGGTTTCGCAAATTGCCGAAAGGCTGTCGTTGAGTATAAAAACGATCAGCACTTACCGCTCTCGTATCTTGGAGAAAATGGGCATGCAAACAAATGCTGAACTAACCTATTTTGCGATCAAGAACCAATTGGTGGATTAGAAACCCCACCAATCATCTCAGAAAGAGTTAAGACTTCGATAGTAACCATCCTCACCTAGCACCTTGTGTTTCAATATTGCAAACCACTCAGTTTCCTACTGATACCCACTTTTCGGGCCAACAACTAGTTTGTAAGACTATCTCCAGTATCCATTGTTACTTTTTATCCTACAAAAAATATCGATTTAGACTGATATACACTTCTTTCTATTTGCTATACCTTAATTGTAAGTCATAAGTAAAAAATAGGTGTTAATCAATATCTGGAAAAAATAAAAGGAGGGTAATAGCATGAAAGTTGGTGAAATCTATAAAAAAGCCAAGAAACCTGTTTTTTCAATTGAAATGAGCCCGCCCCTCAATGGGGGATCGCAGGATCCCATCTTCAATACGATCGAAGCGTATAAAGAGTTTAAACCTGCTTGGTGCAGTATCACCTGTGGTGCTTTGGGCAGACCGCGTGGCGGCACGATTTCCCTTTGCGGTAGGATCAAGAGAGAAAGTGATATAGAGACTGTTGCGCATTTCATATCTATGGGTAGATCAAAACAAGATGTAGAGAATTTACTGATGGATATGCAATATGAGGAAATCCAGAATGTGCTGGCACTTAGAGGTGATCCCCCCGCCGGCGATACCAAATTCCGCCCACATCCAAAAGGGCACCGGTACGCTTGCGAACTTGTGAAACAAATACAGGACACCAACCAAGGGAAATATCTAGCGGAAAAGGAGGGAGAATATCGTGAAGGCTTGCCCGCTGATTTCTGTATCAGCGTTGCCGGGCATCCAGAAGGACACCCCGAATGTACGGATAAGAAAAAGGGATTATCGCACTTGAAAATAAAGGTTGAAGAAGGTGTTGATTACATTACTACCCAGCTTTTTTTCAATCCAGAACACTATCTGAATTTCGTAGAGAATGCGCGCAAAATAGGGATACAGATTCCCTTTGTTCCCGGAGTCATGCCAATCGTAAATCTGGCTCAGCTGAATTTTATTATCAACCAAAACCTAGGTATAGAGATCCCCAAGGATTTTATGAATAAACTCCAAAAATATCACGATAAAGGGGATAAGGCGTCGGCACAAAAATACGGTACAGAATATATTACCAAAATGTGTCAAACATTACTCGATGAAGGTGCCCCAGGGATACATCTCTATACCATGAACTCACCCACGCGCGGTCGGGGGATCATTGAGTCACTCTATAAGGAATACTTTGCTGATCTTGCCAGGCCAGAGCTGACTTACGGGGAATTCATTCAGGTTGAACTGCAGTTGGGGACGCTTATGTCAGAAGCAAATGAAATGCGAGACACTATAGGAAAAATTGAATCCGGTGAGTTACAAGAAAAACTAGAGAAAATAGATGAAGAATACAACCAGATAAAAACAAGGCTGGAGGTTACAGTTGATATGCGTAAAAAGAAAGAGATAGCTGAAATAGAAGAAACTATTAGAAAAGTACAGTCCGGCGAGATGCAAAAGAGGCTAGAGGAAATAGAACAAGAACATAATCAAATCGAAACGAGGCTGGAACAAGCTGTAGATCAAACACCTACAGAAATTACCCATAGCGAATTTCTAGAAGTAGAATTACAGCTAGGAACGTTACTTTACGAAGCAGATGAACTACGAGTAACTATCAAAAAAGTACAGTCCGGCGAGATGCAAAAGAGGCTAGAGTTGATAGATCAAAAATACAAGAAGATTATGAAGCGACAAGAGGAAGCCATTGAAATGCACAAAAATAAAGAAGCAGAGGAAATTAGAGAAACCATTGGGAAAGCTCAATCTGGAGAAATGCAGCGACGTTTAGAGAAAATAGAACAGGAACATAAACAGATAGAAGCAAGGCTTGAGCAAGCCATAGAAAGGTTATCCAAAGTTAAATAGATATTAAGGCAATATTTTTTAAAGAAAGAATTAATAAATAATATTAGAAAATTATCAGTTTCTTAGCCAGTTCATTACCAGAATTAGTAATTATTACAACCCTGTTTACAGGGTTGTAATAATATTTGGATAAAAGATGTCGACTCTTTAGACTACAAGCTATCTTACAAAAAACCACTTCATACAGCCCTGAAAAGCTGGTCTTTGTATTCCGATAATAATATCTTATAAATACTATAAGAATAACTTGACTTCTTTACAACAATGTGATATTAATATTTAAACTATTTATTTAGGAGGTATTCATGAGTACCATTACCGCTATGGGGAAAGTAATTAGAGACACTCTATACGAACCCGTATTCAAAAGGGCTTGGCCGATTTGGATAGGGGTTTTAGCTTTTGCGGTTACTAACATCCTGATGGCATCATTCGCTCGTGGTTTGGGTGTATTCCCCCAAATGTCCATGTGGGGAGCTTCAATATTAAACGGGATAGGGATAGATGTCGATGCACCATTTAAACCCTACCAAGTCACCCCTGTTCATCTAGATGTGCATAGTATGATCAACTTTGGGATTTTATTAGGAGTTCTGGGTGCTGCCCTAATCGCCCGTGAATTCAAGTTACGGACAGATAATTGGCGCGGCTATGTTCAAGGATTTTTAGGTGGCGCTCTGATGGGCTGGGGCACCGTGATGACACCCCCGTGTAATGTAGGAGGATTTGGCACTGCCGTTATGGCTCTATCCCTGAGTGGTTTTCTCATGGCGATTGGTATGATCCCGGGAGCTTATATTGGTGCTAAGCTACTACAATGGCAATCAACCCGAGCGATTGGTATGATAGATTTTAAGGATGATCCCGATCGAATTGGCGACCGGAAATTAAAATCCTCACGTCGACCTTTTCTCGGTTTATTTGTCTTTTTATTAATATTTGTGGCTGTGATTGTGTATTCGGTATATGATATGTCAAATTTTGCTGTCTTGCTACTATTTGGTGTCGTTTTCGGAATCATATTTCAGCGTTCCAGATTGTGTTTCGCAGCTGGTTTTCGGGATATCTTTGCTGCCAGAGATACAAAGCTGCTACGCTGGATCTTAGTGGCTGAGATGGTTGGTATGATAGGTTTTTCAATCCTCAAATTCAATGGTTTTCTAGATTCAAACCACTTTGTCTTTCCTACTGGCATTAATTCGATAGCTGGAGGTTTCATCTTCGGTATAGGTATGGTAATAGCTGGTGGGTGCGGTTCGGGTATTCTATGGCGTAGTGCGGAGGGGTATGTTAGGCATTGGTTTGCTGTTATCGGAGGCATGTTAGCCGCTGGTTCTTGGGTACTACTCTACGGAGCTAAAGTAGGCGAGGGTTGGTTATATGGAGATCCAGTCTTCCTGCCGGATGTATACGGTTGGCCGGGAGCCCTTGTCCTAGGATTTGGCATATTAATTATTTTCTATATAATACTTGTATTGGTGGAGGTAAAGAAGAAAAATGCATAAACCTGTTTCATGTAAGCTAGAAGATGGTAGTTACTGTATCGATTTACGGGGTTGGATGTGCCCTTATCCCAAGTATATGCTAGATCCTATATTTGATAAATTACCTAAGGGTAGTGGTCAGGTTACACTTTTAGTAGATTGTCCTTCAGCATCAACTGATGTACCTGATGTAGCGCGCAAAAAGGGTTACACCGTAAAAGATGTTAGTCAAGTTAATGATGGTGAGTGGCAGGTTATTATCGAATATTGATTAAACCGAAGAACTTTTTAGTTTTTACCAATAAATAACAAAAAATATTATTGGTAGGCATTAAGAAGTTGAGATTAACTAATAGTAGGTACAAACGGAAATTTATACTGGTAACAAGGGCAGAGCTCAAGCTCTGCCCTTTAAAATAAAAAGATGCTCCAGGTAATCTATGCTTTCAGTGCAATCCTGTCAGCAGCCTCCCACTGATTCAGATGCCTCTAATGCTTCAACTCCCTGGAGCAGGATGAGTATGTCACAAGGTAATTATACTGTCAATACTACTTTCGTAATAATTCAAAAATATTATACAGATTGATTCCAATTGCACCTGTTTCCGGAAAATCTGCTAAGTATTCGATATAGCAAGAGTATTACCCTCGGTATCTTTGAACCATGCTCCTTTCATATCACCCAATGTGGCAATCCCGTTGACCGTCCTTATACCCAAGCTAGGCATATCAATATCTTCAAATTTTATACCTTTTGCTTGTAATTCCTTTACCGTTTTTTCCACGTCGTCAACATGAAAGGATGCAACAGTATGGTCAGCTTTTGTCTTCTCCCTCTGGTAGATATAGATATAAGTGCCTTCCCCGGCTTGAAAAGTAGCTCCTGGTGAAGGATCTTCCTTTGTCAATTTTAAGCCAAGTTTATCCTGATAAAACGCTTTAGCACGAGCAACATCTACCGCAATAAGTGTTGGATGGACTGGTGCATTCGTTAACATCTTTTACCTCCACTGGTTTTCCTGTAGTATAATCCTTCTCCTGGTCAAATGCACTAATATGATCCGCTTAAAAATAAACATCCTCTTCGAGTTTTGTACTAACTACTGCAATCCCCAGTTCTACATTACAACTAATAAAAACGCCTAGGGTAAAGTATAACTCTACCCATTTTCATAAAGGCATTGACAGCATCTATTATCGGTAGTAGATTTCTAAATAGAATATGGAATGTATTATAATATCTGTATAATCTCTAGCTTTAAGGAAATTTTTTATGATATCAGTTATTGTTGGATATAGACTAAAGAGTGGTGCCGATATTCAACCTATATTACGAAAACTCATGTCTAATGCCATAACGTATGCAGGCTTTATTAAAGCAGAGAACTTAGTAAGCTCTAAAGATAAAACAATTGCAGTTATCATATATACCTGGAATAAAATTGAAGATTGGCGTATTTGGGAGCAGTCAACCACAAGGCAAAAAATTATTGAACAAGCAGATACATTATTGCTTGAACAGCCAAGGGTTACCGTATATCAAGTAATGCCGACAACTGAATGGCATAAAACCCTAGATGATTAACAGATATTGCCTTTCTTCCGTATACTACTTACCATTCGGATAAACCCATGAATAACCTTTGCCTATAAAGAAGTGCTATCTACCACTTTGTGTTAAGTTTTGACTACGGGAAAATGGGGCATAAATTAAAACAGTTTAATACCTATCAAGCTCAAAATATAAGGAGGTAACCAATGAAAAAATGGATTAGTATTGCAATAACCGGGCTACTAGTAGTAGTTATTGTGATATGCCTATTTTTATATATACAGGAATCTAGCAGTCTAAAGAGTGCCAGAGCTGAGATAGTTAGCCTCGAAGAGGATATCTCATCTTTAGAGGACAATATTGCAACACTAGAAATTAACTTAGACGCTGCCCAAGGTGAGATTACTGTATTAGAAAGTGACATAGCAGAGAACGAAGAAGAAATCTCCTCCCTACAATCCAATCTAACGTCAGTCGAAAATAAAGTATTAATACTCGAATCAGATATAGAATCCAAGGATGCAGAAATCTCAGGTTTAGAATCAGACTTAATAACAGCAGATACAGAAATTATCAGGCTTGAAGGAGAACTTGTTTCTGCTCAAGATGATATCGAGGGACTTGCACAAGAGCTTACTACTACTCAAGCCGAGGTTGAATCGCAAACGCAAGCCTTAGTAGTGGCCCAAGAAGAAAATGTTAGTTTGGAGACTCAAATTTCAGAATGGGAAAGTGCCTATGAGAGAATAAATAGTGAGATTTATCAAAAACTAGGCTACGGTGATGATGCTAGTAGTTATTTAACTCCTGACAATCAGACTCTGAGTAACTTAGCGGCGACAATAACCGGTGGTTTATCGCAAGATTGGGATGAACATTGGAGTGATATTTTAAGGCTCTACGATTGGACGGTAAATAACATCGAATATAATTTTGATACTCCTTTACCTATTCTCCCGGATGCTTTTTCTGGAGATCTAGATTGGATAGCAGAGTATTGGCAATTGCCAACCGAGACGATTGAAGTGGGCACAGGGGATTGTGAAGATATGGCAGTTCTATTAAACAGCCTAATTCTTAGCTATGAAGATGAACAATACCCTACATGGGGTATAGGGATTACCAGTGATTTTGGTGGCCATTTGGCTGTTGCTCTTCCCGTCAATGAAAGTAACCTCGTTGTACTAGATCCGGCAGGAAATTTTTATACAAGCGAGCTGGGACTTCTTGATACTACCAAATCTATTGCTCAAGCCATAGATGAATGGCTACAATATTGGTCTTTTCAACTACCTGGTGTATACGTAGATTTTGTCTTTGGCAAAGGTTTCTCCGAAGAATTTACCAACACCAATGCATTCCTAACCTGGGCCAGTAGTCAATAAAGTCGATGGTGTTTCTGAAGATGAGTGTGAGAAGAGTTGAACCATTGATCTCCTGGTTTATAAATATTTTCCAAAACAATACTATTCTTATATCTGTAATTTTAAGAAAAAAATATTTCTGTCCGTTGGGAGTATATTTTTTAACTATTTATATACCTTATACTACTTGGCAAGCCTTCGTATTTTATTGGCTGAAGGTCTAATAGGTGGTAACTATTTTTAACAACCTTAACTAGCCTATCAAAATCTTGAGCAAAGAATAAGTGTGATTTACACGTACAGTCACTACAACCAAATTGCCGTATTGAATCTAACTTTCTAGATAAAATGCGTGACAATGCACATTCAACTTTCCTAGTTGTTTTTGCATAGATTAAAGATCTAATCTTTGCTATAACTAAAAAATAATCAATATGCCAATGCAACTTTTTCTCTTTGCTACAGTGTCTTGCCATGCGTTTCTCTAATCCTCTCAAAGCAGAACCGACATAGCAATAGAATCCTTTTTTAAAATAATTCTTCCTTCGCTTGCCAATAGGAATTGATACTGCTCTGGATACTTCAGCTATAACAACATATATTCCGTTCATTGTTTAATATAAAATACTAAAAACAGCCAGATATTTCTACCATTCATAAAGATATAAGGATGAGGATAGCCAGAGTAATAAACTATTTGAGTATTAAGTGATAAAATGGAGATGCCATGATTATAGCAGGTGAAATATTAGACAAATATCAAGAAGTAATGAATCGTGTCTTTGAATCAAAAGGTACACTCAGGTTTGGGCGCAATGCGATTAGTATTAGTTCAATAGCACAGCAATATTACTGCGAAAAGGCTGTTGAACTAAATCATGCACATCCTCTACCCCCTACTAAGAAAATGCTACAGGGGGAAAAGGGGCACGAGAATATTATCAGAGCAGCTGAACCTGTCTCAAAGGAGGAATGTTTTAAAGAAGCTCTGACAGCAAGAGAGAAACCAGTGTGTATCTATGAACTCGGGATAGCCTGGGAGCATAAAGAGATACCGGTTATAGGCTTGGTGGACGAGGCTTGGTTCAGAGAAGGGGATGTCGAGATGGTTGTGGAACGGAAATTCAGCAATAATCTCAAGGTGTACAGCTCCTACCATGTTCAAGCACAACTTTATTGTCTGGGACTCGGCGAGATGGGATTTAATAATACCGATACTCTATATAGGATTATGGTATTTAAAAGAGCTTGTATTGATTGTCCCAAGCTTGAAGATAGGTCGTGTGATATATTTACCAACATCAGAAGTTACCAGTGTAATAATGGTGAGAGTATTATGTATACCTACGAGTTTGAGAAACAGAACATTCAAAAGGATTTAAACTGGGCTGTTGATTTCTGGCAGGGTAAGCGAGATGCTATTCCAACCAAGATCAAGGCTAAGTGCAAGGTGTGCCAACATAAAGGATTGTGTGATTTTTCGCTGGCTTGAATTCCGGATTAATTGTATTCATAAACTGGTTCACATAGTGTTTCGGCAGTTGTTTTAATATCCTTAAATAACATTAGTCTGCGTTTAAAGGTCAAGCTCTCTTCATCTTTGGACAATCGAAGGTTTAATTCACTTTTTCATCGAGATTATTAAATTCCACCATTTGTATGTATGTGGCAAAACCCTCCCCTGGTAATTTCTTATACAGCTTCATAGACTTAATGCCCTGAAACAATTCTGGAACACAATTCATATAATTAACGCATTGTTCCCAAATTTTATTATGTCTGTTTTCATGCTCAGGTTTTACCAACCAAGTTTCAAATAAATATACGAACATAGCTTTCTCCTATCAAAATATGTTGTTTTTTGGTTAATCTACTCTTTGGTTTGCGCAGCGTCAACTAATCATTGAATAATGCATTACTGCTTGCTTTGAAAGGAAGT
The DNA here is from genome assembly GCA_020351185.1 of Dehalococcoidia bacterium. GTDB lineage: Bacteria > Chloroflexota > Dehalococcoidia > Dehalococcoidales. Next base: position 20,663 of record CP070729.1, on the reverse strand, counting down.
TCTAAAGCTCTGATCATGTCACCTGCATTTCGAGGTGCGTACCCCTGCCAGTGGTTATTAAAATAAGCAAAAATTAACTTTGTCTTTTTTGCAGCTTCCTTCACTTTTACAGCTAGGTTGCTTATTTCTTTGTGTGAATACAGATATTGATATCGAGTTTCGTTATTTCCTTCCCACCACATTTCAGCATTCCTGCCGTGGAAGCGGAAATAAGCAAAATCAGATGTTAATGGTAAATCAGCAGCGATTGAAGAATAAAACTTGGGCTCATCAATATGTACCCATGCCACATTGTTGTCTCTAAGGAATAGAGCAGTCTGCTCATCATCGCTCCAGCTTCTGTGCCTTAATTCTATGGCTAATTTATATTGACCAAATGTGTTAACAACAGCCTGTAATATCTTCCATTCATTACTATTATTTTTAAAGCTTGGTGGAAACTGAGCAAGAAGGGCACCAAGTTTACCAGCTTGAATCAACGGCGATATGCTGTCAATAAACAAGTCGACATCTGTTTTGGAAATAACTGCCTCCTTGCCAGTCGCTTCTTCGTACATCTTTGGATGGGTGAATTTCTGCCACAGTTTTACTGAAAAAAGGAATTTTTCGGGAACTCTATTTATCCAGTTGTATACATATCCAGGATTGGGAGGTCTGTAAAAGGTGCTGTTTATCTCGACGGTGTTAAAGAATTGACTGTAATATTCTAGCTCGTTTACCTTGCTTGTGGGATAAAAAAAGCCGGTCCATGTGCCCTCACCCTTAGGATAAGACCAACCTGATGTACCAATGTATATTTTATATTTTGCCAGCATATGACCAACTTCTAGCAATAATTATACGACAATATTAGGGCCAACTAAATGATATTACTTTGGAATATGAGAAAAAATTATCAGCAAATATATATACCAAAAAATCCAGTGCTTTAAAATCAAAGCGCTTCTTACTAGGTATTAACAATGCGGTGTAGTAAAATAGATTCTTAAGAAGTTTAGTTTGAGAGTACTAATTTATGTTGTTTAAATATAGAATTGTTATAAGAATCCTTATTGTAGTAGTCTTAGTCTTTCTAATATTAACTAGTGCATGTACTGAAGAGACTTTAGTTACAGTACAACCTCCAAGTCTTGATAACGTAACTCAAGCCTTGGGTTACAGTCTTGTACCAACTATTATGCCAAGGGATTTCGAATTTGATAATTATGATGTTTTCGACATTGGCTCTGAGATTATCACAACCATCGCTTATAAGAGAATACATAATTCAGATTATCAACAGATTTTTTTATTATACCCTGTTAATCTACCGTCATCTACTAATGATATTTTATCTCTCGAAAACTTGGTACTGAAATGGCAAGCTCCTGATGACGCTACTATTAAGGTGAAGGTTAATGAAAAGGAAGCTTATATAGTATATGGTGGTTGGTCTGATAAAAGCTTAAGAGAACTGGAAAACTCTAATCCTGAATTCTTAACTACATATATCCCCGAATGGAATTACTATGTATATCACAATCTATACTTTGACTATGAGCTACCATCGGGCCAGACTGTTAGTCTAACGCTACGGGCTTTGACTAATCCATTTGCATGGATTACAGATGAAGAACTTATTGCCATTGCCGAATCTATAGTATTTACACCCGCGACATAATTAATATCGTTAATAAGTCCATGAGAGACGTAATTGCAAAAAACGAATTAATCAGTGGCAGCATTGATTCCGGCAGTACGGCCAAATACAAGACATTCGGTGATGGCACAACTACCGAGTCGACAGGCCCCATGAATACCACCGGTTACTTCTCCAGCTGCATACAGACGTGGGATTGGTTCTTGATTGAAATCAATGACTTGAGCTCTGGTATTGATTTGGACACCACCCATGGTATGGTGCACCTTCGGCCATGTCCGGATACCATAATAGGGAGGTGAGGAGATAGGAGTCGCTTCAGTTAGTATATGTTTTCCGAAATCCTCATCCAAATTATTTTCAATGTAGCTATTATACTTTTCGATTGTAATTTTCAGTTCAGCCGAAGAAATCCCATAATAGGTAGCTAGTTCCTCGGGTGTTGTGAATTTTTTAACGATACCTCTTTCTAAGCAAGGATTTATATCCCAACCAGCTGTGTCAACTGCTTTTGTATCCGTAATACCAATACACGGATGACCAATGTTTAGAATAGCGTCAGACATGATTTTTCTGTCAGCTAATTCGTTTACGATCCTTCTGCCCGATTTTGGATCAACGATTATTCCATATGGAAACACTATATAATCAGAAAAACGAGCACCGGCTCCATAACCATTTTCATCAGGAGTACCCCAAGGGCCTAGTTGGATATGTGACAGCTGAACCGGCATTGCGTTGATCTTAAATGCTTCTTTTAACGCCTCTGCGGTAGCAAAGGGTTTATTAGTGGTATCTATTTTTCCTGTTAAACGCGGGTCTTGAGCTGAACGGAAGTTTACATCACTACCAAATCCGCCGGTAGCAAGAACTATGCCTTTCTTTATTCCAATGTATATATCTGTTCCGCACTCAGCGTCCTTATAATCGAACTTGTTGCGTACCAATAGCCCAATGAGCTTCTCTTTAGAGTCTTTGATAAAAGTTTTGAAGTATGATTGTGTCCTGACTTTGCCTCCCATCTCTTCAAGCTTTGCAAGCTGTTGCTTTATAATGGCTGAACCGGATACTCCTAAGGGAGTATAACAACGAGGGACCGAATGTCCTCCAAATATATCAACTCTATCCATGAATTCTACACCCAGATAGTTGATTGTCCACTGTAAAATTTCATTGGATTGTTTTGTGACTTTGCGAACTAATTCAGGATGATTTAGGAATAAACCAGCTTTAAGCATATCTCGGTACATGAGCTCAGCTGAATCCTTAATACCTCTTTTCTTCTGCATTTCAGTTCCTGCAGCGGCAATTCCTCCATCGCTGATGATTGAGTTCCCGCCAGGAGCGTTCATCTTCTCAAGGACAATTACGGAGACCCCAGTATTGTATGCTTCAATAGCAGCTGCTAGGCCAGCAAACCCACTACCTATTACCACTACATCTACGGTTTCATCCCAACTTAAAAACATTATAACATTGCATCCAAACTTCTTTAATTATAACCACCAGTGTTAAATTCTACACGACTCCGTGTTCAGATTCCAAAAAAATACTGTGAATAACCAAGCGGATCAATTGTTTTTTGTCTTACAATAAAGGGTTCTAACATTAAAGAGTAAGATAAAGGGGATCAGAGCCCAAGATCTGCCTTTTTTTAAGCTATTGACATTACCCTAAATCGAGAGTAGTCTGTTCCCAATATTACTTGGAGTCTCAAAATGAAATACCTAATACCATTTTTTTCATTTATTATTCTAATCACGCTTATTGCTATTCCTTTGACAAATTGTGGTTGTGCTTCAAATAGCGATACTGTAACTCAAATAGCCTTCTCTTCGAATCGAGATGGGGATTATGATATCTATACTGTAAAATCTGACGGCTCTGGTCTTTTACAGCTTACCGATGATAGTGCAACTGATATGGCTCCTGATTGGTCTCCGGATGGCAAGAAGATCGCCTTCAGCTCTAACCGTAGTGGTAATTTTGAGATCTACACTATGAACACCGACGGGTCTGGTGTTAAGCAACTTACAAATGATGGGATTGACAAAGGTGCACCTGCCTGGTCTCCGGATGGCAAGAAGATCGCCTTTATGTGGGGTAATGGACTGGAAGCAGAGATCTTTTTGACCAATAGTGACGGTACTGGTATTGTGCGAC
>CP070729.1:0-16761 GCA_020351185.1 Dehalococcoidia bacterium | reverse complement strand
TGAGCGTTATATATAAAAGTGGAAATTTATAATCTTAGAAGATTTTAGTCACATACAAAAACCCTGATAGTGTAATATTATATAGAAAGTGAGGTGCAGAAATGAAAAACATACTGCCTAATGCCTATAGATATGTAAGAACAAAGATGTTTACCGCTTCAATCTTCTTCACCCTGGCGGTTGTCGTTTTTGGTGCCGTTACCTATATTCAGCTTCCCTGTCCGGTATGTGATGGCAAGGGTACCATCTCAGGGGCCAGCGGTATTGAAATTGTTGGCCTTGATTCTGAACTCGTTGACCATGAGATTGTCGGTCTTGAGTGCGGCTGGGATTTTGAACGATATACCTATGATATTTCAGTATCGGTGGAGAACAATACCCAGGAGCCACTCTACGGATTAATCCAGGTTACCTTCCATGATCCCGAATCTACGCGTACCGTTGAGGTTGAGGTGGATGATGAGGTAGAAGAACATGTAGATGTGGCTGGCATGATAATAGCTGCTGAGAACGTCTTTATCAAGGAACTAGCTCCCGGTGGTGAGCAAACAGTTACCGAGACCATCGTCTTTGATGGTGTCTCCCTCGAACAGATTGGTGCAGAAGCTCACCTGATAGAGGCGCACACGGCCTATATGTTCATTTGTCCCTTCCATGGTGAATCCAACAAAGTATCACTGACTGACTGGCTAGAGTTGAGGTAGATCCTGTGAAGATAAAATTGGGAACATATCGCTTATTCGTTGTGGGCTTAATAATGGGGCTATTAGCAGCGCTAATTCAAGCCTATACTTTTGACATTCAGCCACCTGAGGGCTTTGGACTCGCCTTTGTCGGACATCCCAACAATTTTTTCAACTGGATAGTAAACAACATACCTTGGGTAAACAACTGGGTATCCTTTCCGCTCCACGAGGCTTTTCTCATCTATCCCCCTTTGACAATTTTAGGTGTGTTTATTGGTTCAAGTATTGCCGGTGCCAGAAGCAAAGAATTAAAACTTAGACCTGGGCCAGTGAGAAACAGATTTACCGCCATTCTCCTAGGTTTTCTGGTAATAAATTTCGGTTTACTATGGGACTGTGATATCAGGACCGCATTACTTGTCGGATACGGCAGTGTTCTAGGTATCATAGCTCTTATTTCCATAGCAGCCGGAGTTATAGCAGCCACCGTTTATCTCCGTTCCAGAGCCAGAAAGGGGGCTATGTAATGATAATGATGGTAGCCACACTTCTTGTGGGTGTTTTAATAGGCTACATGGGCCAGAGAACCAGATTCTGTCCCGTAAGTGGTATCCGAGATTACTTTATGATCCGAGATTCAGTGAGATTAAAAGGGCTCTTTGGAATAATCATTGGAGGTGCTATCGGTTATACGATCTTTAATTTTGCCGGTGGCGATGTACCCAATTTTCCCCTCGGATTAGAGGATCTAGATTCAACCGGATTAGTCATCAGTGCCATACTAGGTGGTTTCGGACTAGGTTTTTTCTCAGTTTTTGCCGAAGGCTGTCCTTTCCGGCAGCACGTAATGGCGGCTGAAGGCAGGCAAGGTGCCATATATTATCTTATCGGTTTCTATTTAGGAATCGTATACTTTAACTACGTTACAATAAAATGGTTAGGTCTACTTCTAGGTATTACAGGCTAAACCATAATCCAAGATAGTGATAGGTCGTTTAATACAATTTCTATCCTAAATCTTAAACGATATAATAACAAGTGTTAATTATGAATAATAAAGCTAAAGACAATCTATTACACTCCCTAAATATCAAACTGGCCGAGCGACCGCAAAAAATAGCAGTAGCTAGAGAAAGTGGTAATAAATTAGTTGGTTACTTTTGCCCCTATGGAACTGAGGAAATGATTTTGGCAGCTAATTTAATTCCAATCCGTTTGGCTTTTGGTGGTGATAGCGAAAGCATCTCAGCTGGAGAGGCATTTCTTAAAGGACACAGCTGTCCCTATGCTTGCTCTTCCATAGGGAACAAAAAATTATCCATCAATGATTATTACAATTCTCTTGATGGTGTCTGTATTGCCCAAACTTATGATAGTATGAAAATACTGGGGGATTACTATCAAAATTATTTCAAACTACCCGTTTTCCCCCTTGGATTACCACGAACACACAATGCATTGCGTAGTAAATCCCACGCTTTCGATTATTTTAAAAATGAACTGAAATTGTTACAAACCAGGTTAGGTGGATTTAGTGGTAAAACAGCAACTGATTTTAAAATGCATCAAGCCATCAATTTGTGCAACAGAATCCGGGATAAGCTTCTTTTTCTTTATAAGCTCCCGCAAGATAGAAACACGCCAATCGAATGGCGCCAGATCCTTAAAATAACCCAAGCAGGTTTTTTGCTGGATAGAGCTGACTATCTCAAGGAACTTGAAGGAATTGAGAAAGCATTAAGAAACAAATCTTCTGATAAAGGATTAGATGATAAAAGATCCAGGCTGATGATTGTTGGGAGCTTAATCGGTATAGGGGATGAAAAGATATTGGATATTATCGAGCAAACGGGCGGCAATATTGTAGCCGATTGTGTTTGCACGGGTTCCATGTTTCTTCGCAAGAAGGTACCAACCTTTGGTATCTTGAGTGCACCGATTGATGGCTTGACCGAAAGATATCTATATAATGTACCGTGTCCGTTTATGATTGATAAATCAAGGAGGTTAAGCCGGATAGTCAAAACTGCCAAAGACTACAGGGTACATGGTATGGTCTATTATAACCTCAGATCAAATGAAACCTGGAGATCTGAGTTTAAAGCTATTAAGGATGTTCTCTATAGGAATCTGTCCATACCTACACTTTTGATAGAAACCGATTATTCGTCTGAAGATAAGGAAGAGATAACCGAAAAAGTTAAGAGCTTTCTTAAGTTGGTGGGTGGGTAAAGATGAACAATACAGAACAGTCTATACAAAATACAGTTCGCTTCGATACCAAACTAGAATCTTTCAACGATATCATCACCCTTTTCTCAGATAATCTAAATAGGATTAAGGAATCGGGGAAAAAGGTAATTGCAAAATCCCCACTGTTTCCTGCTGAACCTATCTACGCTGCTGGTGGCTTGGCGTATGATCCCTATCTTTATGAGGTAATACCTGCCCTGATAAAAGGTAAAAGACACTTAATCGGTAAAGCAACTGATGCGGGGCTTAGTTCTGATTTAAATTTTTGTAATCTCATAATGGCGGGGGCATTTATTTCTGGAGAAAATGAGATTAGTGTTGATGCACATTCAGCAGCTTGCGGTTTCTGGGATGATCAGATTAGTAATACTTGGCAAATGATGGCTGAAGCTAGCCAAAAACCGATTCATTTTTGGGAAGTTCCCCGTTTCGATAACAACACTGAAAAATGGGCGATAAATTTCCTCATAAAAGAACTTGAGCAGTATTTTGAGTGGCTAACTAACCAAACGGGTAATAGTATCACTGAAAACAGTCTCAGGGAAGCGGTAAGAATGGGCAACCTCATCAGACAAGATATAATAGAGTTAAATCAACTGCTGCAAAACCAAGAAATACTATTTCCAGCCCTTGAATATTACATCACACAATTAATGATCAGCGATTTCGCCCAAAACCCCGAAAGGCTTCACGTTGCATATCAAAAACTGATCCAAGAGTTAAAGGAAAGGCAGCTAAATCACTCTAAACCTGCTGATAGTTCTGAAAAAGCAATCAGAATCTTTTTGACAGGAGAGGAAATTCCGGATATACGTATTTGGAATCAAATTGAGGACTATGGCGGGATAATTGTAGGTTTTGATAGCCGAATGTCACTTTACTATAAACCTATCAAAGAAGATGGTCCAATAATTGAAAATCTGGCTTGTTGGATTTACGGTATGCCGAGCAGCATGCCAACTGCTCAAAGGATGAATAGCACAATTTCATTTATAAAGTCACAAAAACCAGACGCTGTTATCATCAGTAGTATAGCAGGATCAACAATCTTTCCGGAATCCAATACATTAATTAGCCAAATAATACAAGATGAACTCGGTGTTCCTATATTTTATTTGGAAACTAAGTTTCCTTTTGAGATAGTCAAACCAACTTACCAAGAGTTGGAGGCGTTTATACAAAACCTTAAAGACGGAAAAAATCGGGGCTAGAAATGATACGATCCTTGAGCAAAAAACAAAAAGCAGTAATCCTAAGTATCATATTAAGTGGTATTGTGCTTTGGTGGTATTTTGCACCATTTATTTGGTTGGGTGTAGTAATGGGATTATTGGTTGGTTTTATTACGTATTATATGCTGAGTTCCGGGCACATTGAGCGAGTCAGAAGGCTTTTGTTTATTGCTCTATTTGTTCTTATGGTAATCACTTTAGTACTTACTGTCGTGGAAATCGGATCGATCACTTTCTTTGATTGGGTCGAGAGGTGGGATCAGGGATATTACAGCGAAGGTACTGGGGGTAAAGGAGCATTAACCTACCCTACACCGCTCATTATACCTTCTATATTCTGGAGAGGAGCCGATTTCGTTGTCGGAGTTGGCTGGCAGGCAGTCTTACCCACAACTCTAGGTTTATCGTTAGCTCTTCTGGTGCCGTATGCTATTATTTTTATTGTATTTGGCAAAGCTGCCTGTGGCTGGTTATGCCCCCTCGGAGGTCTAGTTGAGCTATTCTCATCGGGCAGAAAAAGTTGGTGGCAGCTTAATTTTGTAAAACAAAAAACATTAACAGACAGCGGTAATGTTTATACCAATCTTAAAAGTTGGGTATATTATGTTAAGTACATCTTTTTACTCTTGGTGATTGTTTTATCTTTTCTGTTCAGTTTTGCCATTGTTAACATTTTCTTTCCCATGCTCTGGCTTAAATCATTACCCGTTTTTTGGATAATCATGGGGATACTGCTAGTCTTTGCTGTGTTATTGCCTGTTATGACCAAGAATAGATGGTGGTGTTTTATCTGTCCCGTGGGTGGTTTATTATCATTACTTAAAAGATTTAACTTTTTCCGGGTAAAGATAGACAAAGATAGATGTATAAGATGTATGGATTGTGTCCAAGAATGTCCCGTATTTGCTTTAACACCTAAAAGTGTCGATACAGGCGAAATTTTGGGTGAAAACTGCATCCGATGTGGCCGATGTATAGAAGTATGTCCAGATGAGGCTATCGATATATATTGGTTCGGTAGACAGAGAAAGGCCAAATCTCAGTTCATTGCTATTACGCTAGCAACAGTATTTGCCATATATATTTGGTTTATAGTCCTATTAGTCTCATACCTAAGCTAGTTTAGTGGACTGAATTGACCAGGTTAATCCATATCACTCAGTTACGGAATTGTCGAATATTTAGCTAACCTATGATTTACTTAGCAGATCTTTCTAGTCAGATACTTATATTTTAATGTAAAGAGATATTACTTACCGCAAGATTATTAAATTGAGTTTTTATGCTGGTATCTAGTCAATATGCCCATCTCAAGTAACTTATCGAAGTAGAATTTCCCCGAATCAGTCGTTGGTAGCCAATTAATAAAGTCGGTTTTGTTGAACTTTTTTGAAAAACGCATCTTAGCGATGATTTCAGGCCATTCCTCTGGCATCTGGTATCGTTTTCGTTTTAACCAGTGGTAACACTGAATTTCGCTACCAACTTTCACAAAATCAAGGTATTCATCAGCCAATCTAAAATAGATATTGTTAAGATCATCTTGGTCAACAACATCGGAACTAGCATCGATGACTCCCCGGTTATTAACCCGTGCCGCAAATGCATGATATTCAGCGAAAACATGCTCGCGTTCTTTCGCATTCATGGCTGGATCGAAAACTTCCAAGTGATTAAGGGCAAATTGCGCTTGTCCCGAAGTCGAATCCGAATCAATGACACGAAGACCAAAAGTCTCCGGATTGCGACCAATACTTGATGAGCGAGTTGCTTCGAAGGGAAAAGGTGAAACATATATAAAGCAATCTTGCCGTTTTTCTACTAACTCAAGAGTATCCATAGCCTCTTGGTAGGTAGTAGATGGTAAGTCAGGAATCAAGTTCAATTTAAGGTCTAAACCGCATTCCTTTGCATCGAGTATAAACCTTACAGTCTCCTCGCTATTTGCGGCTTTATTCATAAAATTTAGCACTCGATTTGCCATTGTTTCTACGCCAATAACTAAATACTCACATCCAGACTTCACCAAAGCTTCAAATACGTCTTTTGTAAATCGTTTGTCAATCATTGCAAAACTATGCCATTTGACCTTTATACCCTTTTTTAAAATTAACTGACTAATTTTGCGAGCAGCAGCTGGGCTAATAGCTTCGGTAATCACCGAAATATTTTGAATACCATGTTTTTTTATTTGATATTCCATCTCATCAACAAAATTGTTCGGACTTCTAGCTCTATAGTTAGGATTACCTTTATATAGTTCATTATAATCACAATAAGCACACCTACCCCAGTAGCAACCCCGGGATTGGAGGATACCGATTTCTGGCTTAGCTAAACGGGCTAAGAGTTTGGTATCGTAGTGAGCATAAGGAATAGAATCAAGATCGGGTCCTCTTTCTGGAGCCCGATGCACTACTTTAGAACCTACACGACAAGATACACCAAGAACTTGCGATGGTTCCCAGTCCCCTGCCCGTTTGTTTTTGATTAAGATTTCTAAGGGATATTCACCATCAGAGCGGACAGCAGCATCAACTTCAGGATTCGAAATCAAAACCTTTTCAATATCTCCCAAATCCATTAAGCTAATTACTGGTCCCCCAATAACAACGGCTATGTCTTTGCTGGCTGCCTTTAGATGACGTGCCAAGATAAGAGCCGGAACAAGCTGCGGTCCAACGGCAATAGATATACCCACCGTATGTATATTGGAGGGTAAATTCCTTAGGGAATCCGTTTTTTCAAATAAGGTTCTGTATACAATCGCCCTAGGTTGTAAAAATATTTCATTACTACTTATATCAGAAATTGAAACATCGATCTTCAATGGCTCGACAACGATATTAAGTAGATATGCTAAATCAGAACAATCCTCTCGAAATAGATGTTTACCCTGTTCATCGATAAGCAAATGGCCGTACCTAGTAAGCAAACGAGCTGCAACAGCAGGCATTGAATCAGGTGTGAAACTAAGATTATCTCCAAAAATACCTCTAGCCATGCAATCAAGAGAGCCAGATTGCAAAATATTTCGTGCAAAATCCTCGTTTAAATCTATCTGGGTTGCTTCAATTCCCTTAGATTTTAAATACCCCGCTAAAACAGCAATGGACGGGTAATAACTGCCAAAATTAGTCTCAACAAGCGGAGGAAAAACAAGCACCACTTCTGGATTAGATGTGCTATTCGGAGAAGAATGTAAGCTAGTCATGATTTTAATTTGAGCCAGGTTATTAATACTTAAATCGGTAATTGAATCGTATTTTTAACATTTTAAAAATAATTCAGATTCAATTACCGATCCTATATATAAAATTATTAATATTAGTTATGTTGGTATTATTTCTTAATAATCTGGATCTTCATATTGCCCGACGTTTAAATCACCTTCAATAATCTTTATCCAGCAATCATCAATTATTATATAAGGATTCATAACACCAAAAACACCGCGTAGTTCACCCACAACATCTATGATATATCCTTCTCTGACTAATGCAGTATCAGTTCTATATCTAGGTCTGAACTCTACAATATTATTGACCGGATAGATGGTAGATGCATTGGCACTATCTATAAATACAGTATTTATATCTTCAACAATAACACCTGAAAATAACAGCTTTTTATTTTCATACTTCACCAAGTCATTTTCGGAGTAACTATTTAAAAGCTGCTCTATAGTTACCTCTTCTGGAGGATCAGCAATAGGTTGATATACTGGTATGGATTCACCGCTACTGCTACACGCAGCTATACCAGTTGAAATTAAGAATATGAAAAATATTCCTATTATTGCTTTAAAACCAATTTTTACTTTCATAATCTTACACTCTTTAAACTACTCAATTATAAATATAGTAATTTAATATAACAATTATGTATGTGACTTTTATCTTGTCCATTAACAATTATATCCAATGCCCCCTATTTTTACTAGTAAAAGATGCCCCAGAATAAATGTTTGGGGATCAGTTACCTTGCACAATCACGCAGATATCTGTTAAAATTCTTATATACTTACAACGCCACAGATCGTATTTAGTTACCACTATCCAATTTTTTTAGGAGAATAATATGGTAGAAACTTGGGAAAATGCATATTCCCAGCTTGAGGATTTTATAAAAATTAATCCCAATGTAAGGATCAAAAAACATGTAATTGCTATACCTGCAGATATTCGTCCTGAGTTTTATAGATTGTTTGATTTAGTAAGAAATGCGTTTCTAGAAGAAAAATGCCAAGCTTTACTTAACGAAGCAAAACCTCTGAGTACTAGCTATATTAAGGCAGCTGAAATTTTAAAAAACACAACCCCAATATCTGAAATAAAATTGCCCCTTGAGCTGAATTGGTTTTTGAACGATCCAATCGATGGTTTAAGGAGATCATTTTATAACTCGTTGTTCGACCTCTTAAAAGGCGAAATTGATTTACGAACCTTCGAAAATGAAGCTAAGCAATGTATCACTAATGCTTTTAAATTTCTTTTTAAGCTAGGCTACGAAAAATGGATTGCTCTATCTTTAATAAATCTTATTCAACCTGATAAAACTCTGGCGCTTCCCTATGATGATATTAAAATGTTATGTCATGAACCTGAGTATGATGATAAATTTGGTTTCTTAGATAAAAAGTTGCCAGATATTGAGGAAACAAAATCTATAGCTTTCCGGTTAGGTGAAGATGCATTCATGATGGCTAACTTGATTGCCCACTCTCCAAAAACAAACCGATATATTTCAATAGGGGCAGATATTTCTGATGCAACATGGTCTTCAGAGGGAGTGAGTGACAAAAGAGAGTGGATTCAAATCAGGGAGTTAGGTAAACCACTAGAACCCAAGGATTATTGGCCGGATCTAGTTATCTATACAGATGATAAGCCAAAGGATATTTCTCTGGTAGCTGATTTTGGTAGATTTTGCAGACCAGATATAATTGTAGAATGCATGGAAGAAACCAATTGGTATCAGCAAGGTGAACTAGAGCAAGTAAAGCATAATTATGAATTTTTTAAGCCTTATCTAGGAACCTACATTGTTACCAGGCTCCCGATACCTGATAACACTCACAAGGAAATAATGCAAAAATTAACAGATAATTCCAAAGGCTTTCAGCCTAATATTAATGTTCTCTCCGTCGGTTATGATCAAACTCAACTTAATCCTATCATAGAGACGTTATTGTCTGTTAAGTAAACAGTTATACATTCACTTTCGTGATAAAACCCATATCAAAGATACTTCTTTTGACAACCATTAGTGGTATATTATATTATATGTATTAATGCGCATATAAGGTTACAATATTTTAATTATGACTAAAACCATTTCATTATTTTTATCGCTAGCTATTACGATAATACTAGTTGGTGCATGCAATGGTAATTCACCGCCAGAGACAACCACCACTCAGACAACTACAACTGTTATTTCTACTACTACCTCTCAACACACAACCTCTCAACCAAATACAACAACATCCAGCACTACATCTTCTTCAGGGCAAACAAACATGACTCTCACCAAAACAGCCACTAATGCTGCTACAACACCGACCAATAGCCCAGAGGATCAGATTCGAGAAGCATTAATAGATATCTTTGTACCAGAATTCAAACCTGTTGGCGATCCCATCCCCATTCTATTAACGTTTACCAACCCGATAGATAGCCAGTGGAGCTGTAATATTCCGATTACCTTTACCAATATAGACGACGAAAATCAAGTGGTAATATGGGTGATAAGCGTTTCACTAGCAGTAAATGAGACCAGGGACGTGCTAGTTGAAGGAATCGCCATGGGTGAGGGACGTTGGAAGGTAAAGGCAGGTTTGAAGACAAGAGAAATTTTCACTTCCTGATGCCCAGGATAAGTTGCCCGTCGGGCAGCTAGAAAAAACCAAGGGGGATATTAGGTCGATTAAACAGACTTTTTATAAGATATACTAATTTTGGGTCATTATGCTTGTTCAATACGATAAGACTTACTTCTCTAACCTTTCTTTCGATAACGCCTCCAAGGTAACCACCAGGCCAAACCTAATAAGATTAAAGCCGGAAGACCTATTAACCAAAGGAACTGCCAAGCGGCTACCGGCTCCACTTCCCTCACCGAGCCAATGATATTCTGTATCATAAACAGCAGTAATCCCAGCCCAAAGATCCCAACCAACCACTCATACCATTTTACCGCTATTTGCTTATTCCGTAGCCAGAAAATTAATGCTAGTAGTCCAACACCAACAATGAGACCGATAAAAAACCACATAGCTTAACACCTCCTCGAATTTTTTCAATGCTATTATTCCACGTAGCCCCACGGGGGTAGATCAAGATCCCACCATCCTGCAATCTCTTTCGGGTTATCTCTCCATCCATAGTCTAGGAAGCCATGCATTCCGGTAATAAGACTGTTGAACAGCGGAGTGTTGGCTACCATCCACCTCTGAATATCATGATACATTGCCCTGCTATCACCTTTAGAAAGTGGACAGACGGCATAACAGATAGCACAGCCATTATTCATCCGAATGAAGGCATTGCATTCGTGTTGCGGCCAGAACCATGTTTTTACACCAGGGCTAGCGTAGGGTGCTCCCTGAGTATCCCAAGAGGGCTCGGTATCCTTACTGATCGCTCCCGGCGGACAAAATTCGGCGCATTTTTTACAGGTGCGGCAGAAGTTCATTACTCCAAAATCTACCGGTTTCCCTGGTGCTAAAGGTAGATCGGTAATCATCATCTGCACCCTTTGCCGTAGACCATATTCTGGAGTTATTACATGCATCAAGCGACTCATCTCCCCCAGTCCTGCTAAAATGGCAAAACCAACATGGGCACCCAAGGCATTATATCTTGATGCCTCGCCTAAGCACGTATAACCCAGTGTGTGTAAAAAGTTCTGCACCTGACCCTGCAATAAGCTTTTTAGATTATACATATAGCCGTGTGATCTACTTCCAAGGGCTGTTGCTGGGCGTTCTAAGGTTGAATCTGCCATTCGCATAGTGTAGACAATAACCCAGCGGGCTTTCTTGGGAATAACCCGGTAGCCATCCTCGGTGTTATCTTCCGGCTGGTCGTCATCAGTGATGTCAAGACGGGGCCCCTGAACAGGACCCCCATTATCATATGAATAGATCAATTTCTCCGTTGTGGCTGCATCTAACTCCGCAAAACCAACATGAGAAGCCCCGTGAAGTCGCATAAAAGCTCTAACTAAACGTGCATTTTCTTCGGGGGTGCCTTCGTAACGGGGTACGCCTAGCTCTTCAGGGGTGGGTGAAGTTTGTGGACCGAGAAAACTGATAGGAGCCCAGTGGTCGGAGCTGTCCATTGCTACATCTTTAAGAGTACTACCCGGTTTTTCCTCCTGTATCCATTTAAGTCGATTTTGTTCACCAACCCTAAATACTCTTTCAAATTCCTGGGGGCCTAAAGCTTTCTTAAGGCCAGTAGCCCACATCACCTCAGAGTAATCAAAACGTCGCATCATGCCCCAATCAATTTCACAGGTGGGTTTATCCACTTCTCTGGCATACCACGGTTTTTTACCTGCAGCTTCAGGGAGATTCATCAGTTCATCAAGATCATGGATTACTGGAGCTGACACGGCAGCAGCGCCTAGTCCGGCACTACCTAGACCCAGTATTTTTAGAAAATCCCGACGGCTTAACGTAGAATGATGTTTTTTCATAATATTCTTACCTCTCCCTAATATTTTAATATTAAAATTTCATAATAATAATAATAAGCTACTTTTGTCAACTCACAATATGATACTAATTCACCCATTGTTTACCGCCTAATCTACATACCCCCACGGTGGCAGGTCAAGGTCCCACCACCCCTCGATTTCCTCTGGTTTACTTCTCCTTCCAAAATCCAAGAAATCGTCAATGTTCCTGAAAAACCTATTAAAAACGGGAGTATTGGCGGTTGCCCACCTCTGTAGATCATGGTAAATAGCCTTACTGCCGCCTTTTGAAAGTGGACAAACAGCATAACAAATGGAACATTCCTGTATCTGTCGCCAGTATGCCTGACAGTTTTCTTGAGGCCAATACCAAGCCTTAACTCCTGGGCTATGGTATGGTTTACCCCGCGTATCCCATGAAGGTTCGGTATCCTTAGTTATCGCTTGGGGTGGACAATTATCTGCACACTTTTTGCATGTGCGACAAAAGTTCATAGCCCCAAAATCAATTGGTTTACCTGGAGCTAGCGGCATATCAGTAATTAGTTTAAAAACCCTTTGACGTAGTCCGAATTCCGGAGTTATAACATGGCCCATACGGCTCAGCTCACCCATTCCACACATTACAGCGAAGGCTGGAGCAATACCCAGGGCATTATATCTTGAAACCTCGCCTAAGCCCATATAACCCAGCGTACGCAGGAAATTCTGAAGCTGTCCCTGAATAAGGCTTTTTAGCTCATACATATAGTATTGCGCCCTATTACCAAGCTTGGTTGGCGCTAATTTCATTAAATCATCCGACATTCGCAAAGCATAGACAATCACCCATCGAGCTTTCTTAGGAATCACCCGGTAACCATCTCCCTCTGAGGGTTCATCTACATCAAGAATATCCAGACGTGGTCCTTGCCCAAAAGGGCGTGTATGCCATGAGATATAGTCATGAGTGTAGATAAACTTCTCAGTTGTATTAGTATCCAATTCGACAAATCCCACTTGCGAAGCCCCATGTAGTCGCAAGAAAGCCCGTACCAGCTGGGTGTTTTCTTCTGGTGTACCTTCATAACGGGGGATACCCAGCGCTTCGGGAGTCGGTGATGACTGCGGTCCCAGGAAGCTGTATGGAGCATAGTGATTAGCTCCATGCAAAGCAACTTCCTTAAGAGTATAACCTGGCCGACTTTCCTGCATCCAGAGTAATCTGTTTTCTCGGCCGATTTCTAAAATCCTTTCAAATTCCTCTACACCTAGAGCCTTTCTTAATCCTCCAGCCCACATGACCTCAGAATAGTCAAACCGCTGCATTATGTCCCAATCAACATCACAGGTAGGTTTATCTACTTCCCTTACAAACCATGGTCTTTTACCAGCTGCTTCAGGTAGATCCATTAACTCATCAAGATCGTGGACTACTGGTGCTGATACAGCAGCAGCGCCCAAACCGGCTCCACCTAAACCTAGTAGTTTCAGAAAATCCCGGCGGCTTAATGTAGAATGATGCTTTTTCAGTTTCTTTACCTGATTTTTATATTTATGTTCTTTCCTGATCTTCTGCACCTTTGAATATATTTTTCTAATTTGAGATAGTTGTGATGGGAGTTTCTGGGATAGCAGTAGAAGTCTGTACATGACAACGATCGCAGCCAAACTGATTGAGTACTTCGCCTGTATGACCTGGAGGGGTTTCATGACACTGAAAACAAAGTCCACCACCGAGATAATGTGCCGCTTCTGGGGCATTTTCGGGCAACAAAGTGGAACCAGCTACTCCAGTGGGTTTATTTGTTGTTGTAGATGATACCACCGTGCTACTAGTAGTTGTCACAGTTACTGAATTGGATGGTCGAGCATCATTACTGCAGGCAATTAGTGTAATTAAAACTACCACGCTTATGAGGGAAATGGATATAATCGCATTATGTGACATGAAATACGGAATCACCTTCAGATCTTTATTATACCCTTATTACTGCATTTCTTCCATGCCTAATAATCGGAACCTCTTCGAAGTACCCTATTGCTTAAATGGAAAATATTAAACTATTATCCTTCAATTATGTAAACTTCTATCTGGACATCCTCAAGGAAGATCATCTCCTCATAAAAAACCTCACCGAGTATGTCCTCTCCAGATATCTTCTTCGTTTCTGTTGCTTCTAAAAAAAATGATGTCTCGGATACATATCCAACCCAACCGTGAAATCCCCAATGGATTAAATAGGCGTGTACCTCTAAATCACTTTCGGTATCATTTCTGATGGTTAAAGTCCATGGAAAATGATAGTCGCTCCCAGGCTCATGAATTACGTCGTATTCGAATTCAATTACTGTCCACTTGGCATATTCCAAAGGAATCGAACGAAACTCCGTGCCTACTACAGGTATAGCAATAGCTTCAGTACTAATGGTATTTGTAGGATTGGTCTCTACAATTGTAGTCGGAGTTGGCACCACGCTAGTTGGAGAAACTGACATAGGCGTTGTTTGAATTGTTATTGTTGTCAAGGTATTAGTCGTCCTAGGATTAGTTGTATTTGATTTTTGTAATTGCGGAGAAGTTGTTAATTGGTCTTCTATTTGTTGATTTCCACTTTTCTCTATCTGGGCTTCGGTTGTACATGAGGTCACATTAATACCAAACACAACCAAAACAGAAAAGATTATAAGAACCATCTTCATAAGATACCTCATCGCCAATAATGCGTCCTCTAATTGGACATAATTGCGTCTTTCTTAATATTTTAGGTAAATCGTAATAAAAATTCAGTAACATAAGTTACCAGGTTTTGGAAAAGAAGCATGATAGGTAAAGACAAAAGAGGTATTATACGTTGAATTCATCATTCAACTACAAGCGTAGCCGAATCACGCCAAAATTCTGTACCAGATATTGGATTCCAATAATCAGCGTGTACTTCCCAAGTCCCTACATTGCTTGGAAAATATTTGTTAAATTCCCATCTCCCACCAGCTTCCCAATCGATAATAAAATCACAATCTCTAGTTATATCAAAGCTATTACCTTCAAAATCATGTCCAGTAACAGTAAATACTAGATTTTCACCTAAGGTGACCGTGGCTTCTTTGGGATCGATCACAATATATGCTACGTAAAACACAGTTGGATCTAGTGTTGGATCTAATGTCAAGGTCTGGATTGTAGTTGTAGCGGTTACGGGCTGAGAGAAAGAGGTTGTCGTAGTAGATACAGCCGGTGTTGTCGTAGTATCTTGCTCGGCGGATGTCGTTAAAGTCTGTGACCCATTCTCAGGTGTACACGCAATTAGCGCTAATAATAAACAAGTTATAATTAATAATATTATTAAAACTTTCGTTCTCGTATTTTTTATCTGGTCTTTATACCTTGAGTTACATAATGTTTTTTTAAATATTTTGGTTTGAAATAAATTCAACATAATCGTTCCCACTGGGAATATGGGATCTTTTTTTGTATCCAGGTAATGGTATCTTCTGCAGCAAATCACCAATCTGGCTTCTAAGCCCAGGGTTAGTGGTAAGATCTTGGGCATAGGCAGCATATCGAAATGCTTGTTCATGTTTTCCAAGCTGGTAAGCAGCAATGGCAGCCGCAAACTTCGGAATGGCTGTTTTCAAGTAGTAACTTGATCTGTCATAAAGTTCCAAAGCCAGGGTAGGTTGACCCTCTTCAAGCGCTTGTTGCATACCCATCACAAGTTTTGATGTTTCTGATTGCATCTCCATATCGACGATACACTCGTGCCAGGCTAAACAACCACCGGAACATTTCCCCAATTTGAAATGTTGACAATCACCGCAGTGTTTAAAGCAACCCTGAGGTAACAATTGAGTATCTACCTTTCTAAAAAACCAGTGCCAAATTGCATTCTCATTCGGAAAGTCGGTTAGTTTTACCCGAGTAAGTTTCGAGAGTGCAAAACACCGGATTACTTCCAGCTCTGGAGTAACGTCTAATACAGGTTCACAACGACCAATCCTGGCAGAAGTGCCAGGATGGTATTGCCTGATCCAAGCTAGTTGTGATTCATTGAAAAAACACAGTGGTAATGGACAGTCTAAATCAGCGGTTAAGTCTAACCGTGCCGCTTCTTTTAACATAGCGAAACATCTTTGGGCTACTACATCAAATTTTTCTGGCTTAATTACATTAGGAGGGCAATTCCATTGAGGATTGGCTACAGTCCAACGGAAATTAGTACGCCCGTAATAATGAGCTAGTGAGGGCATAAATTTGATATCAAAGTCTTCACGCCAGACATTAAAACCTAAAACAACTATAAATCCTTTTCTTATAGCCATCTCAAGATTACTTATTACTTTTTTGAAGTGCTTTGGATTCCGATAATCACTAGGTTCGTTAATATTGAAAATAAGGCCAGTATCTTGGGGTGATATTTTTTCGAGGAGTTCTTTATTAAAAACGCCACCTGTAAATATCTGCAATTCCATTGCTGGAGAAGTTTGCCGAAATATCCTGATTATATCAGCTAATTTGGGGTGTAGGAAAGGTTCACCTCCGAGCAAGGAGAGATACGGAACGCCAGCATTGTTTGCCCATGAAGCAAATTTATTCACATTTTCCATTGATATCAAATTCTGTCTATCCTCATTTCTTTCGGTTGTTTCAAAACAATAAGGACACGAATTTGAGCACGATCGAGCTAATACCAGATTCATTCTACCCCCCCCAACTCAGATATTAATGTTAAATTAATGTTTCGTTTACCCTTAAGATAGACTGGATACGAAAAATTTTCTTTGACGAATAAATGGTTAGATAATAGAATAGTGTATTAATTCATCGAAGATACCTAATTTAAATATGAAACTCAATATTTAATTTATATTCATGAAAATCCTTCGTACTAACTTCCACTGGGCTT